>JBAZJP010000054.1:0-2553 GCA_041651255.1 Sulfuriferula sp. | reverse complement strand
CCATCATCATTCCACCTGGTTTAGCTGACATCCATGTCTTGGAGGTAGTCAGATCGACACCATTGAACAATGCGCCCAAATCTAAGGCGATCTTCTGCGTCGTTGGATTGAAACTCGCAAATGACAACTGCATACGGTTCGGGCTACCGCAGCCATTGATTACTTCACCGTTCAAAGGATTAGCCTTGCAACCAGTCGCCCCCAAGTGAACCATCGTCGTAACACCAGCTGTTGGTGCTACAGGGTTCGCTGTAAATTCAATCTTAGTGAACTTACGACCCGATTGCCACGACCAATTGAGCGCTGAATTTTGGAGCGGTAAAGGCGTCGCCACATCAGCAATATTGCTGTGATTCAACTTTCCTGGAACACCAACAGTGAATGCGATGCCTACATAGCTACCAGGTGCAACCTTGCCTGTCACGGCAGTGTAAGTTCCCGCAGTTCCACCAACGCAAGTATTCGTACCATCTTCAAAGTCAAGTAAGGCGACATTACCACCTTGGCTGGCGTTCTCAGTCATCACCACTGGAGCGTAATTACCCGCAGCATCGATCAGTGCAACACCAGAAACGTAGAAGCGCAAATCCTTTAACGCCCCCACAGTTGAATATTTGTAGCGCCATTGATCACATCAAAATTGATAGTCACGTTCTGCGTTGCTGCTGCAGCCAAAGACGCTGCATTATTTGCAGCAATCTGTGCTTTCAGAGAGCCCGCACCAACTACGCTGCTAGCATTGACTGCAACAGGCGAGAACATAGTAGCTACTGCGGCCACGTTGCTAGTCGCTTGGAATTGCAACACCGATTCAGCTTGACCTAGCAATACACTTTGAGTTGCTTTGTCAGTGCTAGCTGTTGAGGAACCAAGAGATGCTTTACCTGCCTTCAACACAGCCACAATGGTCTTGGCTGCCTCATGTGCACGGAAATATCCGTTTGTTTGATCGGTGGCCGAACCTTTGAGTGATACATAGTTATCTGAAACGCTCACGCCGCTAGCTGCGGGAATACCCAAAGCCTGACCAACAGAGGCAACGGCAGAAGCCGCAGTCGCTCCAGCCAACACTTTTTCATTGACCAAGGTCGAAAGGGGACTCACAAATGATGCCCCTGCTGGTGCAGCCAAAGTGAACGCTTGACCTACTGCAACACCTGTATCTTTATCCACTGCTGTAGAAGGAACCTCAGCCACAACGGGGTGCAACGATTGTTGACCCGATGTGATACCTGAGATGGTGTAGTCACCATTGGTGCCAGTCGTTGAAGACGGCTCGCCAGAATCACACACACCGTTGCTGTTTGTATCCAAGCAGACTTTAGCGCCGCTCAAATAGCCGTCAGCGACGATTCCTGACAACGCTACAGTGGCGCTACCATTGTTTGCTGCTGGAGTTGAGCTACCGCCGCCACAACCTGCGATCAATGCTGCGACAGCCGTCATTACAATGCCCAGCTCTGCCATGCGTTTCAAATTACGTTTGTCCATCAATATCTCCCTAAGTTGTGTTGACTGCGGAATCTTGCGCCCCCGCTTTAACTACCCATAAATTCCAGCGGCGCATGTTACTCATTCCCATACAAATGTCACTGCGGCATTTTGTCGCACCCCAATAACAGCGGGCTTCCAGTAGAATCCACCGCCATGAACTCATCCCTACTTTCCACTCAGACGGGGCACTCGCATCTGCGTCGCTTGTTCATGCTGCGCAACTGGGCCATCTTGGCGCAGTTCGCCACGCTGATCCTGGTGCATCGCTTCCTGAGTGCGGATTTCGCTTGGACGCCGATGATCGGCACGGTGGTGTTTCTAGTGTTGGTGAACCTGCTCACGCGGTGGCGCCTGTCGCTCGACTACCCGGTGAGTAACCTTGAGTTGTTCGCACAACTCTTACTGGATGTGAACGCGCTGACTGTGCTGCTGTATTTCGGCGGCGGTTCGACCAATCCTTTCGTATCTCTCTATCTGTTGCCCTTGGTGCTTGCCGCCGCAACTCTGCCGCGTCGTTACACATGGGGCATGGCCGCGTTGACGGTGGCTTGCTACAGCTTATTGATGGTGTGGTACGTACCGCTACCCACCGGCAATGCGCACGCTCAACACACTGCCGCCGCAACGACAACTGCTGCTGCCCCTGCGCACGACCATGCCGCGCTGACTATGGATCACAGCCAGCATCAGATGCATGAGCCAGCAACCACACCTCCTGACTACTGCCGCACCGAGCCGGAATCAGCACCCGCTAACGCGACCTCTGACACTTCCCCCTTCGGCGATGCCTTCAACACGCATGTGCTCGGTATGTGGCTGGGCTTCGTCATCAGTGCGGCGGTGATCGCCTACTTCGCGGTGGAGATGGCTGCGGCAGTCAGGTCGCGCGATGCTCAACTCAATCGTGTGCGCGAAGAGACATTGCGCAACGAACGCATCGTGTCCTTGGGCACTATGGCCGCCAGCGCCGCACATGAACTGGGCACCCCGCTCGCCACTATGTCGGTGGTGATTGGCGAGATGCGTGATGACTGCACCGCGCCCGAACAAAAAGACAAC
>JBAZJP010000053.1:0-2602 GCA_041651255.1 Sulfuriferula sp. | reverse complement strand
GCATACGAACAGACGATACCGGCCAGCGCGCCGATGGCGATAGCTGACAGAGGACTGACAAATCCAGCGGCTGGTGTAATCGCAACCAGTCCGGCAACAGCTCCACTTACCGCGCCAAGTGTCGTGACTTTGCGGTGTCGGATCCAATCGACGAGTGCCCAGCCGAGCATTGCAGCTCCCGCAGCGACATTTGTCGTCACGAATGCCGATGCGGCAAGACCGCTGGCACCGAGGGCACTTCCGGCATTGAATCCAAACCAGCCAAACCACAGCAGTCCTGCACCGAGCATCGTAAACGGCAAGTTGTGTGGAGTAATGCTGCTTCGCTTGAGTCCGGCTCGTTTGCCGATGACGATTGCAGCTGCGAGTGCTGCAATACCAGCGCTAATATGGACGACGGTACCACCGGCAAAGTCTAATGCGCCGAGTGATCGAATCCAGCCGCCAGGTGCCCATACCCAGTGCGCAAGTGGTGCGTAGACCAATAGAAGCCACAAGCTGGTAAAGATTGCGAATGCAGAAAACTTCATTCGTTCTGCAAATGCACCAGTAATGAGTGCCGGCGTGATTGCGGCGAAAAACAACTGGAAAACCGCAAATGCAAGATGTGGAATCGTTGCAGCGAGATCTGCATTTGGCTCTTGCCCGACACCGTTAAAACCTGCGAAGTTCAGGCCGCCGATGACGCCGCCTATGTCCGGACCGAATGCCAATGTATAGCCAATCAGTACCCAAAGTACTGATACGATACCGAGTGCGAAGAAACTTTGCAACGCCGTTGCCAGTACGTTTTTGGCACGAACCATGCCCGAATAAAAAAACGCCAGCCCTGGGATCATTAACATGACCAACGCTGCCGATAGTAATACAAATGCCGTATCTCCAGTATCCATATCTCTCCCCTATTACTTTCTGTGTAAATAATTATGATTATTATTTACACAATTAGTATTAATATATTCATAATTACATTAATATTTAACATAAGCAATAGTTTTTTGTATTTCTACTTAAATTTACGGTGGTATGAAATGAAACCACCCGCGCTAATGAGCGCGGGTGGAGCTTGTAGGGATGATGCGGACACGGAGCTTTTCATTGAGCGAGCGGATGGTTTCGATCGACATCCAGTCAAGCGGAATGATTTGCCAGCGTTGCCGTATGGTTTGCCAGTGCAGAAATGTTCGATGGATCACCGCCTCGCCTGTATGGCTGCGAATGACCGGACAAAATTCGACAAAGGTGCCATCATGCAGCACGCCGCAGCCGTAGCGGCTACGAGGCGACAAGAATGGCAGTCGGAAAATGTCCTGAGGCTTGTTCCAGATCAGCTCGTGGCTATCGCCAAGCAGCTGATACTTTCGCTTGCCGACCAGTACGGCATCGCTATGGATGACAGCTTCCTTCTCTTGGCTGGATAGTTGATCTGCCATCATCCGCAAATAGTTCGTGGCAATGGCTCGCTCTTCGCCGAACGGCTGGGTCATAATAATCCTCTCGTACGGGATTGCCGTTTCCTTCAAGCTCCTTTTTGGAGCCTGGACATAAAGAAAAGGCTCAACAAAACTGACGCAACTATACCATAACTGGTAGCTTTGCGCTACTTATGTGATAGTGATAACGATTTTGCCTTTGACGGATTGAGTCTCACGGGCGGTATATGCATCTTTGATCTGGTCGAGTGTGAATGTCTGATCGATAACTGCCGTCACGGCTCCGCTCTCGACAAGCGAACGAAGTGCATCAAGCGATGCCGTCGAGACGTTTGTCCCCTGATTGATCGCAGTCACTCCTAGGTCTGCAGCCGTTTTGTCATCAAAACCGCCAGTGAGAGATACCGCAACACCGCCCTTTTTCAATACATCGAGGAGTTCGATGGTTTTGTCGCTATATACATTATTGAGAACAGCGTCAAAATCGCTAATGACATCTTTGTAGTTCTGCGTTTTGTAATCAACAAATTCATCAGCTCCAAGCGACAGGACATAGTCACGGCTATCTGCCGATGCTGACACTGCGACATATGCACCCAGATGCTTTGCTATCTGGATAGCTGTCGTACCTATGCCACCAGAACCGCCATTGATAAATAGCTTTTGACCAGATTGAAGTTTGATAGCGTTGATGACAGCTTGCAATGCGCTGATCCCTGCAGTTGGCAGAGACGCTGCTTCGACATCACTCATGTTTTGAGGTGCATGTGCGACGCTTGTTGCATTGGCTGCGGTATATTCAGCAAATGCTCCGCTCGCGCCAAACATTGCGTTTGCGGTGCCATAGACCTTTTCGCCAATGCCAAAGCCCGTGACATTTGATCCAACTTCGACGACTGTACCTGCAAAATCGAGTCCAAGCGTTGCAGGAAAAGACAGCGGTGCCATGGCCTGCGCACTGCCTGATCGGACAGCAGTATCGAACGGGTTCAAACCTGCCGCCGCTACTTCGACGAGAATCTGGTCATCGTTTATTGTTGGTTTTTCTACGTCGCGCACTTCTATCACTGACACGTCGCCGTAATTATCTATCTGGGCTGCTTTCATATTTCCTCCCTTTGCTAAGAATGGTAACTGTATTCAGTTTACTATACATTTTATAGTAAATC
>JBAZJP010000052.1:0-2614 GCA_041651255.1 Sulfuriferula sp. | reverse complement strand
CATGAAATGCCTCCTGAGGACAAAAAAACCAGTACAGATACGACGAATCGTGACGCTGCAGCCGATGTAGTTCGCGATCAGTTAAATGCACTCTACGCCGGTCAGTCTCCAGCAGCGTCGCCTTCAGCCAGTCCAACGTCTCGTCCTCAGCAAGCACAGGTGAGCAGCGACCCGACAGCACAGCACATGCAGCAATATCATTCGCAGTGGCAGGACTACTATCAGAAATATTACGAACGCTACTATGTCGGCCATCTCCATCAGGCCCTGACAGAACAGCAAAAAGCTGCGCTCACACCTGAACAGCAGCGCGAACAAGAAATTATCGACCTCCGGCAAAAAATCGTCGGCAATGCCAAAGAATCAGCTAAAAAAGCCCGCAAAAGCCGTCATTTTCTCCCAATTGCCAGCGCATTTGCCGTTGTGCTTGTCGTCGCGTTTTTGCAGTATAATGAAGTGTTATTCGCAAATGTCCAGGCATACGTCAGCCCTGGCACAATCGATCCGCAGAATATCGTTGTCGACCCAAATGCGAATGTACAGGTGAGTCCGGATCCCAAACTGATCATTCCGAAAATCAATGTCAACGTACCAGTCATCTACGATGTCGCCGTCTCACATGATGCGCAGATGGCAGCGATGCAAAAAGGCGTCGCTCATTTCGCAATCCCTGGTGCTGACAGCCGACCCGGACAAATAGGCAATACTGTCTTTTCCGGACATTCCAGCAATGATTTGTTTGATCCTGGCGACTACAAATTCATCTTTGCCCAGCTAGACAAACTACAGCCAGGTGATACGATATACGTCAACTACAACTCAATTCGCTATAGCTACAACGTCACCAAAAAGGAAGTCGTCAAACCAACACAAGTCGATAAACTGACCTACGCAACTGACAAACCGATTCTGACACTGATTACGTGTACGCCGCTTGGAACATCCACCAATCGCTTATTGGTGACTGCGGAGCAGTTCTCACCAGATCCATCCAAAGCGACGGCAGCCAATGCAGCAACAAGCGGCACCAAAGCAGCGCTACCAGGCAACGGTGCGACCGCCCTCGAAAAACTATTCGGCGCCCGCTAATTCAAGATAAGCTGGACGCGGCGCAGTTCAAACCCTTTGTCGGTTTTCAAAACACCGTAGAGATATTTGCCGTTCGGGTTGATGGTACTGGCAAAACCTTCGGTTACAGGCACGATCGTTTGCTGATTGGCACCGTCAAAATCATAGATGCGCAGTTGGCCGCCATTATCCGACCAGACGATGTAGTCATCTAACCACTGGATCGGGCGATCAGCTGTCGCAGGATAGACCCATGCTGTTTTGTCGTATTTCTTTAGCTCAACATCGTAGGTTGCATAACCGTCAGGCAATTCTGATACGATGAAGCGCCCATTTGGTGTCACAGATAGGCGAGTAATACCGGCCGGAATCGTCTGCGTTTTGAATACCTTGAGATCTGCCGCGCGATCTGGCGTCGGGAGAGAACCTGACTCAATCGTTAGTTTTTGACCGTACACAGTACTGATGTAGCGCTTGTTGAAATATGTCTCCATGGCGGCTCGCAGCGGCTGTCCATCAGCAGGATAGCTATGAATTGTCTGAGGCTGCGCGATATCGACTGCTGCATAACCGACCGTGCGCTTTGCAGTGGCAGTATCCGCAAGCGTCGTATAGATAATCGTCTTGTCATCGTACTCGCTGAAGTCTTCAACATTGGAAACAAGTGGTCGAGATAGAGTCTGTTCATCCAAATTGATGCGTCGAACACTGTTGTCTGACTGCACAAATAGCAACTTGTTCCCATTGCCAGCAAATATAAGTTTGGTTGGCTGCACGCCGAAACTTGCACTAATATTAATCGATTTTTCCGGCGATTCGCGGTTGAGCAGCAGCCATTCGGTCTTGGTATCGTCGTACGTATGTTTGACGAGAATCGCAGCTTCGTCCTGGCTCCAGCTTTCCAGTGTAAATGCCTGCGTTTTACCGGCACTTGGTGCTGTGTAACTCGTCGCAGACAGACTCAGCGTCGAATATTTGATAGTATCGCTCTGCAGATCGGCAAGCTCAAAAACAGGCTGGTCAGGTGCTTGTTTCATGACGAGATATTTATGCTGCGGTGACGCAAGTGATCCTGACAGTACCGCAAATGTCCGTACCGGCTGCGGGGATAGTTTGGTCGGAATCAGACGCGCATAATTAATCCAGCCGATTTCACCGGCGTTGATGTAAATTGTTTTTTTCCATGAGCGATAGCCGCTGCGGTCGATGCTGACGCTGTGGCTGCCGACATCGACTGTTGCTTTCGTATCAGTCTGCGACCCAAGTTTTAGTTCGTCGAGCGTGACCGCTGCACCGTTTGGCGTACTGGCAATTTGCAGCAACCCACCTTGTTCCAGGCGGCCATCCCGCTCATTAAATGAATAACCAAGGATGATAAGTGTCAATATACCGACAATAACTGCGACAGTAAGGGTCATGAAGCTATAAACAGCCGTGCGGGTTGCCGTCTGACGCTGTTTCGAGACGTGGCGTTGCATATATATGTAGTATAGCAATAAGTCATCGTTATTCGAAACCTGTCAAAACGCTATTGCAAAATGAGCGT
>JBAZJP010000051.1:0-2622 GCA_041651255.1 Sulfuriferula sp. | reverse complement strand
CTTGAAAACACCAGCGGCCCTCTCGGTAGCGGGCTATCGCAAGCAGCGGGCGTTGCCTATACGCTCCAGTATATCGATAAGCAGCCGCACCGCTGGGTGTATGCTGTCACTGGTGATGGCGAACTTGACGAAGGAAATATCTGGGAAGCGGCAATGTTTGCTGGCAAATATAAATTGTCGCAGCTTGTCGTGTTTGTCGACCGCAACAATATTCAGATCGATGGTACGACCGATCATGTTATGCCACTTGAGGATCTCCATGGCAAATGGGAATCATTTGGCTGGCATGTCCAGGAAATTGACGGCCATAACATCGAGAGTATTCGTGACGCGGCCAGCATGGCACGCGCAATTACAAACAAGCCGAGCGTGATTATCGCGCATACGATTCCAGGCAAGGGTGTTGATTTTATGGAATATGACTATCATTGGCACGGGACACCGCCAAATAGCCAGCAAGCCAAAGATGCCCTGCATAAGCTCCGAACATTGGACGGCAAAATCAAAGGAGAACACGAATGAGTCCCGTTAGAACTCTGCGGAAGAAGTTCAGATTGAATATAACGAGCTATGTCGCAATAGCTTATGAATGCCGATCAAATTATCGGAAGGAGTTTTAACGGGATGAGCCACTATCCACTTGTAGATAATCTGTTTGCAGATGATGCGGCTGCAGAACCAATCCGAGCTGGTTTCGGTCGCGGATTAAAAGCTGCCGGTGAAGCAAACGAAGCAGTCGTGGCGCTCTGTGCTGATCTGACAGACAGTACGAAAATGAGCGAGTTTCGAGATGCTTTTCCTGATCGATTTGTCGAAATCGGCGTTGCCGAGCAAAACCTTGTCACTGTCGCAAGTGGTATGGCGCGAGCAGGCAAGATACCTTTTACGAGCAGCTATGCGGCGTTTAGCCCTGGGCGCAACTGGGAGCAAATACGGACGACGATCGCGCTGAACGATCAGCCGGTAAAAATTGTCGGTAGCCATGCTGGTGTCAGTGTTGGTCCTGACGGTGCGACGCATCAAATGCTCGAAGATATTGCATTGATGCGCGTGTTGCCCAACATGGTCGTTATCGCGCCAGGCGACAGTATTGAAGCCGAAAAGGCAACGCGCGCGATTGCTGAAAATGGCAAGCCAAGCTATATTCGCCTCGCCCGCGAAAAAACGCCGATATTCAGTACTGAGCACTCTCCATTTGAAATTGGCAAAGCTTATGTGCTGCGTGAAGGACACGATATCACCCTGCTTGGAACAGGAACGATGACATATCAGCTGCTGCTTGCCGCAAAAGAACTTGAAAAACACGGCGTGTCAGCTGAGGTCGTGCATGTTCCGACGATTAAACCGCTTGATGGCGACACGATCTTGGCAAGCGTTCGTAAAACAGGACGGGCGCTAACTGCCGAAGAAGCGCAAGTAAACGGCGGCTTTGGTGGAGCGATTGCCGAGCTGCTGTCAGAGCAATTGCCGACACCGCTCAAACGAGTTGGCATGCTGGATCGCTTCGGTGAATCGGGTGAGCCTGACGAACTGCTTGACCACTTTGGTTTAACAGGTGAAAAGATTGCACATACGGCCAAAGAGTTTATTGATAAGACAGCGCAATATCATAGAGAGTACTAAAGGAGATATATAAAATGAGCCTCACTATCCCACAAATCAGAGCCAATACAATGCGTGCACGACACCTGTACCAGCGAACGCGTCGCCAAGGTTTCGCGGTTGGAGCGTTCAACATCGATAACCAGGAGACATTGATTGCTGTCGCACGGGCAGCGCAGAAACTAAAATCACCGGTACTTGTCGAAGTGAGTGACGGCGAAGTCAAAGCACTTGGCCTCGAAAACATTCGAGATATGGTAGATAACTACAAGGATGAGTATGCAGTTGAAATGTACATCAATCTCGATCACAGCCCGACAGTTGATGATTGCAAGCGTGCAATTGACGCTGGATTTGAGTTTATCCATATCGATATCTCCCAGGCAAATCATGATGCGACAACGGAAGAAATTATCGAAAAGACGAAAGAAGTCGTCGAGTACGCAAAGTTCACCGGCGCACTTATAGAGAGTGAGCCGCACTATTTTGGCGGTTCATCAAACCTGCATACCGAAGGCATTGATTATGAAGAAATCAAAAAAACATTCAGCACGCCAGAAGGGGCAAAGGCATTCATCGACGCAACAGGCATCGATACATTTGCTGCTGCAATCGGCAACCTGCACGGTAAATACCCCGTGCCAAAAGAACTCGATCTCGAACTGCTGCAACAAATCCGTGATAACATCGACTGCCAAATCAGTTTGCACGGCGGCAGCGGTACGCCATCGCACTACTTCGAAGAAGCAGCCAAAATTGGTGTCAGTAAAATCAATATCAACAGTGATATGCGATTTGTTTTCCGAAACACCCTCGTTAAAGTCCTGCAGGATAACCCTGATGAGTATGCCGTCGTCAAATTAATGCCAACAGTCTACAAAGCTGTCCAAGAAGTTGTCGAAGAGAAAATCCAAGCATTTGGCAGTGCTGGCAAGGCAGTCGTTTAAGCGTTATGAGCAACCAAAACATAAAAATCATTTCAGTCGGTGCAGCGGTTCAGGACGTATTTTTGAGCCACAG
>JBAZJP010000050.1:0-2634 GCA_041651255.1 Sulfuriferula sp. | reverse complement strand
GGAGCGGCCAAGAATCACTCTGTCACGCGCACCTTCTTTTCCACCTGGAGTACGGTGCAAATCTCGACACGGCGATTCAGTTCACGACCTTCGGCAGTCTTATTGTCTGCCATTGGCTTGGATTCGCCATAGCCTACGGCGGTGATGCGATCAGCGGCCACGCCCTTATTGACCAGGTAAGCCTTGACCGATTGAGCACGCCCCTCGGACAGTTTCTGGTTGTACTCCGGAGTGCCGGTACTGTCGGTATGGCCGCTCGATTCCAGTTGCGCATCATTATATTTTGCGGCAAAGCTGACAACCTCATCCAGCTTCTTGATCTCCCCGCTGCGCAGCTTGACCGAATCGAACTCAAAGTTGGCACCCTCGATGCACACTGGTTTGTTTTCCAGCAAAGTTTTCCAGGTTTCACTGGGTGCTGGAGCTGGAGCAAGTGCAGGTGCAGCGGCTCGAACTGCAACAGGCGCAACATAAGGCTTGCCGAAATAATAATTTAAACCGATGGTAAAGTTATTATTGGTCAGCTTGGTAGCACCTCTCTTGCCGGTATTGTTGGTCCATTCGCCAGCGATGCTCCAGTTGGGCGAAAACTTGTATTCGACTCCCAACCCATAGTGCGCGTCGCTATCGTTAATGACCGAAGCATAAGCATCACCACGCCCGCCGATATGCGCATAGCCCAATTTTGCATAAGGCCGCCAATTGCCGCTCGGCAAGCCCAGCTTGAAGTCAAGACCATAGACGTGGCTGCCGTAATTTACGTTAGCTGGTGCTGGTGCAACGCCGCTGTGCGTCTTTTTCTCGTTGAAATCCACAAAACCATCCACGCCCAGCAACACGTTTTCCATGTCCCAGTTATAGCCAGCTTCAAGACCCGCTGTGACGGGCGTTTGCCTTGAAACAGCCGTCATATCCGTGCGGTTTCCGCCAATTTTTCCACCAATATAACCGCCATCAAATTCGCCGGCTTGCGCCGCCGTCATACCCAGTGATGCAACCGTCAGCGCAATAGACATAGTGCATTTTTTCATCAGATTCTCCTTTGGTAAGAACGAACGATGTAAAACGGGGCAGCAAATTACTCATTCATTTGCAACTTGCTGGGCCGCATAATACACAAACACCTGTTAGCGCAGGTATTTTTTGAAAAAATCACCCTCAGCCGGTTGTTACCCTTCACCCACTGCAGCAGTTCCACTATGCTGCCGGCTATAAAGTGTCACGAGATGGCAAGGCGCGTGGTTTAGATTCATCCTGTGCCGCATCAATCAGATTTTGTGGAAGATGTTTGGTTGGTTTTACACCGAGTTCTTTCAGCATTTCCGCCTGACGGATGACATTGCCTCTGCCCCCGGTAAACTTGTTATATGCGCCTTCATAGGCCTTCTGTGCCTGTTGCAGCTTGATGCCCAGGCTATTCAGGTCTTCCACGAAACCTACAAGCTTGTCATAGAGTTCGGCACCGCGGTCGGCAATATCCTGTGCATTGCGATTCTGCTGTTCCTGCCGCCACAAATGCGCAACGGTGCGAACCACGAACAGCAAGGTGCTGGGGCTGACCAGCAAGACGTTTTTCTTCCATGCGTCTTGCCATAACTCGCTGTCATGCGAGATGGCCATCATGAATGCAGGCTCCACCGGGATGAACATCAATACGAAATCGAGCGATTTCAGGCCATAAAGCTGCTGGTAATTCTTCTCGGACAACTCCCTGATATGGGTGCGCACCGAATCCAGATGGCGTTTCATCGCGGCATCGCGTTGCTGATCTGTTTCGGCATTGGCGTGTTCCTCATACGCGTTGAGCGATACTTTGGCATCAACGATCAAATGCTTGTCTTCGGGCAGATGCACCACCACATCCGGCTGCGCCCGTGAACCATCCGCGCGGGTATGGCTTTCCTGCACATCGTATTCAAAACCCTTGCGCAAGCCGGACGCATCCAGCACCCGTTCCAGTATCAGTTCGCCCCAATTCCCCTGCGTTTTAGTCTGTCCTTTGAGTGCGCGAGTGAGGTTATGAGCGTCCGCCGATAACTGGTTGTTCAGTGCCATCAGTTGCTTGACCTGCTCTGCCAGAGCCGAACGGTCTTTCCCTTCCTGGACATAAACTTCCTGCACCTTGCCCTGAAACTCGGTGATCTTGACCTTGAGCGGCTCCAGCAACTGGTTGAGGTTGGTCTGGTTCTGTTCGGTAAACCGTTTGGACTTGTCCTCCAGAATCTCGTTTGCCAGCACTTTGAACTGATTGCTGAGTTCCTCCCTGGCATTATTCAGTATTGCGAGATTCTCCTTGGCTTGATTGCGCTCCGCATTCAGGCTGGTAGTCAGCTCAGTCACCTGATTGCTCAATCGTTGTTGCTCAGCGGTGAGCTGGTCGCGCAGAGCCTCAAGTTTTTCATTTTCACTCTGAACGCCCGCTATTTGCTCGGTTTGGCGCGCGGCACGCTCGGTGAGCTGGGCGCATTCATCGCGCGACCTATCAAGCTGATCGCGCCATTGCGTGGCCTGGACATGCAGTTCATCATGCGCTGCTTGCACGCGCCTGGCATCCTCTTGCGCTGCGCTCAACCGCTCGTTGAGACGCGCGATATCAACCTCCGCCTCGCCTTTCATGCGCATACCGGCAGACAA
>JBAZJP010000049.1:0-2653 GCA_041651255.1 Sulfuriferula sp. | reverse complement strand
CAAGCACCTTGGTCATATCTCCATTCGGGAAAGTGACCTTCTCTTCAACCATCCAGAGAATATCCATGGTCAACGCTGCGACTTGTTCTTTCGTCAGCGTCAGTCCAGTAACGAGCTTGAGTTCTTTTGCTGCAGCAATTCCGGAATCCATCAGCGCTTTTATTTCATCTTGCGCATTGGCATAGGGTGCGATAAACCTCCGTCCAGTTAGCTGAGTGACTTGGTCGTTGATCAATTTCTGCTCATAAAACCCATCACCCAGTCGCCTCTGGGTATATTGCGGATCCAGCGTCAAACGCTCAAGCATGTAGTCACTCGAGATGAAGCTCTGGTAGTTGGTAAACCGGGAATCGGTGACGACCAGATAATCCTGATCCGGTGCCGGATTAATAGTGTAGAGCCCGCTCGACGGTAGCGTAATGCCCCCGGATGTATTGTCATTTGCGGGATTCGCGGTTTGCGTACCCCCTATCGTGGTATTGGTGGCCACTTCTGTATGCACTACCAAACTTCCGCCTGCAGTAATCGAGCTGGGAATTGTGCTGAGGGCTGTGCTATGTGAAATCTCAGGAGATGGAATTGTGGAACCTTCACTGCACGTATCCGGCCACCACCAGGAGCCACACTCGTAGTATCTAACCATATTGGAGGTGCCAACGGTCGAGACGGTCCGATTGAGCTGAAATGCGGTATTCGTAATCGAAGATGAATTGGGCACAATACCAGTGCTTGTGGATGTTTTAGAAGTCTTGATATCGTTAATCGTGATATCGCCGCCAGCAGCAATGGTGCTGACGTAGTTATTCAATTTCCCTGTTGTGCCCAGATTGATATTGATGTTGCCGGAGGCGCGTATTTGCGCTTCTCTGGGTTGCAGCGCCAGATCAACTACTTGATCTGTTGTCGTGGTGATGGCGCTGCGTGAGGTTTCTGTTGCGCCTGAAGATGATGTCTGAATCTGCGATGGATGAATGTTTACGTTTGGGTTGAAACCGGGATAGTAGCTGACGTTGTAATACTGGCCTTGTTTATCAAGTGCATCAAAAGACAACACGGTGCCGTTATTGAGCCTGACGGTATAGCCCCCACCCCATCCCCAGTTAGTCGTTGATGAAGCGATGTCAGCGGCATTGATAACCTGGGTGGTTCGCACCAAGTTCCCATTCCAGTCCGTACTTGTGCTGCTGTATTGAACTGCAGAATAACTTGCCGAGGAGATGTTTTCATAATAGACAGTTGGCGCATAACTATAGGGTTCATTGCCAACGACGTTAAACGACTGCGTAGTGAAATTCAGGCCGACCATGTCCTGAGTAAAAAAACCGCCTTGGATCGGCGCATCCGCAGCGGTATATGGCCTGTTCCATGAAAAAATACCAGTATTGGTGTAATTGGTAGGTGTCGACAGACTTCTTGTTACAACCGATCTCACAACTTCGGTTGGTATGATTGTCGGGCGCTGATTATCAATAATGGCCGCACCGATATTGATGTTGCCGTCAGCCTCGATCAGCGAGCTTTTTGTAAGCGAACTGCCTTCATTCACTATCCGCTGCGTCAGGCCGGTGTAATTGCCGTTGGCATCCATCGCGTTGTTTGCAGCGATGTTGAGATCTCCCATACTGTAAATTTCAGCCCCGTCAAAATTACCGAGTTGATTGGTGATCCACAGGTCAATATTTGTGGTCGCACCGATTATGGCGGAATTGCTTTGGTTGGTGAGATTGTTGGCAGTAATCGTTACATCATCGCCGATGATCGATGCGTTGTTGGTAAAGTTGTTTGCTGTAACCGCAATGACGCTTCCGTCAATGCGACCGTCGTTTGTAATGTCACCAGTAGTAGTCAACCCCTTAGTGCTGAGTATTGTTTGAATAGCGTTGAAGGACCCACCTGCTTGATTGAAAATATTCGCGGCGGAAACAGTTAAATTCCCCTGTGCCTCAAGCGCGGTCTGGTTGCTCAGATTGCCGCTGGTATTGAAAAATAAATTGCGGTTGGCAAAGAGCACATTGTTTGCAGCATTGGTGTAATCGCTTTGCAGGGTAATACTGACGTCGTTACCGGCAATAGCCTTGCCGCTACCGGTGAGAGCATTGGCGATGATGGTCAGGTTTTGGTCGCTGCCAATCCGGCCATCAGCATTAATAAGGCTGCCGTTAGATGCAGTCAGGCTTATGTTGCCATTCCCATTGAGTGCATTGACGATCAAGCCATTGGTATTGGCTATGTTGCCTGCCGTAGCAGTAAGGGTGATTTCACTCCAGGCGTTGGTATTGCTATTAGTCAGATTGATCTCAGAAGCCCTGATACTCATGCTGTCACCAGCAATATTGCTTCCTGTAGCAGCAGTCTGGTTCTGTGTGATGATTTCGAGGTTGCCGAACTGCGAAGCGTTACCGTAGACGTCAATCCCAGAACCCAATGTGCCCGTTGAATTCAGGCTATCTGCCTCAAGGTTAAGATTGCCACCGGCCGTCAACAACCCCGCGTTGGAAATGCCACCTGTGCTGGTAAGTAACGCATCTTGCTGGCTGTAGAGAATTCCGTAGTTGTTGATTCCAGTGTCGCTGTGGATTGCAATGTTACCGGGGGTAGTGATGCTGCCGATGGCAGTAGTGTTGCCGCCCAAGGTGATCTGGCCCGCGTTATC
>JBAZJP010000048.1:0-2673 GCA_041651255.1 Sulfuriferula sp. | reverse complement strand
AGCATCGCCATAGCCATTGGCGAGCGTTTGAATGATATCCAGACCGGCGCCAATCGATACATATTCCCCTATGGGAATGCCAATCGGGATGGAATATTTAATATAATTCCCTTTCGCCCAGGTGTCGTCAGGCCTCACGTATTGGAGCATGAATCCCACCACGTGAAGCTGAAGCCCGACTGCGTCCCCACGGGAAAGGCCGGCCTGGAACTCATCGTGAAAATAAACGGCCTGAAAGTCCCGCACCATTCCGATGGATGCGGGGTTGTACAACATTGAAGACGAGTCTTCAGTCGAGGTTATCGGTGTGTACGGAAGAGGCATGTTGGATGTGTTGTCGAGCGCATCGGCGAAGGAAGCGGCAGGGCAGGTTACAAGTGAGAATATCGTCGAAAAAAACACAAATGAGAAAAGATATGAATATTTTTTCATGACGCCCTCTCCCGGTAATGATTACCGAAAGAACCTATCAGACAGATTTTCGGTGTGAAAGAAAAAAAGAGGAGGCCGGTCGGCCTCCTCTTTCAAGGAACGCGAATCACTGAGGATCCGCTTCAATCAACAATAAGGACTATTGCGTGAGACCAGCAAAACAAAGCTCAGCGCAAAGGCCTTCACTGCAAACACCGGAATCGCACTGGCTGTCGTCATTGCAGAAATCACCAGGAAGCAGAGTGGTGATCTTAGCCTGGCAGGAATTCCATACGGTACTGCAATAGGAGACATTTGCACACTGATAATCGCTTGTGCACGCCGTGCCATCCGCATAGACGGGCTGGCAGGTGGCCGTGTTCACACAGATTGCTCCGTCCACGCAGGGGGTGTAGGTGTCGGTGGTGGTGCAATCAGCGCCGGCCGCTATACGAGTCTTGCAAAGACCGGTTCCGACGATGCATTGATCTACTTCTGGGTTGCATATGCTTAATGCTTCCGTCGAACAATCCGCACCTTCAGCTAGGTAAGCAATGCATTTGCCGCCAAAGCAGGTGGATGCCGCACTGCACTGAGGATTGAAGCTGGAGGAAACGCAGGAGTCGGCGTCGGCCTTTCTGGCCACGCAATCAGTACCCGAGCAGTATTTGCTGCTGCCGCACTCAAGAAGCCCGGCTCCAGAGCATGTGGCGCCGACGGCCACGCATTTATCGGTTGCAGTATCGCAATAAAGTTCAGGTGCCCCATCCGCACCTGCGCAGGATACGAAATTGGAATCGCAAGCGGCGCCAACAGTGGTTGCCTTAGCAATGCAGATATAGCCAGGTATATTGGGGGCCTCTCCACAATACAGTCCGGAGCCGCACACAGTATTGCCGCCGCATTCCTCTCCAGCTGCCGCTATGAATTTCTTTTCGCAGATTGTTGCGGTGGTGTCCTGGTTGCAGAAAAGGGCATCCAGGCAAGCCGGGGAAGATCCGCAGGTTGTATTGAGGGCTTGTTTACTCTCGCATCTGCCGGTGTAGTCTTTGCAGATCAATTGTTCGGACGCCTGCGAGCAATTAAAAGTTCCAAGCGCATTCGAAATGCAGATTTCACCTTTGGCCGGCAGAGCCGTGCATTTGAAGGTAATGGGGACTACGCTCTCATCCATTTTGCAATAATCCGTCAGGACACAACCGTCTTGAATGAGTGAGCAATCGGCTCCGGTGGCTAGTCTTGCCACGCAAGTACCGGTATCCGAAAGATCACAGTACGCTGCATTTATACAATCAGTTTCCTCGAAACAGTCCTCACCGATTGCTGTTTTTGCGGTGCATACAGGCGGAAACACTGAATCATCGCAATAGGTATCAGTTATGCACTCGTTGTTGTTTTCGCAAATTGCGTTAAGCGCTAACGGGGTCTGGCACTGGGTTTCATCGGCGACCGTATTGTATCTGCAGACGAGGCCGGTTGCGCAAACAGAGTTATAGATGTTGCCGCATGTTTCACCGGCAGCCAGGACCTTCCTGGGTGAATCGCACCTGTCAAAGATCGGCATCGAGGCGCATGTGAGACCTGAAGCGCAATCGGGGGTTACTTTTACAGGAACATTGTTGGCACATGGCTGGGCAGCGGCAATGTAATCAGCGCAGACGTTTGTGGTCAGATTGCAATATCCGCTTTTGCAGTTGCCATCATTAACGCAGGGCTTGTTGGCATCGAGCTTTGCAATGCAGGTGAATGATACGTTGGCGCCGGTGCCGTTGTCGCAGGTCAAGCCTGTTGCGCAATCAGCGTTTGTGCTGCAGTATGCGCCCGCGGCCTGAAGGGATTCGGTGAAACAAATTTTGGAAGTCGGAGCTGAATCCTTGCAGAATTTGCCGTCATCGCACTTCGACCAGTCGTTGTTGCAGTTCGATGCAAGGGCGCCGGTCTGCGCCTTGGCAACGCAAAAACCTTCATAGACACCTGTGCTGGCATCCACGACTTTGCAGAAGTTGCCCGCACCGCATTCATCTATATTGTAGTCAGGATTGTAACTGCCGACTGGGGTAAGGACTCTGCACTCGCCCTTGGCAGCAGCCGCGCCGGTCACCATGGTCTTGAGGTTGACATACAGATTGCTGGTTTTCATGAAATTATTGGCGCACAACGGGTAATTCGCCTGGATGTCCTGAAGATAGGTTTTCCAGACCGTTTCATCCAGCGTTGTTCTGCCGGAAGCGATTGATTCCAGAACCGCCTTGATCTGGGAGC
>JBAZJP010000047.1:0-2681 GCA_041651255.1 Sulfuriferula sp. | reverse complement strand
GCCTTTTGAGTCGGGGCGGCGGTAATGCCGGCGTCGTTGGCAGTTTCCAGTATTCGGGCTGGAGCGGCAACCAAGGCTGTAGCGGTGGTTATCCGTACTGCGGCCCTCAGGACAGCTCAGTTGATCCGTGGAATCTGTATAACCGCGAGTGTGTCAGCTATGTTGCCTGGGCGCTGCAGGCTCGGTTCGGTAAGAGCGTCAAGCCATTTCACGGTGATGGCAATGCGATGGACTGGCCATATAGTGCGCCTCGCTGGAGCGGTGCGTATCGAGTCAGCTCTCCTCAGCCCGGCGATGCAGTTATTCTGCCTGCCATGGGTGGATTTGCCCCAATCGGACATGCGATGATTGTCGAGTCGGTCAGTGGCAGCAGTATGCGCGTCAGCCAGTACAATTTCTACGGTACAGGCCAATACAGTACGATGACGATTCAAAACTCCGGCGTTGTCCTCCTTCGATTCCCAGACGCATAGAGTGCCACAGTATTCTATTGACGAATTATAAAGCTTATGCTATAGTCATAACTAATGAAACAGCGGTCCACCACACCAGTTTCGAACATCAAAAACACCGCAAAAAAGATAACACTTGTCACGGTCACTCTTTTGCTGGCTGTGACTTCATCATTCCAAGTAGCCAAAGTTGTTCGAGCTGATGATTTTGACCAGCGGATTGCACAAATCCAAGCACAGATAGACGCGTACCAAGCACAGGCGGGTGCATTAAATAGTCAGGCCGACTCGCTGCAAAAAGAAGTCGACGCCCTGACGGCTCAAAAGAATGTCATCCAGGGTCAAATCAACCTGAAACAAGCTGAACATGACAAGCTAACAAATGATATTGCAGAGAACGAAAAGAAAATCGTTAACAACCAGGACGCTCTCGGTAACACAATTGCTGATCTCTATGTTTCGAGCGACATATCACCGCTAGAAATGCTCGCAAGTAGCCACAGTATTGCTGATTATGTCGATAAAGAATCATACCGCAATAGTGTTCGTGACTCACTGACACGTACGATTGATGACATTAAAAAACTCAAAAAAGAACTTGAAACGCAAAAGAAAGATGTGGATCGTGTGATTGCTGAACAAAAACTTGCCCGTGATGCACTCGCGGCCAAAGAAAGTCAGCAGGCACAACTGGTTGCCGATACTCGAGGTCAAGAAGTAGCGTATCAAAAACTAGCAGGTGAGCGCGAAAGCCAGAAACTTGCCGTTCAGAAACAGCAGCAAGCTGCGATAGAAGCTGCTATGCGAAAAGCCAGCGGCGGCGGTACGGTCAACATTTTGCCAGGCGACCCAAACAAGGGCGGTTATCCATGGGAAGCTGGTTGCTATGTCGATGCAAATGCATGGTCGCACGGCGGCGCAGGCGGCGATGGTACCGATCCGCTTGGTTACGGTTGCCGCCAGTGTGTTAGCTATACCGCCTGGAAGGTAGGACAGCGCACAGGCAATTTCCCGCGCTATTGGGGCAATGCGAACGTATGGCCAAGCAGCGCACGCTCAGCGGGCTACGAGACAGGCAGTACACCACGTGTAAACTCTGTCGGAGTTATCTCAGCTGGCGCTTATGGACATGTTGTCTGGATTGAAGCTGTCAACGGCGACGGAACGGTTGATGTTAGCCAGTACAACTATTACAACGCTGGCGGCCCTGGATGGGGTAATTACAGCAAGATGCGCGTATCGGCCGCTACTTACGATACCTACATCTATTTCTAGATCGGCATTATCTAAAACAAAGGAAATTGTTCTCGCTTCCGCTTATTTAAGCTATAATGGTTTGAAGTGAGCACAGACAATACACAAAAACGATGGAGTTTCGCACCAAGTACATTTGTACTTATTCTTGGGCTCGCTCTTGTGGTCGGCTATGCAGCCGGTACTAAAAACGATCAGATTGTCGGAAGCATTGCGCCGGCTCTCGGCATCAAAGTAGAAACCAGCACGCTTGATTTTGCGAACGTCCAGACTACGTACCGAACGCTCAAGGCAAATTTTGATGGCAATGTCGATACCAATGCGCTAATTAGCGGTGCGAGCCGCGGACTCGTTGCTGCAGCAGGTGATCAATACACTATCTACATGGACAAAAAAGAAGCCGAAGAATTTAACAAAGATCTCAACGGTGATATCGGCGGGGGAATTGGTGCTGAAATTGGCAGCCGCAACCAACAACCGACTGTTATACGTACACTTACGGACACACCGGCCGCAAAAGCCGGCTTGCTGCCTGGGGATATTATCCTTGCTGTCAATGATCAAAACGCAGCATCGTGGTCTGTGAGCGACACAGTGAATAAAATCCGCGGCGATGTCGGGACAACTGTCAAACTGACCATCAAACGCGGTGCGGATGCCAAAGAGTTCACGATTACCCGTGCCAAGATCACATCGCCAAGCGTTGATAGTAAAATCGAAGGCACAACCGGTATCATGACGATGCGGCGATTTGACGAAACGACGACTGATTTGGCTCGTCAGGCCGCACAGAATTTCAAAGACAAGGGCGTCAAGAGCGTGATATTGGATCTTCGCGGTAACGGCGGAGGATTGCTATCTGCCGCTCAGGAGGTTGCTGGCCTATGGCTTCGCGACAAAGTCGTTGTCAGCGAACGGACAAAAGGCATTACTACCAACGAACTGCGATCGGGCAGCAATACAATCCTAGAAGGA
>JBAZJP010000046.1:0-2795 GCA_041651255.1 Sulfuriferula sp. | reverse complement strand
ACATTGTCCGAACAATTAACGATAACAAGATGGGCTCGGCTGATCTATTAGTAACTCACGACAAAGACTACTTGCAAAAAGTACTGGAAACAATCCAGCACAATGAATCTGGCCAACCTATCGATGCCGCTGCTCTGGCCAAGATTAAATCAGAGATCAAAAAGGCCAAGACTAACGATCTTTACAGCGGTAAGATTGGTGAACGCAGTAAGGTTCTGGACGAAATCGACAAGCTACTATAGCAAATTGTCATCAAGCTTTTGAGCATTATTAACTGACCACTCGCTAATATCAGTTCGCCGCAGCTGGCTGCAGTACGCCCCCACCTGTAGCGCGTTACCGATATCTTCGGCTAGTGTTCGGATGTACGCCCCACTGCTGACATGGGCGCGGACTCTGATTTCAGGGTATGTATAATCAATCAGATCCAGGCTGTATATAGTTACCTGGCGCGTAGGGATTTCGACAGCCTTGCCAGCACGAGCCAATTTGTAAGCCCTTTCGCCACCAATCTTAATTGCACTATAGATTGGTGGGGTTTGTGTAATTTCGCCCCGAAATTTAGTTATAACCGCATTAATCTCATCGACTGCCGGCACACGATCGGACACAGCAGTCAGTTCACCCTCGGGATCGCCAGTTGTACTGGTCTGGCTTAGATGAATCGTCGCCTCGTAAACTTTGTCTAGTTTGCTATATGTACCAGCATTTTTACACTCCTTACCAACAACGATAATCATCAGACCAGTGGCAAACGGGTCCAATGTACCAGTGTGGCCTACTTTGACCTTTTTACCAGCATGCTGAGACAAAACTCGACGAACACGCGCCACAACACCAAAACTGGTCATGCCAGCTGGTTTATCGATTAGCAATGTACCGTCGTCAATATATTCCATAATCACCTTAGTATACTAAAATCGCCGAGAGATTCGGCGATTTTGTGATTACTGTCCTGGGATTTGGAACTGGCCAGGATCGGCTGGAGCGTTTGTTTGCACTGGTGGCGTTTGTGTATCTGGGAAAATATCACCCAAACGCTCCGGCGCTGGCGCGACGGGCTCGGGCGCGTATGCCGACGTTACGGCCGGTGCCGGTGGCATGGTTGAAAAATCAGGTAGCGGTGGAGGTGGCGGTAGCACTATTCCTGGCGCCGGGCTAAATGGTTGCGGTGCCGGTGCTGCGTCAAATGTGGCGTGAACAGCGGCCAACGCATCATCGCGCGATGCACCATCACGTGTTTGTGATTCGATATCAGTTATAGGAGTCGCACCCGGTGCTGCCGGAGCCGATTCCGTTGATGTCGCCGGTGCGTCTTTGGCAAAAATATCGGCAGAATCGGTAGCAGGCGGTTCGGCCGCGCTATTAATCGCTGCGCCGTATGACGGCGAATCACTTAGATATGCGTGCGACAGAATGGTTTTGTTCTGGTCATTTTCTAGTTCACGTTTCGCATCCTGGGCCGCTTGTTCGGTTGTTGCGTTTAATGTTCCCCCGAGCGATGGTTCACCGGCCGCTTGGGCGGCAGTAGCCTCGGCCATAGTTTCTTCAGGAGCGTACGCACCGGTTAATTTGATGGCCGGTAATGGTTCGGCTGATGCGGGCGCAACGTCAGCTACTGGCTGTAACGGAGTAACTACTGGTTCAGATTGATTCTTTGCCTTGACCTCATTAGTAATATCTTGCAGCGTAGCTCCAGGGGTATGAGCGATATCAATTCCACCATCGCCCGATGACTGACCGTCTTTGTTAATCTTGGTCGAAGCACCGTTATCAGACGTTGCAATGTCAGGTAGTGTAGCACCTGCGCTGTCACCTATTTCGTGCGACTCTTCTAATTTAGATGCGATCAATTGCTGATCGGCGCCGGCTGCCATTAACTGCGCGGCAATAGTCATGACTTTTGATGAAGTCTTTGGGTTACTGAAACGATCGGTTGCAGCCACAATACCTGTCAAAAACGCCGTGGCAATTTGGGAATCAATTAATGGATTAGCGTCTTTTTCGGATTTGAAGCTTTCCGATAGTGACACCAACATTTCGCTCAGGCTACTAGCCTGCTCTTCGCGCCAGTCCAGGCTACCCAGCTGACTAGATTGTTCGCCAGCACTAAACGTAGCTACCGTTGCATCATGTAATATCTTGCCGTGGGCCTCTAGGGCGCTATCCAGGTGGTCCTGGTTGTCAACGCCAAGTGCCAATACCAATTCAACGTTATAATCGCCCTGACTAAAGTCCAAATCATCACTAGTAATCGTTGTACGGTAAGGTGTAATAAATATCTTGACGACATCACCTTCAACCTTATAGCGCAGGTGATCGGCTTTTTCTTTGTCTAAGGCAATAATAAAATCGCGCAGACTGTCGGTAGTTGATTCAAAAGTTTTTTGAGGATCTAGGAATGTGATTGCCGGTGGTATTGCACCACTAAATACAGCCGTCGTGTGCTTGCCAAGTTTGTTCAGCAGTACGGTCAGACCAAGGGCTGCCGATAGCGCATCAACCGATGGATCATTGCTTACAGTTACCAAAATATTGGTAGATGCTTTGATCTTGTCAATAATTTGCTGTTTTATTTTGACGTCGTTCATTGGTATTTCCTAATGTTTTTCTTTTTATTCTATTCACTACACAGCGAATTATAGTTTGATGTAACTATACCATAAGTATTTTAAGGTAGTCAACAATCACCGGCCTCTTTACAATCTACCTCTTTTCCTCTATAATCTGCCTTTGATTGTATCTATTATTTTAAAGAGCAAAGGAACAGTATGCCAATCATCAAATCAGCGATT
>JBAZJP010000045.1:0-2864 GCA_041651255.1 Sulfuriferula sp. | reverse complement strand
CATGATGCGGGTTATCGCAGTCAATCCGTTCCTGTTTGCCATTGCGACTGTCATTGCGAGTATCCAGCAGGCGGTTGGCCGATTCACCTTTTTTGCGCTGGCGCCGATTCTGTATAATATCGGTATCATTATCGGTATCACCGTCTTTACTGGCGGCATCACGATATTCGGCGTGCAAATATTTGAAGGCGGTATTATGGGCGTTGCACTCGGTGTCGTACTCGGCTCCATACTGCAGCTTGTCGTCAGCATGATCGGACTTATTGGGCTGGGAATAGATTACAAATTCAAGATTTATTGGAAAAACAAAGGGTTTCGAAAAGTATTGCAGCTGCTGCCTCCGCGTTCGATTGACCAGGGCATGGATTACTTGGTTGGTATCGTCGAAACAAATCTTGCATCACGAATGGCCGCCGGGACGCTGGCTGCCTACAATCAAGCAGTTGCACTGCACATGGCACCGATTAATTTGATCGGCGTGGCGATTAGTACTGCAGCATTTCCGAAAATGACCGAACGTCTCAGTCAGGGACGGCCGGATTTGTTCCGCACAGAACTTCAGTCAATCATACGAATTATCATCTGGCTGGCCATGCCAGTGGCCGCTGTGACATTCTTTACACGTGGTTATTTAGTGAACTTTATTAAAAATGGTGGTGATGCATTGATGGCAGGACTTCTCGGATCGCTCGTCATCGCAATTTTGTTTCGTTCGGTGTACTTTATCTGCGCGCGGAGTTTTTATGCGCAGCAGGATACAAAAACACCGCTCTATATCTCGCTGTTTGCAATTGTTCTCAATATCGCGCTAGCAGTCTGGTTCACGACGGGTCTCAGCATGGGGCCGTACGGACTAGGCTATGCTCAGTCGCTTGTGGCAGTGTTTGAAGTCATTATATTATTTACCGTTATGAACAGACGCATCAAGAATTTGATAGACATGACAGTACTGCGTGCTATAAGCCGGATGGCAATTGCAACTGTAGCAACGTCTGTTATTTGTTATGTGATGGTGCAAATATTCCAGCTGCAAAATCAAGATGCAAGTATCGTCGCGACATTTCCAAAGTTTGTTCTTATTACGGCTGTGAGTGCAGCGGTATATCTACTGGCAAGCCGGCTGCTTCATCTGAGCGAAGCAGATCCGATACTGCATCGGCTCGATCAGCTGCTGTTTGGTAAGACTCGCTAAACAAGCAGTTTCATGTAATAATAAAGATATATAGATGGATCAATCACACACACGAAACTTCTGCATTATTGCTCATATTGATCACGGCAAGTCGACGCTTGCCGATAGGTTAATGGAGCTGACTGGCACTGTCCTCAAGCGCGACATGAAATCGCAGCTACTTGACAGTATGGAGCTGGAGCGCGAAAAAGGCATTACGATTAAACTAGCGCCGGTTCGAATGGAGTACAAAGATGTTGAGCTGAATCTCATCGACACTCCGGGACAC
Organism: Sulfuriferula sp.; assembly: GCA_041651255.1. Classification (GTDB taxonomy): domain Bacteria; phylum Pseudomonadota; class Gammaproteobacteria; order Burkholderiales; family Sulfuriferulaceae; genus Sulfuriferula. Next base: position 1,404 of record JBAZJP010000045.1, on the reverse strand, counting down.
GTTGACTTCAGCTACGAAGTCAGTCGTAGTTTGGCTGCCTGCGAAGGTGCGATTCTGGTTGTTGATGCAAGCCAAGGTATTCAGGCACAGACACTTGCAAATGTTTATTTGGCACTTGGTGCGAATCTGACAATCATTCCGGTACTGAACAAAATCGACTTGCCGGCAGCGGATGTACCACGTGTCAGCGCGGAGCTCATCAACCTACTCGGATGTAATGAATCTGACATACTCAAAATCAGTGCAAAGACTGGCGAAGGTGTTCCAGAAGTGCTGGATGCGCTGGTCGAACTCATTCCACCACCTGCCGGAAAGACCGATGCCCCTACTCGAGCTCTGATTTTTGACAGCTATTATGATGATTACCGCGGCGTTATTTTGTACACGCGTATCGTCGACGGCGTGATTAAAAAAGGCGACACAATCAAGATGTTAGCAACCGATGCCAGCGGGATCGCACTCGAAGTAGGTGCATTGCAGCCGGCAATGGTTGCCGGCAAGGAGCTTGGTACGGGTGAGATTGGTTATATTGTCACCAACCTCAAAACAACGCGTGATGCGCGCGTTGGCGACACGGTGACGGTTAGTCGCAACCCGGCATCAGATATGCTGCCTGGCTATAAACACGTCCAGCCGTTTGTCTATGCTGGATTTTTCCCGATCAGCAATGAAGATTACAAGCCGCTCAAAGAAGCTGTCGAAAAGTTAGCGCTCAGTGACAGCGCCTTGCAGTTCGAACCGGAGAATTCGCCGGTGCTTGGATTTGGCATGCGCATTGGCTTCTTGGGGCTGCTGCACATGGATATTATCCGCGAACGATTGGAGCGCGAATATAATCTTGAACTGGTTCTTACCAATCCGAGCACCGATTATCAGGTGAAGCTTGCTGACGGAACAAATATTGATATTAAATCAGCCAGCGAACTGCCTGATATGAGCAAAGTGGCCGAAATTCGCGAACCGTGGATCAAAGGCGAGATCGTCGTGCCGGCAGAATACATTGGCGCCGTTATTCAGCTGATCAGCAACCGGCGCGGACTGCAGACGAACCTCAGCTATATCGACGAACGAGCACTGATTAGCTTCGAAGCACCGCTGGCGAACCTGCTGACAGATTTTTATGACCAGCTCAAATCACAGACGAGCGGATATGGCAGTTTTAATTATGAGCTGGACAATTACCGTGTCGAAGATCTGGTGCGGATTGATTTTTATGTCGCCGGCGAAATGGTAGATGCACTCAGCATTATGGCGCACCGCTCTGAAGCTGCCAGCCTTGGACGCGAAGTGACGGCCAAACTCAAGGAAGTGATCCCCAGGCAAAATTTCCAGGTTGCGCTGCAGGCGGCAATCGGCGCGCGTTTTATTGCCCGCGAAGATCTGAGTGCCTACCGCAAAGACGTA
>JBAZJP010000044.1:0-2869 GCA_041651255.1 Sulfuriferula sp. | reverse complement strand
AGCACTTTTAGAACCTACTTGGGCTGATCTTGCGTTGCCAGCTTATGTGCTCACAAACAACATTCCGGCTGCAACAATCGGTACTGTGACAGGTAATCTTGTTGGCAACGCAGATACCGCAACATCAGCCTCCGGCCTCACCGCAGGCGTCTCAAACTCCCTCATGGCTACTGCTGGCGGGCTGAAGTTTAACGCCACGACAAATGCCGACAACGCTACCACGCTTGCAAATCAGGCGGCGGCGTACTACTTGAATAATGCGAACATGACCAACTCAAGTTATGACCCGTACAAAATCAGCTTCGGGGCGAGTGTGGACGTATCGCTTGCAAACGGCGCGATACAGTATTATGCGCCAACAAGCACGACGGCAATCTATCTTCCCGCGAGCGCGACAAACCTTGAGCACTACCTGAGCATCACGGTAGAGCCGGGGGCGAACTCGTTCGCTTTTGGGACGAACAACCTCTACTACTCGACCAACGACACCATTGGTGTAGGGGCTGGCGACATTCGCATAAGGACAAGCGGACCAACGGTGCTGGAGTTTATCAAGCCGTTTAATTCTGCATACTGGAGGGTTTTCTCGCTATGAGCAAATACGGAAACATAATCACACAACAGATAACAGACACGCTACCGCAACAGACAGGCTCAACGTGGAATCCGACATGGGAACAGTTGACGCTTGTGGGGTGGCGCGAGATAACAATGGTTGACAAACCGACAGAGGGATACCGCATTGTGTCGCAGAAACTTGTCGAGATAGACAAGACAACGGCGCGACTCGCAGTTGCCAAGGAAATCAACCTCGCGGATGAGGCGGCGGCTATCAAGGCGGCGGCAGCGGCATCAAAAGAGTTTGAGGCCACAACCGACAACTGGCCGAAATCTTTGCGCCTCATTCTCACCATCATCAAGCCAGCAATCAAGCCAGCGCTTACTGTTGCTGAATATAAGGCGTGGTTGAAAAGCGAGTATCAGAAATTATGAAACGCATTGCGGTTATTTTCTTTTTCGCGCTGGTGTCCTGCTCTCTCGCTGGGCCAGTCCAGCATATAAAGAATATGCTCAAGGCAAGAAGGGCGTTGAAGCAGACTACGGCAACAAGTCAAGGAATGGTTTATCCGGCGTGGGAATCAGCGACAATGACAGCAAGCAATACACCATCACCTGTTAATGTTTCGGCATCATCTCAATATGATGCCTCTTATGTTGGCTGGAAAGCGTTTGACCAAAGCCTAGGATCACGATGGCAAACGGGCAACGGCGTTAATTACCCACACTGGCTGCTGTACGATTGCGGCGAAAATAACAGCAATGTAATGGTAATGTTTACATTTAATCCATACGCGGCTCAAGGTTTGAAAAACTTTACGATTGATTATTCTCAAGACAATTCTACATGGGTGACTGGTGTACTCAACACCGTATCCGATGCAACATGGGTATGCCTTACCAATGCCGACCCTCTTGCGTTTTACAGGTATTTCAAAATTTCAGGACTGACGGGATTTGCCAACAACGCGACAATTTACGAAATGACATTCTCAAGTGCAGATTACGAAAATCCGCAGATGGCCGCGACGAACAACCCTGCCATATACAACATTGCTTGCGATGGAATAATTAACTCCGCCTATGACGCGTGGTATGCGTTCAACAAAATGCCAAACACGGGCGAGGCTAACCACTGGTGGAACACCGGGAGTGGCGCGTTTCCGCATTGGATCAGCTTTATGTTTGAAACCAACACAGTTATAAATGGGTTTACACTCATGCAATATACTGGCAGGGGCATGAGCAATATAGAGTTTCAGGCGTCGCTTGATTACTCAACATGGGTGACGTGCTCGACGCACGTTGCTTACGACACCACGGCCCTGTTGACATATACTAATGGTAACACGACCGCATACAAATATTATAAACTATACGGGACGAACGGTGTTGACATGGCTAACAAAAATTGGGGCATTTGGGAAATAAAGCTGAAACATTACAGGTGAAGCTATGAGCGCAAAAAGTTTCTGGCAGAAAATAAAAGCGTGGCTTAAAGAAATCGAAAAGTTGCTGAACGATAAGCCGAAAACGAAATTGCCGACGAAGTTACCGGATGCTGATAAGCCTGTTGCGCCTGTTAAATGTACCTGCGATTTGAGTAAGCCTTTCCAGACACCGCCATACGACCCTGATGAATTAGACAAGATGGGCAATAAGGCTGAATGTCCTACTATACAGGGGCGTGATGTTAGGTTTGCCTGTAAGCGGGCTAATGCGCCGACGCCGTGGCTGTTGGGTATGCTCTTGCCAAGGGCTGTTACGTTTAACGGTAACAACATGAGCGCACGTTGCTTCGATGCCGACAACGGGCAATATCACTTCATCGGCTACTCGCGCAAGTTTGACGGCTCAGACTTCATCAACACTTCTGCTGGCACGGAGTTTCCATACAAGACTACAACTTTTGTGTGGTACGAGTGGAGGCCGCTATGACGCGCTTTGTACTGTGCTGTCTGACAACACTATTGTGCGGTTGTACCTCTACTTATTTGCGGATTGGTGACATGGAGGCGCGGCGCGTATCCTGTGGGCAAAAGGTGTACGTCGAGGCGGGCTACGATTCCAACAGACTGCCGTACATAATTTATGACAATGAGGGCGGCGCAGAAGTCGCGGGCAGAGTAACTGAGGGCGCGGTGCGAGGGCTGAAGAAATGAGCGAACACGAAATCAATCTGCTAATGAACGTAGTGCAGGAGGGATTCCGCGACGTAAAGAGCGCAATAAAGGATTCCCGCGAGGAACGGCAGAAGCAGATTACCGCGATACATGAGCGCATAAATGACATTGACCGCGAGGCTATCCGG
>JBAZJP010000043.1:0-2896 GCA_041651255.1 Sulfuriferula sp. | reverse complement strand
CAGGATATCGTCCATTGTCTGCGTTGTATGCCTCGGCGACGTCGCGTGCTGCGGTTGCGTTAGTACGTGCTTTTTCGTTTTTGGCACGTGATGTAATACCGCTGTATGCAACAATTGTGATTGCCGCTAGGATTCCGATAACTACGATGACGATCAAAAGCTCGACGATCGTAAAACCGCTTTCCTTTCTGTTGTTGATTTTGCTAAGAACCATGTCTTATAGCCCCCTAATTAGTTGTTATGTGTTTAATATACTATTTTGGAATTATAAACGCAAGCGTTTTGAACCGATCCAGCTATTGCTCGGCGATAAAGTTAATGCTGTCAAGCGCCAGCCAGGTGTTGCCACCTGTCAAAATCTGCACTTGTCCATTTGCTAGGATGTCTACGCGTCCGGCGGCACCGTTATTGGCAACTTCGAACAATAATTGGGCTTTTGGTCGGTAGCCAACTGGCAGGTTAGCGATGACCGTTCCGGATGTGGCAGTTCCTGCTGTGATTAATCCTTTTAGCGATACCACGCCATCGGCGGCTTTATTATAGGCGGGGGTCGCAAATATACCTGTAGCGCTGTACCATGTCCACCCATTTACAAGTGGCAGTGCAGTCCAGCCTGTGTAGTTGTTATAGAACATACTTTCAATCGAGAAATAGCCGTTGCCTCCGCTCTTGAACTGGATACCAGCGCCGGGGTATGTAGTATTTGTTTGTGCCGGTGAAAACATTCCAAACCCAGTACTGCCATACGTCGGAAGGTGTTGATATGATGGCGATTGATAGTTTATCGGTGAGGCAGATAGGGAACTGAGTAATGCATTACCTGCTGTGCTGCCGTTTTTTATAAGGCCCCTTGTGAACGTTCGGTTGAGGGTGTCTTTGGCATACGATGCAACTTGGTGCATAACCCCACCGTCATAATTAACCCAGCTGCTAGATAAAGTCATCGCTTGGAATGATATAGCCGTTGTGGCGGTAGGTACAAATTTGATACCATCCAGCGATAGCCATCCAGCAGACCCCGACTGGATTAAAACATTACCATTAGGGTCGACGTCTACCCTAGAGGCTACGTTTGAGTTAGTCATTGTTGTGTACACTTGTCGTAAGTTTGGACGATATCCGACTGGTAGCTGGAAAAGCACTTCACCGGCAACTGCACTTCCCGTACGTTTGATAAGGCCTTTAAATACAACTACACCTTCGCTGGTCTTGGTGAATGCACTGGTCGTAAACGCACCCAGGTAATCTGTCCAGGTATTCTGTAGGACCGGCGTTGCCCACAGCGGTATGGTTAGCGATGCATTGCCATAGCCTGATGTTCCGGCGGTATTAGTGGCGGTCACACGGACATTGACAGTGTTATTGTGGCCTCCGTCGACCGTATAGGTGGTTGTACTTTGGTTGCTGAATCCAGATTGCCATGATCCACCGTTGATATTGTATTCGATGGTGTAGGTTTGAGCGCCAGCGACACTTGGCCAGCTGAATGTTGCTGATGATGGGGCACTCGAACCAGCCGACACGGCTGTGACAACGGGGGCGGCTGGGGTTGTTGGCGCTACAACCGGTGCGATTGTCGAAGCGTTAATATCTAGCCTGGTCGAGCGAATAGTCCCACTTTGGGTGATTTCGCGTCCGGCGGCTGTTTTGTTGGCTGTGATCGACGCCGAAATGGTAGTAGTTGATTGTAGCGTCGTGCCACGAACAGCGTCTGATGAGGCACTGTCGGTGGCGACACTGTTGGCGATTGTACCGTTACCGGTGGTGAAATAATCAATGTGGAAATCACTGGCCGATACACCCTCGACTAATTTTATGTCCTGTACTTTACAAAATGCAGCCAAACTAACCGACGAGCAGCTAGGTAATTGCCACGGCGCACTACATCCTGCTGTCGCATAGTTTGCGGGCATGATGACTCGACGCCACAGGGTATTGTTTTTGACAAAGTACGCCACGTTTAGGGTTAACGGCGTGTTTTGGTTGACCTGGGTGCTAGCGCAGGCATTTGGTTGATCCTGTAGATAGATTAATCCGCTGGTTCCAACGTACGGATTATCACTAGTGGCTAAGGTATTAAGAATTAGTACGTTACCGTTAACGCCAACATTTGTAAAATCGGTTGTGTCATCATTGTAGCCTTGTGGTGAAGTTAGTGTGACGTTATTTTTTGCTAGAAATGTCGTGGATAATTTGACATCCTGTTCGATACGGTTAAGCGAATCTTGGATATCGTACGCTAGTGCGTTGGCACTACGAGTCGCTAGGACTTGACCAGTCATACTGACAATCACAGTAATGAATGCTCCGATTGTCAAAATAACAATTGGTGCCACAATTAACATTTCGACTAATGTAAAGCCACGTGATTTTTCGGTCGGTTTATGGATTTTATAGTTTGACATAGGTTGCGTACTTCATAGTTTGTTGAGGCGAATTATAATTAACTGTTACATCGACTTTGGATATACTGGTCGTTGCTGCATACGGGCAGCTAATATCGACCGACACAGTTACATTGCTAAGGCCAGCGATGCTAACTGGTGCATTATTTAGAGGCGAAGATGATGTGCACGGTGCCGTAACTGATGCCGAATAGCGACGCAGGTAGTCATAGGCGACGTTACTGGCACGGGCATCGGCCCGGGCTTGCCCACCGTCACGAATAATCAGGTTGTACAGTTGGTATCCTGATACCAAAAAAGCCGCCGCTACAAATAACGTAATTAACAGTTCGACTGCTGTAAACCCAGATTGTCTAGACGAATGCATCATTGATTTTTACTCGTTACCATATATACAGCATTGTCTGATTCTAGCCTGTAGTAGATATTAAATTTGCGGCAGTTTGTCATTCCAGTGGCACATAATGCCGTGCCATCAACATAAATTGGCT
>JBAZJP010000042.1:0-3158 GCA_041651255.1 Sulfuriferula sp. | reverse complement strand
TACTGACGCCAGCGCTGATGAAGCCGCTGCTAGCATCAACCCCGAGGACGAAATCAAAGTCGAAATCGAACCCATGATCGAAACCGTCACCTCGACGGCTACGACTGACGCTACACCACCACCCCAGCGTCGCGAATCCGACAAAGCCGCCACCAACAATAACGCAGAATCCAGCTCCATCCGCGTCAGCATAGAAAAAGTCGACCAGCTCATCAACCTCGTCGGCGAACTGGTCATTACCCAGGCCATGATAGACCAGCGCATTGCTGTGCTCGACCCCATGGTCTATGAGAACCTGCTCAACAGCGTCAACCAGCTCGCGCGTAACACCCGTGACCTGCAAGAATCCGTCATGTCCATCCGCATGATGCCGATGGACTACGTCTTCTCGCGCTTCCCCCGCATGGTGCGCGACCTGGCTGCCAAGCTTGGCAAAAAAATCGACTTTGTCACTCAGGGTGCCGCTACCGAACTCGACAAAGGCCTGATAGAACGCATCGTCGACCCACTCAACCACCTCGTGCGCAACAGCGTCGATCACGGCATTGAAACCCCGGACATCCGTCGCGATGCAGGCAAGTCTGAGACCGGCAAACTCACGCTGGCTGCATCACACCAGGGTGGCAACATCGTCATTGAAGTCCGTGATGACGGCGCAGGGCTGAATCGTGAACGCATCCTGCAAAAAGCAGAACAGCAAGGCATCCCTGTCTCCGACAACATGCCTGATGACGAAGTCTGGCAACTCATCTTTGCCCCTGGTTTCTCCACCGCTGAAACCATCACCGACGTCTCCGGACGCGGCGTGGGCATGGACGTCGTTAAACGCAACATCACTGCCATGGGCGGTACCGTCGATATTCGCTCCAGTCGTGGCAACGGCTCCACCATGCGCATCTCCCTGCCACTCACCCTGGCCATTTTAGATGGCATGTCCGTCAAAGTCGGAGAAGAAATCTATATCGTCCCGCTGGCTTACGTCATCGAATCATTGCAACCTGAAACCATTGCCCTGAAAGAAGTGGCTGGACAAGGGCGCCTGATCAAAGTGCGTGAAGAATACCTGCCACTGATCTACCTGCACGAACAATTCTCCATCGACAGCCACTGCGATAAGCCTGAAGACGGCATCGTCGTCATCTTGCTGGTGGATGGTAAGAAGGCAGCGTTATTAGTCGATGGACTGGTCGGACAACAACAAGTCGTCGTCAAGAACCTGGAATCCAACTTCCGCAAGGTACCTGGCATTTCAGGCGCCACCATCCTCGGTGACGGCGGCGTATCATTGATACTGGATGTGGGCGCATTAATGCGTTCATTAGGTTAAGGAAACACAACATGCAAGTAACCACCCTGGAAGTAGATAAAAAAGCGGTCGTCACCCAAGAATTCCTGGCATTCACCCTGGGCGCTGAAGAATACGGCATCGACATCCTCAAAGTACAAGAACTGCGTGGCTACGAGCCGCCTACCCGTATTGCCAACGTCCCCGGTTTTATCAAGGGCGTGATTAACCTGCGTGGCTTAATCATCCCCATCGTGGATATGCGCATCAAGTTTGGGCTGGGCGATGCCAGTTACGAAGACACCACTGTCGTAGTCATCCTGAATTTCCATGGACGTATTGTGGGCATGGTGGTTGACAGCGTGTCTGACGTCACTACGTTGGCACCTGACCAAATCAGACCTGCGCCAGCCATGACCAGCGCATTGGATGAAGCGTATCTCATCGGCCTGGGTGCACTGGATGAACGCATGCTTATCCTGATTGATATCGAGAAACTCATGGCCAGTAATGAAATGGGATTGGTGGATTAAACCTACTAAAGAACGATACAAATAATTACTAAAGGAGTGGGACATGTTTAACGCAATCACTATCAAAGCACGTTTAATCATCGCATTTACTGCATTTACCCTGCTGTTGATATTAGTTGGTGTGCTCGGTATGTATAGCGCGAGTCACAGCGTGAGCCAGTTGCAACGGAGCTTGAATGACAAAGCCAGTGAATCTGATGTGGTGCGAATTAAATATCGTATGGAAGAGCAACGTAGCCAGCTATTACTCGCTATGCAGCACAATCCTGAGCTGGCCATCAGTAAATTACACGACCATCCTGTTAGTAAACACATAGATGCCATTCACACAGCACAAAAGCGTTTAGCTGTAATTAGTGAAAGCTACCAGGCTGCTATCACTGATAATGAAGAAAAGCGACTAATGGCTGCGTGGATGAGTGACACTAATGGCTTTGCAGTGGATGCCGTCAATCAGGCTGTTGCGGGGATGCAGTCAAATCAGTGGGATGCAGTAGAGTCCACATTATTAAAAGAGATTAATCCTGTTTATAACAAGGGACAGGAAGATTCTTTAGCATTAACCGATTACCTAAAGCAGCGCGCCAAGAAAAATACGATCCAAGCGGATAATGATGTCGCTCGGACTGGCTATATTTTACTGGCGATTATTATACTTTCTGTGACCTTGGCCATAGTAATTGGCTGGATGATTATCCGCAGCATTACTGTACCATTACGTCACGCAATTGACGTTGCGCAACGTGTGGCGAATGGGGATTTGCGTGCTGATGCTGTGGTAACACGTCATGATGAAGTCGGCGAATTGCTGACCGCATTGAATGATATGAATAGCAATCTATCAAATATCGTAGGCGAAGTACGGGTCGGCACCGAATCCATTGCCTCCGCCTCAGCACAGATAGCCGCAGGCAACCTTGACCTGTCCAACCGCACAGAATCTCAGGCCAGCTCACTGGAAGAAACCGCCTCAGCAATGGAAGAACTGACCAGCACCGTCAAGCAAAACGCAGACAATGCCCGTCAAGCCAACCAGCTGGCAGAAACAGCTTCACAAGTGGCCAGCAAAGGTGGCGCAGTCGTGTCTGATGTGGTTAACACCATGAGCGAAATCAACGACTCTGCCCGCAAGATAGCCGACATCATCGGCGTCATCGACGGCATCGCCTTCCAGACCAACATCCTTGCCCTCAACGCTGCAGTTGAAGCTGCCCGCGCAGGTGAACAAGGTCGCGGCTTTGCCGTGGTTGCCACTGAAGTTCGCAGTCTCGCCCAACGCAGTGCCGCAGCCGCAAAAGAAATCAAAGCCTTGATTGACGACTCAGTCGACAAAGTCGAAC
>JBAZJP010000041.1:0-3277 GCA_041651255.1 Sulfuriferula sp. | reverse complement strand
TTGCGCAAAATTGCCTTGAAGTTGAATAACCAGAGGCACTCTATCTATGGCTTATAACTTCGCCCTCCGACTCCAGAAAATCCGCAAAGCCATCGACGACGTTCTCGAAAATGGCGGAACAACTAGCTTTGGACTCGGCGACCAAAACGCATCGATAGCATTGGAAACCTTGCGCTCAATGGAAAAAGAGACCGAGGAACGAATACGGCTGCAATCCAAGCCCGCTGTGACCTATTACAGAGGGGAGCTGGCATAATGTCCAAACGACTCAAGACCGCAGCGCAAATAGCCAGCAAACGCATTTTGATGCCCAACGGCAAGCCAGCGATGATGATGCCAACGCAAAACCGTTTCGATGCTATGCGTCCATTGCCAACAGCAAGGCAAGTGCCAACACAATCCAGCTCAGTCGAGCAGGACGACATCATTTCCGACAGCGCCCGCAAACAAATGGTCAGCTTGGGCAGGGATGCCGCCAACAACTTTGGTCTGGTCAGAGGTCTGGTAAGACGCCTAACAGATTTTGTCGTTGGCTCAGGCAATCGCCTCATCTGTTCATTCGAAGATGAAAAGCTAAACAGCATCGTCGAAAACTATTTCAACAAGCAATGGTCAAGGCAATGTGATGCCCGAGGCAGACAGAGCCTATGGGAGCTTCAAGCAAGTCTTTTCCGTAGATGGTATATCGACGGCGACTCATTCATCTATTTCAGACCTGACGGCAAAATAATGGGAATAGAGGCGGAGCAAGTCGAGGAATTTTCTGGCTGGAAACAGCTCTTGCCTGCCGACTATATCGACAGCCATCCAGACCTTGACAAGTGGCGCAATAGGCAAGGCATCGTAGTTGACACTTGGGACAGCCCAAGGCACTACTGCATTAACAGACGTGCACAATCCACAGACGCCTCAGACTATCTGCTCGTATCATATGAGTGGATGCAGCACGTTGCGGAATTTGACCGCTTCCGCCAAGTTAGGGGCATCAGCCAACTCTTGACAGTTGTCAGGCAGCTTGCCGACCTCAACACTTATTTCAAAGCGGAGCTAGAGGCCGCCAAGTCAGGGGCGAAGCTTGCTGTATTCATCGCTAGCAACAACCCGAGCTTGCAGGCTGAGGTCAACACTCACAACATCACTGACACAGACGATGCCACTGGCGTTGGAGCCAGCACCGTCAACGCCACAGCAGCCAGCTTGCAAGAGTCGGCGGCGTGGTATCAGCGTATGGAAGATATGCAGGCTGGAGCAGTCGTCTATGGCAGACCTGGCGAAAAGCCCGAGATGATCGAGAGCAAGCGACCGGCAGCGCAGTTTGGCAATTTCGTCAATGCTGTTGTTCGGCAGTTCGGCAGCAGTCAGTCAGTTCCTCTTGAGCTGCTCATGTTGGATTTTTCGCAGACCAATTTTAGCTCATCCAAAGCTGCAATGTTGCTGGCTTGGAGCTACATTTCCAACGTCCAGACCTGGTATAATCGAGTCAGCAATCAATACATCGCCGAGCACGCCATCCAGTCTGCAATGGACAATAAGCAACTGCCTCAGCTCCCCATTGGCTGGCAAAACAATTTGTCATTTAGCAACCCGACATTGCCGCAGGTCAACCGCAGTCAGGAAGAATATGCCAGACAGCTTGGCTTGGACAATGGAACAACAAATTTGGAATTGGAATTGCAAGGCTCAAGCGATACCTGGCAAGAGATTCAAGACCAGCGCCATCGTGAAAAAATGAGGCTGTTGCAGTTTGAAGCCCTTGAGATGCAGGAGCGCATCAGGCTCAAGCTGCCAATGCCATCAGAACAGCAGCCCAACGCATCGGCATCAGCCAGCTTGACCAAGGCAATCGCTCAAGAAATAGCTGGCACGGTCAAGCCCAAAGAAAACAACAATCCTAATCAGGAGCAATCATAGTATGAAGGCACAGTTGGCACTTAACAACAAAAAGATTTTGGCGTCAGGCACTGACCCCGAGCAGATCGAGCTAGAGCTGTTGATGTATGGAGATGTAGGCGGCTGGGGCATCGACGCCGCAAGCCTCTGCAATCAGATACAGCAGAGCAAGGCTGACACAATCACAGTCCGCATCAACTCATACGGCGGCGACACTGCAACAGGCTTGGCAATCTGCAACTATCTGCGGAGTGAAAAAAGACCAGTGACAGCGGTCATTGATGGCATTGCCGCATCCGCTGCAAGCATCATAGCCTGCGGAGCCTCTACGGTCATAATGCCTGCTGGTAGCTTGATGATGATCCATCAGTGCTGGACAGTGGCTGCTGGCAACTCCGACGATATGCTCAAGACCGCAGACACTCTGGCAAAGATAGATGATGCCATTGTGTCCATCTATTCCCAACGCACTGGTAAATCAGCCGATGAAATCAAGGCATTGATGCAGGCAGAGACCTGGCTCAGTCCTGAAGAGGCTGTAGAGCTTGGCTTGGCTGACATCTGCGAAAGCTCGCTTGACGTAGCTGCCAGCATCGACGCCTCAGACCTTGACGCCAAGATGCAAGCCAAGCTGCAAGACAAGCTGGCCGCCTTGACGGCGGCAGCAGATGCCAAGCAGCAGAAGCCCGCAGACGCTGCAAAGCCAGCCGAGGAAAAGCCGGTTGACAAAACCGAGCTGACGCTTGCCGACTGGCAGGCAAAGGCTCAGGAGTCCTTGAACAACGCTGAAAACCAGATGCGCTTGAAGGATGATGCCCTGCAAGCATTGGACACCATCAAAGCCAAGTATGACAGCGTCAAAGTGACGCTTGCCGACTATCAGACCAAGGCAATCATCGACGCCAACAATGCCGCTGCAAAAATAGCGTCATTGACCTTGGAGCTTGACAAATACAGGGCATCCGTTGCCAGCTTCTCGACGACCGAGACAGCCAGTCAGTTGACGGGCATTGAGGCATACAGAGCCAAGATGCGAGCCAAGTATAACAAGTAACAGCCTTTTCACATTTTCGCAGCCCTGGCAGTGGTTATCTCCTTTTCCATTGTCAGGGCTGATTTATGTACGTTTGCGCAAAATTGCTCCTGATTGCAGAACAAACAAACCGCACTCAAGCGGTCAAACATCAGGAGCATTACAAATGGCACTTCCCACCATCACCGACATTGCCAAGGCGGCAAGCGTTGAAGTCGCTGACGTATTCGTCGACTGCCTCGGCATCGCGGGCATCGTCGACGCTTTGCCCGTTGAGACCATCCCAGGCAGAGCGCAGATCGTCCCCGTCATCTCCGCTGGCGCAGAAGCTGGCTTCCGCGACGCCAATGGCGG
>JBAZJP010000040.1:0-3343 GCA_041651255.1 Sulfuriferula sp. | reverse complement strand
GCTGAATACCGGTGGCTGGCAATCCGTAACCACGAAGGCGCGTATGAACCAAACCGCCGCAGAGTACAACATGGGATTTTCGGTATACCAGAAGAATTGGCAACTTTTCGTGCGCAAGAGCGACGGCGCAGAGATTCCGTTTGACAGGAGCGTTACGTTCAATTTCAGATAGACAAGAAAGCATGTAAGACGCCCCCGCCACATGGCATAGGGGGCGCTTTGCTTTGCCTGGAATTAGAACATTTGTTCTACTATCGGCACGTCAATGACTACGCGAAATGACGACCACGGTCTTCTTTATTCAATAGAACATTTGTTCTACACCGTCGCGTATGACTACGCGAAATAATGATACGCATCTTCTTTATTATTAGTGCAGCAATAATTGCAGCATTGCCGGATTTGTGCAATCATCATTGAATGCTGATGTGCTTACTCGATGCCGCTCATTTCAAATTGCGCTACACCACATGACTGTGGCCAGTATCGCATGTGACATGTGTCATCTGGAATGCGTGATAAACGACATTAGACTATCTTCACGAAACCGCCTATAGTATGGGCATCATTCACCTAGCGCACCGAAGGAGACTGAAATGGCTCGCAAATCTAGCAAGTACGGTTTCGTTATCACGTCATCTGGAGAAACGCATCTTGACTGGTACGGCGAATCTGCGCGGCGCAATGTGCAGATCGAATTCCGCAAACTCGGCACCGACGGACGCGATACCGTACTGGCGGCCACAGTACAATTGACGACTGAACGCACGACAGGGCATGTGCAATTCAACTTGTACACCAGTGACGCGACGGCATTCGCGGATGCGGCTGAAATTCTGCGCGGCATCAGTGACAACGTAACACCAGCCGATTTTGTCACGCATCTTGGCAAGTTTGAGCAATGCGCCTATTCATGGGAATTCGGCGCAGTGCCGATTGACCAAATCGGCAAGACGTTATACTCCTTGCCATGGCCTATTGCAGATATCGTAGACGCCGCACCGGTATTTGCGCCTGACGACGTTTGTGCAAAGAAACTCTTCATTCGTGCGCTTGCTGACGCGGACAATGGCGTCGAAGCAATGGAAAAATGGTCAAACTACAATCTTACATTGCAAGAAAGCATTGTAAGGGTAGAGCATGATCCAATTCCATTTGCAGTAGCATTCGCTCCTGTCAGCCTGGACAACGTGCCGCAAAAGGACTGGGACGATTTCGCAAACCGTAAGGCAAAATGGGACGCCGAACGCGCCGAAGCCGCCGCAGCGAAGGCCGCAAAGAAACTTGCAGAACAGGAGGTCGCCGCCTAACAAACAACGCACAACGCAAAGTGCACACTTCACAAGAGTGTGCACTTTTGCGTGCCGTGCGCCAGGTGCTTATCACTACGCGAAATGACGATACATATCTTCTTTTCGCGTAACCACACGCGCCACAACACATCATGACTACGCGAAATGAACACAACGATCTTCTTTATTATCAGGCCGGCATCGAACGTTTGTTATAATCGAATGTCACCTGGAAGACGTGACACATGACACTATCGCATCATGCCAGCATAGGCTATGCTGTAAGCATAGTCAAGTACACACGCAGGAGGCCAGCAATGTTTGAGAACTGTCAAGGCGCATCGGAAATCAAGAGCGAATATCGCCGCCTCATCTTCAAGTTTCACCCTGATTTGCATGCATCGGAATTCGACAAGTACAATCGCCTAACGCAGGAATTGAACGCAGCGTATCATGACGCGCTGCGCGGTGTTGACAATACGGTTAGCGTCGGCACTGACGGTAAGGAGCATACTTACCACTACAATGCGACTGTCGAAGACGACATCATTGCAGTCATCGACGCACTAATTCGTGCACATTTGTCGGATCATGCACGCACATCGATCGTCGGCATCTACGTATACGTCGAAGGATTGACGCGCAATGACCGCGACGATCATGCCAAGCTCAAATCATGCGGCCTACGTTTCAACGCTGAACACGCGGCCTGGTACTGGAAGCCAGCATGGTACAAGCCACGGCATTCTGGCCGCACACTAACAGAAATCAAATACGTCTACGGCGAGCGTGCTGTTGACACCGACGAAAATCATGGAATAGGGGGCTAGCAATGAATCCCGTACGCAGCGTCAGAATTTGCGATAGCAACGATATCATCATTCGCCGCAATGCTGGCATTCACACCTACAAAAACGTGAGTGATCATCGGCGAGCCACACTTTTTCGTGCAATCACGAGACGCGGCTTCGCCACCTATCGTACACTGGGCGCTGTCGAATTCTGGAACTTGACAACGCGCTAACACGTGCTATAATGACCGTATCATCGTGGTTAAACTAAAAACAATATAAAACGATAAATAAACCGCTGATGATACCAACGAGACGGGCCACCTAGGTGGTCCGTTTTCGTATCCCCACGTCTATCACTACGCGAAATAACAACAGCGATCTTGTTTATTCGTGGTGACGTTTATCACCTGGCGATTATGACAAACGACACTATGAAAGCGTGCTGGCCTATTGTATACTATGGCCATCATCAGATAGCGAAAGGATAGACACCGATGAAGGAATTCACCTATGAGGAGACGCGCGTCGAACTTGACAAAATGACGGACCGCGAACTGGCTGCGTATCTCAACATTCTGATCATGTCGCGTCGGTGCCTGCAATCCGAGCAGACACGCGCGCTCAACGCAATGCATTTTGAAATCGTAACAAACATTGCAACGCAACGCAACCTGTGAAAGGGGGTGATCCTATCTCTAGTGCACCAGCCAATCACTGGTGCACTTTTTATTGCTCCTCATGACTACGCGAAATAACGATAACCATCTAACAAAAAATGACCATCATCGGATGATCACTTTTTGCTGCGGCGCACAGCACCAACACGGTTTTATGCACCCACTATACCACGCAATTTTACAGTGTCAAATCACTACGCGAAATGCAAACGATGATCGTGTTTATCTGGTGGGGGGTTGAGGGGGATATTCCGATATCCCCCCACACTACGCGAAAAGAAGATAAAAAAGAAAAGAAACGTACTTATTCAGTACGCCTCTTTTTGTTGCGCCGATGTGCAAGATTCGCTTGCACAGTGCGAACGCTCGCACCATCGACGCGCATGCCATAGCGCGCCTTATCATACTTGCGTTGTCGTGCCATGCCTTTAATCTTCATCACTGTCTCCTTCCGTCAAGATGATCATAGTATACACCACAAGCCAGGCGCATACAAGTGACATACATCACGTGCACAACGTGACATTCTACACTGTCATTGCCACACGTCACGTGTTATACTGGTGTCATCATCAGAAAC
>JBAZJP010000039.1:0-3538 GCA_041651255.1 Sulfuriferula sp. | reverse complement strand
GTATCGTACCGGACTGTGTCATCGTGCGGAGTGATAGCCCAGCGCCAGAGAACGTTGCACGCAAAATCAGTCAGTTCAGCGGTGTGGCAGAAGAAGGCGTGATTCTCCTTGCAAATGCACCGACGGTATTTCAAGTACCGCTACTTATTGCAAACAGTGGAATTAATGATGTAATGACGAAATTTACCGGCAATGATAAAAAACCGGATCTGACGAAATGGGAAAAAATTGTTGCTGCGCAATCCGCTGATCACGACAAGACAGTCAACGTCGGCCTGGTTGCAAAATATATGGACAATGAAGACACCTATATTTCAGTGCTCGAAGCGCTCAAGGCGGCGGCATGGCAGGAAGATGTCGGTCTGGATATCAAATGGATCAATGCAGAGACGGCCAACAAAGAAGACTTCGATGCAGTTGATGCACTGCTGGTTCCAGGCGGGTTCGGCGAGCGGGGCATCCCAGGCAAAATTGCCGCTGCTGATTATGCGCTGACGACCGGCAAACCGTACTTGGGGCTATGCTTAGGACTGCAAGTGGCCGTCATTGCGGCAGCCAGGCGCGCCGGCCTGACAGATGCGCATAGTACAGAATTTGACCCAGAGACTGTGCATAACGTTGTCTATATCATGGAAGGTCAGCAGGGCAAGGAGTCGACGGGCGGAACGCTGCGACTCGGTAATTATGATGCAAAACTAACGCCAGGTAGCAAAGTTGCCGCAGCCTACGGTGCGACAGAGGTTGTTGAACGCCACCGCCACCGCTATGAAGTAAACCAGGCGTTTACCGAGGATATTCAAAAGGGCGGGCTGGTCATCAGCGGGACATCACCAGACGGCAAACTAGTGGAGTTTGTGGAATCAGCAAATGATTCGTATTTTGTCGCGACGCAGGCGCATCCTGAACTGAAATCCCGCCCGAATCGAGCGCATCCGCTGTTCGTCGGATTGATAAGAGCTGCGAAATAGAATATCTATTGAAAACCATAATTGGTATGAGGTATACTGACTATAATATATAGGGGTAGAATCGTGGCGATAAATACAACAAAACAATTGACACTGCGATTAGAATAATTTGATTTATGGCGCGATTACCTCAACCTGGTGGAGATAGTGGAAATTGGGGCGATATCCTCAATGACTATTTGTCGCAAACACTCAAAAATGACGGAACTTTAAAAGATAATTCTGTTACAAATAGCGCGATAGCCCCAAACGCGGTGACGGCAGCTGAGCTTGCTACCGATGCGGTGACAGCGGTAAATATTGCAAACGGCTCAATTTCAGAAAATCTGTTGGATACTGCCGTGCAGACGAAACTTAATGCTGGTGGTACGACTGATTGGTCAGCTATTGCCAATAAGCCGGCGGTTATTGCCGCTGGTGCTACTCAAGCGGATGCCAGAGCTGCTATTAGTCTCGATAATGTCGACAACACCAGCGATGCAACAAAAAACAGTGCGTCGGCAACACTGGCGAACAAAACGATGAGCGGTGCCAATAATACGTTCTCCAATATACCTGCAACTGCAATTGCGGGTACAACTCGGACGGGGGTATTTCCCTTTGAAATGCCAAATAGTATCGGGACGTTTACCGCCAGTCAACCGCTGAGCAATCGGCGGTTGTTTCGAATAGCGCAAACACCGAAACGGTTCAGGGTGCATGTTCGGAACCGTAATCAACTGGCAGATGCAGATGCTTCCGGCGATATGACGGATGTCTCCGTCTATATGGGAATCCCGGCGACGGATGCCAATGGCGATCCAAACGGTAACTTTACAGCGACGCCTACGCAGATTCAATCAGCGACGACCGTGACAGCTGGTACGGAATTAATTAGTCCTTGGATTTCTCCGGGTACGTTTACGATTAACCCTTATCAAATGTACATGTTGTCGATAGGGTTTGTTGCACCAACAACGGGTCAGCTTGCCTTTGGCGGGGGGCTTGTGTGGCAGACGTACCTGGCATCTGATGCCGGTGTTGTAGCGCCAGCTGGTATAAGCCGTATAAACAATGCCTCGTTTCTACAGATTTACATCGAATACGAATATGATGATAACGCAGCACCTTCTATTCTTGTAGTCGGAAACTCACTTTCTAATGGATCAAATGGTGGAGGAATCGACAATTATGGTGAGCTAAGCTCATGGCCACAGATATGGGCGCTAAACAATAAGGGCGTTGCCGCCAGTCTTGTGATGGGCGGCGGGTGGGCGGCTCATTTCATGGCCGGCAATGGCAGATGGGATGTTTATTCGGCAGTGAATACACCGTTAGACTACGACGCAGTTGTTTATATGGCGCTCAACTCCTCTGATTTAGCAGGAGGCAGCTTGGCATATGCCAAAAGCAACATGCTGGGTGCGATTGCTCGAGGTAAGGCATTGTATCCAAATGCGCGTCATATTATTACGAATGTTCCGCCGCGGGTGGCGTTTACGGGTGCGGTTGGATCCGCAGGCACATTGGAGGATGATCGTGCTCAATTAAATACTTGGATGCACATGCTGCCCTCGAGTACAGAACAGTGTCTTGATATTGATGCGGTGCTCACTGATTGGTCCAACCCAGGAAGGATACGATCGGTTTATGATAGCGATGGCACGCACCCTAATCCGAGGGGGCATGTCGCTATCGCTGCATCTATTCCAAATATGCGCGGTTAATGGCCTAATTATAAATGACGATTTAATTGATCGTTGCCAGTATAATAAAGAGAAGCTTGTCTATGATATATCGCATCGTTATCTCTTTTTTTCTGAGTCTTCTACTGGCATTATCGCCGGTTGCTGCCAGTGCGGCGGAATCCAAAGACAAAGGGTTATCAATCGCGCCATTACGACAAGAAATGACTGTACCCGTGAATAAGACGGGAGCGGGGGTATTTACTATCGCGAATCTGACCGGCAAACTGATGAAGGTGAACCTTTCTGTGCGGCAGTTTTCGGTGAATGATTATGATTACCAATATATTTTTCGAACTCCGGAATATGACTGGATTGCGCTCAAACAAACACAAGTAGATGTGCAACCGCATCAGAGTGTGAAGATTGCCTACACGGTGACAATACCGGCAGGAACAACGCCGGGCGGATATTACTTTGCGCTGTTTGCAAGTACTGATATTGTCGGACCCGGACTGCCAGGGACGGTGCAGGCGGCATCGCTGCTATACCTGCGAGCAGATGGCAAACTGGTACGGACAAGCATCCTGCAGAACGATTCGATCCCTTTGATTGTGACAGGTAGTGTAATACCGTATAAGTTTGATGTCAGAAATACGGGTAATATTCATTTTAGCGCGTATTTTTATGGGCAAGTTCGAAGCCTGGTTCATTTATCACAGGAGGTCGGTACGAGTCATTTGTTGATGCCGGGTGCCATCCGAACGGTTGAAGGTACCGTGCCATCGCCGATATTGCCGGGAGTTTATCAAGTAACATATGGATACCGCGTTGATTTTGCTCAGATTATTACAGCCAAAACGGCATATATTATTTATATTCCGCCGTGGTCAGTGGCGGCATTTA
>JBAZJP010000038.1:0-3728 GCA_041651255.1 Sulfuriferula sp. | reverse complement strand
TTGGTCGAGGTGGCTTGGGTGGCGTGGTTGCCTCTACCAGATTTGTCCAATATCTTGCCAACAGGCCCGTCAAGTACCGCTGATGTGGTGCCTGCGGAGTCCTCGAACATCGTGCTTAAATCGCTAGGGTCATATACAGCGCCGACTTCGCCATTGCCAAACAAGGCCGTGACGGGATTCCAAGCCCTTCTAGCAGCCAGGATAATCGTTCTCAGCGCGGGACGCATCAGACCGCCACGGTATGCAGAGTGATTGATTTCACTGTGGCGCTTGCAGGAGTGAACCCGCCTACTGTTACGAGATACGCGAAGAGCGATGTCGTTGCACCCAATTTGACGTTGCGATTGATCTGGCTTGTTTGTACATACAAGGTGCTTCCCAAGTCAACCGGCGTCCCGAGGTCGATGTAACCTAAAAAGCTGGCCCGGTCACCCGCTGGCAAGTCGAATGCAGCGTTATCGGCCAACGCACTCGGCGGCGTAGCGTTATAAAGGTACAGGCGAAAACTTGTCATACCGCTTGGGACAGCGGTAATGTCGATCTCAAGGTCTGCATCGGTGATGATGACATCTGTGGTTGGATTACCAACATTAACAAATTCCAATGCGGCCAAAGCTGGGCCAACAACGTCACCAGCCGTATATGCTGTGGTGTTTGCTGGCCGTGTAAATGTCGTTTTAACCATGCTTTATTTCTCCGATGTTTCCGGGCCTTTGCCCGCGTCTTCTTGGGCTGATTCAGCGTCCATAGCGCTATGGGCAAAACTTGCCTGATGCCCCATTTGCGCAATCATCAACTTCGTGTTGTTGTCCTGCTCTGTTTTCCAGCGGGTCAAGCCGTCTTCCAATTGCAGTTTGTAGGCTTCAAAGCTGTTATCAATAGGCTGCTCACCTGGTTGATTGGCTTTCTGCTGTAGTGCAATACGTTTTGTTTCGGCGTCAAACTGCTTGATTTTCAGTTCCTGCCCTTTGATCTGTAGTTCGCCCTGACGCAATTGCATATCACCTTGCTTATCTTGCAGTTGCTGGCCTTGCTGTTGTAGCTGGCCTTGTAGCTGCTGGATGGCTTGCTCTGCCTGCATCAACTCGGGCGGTTTGTCGCCTTTCGCTTGTGGCGGTAGCATGGCCTGCAATCGCTTGGCCATTTCATCGGCCCCAGGCCAGTCTAGGTTTTTGGCTATCAAGTCACCCACCAGCGGGCCAGCAGCCGGGAATGATTGAACAAATTGCATCATCTGCTGTGCTGACTCTTCACGGCGACTCGTAAACGATGGGCCACTTTCGCACGTCACATCGTATTTACCCGCCGCCAGATCAAAGACGCGTGTCAGGCCGTGCAATTCTTCGGCTTGTTCTGGCGAAATCGGCTGATACTGTGGCGCTTGATCTGGCTGGCCGGGTTGTGGCTGAATCTGTTGGACCGGCTGATTGATAGGCACTGAGTAATTCGTGCCGTCTTCTTTGATGCACCTGATGATTCGTTCTACATCGTAAATCTTTGGGATCAAGTCAACCAGGATCCGGCCAGTGTGTCGAATGGCTCTACTTTGGTTGTCAATGAAATTGAACGTCGCCACATCGCCTTCGCGCTGGCGTGCCATGATGGCTCTACCGCTTGTCTCGTTGCTCTGCGCACCCAATGACGCATCGTGCAGGCCCATGATGTTCTTCAAGTCATCAGAGGCGTTCAATGCTTCCTGCAAATGACCAGCGGGGACACCAACAAAAGGCTGGCGCTGTGGCGCTTGCTGGCCGTCATACTGGATATAGGCGTGTGAATCTGTGTTTGCAGTGGCCCACTTATCCGCGTCAGTGTTAAACGCGCCCTCTGGCCCGATAAATGGCGTTTTTGGAGCCAAAGCAACCGATTCCGTTGCTGCCGTGCGCCAATAGTTGTAATTCCTCTGCGGGTCTTTTGCAAAGTGAAACAGGCTCTGAAATGAGCGTTTGCCATTCACATTCACTTCGTCACCGTAGCAAGGAACAATCGGTATGTATTTACCCACCCAATCATTCGTTTCCAGCACTTCCGCGCCAGTGATGATGCGCTGCGATACTTTATAGGTCAGCGTATCTCGGTCTCCCGTCACATTGATACTCTGCGCTTGTAGGATGTCCTTGATTTTGAGGAACTGAGGCTCAAGCATCAATGAGCCGTCAGACAATTTCAGCAGCTTGACCTTGACCTGCTCACGGAACCAGCGTTCCGCAATGCGGATCATGTCTTCTTCGTACCATTCTTCCTCACGGCTGTCGTCAGCCTCGAAGTTGGCAACCGAGGCATCAGGATAGCGTTTCTTGAACTCTTTCTCTGTGATCCTGTCGGTAATAAACGCGCTGTTCCAGTCGCCAGAATCTGCCGATGTGCTGGCCGGGTCACCGTACACCGCAAGCGGATTCGCTACGCGCTCAATCCGAATGTCCTTGTCAAAACTGTCATCGCTGGCATAGTCGATATTGACCGTCCAATAACCGACACCGCAGAAAACAGAATGATCTAGCCCAGTATCATAGGCAATGTCGGCGTTTGAGCTGTACTCAATGTTCTTGATCAACCCATTCAGAATCTCCGCTGTCTCGCGGTCGCTCTTGTCGCCTACTGGATGGCACTTGATAGCCGGACGGTTCTGGCGTGCGTCATTCGTGACTTGTTTACCAAAGGCCGGAAGGCGATTGATGACAAGGCATGGGCGTCCTTCCTTTGCGCGTTTGTCGATCACGTCTTGCGGCCATTGCTTGCCGAGCTTGACAAACTCCAAATCATCCAACATCGAGGCGCGCTGATCCTTTTCGGCTTCAGCTACAGCCTTGAATGCGGCTAGATCGTCTTTGAGTGTGTCATCCATATTGATTTACAGCGCATCCCTGCGTTAATAAAAAAGGGTTAGCCCATCCATGAACGGGCTTTTTGTGTGATTTCGCGCTTGGGCTGCGTCTCACCGAAGCCCATAGCTAAATAGCGGAAACTGTCAGCAGCATGGCTTGACCAATCATGCAATGGCCCCAGGTTAATGCCGCGTTTCTCATCGCGTTTCTCGCGGTACTGTCTGAGCGCGTCAATCCCAATGGCACAGCGCACAGCGTCCAAATACATGCGGCTGATCAATAACCTGGCGGTACTGATACCGTCCTGCACCGAATCTGCCGGGAGCGTCTTGAATGTGATGCCCAAGCCTTTAGCGATGTCCCATCGGCTTTTTCCAGTCCCCAACTCGCGAACCTGAATATCGTGCGGTGCAAAATGCGTGCCGTACAAATAGCCTTTCTTGTCGAGTTCCTTGGCGTAGTGATCCAAGCCATGGCCAGCAGCTTCGTAGTAGTCAATTACCCGAATCTCTCGCCCGACTTGCTGGTAAAACCAAATCGCCGTGCTGTCCGAGATACCCAAGTCCCAGGCGGTATGAACCTTGAGCGACTTGTCATAAGGAACGCGGGTAATGCGCCCATCCTCTTGCGCTCGCTGAATCTCGGCTGCGTAATAAGCGCCCGTAATAGCCGCGTCAAAGCTGCATTCGAATTCTTGCAGATACTCGTTTTCTGGCATCATTGAGCGCAATCGGCGCAATTCGTCCTTGTCGATCAAGCCGGTTTCACTGGCTTTAAGCAGTTGCACAAACCACTCAGGATCATCCTTGGCCCGTTTGTAGCTCTCACCCAACAAATTTCCCCAGCCCTTCGGAGTACCTGACAAGTCAAGCCAGCCCTTTCTATCGGCTAAGGCTGGCATGA
>JBAZJP010000037.1:0-3776 GCA_041651255.1 Sulfuriferula sp. | reverse complement strand
GTAGCGCAGGCCATGGGGAAAATTGGCCCAGCAACAACAGCTGCCATTGGCAATATCGATACGCTACGCCAGTCACTTATTGCCAGTGGAGAAACAGCGCAAGCCATAGCGCCAGTCATTGCCCAGGCTTTAGGAAATGCCATCAACACAGCGCGCTCACAGGCCGATCTCAATGCGCTAAGCATCAAGTTGAAACAACTTGAAAGTGCGGGCAACTCTTCTGCGCTGCAAATACAGCATTTGACTGATCAGATCGAGGCACAGCGGCGAGCAATAGATCCAGCAACTATCGCCCTCAATAACCTGTATCAATCACTTGGGCTGGTGAATAAGGCAGTTGAAAGCAGCAAACTTGATAAAGAAGCAGCAGATCTTGATGCGCTCCGCGAATCAGGATCAGTGACTGCTGCCGAATACTACAAACTTGCTGATGCAATCAAGGCACAACGAGATGCATTGAGTTCAAGCGGTGACTCAAAAGGGAAGGCAGCGGAAGCAAACAATAATTTGAGCAATTCAGCCAAGGATGCAGCCACAAGCACCCAGAATATGACTGATGCAGTCGACGCATCAGGATCTATCGCAGCTGCAGTTGCCGGGAAGATTGACTCTGCCTTAGCGAGTATTGGCACTCTGAGCAAACAGGCAGAAGAGGCAGCTCGGACACTACGTACTACGACCAATGACTGGAGAGACTGGGCATCTGCTGTAGGCGCTCTGGATCCACGCCAGTTTGTTTCTCAGGATCAGGCACTATCCGGATTAAATGACCAGCTGAAATCATTCCAGGCACAAGCGAAATCAGCCGGGGAGCAGGCTGCTTATCTTAAAGAGCAGGCGATGTTCGGCCCGGGCATCGAGTGGAATCAGCTTTCCGATGGGCTTTCAAAGATCTATAGCTTTACCAAGGGATTGGCAGAGGCGAAAGCCGAGATGGCGCAGTTCCAGATCGCGCAGTACAACATTTCGGCCGGGGTTAAGGATGGTAGCATCAGCCTTGAAGAGCAGGCGCAAAAACTGGAACAGTTGAAGAGCCAATATCGGGATCTCGATAAAGCCAGCTTGCAAGCACTCCAGAGCCAGATCGATCAGGTCAATGCATCACTCAAATCCATGAGCGATGCTGCAGATCAGACGCTGGCAAATCTACAAAGCCAACTCGCCCAGGCACAGGGAAAGCTGGCCGAGCAAGCTACGATCGATGCCCAGCAAAAAGTTCTTGATCTGCAGAACAAGATCAACGCAGCAAAAACGGCAGGTAATGAAAAAGCCGTGGCTGAGTTGCAAAAGGCATTGCAGGTTCAGCAGCAGCTGAATGATTTGTCGATCAAGCAGGCCAGGGCTCAGGAGGCACAAGCAAAGGCCTCTGCCACATCGAATTCATCACAAGCTGGCCAGGCAGCAGTTCAGCCGGTCAAAACTATTAAGATCCAGGCACCAGACGGCACTTCATTTGATGTGCTGGCATCACAGGAATCACAGGTCACTTCATTCATCGCCCAGTTGACTAAAGGCAAGGCGGTAGCGTCATGACTATCGCTGGATTCAATGGGATCAATACGCTGAGCAACGGCGCAACTGCCATCGATCTGGGTGATGACATCAACTGGAGCGATGAATATAGCTGGAGTGCAGTATCCAAGCAGAGCACCTTCACGCTGACCGGGGCCCTGGTAGTTGAACAAGCTGCAAAACTGGCTGGGCGCCCGATCACGCTGGAATCTATCGATGGCAACAGCGGCCTTTTGCCACGGGCCACGCTCGATACGCTCAAGGCGTGGGCAGACCTTGCAGCACAACAATTCACACTCACCTTCCGGGGCACCCAGTACCAGGTGCTGTTCACTGGTGATGCCCCAATTACCGCTTCACCGATTCTGTACTACGGCGATCCGGATGCTGGTGACTGGTACACCGTAAAACTGACGCTTATCGAGGCTACCCTATGACGATTAATGCCACAGATATCAAGCTGCTTGAATCCCAGCGGATGACCGATACCACCGATGGTGGTGGGCGCATGACCAATACGGTCATTCTGGATAATGTGGCGGGCAACCTATTCCCTAAGATCAGTCGCCTTGATGCCGTATATGGCCGTGTGAATCTGCGCAAAATCTATATGCAGGTCGATACCGCGAATCTCGATGTCTACGGCGGGGCAAATATGGTGCTGGTAGACCCGCCTGCGAATCCGAATGTCGGCGTATTGCTGTTTTCAACAGCGGATGATTTCGACCAGCGCGCCGATGCTAAAAACCGGATTGAAAGCTATGTGATCTCCGGTGTAAAAAGTTCGATACGCCTGTTCGGTGACCAGATCATCGGCCAGAAAGCGGTGTTGGTGTACCAGAAAACGACTGATCCACTGCCTGAAATCGGTGAGGTGTATGAACTATCGGTTGAAGGTACTGGATACACCCCAGCGCAGCAGTTTTTCCGCATCACGGATTTGAAGTATGTCGATCGTGATTTCACGCTGACGCTCGGTACAAATTACGTCACCCTAACTCGCCGCGTAATTACGCTCAGCATCGGATATCCACTTATCCAGACATTCCCTGGTGCAGAAGTCAGCGCTACCGATGCTAGCCTGAGCCCCACTGTTATTCGTGAAACCAATGTAGCCGATGCAGCTAAGTATTACGGTATCCAGCCGCTTTCAGGCACGTTTGCTTCTGGGGTATTTTCAGTCAAGGCAGAGAGTTTGTTTGCGCCGATCGTGCCGAGCACGAATCGGGAAACGCCGATCAGCATGATGAAGATTGCTAATTCTGGAGAACTAGTACAGGTAGGTGATTTATTTACGGAAACCGATCCTATTGAATCTGTTTTAAATTCTATTTTTGACCGGCCCTTGCTTCGAGGAATGCTGCCGGGAAGTGTTGTTATTACAGATTTATATTATAAAGATAGCTATGCAGATGATGCAAAAGGTAGTTTAAGTGTTCCACCTCTAAACCATCTTTTATCGGTCGATTATGCTGCTCAGCTGATCAAACAGCTTGATACAAATACATTATGGAGAGGGAATCTATGGGGAATTAAATATTTGCCTGCTGTTGATATAAATCAACCACCCCATACCAAACAAACCCTGATCACAATAGCTACCCAGGGCACTGTCTATAGCGATACATTTACGCCAATTCCTGCACCGGGATCGTTGATTGTAGATTATCGCTCTCAGGGCCGCTGGTATCGGTTGCAGGATGATGGTACTGGTGTGCTGAGTGATGGCAGTGGTTCGACTGCGATTGGTTCAGGATCAATCAGCTATGTCGATGGCAGCATGGTGCTCACGCTGGGTGCGCTTCCGGATGTTGGTAGCAGCCTACTGTACTCATGGGCCAGCCCGGTGCATTACCAGCGTTTGAGCGTGGTAACACCAACCATCGCACCGCCCAAAATCACCGGAACGCTCGCTGCAACCAGTCTGTTTGATGCCATTGAACCGGGTAGCCTATCGATCTCCTGGGGCAGTGGATTAACGGCGACCGATGATGGCCATGGCAACATCACTGGTTCCGCTACCGGGAATATTAATTATTCAACGCATGAATACAGCCTGACTCCGTCGGCACTGCCTGCTGCGAATACCGTATTCCAGTTCAGCTATAGCGAAGCATCGCCCAATTCATCCAGCCCATCAGTTCAGGCCGGGTCTATCAATGGCCGCACGATGACGGGGACAATTGGCAGCGGTAGTCTTCGCCCGGGCAGCATTGCTATCAACACGACGGTTGAGGCAGGCAGCTATGGCAGCGAAACGCAGG
>JBAZJP010000036.1:0-3798 GCA_041651255.1 Sulfuriferula sp. | reverse complement strand
CGACGAGCCTGTCAACCACGTCACTTGCCTGCAATGAACGGAAAGGATATTGGTTGCTTACCAGGAAACGGCCTTCGAGCGCGGCGCGTTGCGCGCCTTCCACATAGAGCCTGCCACCATAGCCATTGGCCCTGAATACTTCCGGCACAAACACATCTTCTATCTGCAAGAAATGAGAACCTTGCTCAATGAGCACTGCCCGGGCAACGTCGCGGCGCTCAAGATAACCATGCGGTGTCTGCATAGGAATAAATTTCGGCGACATAAGCTGCATCAATCGCTCCGGCTGTCGCGTTCCTTCAATAGGCATCATATCGACGCTGAGCGATTCGACCCGCGGTAATGAAGGCATCAACAACCTGTCAGCGATTTCGAGTTGCGGCGCTTGGATTGCGACAGGCAGTCTGAGCTTCTGTTCAACTATCGGCGAAGCAGCACTTGACGCGGGTAGCGTCAAGTGTGATGAGATGCGTGCAAGTCTGGGTGTGGTGGCTGCAACTGCTGGGATAAATTTCGGAATTTCAATTCTGAGATTCGAAGTTGTCAGCGGCGAACTAATGGGTTCGATTCTTGTAGTAGGAGTTTGAATTGCAAAATTTTGAGCTTCAAAACGCGCAATTGGAGCTGGCGCTTGGATGTTTGAAGTTAATAACGGCGGCGCGCGCACAGGGCTTGACATCTCCGGCGCAGCACTTAATGGAGTTATTTCTATTTCAGAAATCCTCAACGAAGCTGCAGGTGCTGACACATTAATCTTTGCTATAGGCTGCGGCATTACCATATCAGCAGGTTTCAATGTCACCTCTGACGGCCTGTATTCAGCTATCTTCATTAACTTAAATTGTTCTGGCGCAACAACTGAAATTCTAGGTGCGACGGCTAATTCAATTGTCGGAATAGGAAGCACCGTATTTGTATCAAATTGACCAAGCGCAAGGCTGCTTCTGCCCTGGCCTAACGAATTACCCATAGTAATAAATCTGGTCGGCTTAACACTAAAATCAGGCTGCGCATTCATTCTCACTGCCATCGACCACAAATCCCGGCTGATTGAATTATTCGAACCGGTGAGATACAGCTTAGACACATGCCCCTGTTCGAGTATTCTGTGGACTAATTCCTGGCCTGCACCCGGCCTTTGGGCACTGATCTGCTGTATTGCCACGCCATCCATATAGGGCGTCATATAAATATTTGCTATTGGTTGAGCAGTAGCGATGTCGCGCAATTCAAAACGCAGCTCGTTGGCACGCGGAGTAAGTTTTTGCAAAGTAACGCCGTTCATACGCAACGCGACGGGCGCATAATTGGCGCTGAGTGCCTGCAACTGATTCCACTGCACTTCAGCTTTCCGTGCGAAATCAGCCGGTGCTTTGCTGAAACCTACCCACAGCGCAGTGTTTTGAGACAACGTCGTCGGCACTGCCTCAAGAGCAGGAGCATGTGCAAACAAAGGTGCCCTCAATGATGGCGCACTCAATGTATCAAGCTGCACTGCTTCGAGATCTAATGGTGCTAATTCCTGCATTGCAGACCGCATCGGCGAACTCATCGCCGGCGATTTCGGTATAGCAAAAGACTGCATATGCAATGGCCGTAATTCTTGAATTGCTGACTGCAGCAGCGAACTTGCAGGTTGCTGCATGGGCACGCGTGCAAACCATTGTGTTCCCGGTTTTGCGCCAGCCAAATCAGGCTTTGTGCTTACTCTCGTAGTCATATACGGATCTTCAAAATGCCTCTTGAACGGCGTAAGCGCGCCGATGCTCATAAAATCACCACCTACTTTTGCCCCGTTAAAATGCCGGCTCAAATACCGCACAAATTCCGGATAGGCAACCGAAGTCAAGCCTTGCCGCTGCAACGGCTGATAGAGCGCCTGTCGTGAAATAGTAATATCGGGCAAACCGGCGGTATTAAAATCAAAATCTATTTTCCAATGGAAAAGTTTATCACCGTTGCCGCTGGCGACATCAGCGATATTTGCGCCAAAGCCTCTGCCGAGAATCGCTTTTTGTTTCGCAATGACAACCGTGTGGCTGTAGCCGCTTATGCTAGCGTCAATACGAGAAATCTTTGGCGTTATTACTGAAACCATTACCGGCGTCTCAGGATTCAATGCGCCAATCTCACGGCGTAAATTACCCAATTGCCTGTCGGCCAGTAACGGCATTGGGCTTGTGGAACTTAAACGGCTCTTCGGTAAATCAAGGACATCAGCCACATTCTGCACTACCGGCGCTCTGACTACATGCAAATCCCTGAAACCATTTTCTTTTAAGAGCGGACGGATTGTCTGTACAAAGGAATTATCAGGCCTGTTGAATAAATAATCGCTCGACTGCAATGTGTATTCGAGCTCCGCCGGGCTGATCGGTGAAGATGCCTGCAAAGCCGGCATTCGCTGCAATTGAGGTATCGTCAGCGCAACCGGCGAAGCAATAGCAGAAAGCTGCGGAATTGTCATATCAGGCATATCCATCTGCGCAATTTCAGGTATTGCCACAGTATTCTGCTGGGCGAGCGGTGAACTTACTCTCGCAAGAGGCGCTGCCTGAGGCATAGCGATGTCAGCACTATCCATTGTCATGGCATTCTGTTGTGTGAGCGGCGAATTTATTGTAGCGGTCCATAATACTGAAGGCAGGCCCTGGGAATCAACTGCTTGGACTACTGCAGTCGGCACTGCATTCGGGAAACTTGCTTTAAATAATTCTAATGCGTAATTCTGCCTTGATCTGTTGACATTATATGCCTTGCTATGGCCGATAAAGAATCCCTGTATCTTTACACCGTCAAATTGCCGTAAGAATTTAACGAATTGGCCGTGCGCCAAAGAACCGATGTGTTGTTGCTGCAAGCTGTGACTCAATACTTCTCGGTTAATATTAATAGAAGGTATGCCTTTGCTATCCAAATCTATCCTGAACTCCCACAGGAATACATTATTATTATTTATAGCATGATCACCTGCGATATCATCGAGGTCAATGCGGAATGCGCTCTGCATCAAATCTGCTTTTCTGGCTACCAAAGCACGGAACACATAGCTATTCGGCAGACGTTCAATAATCGGTATATAAACATGGGTTTGCGGCGCTACAGTGCGTAATGATTGCAGCTCGGGCCTTGAGATCAATTGTTGCAAACCTTGAGGCCGTTGTAATTTTCCGGTCTTTTGATCCATCTTTACATCCACAACAAGAGGCCTCATCACTGCGATCGGCGATTTCAGCGCCTCGCCTATTTTTTGAACTAATGCGCTCGGCTGGCCAAAAGAGAGCAATGCACGTTCAACTTGCATGCGCGTCATAGGCATTGGCTGAATTTCAGGTGCGGCAACCACAGGAGATGCAGCGCTTAATTGCATCGGCTGCAACTGAGTGATTTGAGGTAATTGTGCTTGTGGAATAGTTATATCCATCGACGGCGCAGCTGCCAATTGCATTGGCTGCAATTGAGTCATTGCAGGTAATTGTAATGTTGTCTGCTGTGTTATTGTCTGCGCACGTAATGCAGCTCTATCAAATTTTGGTAATCTGTCTGCTAAAGAAATTGCCTGCGGTTTTTGCATTGGCTGCATCGGCGCAATGCGCAACTGGTGGACAACACCCTGGTTATCTATTGCTGCGATATCAGGCAATTCGCTTACTCTAAATTGTGCCTGAGGCAATGCTCTCAACGCTAAAGAAGCGGCGCGGTTAATCGTCGTATTCAATGAGCGTACATCACCGGTCGTGATAGCGATGGGCCGGACTTCGGTGAAAACCGCATCCATTAACTGCGGCAATGC
Organism: Sulfuriferula sp.; assembly: GCA_041651255.1. Classification (GTDB taxonomy): domain Bacteria; phylum Pseudomonadota; class Gammaproteobacteria; order Burkholderiales; family Sulfuriferulaceae; genus Sulfuriferula. The sequence continues at coordinate 5 of JBAZJP010000036.1, read as the reverse complement.
CTGCG
>JBAZJP010000035.1:0-3872 GCA_041651255.1 Sulfuriferula sp. | reverse complement strand
TGAACACCGCGATAATGCAATCATACCTCAACCGCACGATTACACGCTTGCCGACGATCGAGCTGGTCTATGACGGCAAAACTTTTATTGGACATCAAGGCACCGTCAAGGATGCCAGCATCATCGCTCAGTCAGGCTTGACCTCGGCGTATGCTTGCAGCGTATGGCTACCATTGTCTGCCAACGTCAATAAGGATGCAGTGGTCACCATCAATGGCAAGTCCTTTGCCGTTGGGGCAGTCAGTGAGACCGCCACTTATCTGCGCCTAGACCTCAAGACCATCAGCATAAAGTAAAGGTGACACTATGCCAACAGACGCAAACCAGATCGAATGGCTGACCGAGCAGCTAATTATAGACTATCTACAGCCGAGCTTGACGGGCATTGCCATCGTCCACGGCTTTGACAGCCAGACTGAAATTGTCCTGCCATCAGCAAGCGTTGAAGTGGCAAGCGTTGATGAGGCATATACCAACACTGGCATCTACATCGTCAAACTGCAAATCCAGGCATTGACCTCCAGATACGTTGATAAGGATGGCTCTGGCGTGGCGGCGTTGGCTGGCACTATCAGAGCAGCGATGCAGCAACAGCATCTCAATGTAGCATTGACCACGCTGTCTACGACTGCCAGCATCCACGGCATCAAATTGGCGACCGCCAAGAGCCTTGAGGATGGCGACCATCGGCTCTGGACTCAGGATGTTGATTTGACCCTCAGCCCAACGAAAGTCTAGCTCATGAGCATCAAAATAACAGTCAATGCCAAGCCCTTCAACGCCGCGCTGAATCGGCTCATACACGATGTTGGCAAAGACACTCCAGACGCGTTGAAATACAATGTTGGCTTAGCCCTCAAGACCATTGCCTATGAGACGCCCAAAGCTGCCAAAACTGGCACTGACAGCGATGGCGAGCCAGTCAAGATATGGCACAGTGGACGTGCCAGAGCAAGCTGGTATGTGGCTTGGAAGGAATTGGGGCTGGCAGGCATGGCGTATGCCACTGCCTCAGCGGTCAAACAATTTGCCGCTAAAGATGGAACAATCGAATTTCATCTCAATGGATTGTTTCCGCATCTCATCATAAAAAATATGAATCCATACATCAAACACATTCCCAATTTTTCCATTGAGTCTGTCATCAATTCGGCTTTGGCAAAGCAGTCATCGAAAATGATGAAATATGTCCAGCAGCAAATCCGCAAGCGCAAGAGCCAGCATCTCAAGTAACCTGCTGCCCTGCGCAAAATTGCCTCTGATGATGAGCAATCCTAACTCTAATCAGGAGCAATCACAATGGCTACAACTCACGTCGGTTCTGCCGTCATAGGCTGGGGCACCAAGGACGAAACTTGGGGCGTCTATGAAAATATCAGCGTCAAATACAGCGCTGAAAAAGAGGAACACAAAAACGGCATCGGCGATATTTACGCTGCCACATATCACGGGCACAAAGTGACCATCTCTGGCTCATTCGTGAAGCGTGCCACGACCGGCGGCTTGGCCGCCGCGTCAGTGAAGATCGGCGACTCCATCACCTTCGCCCTCGACGAAAGCACATCCATCGTCGGCTACCTCGACAGCTATGGCGATGAGCTCAAACAGGGCGCCACGACCACGCATAGCTTTGAGGCGACTTTCTACCCTGCAATGTCCAGCACAGCGGGTTAATGCCTGATGAGCAAGCTTGAGCAGAGTATCAGTCTTGCAGACCTGGCAAAAGCTGGCGGCGACCCCAACAAAATCCCCGCCATCGCCAGGGCGATTAAAGCAGTGGATGCAGAGCAAGCCAGCCCTGCGTCCACGCTTGCCTATATCTCTGACAAGGTCAAGGTCAATGGCTGCACGCTCTACTACCCGACTCTTGCGCATCGATGGCTGATTGACAGCATTCATTTCCAAGCCAGCAACACAGCGACCAAAACTTCTGAAATCCTTTACATCCTCAGCAGACCAAGTGAGGACGTGTTTGCCAGTTTGGCTGAAGAGTTTGATAATGGCGAACTTCGCATTGCCTCGCTGAAATATGTGGTTGAGACTCTGCAAATAACTTGCGCTGACGCCATCAGGCTTGCCAACAGATTGCTTGAGGCAGGTATGGACAACCAGGCTGATGCAGACCCCGACGATTCAAAAAAAAAGACAGATACTGGGTCTTTGGAATAGTCGCTTGCCTAGCTCGTGAAACAGGCTGGAGTGAGTCGCAGATAATGCATATGCCATACAAGAGGCTGAAAGAGTATCTGGCGAGCTTGATAGAGCAGAATGGCGGCAACGCTGGCCGCGTCTGCGGCCAGCGGTCTGAAAACGAAAACAAGCTTGCCGAACTGATGGAGCAAGCAACTATACTGAGGCGTCAATGGCTAACGAGGAACTGACATTAAAAGTCGGCGCTGATTTGACCGACGCCGAGGCAAAATTCAAGCGTCTGGAAAACAAGGTCACTGCCCTTGGCTCCAACTTGGAGAAGGCTGGCTCAGGTCTTAAAGAGCTTGCTGGCATAGCAGGCTTTGCTGTTGGCATAGATGCAGCCGTTGAGGGATTTAAAGCCCTCGTTGAACAGGCTGACCAGATGGGCAAATCCTCAAGGCGTATGGGCATAGACGTCCAGGCATATCAAGAGCTTGGCTATATGGCAGGTCAAGCAGGCGCAAGCATAGACGACCTCGCTGGTAGCTTCACGAAAATGAAAAAATGCATTGGCGATGCCAGCCTGGAAGAAGAGAAAGCTGTCATATCTCTTGGCAAAATCGGTCTGAAAGTCAACGACCTAAAGGGACTCAAGCCTGACGCTCAGTTTGCCAAAATAGCTGAAGCCCTCCGCGATGTGTCCAGTGAGGAAGAGCGCACTACTCTTGCTATGGACATCCTCGGCAAGAGTGCCGATAAGTTGATGCCGCTGATTGCCAATTTCGAAGACCTCAAGTCAGAAGCAAAATCAGTCACAATGGTATTTCAGCAAGACGCCGTCGATGCTGCAGAGAAGCTTTCCGACTCAATGGAACGCTTGGGAATGTCCTTTACTTCCATTGTTGCAAACTCTGGCTTGATTGAGTATCTGGCAGGCGCCGCTGAAGGTCTGGAAGAGCTCATGGGCAAAACGCAAAAGCTGCTTGATATGCAGGGCAAGGGCAAGACCTCTGGCAGCTATGCCGATGGCACAAATGACAAGCTGATGAGCGGCATTCGATTTGCCGCTGATTATGTGACTTTTGGGTACGGTGGCGACTGGCTCGACTCTGCCAGGGCAGGCGTCCAAGGACAAGGCGACTCAGTCCTCAACATCGATGGCGACAGCAATGCAGAAATCTTGGCTGACCGCAAGCGCAAGAAGCAAGAAGAGCAGCGGAAAAAAGATGAAGCTGCCCAGCGTGAGCAAGTCAAGAAAGAGACTGCCACTCTCAAAGAGCGCAACGCCCTTGAGAAAAAAAGCTCTGAAGTGTTTGTCGCCTGGCGTGGCAAGACTCAGGATGATTCCGATGTTGCTATAGCCAAGAACTCAGCTCAGGGCAAAGGCGGCGACGATGCAGCCAGCCTGGCCGTGGCCAGGCTGGCGCTTGAGCAATCAATGGGCAGGAGCCTCAACTCAGAAGAGCTTGAGCAGTTCAATATTTTGCAAAAGGAAAGCATTGAACTTGAGAAGCAAGCCAAAATCAAAGCTTGGAAAGACAACAAGCTTGACAGCCTTAATGCTGAAGTTGAAGCCGAAGCGCTGAAAACTCAGGGTCTTGAAAGACAAGCCGAACTGTTGAAAGAGCAAGCGGCTTACAAAAAGCAATTCGGCACTGAGATGGACAAAGCCGATGCCGATAAGCTCGACTCTTTGCTTGGGCAAAAGCAGTCCTTGAAACAAGCTGAAGAAACCAAAA
>JBAZJP010000034.1:0-3982 GCA_041651255.1 Sulfuriferula sp. | reverse complement strand
GACTGACCGCAATGGGTCGCTATGTTGAGATTAACATAGCGACCCCTATGTGTAGTTCCAAACTATGTGTATATACAGTTTTACCGTTGAGGTCCACCCTTGACCGCCGCCACTTAGGGCGAACCGCAACTACACATAATTACAGCGCCTGAAGAAACTGCATCAATGCATCGTCATCAGGATGGTAACAGCAACTTATTGTTCCAGGCGATTGGAGTCTTGCCAGAGCCTTATTCTTCATTGCCAAATCGGCCTCAACATACCGATGGGTAGTGGTCGTGCTCTCATGTCCCAGCCATAAGGCGATCACGTTAAAAGCCACGCCAGACTGTAGCAGATGCATGGCCGTGGTGTGACGAATGGTGTGCGGCGATATTTTTCGTTTGGAGAGACTACTAACCGTCTGGGCTGCACGGGCGACTGCGAGATTGAGTCGTTGCGTGACGTTAAATCGCGTCATTGCCTCGCCATCCCGATTTGGTAACAGAGCGGAATCAACACTTAACGTTGGGTTGTGCTTTAGCCAAGTCCGGATTTCTTGGATCGTGCTTTTCCATAAAGGTGTAGAGCGTTTCTTGCGGCCCTTACCACGCAAGTGGACGCAAGCCGATTCGTCCATGACGACATCGCCGACCTTGACACCAATGATTTCGGAAACGCGTGCTCCCGTGTTGTAAAGTAAGGTCAGTAACAGATGGTCGCGCTGGGATGTCCAGGTTTCGCCAGGTTGACCCAAGATCGCTAACATCTCCTCACGACTCAGAAAACCCAGCATGGGACGTTCGAACCGTTTCATGGGGATACCTAACGCCTGTTCAATGACGAAAAAGGACGATACATCACGCCGGGCCGCGAATTTCAAAAATGCGCGTAAGGCTGTCAGTCTCAAATTCCGGCTGCGTATTGAATTGTGGCGTTGTTCTTCCAAATGATCCAGAAAAGCCAGTATCAAATCCGGCGTAATATCGGCCAGATTCAGTGCAGTTGGCATTTTTTCCAGGCGATGCTGCGCGAAATCCAGGAATAGCAACATGGCGTCCCGATACGACGCAATCGTACGCGGACTCATAGCTCGTTGATTGACCAGATATTCGGTAAAAAACTGCTGAACCAAAGCAGAGAAGGATACCGGATGGGGTGCTGTTGCTTCAGTCATGTCCCACCTCCGGTAGCTGCGCAAAGGCTTCAAACCTGTTTGCTGCCAGTGCCATAAGCTCAGGAATACCGGTGAGATACCAGTACGTATTGGTTACCATGGCGTGTCCTACATAGGTGGATAAAGCCAGCATTTGCTGATCCACATCCACGCCTTGAGCTTGCCATAGCAGTACACGGCGGACGATAAAAGTATGTCGCAAGTCGTGAATTCGCGGGCCATTGTGGGCACCACGATTGATCCAGCCCAATTGATTGCGTAAGCCAATGAATACGCGATCGACTTGCTTCAGACTGAGTGGCTGTCCTAGCCGTCGCCCACGCACACCCACAAAAAACCGCGTCTCATCGGACACATCGATATGGCGGTTTCGTAGCGACTGATATTGTCTTAGTACGTCTAAAGTGCTGGGATGCACCGGTACATAGCGTGATTTGGCAAATTTGGTTCTTCGTATGGTCAGCAATCCCAATTTGAGGTCGACATCCGAATCCAGCAGATGTAACGCTTCAGAAATTCGCAGGCCTGTGGATGCGATTAAACCAAACAGCGTCTCGTAGGTGGCACCCCGTAAGCCTGGAATAAAGGAATCCAGCTTATGCGCGGCAGCCAGTAAATCGATGATCTCCTGCTCGCTATAAATATGCGGCGCTAATCGCTGGCCGACTCGGCCAAAGATACTGTCGTCAGGAATCTCGGTACGCGGTTCGAATTGCTGGAGATAACGGCAAAACGAGCGCAGATGCTTCAGTCGTTGAGCCCAAGTGGTCGGATTGCCAGTATTACTTTGGTTCTGCCGAGCCCAGTCTGCCATGATCTCAACCGTCAGCGACTCATCGGTATTCAATCCATCAATATAGTGAGCAAAACTGATGATCGAGTAGCCTGACGAACGCAAGCCAAAGCCCAGTCGCCGCCGTTCACTCAAGTAATTTTCGGCATGGGTTGCCATCGTGATAGGTACATTCATGACACACTCCCAGGCCAAGGCAAGGCGACTGCCGCTAGAGTCTTGCTGTCGAGTTTGGCGTAAACCAGCGTGGTATTGAGCGAGCGATGTCGTAAAACATCGGCTACTTCCTTGAGGGAACTGCCGCCTTCTAAGAGTCTGCTGGCCATGGTATGCCTCAGAAGATGCGAGCGCGTGTAGGGTAAACCTGCTCTGGCATAAGCCTGGCGGATCGATTTTCGGATCAGATCGGGCCCGACAGGCTGATCGCGTGGCGCAACGTTACGCACAAACAGCGCACGGTTGCTGGTGGGTGGTCGTTCATACTTCAGATAATCGGCAATGGCTTGCCCGGTTGCCGCTGGCAAGGGCATGACATCTTCACGTCGTCCCTTGGTGCCACGTAGCGTGATCGTCGCCGCCGACCAGTCAATGTCATCAAGGCCAAGATAAACCACCTCACTACTGCGTAAGCCCAGATCCAACGCGCAATGGACGATGGCTGCTGTTCGGAGCGCCGCCGGTCCATCATGCACAAGCGCGCCTAGTAACCGTTCGACCTCACTCTTGGTCAGTGTTTTCGGTAGCGAGGCTTGTTGCCAGTTGGCCGGAAAGCAGGTAACACCTATCAAATGATGGACTGAATCACCCAGGGTAGCGCGATACCGAAAATAACTGCGTAATGCCGAAACGGATGCCCCGATACTGATCGGCACAGTACATCGCGTGCTCTGGCTGACTATAAACTGGCGAATCTGATCGGGTTTGATGGCGGCAATGACCACAGCTCGATCGGCAAACTGCGCCAAAAGCAGGCAACGAACGATAGAAAGATACTGTTTACGTGTTTTGGCAGCGAGTCCACGGACGTGGTTCATGTGATCATCGAATCGTCTTAGTTCCTCATCTACCGGCGTTTGACCTATCGATGGATCGGCGATGATGGCATTGGCTCGCAGGTGTACCAGTAAATGTCCCAGAGCCGCATGCAAATCTTTAGCGTCAGTGAATGCCGGTTTCTCACAGCAGCAAATCGGTAGATGGTCATCAAGAAAACGTTGGATCAGCTTTTCATTGATGTGTTTGACATCAATATTGCTCTGGGTGAGCCAGTGAGCAAAATGAGTCAGCCCGGCAAGATAATTATCAATGGTGTTGGATGCATAGCGGCAATCAAACAGATGCAGCATAAACGCATCAACGAAAGGGGCCAATGGGCTTTCAAATAGCCAACTGCTTGTATGGTGATCAGAGTTCATTAGAATATCTCCTGAGGTGAATGAGTTTTCACTTCAGGACTTCGGCAAAACTATGTCAAGCTACGGATAAGGCATCTCGGCCATAACCCAGTCTAGCACTATCTCTCAGGCAGTTAGGATTACAAACTACACATAGTTTGCGTCTACACATAGGGGTCGCTATGTTGAGATTAACATAGCGACCCATTACAGACTATGGATATTTTTTGATCTGAAAATGCAAAAACAGTGAATTAAGGTTAAGCTTTAATTTCAACAAGTGTGCCATCTGGCACTAGCTCCCAGACTTTTTCAATTTCTTCATTGGTAAGTGCAACACAACCTCGGGTCCAATCAAGGAGGCGGTGCCAACGGCCAACCCACCCGAAGCCATTACGAATACCATGAATCATAATATCACTGCCCGGCTTACAGCCAATAGCTTCAGCAACCTTAATGTTGGCTAATTCGGGGTATGAAAGCCGCAAAGCGCGATGATATGCAGAGTTTTCTTTATGTTCAGTTACTCGAAATATACCTTCTGGGGTTCTGTTGTCACCATCGCATTCTTTAGCACCCATTGATGAGCGTCCCAGCGAAATATTAAATATAGCGATTTCATGTAGATCGGAATAAAGC
>JBAZJP010000033.1:0-4302 GCA_041651255.1 Sulfuriferula sp. | reverse complement strand
TACTTTGGGCGTAGTTATCGATTTTTGTGATAGCGGCCCAATTATTGGTGATTCCACCTGTACGGCGACGGCTGGTAGCGTACCAGACGTCAGTTCCGCCGCCTTAGCTACCTGGACAAAAGATACCTTTGATGTGGATGTCGCTAACAACCGCGTGGTGTTCACGATTGGTTCAAACTCCTGGACCAGTGGCACCCCCGTAACGCTAAGTATCACAGGGATCACAAACCCAACCAACGTTGGTACTGGTGTTAATAACGGCACGTTTTATGCTCGTGTTTTAAGCTACGATACAGCAGCACATGCCAAAGCGTATTTGACTGCCACACCGGGCACAGGCGTAATAGATAGTGGCGGCTTTGCTATGAGCACGGCTAGCAAGCTAACCGTAACTGCTAAGGTCCAAGAAAAGTTAACATTTTGTGTCTACACGCTGGCTAACTGTGCGGCTGGTGGCACGGCAGTGACTTTAGGCCTTAACGGGGTACTTGACGAAACTCAACCATATAACAATTACGACACTAAATTTGATGTTGGTACTAACGCCCAAAGTGGGGTAATAATCAGAGCCAAAACCTTTGCCACTCCTGGCCACACCTTAACTTCTGGGTCCAATAGTATCAATGCTATTGGCGGTACGGCTGCTGCCAGTGCCCTTGGCACAGAGCAGTTTGGTATGTGCGTAGTAGGTTCTGCTCCACTTGTGTCTGTGGCACCATACACTGGTGTAGAAGGTGGTTCCGACGTATGCGTTACTGACTCGACCACTGGCCCATATAACCAGGGCACAACTTTTACCAGATTTGCCTGGGACACAGCCGCGACCGGTACGACGTTTGGTGACGATATTGCTAGCACACCAGGGGCAACTGCTTCGGTGACTGGCCACCTAAACTTCTTAGGTAATATCTCTATCACTACCGAGGCTGGTATTTACACCACAGATATTTCGTTAATCGCGACAGGTACTTTTTAGAACAAAAAACAACCTTGTGGAAAAGTCGGCGGGATACCATTGACACCGCCGGCTTTTTTGTTGTATAAGTAAAGTTGTACTATCAAAAATAAAAAACAATCAACAATATAAAGGAGAATAAGTGAAGACATTTACGTTGCGCGGGCAACGTGGTGTGTACGCACTAATAGCCGCAGGACTTTTACTTTCTGCCGCTTTACCTATTTTTATGGGCAGAGCAAGTGCTGCCACTTTTGCCACGCGAAGTTTAAAGATGAGTGATTCAACGCCCGGAGCGACTAGCGTACAGTATGATCTTACTGTTACGCCTCAGGCTTCAGGTGATGTTTTGGGTGTTGTCATAGATTTTTGTGATAGCGGCCCAATTATTGGTGATGCTACCTGTACGGCAACGCCTGGCACAGATACACCTAATTTATCAAGTGCAGCATTGGCTGGCTGGACGAAAGATACCTTTACATCTGGTGGTGCTAACAACCGCGTAGTGTTCACGATTGGTTCAAACAGCTGGACCAGTGGCACCCCTGTAACGCTAAGTATCACAGGGATTACTAACCCAACCAACGTTGGTACTGGTGTTAACAATGGTACCTTTTATGCTCGTGTATTAAGTTACGACACAGTAGCAAAAGCCAAAGGCTATACGACTGCGGACCCTGCAGTAGTTGGGGCCCCAATCGACACTGGCGGCTTTGCTCTAAGCACGGCTAACAAACTTAGCGTGACCGCTAAGGTCCAAGAAAAGTTAACATTTTGTGTTTATACTTTGGCTGATTGCACGGCTGGGGGTTCATCAATAACACTGGGCAATAACGGCGTACTTGACGAAACCCAGGCCTACAATAACTACGACACTAAATTTGATGTTGGCACTAACGCCCAAAGTGGGGTTATTGTGCGGGCTAAAACCTTTGCCAGCCCTGGCCATACTCTAACAACTGGTGGTAACAGTATCGCAGCCATCGGAGCCACAGCAGCTGCTAGCAACCAGGGTGCAGAGCAATTTGGTATGTGTGTGGTTGGCTCTGGTTCGCTTGTAGCTGATTCACCATATACAGGTGTAGAAGGCGGTGCAGACGTCTGCGCTACCGACTCGACCACAGGTTCATATAACCAAGCCACGACATTTACCAGATTCGCCTGGGATACAGCCGCCACCGGCACAACATTCGGCGATGATATAGCCCATTCAGCGGTTGCGACAACATCGGTAACTGGCCACCTAAACTTTATAGGTAACATTGCTATTACTACCGAAGCTGGTGTTTATACAACTGATATTTCCTTGATAGCAACCAGCACGTTTTAGTAACAGATATCAACAGATTGTGGAAAAGTCGGCGGGATGCCATTGACACCGCCGGCTTTTTTGTTGTATAAATAGAGTTGCAATATCAAAAATAAAAAACAATCAATATAAAGGAGAATAAGTGAAGACATTTACGTTGCGCGGGCAACGTGGTGTGTACGCGCTAATTGCTGCAGGATTACTACTGTCAGCTGCCTTGCCTATATTTTTAGGTAGAGCTAGTGCTGCAACATTCGGCTCGCGTAGTATTAAAATGAGTGACTCCACGCCATCTGCCACACCTGTGCAGTATGACGTGACAGTTACGCCTCAAGCAACGGGCAATGTGCTCGGTATTGTGCTTGAGTTTTGTGACAATAGTCCAATAGACGCTGATGCCACCTGTACGGCAACTGCTGGCACGGACGTGCCGGACGTAAGTGCTGCTGCACTTGCTGGCTGGACGCGTGATGCAGCCAGTACGGCAAACAGGGTGATATTTACTATCGGCTCTAATACTTGGACTACCCCAACTCCAGTGACACTAAACATCACTGGCATAACTAACCCGAGCAATGTAAACGCTACTGGGACGTTTTACGCTCGTTTTTATAGCTATACGACTGCTGCGGCAGCCATAGGCTATACAACAGCAAACCCATCAGCTGTCGGGGCTCCAACTGACTTTGGAGGCTTTGCGCTTAGCACGGCACGCAAGCTAACCGTGACTGCCAAAGTGCAAGAAAAGCTGACATTTTGCGTCTTTACTGGCGTAGATTGTGCGGCTGGCGGCACAGCTATCGCTTTGGGGCTTAATGGTGTTCTAGACGAAGGCTTAGCTTATCATAACGATAGTGCTAAATTTACGGTTTACACCAATGCTCAGAGTGGTGTGGTGGTGCGGGCAAAGACTTTTGCTAGCCCAGGCCATACACTAACTTCTGGCACCAATTCCATTACGGCTATTGGTGGCACAGCAGCTTCGAGCAATATCGGTACTGAACAGTATGGTTTTTGCGTTAAAACCAGTGGTGGTTCAGTCACGGCAGATTCCCCATACAACCATGCTAACTGTGATGATCAAGCTGGCGCAGGCTCATATACTGGTGCGGCCCAGTTTGCACTTGATACAGCTGCTACCCAGACAACTTTTGGTGATGATGTCGCGCATTCAAACAGCGCCACAGCTACAACCACAGGTACGTTAGATTTCTTGGCTAACATTGGTATTACTACCGAGGCAGGTATATATACCCATGATCTAGGCTTGATAGCTACCAGTACCTTTTAATTCGGATTTTTGATATTGCAAAACGCCCTGTTTTTTTACGAGCGATTTTGACTTTTAACGTTGTTATAATGGTACAACTATGTATCTTCTAAAAAACATAAAACACGGCTCAAAATATGCTATGATAGCACTCCTACTAACGGTGGGAGTGCTATTTAGCGCATCAGTTTCGGCCGCACTGCCCCAAAATCGCCAGATGACTATTTCTGAAAGCACGCAAGATGCCTCTGGCGTTACATATGCTACCGGATTTGTCAGGCCTAATACTGGGCTTATTGGGTCGTTTGAGTTAGAAATTTGCAGCAATGACCCGTTCCCAGGTACAGCTTGTACAGTCCCGGCTGGCTTTAGCTTTAGCTCCAGTACAATTACGAGCCAAGTAGGCATAACTGATTTTTCGATCAATGCCGGCTCGACATCAAATAAACTTATATTTTCTAGGGTCCCGAGTGTTGTTGCCAATGGTTTTATGGGCGTTACGGTGAATAATGTCCATAACCCCTCAAATTCAGGTTCTTATTACGCCAGGATCAGAACATTTGCCAGCAATGATGCAACTGGAGTATCGACCGACGAAGGCGGCCTGGCCTTTGCCATTAACAGGCGAGTAAATGTAACGGCCGAGGTACCTCCGTTTTTGTATCTTTGCGTCGCCAATAGCATTCCGGGGTTCGATTGCAGCTTAGCAACCGGCAACTTTGTTAACCTTGGCGAGTTGTCGCCTTATGCGGCCAATGCCGGAACCTC
>JBAZJP010000032.1:0-4424 GCA_041651255.1 Sulfuriferula sp. | reverse complement strand
CTGCCAGCCCAAGCTCGCATCGTAATGATCTAATCGGCGTACGGCACCCATGAAACCAAGTGCGTACAGCGGCAAAAACGCAAGCAGGAATCCAACCAGCCAGCACCAGAATGCAGCCTTGCCCAGCCCTTCATGAAGCCGGAACCCTGCAAACTTAGGAAACCAGTAGCTGTATCCTGCGAACACACCAAACACAACGCCGCCGATAATCATATTGTGAAAATGCGCAACAAGGAACAGGCTGTTATGAACAGCAAAGTCGATACCCGGCACAGCCATCAGCACGCCGGTCACACCGCCAATTGTAAACGTCACCACAAATCCCATAAACCATAGCATAGGCGTCGCAAAATTGACGCGGCCGCGGTACATCGTAAATATCCAGTTAAATACTTTGACACCTGTCGGAATCGCAATCACCATCGTCATAATACCGAAGAATGCGTTGACATTGGCACCCGCGCCCATTGTAAAGAAGTGATGAAGCCAGACAGTAAACGACAGTAGTGCAATCGACATGAGCGCTAGTACCATACTCTTGTAGCCGAATAGCCGCTTGCGACTGAACACCGGCACGATTTCGGAGAAAATACCAAACGCTGGCAGCACCAAGATATAGACTTCCGGATGACCCCATGCCCATATCAGGTTGACATACATCATCGGGTTGCCGCCCATGTCAGCCGTAAAGAAATGCATGCCCATCGTCCGATCAAGTGCCAGCATACTGAGCGTCGCCGTCAGGATCGGAAAGGCAAATACAACCAGTAGCATACTAGCGACAACTGACCAGACAAAAATCGGAAGTTTCATCAGCGTCATGCCAGGACGTCGCATCGTAAAGATGGTCGTCAGGAAGTTGACACCCGACAGCAAGCTGCCGACACCGGCAATCTGCAAGCTCCAAATCCAATAATCAACACCCGTCCCCGGACTATACACCAGCTCGCTCAGCGGTGGGTATCCCAGCCATCCAGCCGCAGAAAATTCACCAATACCCAGACTGACATTGATGAGTATCATACCGAATGCGAATAGCCAGAAACTGATAGAGTTGAGCAGCGGGAAAGCAACATCACGAGCGCCAATCTGCAGCGGTACGATCAGATTAATCAAACCAAATATCAGACCCATTGCCACGAAAAATATCATAATCGTACCATGAGCCGAGAACACTTGCTGGAACAGATCGGGCGAAATAGGACTGCTGCTGCTCGTTGCAAATACAGCTTGCTGTGCTCGAATCATCGCCGCGTCGGCCAGCCCGCGTAGCAGCATAATCACGGCAACCGCAACATACATCACGCCAATCTTTTTAGGATCAAGCGATGTCAGCCAGTTGCGCCAAAGCCATCCCCATTTTTTGAAATATGTCATGGCTGCAATAACAGCAAGCAGCCCGACGCTCGCGCCTGCCACACCGCCGATTGTCACGAGATCGTGTGGAAGTGCATCAAGGCTTAGTCGTCCCCACATATTAGTGTGCCATCCCTTCTGTATGTTCTCTTGAAGACGTGAACTTTTGCATTACCTTACTATACAGCTCCATGTCGTGTAAATGATAGTATGTCACCTTGTTTCCGCGGCTTTGTTTTGCTAAATCTTCGTAGACAGTCCAGTCCAAATGATCATGATTTTTGCTGTTTTCAATAGACGACGTCCAATCGTCAAATGCTTTGCGATCGGGCATAGCGATCGCCTGAAAATTCATATCAGCATATCCCGTCCCGCTGATATTGCTGTTGCTGCCTCTATACTCGCCAGCTTTGTCAGCTTGGAGACTCAATTTGCTGCTCATTCCTGTCATGGCATATGTCTGCGACCCAAGGTTCGGAATCCACAGCGCACTCATCGGTCCGTCTGCGGTGATTTCAAAATTAACCGGAGTACCGGTTGGCATTCGCAGTTCATTAAGCGATGCAACGCCTTGTTCTGGATACAGAAATAGCCATTTCCACTGCAGTGCAACGACCTGAACTGTAATAGGCTTAACATTCGATATGATAGGCTTATGCGGATCCAATTGATGCGTGCTCACCCATGTCACCACACTTAAAATACCGATTATGAGGATAGGGATTCCCCACCAGAGCAGTTCGAGCCATCGGTTGCCATCGGCATCTGGCGTGTATTTCGTCGTCTTCGTATTGCTTTCGCGGTACTTCCAGGAAATCATACCAAGCATTAGAAATACCGGAACAACCACGACGGCGCTCAGCAGCAATGTAAAAATAATCAAATCTTTTTGCTGAGACGCAATGATACCTTGAGGATTCAACACTGCAATGTTTTTACCAGCGAGCAGGAGCCACGTTCCGAGTGTGGCAATAATGACCGTGAGCAGAAGGCTCAGTACAATCCGCCAAGGAGTAAAGAATGGTTTTTTGGAGCGTCTCATAATTCTAGTGCTTATCATAGCAGTTTGACCGCTAAAAATAAATCAAATTATGCTGTATGTCACGCAGCCATGTCGAAGCTTTGTAATTTTTCGCGTGCTTTTTCTGTCGTTGCCATCTGAAGCTCGAGCAACTGTGCATATATGCCGTTTGTTTTTGCAAGCTCTGCAGGTGTGCCGATTTCATCAACTCGGCCATGTTTGAGTGTCATAATCGTATCGACGCTTGCAATTGTACTAAGACGGTGAGCAATAATGAGCGTTGTCCTATCCTTCATGAGCCGATCGAGAGCCTCCTGAACGATAACTTCACTCCGGCTATCAAGACTGCTTGTTGCTTCATCGAGAATCAAAATAGGTGCATCTTTCAGGAGCGCTCTTGCGATTGCAATCCGCTGCTTTTGGCCACCACTGAGCTTAATACCGCGTTCGCCGATTTCGGTATCGAGCCCGTTTTTTAGTTCCTTCACAAAATCATAGGCATTCGCTGCCTTCGCGGCTGCGATGATCTCGTCGTCGCTCGCATCAGGTTTGGCATAGGCAATATTTTCGCGAATCGTACCGCTAAATAGTGACGCATCCTGAAACACTGTTGCGACCGCATCGCGCAGACTTTGCTGCGTCGCATCTTGAATATCCATGCCGTTAATAGCGACAATACCGTCATTTGGTGAATATAGCCGCATCAATAAGTTTGCAATAGTCGATTTGCCGCCGCCGCTTTCGCCGACGAGCGCCAGTTTTTTACCCGGCTCAATCACAAACGATATGTCGTGCAGCACTTTTTTGTTTGACCCGTAGGCAAAATCAACATTTTTAAACTCAATCTTTGCATGCTCAGCATGGATTTCCTGTTTGCCACTTTCGTCGACAACTTCCGATTTTTCTTTCATCGCCGCATCATAATCACGACTGTTCGCAACGGCTCGTTGATACATGTCGATAAAGAAACTCATTCGTTCCAGCGGAAAACTTACCTGCGTTGCGAGCGTGCTTAGCAGCACCATCTCACCGATTGTCAGGTGTCCTGATGCAGTCTGGTAAAACAAAATCCCGTAGATAAGCCCAAAAATAACGCTTAGTACAAGACCCCGGATAAAGTTCATTTTGTGCCACAAAAACGATTGTTTATGCGTAATACCGACCATCGTTCGAAACCTATTCGCAAACGCATCCTGTTCCCGAATCTGGGAATTAAAACTTTTGACCAGTCGTACCTGGCCGATAACTTCGGCAAATCGCCCGCTCGCGATATCAAAATGTGTGTTCTTTTCTTTTTCGAACGCTTGCCATTTCACACTTGTTTTAGCCGTAATCCATAGAAACGTCGGGATCAGCAGAAGTATGAGAATTGCAAGCGGCCAGCTATAATACAGCATCACGCCGACAGATATAACGATCGACAAGAGCATCTGCAGCAGATTATTCGCCAGGAAATTGATGAAACTTGTAATATCGCTAATTGCCCGGTTCAAGCGGTTGATGATTTTACCGGTCACCTCATCATCAAAATAACCCTGCGGCAATGTCAGCAGGTGTTTATAATACCCATTTGACAGCTGTTGGCGCATGCGAACCGCTAATATATCTCCATAATATCCGCCGACATCATCAATAATCCTGTTGCCGATACCGATGCCAAATAGTATCACCGCAAACCAAATAACGCTTGTTGTATCCGCTCCGTTGCCGGCAATAATTGCGACGATTGCGTCGGTCGCGTTTTTTATCGTAAACGATATGCCAAATGTCAGCAGTGCGCCAAAAACCGACACGATTGTCACGATGATCAGTAAGTGGCGAAGGTTTTTGGTATAGCCAAAAACACGGAAAAGTTCCTTCATCCCTAGACGACCGTTGCTCCAAGCTGGTTCGCGACATGGTCGCTCACTTGCTTCATGACGTCAGTCACTTCGTCGCCGTTTAGTGTCCGCTCAGACGATGTCAGCCGGATTCGAAGTGTGATGTTTTTCGTCTCGCCATCATCAGGCTGGTATATATCAAGCGGCGTTACGACTGTATCGAGCGC
>JBAZJP010000031.1:0-4517 GCA_041651255.1 Sulfuriferula sp. | reverse complement strand
AAAAATCAGAATCCAAATCGGCAATATGACAATGAATGCCTGCAGATAATCGTGTGCATAGACGGGACTGATAAGGGGTCGGTTGTCAATCTGAACACGAATAATGTATGCCAGTGAAAACGCAGCGAATAAAGTGAGCGTATCGGCCAGTACCAGCAGGAGGCTATAAAACTTGGTGTTTTTTGTCGGCATATCTACTGGTTATTGTACCACTTTGACGCCCCTTTTGTGGGGTATACTGACTATATGAGTTCTAAGCTAGTTGAGCGCTCGCTCGTCGTTATTTTACTGGTGATTGCTGGTGGTATCGTACTGCATGCACCGCTGACTGTGTGGCTTGGTACTGTGTGGCCGGCATATGAGCAAATCATCAAAGCCTGGAAAGAACTGTTGATGGGTCTGGCGTTCGTACTGCTGATTGTTATAGCTGCTCGCCAGAAGATGATCGGGAGATTTCTCAGTGACAGGTTGATCCAGCTGAGCCTGGTCTACGCAGGACTTCACTTTATTATGATTTCGATTTTCCATCCGTTCGCCGACGGAGGACTACAGGCGGCTGGAGCCGGACTGCTGATTGATTTGCGTTTCGTACTGTATTTCGTGCTGGTCTACTGCACGGTCACGCTACTGCCGCAGACTCGACGGGCATTCATAGCAGTGATTGCTGGCGGCGCGATGGTCGTCCTCGGGTTTGCGCTATTACAACTGTTCGTTCTGCCGCGTGATATTTTGGCACATATTGGCTACAGCAAACAGACGATCGCGCCGTATCTCACCGTCGATCAAAACCCTGACTATATTCGGATCAACAGCACGCTACGCGGTCCGAATCCGCTGGGTGCATATGTCGTAATCGTATTATCTGCTGTGCTTGCAGTTGCAATCAAATATGGTCGAAAACTGGAACGTCGAAAGGTCTATGCGCTGGGCGGAATTGCGACAGCTGCCGGAATTGTGCTGGGTGCATCCTATTCACGGAGCAGTCTCATCGGCGTGCTGGTGGCAATGGTTGTGACCATCGGGGCAGTTGCATCGGTTAAAGCTCGCAGGCGGCTTGCGGGTATCGTTTTTGCCTGTGTCGTTGTCATCGCGATCATACTTGCGATCGGCCGTACAAATCCAGTCATATCAAACGTTATCTGGCACGATAACCCGACGGGTGGCAGCCAAGTGGACTCGAACCAAGGTCATGCGGAATCACTTGTCGATGGTACGATTCGGATGCTTCGTCAGCCGCTCGGCGGAGGGGTTGGCAGTACCGGTTCGGCATCACTCGACGGCAAACAACCGCTGATTGTCGAAAACCAGTATCTGTTCATCGCTCATGAAATCGGCTGGCTTGGGCTGGCGTTGTTTATATGGCTGTTTGTCGAAATCATGCGACGCCTATGGCAGCGGCGACACGGCTCTCTGGCACTCAGCGTGTTTGCAAGCGGCTGCGGACTTGCGGTCATCGGTCTGCTGCTTCCGGTATGGACCGATGACACTGTCAGTATTATTTGGTGGGGACTCGCCGCAGTCGCCGCAGGGGGAGCTTACACAAATGCGCGAAAGAACAACTAAAAAACAGCAGGCACTGCTGCAATATATTAGTGATTTTTTGAATGAAAATAATTATGCTCCGAGCTACCGAGAGATTATGGCGGAACTAGGATATAAATCGGTATCAACCGTGGCTGTCCATGTCGATGCGCTCATCACCAAAGGCTATCTGACAAAGTCCGATAAATCTGCGCGGTCGGTGCGAATCGCTGGTGACAAATCAGAAACCGAAATGAACCATCTCGCGTGGTTTCGTACCGAAATTACTCGGCTGGAAACGGCAGGTGCTGACGATGAGCAATTAGAAATACTTCGAAAAGCTTTGGATATTCTGAGTTAACTATTACTACTTGATTCAGGATCACTCGCTGTTCGGCGAACGGAATGACGCACGAGGCAGACAACCGATTTTAAAGAGTGACAAAAGCATAAGCATCACCTATACTGTATCCATATGAACGCCCTCACGGTGAATTATTGGCTGCGGCAGCACTGGAAATTACTTCTTCTTATTATTGTGGCTGTGTTGATTGTGGGGCAGACGATTTTTCAGATTGTTTATCCGGGTAGCCGGCTCATTCCCGGAACAAAAGTTGACGGGGTTGATCTGGGAGGCATGAAAGTTGACGACGCGGCGAAGAAACTCGATGGACTCTACGGTTCGCTGAAACTGAACATTTTCTTTGGCAAGAACGACGCGGCATTTCAGTCGCCAAAAATGAGCGAAGTTGGAATCGGCGTTGATAACAATGCTCGGATAGGCGCGCTCAACTATCCGTTTTATCTGCGCATCATTCCAGGATCTATCTACTGGGCGCCTGCGCTCAGCAAACCGGGCGATATCGCTTATACCTATGACAAGAACAAAATCGCGGATTATACGCAGAGCAAAGTTGGCGACGACTGCAGTATTCCGCCGCAAAACGCCTCGCTCAAACTCATCGACAGTCAGCTCCAACTGGTACCGTCGGCAACTGGCGGCAAATGCGATATTACCGAATTCCAACAAACACTAGCAGAGGTCAAACCTGATTCTAGCAAAGACAATCAAGTCCGAATTGCAATTGACGAGACACCTGCGCCTATCAGCGACGATATGGCACGTGACCTTGCAGCCAAACTCAACACGCGCATGGCAGTGCCAATGCCGATAACTGTCGATACGACAACTGATACGATTCCTGGTCGCGTCGTACTGAGCTGGCTGGATTTCAAAGCCGATGTTCCCGCTCAGTCGATAGACAATACAGGCAACCAGACGGCGAGTCTGAAATACAATGTCAATGCCGATCGCATGCAAGATTATTTGAATCAAGGCATCGCTGCCAAACTTATCAAAAAAGCCGGCGTTAGCCATGTC
Source organism: Sulfuriferula sp. (assembly GCA_041651255.1). Lineage (GTDB taxonomy): Bacteria > Pseudomonadota > Gammaproteobacteria > Burkholderiales > Sulfuriferulaceae > Sulfuriferula. The sequence goes on along the minus strand of JBAZJP010000031.1, from coordinate 1,615 downwards.
ACGACACTTGATTTCACAGAAACAGCGCGGACGAACGGTGCGAACGGACGCGGCCTCGATATGCCGAAGGCAGTTGCATCTGTCGAGAGCTATATTAGCGGCAAAGCGACCAAAGCAACAGCAGCAACACAGGTGGTCGGGCCATCGACAATATATACGCGCAATTATACGCCGACCAGCGTTGGCTTCTCGGCGCTCCTGGCACAGTACGCACAGGATAATCCCGGTACCTATGGCATGGCCTTCACTGAGCTGAGCGGTGTCAGCTATCCGCGCAGCGCTACCTACCGCGGCGACGCACGCATGCCAGCCGGCGGTATTCACTCGCTGTACCTCGCCTATACCGATGTTATGCAGGAGTATGCAGGTATTGCCCGACCAGTCGACAAAATTAGCGGCGATACGAATGCCGTTGACTGCTTCAAAGACATGCTGCAAAAGTTTGATGAAGGCTGCCGGACAGGGTTTTATGATTACTTCGGTTTTGCCACGATCAAATCACGAGGTGCGGGGCTTGGCCTGACAAATACAGTGTTTGCCAGAGAAGATACATTGACATCAGCAAATGACCTGCAAAAAGTAATGATTGGGCTCTATAAGAATCAAATCGGCCGTATCGAGGGAGCACAAAAAATCCTCAGTACACTTCGTCTTAATCTGTCAAAAGAAGGTATTCCAGCCGGCGCAGGCACAGGCCAAATCTCGCATACCATCGGTGAAACCACTACTGTCCATAACGATACGGCTATCGTATATAGCAATAACTATGGTGCCTATGCGCTGACTGTTCTCTCGGATGGTGCTTCATGGGATAAAGTCGCAGGACTCGCTCAAAAGATCCAAACTCTAAAAGCTGTCAAGGTTCCAAAAGACGCCCGCTAGGCTGCTGTAACTTTTCTTACAGCTAATATGCTTCAAATATCCCATGCTGAAATAGGAAGGGGGTACTGAATGAGTACAAACATCACGGCGCAGGATCTAGGTATTACGGTAGAGAAAAAGGAGCGAGAACTGTTCAAATGGTTCCTCGCCTCTTATTTATTTGGTAAGAGGATTCAGCAGGATATAGCGAAGCAAACATGGGAAGTGTTTATGAAGCACGGCATTGATTCGCCGCAGAAAATTGCCAACCACAGCTGGCAGCAGCTCGTTGATTTGCTCGGCAAAGGCAATTACAAACGCTACGATGAATCAACCGCTCACAATCTGCTCGACATGTCGCGGACGTTAATCCGTGAAAACCACGGCAGTCTGCTGAATATGTATGATTGCTGCGGAGACGAAAAAATATTTATGAAAAATCTACTAAAACTGAAAGGTGTTGGACCAAAAACAGCAGAGATATTTATGCGTGAAGCTCAACCAGTATTGGTGAGGGCAGAATAGAAGAGGATGCGATGAATAAGTACGGACCAAAAGCTCAGCAAAAAGTTGAAAAAGCTATGGAGGAAATGAAATCAGGCAAACTGAAATCTGGCAAATCAGGAAACAAGGTCACCAGTCGCAAACAAGCAATTGCGATTGGACTATCAGAAGCCCGCAAAGGGGGAGGCAAAGTACCTAAAAAATCATAAAGATTGCTATAGAATATGTCGAGACTATTCACCACTAAAGC
>JBAZJP010000030.1:0-4883 GCA_041651255.1 Sulfuriferula sp. | reverse complement strand
CTGAACCGTCGCCGTATTGAGTCGTCGGTGCCAGTGGAGCCAATCGTGGAGAATGCCAACTAGCATTTGCATCAACGTTGGAAATAGCATTGTCTGTCACGCTGCTATCAATGCCTGCAGCTAGAGGACTAGACAAACCATTTGCTAGATTGTCTGCACCATCTTCATATACTTTTCCTGAGACTCGCTCAAGATTGTAGTCAACAGCATAACTACCACTTGAACCGTTGTCCAATGCGAGGCCAAATTGCTCAGATCCAAGCAGTGGAGCTTGCGCAGTGGCACCGATGGCAGCAATTTTGTCATTAACAGTGTTACTGAGTGTGTTACCTGAGTAGTATACTGTTGCACCGGCACTAGAGTTAGAGCTAAGGCGCCAGTAGGAGTGAGTGCTGTAGGTATGAGCGGTCTCTAGCGAGAACTCACCGTCCGCATTACCCATTCGCAGAACATTTGGTGCTGATGGATTGTATGTTGAACCTGTCAAAATCCTGTCACAGACACCATGTTTTACATTGTGATTCGCAGCATATAGCTGACTTGTTAGATCTTCACCACCACCTAAATCAGCTTTTGCTTGAAGGGTGTATGGATCAACCGTACCAACCGAGAAATCCATAGTTTCCAAGACTTTGGTTGTAATCTGAATCGATTGGTTCATGACGTTCGCAACAGTCACACCGCCGTCGATAACATCGGCAGGGTTAACGACTGGATCAGCAGGCGTCGAAACATCAACGTTACTAAATGTATTAATTTTTACGAAGAATGCACCAGCACCAGGGTTAGTGATGTAGTTACTATCTGTCGCAAAGAATACTATCTTTACTTCTTGACCAGCAGTAAAGCCTTGACCAGTTGTATTCACGAGCTCAATCTGGTTATTAGCACCTGTTGATGTGCTGGCTGCTTCTGTACCGGTTTGCGCTACATGAGCCGTCATCGTCCAGCCTGAACTGTTTGCCCATGTATCGTCACTTGGGTCAGTTGGTGTACCATTATCGCTTGTTCGGTAGTAAACAAGGAAGTTTGAACCTGTACTGTTTGCCGCAGGAATACTAGTTACAGCACCAGTCGTCAGATTAGCGTACGTTCCAGCAGTAGCCTGCGACGGAGAGCTCGTAGCAATCTCGAGGTTAGCAGTCTTTGCAGCCTCAGTTGCTGGGCTGTTATCAATTGCGTTGCCACCTGTCCAGCCATTGTTACCAGGGCCTAAGCAGTTACCTGCAGATGTTGTACAGTATTGGAATGTCATCGCTTTAACTGGTGCATTTGTTCCTGAAGCCGTACTATCAGTACTCACCTTAAAGTCAAAAGTATTACCAGTCTTTTTACCATTGGCACCACTGTTCGGTGGGGCATAGGTAGCGTTGCCTGAACCATCCTTATAGTCCCAGCCTGGTGACGAGCTTGAAAGCGACAAGCTACGATCCGTCAGGGGATTTAGCGCGTCCGCGTATGCAGGGATCGCAGGGATGATGGCAGCTGTTAAAACAGCAACCGCAGCACCCAACGAAGATGCACGCCTAGCGATTGATTTGAGTGTATACATACTCATGTATCTCCAGTTATGTTTATTTTTGTTCCTTTTACAAGGTGTACAGGCGGATTTTAGCACGACTAGTATCATAAGCGCAATAGAGTTTTCCACAACACTCATAATTTTGTATTTTTTGCTGTTATACTATGAACAAATCATGAACAACTACATCCAATCCGCAAATACTTATATCTCCGACCATAAAAAGCAGTTTACACTTGGAGCGGTAATTGCCCTTGCCACTATTGTTATCCTGACTCTTGTCGCCTTGTTTATATATAATGATCCGTCATCGAAAATTGTCTATCAACCTGTCAAAGCCTGCGATTTGTTGACACCGAGCAAGGCACAAGCACTGCTTGGAGAGCATATGGTTGGTGTGGACAAAAATGCTCCTACTATAACCGATAACGTTGCGACGAGTAAGTGTAGTTATGGCGACGGAAATATCGATGCAAACCAGGTGATTGTCGCAGCCGTAGCAGTCCGAACCGGCATCAACGACGATGGTGTAAAGCAAAACAAAAATGAATTCAATGCCAAGAAGCCTGGCGACCATGCAGTAGACGTAAAAGATGTTGGTGAGAAAGCATATTTCAACAACGAAAATGGACAGCTCAATATTCTCGATGGACGAGACTGGCTCATCCTTAGTTATGGCATCGGCAATGCACCAGAAGCAAATACCGTTGAAAAAGCAGTCGAGCTTGCAAAAGTAGTATTGCAACAATAGATAATTATTTAGGGTTACGAATAATCTCTAAAACGCCGGTACGACAACTGCTTCGTACTCGCCCTCATAATGGCCGGCGGGCGTCGCATTGGATATATTAACGATAATAGAAATCGTGTAGTCAGTACGCCCTGTCGTGGCCGTACCGCGTGCGATAACACCCTCGCTGCTGTATTTGAACAGATTTGGCGTATCATATCCTGACTCGCCTTGACCAAACGTTATGACATTGCTCGGCACTTGCGCGGGAGTGGCGCCCACATTTGGCGTACTATTGTCGGCAACGTTGATAGCGAACTGTTCGGTGCCGGGAGTCGATGCGGTCGGCGTCGATGGCGTCGCAAGCGTATGCCCCGCAAACTTCGGCGGAGTACCAACAATTTGCAGCGTATAGCCGCTGCCCAGATAGTTGCGAATACGCACGATCGTCGTTTTGGTGGCGGTCGTTTCGGCACTCAGAACACCAAGATTCGACACACCCGGTTCAACGATCACCTCAAGTCTGGGATCGCTGTCGGTTATCGGTGCAAACGCAGCCGTCCCGCCGCTAGCCGCGCTGTTTGTATTGGCTGTTATGTCTCCTATCGATGCCTTGGCGCAAAACTGCGCGGAACACTGCTGGACTGATGAGCCTGAATTAAACTGCGTTTCGGACACCTGGTAGGTATTCGACGTCGAGGTAACGGCAAATGCCGTGCCAGCACTAAAAGGAGCAATAAATATTGCCAGCAGCAGTAATCTCGAATATCCCCACAGGCCCTTTTTTTGCATAAGCTTTACAGAGTATTATCATCTATCCATACACTAGCGTCAAGCTGACAAGTATAGTAAACTACACCTAAGCATAACCGCAAAAAATACACGACTATGGAACCAGACAAAAACACTCCACCGGCCGATGCAGGCCAAAAGCCAGCTGAAGAGCCGCAAGCACCGGCCGATGCGTTGAGCCGTACGCCGGATGATCTGGAAAACGAAAAAGCCGAACAAAAAGCTGCCAATCCTGAAGCTAACAAAACAGAAGAGCCGGGCGCAAAAAAAGCTTCGCCAATCAAGGAGTTTTTTCACAAGATTAATCTCTACTTTTTGATATTTGTACTGCTCGTTGTTATTGCCGCTGTCGTAGCGGCTGTTAATTATCTGAACAGCACCAAAGCTCCCGTCGAGCCAAACATTGCAACGCAGTCACTCAGCCAGGATGCACTGAAACAACTTGCCAATACCGATGCGACTGTCGGCGACGCATCCAAAACACTGACTATTCAGGGCAATGCGATTATCACCGGACAGACGCTCATGCGTGGCAATTTGAATGTTGCTGGGAATTTCCAAACAGGCGGCAGTATAACGGCACCGAATATAACGATATCGGGTACGTCGAATCTCGGAACGGCACAGATCAATAATTTGCAGGTTGCAACAAATACCGCGATTCAGGGCAGCACGACACTGCGCGATTTAAACGTTGCTGGTACGTCGTCGTTCAGCGGCGCCATGACAGCCTCGCAAATTACTGTGACCAAATTAATCCTTAGCGGCAGTGGTACATTACAACTCCCCAATCACCTCAGCTTTAGCGGTCCGTCGCCAGGACGATCGTTTATCGGATCGGGTATTCTGGGCAGCGGCGGTTCGGTATCGCTAAATGGATCGGATACGTCGGGAACAATCAATATGAACACAGGAAACAGTCCTAATGGTTCAGGCTGTATTGTCCGTATCAACTTCCAGCAGACATTTAGCAGCCAACCGCGCGTCATCATCAGCCCTGTCGGCAGCGCCGCCGGTAGCATGGACTACTACGTCGATCGCAACACGACCGGCTTTAGCCTCTGCACCAACACGACACCTGCCGCCAACAAAGTTTTTGCATTTGATTATTTCGTCGCAGGATAAACCCTACACGTCGACGAATACTGAAACTCGATCGGCTTTGACATGCATAAGAGCGCGATTGATTTTGATGTCTTTGCTGCCTTCTGCGGTTTGAATTGTAATCGTACACGGCACGAGCATGCATAAAAAGTTATGATGATGCGGCAATATGTCGAATGGTCCAGTAGCATTCACTGCACTAATACTTCGCGCTTCGCCTTCGAAATACACCTGAAACGGTGCGTAGATTTTGACAGCCATCGTTGGCTTGCCGTCGTGAGCCACTGTAGCCTGTTCGGGTGCCTCTGCCGCTGCCTGAGGCGTATCGTCTGCCATCTACACTTCCTTCTTTTCGGATTCTGGTCTTGCAGCGTCAGCTGGTGTGGCGGGCTTGGCATCTGCCTCGCTTGTTTTCGGCTGCGTCTTGTCCTTTTCTTCGGTTTTGCCGATAATCCCCTCGACGCCATCGAGTGTTAATTCTCGTGTCATATGCTCGCCTGGTACGCCCGTCACTTTTTCCATCACGTTGAACCGTTGTTTGAAAAATTCTATCAATGCTTTGGCTTTGTTGTAGTCTTCGCGGTCTTCTGACGAGAGCTCTGACTCGCCGATGATGGCAATGATGCCTTTGAGCGATTCGTATTTTTGCAGGATTGCTGTCGCTCTGGTGGCAAGATCGTAATGTCGCTCACCCACGACTTCTGGTGTTAGTAGGCTGGATTTGGATGCCAAGAT
>JBAZJP010000029.1:0-5088 GCA_041651255.1 Sulfuriferula sp. | reverse complement strand
CGGAAACGGCGCGCGCGGTGTTGCCGATTGCCGATTACGAGAATCCTCACGTCTCGACGCAGGTCGTCAGGGTGGTGGCAAGCTATGTGGATTATATAAACAGGGTGGTGTGGTCTAAGTCTAATGCAAAATAATACCAGCTACGATTCACCTTCGGTGCTCATTACCGGTGGTAATGGTTTTATAGGCAAGTCTCTCTGTGCCGAATTGTTTCGGCGAGGGCAATCCGTTCGTGCAGCAGTACGTCTTGAGAATTCGCAAGTCGATAATATTGAGACCATGTCAATCGGTGATATAAGCAGCGATACGGATTGGACGAATGCATTACTTGATATAAAAGTGGTCATTCATGCTGCTGCGCGCGCGCATGTAACTCAAACTAACATAGTCGATTCGCTGGATGAGTTGCGGAGGGTCAATGTCGATGGAACTTTGAATCTTGCCCAGCAGGCGGCCGAAGCCGGCGTGCAGCGCTTCATTTTTATCAGTTCGATCAAGGTGAATGGTGAATCTACGGTATTGGGGCGACCTTATACCACTGAAGATCAGCCTGCGCCGGTCGACCCATACGGCATTTCCAAGTTTGAAGCAGAAGATGCATTGCGGCAGTTGGCGGATGAAACCAGAATGGAAGTGGTGATTATTCGCCCACCGTTGGTCTATGGGGCAGGGGTGAAGGCTAATTTCCGGAGCATGATGAGCTGGCTTCAGAAGGCTGTGCCGTTACCTTTGGGGGCGATCCACAATAAGCGTACTCTAGTGGCGCTAGATAATTTGGTTGACTTAATTATAACCTGCATTGATCATCCAGCCGCTGCCAACCAGACATTTTTGGCAGGAGACGGCGAGGACATGTCCACTACCGAGTTGCTGCAGCGATTGGGCGGCGCGTTGGGGAAGCCCGTCAAACTGCTTCCGATGCCCGTTTGGGCATTAAAAACCGGCGCCATGTTGTTGGGTAAGGGTGGCATGGCGCAACGTTTATGTAATTCGCTTCAAATCGACATAAGCAAAGCGTGTGATCTGTTAGGGTGGCAACCTCCCGTAAGTGTGGATGAGGCTCTGAAGAAAACCGCAGCAGATTTTTTACAAAAATTATAAATTATTTAATTCCCATAATCTGTGCGCCCTCATGCACTGCGCAGCGCATCAAGTAAAATCGATTTCTTCGGCGGATAGCTTTGGCTGCATTGGTGCATATGGCTGTAATTGACTGAGGGTAGATATCTAAGTTAAACTTAAAGATTAACTTGATAGGACATCAGTACCTTAGTTCCTTCTCAGTGAAGCTGTCTGTGCCCTTCCCTCCGCAGTCAAGCTGACCAAAAGGCAGGGCCGAGCGTGTCGCATGGAATTTTTGGTAGAATATAGTTGTGAATCAATTAAACAAAGACGTTTCAGATATAGGTGCCGCTTATTTGCTGAGGGAGGACTCTGGCTCTGACAAGAAGCGCCAGAATGCAGTAGGCATTTCCGAACAATCCGATGTTTCTCTCGATCCTTCTCATTGCGTCCTAATTCCCACCATTCTCTGCGGTGGTGCAGGCTCCAGGCTTTGGCCTGTCTCGCGAGAGCAGCATCCCAAACCGTTTATCCGATTAGCCGATGGGCAAAGTCTCTTGCAAAAAGCCTTTCTGCGAGGTGCGTTACTTCCAGGTGTTGCCGAAGTCTTGACAATTACTAACCGGGATCTTTTCTTCAAAACAAAAGATGAATTTCGGGAAGTTAACGAGGTTGGTGTGACTACTTCCTTTATTCTTGAGCCGTTTGGGCGAAATACAGCAGCAGCCATTGCGGCCGCTACTCTGCAAGTTGCTAGCGCTCACGGTGAAGATGCTATCATGCTGGTTCTGGCTGCTGATCATCTGATTACCGAACAACCTGCATTTGCAGATGCGGTTAGCCGTGCGTGTACGCTTGCGGCGAGCGGTAAACTTGTCACCTTTGGCATTCAGCCAGATTCACCTGAAACGGGCTATGGCTATATTGAAGCTGAGGGAAACAGCGCCATCCGGTTTATTGAGAAACCCGCGTTGGATAAAGCGCAGGAATATCTTGCCGCGGGCAATTTTTACTGGAACTCAGGCATGTTCTGTTTTACTGCCAGAGCCATGTTGCAAGCGATGAAGCTGCATTGCCCAGAAATTCTGGAGGCCACCAAAGCTTGTATGGATCACTCGCGGATTGCCAAAGGCAAAGGTTTTGCTGAGGTTGAGCTCGATCCCGAATCATTTGGTATGGTGCAAGAAAACTCCATCGACTATGCTGTCATGGAAAAAGCGGATCAAGTCGCAGTCATTCCTTGCGATATCGGCTGGAGTGATATTGGTTCCTGGACGGCGTTGGGCGACCTTGCGGCACCGGACGCAAGCGGCAACCGCTTGCGGGGCGATGTTTCATTGCATGGCACGCAGAACTGTACTATCCATAGCACAGACCGATTGGTCGGCACAGTCGGTGTTGAAAACCTGATCATTATTGACACTCCGGACGCTGTTCTAGTGGCCAACAAATCCTGTGCTCAGGACGTCAAATACATTTATTCGGAATTGAAAGCAAAAGGGCATGAGGCTCACAAACTTCACCGCACTGTACACCGTCCGTGGGGCACTTGCACCGTCTTGGAAGAGGGTAACGGGTTCAAGATTAAATGCATCGAAATCAATCCTGGCGTCAGCCTGAGTCTACAAATGCATCGTCGTCGTAGTGAACATTGGGTCGTGGTTAGTGGTCAAGCGAAGGTGATTAATGAAGAGCGAGAAATTCTCATCAAAACCAACGAATCTACGTTTATTCGTGCCGGCCATAAACATCGCCTGACAAACCCAGGTACGGAGTCTTGCGTGATAATAGAAGTGCAGAGTGGGGAGTACGTTGGTGAAGACGACATCGTGCGTTTCGAAGACAACTATGGGCGTATATAATGTCAGCGTTATCTTGTTTTAAAGCGTATGACGTTCGCGGTAAGCTTGGCGATGAGCTAAACGAGAATATTGCTTACCGAATCGGTCGCTCCTATGCGCAACATTTGAATGCCCGGCGCGTGGTTGTCGGTGGTGATGTGCGCAAAACCAGCGAGTCGCTGAAAGCAGCTTTAGCCAAGGGTTTGATGGATGCCGGCGCCGATGTCATCGATATCGGCATGACCGGTACCGAGGAAGTTTATTTTGCCGCTTTCCATCTTGATGTGGATGGCGGAATTGAAGTCACTGCCAGCCATAACCCCATGGACTACAACGGAATGAAATTCGTGGGCAGAGGCGCCTTGCCTATCAGCGGCGATTCAGGTTTGCGGGCTATTCAGCAACTGGCCGAAGCGAACGACTTTCCGCCCTCAACACGTCAAGGTTCGCTTGACAGGTTATCCATCCTGCAACCCTATGTTCATCACCTGCTCGGCTACATCGACCTGAACAGTCTCAAACCGCTCCGCTTGGTTGTCAACGCAGGTAACGGTGCTGCCGGTCATGTGATCGACGCACTTGAGCAAAAATTTGCCGCAGCTCATGTTTCTGTTGAATTCATCAAGGTTCACCACGAGCCAGACAGTAGTTTCCCCAACGGAATCCCTAATCCTCTCTTGCCGGAAAACCGCGCTGCTACAGCTGAGGCTGTAAAGCGGTACCAAGCTGATATGGGTATCGCTTGGGACGGCGACTTTGACCGTTGCTTTCTTTTCGATGAGAGCGGTGAATTTATCGAAGGCTACTATATCGTTGGTTTGCTAGCTGAAGCCTTCTTGAGGAAACATCCCGGCGAAAAAATAATCCATGATCCAAGACTGACTTGGAACACCATAGACATGGTGCTGCGCGCAGGCGGGCAGCCCATCCAGAGCAAGACCGGGCACGCCTTCATCAAGGAACGCATGCGTGCGGAAAATGCCATTTACGGTGGTGAAATGAGTGCACATCACTACTTTCGTGATTTTGCTTACTGTGACAGCGGCATGATTCCATGGTTGCTGGTGGCAGAGCTGATTTGTACAACTGGCAAGCCCTTGTCATCATTGATGGCAGAGCGAATGGCCGCTTATCCGTGCAGTGGAGAAATTAACTACACAGTAACTGATGCCAAGGCTGCGATGGACAAGGTGCAGGCGTATTTTTCATCCTTCGAACCCAAGATCGATGTGACCGACGGAGTCAGTTTGGAATTCGATACTTGGCGTATGAACCTGCGTTCGTCCAATACAGAGCCGTTGTTGCGATTGAATGTAGAAACCAAAGGCAATGCTGCCGCCATGGATTCACACATTCGTACTATAGAAAAATTGATTGCCACAAATTTGGTAGAGCCATCTCTCCCTTTTACGCAACGCGAAGAGGGAATAGGCAAATCGGCTGCAATAGGAAAGGAAAAAAAATGAGCATTCTAGTAACGGGCGGAGCCGGATTTATCGGTGCAAATTTTGTCTTGGAGTGGCTGGCTCAATCCGGCGAGACCGTCATCAATCTTGACGAACTGACGTATGCGGGCAATCGCGAGAATCTCGCTTCTCTGGCAGAGGATCCGCGGCATCTTTTCGTGCAAGGCAGTATCGGTGATTCGGCTTTGGTGGAAAGCTTGCTTGCGCAGCATCAGCCCCGCGCCATCATCAATTTCGCCGCCGAGAGCCATGTCGACCGCTCCATCCACGGCCCGGAGGATTTCATCCAGACCAACATCGTCGGCACCTTCCGGCTGCTGGAAGCGGTGCGCGCCTACTGGCACAATCTGCCAGTTGAAGCCCAGCAAAACTTCCGTTTGCTGCATGTGTCCACCGATGAAGTCTACGGCTCGCTCGTTAAAGACGCGCCGGCCTTTACCGAAACCCACCGTTACGAGCCCAACAGCCCTTACTCGGCCAGCAAAGCCGCCAGCGACCATTTGGTGCGAGCCTATCATCACACTTATGGCCTGCCCGTGCTCACCACCAATTGCTCCAACAATTACGGACCGTACCATTTCCCGGAAAAGCTGATCCCGCTGATGATCGTCAATGCGCTCGCAGGCAAGCCCTTGCCGGTGTATGGCGATGGCCAGCAAATCCGGGACTGGCTCTACGTCAAAGACCATTGCAGCGCCATCCGCCGCGTGCTGGAGGCG
>JBAZJP010000028.1:0-5559 GCA_041651255.1 Sulfuriferula sp. | reverse complement strand
TATCTAATTTACCTCTCATCCAACCGCTCACTCGCTGCATGAACGTTACATCGGCAAGCAAACCAGACGGCGTGCTGAAACGCTGGATTGACTTCGGAATAGCGATGATCCTTCTGCCGTTGTCGGTGATGGTTTCTAAATGGTAGCCTGCCGCTCCCGCGCCGATATATCCATCCCTTTTTAAAAGATCCCTGAAATCGCCGTCGTCGAGATATTGGATCGTAATGTCCTGCTGGGTAATATGATCAATGAAATCTTGAATACGGTCTATTGTTGATTTTTGGGCCATATTCAGATGCTGACGGGCTGCGCGCTGCAAAAGGTCATCCATGGCAAGCTTCTGAGTGGCGGGCGAAGATGCAAACGATGTTGCGTCTATTGCTTTTAACTGTGTCGGTGAAGAATTAACTCTCGCCATCCTCATGCTGTTTGCTGCCTGCTGCATTGCAAGCCTTTGGTTATTGAAGAATGCATTTTGTATCATGGGCGAAGAACTGACAGCAATATCTCCTGCCCCGCCAATAAGCTTATCCTCATCATGCATGGATGCACGCAAAGGAAGGCCGTTGACGGTAAGCGGCGAAGAAATTCCTGCTTCCCGCTTATAATCATTCAATGAATCGACTCTCCAGTGCAGGCGCCGCGGCATCTGCCACTTCCAGTAGCGGCGCGTCACATCATCAACCACCATACTCATCAATTGATTGTTGTCCAAAGAACTGACATAATTCATCGTATCGGCAAAATCAGCCTTTTCTCTGGTCACATACGGCATGACATACGCATGGATACCAGAACCTTCTCCTAATGCAATAAATTCCGGACGAGTTCTTAAGAAACGGGCCGTTTCTCGCAAGCTATAATTCATAACCAGCATTTCATTGGGATTATTCTCCCGGCGCAGGAGATCCCGGGCCCCGAGAGCAACCTGATTACCATGGAGACGCTGAATTTCCTGGAAGCCTGAACGATACCATGCTTGATCATACTGTTGGCGCGAATCCTCGATAGACAAATGCATAAATTCATGCGCGCCGGCGCCATAGTTATACTCACCAATTAAATTCGACCTCACAGTCATGCTGCCGCCAAATCCCAAATCAAAATCAAAATTCTGCCCGACATCAACCGCGACGTATCCATGATAACCCCCGCCTAACTGCAACCGATCCGTTCTCGTTGCCCATTCCGAAGCCTGGGCGCTTGTTTTGCCTGCGCCATCACCGCGGTCGATTCTATTAAACGCAAATGCCCTCACGGCTGCGTGGTCAGCAGCAAGTGAGGCGCGGCTGCGTGCGGTTGAACTAAGACTATCTGCTGCTAAGCGACGTATGGTATTGCGTCCGCTGAACGCCACATCTTCAGCCATAATCTGCATGACCGGCAATAAAGCCTGTGTGACGTGCGTGGGATCATATATTCCCGTACCATTGGCCAATGCCAGAGTCGATTGTGCGCTATACAACTGATCCCGCTGAATTTCGCTTAAATTGCCCATACCTATGGTCTGCAGTTGTTGAATATCGGTACGTAATTGACCGAGATTAGCGCTCGCTCCCGTCGCTGTTAAACGCTCACGGCTCTGCGTTAATGCGTCGCGCAATTGTTGCGCTCGCTGCGGAGTAACCACCTGCCCCTGGAAGGTGTGCTGTCCTCTCACATTGGTCCTGCTTAACTCCGCAAGACCCCTATCCACCCAGCGGACTGCCTGGTGCTGTGTGGGGATTGCATTTATTCTTGAATACCTATTGGGTGTGATAATTTCTTGCGCAACTTCCGATAGACGCTGGTGCCATATCATCCCCGGAATAAAATTAAGAACCTGCTGGGCAATCTGTTCAGGCACAGCTTCTTCAACCGTACCACTGATCGTCAAATTGCTAAATCTGTTGAGGAATCTCGATGAAAACGACGTCGATTGATTCATAGAACTCATGCTGCGGGTAATACCTAATTCTCCGAGTGTGCGCTCCATACCTTTACCCAATGCCTGGAATATGCGTCCCCCATTAGCAAATCGTATATTTGAAAATGCCGGTTCAGCTAATGGGGAAAGCACTGCCAATGACGCGGAGAACCAGACGTTTTCCCTGTCCACCAATCCGACGATTTCTCGCGAGCCTTTTGAATTGAATGTATCCCAAAGCTGGCCAAAACTTTTTACTTTGTTCTCGCCCATGCCCATGCCGCGTGTTGTTCCGAATAATCCTGACAAATATGCTGTCTCGGCGAAACGACCCGCCACCCCAAGCTTATTCCAAAAACCTTGCGCCTTGTCCCACGCATTGATATTATCTTGATATTTCGTAAGGCTCTCCGCATTCAAGAATGCGCCGAACGTATTACTCCACATGCTTTGCTCGACCGGTGTAAATGCAGAAGGCACAACGTAACGCTGCGTAAATGCTGAAACTCCTTCAATGATACCCTGCAATGGTGCAATGACAGTCAAAAGATTGACACCGGTACGATGCACTCCCAAATCCCACAATAATGTTTTTTCAAGCGCTAATGCGGTACCCGATATCCTGCTGCCAAATTTCATGCGGTCTGAAAAGCGGCTCACCTGCGCTGCTAATGACAACGTACCTAATCCCATGGTGGCGATACCGGTCCATTTTAATGCAGCACCGAACGGCGTGCCGCCAAAACCATAGTATTTTGCAAACTTGTTATCATTAATATCTGTTGTGCCCATCTTGTACATTCCGTATCCGGTGCCCAACATAATAGCAGACGCCTTAAACGGATGCGCAGCGCCGTAATTCTGTGCGCCTCTGCTCCATATGCGCGTATTCCACCCTTCTGCGATTCCTCTGAAAAATCCTTTAGGGGCATGAATACCGGCACGTTCGCCGCCGAGATATGCCTGGCGGGCAACGCTGCCGATTTTTGTCACTCCCCAGAGTGCCGTACCCAGCGACAAAGCATACGCCCAATCGGTTTGATTCTTGTATGTTCTCGTGGTGCCATCCGGCATCTTAACTTCAACATTACGGCCTTGGAAGAGATACGGCGTGGAAGCGTCTTTCCAGCTCACATCGGGCTTGGTGTTATCAAGCCAATGCGTAAACTTGGAGACCGCACCATCAACTAATCCTTTTTTCACGCCATAAGCAAAAGATCCGTATGAAGCAACTTCGAGGCCGCCAACACCCAGACGGATAGCATTCCTTGCGATGCCGGGCAAGTTACGCGCAGCAATTCCTCCTAATGCACCTACTACTGCGTTTCTTAATTTATGTTCTTCGCCAAAATTAAAATACCCTACCGCAGCGCCGATCGCCGGATACGCTGCCTTATAGGCAAGCGATTCTATACCCACAGCCCCCTGGCCTAATATATACCTATTAAACATACTCGGCGTTGCTTTCGCCATTGGCCCGAGGTGCCCGGTCTGTGTGAGCCTCTGGAATAATGTGTACTTTGATACGAGAACGGTTCTGTCCGGCCTGACAATAATCTGGCCATGGCTTCCGTATCTGCCGGGAGATAATTCCGTACGACGAAGGCTTCCATTAGGGTTGCGCGCCTCCACCATTCTTCCGACCCGCATATTGCGCACTCCCAACATGCCGCTGAGCCCCGCGATAACCAAACCTGAATTTGCTATAAAATTACCCCAGCTGGAATCAACACGACCATCCTTCATATTAAAGCCAACTTCCCTGCTGCTAAATGGAAGCCGTCCCGTGGTCCCAGTATAATACATTCATGCGCCGATGCCCATTCCGACGAGAGGCGCAACAACTCTGCCAACAGGATTCTGAGTGGCAAATTGCACTGATGGCCTTTGTGCAAACCTGGCTGCTGCTTCTGAATTCCTGACCCACGCTGAAACAGCGCCGAGCGCATTATATGCTGCGCTCGCGCCGATTGCGCCATTAATTACATTAGGCATATTATATGCGGTCTCGTACACGCGCCTGTTAATGTTTTCCGTACTCATTGCCTGTGGATCATTACCATGGCCAAAGGCAATTGGGGCCATTGTCGAAAATACCGCATTAGGTATCACCAGACTTGCTGCATTATAATGTGTCTGCGCGACAAACCGAGAAAAGCGCTGGCCCGTAGTCATCTGATTGATATAGCGCTGCGCTACTCCGGTATGCTGCAGCTCTCTCTGGTTAAGCCGTGCAACTGTCGTTATGCCTGCTGTGCGCGTAACAGTGTCGGCAAAAGTACGTAATCCGAACCGTGCGCCGGTGATGTCGCCTGCGATCATCGCATATTCAACCATGCGCGCCTGCGGTATTGTATTTATATTTTTATGTTCTTCAATCATCTGGCGGGCAGTGCTGGCAAAATCAAAAAGCTCGCGCACCGTCTTAACGGGGTTGCTGATTGCGCGCACCGCTGAACTGCCCGTTGCGGTCTGCAAGAAAGAATCCATCGATGCATAGGCAAACGCGAGTGGTGTGCCAAATCCTGCCAAATTTCTATTAGCGTTCGCGAATAATTGGGCAACCGCCATCCTTTCTTTCGTTCTCAAACCTACCACAACTTCTTTCCCGGCCTTTCCTTCAAGCCTCTCTGACCAATCGTTTATATTGTAACCAAGGACGCGTCTGCTTGCCCAATTGGACCAATCACCAACAGTCGCAAGAATATTTCTGCCGGGATTTAACACGAGACCTGTGAGACCGCTCACTCCTGCAAATTGAGAATCTTTTAAAGAATCATATACGGGCCGTTGCATTTCTACCTGTGCAGCCGCAGTTGACCATTTGAGAAAACTACCGATATTTCTCATCGTCAGGGCGCGCTGAATAAAGTTTTGTACTCGCTGTGTTCTAAAAAGCGACGGGCTTATAGCGACTAATGCGCCGGCTGCCATTGAACCAGGCTTGGTATTTTGGGAACCATCGTTAAATGCAACTGTATCAAGCGCATAACCTGCGGTTGCACCGGCTACGCCCCTTCCCAAGATATTCCTGACGCTGGGGTTCCTAATGATGCGTGAGCCGAGCGCTGAAATACCTCTGGCTATCGCCGGGCTGTAGAGGCCGGTTAAGGTTAAGCCTGCTGCTGCGCCGGCAGTGATTGCTGTTTTGCCCCAGCCAGATTCGATAGAGTCTAAGCCGGGGATAGAGATATCGTAACGATTGAGGAGCGCAGTTGCACCGGCGGCAGTGGTTCCCACTGCTGTTGCGGTGGCGAGTTTGCCTGCAGTCGGGCTGTTTCTTAAGAAGGTGACTGCTCTGTTGACCAGCGATGAATTCCTGATGGCGTTGTATGCCTGCGGCCCGTAACGATAGGCTGCATAGCCTACTGCACCGGCGAGGCCGCCGCCTACGGTTGCGGTGATGTTTGAATTACGGGTATCATTGGCGCGTAATGAATCAATGCCGTAGCCTGCTGCTGCGCCAACGCCGGTACTGAGTGTTCCTTTGCCGATTGTTTTTAAAGTGTTGCGTACGGTCGGACTGCTAATGATGCGTGAGCCGAGCGCTGAAATACCTCTGGCTATCGCCGGGCTGTAGAGGCCGGTTAAGGTTAAGCCTGCTGCTGCGCCGGCAGTGATTGCTGTTTTGCCCCAGCCAGATTCGATAGAGT
>JBAZJP010000027.1:0-5680 GCA_041651255.1 Sulfuriferula sp. | reverse complement strand
GCAACGCAGGTTTATACCGATGATGGCAATGGGAATTTGATTGCATCCAATCCGCAGTTCCCCGCCATTTATACCTACATTACTTCACCCGGCAGCGGGACAATCGATTATGTCACAGGCAACTTCTCGATCACCCCGGGCAGCGTGAACTATGGGCGCTGGTCAAATGATTCATGGGCCTACTCGCCCACTGATATCAACTTCCAGTCATCATCGGTCAGCATCGCATTTGCACTGGCTGCTGATGCGCTCACTGCTCAAACCGATTCAGCAACACTCACGCAGTTGCAAATTGACCTGACCCCCTACACAACAAACAGCATCGTGCCAGATAGCCTGCTGTTCACCGCCTGCGGAAGACAGTATTACGACAAGAGCGGGACGCTGTACGATCAATTTGATAGCAGTACCGGCAGCGGAACGGTAGCGGGATCAGTCGATTATGCGACCGGTGTGGCTACGCTTACGGAATGGGTAGCAGCCAGCTCACCCGCACTGACGCTGCAAGCGGGCCTGACCAAGATCGGTGATTTCACCGTGACGGAATCGTTCTTCCGCACTCCGGGCAGCCCGATCCGCCCGGCATCGCTGTATATCCAGATCAGCAGTGCTGATGGGCGTCTGCTCACCGGAACGGCAGACCAGAACGGCGTGATCACCGGTACTGAGATGACCGGACAGATTCAGCAGGATATGGGCACTGTTTCCGTCCAGTATGGAAAAATGGTAGCTGGCGTGTGGACGCCAACGGAGTGCATGCCGGATACCCTGCGCTTCTCTGCGGTTGTGCTCACGCAATTGCCGCTCGATCCGACGCTGCTGGGGCTTGACCCCGTGCGCCTGCCGAAAGATGGCCGCGTGCCGATTTACCGGCCCGGCGATGTCGTCGTGATTCTCAACACGAAGGATGATTCCGCTGCAACACTGAGTGCCGGGCAATCGATCCAGCTATCTCGAACTGATCTGGCCGTGGTATCCATACTCGATGCCCATGGCGTGCGGCTGGATCCATCGCTGTTTACTGCTGATTTGCCAACCGGTGTCGTCACCATGGCCAATCCGCTAGATTTAAGCAACTACACAGCGCCGTTCAAGATTCGCCACCGAATCGAGGAGATGAATCTGGTCGGTGGTACCCAGATCGATGGCACGCTGGAACTCTCCAGCCCGCTGCAATACAACCATGATTCGACCAGTTATGTCGCCAGCGCGTTGCTGTTCGGCGATATGCAGGCTGCATACACCAACCTGTTCGACCAGGCGACCTGGACGAATGTTTGGAGCGATGTGCTCATCGGCAGTATGGCTGCGGCTACCTATGATGATCTGAACCATCCGATTGAAGTGCTGAATAACGGTGCGGTAACTGAACGTTGGCGCATCAACTTCACCAGCTCGACTGCATTTCAGGTCGTAGGGGAAAAGCTCGGCATTCTGGCAACAGGCGACACATCTACCGATGTGCAGATCATCAACCAACTCACTGGTCAGGCCTACTTCACATTGCGTGCTGCTGGATGGGGCCTTGGGTGGGCTGCAGGTAATCAACTGCGCTTCAATACCATAGGGGCAGCGGCACCGGTATGGCTAGCCAGAACTGTTTTGGCTGGCGCATCGGTAACCAGTGATTCATTCAGTATCGAACATCGAGGAGATATCGGCTGATGTCCTATAAATTCGCCAATGCATGGATCAGTAACCTCAGCGCAGCCGCAGCCGCCGGTGACACAGTGCTTTATGTTCCGACCGGTGATGCTACTAACCTACTGAACTGGTCTGGGATGGTTGCTGGGGATGATGTTCCGCTCACTATCCCGACCTATGATGGCAATGGCAATGAGGTAGCGTGGGAGATTGTCTACATCACGGCCATCAATGGCACGACTGGAGCGCTTACCGTTGCCCGTGCTCAGGAAGGCACAACGGCTGCTGCCTACGTGATCGGCCAGAAGATCGCCTGCCGCGTGACTGCCGGGGCACTCAATATGCTGGGCTTGGCGCTCCCAACAGATGGCAGCAAGGCAATGACTGGCGTGCTGAAGCTTGCCGGATACACTGAAACACCGCTTGCTAATGCAACTAGTGGTGCAGCAGCAAACATCGATATGAGCAAGGGGCTGAATGACATTACGTTGACAGCAAATTGCGCGCTGGCTGTGATTAATTCGGCAGCAGATGGCGAAATTCGCGGCACCACTATTCGATTTTTTCAAGATGCTACGGGAAGCAGGACAGTGACATGGCCAACGGGTACGACAGCGTCTGGCGGCACCAAGCCAGCCTTGTCTACAGCTGCCGGTGCGCGTGATGATCTCGTGTTCGTAGACTGGGGGAATAGCACATATTCTGTATACCAGTCCGGTGCGGGGATGGCGTAATGTTAGCGCGTAGGATGATGGCTAGTGAGATCAATAATAACAATTCTGGATCTATTGTATCCAGATACTGGAAATTAAATATAACGGCAACTGAGCTATCAGGGACAGGAGCAGGTTATATAAACTGCGATGTTATAGGTCTAAATGCTATTCCGGGAGATAACACAAATCAAGTTCCGGCATTTAGCGCAACAGCTGTATTTAGTCAGTCATCTATCTACACATCATCATACGGATCATCAAATGCTTGGTTGAGTTCTGATGAGCATCCCACCACACAAACATACTTTTGGCACTCAGCAAATCAGAACCCAGCATGGTGGACTACCCTTGACCTTGGGGCGGGAAACAGTATTGGTGCCAAAGAACTCGCACTTCGGGGGTGTAACTTAGCTGGACGTATGCCAAGGGATTTTGAAGTGCAAATATCATCTGATGGTGTGGTTTGGCAGACAGTTATGTCGTATTCCGGAGTTACGGGATGGGACAATAATGTAACGACAAAACTGTTTAATTTACTGACAGGTACATGGGCATGAATAAATTTAAAGATATGTCTAATAACCTAATTTTTGAAGTAGATCAATCAATTGCATTCAAACAAGATACGACTGGGATTTATCGGTTCTACCGCGATGGCACCGACCTAGATTGGCCGACTACGTTTGTACCCTATACACCGCCGGTACCGCCGCCAACCTTGGCAGATATCCAGGCGCAGCAGGTTGCCAAAATCAGCATGGATTGCCAGAGCGCGATTTACTCTGGGTTCAATTCATCTGCGCTCGGTGCCATTTATCACTATCCAGCGAAGGATCAGGATCAGCTGAATCTGGTTGGGGCCTATAGCGCCTCGCTCCAGCCGAATATCCCCACTGGATGGACGACGCCATTCTGGTGTGCTGATAGCACAGGCGCATGGGCACTACGTCCACATACTGCTACCCAGATCCAGCAGGTATATCTGGATGGGGTGAAATACAAAACGGCATGCATAGAGCAGAACGACAGCCTGGCTACTCAAATCATGAATGCTGCAACGTTCGATGCAGTGCAGGCAATCACATGGCAAAACGTGCCATCCTGATTCTGTTATTGCCCGTGCTCATTGCCGCTGCGTCGGCGATGTTGCTTCGGTATGTATATTCAGCCTTCACGAATCCATCCAGAAGCTGGCAGATTGCCGTGGCTATCGATGCCAGTACCAATGTGTCCGCTAATGGCACCTGGGGGCAGACCATCAGCTACCGCGCGGCGAAGGCGCGAGCAGATCGGCATGCTTTGGGCTGTACGCTGTGCTGGCTGTTGAATCGGATCGATGCGGGGCATTGTGATCGCGCGCTGCTTGATAGGCAGCAGGATTTGACATGATCAATGACCGCGCGTTGCTCACGGCTGAACTGCTCGCACGAGAACCCATTCAGCTACGGTATGCGACTGGTCTAAATACCATTGGCCTTACCGAGTTGGTTGGCAGTCCGCCTGCAAAGCATGAATTGCTCTATTCCGGCTTGCTGCCCAGTTCCGCTGATGTCGGCATGGGTGTGGTCGGTATGGGGGCACTGTTGCAGCAAACGGCGCCATGGGCGCGTAAGGTACTGAGCAAACCACAGATCATCGGCGGCACCCGAGGCGCATGGTCCCCATCAGCCCCAGTTGAGCCGATCCCGCTGCGCGTCAGTATGGCAGAGCCCATGGCAGAGCAGACATCAACCCGCATGGATTGGGGCTTGTCTTCCCCACTGATGGACAGCCAGCGCAATGCATGGGGAGAGTCCATATCTGGCTATGGCGACAATCGGGCACCATGGAGTGAATATGTGCGAATGGGCGATTCCAGCAATCGTAGTGACTGGACCATATCGAAGCCGGTGGATGCCAGCAATCGCCTATCCTGGTCAATCTATACACGGCGCAGAGATGCATCACAGCGCAGCGCTTGGTTTCATGGCCTACCGGTCGATGTCAGCAAGCGTACAGCATGGGAATTGCTCCGGCCAATCGAGAGCAGCGCTCGGTCAGACTGGACAAAAGCCAGTCGTATCGATAAGCCAGAGCGCTTCCCGTTTGGCATACGCAAACCACTGTCATCAGGCTGGGGCGTTATCGTCGAGCCTGGTGGCCCACCAGTAAATCAAAACGGCACGATCATCGTGCCAGCGCGGAGGATCTATCTCGTGAGTAATTTGGCAGACATCGTGCGGGTTTCCGATGGCCAGCCGCTTGAGGCCATCACCTCTCAGTTCGGCATTGATGAGAATTCATGGGGCTGGACGTTTAACGCGACGCTGACTGGGCGCATGTGGCCAGAAGTGCAGCCAGGCGGTACCAATGGTGACCCAGTGATTCTCCAGATCAGTATCAATGGCTACCCGGTGAAAGTCATCGTGGAGTCAGCCACACGTGGGCGCAGCTTTGGCAAAACGACCGTGTCGATCAGTGGGCGTGGTATAGCAGCCGCACTGGCTGACCCGATCGCACCGGTGCAAACCTTTGGACAAACAGCTGATCGAACTGCACAGCAGCTGATGAATGATGTGCTCACGAATACCGGCTGGGGTATAGATTGGCAAGTCACAGACTGGCTGGTACCAAACGGCACATTCAGCAAGACCGGCACACCGATCGATGCGCTAACCAGCATTGCCGGTACGATCGACGCTGTGATTCAGGCCGACCGTACTGCGCAAATCATTCATGTGAAGCCGCGGTATAAAATTGCGCCATGGAACTGGGCAACATCAACGCCAGATCTGCAGCTTCCCCTCGATCCGATCTTTATCGATTCGCTCGATCGAGCAGACAATCCGGACTACAACCGTGTGTTTGTGATGGGCACTACCGGTGCCGGCCGCATTGGTCAAATCACCCGCGATGGCACAGCGGGTAATCTGATTGCACCCAGCGTATCGGATCCGCTCATCACCGCAGTGGAAGCCAGCCAACAACGTGGACTGGCGATTCTAGGCGCTGCAGGTAAAGGCTGGAAAGTTGGTGTGACAGGTCCAGTGAGTGCCGATGTGCCGATGTTGGAAGATGGCCAGCTTATTCAGCTCGACCCGACTGGAGAAAACCAGTTCGGCATGGTCCGTGGTATCCAGTTGAGTGCAGATGCAAGCAACGGGCTCACTGTTCGCCAGCAAGCAACCTTGGAGATAAAATCTTGATTCCAGTTGAAATTCTCGCGGCATCATCGCCAAAGGCTCAAATAAAGGCTGTGAGCGTTGCAAATAGGGAAGAGTGCTTGGCTGCAACCCAAATACATGGGCTATCAGGACAAACTATTGAAGCGCTATACAAGC
>JBAZJP010000026.1:0-6731 GCA_041651255.1 Sulfuriferula sp. | reverse complement strand
GTAAAATACAGTAGGCCTACTAAACCTTCAATCTGTTACAATAGAACCTAGTAATGGACAAAAAACTATATATCGCAACCGCAATTCCGTATGTTAATGGTACTCCACACATTGGCAACGCCTTAGACTATTTACTTGCTGACATTTGGACTCGTTATCAGAAGCAAAACGGACACGAAGTCCGCTTTCAGGTAGGGACTGATGAACATGGCAACAAGATTGCTGCCAAAGCGCTCGAGGCCGGCATGGATCCCAAGGCCTACACTGACCAGATGTACGTCAATTTTGAAGCGCTAATGAAAAAGGTCGGGGCTAGTTATACTGATTTTATTCGGACTACCGATGAACATCACGTGGGCGCAGTTCAATATATTTGGCAAACGCTTGCACCATATATTTACAAGGGAAAGTACGAAGGTTGGTACTGCGTAGGTCACGAAGCCTTCTTTACGGATAAGGAGGTTCAGGCGACTGCCGGTGTGTGTCCCGACCACCAAACTCCGTATCAACAAATTAGTGAAGATAACTATTATCTAAAAACCAGCGCCTTTACAGATAAGATTCGCGAGGCAATTCAAACTGGTGTAATGGAGATTGTGCCAGATTTTCGCAAAAAGGAATTTTTAGAGCTGATCAAAGATGGGCTGCAGGACGTCAGTATATCTAGGCCTCGCAAAAACCTAAGTTGGGGAGTGCCTGTACCTGGTGACCCAGATCAGATTATGTATGTTTGGATCGATGCACTCGCAAATTATATTACAGTTCTAGGTTACCCTGACCGCGAAGAATGGAAACAGTACTGGCCGGCTGACGTACAGGTGATCGGCAAAGATATTTTGCGTTTTCATGCTGGAATTTGGCCAGCGATGTTGCTGGGTCTAGGCTTAGACCTTCCAAAAAAGCTGTTAGTCCACGGCCACATCGTATCTGGTGGCGAAAAGATGAGCAAGACGGTGGGTAACGTAATTGACCCTAATGAAATTATTGATCAATACGGCCTAGATGCCTTTCGCTATTTCTTCTCTCGGCACATTCCGACGCTGGACGACGGCGACTTCACATGGGAAAAGTTTGAAAATGCCTATAATGGTGAACTTGGTAATGACCTGGGCAACCTAATTCAGCGTGTGTCCAGCATGGTAACGCGATACCAATCGGGCGTGATTGGTGAATTGCCAAAAAGCGAGCACGACATGAGTACTTATCATGAGGCAATGGATGGTTTAGAATTTAACAAAGCTCTAGACGAAGTTTGGTTGATGGTCCGAAGTCTGAACCAATATATCGAAAACGTCAAACCGTGGGAAATTGCAAAACATATTGAAAAAGACGCCGAGGCTGCTGCTCATCTGGCCGAAGTTTTGGCCTATGCAGTCGGTGCATTACTGCAGATTGGTGATTTGTTGGTGCCATTCCTGCCCGGCGTTTCAGCGCGTATTCATAGCACATTTGAGTCAGGTGTAATTGTTGCGTCCGATGGTGTGATGTTCCCTAAAATTTATTTACATACACCCGACCCACACGCCAAAAAGGTCTAATCCATGTTGATTGACACTCACTGTCATATCCACGAATCTGATTATCCGCTGGATATTACGCAGACATTACAACGTGCGCACGATAACTCAGTTAATCAGCTGATATGTGTTGGCACTAGTGTTGATAGTTCAAAACAGGCGGTCGAATTTGCCAGCCTGCATGCCGAATCTTATGCTTCGATCGGAGTTCATCCGCACGATAGCCAGTATGGATATACGGGTATTGAATCATTAATTGGGTCATCGAAAATCGTGGCAGTTGGAGAGATAGGGTTGGATTATTTTTACACACACAGCCCGCGTGAAACTCAAATTCAGGCTCTTGAATGGCAAATTAACTTAGCTTTGTCTAACAATTTGCCAATTATTTTTCATGTGCGCGAGGCTTTCGAGGACTTTTGGCCAATATTCGATAATTTTCACAGTATACGCGGCGAACTACACAGCTTTACCGACAACCAGACTAATCTGGATCAAGCTTTGGCGCGCGGACTGTTTATTGGCGTTAATGGCATCAGCACGTTTACGCGTGACGAGTCTCAAAAAGCAGTATTCAATTCCGTTCCACTAGATGGATTACTGTTTGAAACAGATGCACCTTTCTTGACGCCTGTGCCATTTCGTGGTAATATAAATGAGCCAGCGTTTGTTAAAAATGTTGCCGAATATCACGCATCGGTCCGGGGTATTTCCCTGGATCAGATAGCCGAGGCAACAACAGCTAACGCGCGTGCGTTATTCGCACTCTAAAACAGACATACTAATAAATCATCACCAACCTAACTAGGGCTATGATATATGTCGCCAAACAACGAATACCAGATTCCAAATACTGCCTATGCCGAATTTCCTGTCGGTGAAGTTGTTGATATTCCCCGCGCTACTAGGCCAGGGCTAGATAGTGTTGAGGTTGGGATTGCGCGCCAGGCTGTATTTGGTAGTTTTGGTGAGTTTTCTCCGACACCAGAACAGCAATTAGTTCGTAAGGAAATCGCAAAGTATAGTGATGATATAGATAACGCTCGCCGTTACGAATTGGACAGTAGATTTGTCGAGCGCAGGAGCCAATAAGGGCGTATGTCCTAGGGTATGTTGATATGAAACAAGTTTTTCAAAAAGCATTATCTTTATTATTCGGTACTGACGATACTGTTGTAACGCACCAATCTATCAAAAAACGCCCGCTCAAAGAATTGACCGAACGTGAACTAATCAGCCTAGAGAGTCAAATAGGGTCACAGCTTTTTGGACCAGCTGATCGTGGTGTTCGCCGTGAGTTTTTTAACGTAGACAAGCAAAACTGGATTTGGCACGAAGAGCACACCGATGCATCTGGCAAGGTGCACTCGATGACGACCAGGTATGAAATTCAGCCGCAAGGAATTTTGAAAGTGCGTGTTGGCGAGCCGTACGTATTTTTGGAAGGTCAAGAGCTGCAGAATCTGCTACTAGCAACCCAGATGTATCATGAACGCGTGATGCGAAATGTCTATAATCGTGATCCCAAGACCGGCAAACTGGTTGAGTAACTGATATAATAAACAAGTGAATACGGAGCTTATTTATCTTGATCATGCCGCTGCAACCCCACTAGATGCCAGGGTGCTTGGTGCTATGCAGCCGTATTTTATTGATCAATTTTATAACCCATCTAGCCCTTACTCGCCAGCTATTAAGGTGCGTCGTGATTACGAAGATGCTAAACATAATATTGCTCGATCAATTGGCGCTAAACCAGACGAACTTATCATGACAGCCGGAGCGACTGAGTCTATTAATTTGGCGTTTAGCAACGTAACTGGACATGTTGTTGTACCTAGCATCGAACATCACGCTGTTCTAGCTGCCGCTAAAAGGCATGACCATACAATTACTCAGGTGGACGAACGAGGGTTTGTGTCGGCTGATAGTATCAAGGCTGCTATTACATCGTCGACTCAGCTGGTTAGTGTAGCGCTAGCTAACAATGAGCTAGGGACGATCCAGCCAATCCGCGATATTGCCGGTGTGGTTGCTGGCGTTCGTCAGTCCAGGATATCTGCAGGTGACATGACACCGATTTACCTGCACTGCGATGCGTCACAGGGCGTTGGTCAGATTGACATAAATGTTGCACGCTTGGGCATTGACATGTTGACCATAAATGCCGGAAAGATTTATGGGCCTAAACAAGTTGGACTGTTGTGGGCTGGAAGCCATGTCAAGTTAACACCTACAATCGTTGGCGGTGGCCAAGAGCGAGGACTACGCAGCGGCACCGAGAACGTTCCGGGTGTAATCGGGTTTGCTAAAGCGCTAGATCTAGCGTCCGAGCATCGTAAATTCGAGTCGGACAGATTGCATAAACTTCGTGATAATCTGCAGTCTATATTAACGTCAGCTTTTGACCGAGCGGTTGTATCGGGACATCCAAAGCATCGTTTAGCTGGACATTTGCATATTTCATTCCCGGGACTTGATGCCGAGCGCGTTGTATTTGCACTTGAGAATAGAGGAGTGTTGGTTGCTACCGGCAGTGCCTGTGCTGCCAATAAGGGTACGCGCTCACATGTCTTGACGGCAATTGGACTAGATCCAGAGGTTGCTGATGGTAGCCTGCGTTTGACGTTGGGGCATTTGTCAAATGATGAGAATACCGCCCGAGCAGGTGAAATTATTGTTGAAGAAATCAGTCGCGAATACGATAGGGTTGCACGATGATCAGATTTTTAATCATTTTCCCACTAACTATTGCGGCAGCAATTATTGCTATGAGTATGTATTTGCAGCCAGATGATTTGTCGGGTTGCGGTATCACACCAAGCGGCAATCCGCCGTGTGTACCGGTTGACGCTATCGTAGCCGTAAGTGGCGGTGACACCAATGCGCGCACCGATGAAGCAATTAGACTGTTCCAAAATGGCTGGTCGAAAACACTAATTTTTTCAGGTGCTGCTCAGGACAAATCTGGTCCCAGTAATGCTGCCGCTATGCGCAGTCATGCAGTGGCCGCTGGCGTACCACGCAGTGCGATTTACTTGGATGAAACAGCCGAAACAACTAAACAGAATGCCGAGAATACACAGACAATCTTTGCTAGTCGTGGTATCAAATCTGTCATATTGGTTACGTCCGGCTATCATCAACGTCGTGCTAGTTTGGAATTTAATAAACGTGCTGATAGCGTCAAAATTATGAATCACCCAGTATCAGCAGATCAAGATTGGTCGCTATGGTGGTGGATTAATCCGCGCGGCTGGACGTTAGCAACTACAGAACTGTTCAAGATAATCGTTTTTAATTTTGAGGCCAGTCGATGACTCGCGTTTATGTTGGCATGAGCGGCGGGGTCGATTCGTCGCTAACGGCGGCGTTGTTAGTCGAACAAGGTTACGACGTAACTGGTGTTTATATGAAAAACTGGACCCAGGACTTACCGGGCATGAAATGTCCATGGGCTGACGATTTGGCGGATGCTAAACGTGTGGCTGTGCAGCTGGGGATTGATTTCAAGGTGTTTGATTTTGAAAATGAATATAAACACAAAGTCGTTGATTATATGATCGACGAGTACAAAAATGGCCGTACACCAAATCCAGATATTATGTGTAATCAAGAAGTAAAATTTAAGTTATTCCTCGAAGCAGCCCTAGAAGACGGTGCCGATATGATTGCAACTGGTCATTATGCGCGAGTTGATCACAGTACGACAACCGACGCTTCGGCTACTTCATTCTCAGGGGCCGCTCTACGGGAGGCAAAGCCTGCCCGTGGCGCTCGGCTCGCCCTATCGGGGACATCCCCTTCTAATAAAGTAGCCGAAGCGTCGGCTGGCGAATTACTACAAGCTGTAGATACCAACAAAGACCAGACTTATTTTTTATACCGCGTAACAGGTGCGGCGCTTGCGAAAACACTGTTTCCACTGGGCGAGTACACTAAACCCCAAGTTCGTGAAATGGCCAAAGAGCGCGGATTATATACTGCTGGCAAAAAAGATAGTCAGGGCATTTGTTTTGTCGGTAAAGTCGGCATCCGTGAATTTCTGTCACTATACGTCGAACAAAAACCAGGTCAAATTATTGACAAAAAATCTGGTAAAGTTTTGGGCCATCACGACGGTGCAATATTTTATACACTTGGCCAACGCCACGGCCTGGATGTTGGCGGTGGGTTGCCATATTATGTGGTTGGCAAAGACATGGACAAAAATGAAGTTTACGTTACGACCGACCTGAATGACGGTTCGTTATGGAAAGATTCTGTAACGTTAAGTAGTGTTCATTGGATCAATCAAGCGCCGGCCGAAGGCAAATATTCGATTCGAATTCGCCACCGTGCGCCACTAGTGAATGCGTCCGTCTCGTATGATGAGGACCAGGTAAAATTGCAGATTGATAACGCCGAACGTGCAGTTGCGGCTGGCCAATCAGTTGTAATTTATGACGGTGACGTTTGTTTGGGCGGTGGCATTATCATCTAAATTGTAATTTGCCTGATCTACTGATAGAATAACAGAGATGAATGCTCAAGAAATCCGAAATGCTTACCTGCAGTTTTTTGCAGATCGTGGCCACAAGGTTGTTCCGCGTGCCAAATTGATTCCGTATAATGACCCGACAACTTTATTTACAGGTAGTGGCATGCAGCCGCTGCTGCCGTACCTGCTGGGCGAACCGCATCCAGACGGTATCCGTCTAGTTGATAGTCAGACATGTTTGCGCGCCCAAGATATCGAAGACGTGGGCGACAATCGCCACACGACTTTCTTTGAGATGCTTGGTAACTGGAGCTTCGGTGACTATTTTAAAGAACAGCAAATTCGATGGTTTTTTGAATTCTTGACCGACGTAGTTGGGCTTGACCCGCACAAGATCTATGTGACGGCGTTTATTGGCGATAAATCACATGGGATTCCTCGTGATGACGAAGCGGCGAATATTTGGCAAAAAGTATTTGAAGAAAAAGGCATCGAAGCCAAAATCGTCGAAATAGGATCACAGGCAGATGGTGACGCTCGTGGTATTAAACCCGGTGAACGTATTTTCTTTTACGATGACGGCGAAAACTGGTGGTCACGAGGTGGTGGTTTGGACAAAACTCCGATTGGTGATCCATGTGGTCCGGACAGCGAAGTGTTTTATGATTTCGGTCCTCAGAATCACGCCGATGGTTACGGCTTGGCGCATCCCGCTAGTGATAGCGGTCAGTTTA
>JBAZJP010000025.1:0-6737 GCA_041651255.1 Sulfuriferula sp. | reverse complement strand
TTTCAGCAAGAAAGTATTCCATCGCAAGATTTTCATATCGGCGCCAATCCATCACCACCTCGAGGCAATCGGCTGGCCTGAGACGAAAGTGACGATGCGTTTCTGGGTTATCGCCGCTGTCGCGGCATTTACAGGGGTACTCTTGGCACTTGCTGGAGGCCACATCTAGATGCGAAGACGGGTGGCGCAAGAAGGAAGGGGTACTGCCGCGCTTGTTCGCCGTCACCGGCCTGACTATCAGATCGTGCTATACATGGGGCTGCTGATGCTTATCGGTCTGATAATTATTTATGCAATCGGTCCGCAGCGTGCAAATGTGTTGAATAATTCATACGGTACTGATTTTTATAGCAGCGCATATTTCTTTATAAAACAGACGATTAGTTTGTTTTTGGCGCTCGTTGCGTTTACGATTGCAGCGACAATACCATATCAGCTATTACAACGTCATGCGGGAAAGATATTAGTCGCGGGATTTGCCGCCTGCGCACTCTTGGTGTTTTTCGGAAATGTCATTCATGTGGATTCGATTGCGCAGTGCAGCCTGGGCGCCTGTCGCTGGTTTTCACTCGGACCGCTTGGTAGCCTGCAACCCGCCGAGCTTTTAAAATTCGGCCTGCTTGTATTTACGGCTGGCTTTTTAGGCGCGCGTGCCCAGCAGGGACTCGTCAACGACCGGACGCAAACACTGGTGCCACTGGGCATCCTGGTTGGGATTGCACTCGTTGTTATCATCGGCATTCAAAAGGATATGGGGACAGGAATCGCGCTTGTCGCCATGTTATCGGCGATGCTGCTGATGGCGGGATTGAAACTCCGCATCTGGCTCATGATAGCGGCGATTATGATTGGTGTCGGCATTTTGTTTATCTTGATCGCGCCGCATCGTATTGATCGCGTCACGACCTTTTTATCTGGTGACGAAAGCTCTGTCGATGACGCTGGTTCGTATCATATTACCCACGCAAAAATTGCTATCGGATCGGGCGGTATTGCCGGTGTCGGTATTGGTAATAGCATTCAGGCGACGGGGTATCTTCCTGAAGCCATTAACGACTCAGTCTTTGCTATTTTAGGCGAGACATTTGGATTTGTGGGGCTCGTGGCGATTTTGGGGCTATTTACAGCGCTTCTACTGCGGCTGCTTAAAGTTGCCGATCATCTGATGGATATACGGCTCAGATTGCTTGTAGCGGGCGTATTTGGGTGGCTGGGGGCGCATGTTATTCTGAATGTCGGGGCAATGATTGGCATTATTCCACTCACGGGTATTACTTTGCCGCTACTCAGTTTTGGCGGTACAAGTATGGTATTCATCGCCGGTGCACTAGGACTTGCATTTCAGCTGTCGCGATATACGGCGTTTGGTAGTAAACTAAAGGATAATGAATATGAAGATTCTCAGCGTAGGGGGCGGATCGGGCGGTCACGTAACCCCAGTCGTCGCCGTACTGCGTGAGCTAAAACGCGAGCACCCGCATGCAGAAGTGAGGTTCTGGTGCGATCACCACTTTGCTCCTCAGGCACGCAGTATTATGGCCGATTTTGATACATCGGTTCGTGTTCAGACCGTTATCTCTGGTAAATTTCGCCGCTATCATCATTTGACCAAACTTCAGCACCTAACAATTCCGTCGGTCGTATTTCCGAATATACGAGATGCCTTCAAAGTATTGTTCGGAGTAGGGCAGAGCATCATTCGGATGATTATATGGCGTCCAGACGTCGTGTTTGCGAAGGGTGGCTATGTCTGCCTGCCGGTGGGTTGGGCAGCTTGGTTGCTGCGGATACCGCTTGTCATTCACGATAGCGAAACGCATCCGGGACTAACGAATCGTTTGCTCTCACCGCTGGCCAAACGTATCGGTACGGGAGTATCGCTTGATCATTACAATTATCCCGTGGCAAAATCTCGCTATGTTGGCACGCCGATCGGCGACGATTTTACCGTCAAGTCTCAAGCGCAGCAAACGGCAGTCAAGCAGGCGCTTGGGTTTGATATCCATCGGCCGATGGTTGTATTTGTCGGTGGCGGACAGGGATCAAAACAAATCAATGACGCCGTGGCTTTTCATTTGAGCGCATTGCTGGCACATGCGAATATTGTCCTCGTGTCTGGCGCTGCTCAATATGATGAACTGCGTAGTCTGACGCCTGAGAACGATAAACGATTTGTGTTAAAAGCGTTTATTTCAACCGGTATGTCCAATCTGCTAGGAGCAGCCGATGTTGTCGTGACGCGCGCAGGGGCAACATCACTTCTTGAGCTTGCGGCGTTAGCAAAGCCGACAATTGTTATCCCGAGCAAACGTCTCGTCTGGCAGGTAGAGCATGTCAAAGATTTTGTGCGTAACCAGGCGGTACTTGTGCTCGATGAAGATACCTTTGAAGATCCTGCCGATACATCACTTGTCGATACGATTACCAAGCTTTTGAAAAATCCTGAGTTGCAAGCAAAACTAAGCAAAAACCTCCATCGTCTCGCGCGTCCGCATGCAGCCCAGGATATGGCGACAATGATCGTGCACGCAGCAGGAAAGCGCCGGTAATCACGTGAAGAAACCGTGGGCAAAAAAACGCGATACGCAGCCGCGACGTCGTCAGCTGAGTGCCGAACAGATGGCGCAGCAAAAGGCTGAACGAAACGATAGCACGTCGTTATTTAAACGCAATCGAACGCTTGTCGGCAGTTTGTCGGCATCGGTAAGCAGCGCGAGCGAGCTGCAAGGTGATTTGCGTTCACCTCGAGCACACGTGCATCATTTGACTGCGCACCGGCGACGATTGACGAGTATTTTGTTCGTTGTCATTGCACTCGCATCTGTACTGACATGGCTGTTGTATGAATTTACAGCCGGAATAAGCGTAACACCTTCTGTGAGTTCTGTGATTATTCAGCCAGATAGATACTCGCGTGCTATTAATGATTATTTTGGCCTGCATCCGATAGAGCGGCTTCGGTTTGTGACAAATGATGAACAGCTATCGAATTATCTGCACCAAGCTCTTCCAGAGGTCGAAACGGCGCATGTAACTGGCTCAGCTGGATTTGCCACCAGTCATTTTGAGCTGACATTCCGCCAGCCTGTTGCGGGCTGGTTGATCGGGTCAAATCAATATTATGTCGATAAGGACGGTGTTGCTTTTCAGCAGAATTACTTCGAACAGCCATCTGTAAAAATTATTGATCAAAGCGGTGTTCCTCAGGCAACGGGTACGGCTGTTGCAAGCGGTCGGTTCCTGCGTTTTGTTGGCCGTACGGTCGACCTGGCGCGTGCGAGCGGACTTATTGTCGAACAGGCTATTATCCCCAGTGGTACGACTCGGCAGGTAGAGGTCAAGGTAGCCGGCCGTCCGTATCCAGTTAAGTTGTCGCTTGATCGGCCAGTAGGGGAGCAGGTAGAGGATATGCAGCGTGCAATTAGCTTCTTTGATAGTAAGAAGCAAACACCTCAATATATTGACGTACGGGTATCAGGCAAGGCATTTTACCGCTGATCAGTCAAAAGCCGCCCTTTTCACTCCTCTCGTATTAGTTCTATTTTTGTTCGATTTTTTAGATAATGGTATATATCATAAAAACTATATTATTATATCAAAATAACAAAAAAGCAAATATATTAGAAAAGGTAGGGGAGCAGAGAGGGGGAAAGAGTGGTCGGAAAAGCTACTGGAAATAATGTATGCAGACTGTGGAAAACACTAATGTCATACTTTTCTCAGAAAAGTCAAATACTTCACAGTCTCATAGGCTGTTGTAGAAAGTGCGAAGATCCGCACGCATAACAGGCACATCAATTAACCGGAGTGGTCTGCAGGTATTCATACATGTCTGCGTATGAATAGTAAGTCGTGCATATAAATATAGCAATGAAAACGCAGCACACAAACTATTTATGGCGCGACCACCCTACTATATGATAAATAGCACTCTCTGTAGACGTATGCTGAATCATCTATCGTATTAATAGTCTATGTCGTAAAAGATATATTGTGCGACGTTAAATCTATATCCTAATTATGATTGCTTGTACGCTTGCTCCTATGTCTTTTTCGGCTCGCCGCGCTTATATATTCATGATTACTCTCACCCGCCTATCTATACACTCTTTTTCGTGTGTATATGTTCTTCACGTACTTATATATTTCTGAAATTTATTTAGCCTGTGCATCGTTTTGGTATTTACAGGGGTACAACAGGGGTCGTATCGGTATATAGCAGCATCGATAACAGAGGTAAACCCCTAGAGGACATATAGTAAGTGTTCTATTTATGTTCCATATTATTTTCTCTACTGCTCATCGGAAGAGGGCTTTGTGGCTTCTTTCTGGCTGTCAACAAATTTTTGAAGGTTTTTATCCATGCGGAGGATAGCTGATTGAACACGTAATTTGTATATGAGATTAATAATCATCAGAACGATGATGATAACAGATAAAATACCGCTAATAGCAAAAATGATTTGTAACTGGTTTTGGAAATCTGCCGAAATGAGTTGACCGCCAGATTGTGTTTTGCTAATGAGTGATTCGAGGGCTTGCTGGCTGTCATTCATGTCGGTGTTCCTTTATTTAACGAATTTTGAGGAGACTGGCGTCACGTGTTTTGGGTTCTGGTCGAGATGGAGGTGTGGTTGTCGGGGCGCTACGTGTCTCGGACTGGGTAGCAGGCGGTTGTTTTGCGGGGTGTGGGTGTACACTCAGCTTGGTTGGGTCATGTGCTGGTTTGGCAGTTTGCGCAGCGTGATGGGCTGGCTGTGGTGCTTTGTGGTGTTCCGGTGTCCCAGAGGAGGTCGCAGGGGATGAAGTGCTATTGCCCTGTTGCTGGTGCTGCGATTCCCCTTCTCCGCCGTTTTCTCCACTTGGTTTTCGTTTGCGGCTGCGGCTGCGTTTTCGTTTGGCTGGCGCTTCGCCGTCTGCAGGTTGCGGCTGCGTATTGCCAGCAATAGCCGCTTCACCTGCTGGGGTTTCTATGATAAGTTTCGGATGGTTCGGCTCGGTAGGTTTAAGGGCCTGAGATGCCGGTTGTGCATTATTTGCAGGTTTGGCACCATCGTCAATCGGCCATTGTTTCGCCAGAGCTGGTGTTTCTGGTTGTGACATCTTAAAGCCTGGGTTGCCTGGTCCTTTGCGCTGGAGCTGTTCAGGTGGCATGATCAGTTCGTTGATTGATCGCTCGACATCTTCTCTGGTGCGGCTATAATGCGCACGGGTGTACTCAACAATCGCAGCTGTATTGTCAGCCTGAGGCGGTGGCAGCTGCAATGTGCGCGCGCTAAATGCCGGTACTTTTTCTCCGTTAATCACCATGTTCATGACGAAATTACGGTTATTCATCTGCAGCAAGTCATTCGCTTCGAATTCCGGTTCGAACTGCTTGACGAGCACCGGTGCGTCATCGGCAGAAATACGGAAGCTAATCATCGTACCGACGTTACCAAAAACGGCGTCGCGCACGGTGTCGCTCATCTGTGAAGTGTACTGATTGGCAACGGTCAGGTTTAGGCCGTATTTACGAGCCTCAGAGAGAATCGTCGCAAACGAATCAGTTGCAAAGTTCTGAAACTCGTCTACATAGAGGTAGAATGGACGACGGTCAGCGATATTCGGGATGTCGCTGCGGCTCATGGCGGCCAGCTGGATCTTAGTAACAAGCAGCGCACCGAGAATGCTTGAATTATCTTCGCCGAGCAGACCCTTGGACAGGTTGACGATAAGGATCTTCCCCTCGTCCATAATCTGGCGGACGTTAAACGTCGATTTTGGCTGACCGATGATATTACGAATGATTGGGTTGGCGGTAAAAGCTCCGACTTTGTTGAGAATCGGCGCGATTGCCTCTGACTGGAACTTCTCTGTCCAGCTGGCAAATTCGACGTTCCAGAACTGCAGTACAACGGTATCTTTGCTATATGACAATGTTTCCTTGCGGAATTTTTTGTCAGTCAGCATGCGCGTGATATCAAGCATCGTCGTTGAAGGACGGTCAAGCAGCGCGAGCAATGTGTAGCGAAGAATATACTCGAGTCGTGGCCCCCAGCTTTCAGCAAACATACGGTTCAAAACTCCGATAAGCTCGGAGCTGATATTTGATTTCATGTTGGGATCGCTGATTTCGAGCGGATTGAACCCGAGAGGAAACGCTGTATCTGCTGGGTTGAAATAAACGACGTCTTTAATGCGAGAACCGGGGATGAATTTCATGTTGTCGATGGCAAAGTCACCGTGCGGGTCGATAATGGCATAGCCTTGGTTGTGATAAATGTCGCTCAGGGCGAGCAGTGACAGCGTCCCTGACTTACCTGCCCCGGTCTGACCGATGATATACATGTGACGGGAACGGTCGGATCGCAGCATGCCGAACTGATGATTAATACCGCGGAAGTTCGTGAGGCCAAAAGCGCTGATATTTTCGTCAATCGCATCGTTGCCGGTGAGGATCGGCAGTTTAGCAGGCGGTTCGGCGGTTTTGGTCGAGGCCCAGACGATATTCGGTGTCTCCACGTTGGTGTGCGGCAGGTGGAAGACGCTGGCTACTTCTTCGATATTAAGAATAAAGCCCTTATCGGCAAATAGGCGTGCTTTGTATCGATCCAAATCCTCTTTGCGGTAGCTGGCACTCGCCATCTTGAATCCGTTGAGGTTCGTGCTGTTGTACTGCTTGAACGTACCGACAATTGCCTGCATCTGCAATTTGGCGTTGACCTGGCTTTCGCCCAGATATGCCAGGCGGATTT
>JBAZJP010000024.1:0-7068 GCA_041651255.1 Sulfuriferula sp. | reverse complement strand
CACCGATTGACCGCGCGATAGTATGTTTGGCATCTTCGTAATCACGACGCACTTGAATAGCTGGAGAATAAGGACTGGACGGGTTATAGAACTGATCGATAAAATATGGCTGCATAGCACCAAGCACCCTCGCATCTAATGGGGTTGCGGCCGCATGATCAAGATAAATAAGCTCCGTATTCACCTGTTTATTATATCAGTTACTCGACCAGTTTGCCGGTCTGAGGATCACGGTTATAGATATTTCGCATCACACGTTCATGATACATCTGTGTAGCTAGCAATAAATTTTGCAGCTCTTGGCCCTCTAAAAATGTATACGGTTCACCAACTCGGACTTTTAAAATTCCCTTTGGCTGAATCTCGTACCTGGTAGTCATCGAATGGACCTTACCGGTTTCGTCGGTGTGTTCTTCGTGCCAGATCCAGTTGTGTTTATCAACACTAAAGAATTCTCGGCGAACACCGCGATCAGCCGTACCAAAAAGTTGCGATCCAATCTGACTTTCCAGTTGGATAAGTTCGCGTTCAGTTAGTCCCTTTAGGGGGCGTTTTTTGTTGGACTGATTCGTTGAGCCATTAGTATCACTGCCCAGTAGCAGTGACAATGCTTTTTGAAAAACTTGTTTCATATCAAATCACCCTAAGACGCAAGGTCGTAGTGACTCTTACGCATAACAAATCGACTGTCCAGTTCGTAACAACGGGCACTAGCAATGTCGTCACTTAATCTTGCGATTTCGTCACGGATTAATTGTTGTTCGGGGGTTGGATAGAATTCGCCAAAACTACCAAATACGGCCTGCCTGGCAATGCCAACTTCTACACTGTCTAGACCCGGCCTAGTGGCCTGGGGAATATCAACAATCTCACCGGCAGAAAGTTCGGCGTAGACAGTATTTGGAATCTGATATTCATTGTTTGGCGACATAAATCATAAGCCCTGATTAGGTTGGTGCGTATTTAGTATGTCTGTTTTAGAGTGCGAATAGCGCACGCGCGTTGGCTGTTGTTGCCTTTGCAATCTGATCCAAGGAAATACCTCGGGCTGATGCATGATATTCGGCAACATTTTTAACAAACGCTGGCTCATTTACCTTACCACGAAATGGGGCAGGCGTCAAGAAAGGTGCATCTGTTTCAAACAGCAAACTATCCAGCGGAATAGCATTAAATACCGATTTTTGAGACTCATCGCGCGTAAATGTACTAATGCCATTAACGCCGACAAGTAGTCCGCGCGCCAAAGCTTTATCTAGGTTGGTCTGATTATCGGTAAAACTGTGCAATTCGCCGCGAACTCCGTGAAAATTATCGAATATTGGCCAAAAATCATCAAATGCCTGACGTACATGGAAAATTATCGGCAAATTATTAGATAGCGCCAAATCAATTTGCCACTGTAACGCCTGGATCTGAATTTCACGTGGGCTATGCGTATAAAAATAATCTAGTCCTATCTCGCCGACTGCCACAACTTTGGATGATCCAACTAATGATTCAATGTCCGTATATCCATACTGGCTATCATGCGGATGAACTCCGATCGATGCGTAGGCTTCGTCATGCAAACTAGCAAATTCGACCGCTTGTTTAGAGCTAGTGATGCTAGTACCGACACAGATAATCTGACTGACCGAATTATTATTAGCACGCTGCAACGTCTGCGTGATATCCAGTGGATAATCAGGTTCATGGATATGGCAGTGAGTGTCAATTAACATAGACTAGGCCTTTTTAGCGTGAGGGTCGGGTGTGTGCAGGTAAATCTTTGGGAACATCACGCCATCGGCCGCAGCAATTACACCCGATTCAAACGTGTTATGAATACGCGCTGACACACCAGGCAGGAACGGAACCAACAAATCACCAATCTGCAATAATGCACCGACTGCATAGGTCAACACTTCGGCCAGATGGGCAGCGGCCTCGGCGTCTTTTTCAACGTGTTTTGCAATTTCCCATGGTTTGACGTTTTCGATGTATTGATTCAGGCTGCGAACCATCAGCCAAACTTCGTCTAGGGCCTTGTTAAATTCTAAACTATCCATTGCCGCGTGGTAGGTACTCATGTCGTGCTCGCTATTCGGCAATTCACCAATCACGCCCGATTGGTATCGCGTTACCATGCTGGACACACGCTGAATTAGGTTGCCCAGGTCATTACCAAGTTCGCCGTTATAGGCGTTCTCAAACTTTTCCCAAGTGAAATCGCCGTCGTCGAGCGTCGGGATGTGGCGCGCAAAGAAATAGCGAAAGGCGTCCAGGCCGTATTGATCAATAATTTCGTTAGGGTCAATTACGTTGCCCACCGTCTTGCTCATCTTTTCACCACCAGATACGATGTGGCCGTGGACTAACAGCTTTTTTGGAAGTTCCAAACCAAGGCCCAGCAACATCGCTGGCCAAATTCCAGCGTGGAAACGCAAAATATCTTTGCCGATCACCTGTACGTCAGCTGGCCAGTATTGCCTCCACTCTTCACGGTCGGGGTAACCAAGTACTGTAATGTAGTTTGCTAGTGCATCGATCCAAACGTACATGATTTGGTCTGGGTCGCCGGGCACCGGCACCCCCCAACTAAGATTTTTACGAGGCCTAGATATACTGACGTCCTGCAGTCCGTCTTTGATCAATTCCAAAAATTCCTTTTTACGAAAATCTGGCACAATCTCCATCACGCCAGTCTGAATTGCTTCACGAATTCTATCAGTAAAGGCGCTGGTTTTTAGGTAATAGTTATCTTCGCTAATTTGCTGATATGGAGTCTGGTGATCCGGGCATACACCGCCAGTCGCCTGAACCTCTTTGTCCGTAAAGAACGCTTCATGACCAACACAGTACCAGCCCTCATATTTACCTTTGTAAATATACGGTGCGAGTGTTTGCCAGATATATTGAACAGCGCCAACGTGGTGATCATCGGTAGTGCGGATAAAGTCAGTATAGCTAGCCCCGACCTTTTTCATTAGTGCCTCGAAATTTACATACATCTGGTCAGTGTAGGCCTTGGGATCCATGCCGGCCTCTATTGCTTTAGCGGCGATTTTGTTACCATGTTCGTCAGTACCAACCTGAAAGCGGACTTCGTGTCCGTTTTGCTTTTGATAACGAGTCCAAATATCAGCAAGTAAATAGTCTAAGGCGTTGCCAATGTGTGGAGCACCATTAACATACGGAATTGCGGTTGCGATATATAGTTTTTTGTCCATTACTAGGTTCTATTGTAACAGATTGAAGGTTTAGTAGGCCTACTGTATTTTACGGATACGATGGTTATAGGCATCGGAGACGTATAAGCTACCGTCTCCTGTTAGGCTTATGCCAAATGGATAATAAAACTTTGCGGCTGCACCTGTACCGTCGGCGTAACCAGATGTTGAACCAGCTAGTGTTGTCACGACACCAGCCGAAGTAATCTTGCGAATACGATGGTTATAGGTGTCAGCGACATATAAACCGCCGTCCCCTGTGAAGCTAATACCACTTGGCCCATAGAACTGCGCGGCGGCGCCCGTACCATCAGCGTAACCCTGGGTCGAACCGGCTAGTGTTGTCACGACACCAGCCGAAGTAATCTTGCGAATACGATGGTTACCGCTATCTGATACGTATATCACACCGGAATTATCAATTACAAGAAATACAGGTTGCTTAAACTGTGCAGCGGCGCCCGTACCATCAGCGTAACCCTGGGTCGAACCGGCTAGTGTTGTCACGACACCAGCCGGAGTAATCTTGCGAATACGGTTATTGCTGCTATCTCCCACATAAACCATACCATCACCGGCGACTGCAATGCCATAAGGAACACTAAACTGTGCTGCTGCGCCGGTACCGTCGGCGTAACCCTGGGTCGAACCGGCTAGTGTTGTCACGACACCAGCCGGAGTAATCTTGCGAATGCGATGGTTACCTGCATCGGTAACATATATTGTTCCATCACCGGCAACTGCAACGCTATAAACCAGGGCAAACTGCGCAGCGGCGCCGGTACCGTCGGCGTAACCGGATGTTGAACCTGCAAGTGTTGTCACGACACCAGCCGGAGTAATTTTACGAATACGATAATTTAATGCATCGGCCACATATATTGTTCCATCACCAGCAACTGCAATACCATTAGGAAGGTAAAACTTGGCAGCGGCGCCTGTACCGTCGGTGTAACCGGATGTTGAACCTGCAAGTGTTGTCACGACACCGCCATTAACCGTCGGCGAAGATCCTCCAGAATCGTTAACAGCTGCAATCGATGCACCTAACGTGCCGCAAATCCCAGATGTCGACTCTTTGGTTAAAGCAGTTGCTAGTGTCTTATGAGTTGATGAACTTGCATTATAGCCACGAATGCAATAATCAGACGTATCGACTACAACATCAATCACGTTACCGGGACTTGGCGTGAACCCTAGGTCTGCATCAACTCCATCGCCCGAATACCAGGCCTTGCCGCTAGTATTATTTTTTATTCCATACTGCACCTGAATACCGTCAAGTGCATCCAGATCTGACAATATACTCGCATCACGCGCCGAAGATTGAATTCCGTTATAAGAAACGATAGTCAATGTGGCCAATATCCCAATGATAGTAACAACTATTAGCAGTTCGACAATCGTAAACCCTTTTTGTATCCGTTGCATAGTGTTCATGGTTAATATGATCCTTTGGGCCATATTAACATAAGCTGTTATGCACTTACAATACGGGTCAACCTAACCCAATCATCAAGATCCAAGGCTTCAGCGCGAACATCGGGGCTAATGCCCGCCCGGTCCAAGATGTCTTCGACTTGTTGTTTAGAAATATCCAGACCACCCGACAGGCTACTGCGTAATTTTTTGCGCTTGGCGGAAAATCCAGCTTTGACCACCCGAAAAAAGTCTTTTTCATCGACATCACCCAAAAACGACGTTTGACGTGTCCGCAAAATAACCACTTGGCTGTCAACTTTTGGTGGTGGTGTAAAGAATGCAGCCGGCACAATGTCACCTAACGTCACCTCAGCAAATAATTGAGCGCTCACACCCAAAATACTCATGTCTCCAGGGCGGGCAGCTAGGCGCTGGGCAACTTCTTTTTGTACTAACAACACGGCAACTTTTGGCTTGTTGGTTGCGCTCATTAGCAACTGCACAATTTTGCTGGTGATATAGTATGGCACGTTGGCAACAACACTGTAGTTTTTAGGTAGCGTCGCTAGGTCAAATGACAAAATATCACTAGTGACGACCTGAAGGTTTTTGCCCGGAAATTGCGCAGGTAGTTTACGCGCCAATTCGGCATCAAACTCGACAGCAACAACATTTTTGCTACGACGCAGCAGTTCACTTGTCAGCGTACCCAACCCTGGTCCAATCTCTAGTACGGTGTCATCGGCAGTTAGCTCGGCACAGTCTGCGATGTGCGACAAAACTGCCCGGTCTTTTAGCCAGTGCTGGCCAAGTGATTTATTATTCCTAAGACCCACGCTAATGACTCGCCAAAATATTGTAGGCAAATTGAATACGGTTGCCCTCCATACATACCCCGCAACGTTCAATCTATTTTGGAATATCTGTACAGCCGTTACCACCGAACCTGTTGCACGAATCTCGTCGCGAACTCTGGCATAACCACCATTAAACTCTGACATCAAAAAATCAAGTTGTGTATAGATACTATACGGATCTGGTAGTGACATCAGTGCAGCTTTACGTGAACCAGTCCACTGCGCTAAGCCATCGCCAGTTGTATTAAAATGGTGTTCTTGCATAAGATTACCCATAATGCCCGCAGTTTGTTCGCGACTAAAACCATGAGTCTGCAAATAATTCCACGTTATAGATTCATTTTCACTTGGTGTTGTGTATGCACCCCTATATTTAGCACCAGCAACTTCAACCTGTTTCTGTGATTCTGTCAGCGTAATACTGGCAATTTCAATACGACCCACCTCTACGCCATCCTGAACCAGTACTTCATATGTCACACTGCGAGAGCCCTTGACTCCTGGTGTCTTGACGGCGTGGTATCCAACATACTGATCACCGTCTTGGATCGTCTCGACAGCAAAATTAACCTCTTCGTCCACGGTAATTGTTTGTTTGCCCTCGCGCCAAACACGAATGTTGGATGCTGGCGAGATTAGTGCCGAAGTATCTGGTGAGACACGGTCATCCTGACCTAGCACAATTCCCTTTTCTTTTAACATATCTCCGACAGTTACAGCCTGGGTACGCGCCAAGGTTGTTTTGCCATACAGCGTAAAGTTAAACGGTGTTGCGCGGTCAATGGTTAGACGCAAGCCAGCGCCCTCGGACACAATGTCGTTGGTCCGCGATAACACCGTAGTGTCTTCGTCATACAATGTAATTCCAGCACTCTTAGCGATTTGCTTGGCCGACTGGTACGGTGTAACTATCTTTTGCCTAGTCGTTCCGTCAACAACAATCACTGGACGCGCGCGGTAAATGTTAACGTCGTATTCTTTAGCAACCAGCTTTTCACCGGCAGCAGGTTCGACCGCATCACTAGAGTCTAGCGTAATGCCGGCCTCGGTAAGTGCCTGTTCGATCGTCTCGGCGTTCGAAGAAATAACTATCTGGGTGCCACGGTCGTGAAACGTTACCAAGTGACCCGTATTAGTACTACTGTCTACCGCACCAACACGGCCAGTAATCAAAAAGACAGCCAAAGCTAAAAGCACAGCAAACGCTGCGATGATCGCGCCAACAGGCGTGGTGGATTTATGAATTAGAATTTTCATATATTGATTATGTATACACCCCGAGTGTGTTCTACTAATTATACCATCAAATCTTTTCCAGCCGGGCGTATTCGGCGTTGAGTTTTTTGGTTTGGCCATTATCAAAAGCAATTGTCAGCGCTAATCCATCAACGTCAATTACCTCGCCGTTACCAAAGCTAGCCGAGCGTACCGTGTCACCAACCGAGAATGGCTCGTCACTATAAAATGCCTCTTCCTGGCGATGAGGTTGTTCCCTGGACACATCAGCCACCTGGTCACCCATATCACTGATAAATCGCGACATTGGATTATAGCCACGCTGGCCAAACTGCAGACGA
>JBAZJP010000023.1:0-15476 GCA_041651255.1 Sulfuriferula sp. | reverse complement strand
CTTGCCAGCAGGTACCGAAATGGTGATGCCGGGTGATAACGTATCAGTATCAGTTGCACTGATTGCACCTATCGCTATGGAAGAAGGTCTGCGTTTCGCGATTCGTGAAGGTGGTCGTACTGTAGGTGCTGGTGTGGTTGCTAAAGTAATCGAGTAATTAGGATCTTGGGTTTGGCGGTCTTGGATTTATACAAGGCGGCCAAACCCTTTTTGTTTTAATAGGCCAGTAGCTCAATTGGCAGAGTATCGGTCTCCAAAACCGAGGGTTGGGGGTTCGAGGCCCTCCTGGCCTGCCAAATTAACGGGAGTGTGAACGCCTTGAAATAAAGGCTCACAAGTTTCAGATGACCGAAAAAATCAAAATGCTGGCTGCTGCGTTATTAGTAATTGCAGGTATAGCCGGCTACTACTATTTTTCAGAAGCGGCTGCTTTTGTTCGCGTATTGTCAGTTTTGGTGGGTGTATTTGCCGCCGTTGGCGTTATGTGGCAAACCTCAGTGGGTCAACAGTTCTTCGTGTTTTCACAAGAGTCTGTGCGTGAAGCGAAAAAAGTGGTTTGGCCAAGTAGAAAAGAAACGATACAGACGACAGGTATCGTTTTTGTTTTCGTAATTGTGATGGCTGTGTTTCTATGGTTCGTCGATGCAGGTTTGATGTGGGCTGTAAAAATGCTGATGGGGCGGAGTGATACATGAGTAAACGTTGGTATGTAGTGCACGCCTATTCTGGCTTTGAGAAATCGGTGCAGCGTTCTTTCCTTGAGCGGATTGAGCGCGCTGGTATGCAAGATATGTTTGGTC
Organism: Sulfuriferula sp.; assembly: GCA_041651255.1. GTDB lineage: Bacteria > Pseudomonadota > Gammaproteobacteria > Burkholderiales > Sulfuriferulaceae > Sulfuriferula. The sequence goes on along the minus strand of JBAZJP010000023.1, from coordinate 14,676 downwards.
AAATTCTTGTCCCAGTTGAAGAAGTAATCGAAATGAAGGCGGGTCAGAAATCAATTACTGAGCGTAAGTTTTTTCCGGGATACGTGCTTGTTGAAATGGAAATGAATGATGACACTTGGCATTTGATTAAAGATACACCAAAAGTAACAGGGTTTGTTGGCGGTACGGCGATGAAGCCTACGCCTATCAGTGCTAAGGAAGTTGATGCGATATTGCATCAGGTTCAAGAAGGTGTTGAGAAACCTAGACCAAAAATTCTGTTTGAGATTGGTGAGTCAGTTCGGGTTATCGATGGGCCGTTTAATGATTTTAATGGTGCTGTTGAAGAAGTGAATTATGAAAAGAATAAGTTGCGCGTGTCGGTGCTGATATTTGGACGTGCTACCCCGGTTGAGCTGGATTTTGATCAGGTAGAAAAAGCCTGATAAGTAAGGGGCGGTGTTAATCGCCCAATTTTTGAAGTCGGGGAGATTGGTCTAGTTAGATTAATCGTTGTTACCCATTTTAGGAGTCGTCAAAGTGGCAAAAAAAATCGTTGGCTACGTTAAGCTACAAGTACCTGCGGGTAAAGCAAATCCAAGTCCTCCTATCGGACCAGCCCTGGGTCAGCGTGGTTTGAATATTATGGAATTCTGTAAGGCATTTAATGCCCAGACTCAAGGTCTGGAGCCTGGTCTGCCTATTCCAGTTGTGATCACAGCATACGCGGATAAGAGCTTCACATTTGTGATGAAGACGCCTCCTGCAACTATCTTGATCAAAAAAGCTGCTGGAATAACAAAAGGAAGTCCAAAGCCACACACAGACAAAGTGGGTAAATTAACACGTGCACAAGCTGAAGAAATTGCTAAAGCTAAAATGCCTGATTTAACAGCAGCTGATATGGATGCTGCTGTTAAAACAATTGCGGGTAGTGCGCGTAGTATGGGTATTGAAGTGGAGGGTGCATAAAATGGCTAAAATGTCTAAGCGCCAACAAGCGATTGCTGCGAAAATCGATCGCACTAAAAGTTATGCCGTGGCTGATGCCCTGGCTCTGATTAAAGAAACTGCAACTGCAAAATTTGATGAGTCTATTGATATTGCAGTCAATCTAGGTATTGATGCACGTAAATCTGACCAATTGGTGCGTGGTTCAGTCGTGTTGCCACGTGGTACAGGTAAAACTGTACGCGTTGCTGTTTTCGCCCAAGGTGAAGCAGCTAAAGCAGCAACAGATGCTGGCGCTGATATCGTTGGCTTTGAAGATCTGGCAGCGGAAATTAAAGCGGGTCGTATGGATTTCGATGTGGTTATTGCTAGTCCGGATGCAATGCGCGTAGTTGGTCAGTTGGGTCAAGTATTGGGTCCTCGCGGTCTTATGCCTAACCCAAAAGTGGGTACTGTTACTCCTGACGTTGCTGGTGCGGTGCGTAATGCGCGTGCTGGTCAGGTCCAATATCGTACAGATAAGGGCGGTATTGTTCAGTGCACCATTGGTCGTGCTTCTTTCGAAGTCGATGCATTGAGTGAAAACTTGGCTGCATTGGTTGATGCGCTTGTTAAAGCGCGTCCATCATCAGCCAAAGGCGTGTACATGAAGAAAGTTTCTGTATCAAGCACGATGGGTGTTGGTGTGCGTGTAGACGCAAATAGCATCGCGCAATAAAAATTTATCTGCTGTAAAGCGGGTTGTAGAACTTTGGGCTGCTGGCGATTATCGCTGGCAGGTTGTCAAAGACCGTAGGGTTTGAATGGTTAATATAGCCATCAATTTAATTGCAAGGGTAATAACTTGCTCCCAACGTAGATGGCGCTCCCTGAAACAGGATATGCTTTTGCAGTGCAATGGTTACTCCTGATGATAGGTCGCCGACTCTCGGGTGTTGGTAGGGTTTCTCCCTTATTGGCGTTCGGTGTTTTTAAGAAGGAGGTAAGACCTTGAGTCTGAATCTAGAGGAAAAGAAAGTAGTTGTTGCCGAATTAGGTAATGAACTAGTTGGTGCGCAAACCATCGTTGTTGCAGAATATCGCGGCATGGGTGTGGTTGGTATGACTACTTTGCGTGCTAAGGCGCGTGAAAATGGTGTTTATCTGCGCGTGTTGAAAAACACTTTGGTGCGTCGTGCGGTTGCTGGAACTGCCTTTGAAGGTTTAACCAATGCTATGGTTGGCCCTTTGGTTTATGGTATTTCAAAAGACCCAGTGGCTGCAGCTAAAGTGCTGGCTGATTTCGCTAAAACCAATGACAAATTAATCATTAAAGCGGGTGCTATGCCTAATTTTGTTATGTCTGCTGCAGACGTTGCAAACTTGGCTAATATGCCTAGCCGTGATGAATTGTTGGCGAAATTGTTGGGCACTATGCAAGCACCTATTGCCAAGTTTGTTCGTACGCTTAATGAAGTTCCAACCAAATTTGTTCGTGGTTTGGCTGCAGTTCGCGATAAGCAAGCAGCTTAAGCTGACAAAATTATTTAATATTTACCCTTTTAATCAGGAGATTTACCATGGCTTTATCCAAGGCTGATATTTTAGATGCAATTGCAAACATGACCGTTCTTGATCTGTCTGATCTGATCAAAGAAATGGAAGAAAAATTTGGCGTTTCAGCTGCTGCTGCTGTTGCTGTTGCTGCTCCTGCTGCTGCTGGTGCAGTTGCTGCTGAAGAAAAAACTGAATTCGATGTGATCTTGACAGGCGCAGGCGAAAACAAAGTTAACACCATTAAAGTAGTTCGTACTATTACTGGTCTTGGCTTGAAAGAAGCTAAAGATTTAGTTGATGGCGCACCTAAAGCTGTTAAAGAAGGTGTTTCAAAAACTGAAGCTGAAGCAGTTCAAAAGCAATTGGTTGAAGCTGGCGCTACTTGCGAAGTTAAGTAATATCATTATTTTTGCATCACTTAAGCGTGTCTTAGGTGATGCAGAAAACATAAGACAGCAGGACAGCATAGTGCTGTCTGTTGTCTTTTGTCTTCTGCGCAAGCCCCTCTAGGAGATTCCATGAGCTACTCTTTCACCGAGAAAAAACGTATCCGTAAAAGTTTTGCAAAACGTGCAAATATATTACAGGTGCCTTTCTTGTTGGCAACACAACTTGAATCATTCCGTGCATTTTTGCAAGAAGATGTTGATCCTGCAACGCGTATTAATGATGGTTTGCAAGCAGCATTTACCTCTATTTTTCCTATTGTTAGCCATTCTGGTAACGCCAAATTAGACTTTGTAAGCTACGTTCTTGGTGAGCCTGCTTTTGACATGGTTGAATGTCAACAGCGTGGCCTGACTTATGCGTCCCCGTTACGCGCTAAAGTGCGCCTGACGATAATGGATCGTGAAGCGTCAAAACCAACTATCAAAGAAGTAAAAGAGCAAGAAGTGTATATGGGTGAAATGCCTTTGATGACACCTACTGGCTCTTTCATTATTAATGGTACTGAACGGGTAATCGTATCCCAGTTGCACCGTTCTCCTGGTGTGTTCTTCGAGCATGACCGTGGCAAAACGCATAGCTCGGGTAAGTTGTTGTTCTCGGCACGGATTATTCCATATCGTGGCTCATGGTTAGATTTCGAATTTGATGTTAAAGATTATCTATACTTCCGTATCGATCGTCGTCGTAAAATGCCAGTTACTACATTGTTGAAATCTTTGGGTTACAGCAATGAACAAATACTTGCAGAATTCTTTACCACTGATTTGTTCCATTTGGGCAAGCAAGTCATACGTTTTGAGTTGGTTCCTGATCGTTTGCGTGGTGAAATTGCACGGTTCGATATCATCGATAAAGATGGTGCGGTGATTGTTGCTAAAGATAAGCGTATTACCGTTAAGCATATTCGCATGATGCAAGATGCTGGATTGCAACAGATTGCGGTACCAAATGACTTTATCCTGGGGCGTGTCCTAGGTACAAATGTTGTAGATACTACAACTGGTGAAGTCGTTGCGCATGCCAATGATGAAATTACTGATGTGCTGCTCGCTAAATTGCAAGAAGCAAATATAACTTCAGTGAAAACGCTATATGTAAACGAGCTAGATCAAGGTGCGTTTATTTCTGCAACTTTGCGTACGGATGAAACTCAAGACCAATATGCAGCTCGTGTTGCGATCTACCGCATGATGCGTCCTGGTGAGCCGCCTACTGAAGACTCTGTAGAGGCATTGTTTAATTCATTATTCTTTAGTGAAGATCGCTATGACTTGTCCGCAGTTGGTCGTATGAAATTTAACCGACGCATAGGTCGCGAAGAGTTGGTCGGTAGCGGTGTTCTATCTACTGAAGATATCGTGTCAGTAATTAAGATATTAGTTGAATTGCGTAATGGTCGTGGTGAGATTGATGATATTGATCACTTGGGTAATCGCCGTATTCGTAGTGTTGGTGAGTTAGCAGAAAATCAATTCCGTGCTGGTTTAGTTCGTGTAGAGCGCGCAGTTAAAGAGCGTTTGTCTCAAGCTGAATCTGATAACCTGATGCCGCACGATTTGATCAATGCTAAACCCGTTTCTGCTGCAATCAAGGAGTTCTTCGGTTCCAGCCAATTGTCACAGTTTATGGATCAAACCAATCCACTGTCTGAGATCACGCATAAACGTCGTGTTTCAGCTTTAGGACCTGGTGGTTTGACGCGCGAACGTGCTGGTTTCGAAGTGCGTGACGTACATCCTACCCACTATGGTCGTGTTTGCCCGATTGAAACGCCTGAAGGCCCAAATATCGGTTTGATCAATTCATTGGCTTTGTATGCTAAAACTAACGAGTACGGTTTCCTCGAAACCCCTTATCGTAAAGTAATAGACTCAAAAGTAACCGATCAGATTGATTACTTGTCAGCGATTGAAGAGGGCAAGTATGTTATCGCCCAGGCCAACGCTGAAATGGATGCGGAAGGTCGCTTCACCAGTGAAATCGTATCATGCCGTTCTAAAAACGAATTTGAGTTGGCAGCACCTGACACCATTGATTACATGGACGTCGCGCCTTCACAAATTGTTTCTGTTGCGGCTTCGTTGATTCCTTTCTTGGAACACGATGATGCGAACCGAGCATTGATGGGTTCTAACATGCAACGTCAGGCTGTACCTTGCTTGCGTGCTGAAAAGTCACTGGTAGGTACAGGTATCGAACGTACTGCTGCAGTTGACTCTGGTACGACTGTTCAGGCTAAACGCGGTGGTGTGGTTGATTATGTGGATGCAGGTCGTATTGTTGTTCGCGTGAACGACGATGAAACCAAAGCAGGTGAAGTCGGTGTGGATATTTACACGCTGATCAAGTACACGCGTTCTAACCAAAACACGAATATCAACCAGCGTCCTTTGGTGAATGTTGGTGACAAGCTAGTCCGTGGCGATGTGATCGCTGATGGCGCATCTACCGATATGGGTGAATTAGCGTTAGGTCAGAACTTGCTTGTGGCATTTATGCCATGGAACGGTTTCAACTACGAAGATTCAATTCTGATATCTGAGAAAGTTGTTGCTGATGATCGTTATACATCGATACATATCGAAGAATTAACGGTTGTGGCGCGTGACACCAAGCTTGGACCTGAAGAAATTACACGTGATATATCGAACTTGTCTGAGCGTATGTTAAATCGCTTGGATGATTCAGGTATTTGCTTCATCGGCGCGGAAGTTGAAGCTGGTGATGTGTTGGTTGGTAAAGTGACGCCTAAAGGTGAAACTCAACTGACGCCTGAAGAGAAACTGCTGCGTGCTATTTTTGGTGAAAAAGCATCTGACGTGAAAGATACTTCTTTGCGTGTTCCGTCTGGAATGGCAGGTATCGTCATTGATGTGCAAGTGTTCACCCGCGAAGGTATCGAGCGTGATGCACGGGCGAAACAGATCATTGAAGATCAGCTGGCTGAATACAAAAAAGACATGGCTGACCGTATGCGTATCGTAGAAAATGATACATTTTCGCGTTTGCAACGTTTAATCACAGGTAAGCTTGCTAAGGGCGGTCCTAAGAAGCTGGCGAAAGATACCGCTGTCGATCTTGCATATCTGGAAAGCATTAGTCGTTATGACTGGTTTGATATTCGTTTGGCAGATGACGAAGCAAGTCGCCAAATGGAATCACTGAAAGACAGTCTCGACCAGAAACGTATCGAATTTGATGCGATGTTTGAAGAGAAGAAGAAGAAATTAACCGCAGGCGATGAGTTGCAAGCGGGTGTGCAGAAGATGGTTAAAGTCTACGTTGCGGTTAAACGTCGTCTACAACCGGGTGATAAGATGGCGGGTCGTCACGGTAACAAGGGTGTTGTCTCTAAAATTGTCCCTATCGAAGATATGCCGTTCACAGCAGACGGTACACCGATGGATATCGTGTTGAACCCACTGGGTGTGCCTTCACGTATGAACGTTGGTCAGATTCTGGAAACGCATTTGGGTTGGGCGGCTAAGGGATTAGGTAAGAAAATCGATGCGATGCTGCAAGCACAGAAAGCTGTTTCTGAGGTGCGTGAATTCATCGGCAAAATCTATAATTCTACTGGTCACAAAGAAGATATAGACAGCTTTGAAGATAATGAAATTATTGAATTAGCTAAAAACTTGCGCCAAGGTGTGCCTTTTGCAACCCCGGTATTTGATGGTGCTTCTGAGGAAGAGATCAAAGATATGCTGGAGTTGGCTGATTTGCCACGCAGTGGACAAATTACCTTGTTTGATGGACGTACTGGTGAAGCGTTTGATCGTAAAGTGACCGTTGGTTATATGCACGTATTGAAACTGCATCACCTGGTTGATGACAAGATGCATGCACGTTCAACCGGACCATACAGCTTGGTTACGCAACAGCCATTAGGTGGTAAAGCGCAATTCGGTGGTCAGCGTTTTGGTGAGATGGAGGTGTGGGCGTTAGAAGCTTATGGCGCATCGTACATCTTGCAGGAAATGCTGACGGTCAAGTCCGATGACGTGAATGGTCGTACCAAGGTGTACGAAAACATCGTTAAAGGTGAACACAAGATTGAAGCAGGTATGCCTGAATCCTTCAACGTGCTAGTGAAAGAAATCCGTTCCTTGGCAATTGATATTGATCTCGAGCGTTATTAATGCAATGAGGGGTGATTGGCGCGCCCCTCTGTTGTACGCGCCTCATTGGAGAGAACTATGAAAGCATTGCTCGACTTATTTAAACAAGTCACTCAAGAAGAAGAATTTGACGCGATCAAGATTGGTCTTGCGTCACCTGAAAAAATCCGTTCATGGTCTTATGGCGAAGTTAAAAAGCCTGAGACTATCAACTATCGTACGTTCAAACCTGAGCGTGACGGTCTGTTTTGTGCGAAAATTTTCGGCCCAGTTAAAGATTACGAATGTTTATGCGGTAAATATAAGCGCTTAAAACACCGTGGTGTTATTTGTGAAAAATGTGGCGTTGAGGTCACTTTATCCAAAGTGCGTCGTGACCGTATGGGTCACATTGAATTAGCCAGTCCTGTTGCGCATATTTGGTTCTTGAAATCATTACCATCCCGTCTTGGCATGGTATTGGACATGACCTTGCGTGATATTGAACGCGTGTTGTATTTTGAAGCATACGTTGTAACCGATCCGGGTATGACACCGCTTAATCGTTATCAGTTATTAACTGAAGATGATTATTTGGCAAAATTCGATGAGTATGGTGATGAATTCCGTGCCAGCATGGGTGCGGAGGGTGTTCGTGAATTATTAAAGAGCATCGACATACCTGCTGAAATCGCATCGATTCGTGCCGATATGGAAAAAACCGGCTCCGATACCAAGATCAAAAAATTGGCAAAGCGTCTGAAAGTTATCGAGGCTTTCCAAAAATCAGGTATTAAACCTGAGTGGATGGTGCTTGAAGTCTTGCCAGTATTGCCACCAGAGTTGCGTCCACTAGTGCCGCTGGACGGCGGTCGTTTTGCAACTTCAGATTTGAACGATTTGTATCGTCGCGTGATTAATCGTAACAATCGTTTGAAGCGTTTGTTGGAGCTTAAAGCACCAGAAATTATTCAACGTAACGAAAAACGCATGTTGCAAGAAGCCGTTGATTCGTTGCTTGACAACGGTCGCCGTGGAAAAGCTATGACAGGGGCTAATAAGCGCCCATTGAAATCGCTAGCTGACATGATCAAGGGTAAGGGTGGACGTTTCCGTCAGAACTTGCTTGGTAAGCGTGTTGACTATTCGGGCCGTTCAGTTATTGTGGTTGGTCCACAATTACGTCTACATCAGTGTGGTCTGCCGAAGAAGATGGCCTTGGAGTTGTTTAAGCCATTCATTTTCCACAAGCTAGAAGTGTTAGGTTTGGCTACAACAATCAAAGCTGCTAAGCGCATGGTTGAAACGGAAGAGCCGGTAGTTTGGGACATACTTGAAGATGTTATTCGTGAGCACCCGGTCATGCTTAACCGTGCACCAACTTTGCACCGTTTAGGTATTCAAGCATTTGAACCACAGTTGATTGAAGGTAAGGCAATTCAATTGCATCCTTTGGTTTGTGCTGCGTTCAACGCCGACTTTGACGGCGATCAAATGGCGGTACACGTACCATTGTCATTAGAAGCGCAAATGGAAGCACGCACATTGATGCTTGCATCAAATAACGTGCTGTCGCCTGCTAACGGCGAGCCAATTATCGTACCATCGCAAGATATCGTTCTGGGTCTTTACTATATGACCCGTGAGCGCGTAAATGCAATGGGCGAAGGAATGAAGTTTGCAGACGTGGACGAAGTTTCACGCGCTTATGAATCCCGCCAGGTCGAGCTTAATGCAAAAGTAACGGTTCGTATCAAGGAAGCTTTTTATGATGAGCAGGGTGAGCGCGCCGAGAAGGTAACTCGCTATGAAACTACTGTGGGACGTGCATTGCTATCAGAGATCTTGCCTATCGGTTTGGATTTCATGCATATCAACAAGATATTGAAGAAAAAAGAAATATCGAAATTGATCAACGTTAGTTTCCGTCGTTGCGGCTTGCGTGAAACCGTTATATTTGCTGATAAATTAATGTACACCGGCTTTACCTATGCAACGCGCGGCGGTATGTCGATTTGTGTTGATGATATGCTGGTGCCAACACAAAAGCAGGAAATTATCAGTGCTTCAGAAAAAGAAGTGCAAGAGATTCAGAACCAATATACATCTGGTCTGGTTACTCAAGGTGAACGTTATAACAAGGTGGTTGATATCTGGGGTCGTGCTGGTGATCAAATTGCTAAAGCAATGATGACTCAGTTAGGTAGTGAGCCAGTTATTACGCGTGACGGTGTCGCGACTACGCAAGAATCATTCAATGCTATTTATATGATGGCAGATTCTGGTGCGCGTGGTTCGGCGGCGCAGATTCGTCAGCTGGCAGGTATGCGTGGTTTGATGGCAAAGCCAGATGGTTCGATTATTGAGACACCGATTACGGCGAACTTCCGTGAAGGTTTGAATGTTCTGCAATACTTTATTTCAACCCACGGTGCGCGTAAAGGTTTGGCTGATACGGCATTGAAAACGGCTAACTCAGGTTATCTGACTCGTCGATTAGTCGATGTGACGCAAGATTTGGTCATCATTGAAGATGATTGCGGCACACGAGATGGTGCTGTGATTAAAGCATTGGTTGAGGGCGGTGATGTTATTGAGCCATTGAGTGAACGTGTGCTCGGTCGTGTAACGGCTCAAGATATCATTCATCCTGAGACTGGCGAAACAGTGATTGAAGCAGGTGTAATGCTCGATGAAAACATGGTTGAGCATATCGAGTCACTTGATATTGATGAAGTCAAAGTCAGAACTGCGCTAACTTGCGAAACACGCTATGGTCTATGCGCTAAGTGTTACGGTCGTGATTTAGGTCGCGGTTATCTGGTGAACGTCGGTGAGGCTGTGGGTGTGATCGCTGCACAGTCCATTGGTGAACCTGGTACCCAGTTGACTATGCGTACGTTCCACATTGGTGGAGCAGCATCACGATCAGCTGCAATTAGCCAGCTTGAATCCAAGTCTGCAGGTGAGGTGGTATTCAGTCCAGCTATGCGCTATGTGACCAGTGCTAAGGGTGAAGATATCGCGATTGTGCGTAGTGGTGAAATTATCATTATGGGTGAGAACGGTAGGGAGCGTGAGCGCCATAAAGTACCTTACGGTGCGACCTTGACCACCAAGAATGGCGACAAGATTAAAGCTGGTCATGTAATGGCTATGTGGGATCCACATACACGTCCGATTATTACCGAATATGCCGGTCGCATCCGTTTTGAGAACGTAGAAGAAGGTTCTACCGTTGCTAAACAGATTGATGATGTCACTGGATTGTCTACCTTGGTAGTTATCGATCCTAAGCGTCGCGCTGGTGTTGCTAGTAAAGGTTTGCGTCCACAAGTTAAACTCTTGGATGCAGCTGGGGTAGAAGTGAAAATGGCAGGCGGTGAAACGCCAGTTAATATCACTTTCCAAATTGGCGCTATTATCACTGTTAAGGATGGGCAAGATGTAGGTGTGGGTGAAGTGTTAGCGCGTATCCCGCAAGAGTCATCTAAAACCCGTGATATTACAGGTGGCTTGCCACGTGTAGCCGAACTATTTGAAGCTCGTTCACCTAAAGATGCTGGTGTACTGGCGCCAGTCACAGGTACTGTTTCATTCGGTAAGGATACTAAAGGTAAACAGCGTTTAGTGATCACCGATATGGATGGACAGGCGCATGAGTATTTAATCCCGAAAGAAAAGCACGTTACTGCGCACGATGGTCAAGTTGTGAACAAGGGTGAAACCATTGTTGATGGTCCAGCAGATCCACATGACATTCTAGCGTTGAAAGGTGTGGCAGAGTTAGCTCGCTATATCACAGACGAAGTGCAAGATGTTTATCGTTTGCAAGGCGTTAAGATTAACGACAAGCATATTGAAGTTATTGTGCGTCAGATGTTGCGTCGCGTTAGCGTTGTGGATGTAGGTAATACTAAATTCATACAAGGTGAGCAAGTTGAACGTGCAGAACTGCTGATCGAAAATGAACGGGTAGTTGCCGAAGGTAAAGAACCGGCCACGTTTGAATATGTATTGTTGGGTATTACCAAAGCATCGCTTTCTACAGATTCATTTATTTCCGCGGCTTCGTTCCAAGAAACAACAAGAGTGTTAACCGAAGCAGCGATTATGGGTAAACGCGATGAGCTGCGCGGACTAAAAGAAAACGTTATTGTGGGCCGTCTAATCCCAGCAGGTACGGGGTTGGCTTATCATAATACGCGACGTATGCAGAAATTAGGTTTAGATGTGGCTACTGAATCTGATATTTTTGTAACCCCTGAAACTGTTGATAGCGAGCAGTCGGCTTGACACTAGTTAAGTAAGCCTATAAAATTCATCGTCTTTTTTACCGAATATGAATTTTATAGGTAAATATTTAGTAATTTAACGTACTTGTGCGAGCGAGTACGCTACACAGCACCCTTTTTAAGGGTGTGCGCGTAATTTATTTGGAATCGAGATAGTATGCCTACAGTCAATCAGTTGGTGCGTAAACCGCGTGCTGCAAAGCGCGTGAAAAGTAAAGTCCCTGCCCTTGAAGCTTGCCCACAAAAACGTGGCGTGTGCACACGGGTTTATACAACGACACCGAAAAAGCCAAACTCAGCGTTGCGTAAAGTCGCACGTGTACGTTTGACCAATGGTTTCGAAGTAAGTAGTTATATTGGTGGTGAAGGCCACAACTTGCAAGAACACTCGGTCGTATTGATCCGTGGTGGTCGTGTTAAGGATTTGCCTGGTGTTCGTTACCATACAGTACGTGGTAGCTTGGATACCGCTGGCGTTAAGGATCGTAAACAAAGTCGTTCTAAATACGGTACTAAGCGTCCTAAGAAGGCTTAAGTTAGTTTTTAATTGGTGTGGGGTTGCGGTAAAAGCGCGACGCGCGCCGCATTCCAGCATTAATGTAGTATTTGAGAGGTAGTTATGCCAAGACGTAGAGAAGTACCCAAGCGCGATGTGTTGCCAGATCCAAAATTTGGTAATCAAGATGTTGCTAAATTTGTGAATGTGTTGATGTCCAGCGGTAAGAAATCTGTTGCTGAGCGTATTATTTATGGCGCGTTTGAGCAGATGGGTAGTAAGTCAGGTAAAGATCCTGTCGAGATGTTTTTGTTAGCGTTAAATAACGTGCGTCCGGTCGTTGAAGTTAAGAGCCGTCGTGTTGGTGGTGCTAACTATCAGGTTCCAGTGGAAGTTCGTCCTGCTCGTCGCTCAGCCTTAGCTATGCGCTGGTTGAAAGAAGCTGCACGTAAACGTGGTGAAAAATCCATGGGTATGCGTCTTGCTGGTGAGTTGATGGATGCGTCTGAAGGTCGCGGTGGTGCGATGAAAAAGCGTGATGAAGTTCATCGTATGGCTGAAGCAAACAAAGCATTCTCGCATTTCCGTTTTTAATTTAACTGCCAGTTTATCCTGGCAGTCTTAACTGGGTAGTAAAAAAAGTGGCACGTAAAACTCCTATAGAACGTTATCGTAACATTGGTATCAGCGCACATATTGACGCTGGTAAAACAACGACTACCGAACGCATCTTGTATTACACAGGTGTTTCGCACAAGATCGGTGAAGTTCATGATGGTGCTGCAACCATGGACTGGATGGAGCAAGAGCAGGAGCGTGGTATTACCATTACTTCAGCTGCTACGACTTGCTTCTGGAAGGGCATGGATAATAATTACCCAGAGCATCATATCAACATTATCGACACACCGGGACACGTAGACTTCACTATTGAAGTTGAACGTTCTATGCGTGTGTTGGACGGCGCGTGTATGGTTTATTGTGCGGTTGGTGGTGTTCAGCCACAATCCGAAACCGTATGGCGTCAAGCTAATAAGTATGGTGTGCCACGTTTGGCTTTCGTAAACAAAATGGATCGTACTGGTGCGAATTTCATGAAAGTTTATGAGCAAATGCGTGCCAGACTTAAAGCAAACGTAATTCCAATACAGATACCTATTGGTGCTGAAGAGAATTTCGCGGGCGTTGTAGATTTGGTTAAGATGAAAGCCATTTACTGGGATGATTCTACTCAGGGCATGAAATTTGACGAGCGTGAAATTCCAGCTGAATTGTTGGATGAATGTACGTCTTGGCGTGAAAAAATGGTTGAAGCTGCCGCTGAGGCGAGCGAAGAGTTGATGGATAAGTATTTGGAAGAGGGTGATCTTTCAGTTGCTGAAATCAAAGCTGCGTTGCGGATGCGTACTATCGCTAGTGAAATCATGCCGATGATGTGTGGCTCTGCATTCAAGAATAAGGGCGTGCAAGCTATGTTGGACGCGGTTATTGATTACTTGCCTTCGCCTAAAGATATTCCCCCGGTTAAGGGTGAGTTGGAAGATGGTAGCGAAGGTGAGCGTAAAGCAGAAGATACTGAGCCGTTTGCTGCCTTGGCATTTAAGATTATGACCGACCCATTTGTAGGTCAGTTGATATTTTTCCGCGTATATTCAGGTTCACTAAATTCTGGTGATTCAGTCTATAACCCTATTAAGGGCAAGAAAGAACGTATTGGTCGTATTTTGCAGATGCATGCTAACCAGCGCGCTGAAATCAAAGAAGTGCTTGCGGGTGACATCGCAGCTGCAGTTGGTTTGAAAGAGGCTACAACTGGCGATACTTTGTGTGACCTGAATAAAACAATTATCTTGGAACGTATGATATTCCCTGAGCCAGTTATTCACGTTGCTGTTGAGCCAAAAACTAAAGCTGACCAAGAAAAAATGGGTATGGCGTTAAATCGCTTAGCTCAGGAAGATCCTTCATTCCGTGTTCGTACCGATGAAGAGACTGGTCAAACTATTATTTCTGGTATGGGTGAGTTGCATCTGGAGATTTTGGTTGATCGTATGCGTCGCGAATTTAACGTTGAGGCTAATGTGGGTGCACCGCAAGTTGCTTATCGTGAAGCGATTCGTAAAGCTGTTGAAGTCGAAGGTAAGTTTGTTAAGCAGTCTGGTGGTAAGGGTCAGTACGGTCACGTATGGTTGAAAATGGAGCCTAATGAGCAAGGTAAGGGTTTCGAATTTATCGATGCGATTAAGGGTGGTACAGTTCCGCGTGAATTTATCCCTGCCGTTGAAAAAGGCTTGCGTGAAACATTGCCAAATGGTGTCTTAGCTGGCTTCCCAGTGGTTGACGTTAAGGTTACGTTGTTTGATGGTTCATATCACGACGTTGACTCAAACGAAAACGCATTTAAGATGGCTGCATCTATGGGTTTCAAAGATGGTATGCGTAAAGCAAGCCCGGTGCTTTTGGAGCCTATGATGGCTGTAGAAGTTGAAACGCCTGAGGACTACATGGGGGATGTGATGGGCGATTTGTCTTCACGTCGCGGTATTATTCAGGGTATGGATGATACACCAAGCGGTAAAGTAATTAAAGCTGAAGTACCATTGGCTGAAATGTTTGGTTACTCGACAACTGTTCGCTCTATGAGTCAAGGTCGTGCAACCTACAGTATGGAATTTAAACACTATGCTGAAGCGCCTAAGAATGTTACTGAAGCAATTATCAACAAAAAATAATCTGACTATAAGGAATTAAATCATGGCAAAAGGCAAGTTTGAACGTACCAAGCCACACGTTAACGTAGGCACGATTGGCCACGTTGACCACGGTAAAACCACATTAACGGCAGCGATTGCGACTATCTTATCGAAGA
>JBAZJP010000022.1:0-15982 GCA_041651255.1 Sulfuriferula sp. | reverse complement strand
ATCTTACTGACAATCAGATCGCGAGTAATTTGGCGGACGTCGGTGCACAATTAGGCGGACGTCTGGATGCCGATCGCGCGGGCGTTATTTTGCGTACCTTGAGTCGCAACGAGGAGCGACAAGCCGCATTGGCGATGCTGACGCAAGTGCTCAACGCGCCGACCTTTGCGCCTAATGTTGTTGAACGCGAAAAAGCGCGCGTCATTGCGGCATTAAAGGCGTCCGAGGCGGAGCCGGCCAGTTTAGCGGCACGCGCATTTGCTCAGGCAGCGTTTGCTAACCACCCTTATGCCAATCGCGAATCAGGCGAGATACCGATGGTGAGCAAGTTAACTGCGGCTGATTTGCGCCAGTTTTATCAAACTCATTACAATGCCTATCATGCGGTAATTGCGTTGATCGGGGATATCACCAGACTGCAAGCCGACAGCATTGCACAGCAACTGACTGCAAATCTGCCTGCGGCAAATTTGGCTGCGAATGTTGATATTCCGGCGGTTATGCCCTTGGCTAAAGCGGTGTCTCGTACCATTCCTTATCCAGCCAAGCAAAGCCAAATTCTGTTAGGGCAGCCTGGAGTTGCGCGCGGTGACCCGGATTATTACGCGTTGTATGTGGGGAATTACATTTTAGGCGGTGGTGGATTTGATTCACGCCTGATGGAAGAGGTGCGGCAAAAACGCGGTCTGGCGTACAGTGTTTACAGCTACTTCATGCCGATGAAACAAGCTGGTGCGTTCCAGATTGGTTTGCAAACCAAAGCCGAGCAAACTGATCAGGCTTTGGCGGTGGTACGCGACATGCTGGTTAAATTTATCAGCGATGGTGTGACGGATGCTGAGCTGACACAGGCTAAAAATAACATCATCGGCGGCTTTCCATTGCGTATAGACAGCAATAAGGAGTTGCTGGAATATATTGCGATGATGGGCTATTACCAGTTGCCGTTGACCTATCTGGATGATTTTCCCAAGCGTGTCGCCGAAGTCACGACGGAACAAATTAAATCCGCATTTGCTCGTCACATTGACGCTGATAAGTTGGCGACTGTCGTCGTTGGCGGCGTGGTGATTAAATGAAAGCTGCACAGCGTAACCGCGTGCGTATTATCGGTGGGCAGTGGCGACGACGGTTGCTGGATTTTCCTGATGCTGAAGGCTTGCGGCCGACTGCCGATGCGGTAAGAGAGAAATTGTTTAATTGGCTAGGGCAGGATTTGCCAGGCTGGCACTGTCTGGATTTGTTCGCGGGTAGTGGCGCGCTGGGGTTTGAAGCCGCTTCCAGAGGTGCTGCACAAGTGGTGATGGTTGAACGCAATCGTGTGGTATTCAATGCATTGCGGGACAATATCGCCATGCTCGCTGCAAACAATATTATTCTAGAATGCGCAGATGGCGTAAAATGGCTGACTCAAGCGCCACCCGCAACATTTGACCTGGTATTCATCGATCCACCTTTCGCCAGCAAATTGCAGGCGGAGATTTTGTCACTGCTGCCTGCGATTATTAAACCCAGTGCGTACGTTTATGTTGAGCATGATGGTAGCCTGATTGTGCCAGACGGCTGGACGGTGTGGCGTGATGGGCGTGCGGGACGGGCGCATTTTAATTTGCTAAAACTGGATGATCATGCATAAAATTGCAGTTTACCCTGGCACGTTTGACCCAGTGACCTGCGGGCATGAAGACCTGGTGCGGCGCGCTACGCGTATATTTGACGAGATTGTTGTCGCAGTTGCGCTAGGTGGGCATAAGCAGCCGTTTTTTGACTTGGATATGCGCGTGGCTATGGCGCAAAAAGTGTTTGCTGATATGCCCAACGTGCGGGTGGTAGGGTTTTCAGGGCTGCTGATGGATTTTGTGGCGGCACAGTCATCGCATATAGTATTGCGTGGTTTGCGTGCTGTGTCTGACTTTGAGTACGAATTTCAATTGGCTGGCATGAATCGTAACCTGAATCCGCAAGTAGAAACCGTATTTTTAACGCCAGCCGAGCAGTTTATGTTCGTCTCCGCCAGCATGGTGCGCGAAATCGCTATGCTCGGGGGTAATGTAAGCCCTTATGTACACCCATCGGTGTTGGCGCAGTTGCAAAAAAAGATAGATTTGATTAAATAGTAAAGGAAATGCCATGTCTTTAATGATTACCGACGAATGCATCAATTGTGACGTATGTGAACCAGAATGCCCAAATGAAGCGATTTATCAGGGTGATTCCATTTATGAAATCGACCCTAACAAATGTACCGAGTGCGTCGGTCACTATGATGCCCCTCAGTGTGTAGAAGTCTGCCCTGTTGATTGCATTCCTCTTGGCATAGAAGAAACCCAAGAGCAACTAATGGACAGATATTTGCATCTGACTGGTCAAGCGTAATTTTACGTTGATCAGTTGCGCGGCAAACTAAGGCCGCGATGTATCAACCTTGAGAAGCGGGTTGTAATCCGATTCGTTTTTATGGTTCGAACGTGTAAGTAATTTATGCCAATCTTACCAATAACCATGCACGTAAATCAGCGATCTCTGCCATGCTGATTTCGTGTCCCATGGAATAAATGTGGCGCTCTGGCGTGTACTGGGGGGCTGCTGACCAGCTGGCGTCGGCTACAGGCAATGGAATAACATCATCGTGCTTGCCATGCGCCATCCAGATTGGGGTTGGGTTCTGCCTGTTTGCAGGTAAATTAGGCAGGTAGCTGG
This sequence comes from Sulfuriferula sp., assembly GCA_041651255.1. Taxonomy (GTDB): domain Bacteria; phylum Pseudomonadota; class Gammaproteobacteria; order Burkholderiales; family Sulfuriferulaceae; genus Sulfuriferula. Next base: position 13,282 of record JBAZJP010000022.1, on the reverse strand, counting down.
ATAATGCCGCGATACCTGCGAGGGGTTGTGTCGAGCTTAACCCGCTGTATAAGGCGATCGCGCCACCTTGTGAAAATCCTGCGAGTACAATGCGTTCGGGCGGTATACCCAGATTTACTTCTTCGGCAATCAAGCCATCAATCATCAGTCTGCTCTGTTCAAATCCAGCGTCATCCTGTCGCTGTGTGATATCTGCTGAAGCTATGTCGTACCAGGCAGGCATAACATAGCCGCCGTTGATGGTAACCGCGCGAGCCTCCGCATGCGGCAAAATGAAGCGTACATTGGGTATGGCCAGCATGTCCACCACGGGTGCGAGATCGTGGCCGTCTGCCCCTAGTCCGTGGAGCAGAATGACGCTGGCATAAGCGCTACCATTCAGTACGACAAGCGGCTGCTTAGCCATGATTAAATTGTGTGTTGATGGCAGCCAGGCGTTGACCTGCTGGTGTATCCAATTTATTCGCGGCTTGCACCGCAGCGGTATAGCCCGCAAAAAATTCAGGTAGTGCCTTGATGATGAGTTGTTTGCGTAAACGACTTGCGCCCTGTGCTGGCCATTCAGCGCGGTAGTTGGCTTCAGGAACCGCTGAGCTGATTTTCATGCTCCAGGTGGGGTTGTGTATCTGCCATTCATGCGCGCGGACGACCATGGCATGGGCTTTTAAGGTTTCAACGCCAACATAGGGGCCAATGTATTCGACTTGCAATGCGGCGGCGATACCGGCAAGGGAGTTGTCCAAGTGGGTTAGTGCATCATCGAGCGCGCTGTTCACTGCGGGATTGGGCAAGCGGCTTTGGCTGGCTAGATACTGGATGAAATCTTTCATGATGGTTTGTCGCTTAAGTGAGCAAATCGATAATTCTATCATGAGAAGTGCATACCTTCATTCTGAGTGATGCCCGATTGTGCTATCTCTTAGCGCGGTGCCTTTTCTGTGGCGTAATGTACATGCGCTTTGTCGGCTTCGGCGGCCGTTTGGGTGCGACTTGCGCTTAAGCAGATTTAACATTTTAAGAGTCTCATCGGGTCAGGCGTTGGAGTTATTAGTTTTAATCTTACATTTAATGAATATTTACAACTACAAGATAGTTGTATATTATCCTACGAAAAAACATAAGCAATAACTGGGGGTGGGGGTGATTCTGTTATTTCATAGGGGGTGGGTGTGGCCGCTATTTGCGTTGCCACTGTCGGCTTGCGTGCCGCCGAGTACAATTCAATCGTCGGCTGGTCATATACAGCCGCTGATTACACTAGCGCCGGCTGCTGTTAATTTGCCGCCAGTGGCGGCGCCACCATTATCCTCTGCGCCTGTCAGCAAACCGTTGACTTACACCATTGTGGTGCATGATGTGCCTGTCAAGGAATTGCTGTTTGCCCTGGCGCGCGATACCAAGCGCAATATCGATATTCATCCTGGCATCACTGGTAATGTTACATTGAATGCGGTGAATGAACCGCTCGATGCAATTCTGCAACGTGTGGCGCGGCAAGTGAATATCCGCTATCGCATGGAGGGTAACACGCTGTCGATTTTGTCTGACACGCCGTATTTGCAAACTTATCACGTCAATTATGTGAATTTGTCGCGTAATACCGATTCCAGTATAGGTGTGGCAGCAAAGATTGCGAGTACGGGAAGCGGCATTGTTAAAGACGGTGGGGATGTTAGCAGCAATAGTTCGTCGACTACCGTCGCCAGCAAGTCGAATAATAATTTTTGGGAAGTGCTGGACGATAATTTACGCGCAATGTTGATAGCGACCCGCTTGGCAACTCAGCGCCAGGAAGATAAGCAACAACGCGTTAATGCAGAAAATAATGCCCGCAGTGAGCGTTTGCTTCAGGCGCAAGCCGTTGCGCGGGCGGGTGCGGCGGCACCTGGATTGTATAAAGAAGTATTTGGCAATCAGCTCAATTCACCGCAAGTTGAGAATCTTGCCAGGCATGATGTGGTGGTAAATCCCGTCACAGGTACGGTGAGTGTAGTGGGGACGGAGCGTCAGCAAATGTTGGTGCAGCAATATCTGCAACAAATCAATGCGGCGAGTCAACGTCAGGTGTTAATCGAGGCGACTATCGTCGAGGTCAGCCTGAAAGACCAATACAAGATGGGGATAGACTGGCAGCGAGTCGTTGCCGGCGGCGGTGCAGGTTGGTTTTTCAGCACTAATCCCAGTGCTAGTAGTAATTTAGCGAATAGCCTTACCCCATTTTTCAGTGGCGGTTTTCAAGACCAAAAATATACCGCTGCACTTAATTTGCTCGAGTCATTTGGCAGCTTGCGTGTGTTGTCCAGTCCTAAACTTATGGCGATTAATAACCAGACCGCATTGCTTAAAGTTGTTGATAATCTGGTGTACTTCAACATCAAGGCCGATACAGTGAGTTCCAATAACAGCGCGCCGGTGACTACTTACACCACCACGCCGCAAACGGTGCCGGTGGGTTTGGTGATGAGCCTTACTCCGCAAGTGGCGGATAGCGGTATGGTGATGTTGAATGTGCGCCCAACTATTTCCCGTAAAGTCGGCGATGCCATTGATCCGAATCCCAGCATAGTCGCTCCGCTTACCAACAAGGTGCCTATTATCCAGGTGCGTGAAATGGAATCTGTCTTGCAAGTGGGAAGCGGGCAGACGGTGATACTGGGCGGGTTGATGCAGGACGATAGCAACCGTGCGCGCGATGGTATCCCCGGCTTGTCACGAGCAGATGGTATGGGTGCATTATTTGGGCAGCATGAGCGTAATGTACAGCAAACCGAACTGGTGATTTTCCTGCGACCTACCGTGATTACCACGCCGTCATTGGAAAGTGATGAGCTGAAATCATTCAAGCAGTTTTTACCTCATGGTGACAGGGCGGGCTGATGCACGATTTGGCTGAACAATGGTTGGCCGACGGTATCGTCACGTCTGATCAATTACATATTGCCCACAAAGAGCAGCAAGTTACCGGTTTACCCCTGTCCAAGCAGCTTATTGAACTGGGCTTTGTCAGTGCTGCATTGATACGGGATTATGAGGCGGATAGCATGGGGCATGCCAGTGTTGACTTGACCCAGGTGCTGGTGGATATGAGCGCGTTGCAATGTGTGCCACAAGCATTGGCGCGACGTTTTACCGTGTTGCCCATCGCTTATGATGCTGTCGCGCAAGTGTTGACTGTGGCGATGAGCGATGCCTTGCATTTGGTTGCGCTAGATCAGTTACGTGCTTTATGTGTGGCGAAACGCATAGATGTAGTGCTGGCAAGTGAAACGCAATTGCTGGAAGCAATAGATAAATATTATGGCTATGATTTAGCCATAGGTACGATACTGGAGGAGATTGAATCAGGTAAGTCTGTACAGCTAACAGGCAAGGACTACACTCATCCTGTGGTGCGGTTGATAGACGCTTTGTTGATGGATGCAGTGAAACAGGGTGCATCTGACATACATTTTGAACCAGAAGCCCATTTCTTGCGGATACGTTATCGCATTGATGGTGTGCTCGTGCAAATTCGCGCATTACATCGGCGCTATTGGGCGGCGATGGTGGTGCGCTTGAAAGTCATTGCTGGAATGAATGTTGCAGAGAGCCGTGCGCCGCAAGATGGGCGATTTACTTTGACGGTGCAAGGCCGGCCCATTGATTTTCGCGCGTCGGTACAGCCCATTATGCATGGTGAGAATATCGTGCTGCGTGTTCTGGATAGAGAGCGCGCGATTATTCAGCTAGAGGATTTGCAACTGAACGTAGCCCAACGGCGGCTGATAGATGTCATGTTGGCGCGTCCCGCTGGCCTGGTCATGGTGACAGGACCGACAGGGTCAGGCAAGACCACTACGCTGTATTCATTGCTAAAGCATTTGAACACCGAGCAAGTCAATATCATGACGCTGGAAGATCCCGTCGAATATCCGCAAGAGCGTATCCGCCAGACTTCGCTCAATGACGCAGTCAAGCTGGATTTTGGCAATGGCATACGCACCATTATGCGTCAGGATCCCGACATTATACTGGTAGGTGAGGTGCGTGATGCCGACACTGCGCAAATGGCATTTCGTGCTGCGATGACAGGGCACCAAGTCTTCACAACCGTGCATAGCAATTCGGCATTGGGCACATACGCACGTTTGCGGGACATAGGCGTAGCAACTGACATTATGGCCGGAAATATCAACGGTATCATCGCACAGCGCTTGGTGCGCCAGCTTTGCTCCGCGTGCAAAATAGCAACGGCAGCAAATGCAAATGAATTGTCCTTGCTGGGTTTAGGTGGTAGTGAGCACACGCTTTATCGCGCAGTTGGATGTGCGCAATGTGCGGGGCGTGGTTATCGTGGGCGCCAGTTGTTGATGGAAATCTTGTTGGTCGATGATGAGCTGGATGACTTGGTTGCACGTCAGGCCGACCTGAGTGAGTTGCATGTTTATGCCAGGCGTCATGGCTTGCGCAACCTCGTTGATGCGGCTGTCGCCTGTGTCCTGGCAGGGCATACTAGCCTGGATGAAGTGCAGCGGGTCGTGGATTTGTTGCGGCGGTGAGATGATGGAGTATTTTCGTTATTTTGCAGTTAATCAGCAAGGTCTCCGTCAGCGTGGTGTATTGGCCGCTGCACATGAAGCCGATTTGACGCAGCGTTTGGCAGGAATGGGGTTGGATTTGGTAACGGCCAGTGTTGTGCATCCACGTGCCAGGGGCACACTCACGCGGCGTGAGTTAATTGCATTATTTGTGCATTTGACTCACGTCAGCCGTGCAGGCATAGCCCTCATGGATGGATTGCGTGACTTGCGCGATAACATGCCCCGGTCTGTTACATGCGAGGTCATCACAACATTGCTGGCAGAAATGGAAGGCGGCCATACCCTGTCAATGGCGATGGCAGCGCAGCCAAAAATATTTGATACGTTGATAGTGAGTCTGATCCGTGTCGGTGAGGTAACCGGCGCGCTTAGCGCTATCTTCATGCATTTGACCGATAGCTTAAAGCGCCTTGATGAATTGCACGTACAGGCAAAGCGAATTTTGCTTTATCCATCGCTGGTATTGGTGATGGTGGGTGTCGTCATTGTTATGTTGCTGTTGTTTTTGGTTCCGCAGATTGTGCAGTTAATGCGCGGTATGGGTATGGTAATACCCATGGGTACACAGCTACTGCTGGTTTGTTCATCAGTGCTGAAAGCTTATTGGTGGCTGATACTGGCACTGATGGGCTTGAGTGTGGCTGGCGTGGTCGCCTTATATTATCGTCATCCGCGTTTTCGTTATTGGTGTGATGGCTGGAAGCTGCGTTTGCCTGTGTTGGGTGAAATCTTGCAGAAAATTGATCTGGCGCGGTTTGCGGACTTCTTTGCACTGATGTACCAGTCGGGCATTCCTGTTTTTGATGCTTTGGCACTGAGCGCGGATCTGGTACAAAACCGTGTGCTGGCAACGGCCATACGTCGTGCACGCGAGGCGATTATTAATGGTGAACAGCTGAGTGTGGCATTTGCGCGTGAGCGAGTATTTCCACCGCTGGTGGTGAGCATGTTGCGCATAGGCGAAACCACAGGCGCACTGGACAGCGCATTATTGGAAGTGCGTTATTTTTACCAGCGTGACGTGCATGAGGCTATCGAACGTGCATTGAAACTACTGGAGCCTGTGTTGACGCTGATATTAGGACTGGTGCTGGCAGCTATCGTGGGTATGGTGTTGTTGCCTCTCTATGAAGTATTGGGGTCGGTTAAATTATGACCCATTTGATTTATCTTAGCGCCGCGGGTGCGTGCGTTGTGCGACAGTCAGGTAAACGCATTGAGCTTGTCGGTGAGGGCGATGCGGTGGCATTGTTGGCGCAGTTACCTGAACAAACGCGGGCGCGATTGGTGATAGACAGCGCAGATGATATTTATCAAATGCAGTCATTGCCACACATTACCGGACGTGCACGACGTCAGATGCTGGCGCGGCACGTGCAAACCTTGGCTGCTAATCAAGCTTACGCTTCGGTGCAATGGCAGGAACGGTCGTCTGAAGGGCGGCGTGACGATAGCTATTTATTTGCCGTCATCCATGCCAGTGACTGGCTGCAGGCTTATTTGAGCACCCTGCAACATGTGCATATCGTAAGTATGACCAGCGTAGCAATCTTGCTGCAACATGTGGCTCGTGGGGTTGATAGGCAAGCAACTGCACTGTGGGTGACGCAGAGCTTAGGTGGTGTGCGGTTGAGCTTTATAACGCGTGGACAGTTGTTGTTCACCCGTTTGCTCAATCATGATCTGGATGTCATCAAGGAAATTAGCAAAACCTGGCAGTACCTGATCAGCCATCAATTGTTGGCGTCATCAGTAATGCTTCCCGTACATTATGTGTCTGGTGTGATACGGCCTGAAAATTTGCCGCAAGTACAGTGGGTGCAACAAGCTGATGTTGATTATCTTGCCGCGTTGGCACGTTACCCTAAAGCGCTTAACTTCGCAGCGCCGGCTATGTTACAGGCGTATCAACGGGCACGTAATCAACGCTGGATTGGACTCAGTGCGGCAGGGATTTTGGTGTCGGGTTCATTGGTTGCGGGGTATCTATATCTACAAAATCAGCAACTCGCTCAGCAATTGCAAATGCTAACGCATATACAGAAAGCGGTTGCCATGTCAGTGCCCATTGCGGATAAACGGGCTGCCGTCGACCTGGCTCAACAAATTCGACGGGAACCTGAACCAATTGCTGATTTAGCCTGGCTGAGCAAGTTACTAATGCGCTATTCCAGCTTAAACATTAAGCATCTGGTCTGGCGCTCAGGTGCAAATAGTGTGTTGGTGATAGAGGGTGAAGTGCAGGTAAGTGACGCTGAAGCGGCTATGCGAGAGGTCGATGCTTTCATGGCCGAATTACGCAGCGGGCATCGAGTATCGGCCGTGCAGGCACAGCATACGCCTATCAACCGTGACCCGCATACAGAGATCCATGGTGGTGCGATGCAGGATGATGGGTCGAAGTTCATTTTGCAAGTCAGTTTGCGAGCTGCGACATGAGAATGCTGCTAATGGTGTTAGTCGTAGCAGTTATTGCAGTTGTGGGTTGGCAATGGCATAGCAATACACAGCTACAGCAGCTTATCGAATCTCGCCAATATGAGCTGCAAATCACACGACAGCAGCAAGCGCGAATCCAGCGTGACGCCGTATGGTGGGCGCAGCATCAAATCGATTATCAACGGCTGGTGGATATGGGGTTTGTCGGCGCGGATGCACGGGTGCTGTGGCATCAACAATTGAGTGCATTGGCATCTATTGCTGGTGTACGGCATGCTGAATTTGATATTGCCGCGCAAACGCCACATCAGCCCGAGCTGCACATAGGTAATCGCATGTTGGTGGATAGCATGGCGCGCTGGCGCGGCGAGGTTGAACATGAAGGCGCGCTGGTCGAGGTGTTGACGCGATTGGCACAAAGCGAACACGGGTTATTGAGCGCGCGCAGCTGCGATTTGATGCATAGCCAGGATAGCGCACCAGTAGCGGTAAATTGTGAATTTGTCTGGCAAGTATTGGCGCTGCAATGATTAGAGCAATTTTCTTAATATTATTGAGTGCGAATGTGGTGGCAGCAGATTTGCCTGGGCGTTTGTTTTATACGCCGCAGCAACGTATGGTAAAAAAATCAGCCATTGTTGCAAAACCACATGTCAGCGAAATGGTTTACCAAGGTTATGTTAAGCGCAGTGACGGTGTAAATACGCTTTGGGTGAATGGGCGAGCACAGTTGGTGACGACACCGCTGGATGTGACGCAGCTTAAACAGTCGGGTGTGCCCAATCTCAGACCAGGTCAACATTACGACGCACATCAGCATAAGGTGCTGGAAAGTTATGAGCAGGCAGCGATTGCACCCGCTGATGAGGTGCTGCAATGGCAGCCTCCGCAATTGGAAAATCGTGATGCGCCATAATGCGCGGCAACGTGGAGCGGTATTGCTGGTGCTGGCGCTGACCATCAGCGTGGTAGGTTTGCTGTGGTTATATAGCAGTCTCGCCCAGCAAGACAGTGATGTACGCACACAGCAGGCGATAAGTCTGGCGCAATCTGCGCTTATTGGACGTGCGCTAGCGGATGTAAACCGAGCAGGGAGTATGCCGTGCCCTGATACCAATAATGATGGCGCGTCAGAGTTGTTAGTGGGTGTGCAATGCCCCAGTTATATTGGACGGTTGCCATGGCGTACACTGGGGTTGAGCGATATGCGTGATGGTGCGGGAGAGCGATTATGGTATGTGCTGTCTCCCGATGCCCGTGATGCAACTGGCAATGTCATCAATAGTAGTGTGACCACAGGGCAACTGCAAATCAATTCGAGCGCTCAACAAGTTGCGATAGTTTTCTCGCCTGATTCGGTAGTCGGGCAGCAGTCGCGCGATAGCACTCAGCAAAATGCAGTGGGCCAGTATTTAGATGGCAGTAATGCAGATGGTGATACTAACTACGAGTCACGATTACATGACGATGACATATTCAACGATCAGGTTCGCGCCATTAGCCAGAAGCAACTGTTTCGCCAAGTGGAAAAATATGCACTGCAACAATTCGCCTCTGCTATACAGCAATATGACGCTAGCTTTCACACGTATCCCTATGCGGGTAATGCGGCGGGTGACATGCAAGTGGGGCAATTAACAGGCTATATTCCCTATACAACTTTAGCCTTGGCCAGCAGTGCATGGGCACAAAATCACTGGTTTGATGCACTATCAGCTGTGCCTTATAGCGTGAATGCCGCTTTGGATACAGTCCAAATGCAATTGCGATATTGTTTGGCGAACTTGAGGCGCGGTGGTGTATTGGTGGTGCAGTGTGGGTAAACAGGCTGGATTCAGCTTAATCGAGCTCGCGCTGGTGCTGGTTATTTTGACTTTGGCTTTAGGTGGCGCACTCGTTCCGCTCAATGCCCAAATCGAATACAAGCAATGGCATGACACGGAGCAGCGTTTGGAAGTCGTGCATGCTGCATTACTGGGCTTTGTGGTGCGCAATGGTCGTTTGCCGTGTCCAGCGAATAACGCCAGCAATGGTGTGGAAAGCCCGGTGAATGGAGGTGTGTGCACTAATCCGTACGATGGCTACGTACCCGCAGTGAGTCTGGGTTTGGATCAGTTGGATGCGCAAGGTTATGTGCTGGATGCCTGGGGGAATCGATTACGTTATGCCGTGGCCAAGTCTGCTGCTGCAGCATTCACCACTACAGATGGTATTAAAAATGCAGGTTTATCGACACTGCAATCGGAGTTGCAGGTTTGCGCCGCAGTTGCGGGCACGACCAGCAGCAACTGTGGCAGCGCAGTGGCGCTGAGCTCATCAGGCACCAATGCACCACCCGCTATTATTTACAGCATAGGCAAAAACGCCGCCGCCAGTAGTGCTGATGAAGTAGCAAATCAAGACAATAATGCAATTTTCGTCAGTCACACGCTCACTACTGCAGCGGCAGCTACCGGGATGTTTGACGATGTGGTGATATGGCTATCACCTAATGTGCTGTATGGGCAGATGGTTGCCGCAGGTATGTTCTAGGCGTTTATGGATTGCGCCACATATTCAATCCATTATTAAAGAGGGGGGAGTAATGAGTAGACAACAGGGTTTTACTTTAATTGAGCTGGCAATCGTATTGGTCATTGTAGGTTTGCTATTGGGCGGGATTTTCAAGGGGCAGGAATTGGTGACACAAGCCAAGATCCGCAATGTTACCAATGATTTCACGGGGACGACAGCAGCGTATCACGCTTATCAAGAGCGATATCGGGCTATTCCAGGTGATGATACTGGTGCGGCGTCCCGCTGGACCAGCCCGACTACGTTAAGCGGCAATGGTAATGGGCAAATCGCAGGCAACTACAATGATACTGCTGGTGCAGAGTCCGGTTATTTCTGGCAGCATTTACGCTTGTCAGGTTTAATCGCAGGGTCTGCGAGTGACTTCACCCCGGCGCAAAATGCGGTGTCAGGTGTGACGGGTGTGCAAGGTGCAGGTGCGCTAGGGCTGACGGGCTTGGTAATATGCAGTTCTAATCTATCTGCCAAAATTGCTCAGGCGGTTGATAGTCAACTGGACGATGGCAACGCCATGACCGGACAAGTTCGGGGCGAACTCAATACTGGCAGCAGTACTGCCCCTGCTGTGGGTGCAACGGCGCCAACGACTAATTACGTTGATAATGGCAGTAATGTTTATGCACTGTGCAAGCCGGCTTGATAGCTGGGAGTTGATCCGTTTGGCTATCTGACTTGCACGCAGTTGTAAGTTGCTGATTGGATCCCCGCGTATTTTTAGCGGGGATCTAGTGCTATGACTGAGGTATAAATTGGCTCGGTCTTTTTAGAAGCCCAAGCTGTCGAGTAAATCATCGACTTGCATTTGGCTTTCGACAATTTCACCTGATGTTTCAGGATTAATGACGGGGCCATTAAGCAGGCCAGAATTTACTTCACGCCGAATTTCTTCGGGGGCATGATCAACCAATAGCTGTACTAGCTGGGTTTCGACATGGTGAGCCAGTTCCATTACTTTACGGATGACTTGACCAGTCAGGTCCTGAAAATCCTGAGCCATCATGATATCCATGAGCTGTTGTTTGCTGGCATTGGCATCGATGGCCATGTTTTCAAATGATAGTGCTGTGGCGTCGCCTATGGCTTGATATGCATGAGCATCAAACGGCTGCGCAAGTAAGCCGCGCCAAGTATTTGCCATGTTGCTTGCCGTGCTTGCAATATTTTCCTGTAACGGTAATGCCATATCAGTTGCATTGAGAACGCGCTGCGCTGCTTGCTCTGTCATCTTGGCAACATAATTGAGGCGTTCGCGTACATCAGGAATTTCTTGTGCTGCATTCTGTATTGATTTGTCGTAGCCTAACGCCCGCAAATTATCATGCAGGGTCCGGGTAAGTTGTCCCACTTTTGAGAGTAGTTCGTCATGATCAGGAGGTGTTGCCTCGTTATTATGATTGTTTTCCATTTTATACCCTCAAGTTACATGCCTAGTTTTTCGAAAATCTTGCTGAGTTTTTCGTCTAGGGTGGCGGCAGTAAACGGCTTGACTACGTAACCATTAGCACCAGCCTGCGCCGCAGCAATAATATTTTCTTTTTTGGCTTCAGCTGTCACCATCAATACGGGCAAGCTGGCTAATGCGGGGTCAGCTCGAATGGCTTGCAACATCTGCAGGCCATCCATATTAGGCATGTTCCAATCAGATACCACGAAATCAAACTTTGCACCTTTGAGCATTTGCAACCCTTGCGCACCATCTTCTGCTTCTTCTACGTTGGCATAGCCCAGTTCTTTCAAAAGGTTACGTACAATGCGTCGCATTGTTGAAAAGTCATCTACCACTAAAAACTTGAGATTCTTATCTGCCATTCTGCATATCCTTACATTCATTAATTTGTAGTAATGTAACACGCACACCCCGAAATAGGATGATACAAACTAACTAATCAAACGGCATTGTACTTAAAACTCTTGCCATTCTTCCCCTACGCCTTCGATTTCGTCGTGCTGTTTATTCGCGGACGGTTTGGTAGCGGGTTGATGCGGAATCTTGCGTGAACGCTCATGTGCAGGATAAGCGGCGAGTTTGAATTCGCCTACCGTCTGTTCCAGCGCCTGCGCCTGATCTTGCAGGCTCTGTGCAGCAGCAGCGGCTTGTTCAACCAGAGCCGCATTCTGTTGTGTGCTTTCGTCCATCTCAGATACTGAGCGATTAATTGTGCTAATACCTGTGTTTTGTTGTGTTGAAGCGGCGTAGATGGAGTCCATCAAGTCAGAGAATAGAGCGACTACTGTTTGAATTTCTTCCATATTGTCACCGGCTTCTTCGACCAGTTTTGTGCCGTCTTTGACTTTATGGACGGACTGGGTAATCAAGGTTTTGATCTCTTTAGCTGCGGCCGCACTGCGTTGCGCAAGACTGCGCACTTCACCTGCAACCACAGCAAAACCACGCCCCTGCTCACCTGCACGAGCGGCTTCGACTGCCGCATTAAGTGCCAGAATATTGGTTTGGAAAGCGATGCCTTCGATAACGCTGATAATGTCGACGATTTTACGTGAGCTGGCGCTGATTTCGCTCATGGTGCTAACCACTTTAGTCATGGTTTCGGCGCCTGATTCGCACATCTCCCGTGTCGTTGTTGCTACTTTTTGAGCATGATGAGCGTGTTCGGTGGTCTCTTCTACCATTTTGGTCATTTGTGCAGTTTCAGTTGCAGTCATCGTCAGTGAATGGGCTTGTGACTCAGTGCGGTTGGACAAATCTGTGTTACCTACTGCAATTTCATGCGCAGCCGACGCAATAGTTTCAGTACCCTGGCGCACGTGGGTGACAATTTCATTTAAACCAGACTGCATGGTTTGCATAGCTTGCATTAATACACCTAGTTCATCCCGTGATGTCACCGGTATCTCTTGGCTTAAATCTCCTGCCGCGATGCGTTCAGCGACGGCGACAGCCGCGCTTAAAGGTCGTGTAATGGCATGAATCAGCCACCAGGCCAGGGCTGTAGAGATGCCAATGCCACCTAGCATCAGTAAGATCGTAAATATACGTACCATGTGATAGCGCGACTGCCCTTGCTCATAAGCGGCTTTAGTTGCATCCAACTGTGACTGGATTAGTACGTCAAAAATTTCGGTTACCGCCTTAAAATTTTCATTCAAAGGACCTTGTAATATTTCCAGTGCTTGCTGGTAATCGGTTGCTTTGAGTGCGGCGACGGCAGGTATCACCCCCTCGGTACCATATTTTTTACGGGCAGCTTTTAATTTAGCCAAGTTGGTTTGATCTTCTGCAGTCCATGGGTGTGCAAGTAAGCTGTTGTTTGTCGCATTGACGAGTCCAATAGTATTGGTGATTTCGTTTATGTGTTGTTTGGTGACACTATCCTCATCCGGAAATGTGGCAATTTTTCCGAGTACGGTTTTTGAAATCAAATCTTGATGGTGATTCATTAGCCGAACCATTTTATCCAATTCGGCTAATTTGCTGACATTGTCTTCATAGATAGTTTTAGTGGTCTCGTTTGCTGTGCCTAAGAAATACACACCCATGAAGCCAACTATCAGTAATGATGCTGCCAAATAGCCGATTGAGGCGATAAGTTTATTTTTTATGGTCATGTTATTTAACATGGTAATTTCCTTAATCTCTTATTTAATTGTTCTGTAAATGATGCGGTATCAGTTATATTGGGCGAGCACTTCGCGTATGGTCGCAGCCAGTTCCTCTGCAACGAACTTGG
>JBAZJP010000021.1:0-26422 GCA_041651255.1 Sulfuriferula sp. | reverse complement strand
CTTCAACTGCTTCAACTGCTTCAACTGCTTCAACTGCTTCAACTGCTTCAACTGCTTCAACTGCTTCAACTGCTTCAACTGCTTCAACTGCTTCAACTGCTTCAACTGCTTCAACTGCTTCAACTGCTTCAACTGCCTCAACTGCCTCAACTGCCTCAACAGCCTCAACAGCCTCAACAGCCTCAACAGCCTCAACAGCCTCAACAGCCTCAACAGCCTCAACAGCCTCAACAGCCTCAACAGCCTCAACAGGGATATTTTGGAGATTTTTGTCAAATTCCTCGATATTTGCGATTTTGGCAATGGTAGTGACAGATTCAGCCAGTTGGGTTTGTGCTTGATTAAGTTGGCTAATAAGCTCAGATGCCGCTGGTGGTAATTCGTGTTTGCGTATGCAACGCAACATGGATGCAATTTTGGCAATTGCATCTTCTGTCATTTTATCTTGTGGTGGCAAGGATGCAGGTAAACCTTGCAAACGATTAAGCCAGAGTTCTAGCGCGTGGGCTAACTCACTAAGTGTGTTAAATCCAGTTAATCCTGCTATACCTGCAAGGGTGTGCGCTGCACGCATAAATTCATAACTGACAGGTAAATGCGGGTGCTGTTGTAAATGTACAAATTCTGTTTGCAATGTGTGGTAATGCTGATCGGCCTCACGTAAAAATATATCGAGTAGCATCGGCGAGATCAGATTGGTGCCAATGGCAACGCGATCATCTACCTCTGTAGGCACATTGTTTGTGGCTGACACTTCATTGATATCTTCAGGTATGGCACTAATGATGTCGATGTCTGCTTGTTGAACAGGTGCGTCGGTGATAGCTGGTTCAGTAGATGATTCGGTAGCCGACTCCTCATTTTCAGCATTGCCTATTTGAGATGTCATGACTGCGCTGGTGGTTAAGGTGAGCTGATCTTCATCCTGATGTGTACGCAGGTTGTCAGCCTCAATCGCCAAACTCAGGTAATCAAGGGTGAATGGGCTGTGAGACTGTAACTTGTCGACCCACTCGGCGAATAGCTGATGTGCGCTATTGAGCATATCAAGCAAAGTTGGTGTCGCACTTTTGTCGTCCTGCAGCCACACGTTGAGTAACTGCTCAAAGGCCCAAGCTGTTTCACCAAGATCCATGAGGCCCACCATGCGTCCACTACCCTTGAGGGTGTGAAAGCTGCGGCGACACGTTCTTAGCGATTCAATATTGTGAGGCTGTTGTATTAATGTGGTTAATTCATTCTGGATGGTCGCTAATACTTCAGTAGCTTCTTCCAGGAAGATGGATAGTAGTTCGGCATCTATTTCTTCTGTTGCATTTTCATCGGAGTGAACTTCTGTAGCAGGGATGAGACTAGGTACATTCAGCTGTTGAGACAACTCGTCCAGTAGGGTGTCATTTGTCCCATTTTCTAGTTGTTTTAAAGCATCGGTTGATTGTTGCTTTAGTTGATAATCGCCTACTAATTCGGCGTCCTGGCTAATTTCACGCAGCGTTTCAACTAATTTTTTTTTTGTGTCCTCCTGTTCAGGGTGTTGATGCCACTCCGTTAGCTGTAACTGCAAATCAGACTTAAGGGAATTAAGGTCGTCCTCGACGCGTTCGTCCAATTCATCTGTATTGATGTCATCGACCAAACCTAGCTGTTTCATAATGGGTTGCAAAACGGCTTCTGCATCCTGACGTTGATAGCGCTGGGCATCAACGTATAAACCGATACTACTAATTGCATCAGCGATGGTGGTGAAACTGGCTTCATCAATAGGAACGTTAGGGTCACTGAGCTGCTTGATGAGTTGGTGGGTGTGTTCCAATACGATATTGGCATTACCCAGTTGCATCATACTAAGAGCGCCATGAATCTCGGTAATTGGGCGTGCTAGCTCAGCCAGTGGTTGCCGGTCGTGGAAGTTGTCACGGAAAAAGGTGTCTAGTGTTTCCTCAATTTGCTGAATATTGATTTGTATTTCTTGCGCAACTTGCGCCATGAGCAGTTTTTCTTGTGCTTGACGCGAGTATTCGTCTAACAGTGGCACATCGGCTATATCTGCCAAAGCAGTTTCTGCATAAGCCGTTGCACGTAAGCGCTGGTTTTGCACTTCTGCTTGCTGAACAAGCTCACCGCCAATATTTTCGTAATGTGCTAAATTATTTTGTAGCAGTAATAGTGTAGTGGCCACTTCTAAACCAATGGCTTCATGACGTTCCTGCGGTAACTGGTGGTAATCATTGGCAATATTGCCAATTTCGTCAATCAGTTTGATTATAGGGGTGTTGTTCAGGATTGATACCGGTTCTTTTAAGTCATTTATAATTGACTGGAACTGAGTAATGCTATCAGCATTGCCTGAAATGAGTTTGAGCCATGCTTCTTTTGCATTGTTGATGTGATTGAGGATTTGTTTTAATAATGGACGCAATGCATCAATTTCATCCATTGTTTGTTTGTTTTGTGGAATCAGCGCGGTCAGGTTAAATGTGTTTTTTACTGCGGCGACAAGTTCATTGACATCACTGCTCTGCGCAACGAAATATAGCAGGTCACGTAGTAATCTCTCGGCTGTTTTATGCGAACCTTCTATATGCCGGCGCATCTGTAAGTCGATACGGCCACACAGTTGCTTAACTGCAAAGCTTGGTTCAATTGCATGATTGATTAAGCAATCGACAAAAGCGCCAGCACCCCACCAAAAAGTGCGACTACTTGGTACGCTGATGTAATTTTCTATATTGCTGACAGCTTCACGCATGAGTAACAAGCCTTGATCAGCTTCATGCTGGCGTAAAAAACCAAGCAGGCCGCGTTGGAAACTGGCTCTTGATTTCTTGATAAGCTGTATAAACTCCGCATCAGATAACTCGGATTTTGTATTTGAACGTGGAGCTCGGCCTCCCATGTCTGGGAAGAATAAGTCGGTTTCCGAAGAGTTTTGAATGTTTTGCGCCAATCTAATGGCTTGATAACTAGGAAATAATTGTAGTTCGTGATTAGGCTTGCCTTTAAGCAAGTCATCCAGATATTGTTCTATCTGTGCGGTTGTGTTTTTTAATAATGCGAGTGAATCTGCAGTGATGCTAATAGTGTTCTGTTCGAGTGCGTGGACGAATTTTTCAGTTTCCTGGCAAACTAGGGTAACACCTTGCAACCCTATCATTTCGATTGCACCTGTTACCTGGTGCAAAAATGTATTTGCCTGGCGCAGTTGGGCAGGATCATCAGTCGCAATATCAAATTGATCAACAATAGTATTGATCTGTTCTATCGAGCGGTCTATTTCTTCTTTGACCCAGCTAAGTGGTCCGATATCATATTCTGGTGTTGAGCTCATGATTTATCCTAATTTAGTCTGCTATTTTTTAATCATTTATATTCGCCTCGGTTAGACCGAGGCTGAATGCAGAGGTTATGCTAGTTTGAAACCAGAAATGGATTTTTTCAAATCAGTTGCCAGCGATGTCAGTTCACCAATTGACGAAGCGGTTTGTTGTGTACCCGCTGTAGTTTGCTCGGTAATTTGTTGAATATCCTGCATCGCCTTTGTGACTTTGTTTGCCGCCAGTGTTTGGCTATCAGTTGCTGCTGAAATGTTCTCAATCAGGCTCGCAAGATTACGCGAAACCTGGCCAATTTCACTAAGCGCCTGGCCTGCCGCATCGGATAGTTTGGCTCCTTCTACTACCCCTTGGGTACTGGTTTCCATCGCGGAAACGGCATCTTGTGTATCTGATTGAATGGTTTTAACAATAGCGGCAATCTGTTTGGTTGCCTGGCCAGAACGCTCAGCCAATCGTTGCACTTCTTCGGCAACCACTGAGAAGCCTCGTCCTGCTTCACCTGCGGCGGCGGCCTGAATTGCAGCATTCAGCGCAAGCACGTTGGTTTGTTCGGTAATGTCTGAAATCAGTTCAACGATTTCGCCAATTTCCTGTGATGATTCACCCAAGCGTTTAATACGTTTGGAGGTTTCCTGGATGTTTTCACGAATACTGTTCATGCCGCTAATTGAGTTTTCTACAGCTTTGGTGCCTTTTTCTGCGGCTTCCAGTGATTGTGTTGCCACCTGTGCAGATTGTGTCGCACTGGCAGAAACATCATTAATTGACTGTGAAATACCCAGAATAGCAGCAGAAGTTTCTTCGATTTCCTGCGCTTGGCGTTGTGCCGCAGCAAGGAGTTCTTCAGAAATGGTTTGCGCCTGCAATGTGGTGGTAGTTACTTTTTCAGTTGCTCGGTTAATCCCTGATACCAGTCCGCGTAATTCGTCGATGGTAAAGTTAATCGAGTCAGCAATAGCGCCCGTAATATCCTCGGTCACGGTGGCGTTGGTGGTTAAGTCGCCATCTGCCAAGTCGCCCAATTCGTTTAACAGGCGCAGAATAGCTTCCTGGTTACGTTTGTTTTCAGCCTCACTTTGCCCTACTCGACGTTTCGATTCATTCACGTTCACAATACCGAACAGGATCAAGCTCGCCAAAGCCAGGATACCTGACAGTATTGCAAACGTATTGCTGGTAGTGCCTAATTTTGCATAAGCTTGAGCTAATTTTTGAGTGCTCTTTAGCAGGTCATCACTGGCGGTGAAAATGGCCATATTCGCTTGCTTGGTTTCTACCAGCGGTTGCATGTTGCTCAATATGCTGGTGGTCGCAGCTTCGAAAGGCTTGAATGCTGCAGTCAGCTCCATCAGTTTGTTATGCGCGTCAGTATCGTGCAGTGCGGCAATGTGAAAACGCTCACTGCCATCACGTAATGATTTAAGCGCTTCCTGGAATGAAGTTGCATCCTTACCAAGCTGGAACGCAACGTCCTGGTCGATGGATTCGGATGATACGAGTGCGTTGGCATTTTTAGCCATGCGCTGGGTCAACATAACCATTTCACTGGCCAGTGTGCTTTCGCGTTGACCAAGATTGGCATCGGTCATCCGTCCAACGAGTTGCTCAGATATTTCTAATAAGTCATTCGCGGTCTTATTAATGGTGTCGACGTTGGCACGGAGCTCAACAAGCGGCTTTTCCTGGCTCAGAATCTGATTTATTTGAGCTTCTACAGGTGTCCAGTAGTTTTTGAGTTCGGTAACGAGTGGCTGTGTTGATTTTGGTGAAACGGGCAGGGAGATGCTGCCTTTGGAAATGGCGGTAAAGTTGGTGATGAATTGCTTTTCACTGGCGCTAAGTTGTGCAAACGCTTCTTTATTACCTGCTACTGATTGTTGGGCGCCTTTTGCGATGCGCTGGGATAACATTTGCATCTCGGTAGCTTTGGTAATGTATTCTGTTTTATTGCCAGCTTGTATGCCGCTGTATGTGAGCAAAACACCTGTTAGCACCAAAAAACCTAAACCCGATACCATCGAAAGGATATATTGCTTTTCTACAGGAAGATGACCTATTAGCGGTGTCTCAAAAGCTGAGCTATCGGACATCTTTTTGATGCCGCTCATGATTAAAGTGGTGTTTTCAGCGCCTGAGTTGGCCCTTCCAGATTTCTTAGGTTCGTTTTTTGGGTTGAAACTTGGAAGTTTAAAAGCCATTTTGCGTCTCCGGTGCTAAATTAATTATAAAATTGTTGTATGTGAATTAAATTGGTTTACAGGCTTACAGTGAGGAAGTCGTTGCTGGTTACCAGCGCTTCGACATCCAGGCTGTGCCAGATTTTACCCTCGTCATCCAGGTGCGTTTGTGTCGCCCAAGTTGGCAGGTTGGTGTTGGCTTGCAAGTGCATTTTGTCGATATTACGTAGCCCCAACGCTTGCTCAACCAATAAGGCGCTATTTGAGGTGAATTGTGGGTGAACAATTAATAGTCTGTTCTCTGTGTTCCGTGTCGTTGTGCTCGACCCTTTGAAATTTGCCAGATCTACCACGCTAAAAAGTTTCCCTCGTATATTTGTCACACCTAAAAACCAGGGCTGCGTCAGCGGCACTGGCGCGAGCGCGGAGGGTGTAATTACTTCACTGATATGGGAAAGATTGACCAGCCAGTTTTGATCGGCTATGCGTACTGCCAGACGGCTGTTCGCGCTTGATTGGCTCGTCGCGATTTGTAGCCGATCGCTCAGATCTTGTTGGAATTGTTTAAGGCTGACGCGTTTGGACATGATCGTTTCTTTATTATATTTTAGAGTGCACGAATTTTTTGTAACAGGGCGGCACCATCTATAGGTTTGATCATGTATTCAATGGCACCCTGACGCAGACCCCAGATTTTGTCAGTTTCTTGATCTTTGGTTGTGCACAGGATGATAGGGATGTGTTTGAGTTCCTCGTCGCGTGAAATTGCGCGCGTAGTTTGGAAACCGTTCATGCCTGGCATGACCACGTCCATTAAGATTAAATCCGGCATGATTTGTTTGACTTTTTCTAGTGCTTCTTCGCCATTTTCGGCAAGGTTTATTTGATAACCTTGTTTGCTTAATAAATCAGCTAGAAAGAAGCGCTCTGTAGGTGAGTCATCGACAATAAGAACTTTGTGGACTGCCATGATGTTCCTTGAATTAATTAGGGGTTAAATTTGGGCTGGGTACATAGCGCTGAACGGTACTGAGCAGGCTGTCTTTTGTAAATGGCTTGGTGAGGTACTCATTTGATCCGACGATACGTCCTCTGGCCTTGTCGAACAAGCCATCTTTACTTGATAGCATGATGACTGGCGTTGATTTGAATCGACTATTTTTCTTAATGAGCGAGCATGTTTGATAGCCATCTAGACGTGGCATCATGACATCAACAAAAATAATGTCAGGTTGGCGATCTGTGATTTTAGCAAGTGCGTCAAAACCATCCTCAGCGAGGATGATTTCGCATCCGGCCTGCTTGAGAAATATCTCGGCACTTCTGCGTATGGTGTTGCTATCGTCAATCACCATTACTTTAATGCCATTCAAATCATTGGTGTCTGCCACGTTACCCCCGCTATTATTTTAGTTTGCTACACATTTTATACATGCACGTGTATTTTTAATCTTATTTTGAGTGGCTTGCAAGTATTTATTGTAAATGTATTAAATGGTTACCATTTCAAAGTCATCTTTACGCGCGCCGCATTCTGGACAGGTCCAGTTAATTGGAACGTCTTCCCATCTCGTGCCGGCAGCGATGCCGTCGTCAGGACAGCCTTTAGCTTCGTCATAAATATAGCCGCAAACTACGCACATGTAGCAATTGTAAGCTGATGCCATTATCGTGTCGCTTTTCAGTTAAAATAGGTATTCTAATCCAGATACGCATTTTAATGGCACGGTTTTTTATATGAATCAATCTCCTCCACCCATTGTACTGACTTTTGCGGCATCTGACCCTACCGGTGGTGCCGGAATTCAGGCAGATATCCTGACCATCACGAGTATGGGATGTCATGCCCTGTCGGTGTTAACTGCGATTACGGTGCAAGACACGGTTGGCGTGGAAGATTACTTCCCTTTGGACGCAGAGTGGATCGCCGATCAAGCGCGTTGCGTGCTGGAAGATATGCCTGTGGCAGCGTTTAAAATTGGCATGCTGGGTAGTTTGGAGGCGATAGCTGCGATAGCTGCGATAGTGGCCGATTATCCAGATGTTCCGCTGGTTTTAGATCCTGTGTTGGCATCAGGCCGTGGTGATGAATTGTCGAACGATGACATGCGTGCGGCGATGATGGATATGCTGATACCGCAGACGACGATAATTACACCCAATAGCGTAGAGGCTCGTAGTTTGGTGCAAGACGAGTTGGTCAATGACAACGATGCGTTGGATGTATGCGCGCAACATTTATTGGCTACCGGTTGCGAATACGTATTGATTACCGGGACGCATGAGGGCACGGTGCAAGTAATGAACACCTTGTATGACACCACCGGCGTGTTAAGTACTGATGCTTGGGCGCGTTTGCCTGGTAGTTATCATGGTTCGGGTTGCACGCTGGCTTCGGCGATTGCGGCGGCTTTGGCACATAAGATGTCGATTGCCGAGGCGGTGCGTGAAGCGCAGGCATTTACTTATGAAGCGTTACGGGCTGGATTCAGGCCTGGCATGGGGCAGTTTATTCCTGATCGTTTATTTTGGGCGCGGGACGGAGATAAGCAATGATTTCTGGGTTGTATGCGATTACCCGTGAGACTGACAATACCGCTGAATTATTGCTGGACGTTGCTGCGGTGTTGCGTGGTGGGGCGAGTGTGGTGCAATATCGGGACAAAAGTGGCGACATTGCGCGGCAACATGAACAGGCAAGTGAATTGTTATCTTTATGTCATCAATTCAGTGTGCCTCTGATTATTAATGACAGTTTGCGTTTGGCAGATTTGGTGGGGGCGGATGGCATACACATAGGTCGAGATGACGGTGCGATACGTGAAGCTCGACTAATCCTGGGGGCTGATAAAATTATCGGCGTGTCATGTTATCAATCAATAGAATTAGCGCTAAAGGCCCAGACAGCTGGTGCGGATTATGTCGCGTTTGGTAGTTTCTTTCCTTCTTCGACCAAGCCTGATGCACCTTTAGCCGAGATGACTTTATTGCAGCAGGCAACGCATCAAATCCATATCCCTATTGTTGCAATAGGTGGCATTACTTTAGATAATGCGAGTAGCTTAATTGATGCGGGGGCGGATGCAATCGCAGTGATTAGCGCATTATTCGAAAGCGAAGATGCGGCAGCAACGGCGCGGCAATTTGCCGATTTATTTTTAGCAGAAACTGAAGATTAAATGATGACGATTAACCAAGACTTATTTGAACGTGCGCAACGCCATATTCCTGGCGGAGTGAATTCTCCTGTCCGTGCTTTCCGCTCTGTAGGTGGTACGCCGTGCTTTTTTGAGCGTGCATCAGGAGCGCGTGTGTGGGATGCCGATGGACGCGAGTTTATTGATTATGTGGGTTCATGGGGCCCCATGATAGTAGGGCATACGCATCCAGATGTAGTGAAAGCGGTGTGCGAAGCTGCTGCACAGGGACTCAGCTTCGGTGCACCCACGGCGCGTGAAGTCGAGATGGCCGATTTGCTCACCACTTTGATACCAAGCATGGATATGGTACGACTGACCAGCTCAGGCACTGAGGCGACCATGAGTGCCATACGCCTGGCGCGTGGATTTACGGGACGCTCAAAAATTATCAAATTTGAGGGGTGTTACCACGGTCACAGCGATTCATTGCTGGTTAAAGCGGGTTCGGGTGCATTGACTTTTGGTCAGCCCAGTTCCGCGGGTGTGCCGCCAGAATTGGCAGCGCATACGCTGGTGCTGGATTATAACCAGCCACAACAATTGGTCGATTGTTTTAAACAATATGGTGATCAAATTGCAGCAGTGATCGTTGAGCCAGTCGTAGGCAACATGAATTTGATCACACCGCTGCCTGAGTTTTTGCAAACCATGCGTGATGTGTGTACGCAATATGGCGCCGTGCTGATTTTTGATGAAGTGATGACGGGTTTTCGTGTGGCATTGGGCGGTGCGCAAGCTTTGTACGGTATCACGCCAGATTTGTCGACTTTCGGCAAGGTGATCGGTGGCGGTATGCCTGTCGGTGCTTTTGGCGGGCGTGGTGACATCATGGCGCATTTAGCGCCGTTGGGTGCGGTTTATCAAGCAGGAACGTTATCTGGCAATCCTGTGGCAGTCGCAGCAGGATTGGCGACACTGAAGTTGATACAGGTACCAGGTTTTCATCAGCGATTGGGGGAAGTCACCGGGAAGTTTGTGACTGGCCTAGCTGCGGTAGCGGCTAAACATGGCGTGGCATTTTCTGCGCAACATGTGGGCGGAATGTTTGGTTTGTATTTCCGTGCACAAGTGCCGCAGAATTATGCACAGGTCATGGAGTGTGATGTGGCTGCGTTTAATCGGTTCTTTCACGGGATGCTGGATGCGGGTGTGTATTTTGCGCCGTCGGCATTCGAAGCCGGTTTTGTCTCGGCTGCCCACGGTGACGCAGAAATATCTGTGACGCTGGAGAAAGCAGAGCAGGTCTTTGCAAACTGGTAATGTGAGTTGATGGTAGTAATAAAAAAGACCGCCAGGGCGGTCTTTTTTATTGGCTGTTGCTTTTATAAGGTGCCGTAAGAGTGCAAGCCTGATAAGAACATATTGACGCCAAGGAAGGCAAACACGGTAACAAATAGCCCGATGACTGCCCACCATGCCAGCATGGGTCCACGCAAGCCTTTTACCAGGCGTATATGCAACCAGGCGGCATAATTCAACCAGACGATAAGCGCCCAGGTTTCTTTGGGATCCCATGACCAGTAACCACCCCACGCTTCAGCAGCCCAAAGAGCGCCAAGTATGGTAGCGATGGTAAAGAATCCAAAACCAACGGCGATAGATTTGTACATGACATCGTCGAGCACTTCTAATTTTGGCAAGCGACTTGCCAAAATTCCCTTGGATGCCAACAAATAGGCAACACCTATCATAGCTGCCAAGGAGAATGAACCGTAGCCGATGAAATTGGCGGGTACATGTATTTTCATCCAGTAGGATTGCAATGCAGGTACTAACGGTTGAATGTTTTGCGCCTGGCGATCAAAGGTATACCACAACAAAAAGCCGACAGCAGCGCTGATAACAGGCAGAACAAACGCACCCATTTGTCGGTTTTGATAACGGTTTTCGTAATGTAAATACAGTAGTGCGGTGATGATGGAGAATAGTATGAACACTTCATACAGGTTCGATATGGGGATGTGTCCAACATCAGGACTGATCAAATAAGACTCATACCAGCGCACTAGCAATCCGACTAAACCCATCGTCAGCGCGCTCCAGGTGAGCGCGGTTCCGACTTTTGCAACAAAGTCAGAACGGGATGCGAGGCTGATCCAGTAAGTCAATGTGGCCAGCACAAATAATACGCTCATCCACATAATGGCAGATTGGCTGGCGAGTATGTATTTCAAGAAGAAAGCTTGATTGGCGCGCGCAAGGTCAGCATGGTAGTCATAGATGCCAAACAAACTTAACGCCGCAATGATAACGAGTAATGTACGTATTGGCTTCCAGAGCCAGCCTAACACGGAAAATACGGCCGCTGCACCAAACAGGAAGCCTTTTTCGTAGACGTCCATGTTGTTGCCATAAAGACTGAGTGCGTAGGCGGCTCCTGTCCATAATGCGAGTGAAAATAGCCAGTCAATGGGGCTAAGCTGTTTTAACAGCGACGGGCGAGGCATGGTCTGTGTAAGTTGCATTTACTTTCCTTTTACAATGTCAGCAATATCTTGCTCATGTCTTGCAAATTCATTATTGAAATCCAGCGTTTTACGGTTGCTGGACATGGCGAATAATACGCTATTCTGTTTGATCAACAGCCATAGTCTGCGTTCGCGTATGTAAAACATGGAAAATACGCCCAAGACTAATAATGCAGAGCCACCGAACACAATGTTCTTGCCAGGTGAGCGCGTTAACTGTAAACCCGTTGCTTGGACTTCATCATAGTTCGCAAGTTGCAAATAAACAGGTGCGCCATAAAAGAAAATATCGCTGATGCTGTTTAAACTGTCGCGAATGAACCAGCCTGTTTCATCGTCCATCTTGGGTGCAGGCTGGTGTGCTTGGGCTTGGGTAAGCACGTAGGCTTGATAAGTCGCCAATTCCAGGATTTTAAGATAGGTTTGTGCGGCGTTATCGCGATCAGCTGCCGGGATTTTTGCTTCGATAAATTCGGACAAGGATTTATATCCACCCTGAGCAAATATATCTAATACCTTAGTAGCGCTGTCGGCTAATTTATTTTTAACGTCAGCAGGGGCATCGGGAATGGCGCTGGCAACAAAGCGTTGTGCGATCTCGGGGTGGCGTGTTTTATCCAGCATTGCACCGCGCAGGCGCATAAAGCCTGATAAAGTGCGCTCCGGATCAAGCGGGAAGCGGATATATTGGAACGGTTGATTGGGCGCATCACGCATGCCTGACAATAAATACCAGCGCTTGTCGAGCAGCATAGGCAACATGTAGTTGCTATATTCTTTGGCTTGTCCATCTGCGCTCCGTAATTTGTATTGGAAGCTCGGGCCGACGTTATGCAGGTCTTTTTTGTCCGCTACGGCGTTACCACCCATTACTGCGCGGGTGTCATGCATGGTTTTTTTGCTATCACCCAGATTTTCAATATTGAATGGGCGGAAGTCAGAGAATTCTATGGTGTACTGGGTATCATCAGTTGCTAATTTAGAGGTGTCATGTATGGAGCCGGTAACAGGGAAAGACTCGCCACTGTGATCAAACAGATTCCAGCCATCCAGATTTAAATGTGTGCCACCATCACCAAAACTGGCCTGAAATATGGCAATACCATCATATATCAGCGGGTGATTTACGGTGACGGTGTGAGCCAATATTGGGCGATTCGTTTTTTTGTCGATGATAGTAATATCACTGGCAAACATTTTTGGCTGGCCTGTCGTGTAATGCTCAATATGGAATTTATTCAGGCCGATTTTGAATGGCAGTTCTTGCACCATATAGCCATCTGCGATGTTAAGGAATACGACATCTGCGCTGGAGCCTTCGGGTATGGTGACATTGCCACGGAATGATAAATTATTGGCTGATAAGCGACTAATTGCCGGGACTTGGCTTTCCGCAAGGTCGCGGGTTTCTATTTTTTTCCAGCCGAAAGTTTGTTCGATCTTGAGTGGAATATTGCTATCGATTAATCCGCCTATGCAAATCAGGACAATAGCGCTATGGGTGAAGATATAACCGAGACGGTTAGCGCTGCCGCGTTTGGCGGCAATGAGGAGATGGTCACCATTCTGTTTTAGTTTGTAGTGATAACCCTGGTTATCAAGGTAGGTAGTAAGTTGTTCTGGCGCTATGTTGTTTACTTGAAACTCTGCGACATGTTGAAAATGGCGTAATGATTGCTCGGTCGCATTTTCGCGATAGCTGCGCATTTCACGTATCATCATTGGCAGGTTGCGATAAATACATGTGCTGGTTGATAACACGAGTACGGCAAGAATGGTCACAAACCAGTGCGTGCGGTATACGTCGTATAACCCTAACCATTGAAATGCGGTGAACCAATATTGGCCAAATTCGATAATGTAATTGGCGTAGGGCTCATTCTGCTTTAATACGGTGCCTATGATAGATGCGATTGCTAATATCGTGAGCAGGCTAATAGCGAAACGCATGGAGCTTAGTAGCTCATAAACCGAACGAGAGAAAGTGGCAGATTGTTTGTTCATAGGTAATACGAGATAGGTGGCCTGAAAAATAAAGGGGTGACTATAGCCACCCCTCTAAAGACTGCTTAAACGTCGTCAGGTTCCGACGTACGAATTAATTAATGTAAGCCAGAAATATATTCTGCAACTGCTTTCATTTCCTGGTCAGTCATTTTTGCGGCAATAGTACGCATCATCTTGCCGCCATCATTTGCACGATCGCCTAAACGGAAGTTGTTTAGCTGGGTGTAGATGTAATCTTTGTGCTGGCTAGCCAGACGTGGGAATTGTACAGGAATGCCTGCGCCTGCGGGGCCGTGACATGCAGCACAAGCTGGTACGCCACTGGCAGCATTACCGCCTTTGAAAATCTTTGCGCCAGCTTCAACTAATTCTTTGTCTTTTGCCATGCCTGGCTTTTCAGTTTGGCTAGCGAAATATGCGCCCAAGTCTTTCATGTTCTCAGGTGTCAGGTTGTTGCTGGTGACAATGCCGTACATGATAGGGTTTTTACGATCGCCCGATTTAAAGTTGGTTAATTGCTTAGTGATATACTCTGCATGCTGACCTGCCAATTTTGGGTAGGTAGGTGAGGTGCTGTTACCATCTGCTCCATGACATGCCGCACATACTGTAGTGGCTAACTGTTGCGCTTTTGCGGGGTCGCCTTTCGCTACAGTATCTTCCGCGTGAGCAGTTGAAAATGCGGTTAAAGCAGCAAATGCTGCGAACGCCATAGTATTTTTCATCGTGAAGCCCTCATACTGGTAAGATAGTAAAATAATTATTTTATCCTTGTTTTATTTTTCACGCTAGCCCGAAAATGAATTGGGTGCGTATTTTGGTACAAATTTATGAACTTTTTTCAACCTGCGGTGTTTTATACTACCGTTAATCATTTGCGAGACCTGCCTATCGAGAGTGCAGCTGAGATTGCTTTTGCTGGCCGTTCTAATGCAGGTAAGTCTAGTGCAATCAATACATTAGCTAATCGTACGCGCTTGGCTTTTGTGAGTAAAACGCCGGGTCGAACGCAGCATATAAACTATTTTGCGTTAGGAGGGCAGCGTTATTTGGTAGATTTGCCTGGTTATGGCTATGCTAAGGTGCCGGGTGCAGTAAAAGATCATTGGCGAGAATTATTGGGCGAGTATCTTGCGAAACGTGAGCAACTTTGTGGTCTGATATTGATTATGGACTCGCGTCATCCTCTTACCGACCTGGATTTGAATATGTTGCAATGGTTTTTGCCTACCGGTAAGCCTGTGCATTGCTTGTTGACTAAGGCTGACAAGTTAAATCGCAGTGATTCCATGGCTGTGCTGCGACAAGTGACGCAAGCTTTGGCGGAAATGGCACCTAATTACACCGCACAATTATTTTCAAGCTTGAAGAAGACTGGGACAGAAGAAGTCGAGCAAGTTGCTGCGCGCTGGTTTGACGAAGCGGGACGATCTGTTACCGGTGAATAGAAAAAAACCTCGGTTAAAGGGGAGTATAACCGAGGTTAAAAATATCCCAACTAGCGCTGGGACACCCGCTCAGGGAGGAGAAGCGGGAGACGGCAATAACTGCCATCTACTGAGATAGAGTAAGCGTTTGATTAAAAGTTCAACTGTGAGTGTTTATTAAATGAAAAATTATGCATTTCCTCTGACTCGTATGCGACGCATGCGCCACGATGACTTTTCACGACGCATGATGCAAGAGCATACGTTGACGGTGAATGATTTGATTTATCCGGTATTCGTGCTGGAGGGCGAGGCGCGCACTGAGTCCGTGGCTTCAATGCCGGGCGTGACGCGTGTGAGTCTGGATAATTTAATGCCTATTGCGGCGCGCTGCGTGGCGTTAGGTATTCCGGCACTGGCTATTTTCCCCGTCATTGATGCTGGTTCGAAATCATTGGATGCTGCGGAAGCCTACAATCCAGATGGCCTGGTTCCGCGAGTTGTGCGCGCATTGAAGCAGGCTTATCCACAATTGGGTATCATTACTGATATTGCATTGGATCCATACACCAGCCATGGTCAAGATGGATTGATAGATGAGCATGGCTATGTGATGAATGATGAAACGGTTGCGGTGCTAGTGCGTCAAGCTCAAATTCATGCGGCTGCGGGTGTCGATGTGGTTGCGCCCTCGGATATGATGGATGGCAGAGTGGCGGCAATACGGCAAGGTTTGGATGAGCAGGGTTTTATTCATACACGAATCTTGGCGTATTCGGCTAAATATGCATCGAGTTTTTATGGACCGTTCCGGGATGCGGTTGGTTCTGCAGGTAATTTAGGGGTGAGCAGCAAAGAAACTTACCAAATGGATCCAGCCAATAGTGATGAAGCATTACGTGAAGTCGCAATGGATCTGCAAGAGGGGGCGGACATGGTGATGATTAAGCCAGGCATGCCCTATCTCGATATCGTGCGTCGTGTGAAGGATAGTTTTGGCGCGCCAACCTTTGTATATCAGGTCAGTGGCGAATATGCCATGCTCAAAGCCGCAGCCCAAAATGGTTGGCTGGATGAAAAGAAGTGTGTACTGGAATCACTTATCGCCTTTAAACGTGCGGGGGCTGATGGGATTTTGACTTATTTCGCGCTGGATGTGGCTTCGTGGTTGAAATCCTGAAGGCTAAGGAAATAGTTGAGTGATGCGCGTTTGAGGGCCGCTTTGGGTATGTCGCGCGGCGTGTTGCGGATTTGGCTGGGCGAATGAACGCTGATGTATATGTCGCAAATTTCAGTGCTGATTATAAAGCAGGGTATATGTTTGTTATTGCCCTTATGCTTAATTTGTCGTTGGTCCTGTTTGAATTGTATGTGGTTGTTGAGTAAATAGAGTTCGACTTCTTTCTCGTTGTCGGTAAACAGTTCTATTTGTATGTCGCTGTTTTCGGTTGCTGTACCATTCAGCACTGCGCCTGTGATATAGGGGTTGAATGCACGCAGCATTTGCATGGTGTCGATAGCTAAGGCAGTGAACTCTGCGAGGATGGCAGGATGATTGTCCGCATGAAATAACTCCAGGTAGTTCTGCAACGCCAGTGTTATTTCTGGATTGCTGGGTAAATGATGTGCATCGGCAATGCCCAGCTGTTTAGCAGCTTTGCGTTTTGCCAATGCAAAATCTTTTATGCCATGATCATGGATAAGTTGGGCCGCTAATTGCGCAACCTGATTTCTGATTAAATCAATATGCATAATTTATAATAACGGTGCGTCCATATTGTTATTTGGCGGGGTATCTGTAGTTTGCGTGTCAGTGGTGTCCGGGTCAGCTTGCGTTTTCGCTATAGGCACCGATTCCTGATAAAAATATTCTGGTGTACCTGCTTCGCCATCTCCCGTAGGCAAGCCAGTCAATGGGTTAATTTGAACTCTGACAACACCATCCGGTTGAGATGTTTGTGCTTGCGGCACACCTTTGAGTGCGGTGCTCATGTATTTCATCCAGATAGGTAATGCTGCTTGTGCACCAGTTTCACCACGACCTAAGGTGCGTGGCTGATCAAATCCTATCCACGCTACTGCAACTAAATTAGGCTGGAAGCCTGCGAACCAGGCATCAACTTGATCGTTAGTTGTACCTGTTTTTCCTGCTAAATCGCTGCGGCCTAATTGTGTGACTCGTGCTGCCGTGCCACGTCTCACAACATCTTGCATGAGGCTGGTGATGATGAATGCATTGCGTGGGTCTATTGCGGGTTTAGCGACTTCTGGCTTGGTTTGCAGGATGGTTTTGCCATTAGTATCCGTGATGTGATCAATGATGTAAGGCTTAACCATCTGTCCAGCATTGGCAAATACCGCGTAGCCTGCTGCGAGTTGTAATGGCGTTACTGTGCCGGCACCCAATGCCAGCGTTAGGTAAGGTGGTTGGCGACTGGCATCAAAACCAAAACGGGTTAGGTAATCTTGAGCGTAGCGTGGTGTGATAGTTTGTAAAATGCGTATGGTCGGCAAATTCAGCGATTTTGTCAGGGCTTGCCTGACACTAACTATGCCTGAATAATCACCCTCGTAATTTTTGGGTTGCCATAATACGCCGCCAGTTTCTTCCGGGCTGATGGTTATCGGTGCGTCCTCAACTAGGGTTGCTGCTGTAAAGCCCTTTTCCAGTGCGGCTGAGTAGATGAATGGTTTAATGGTCGAGCCAGGCTGGCGCCAAGCTTGGGTGACGTGGTTAAATTTGTTGCGGTTGTAGTCCACGCCACCGACCAGTGCACGGATCGCGCCAGTATGTGGGTCTAATGATACGAAAGCGGCTTCAACTTGGGGGAGTTGAGTGATGCGCCATAAGTGGCTGTTCTCGACTTGCTGTACGCGTATGAGTGCGCCTGGATGCAAAGCCGATTTATTCGTGCCAGTCAGTAGGCGTTGAGCAAACTTTAATCCCGAGCCAGTAATCTCTGTTATGCCTACATCCTTGATGTAAGCGCGTACTAATTTGGCGTTGCTTGTTAGTACTACGGCGGGAATGATGTCATGTACGGTTGCAATGTCCTGCATTGCATTATCCAGATCGTTGGCCAGATTTTGCTGATCGCTGGGTAAGGCGATGTCACCTTCGATGCCTCTATATCCATGGCGCATGTCATATTCTTCTACGCCTTTCCAAAGTGCATTATTTGCGGCGTCCTGATCAGCTTTACGAAGGGTAGTATAAACCTTGAGTCCGTTGGTATAGATGTCGTCCTGGTAGCGATCGTACATGGCTATTCTGATCATTTCAGCTACATAGTCGGCGCTGACTTCTCCGTCAGCCGATTCTTTGACATTGCGAATGACTAATTTCTGATTAATGGCGGCCGTATATTCGTCATCGGTGATGTAGTGCAAATCCAGCATGCGTCGTAAAACATAATGTTGGCGGGCTTGTGCCCGAGGGAAATTTACAACTGGGTTATAACGTGATGGGGCTTTAGGCAGGCCAGCTAACATGGCGGCCTCTGCAAGCGTAATTTGTTCTATGGGTTTGCCAAAATAGGTTCTTGCGGCAGCGCCAAAACCATAGGCGCGTTGGCCAAGATATATCTGGTTAATATATAGCGTTAAAATTTCATCTTTACTGAGTGAGTGTTCAATTTTAATAGCGAGTAAGGCTTCATTAAGTTTGCGGGTTAATGTTTTTTCACTAGAAAGGAAAAAATTTCGTGCAACTTGCATGGTAATTGTTGATGCACCTTCTTTAGCCCCTCCCGATGTCAGATTGCTAATAGCGGCACGGAGTACCCCCATGGTATCTACACCGCCATGCTGGTAAAACCGATCATCTTCAGCTGCGAGTATGGCATGCTGTAACACTTTAGGTGTTCTGTCTAAGGTAACAACAGCGCGGTGTTCAGCACCAAACTCTGCAATCAGTGCGCCATCCGCAGTATAGACGCGCATAGGGATTTTGGGCTGGTAATTCGTAAGGCTATCTAAACTTGGTAATTTGGGGTAAATTAATAACATTGCCAGTGCAACTAATGCGCCAGCGAGTACAGCAAAACTAATAAAAATAGCTAAAACATAACGCCAATAAGATTTGAACATAACTCATTCCAGTAGTGAAGACATCCACTTTGCATTATAGATGCGAAACCGTCGGGATGATTAAAATCATCTTGGGTTCGGGTGAGAATCATCGGTGAAATTAAAAAATAGTTTACACTTTATAATGTTGCTGATAGTCTTTAACGTGAATTGTTGATTTGTTTCCTAACCACTAAATAAAAAAGGGATTTATTTTGCAGTTCGACTTTCTTAAAATCAAATCGCCCCCTCTGATTGGCGCTGACATTAGTTCGTCAGCAGTCAAATTAGTCGAGTTGAGCGATGCAGGTAATGGTCGATACATCATTGACCGATATGTTATCGAGCCAATATCCAGAGACGCTGTAGTGGAAGGGAATATCGCTAAAGTGGACGAAGTGGTTGACGCAATGAAGCGTGCGTGGGCCACAATGGGTACGCGAACCAGACATGTCGCATTGGCTTTGCCGGCATCTTCGGTGATTACAAAAAAAATCTCATTGCCTAAGAATTTGTCCGAGATGGATATGGAGATTCAGGTCGAAGCGGAAGCTAATCAGGCCATTCCTTTTGCTTTGGACGAGGTTAATCTGGATTTTCAGGTGTTAGGCCCTGCCGCCAACTCTATCGAGGATGTGGATGTACTTATAGTGGCGAGTCGCAAGGAAAAAGTGGAAGATCGCGTGGCTGTAGCACAAGCATCTGGATTGAAAGTGCTGGTGATGGACGCCGAATTTAACGCGAGTCAAACTGCTTATGAAGGTATGTTGCAAGTTCTGCCTGACGCAGGTAAAGGACAAACTGTTGCGCTGATTGATATCGGTGCAACGACGATGCATATATTGGTATTTGTGAATAATGTAATGGTGTACGCGCGGGAACAGAGTTTTGGCGGTATGCAACTCACCCAGGAAATACAAAGACGTTTTGGTATGTCATTTGAAGAAGCCGAAAAAGCCAAGCGCAAGGGTGGTTTGCCAGAAAATTATGCATTGGAAGTGTTGCAACCCTTTACTGAAACCATGGCTTTGGAAATCAGTCGGGCATTGCAATTATTCTTTTCATCTACTTCCTATACGAAAATGGATCATATCGTTCTTGCAGGCGGAGCCGCAGTGATGCCGGGTTTGGACGAAGCAGTGGCAAATCGTACTGAAGCAAGTACATTAATTGCCAATCCCTTCGTTGGAATGACATTATCTTCTCGCGTTCAATCAGCCAAATTGGCAGTAGATGCGCCTGCATTAATGGTTGCATGTGGCTTGGCAATGCGGAGGTTCGATCCAGCATGATACGTATTAACTTACTTCCCTATCGCGAGATGCAGCGTGCTGCACGTTTGCGGCATTTTAGCGTGTTGCTCGGTGCGGTTGGTTTGATCGCAGTCGTAGTAATTATTTTGGTATACATGGTGTTAGACGGTCGTATTAACAACCAGCACGCACGTAACGAATACCTTAAAACTGAAATTACTAAATTAGATAAAGATATTGCCGCTATTAAGGAGTTAAAAGAGCAAACCAAAGCGTTACTTGCTCGTAAGCAAGTGGTCGAGGAGTTGCAGACGAATCGAGCTAGTTCGGTGCATTTGCTGGATGAGTTGGTGCGAGATTTGCCTGATGGTGTTTATCTGAAATCGATTAAGCAATCAGGTAATACGATTAATTTAACCGGTTATGCCCAGTCTAGTGCGCGCGTCTCCACTTTGATGCGTAATTTGGATGCTTCGCCTTGGTTGGATGGTTCGCAGTTGATTGAAATCAAATCGGCAACCGTGCAGGGTTTGCGTGCCAATGAATTTACACTGGCGGTTAATCTTGTGCAGCCTACCGCAGTACCGGAAAGTAATGGAAATGGGGGTAAGTCATGAATTTCAATGATTTAAATAACCTCAGTATGAAAGACTTGGCTAATGCACCTATGTCAATGAAGTTGATTGTGCTGGCAGTTGCTTTTGTTGTCATTATGTTTGTTGGTTACTGGTTTGTTTGGAGTGGTGAACTGGCACAAATTGATACGAGTAAGCAAGAAGAAATGACTTTGCGTGATAGCTTTATGAGCAAAAAACGTCAAGCGGTAAATTTGGATATTTACAAACAACAACTTACAGATATCGATCATTCTTTTGGCGCACTGCTAAAGCAACTGCCTAATAAATCACAAATGGATGCTTTGTTAAGTGATATTAACCAAGCTGGTTTAGGACGTGGTTTGCAGTTTGAGTTGTTTAAACCCGGGGTTGAGACACCAAAAGAATTTTATGCCGAATTGCCGATCAGTATTAAGGTATCGGGCGCATATCACGATTTTGGTGCGTTTGCTAGCGACATCTCCCAGTTGTCACGTATAGTCACTTTGCATGATCTGGATATCTCTGGTGATAAAGATGGAAATTTATCCATGAATGCCGTCATTAAAACTTATCGTTATTTGGACGAAGATGAACTGGCCGCCCAAAGTAAAAGCAAAAAAGGGGGCGATAAGAAATGAGGAAAATTGCAACCGCATTGATCGTGTTTAGCCTGGCGGGCTGTAGTGGTGGTGAAAATGACGATCTGAAGCAGTTCGTGCAAGATTCAGGCAAAGATCTGCGTGGTAAGGTTGAGCCTTTGCCGGAAATGGCGCCATATAAAGCCTTCATCTATAATGCTTTCGATTTGTCAGACCCATTTAAACCTCGTAAGTTGAAGCCTAGTGCGAGTGGTGGAGCGTTTCAGCCAGATATGAACCGGCCTAAAGAACCATTGGAGGCTTTTTCGTTAGAAAGCTTAAAAATGGTGGGTGTGCTGAAGCAGAGGAATCAAATATACGCTGTAATCAAAACACCAGAGAACACAATATATCGAGTTCGGGTTGGTGATCACCTGGGGCAGAATTTTGGTAAGGTATTGGCAGTCAGCGATACTGAAGTTAAATTAAAAGAAACAGTGCAAGACAGTGCAGGTGACTGGGCTGAGCGCGATAGTTCGTTGACATTGCAGCAAGAACAATAAGGACTCAAAACAAATGAAAACTACCATAGCACAAATTAGCCAACGCTTTTTGATGAGTGTCATCATGATGTGTGTCATGATGTTCAGTGTCCAACAAGCTCAAGCCGAAACAAATAGCATAGAGAGCTTAGATTATTCTGCGCTTGAAGGCGGTAAAGTTTTGCTGAAAATTGGTTTAAAACAAAATTTACAAAATTCCCCAGCTGGTTTTGCGATAAATAATCCACCTCGTATTGCACTTGATTTGGCAGGCACAGCAAATGGATTAGGCAAAAATACTGTAAATGTTAATCAAGGCGTAGTAAAAACTGTCAATGTGGTGCAAGCAGGTGAGCGTACGCGATTGGTGTTGAATTTAACTAAGCCTGCACAATACGAAACTAGAATTGATGGTAATGCGTTGTTTATTACCGTCCAAGAGTCCGATACTCAATCCACTACGAACGTTACCGCACGCTTTGCTGAAGCAGGTGTCAGCGTGAGTAAACATAGCATTAAAGATATAGATTTCCGTCGTGGTGCAGCCGGTGAAGCCCGTGTAATTACGACTTTGTCAGATAGTTCAACGGGTATAGATATACGTAAACAAGGCAAGAAGTTAGCGATTGACTTTATGAACACGGATGTGGCTCGTGCATTGCAGCGCCGTCTGGATGTCGCTGACTTTGGTACGCCAGTATTGTTCGTAGAAACTGAAAGTCGTGGCGGTAACGTTAAAATGACTATAGAGCCCAAAGCTGATTATGAGTATTCAGCTTATCAGGCAGATAATCAGTTGATTATTGAAGTTCGAGCTAAAACGGAAGATGCTTCCAAAGCTGCGGGTGGCAAACCTAAATATACTGGCGAAAAATTATCACTGAATTTCCAAAATGTGGAGGTGCGTTCAGTACTGCAAGTGATTGCTGATTTTACAGGCAAGAACATAATTACCAGCGATACTGTGACGGGCAACCTGACCTTACGCTTAAAAGACGTGCCATGGGACCAAGCTCTGGATATCATTTTACAGAGCAAGGGTTTGGATAAGCGTGAGAACGGTAATGTTATCTGGGTCGCACCTAAAGATGAATTGTTAGCGAAAGAAAAGGCAGAGTTAGAGTCTAAGCAAAACTTGGAAAGCTTGGAGCCGTTGGTTATTCGTCAATACCAATTAAATTATAAAAAAGCAGATCAAGCCGCGCGGTTCTTATTGGGTCTGCCGCCATTGCCTGGTGATACAGGTGAGGATGTTAATTGCTCAGCTCAGGCCCAGGGTGTGAAAGCAGACAAGGTGCTTGCTACTGCAGTGCCTGTTGCGACGACCGCAATAGCCAATCCTAACCGGGTGTTATCACCGCGTGGTAGTGCAACGTCAGAAGCGCAAACCAACACACTGATAGTCAATGATATCGCGAGTAAGCAAGCTGAAGTTGCTGAGATGTTGAAGTTGATCGATATCCCAGCGCGTCAAGTGATGATAGAAGCTCGTGTAGTGGTGGCAAGCGATACTTTCAGCAAGTCGTTGGGTGTTAAGTTTGGTGTGCAACAAGGTGCATTAGCTGGTAACCGCATTGGTTATGGTGGTAGCGTAGGCACTACAGGTACAACTGCGCCTACTGTGTCTAACCAGGTGGGTGTACCTGCTAGTACCAACGTCAATCTGCCGGCTGTTGTTAACTCAGGTCTAACGGCGGGATCATTAGGTCTGTCTCTGTTTAATTTGGGTGGTGGTGCGTTATTGAGCTTAGAGTTGCAAGCGTTGGAGTCAGATGGTCTTGGTAAGATAATTTCTAGTCCACGTATCATTACAGCTAATCAAAAACCAGCTGTGATATTACAAGGTGTGCAAATTCCTAGCGTTACGCCACCGACTGCGAATTCTCCAGCAACTGTTACTTTTAAAGATGCGTTTCTTTGCTTGCTGGTTAATCCACAAATATTGAATAATGATTCTATTATTCTGACGGTCGAAGTGCAAAAGGATGCGCCCGGTACTCCGTTTGATTTGGGTCAAGGTTATCAGGCTTATCCTATAGAAACCAAGCGTGTAAAAACCCAGATACGTATTAATAATGGAGAAACGGCAGTTATCGGTGGTATCTATGAAGATAATACGAACAATTCAGTGAACAAAGTACCATTCTTCGGTGATTTGCCACTGTTAGGTAATTTGTTTAAAAACTCATCCAAGAATATTACCAAGACGGAATTGCTAGTGTTTTTAACGCCGCGCATTGTTAAAGAGGATTTAAGTTTCAAATAATAAACGCGGCATTTAAAAAAGGCGGGCTGATCCCCGCCTTTTTTATTGCCTAGCCCTGTCCTTGCGTTACAATTGCAAAAATGAATACTAAGAATATCTATCTAGTTGGGCTGATGGGGTCGGGGAAAACCACCGTTGGTAAATTACTATCCAAGCATTTGCGCAGGCAGTTTTATGACGCAGATCATGAGATAGTAAAGCGTACTGGCGTCACTATCCCGATGATTTTTGAGGTAGAGGGTGAGGCTGGATTTCGCAAGCGTGAGGAACAGGTGATCGCTGATTTAACCCAGTTGAATGATATTATTTTGGCGACAGGGGGTGGTGCAGTGTTAAGTCCGGCAACACGCGCTTTACTCAAGCAACGTGGCACGGTCATCTATTTGCGCGGGACAGTTGATGAGTTGTTTCAGCGCACCCGTCACGATAGGAATCGACCATTATTGCAGACTGAAGATCCTAAAGCACGGTTACGTGAATTGCATGCACAACGAGATCCTTTGTATCGGGAAGTGGCCGATATCATTATTGATACCGGCCGACAGAATGTAAATATTCTCGTACAGCAACTAGTACAGTATCTTAACGCCAAATCAGTGTCATCCAGTCGAGATTGAGGTGAGCATGCCTGAATTACTAAGTCCGTATGGCTCAGAATCACTTACGAATTTGCTGGCAAGTGATAGCGATACCCATGAATTGCATCGGCAGGCACCACGCTTACCCAGTATTCGCTTAAACGCATATCAGCAAAGTGATTTGATGTTGCTACTGTCGGGAGCGTATACCCCGCTGACAGGTTATATGGGTGAGGCAAGTTACCTTAGTGTTTTAATGCATATGCGGCTTCCTGCAGGTTTAGCCTGGATGTATCCGCTGACCTTGTCGATTCCATTAAGACTCGCACAGTCGCTGCAATTAGGCGCTTCGGTTGCGCTTAGGGATGAGTATGATGAGTTGTTGGCAGTTTTAACCGTAGCTGAAATTTACAAAGCAAATTTGGAACTGGAATCCAAAATGCTGGGTGCCAGTTTGGATTTTAATGCGCAATCAGTTTGGTACGTTGGTGGCAGTGTAGTGGGGGTCACGAAGGTAAATCGGTACGATTTTATTGGGGATTATCATACCCCTGAACAGTTGCGGCATTATTTTACAGAGCGTGGGTGGGGGCGTGTTGTCGCTTATCAGTCTGTACAGCCCATACACCGAGCAGCTTTGGAGTTCATGATGCGCGCTGCAGTACAGAATCAGGCGGGATTGTTGATACAGCCACTTACGGGTGGAGAGCAGCATTTGAGTCCAACCTATTTCCCTACTATACGCAGTTATCAAGCGCTTATGCCGCGTATGTGTAAATTAACGGCGGTAATGAGCTTGTCTCCAAACTATATGCGGCGCGGCGGTGTGCGTGAAATATTGCATCGTGCAATTATCAGTCGCAACTACGGTTGTTCACACCTGGTTGTAGGGGGTGAGGCCGGTGCGCAGGGTGCCAATCGTCGTGGTCGAGATTTGCTTGAAGGCGATGCCTTTCATGTGGTTGAGCAGCATATTGGTGATATCGGTGTAAAGTTAATACCCTATCCGCGTATGGTCTATGTGGAAGAGCGTGCGCAATATTTACCATTGGAAGAAGCGCCTAAGGATTCATATAAACTGGTGTTGACCGCCGAGGAAGTAAAGCGCCGTTTATACGCCAATCTCACTATTCCCGATTGGTATACATTTCCCGAAGTGTTGGCAGAAATGCGGGTGGCATATCCACCTCGCCAAACAAGCGGATTCGCGATTGTGATGACAGGTGTCGCTGGCGTAGGGAAAACCACGCTGGCAAGTGCTTTAAGCCAAGCCTTGGGTGCGTTAGGTTCGCGTAAAGTTAGTCTGCTGGATAGCGATTTGCTGAACCGTCATCCTGGTGTTGTTGATAATGTGGACACAATAGCTATGCTGGCACACGAAATTGTCAAACATCGTGGCATAGTCATTTGTGCCATTGATATCCCTACCGCTGCTGTGCGGCGCAGCATGCGTAACACTGTGC
Organism: Sulfuriferula sp.; assembly: GCA_041651255.1. Lineage (GTDB taxonomy): Bacteria > Pseudomonadota > Gammaproteobacteria > Burkholderiales > Sulfuriferulaceae > Sulfuriferula. Next base: position 461 of record JBAZJP010000021.1, on the reverse strand, counting down.
AAAATGAAGGGGGGTATTTTGAAATAGCACTCACTGCACCTGCCAGTGTGTGCGCGGCGCGCCTGACCAAGAAAATCAAGGCTGTGCAGGCGAGCGATGTTTATGAAGCACCAGAGCAGGCCGAATTGCTTATCGATACCAGTATGCTCAATGTGACTCAGGCGATGCAGATGGTTATTTTGAAATTAGAGCAAGAAGGATATATTTGAACATTAACAAAAGTGTGCGTGTCGTGAGGCTGTAAATCAGATTGTGTAAATACCTATTTCTAACTACCCTTAACGGGGTAAATTAAAGGATGGGTATAGCAATGGATTTAACACAAATAAAAGCCTTGACGGCGGAATTGTCCAAGCACGTCAAAACCGAGCAAGACCTGAGCACGGTGATGCAACAGCTGCTCAAGACAGCCATAGAAACGACTTTAAGTGCCGAATTAAGCGAGCATCTGGGTTACGACA
>JBAZJP010000020.1:0-35360 GCA_041651255.1 Sulfuriferula sp. | reverse complement strand
CAAGCTTGGCATACCAGCCAAAGAACAGTTGAGCTACGCCCTGCACGTGCCTATGATTATGAACCGAGAGCGCAGGCAGTTGCTTTGTGGCATTGCCCACCTGCTAGACCCAACCGACAAAAATATACAAATGCGCACGCTGTACGGTAACTTTTTTAGGCTTGGCGGCGCAGAAATGAGCGACGTTAAGATTAGCCGCCCAGAGGTAGTGCCAAATGCCAACGAGACATTTTTAAGCACCCTGGACGCTAGCTTTAAAAACGGCAAGGTTGGTGTTTACATACGCAATACTTTTGCAGAAAAATGCAGGTACGAGGTATGAACGACGGCATAAACGCAGTACCGTACCCAGTGTTTTTAGACGACCACCCAGAAATGCAGGTAGGCTTATTGTTTATTAACGTAGAGTACCTAACCGAGTTTGACGCTTGCCCGCCTATGAAAACGCACAGCCGCAAATGCGATAAGCACGGCAAACACCTAGACCACTACAGCATACCCAGCAGCGGCTTGGTGCTAGGCAACGAGTTTATTATTGAACCTAAACCGAAAGTGCCGAGGGGGTAATTATGCACGTTATAGACGACACTAACGAGCTTTGGCAACTGCGATACCAAGAACACGGCAGAGAAAATGGTGCGGCTACGTACAGCCGTGAGCTGGTTAAATACCAAGTACCTATTTGGCAGCGGCTCATTGAACAAACCGACATTGACCCAGACAAAGTTGTTATTAGCACCTGCCCACTGATTAACGAGACTGACCTGGCATTGTTGCCAAGGGACACAGAGCTTGTAGTGCAATATCTACACCGCTACCCGCACAGAGAGCCTATGACTGACGTTGCAAAGGTGCTAAAGGCACTACCTGGTGTAAAGAATATAGTGTTTGTAACTGCTTATAATTCTTTTGCACACTACTTGCGCAAGCAGGGCGTGAACGTAATTTTTATGCCTATGACGGTAGACAATACCGAGTTGTTGAAAATAGCCGCCACGCAGGAAAAGCACAACCAAAAGCGGGTTATTTATTTTGGCAACCTATTGCACGGCAAGCAACGAGTGTACCCACTTATTAAAGCGGCGTTTGAAAAGGCAGGCTGGAAATTTGACACTATAGCCGACGGGTATTTTAACGGCAAGCAAAAAGTAAACCAGCAAGAGGCATGGCAGATTATTAGCCAGTACAGCTATGGCATTGGCGTTGGACGCTGCGCCCTGGAAATGTACGAGCTTGGCTTAAAGGTAGTTGTCTGTGGCAAAGCGTTTGCTGGGCTAGTTACTAACGAGCGAGAATTTGCAGCGCAGATTGGTACTAACTTTAATGCCCGTGTTGTTACCTTTGACCGCACTATAGATACCTGCATTGCTTGCATTGACGACAGCGGTATATTTACGCACAGCATACAGCGGCAGTTGCCAGAGGTAGAGAAAATAATTAGTGATTACGTGGGGGCATTATGAAAGAGCCAGGACTAGAGAACGTGCGCAAGAAAATGGAAAAGGTAGTAATTGCCTTTGATATTGACGGTACGCTGCGCTGCAACTGCACGGCTACCTGCCAAGACCGTAACGAGCCATACTGCCAACTGGTAGAGATATTTGCAAGGCACTTTAAAAACGTGCGAGTTATTGCCTGGTCTGGTGGTGGCAAACCCTACTGCGAGACCCAGGTACGTATGCTTGGGTTGTCTGAATTTATACCGCCAGAACGTTGCCACGCCAAGTTAAATTACTATATGAAAAACGGGCAAGTGCCTATTGCAGTAGACGACATACAAGACACTGCGCTTGGCATATTTAGCTTGATTGTGAGGGCAAAGTAGTGGGCGAGTTAATACACCTGGCAGACAGACCAGAATTTAAAGCAGCGTTAATACAGCGGCTAGCAGACCTAGACCAGCAGCTTGAGCCGTTGGAACGTGAGGCAGAGATTGTGCGCCGAGCATTAGGCTTAGTGGCTTTAGAGAGGGGGCTAGAACCATGATTGACCCAGGAAAACCAGCAGGCGACGAGCCAGAGCAAATGAGCATTGAGTTTGAGGGCAAGATTAAGAGCATTGGCACAGCAGAGACAGATTGGGGTACTCGCACAGCATACGACGTAACCATACGCACCTATAACCCTAATGCCCTTGTGCTTGGTACAATAAAGACAGGTACAAAATTAAACGTAAAGGTAGCACCAAATGGCAGCCCGCAACAAGCGAACACCAAACGGCAGCAAAAGTAGCAAGTCTACCAAAGCTAAAAAGCCCCCAGTGCAAAAGGGGCTAGTTACTGCTGCCGACGTAAAGCGGGCTAACGACAATGCCAAAAAAGCTCAAGAGGACATTATACTTGCGGGCGTTAACTGGCAGTGGCGCAAATTTGCATTAGGACTTATGAACGGTTTAGCAAACTATAAAGCTTATGCCGAGGCGTACAATATGCCTACCGTTGACAGAGACGAACGGGCTTACATGGTGGCTGCTGCTTGCTCAAGCAAATTACTAAAAAATGCTAAATTCTTAGAGTACTGGCGTGAAATTATCAAAGAGCAGGGCTTTAACCACGACGTTGTAGACGTACAAGCACTAAAACTTATTACCGACGAGGACACCCCGCCTGCTGTGCGCAGAGCTGCTATACGGGACTATAACGAGTTGCAGGGTAGAATTATCAAGAAAGCCACAATGACAGACGGCAGCGGCAAGAGTTTGTTTGACGACGACAGTAGCAGCTTTGAGCTTAAAGTTGTTAGGGCTAGCAAGTAATGCAGGCAGAGGTTAGCGAGAAACAGGCACTAGCGTTTGAGCTATTTGCTAACCCGCAGATTGTTGACTATGACTTTGGCGGCGGTGCTGGTGGTGGCAAAAGCATGACCGTTACAGAGTGGGCGGTGCTGCAATGCCGCAAGTACCCAGGCATACGTATTGGGCTTGGGCGCAACGAGATTAGCAACCTACGAAAGACGACAGTGCAAACCCTACTGGCAGAGACGCACCCGTTGCTTGGCGTTAAAGAGACAGACTTTAGATACAGCCCTATGGTTGACCCTGGCATTTACTACCGCAATGGCAGTGCTATTTTGCTGGTTGACTTGGCGTACGCACCTACAGACCCAGACTACAACCGCCTAGGCTCATTGAACCTAACGCACGCAATTATTGAGGAAATGGGCGAGGTACGTAAAAAGGCTAAAGACGTGTTTAGCAGCCGCAAAAACCGCTATTTAACAAAGAAATATAATATTGTGGGCAAGTTTATTGGTACTCAAAACCCAGCAACCAACTTTACTAGGCAAGAGTATTACGACCCGTACGCCAAGCTAGGCGGCGGCGACTATCAGACTTGGGCAATTATCAACGACAGCGGCGAGCCTGTGTACGTTGAAATGCCCGACGGTACTATGCTGCCTGCGCTCAAGTGCTTTATTAAGTCGCTAGTTACCGACAACCCTTTTATTAGCCAGAACTACATACAAGAGCTGCGCAGCAAGCCCCTGGCAGAGCGTAAGCGTTTGCTTGAGGGCAACTGGGACTACTACCACGACGCTACTACACTGTTTAAGCGCAGTATGTTTGTGCGCAAAGCACCTGCTAATGCCGACGACACAGGCTACGCAGGCTGCGACCCGTCAAGAGGCGGCGACGACTGTACATTTGTTTATATTGTTGGCGACGTGGTGCGGGACATTGAAAAGCTAACCATACCAGACAGCGTGCAAAACAAAGGTAAGTTTGTGGCTCAAAACTATATTGCTTTCTGCAAAAAACGTAGGGTGGGCAGTCATAACGCAGCAGTTGATATTATTGGCATTGGCGAAAGTGTAGGCGATAGCTGTATTGACCTGGGCTTTAAGATACAACGCTTTAATGCAGGCTCTACAACGGGCGTGCGCACGCTGGACGACACAAAGCAATATACCGAGGCAAAGGTAGATAGCGACGGCTTGAAAGGTGTTAGACTGTTTGACAATATACGCAGCCAAAACTTTTACGATATGGCGCAAGCCGCTAATGCAGCAGAGCTGTTATTTGACCCAGAGCTGCCGCACTACGACGAGCTATGTACACAACTAGAGGCACACGGGTATACTACAAAAGAGCGCATGATTATTGTTGATAAAAAAGACGCTGTAAAGTCCCGCATTGGCAAAAGCCCCGACGTTGCAGACGGTCTACAAGCCGCTTGGTGGGTTAAGCAAAAGAAGCATTATAGTATTAAAGACCTGGTTAGCATATAATTTGGGGTAAGGAAAGCGTAAACTTTATGGCATTAAAAACAGCAAAGGGCAAACTATGAGAATACCAGGCACAAAGATTGAGGTTATGTTTAGGGGCAGAAACGGTGCTGCACCCACAGAGCCTAGCAACGTCGTCTTGGCAAGCGAGGCTAGTAGCGTTGCGCCTGGCGACACTTTAGTTAGTAACAGTTATGCAGACAGCGTTGCTGCTGGGCTTAAAGACCGTTTTGGCTCTGGTGGTGTACGTGTCAACGGACGCAGTACCACGCAAGGCTACAGTGCGGCAGAGCTTGAGGAAATTTACCGAGGCTACATTTTCGCTGCCATACGAAAGACCCGCAATAAAGTAGCCGACATTATGGTTAACAATATTGAAATGTACGACCCTACCAAGGGCAACCCAAAAGACGCACCAAAACTAGAGGACGTGCAGCACCCGTACTTGCTTGCGATTGACAAAGCCCCAGTAGACAACACCCTGTTTTACGCAGGTATTGCTAGCTTTATGATGATTTTGGGCGAGGCGTTTTTGGACGCAGGCGAGCGTACTATGGTTGCTGGCAATATCAAGCCAGTAGACAAGTTTACGCTGCTGCAAAGTAACCGTGTTGTGCGCACCTACGACGACGACGGCAACCTAAAGACGTACAAGCTAACACTCAAAATGCCTAGCGGCTTAGACAAGGTTACTCATTACCTGCCTACCAACGCTATTGCGCTTACTGACTTAAACCCAGTTGACCTGCGCAAGGGTTACGGCATGATACGCCCAGTGGTTGACGAGACGAGCCTAGAAACTATGGCAACCCGCCTGCAAATTGCAACGCTTGCCAATATGATTAAAGCCCCAGGTGTACTTAGCTCTAAAGAGAAACTGGAAAAAGACGACTACGACGAGCTTAAACACCAGGTAGAGACACGTTGGACTAGCAACGATATGGACAAAGCGGGTACGCCTATTGTTAGCAACGGTGGCTTTATTGACTACAAGAGCCTCATAGAGGACTTAGACAAAATGGCAATGAAAGAAATACGCAGCCTCAACAGAGACGCATTTTTTGCCGTGCTTGGCGTAAGTAAAACCATTTTGGGCATTGAGGAAAGCGGCACAACCAGGGACGTTAGCCGCACCCAGACAGACAACTTTATTTTAGATACTGTAATGCCACTGGTTAACGGTATTGTCTCTGGCTTAAACCAGGACTACATTAACAATTACCCTGCCGACTACGCCCGCAAGCCTATTAAAATGCGTGCTATTGCGCCTATCAGTAAAGACCTAGACCAAGAAAAAGCAGAGGCAGAAATTAACAAGCAGCGTGCCGAAACGTTTAAGTCGCTTGTTGAGGCTGGACTAGACCCAACCCAAGCTGCTGCCGTCTCTGGCATTGAGCTACCAGACGACGCTACGCCTATTATGGTTGAGCGCAAGCCCGTCAATACCATTACGCTTACCGCAGAGCAGTTAGCCGTGCTACAGCGCAACGGTGCAGAGCCAGCAGTGCCTATAACGGTTGATAACTCAAACCATAGCCACGTACACCACCACGACCCAGCAGACCTTGCACAGCACGCTAAGAACAGCCTAGACGAAAAGGGGCAAGCTAAAGTAGAGAAAGCCCAGAACACGCTACGCAGTGCCGTACGTGAGCTTGATACTGCGCTTGGCGAGCAATACATTAAGTCAATCAACCAGCTAGAGCAAAAAGAGCAGGACGCTTATATTGAAAAGCTGGCTAACGTTTTGCTTACCTACTACCTAGCAGTGCTGCCGCTGTTTGGCAAAGCCCGTGCAGAGCAAATGGCAAATGACTTTGAGAAAGAAGTTATACCGTTTACGGTTAGCGACGCTGTAAAGCAGAGCCTCAAAGAGCGTTTGACTAAGGTTAGTAACGAGCATTTTCAAACAATAGACAACGAACTTACCAAGATTATTGCCCAAGGCACACGGGACAATTTGAGCCGTGCAGATGTTATTGCTGCCGTACGTGAGAAAGTAAGCAACGACGTTGCAACTTGGCAGGTAGAGCGGCTTGTAGATACCGAGAGTGGCAACGCTTTTAGACAGTCTACTTTCTTTGCCGACAAGCAATTTATTGACGGTAACGGCTTTACTGGCAAAGCCTACAAAGTTTGGCGCACCAACAGCGCAAAGCCTTGCCCGTTTTGTACTAACACCTCTGGCAAGCGTGTACCGTTTGAGGACAACTTTTTTAACGTAGGCGACGTTGCCGAGGGCGAGCAGACTAATGCCGAGGGTAACGCCAAGCAGGTATATTACCCAGTACGATTTGTAGACGTTAACGCAGGTGGTCTACACCCTAACTGTCGCTGCGATTACACGCTGGTAATAGAGTAATGAGCGACCAAGCACCAATAACAGCAGAATTGTACAGCTACGGCGGCTGTACGAGCTGCGGCAACAGTCTTTGGAACTGGTTGCGCACCAACGAAATAGCAGTAACTCATTACAACGTGCAGATTACCAACAAGCGTAAAGAGGCTATGGAAAGGGCAGCCGAGCTTGGCGTATCTGGTAAAGGTAGTGTTTACTTTCCTATGATTTTTATAGGTGGTAAAGTAGTTATAGGATTTAAGCCGCAAGAGCTTGAGGCAATTATTAACGAACTAAACGAGGGTAACTAATATGGAAAACGTAAAGCGAATTGCAGAACTATTAAACAAAGACGTACTGACAGTATCAGAACGCCGAGAGGGTATTAACCTTGCGCAGGCAGTATTTGGCAGCCAAGCTCTAGCCACTCTTGATAACGTGCGCACTGGTCTACGCCAAAAGAAAGTTAGCGGCTCAAACGACCCAGCAGGCGTTAGTGCTACTATGCCTGGCTTGCAGGTTGTTATTGGCGGTGGCAGGAACACCCCAACACCTAGCAACCCAGACGAGGCAGAGCAGCTTGGCGAGTTAAACGCTGGCGAGTTTTTGCTTAACGGTGTTGTGTACGGCGAAAAGACAGACAGCGCAGACCGCCCGTACTACACCAAGGACGGTAAGCGAATTAAGAAAGCAGACTTTGACGCTGCTGTAATTGCCGCCGCTGGCGTACCTGGCGACGACGAGGAAATGGAAAGCTAAATATGAACCTAGCAAATATACTCAACGGAACAGAAAAAGTGGGCAAGCATAGCTCTATCACGTTTAACGGGCAAGTGTACCGAGGCGAGAAAGCTATTAAAGAATTAGCCCGTAAAACAGTTGGCAATAGTCAAGAGGTGGTAACAAATGATAGACCAGCAACAGCAAGCACCAAGCCACGCACCCGCAACACCCGCAGCCGAGCCAGCAAGCCAGCCAACGACAACAGCGCAGGCAGCACCAGCTCAACCCCAGGCAGCGACGGTGGCAGCGCAAGCGAATAAACCACTACCCAACGTTAATAAGTCTGGCGGGCGGCTCATACGCTGCCGCAACCAACGTATTAAAGCGGGCATATTGCAGGCGTGCAACCAAGCACTTTGCTATTTGTCTTGGGGTAAAGTAGAGATTAAATGCCCTAGGTGCGGGCAAGTTACCGAGGCTGAAATTATACAGTCGTAGCACTCTGGCGTAATTGGTTACGTTTGTAGTACTATTATGGTAACGTCTAGCACGATTGCGACCAGCAACTAAAAACAGGGCGGGTAAGTAATAAGTAAAGGTTGAACCTATGCCGAAACGCAAGCAGCAAAATATAGCTTTAAACTCTGGTACTAAACCAGACGCTCTTTTGCAGGTTACGGTAAACGGTACACCACGCCAGAGCGAGCAAGACCCGTACGTTGTTTTGTTTGACGGCGGGCAAGAGATTGCTAACGAGACCGTGCAAAAGGACGGCAGTAAGTATGACATTGCTACGCTTGATATAGACAACTACAGTGGCAAGATTTTTCAAGACCACTACTACGGCGTATTTGACACTCTAGGTAGTGCCATAGGACTAGTTAAAGATATGGTTGCAAAGCGTGTTACGCTTGGCGGCATAAAATTTAGCAAGAAAAACCCAAACAGCCTACTAGCAAGAGATATGCTTTTAGAGGGGCTGGTTGAGTTTTCGCAGGGTACTATTGGTTACACCGACGAGAACGGCTTGCGCAAAGACCACCGACTTATAGATATTAGTATGGTGGGGCTGGGTAATAACGATTTTACCGACACGAACCTATTAGCGGTTGCAGCCAAAAATGGCTTTGACCTAAGTAAGTACAATTTAAAGAACCGAGAGGAAACTAACGCAATGAAATACAAGATTTACAACGTTAACGGCTTTGCCGTAAAAGTAAAAGTTAATGACGCTGACGGCAACGAAACAGAGGTAGAAGTACCTGCTGGCGGTAGTGCCGAAGTTGCTACACCAGAGGCGCAAGCTGCTGGACAAGCACAGGTTGACGAGGCTAAAGACCCAACACCTGCACCAGCACCCGCACCTGCTGCCGACGAAAACGGCGCAGTTAGTCGTGCAGACTTTAACAAGCTGCAAGACACAATGACCCAGTTAGTAGCCAACATGAACAAGCCTGCTGTGGCAACACCTGGCGCACACGTTGACGCTAACAACCTTGGTGGCGGTAAAGCTACTGTTGAGGAACGGGTTAAGAACATGAAACCTGGCGAGCGTCTCTTTGAGCAAATTATGGCAGAGCGCAACGGTAATGGTAACGGTAAGGAAAGTGAGCTTTACCAAGCTATTAACGAGTTTAACCGCAATGAGCTTATTGCTAAGAACGCCCTAACCGACGACGACGCTAGCGTTGGTGGTTTAATCCCACCATACGAACTGCTTGACAAAATTGAGCAGTGTACTAGCAACTACGACGCTTTCTTGAGCGTGTTTGGTTTTCAAGACGCTGGGCTTTCATACGGTTGGAACTTAGGAATTGGCGACATTGAATTTTTGCCAGTTGGCTACTGCGACCCAAGTGCAGAGAGCGACTTTGAAACTGCGCTACAGACCCGTACGCAGGAACGTCTTGCTACCCACACAGTCATTTGTAACAAAGTAACCCGCTTTAGCCCTGCTAACGTCGTGTCTATCACAGCACAACGCTACCAAGGTGCTTACAAGAAAGCTCTAGCAGCTTTCGCCCTTGCCGAAATGCAAGAGGCTGTAGACCAGCGTGTTACAGGTCTGAACCGTGCAAGCGGTACTGACATTGCAGCAGACCCTAACGGCTCTCTTGAGTACCCAGCAACGGGACAAAAAGACCAAGCCGCTAAGATTTTGCAGCTCTTTACTGACCTTTCCGACTGTGTACTTGGTGGAACTTACGTAATGAACGCTCAAACAGCAGCCAAACTGATTTTGGACTTTAACCTTGGTGCTACAGGTATCTTGAGCAACAACGGGACTGTACAGGTTAACGCCTATGACCGTCTTGGCGTAGCTCTTGGTGGCAACATTGTGATTGTGCCAAACTCAATGCTACCTACGCTTGGTACTAACGGTACAGTTACCGTTGTGCGCACAGCAGACGGTGGCGGTAACGTAACCATTGACCACGCTATTTTCTACCTAGAGGCTAGCAACTGGTACGGTGTTACCAACGGCGCATTGCAGTTTGACATTGACAGCTTTGGCTCTTACGAGAAAGCAGTTGTTAAGAACGTTACTGGTGGTGGCGGTGGAACTGTAACCGTCATTGAAACCCACAGCGCAAAACAGCGTGGCGAAACCGTACTGTTTGGCGAAATGTACCGAGGTGGCGGTATACTAGATTTCCGCAGCATTGGTGGTGTTAAAGCCGCTTACGCAGACGAAAGCTAGAAACTGGGGCGGGTACACCCCGCCCCTTTCATTAACGTCAACTTAAACAGAGAGTAAAACTACAATGGCAAAGGTAGACACAGCACAACTGGCACAGATACTAGGCAAGACAGACGACGCAGCATTTGAGCAGGCAGTTAATGCCGCTGTTGCAGATTTGGAACGCCTATTAAACTACCCGTTGTGCGGGTCTGCCGACTTTGAAACAAGGCAGTTTGGCTACCCAGAGGGCTATTTGTGGCTTAAAACCCACCCCTTTTATGAGGTAGAGACTGTAACCACTGTAGTAGACGGCGTAGAAACCGTTGTAGCGAGTGGCGACTTGCAGTACGGACAGAACGGGCGACTATTTGGCAGTTGGTTTAACGGCATTAAGCTGTGCAACAAATGCAATATAGGCAACCGCTGTAACCACTACAATAATTGCGATTACATAATTGTTAGTGCTAAGTGGGGTTTTTGCCCACCTACAGAGCTAGCAGAGGAAAGCCCAGGCGACGAAAGCCCAGGCGAGCCAGAATATGTATGCTGCTTACCAGACGACCTGTATAACGTGCTTGTAGAGGCTGTAGGGCAAGCCCTAGACCCTAAGAGCGACGTACAGAGCGAAAACGTAGGCACACGTAGCTATAGCAAATTTACAAAGGCATTTGGTACTATCTGGGAAAAGTACGCAAGCGTAATTGAATTTTACCGCTTGCGTGAGCCGAGGGTATAGCTATGGTGCAAAACACCAATATACCGCTCAATCACACGCTGCGGGTATATGACATACAAGCAGACGATTTTGGCGACGTTGAGACATTGGGCGACTATCATAGCCTTGCCGCTCTTGTAGAGGACACACAGGGCTTTGAGAACAGCGACCATATAGACAATTTAACGGGCAGTTTGTTAGCTTTTATTGAGCCAACAGACCCGTACTACGTATCACGAAACGGCAAATTGTACGGCTTAGTCGCACAGTTTAGCCGTTTTGCTGATTACGGACAGAATAGCTGGTACAAGATTACTAGCGTGCGCCCAGGCGAGAGCTTGATAGGTGGCGGCGACGACCTTGTAGAGCTAACCCTAGTACGGACAGTGCCAGGCGAGGCAGCCGCAGACGAGGAAAGCTAACCATGAACACGCTTAATATAGTTGGCGCAGCAGCAGCGATTAACGCACAAGCCGTTAAAGCTACTGTCAATGCCGCAGGCGAGCTGTTGCAGGAAAGCACCCCACGTACGCCGCAGAGAAAAGGCGAGCTGCGTAGCAAGCGCAGAGTAATACCCCGTACTGACGGTGCGCAGATTGTCTGGTTAGCCAGGCACGCAGGCGCACAGAACGCAGGACAAGCCAGAGGGCGTGTATTTAGAAACTATACGACTGCTGGTACGGGCAAAGACTTTGCTAAGATAGACCCAGCAAAAGCATTAGGTAAGATTTTGAGGTTAATGAAATGAGCGTAGCAGAGGACTTAAAGACGTACGTGGTAGCCAACGGGCTATGCACAGCCGACAAAATTACGGTTAGTCGTATGCCGACTGTTAATTTAACCGAAAACGACCAGTGGGTTATATACGCCGAGCCTGGTAGTAAAAGTGGTGGTAATATTCTACAATGGAAACGTAAGCACAACGTAGTCATTGCTTACCGCAATAAAAGCGGCGACGCACTTTACAATAAAGACGACGAACTACAAGCTTTGTTAGAGGCTTGCGTAGCTCTTGAACACTACAAAGTCATGCGGGTTATTTGTAACCCTATGGGCGAGCCAGATACAGGCGGTGTTAAAGGCATACACGTAGGGCAATGGCAGGTTACGTTGGAACTAGTAAGTAAATAATTTAGAAAGGTAAACCATTATGGAAATTGCAGCAGGAAATTGGGCAGTTAAATACAACGACGAAGTATTAAGCGGCGTTGAGAGTGCAGAGCCAGCACTTGACCAAGAGACGGTAGACATTACCACTCTTGACGGAGTTAAGATTACTAAGGTTAAGAGCCGTAGCGCAGAGGTTGTTTTGACCTTTGTTGATACGGGTATTGACAACGCTAAAAAGTTTTTGCCTGACAACTGGCTTGCGCAGGGTACACAGATTGACGGGCAGCCCGTTGGTACTCTTGCTAAAGCAGGTGTTAGCGAAAAGGGCGTAATTGTTTATGGCAAGCCTAACTGTGGCACAGCGCAGCTTACAGCACCATTGCAGTTAGTCCCTTGTGAAAACCCAGACGAGCATACTATTACTCTCTTTGACGGTGTAGCAGAAATGACAAACGTAAGTCTTGACGACGGCGTTTTGAAAATTGAAGTTACAGTACGTAGCCAGAGCGTAGGCGTACAGCTTGCCAAGGGTGCAATAGACTTTCCTGCCGAAAGTTAGTAACTAGCCTGGGCGGGGCTTTATACCGCCCACCATTTACAACTTAAACGAGGTATACAGTGATGAAAGAAATTACACTGATTAGAAAAGCACCAGTTAACGCAGAGCGTCTGGTAGTTAAACTAGAGAACGAGGAAACAGGCGAAACCGAGCAATACGTTTATTACGTTAAGCGTCTTGGCGGTAAAGCAGCTATGAAAGTGCAAATGCTTTCTGGCGAGTTTGCCAGGGACAAGAACCGAGAGGAAATTGTAGGCTCTAGTTTGATTAAAGAGATTTTGGAGTTGACGACCAAAGAAAACGAGAAAACACCAGACCTGTTAGACTTGTTTGATTTAATTGGTAACGACAACCTCAAAGACTTGGTGCAAGCTATGGCAGAGGCAGCCCAGGGCAGCTCTGTTGGTAGCACAGATAACGAACCTACTAACCCAGGGCAATAATGAAAAGCTTTGCTAGGCAAAAAGCCGAGCAGAACTTGCGGGCAATGTATGCCGAGCTTTGTTACTGGTATCCTCAATATAAGCTTGAGGACTTGACCGACGACGACAACCCGCTACCGTTAGGCGACATTAACCTGTTGCTGACCTATGCCCGTATGCAGTATTATCAAGACAAAGCAGATACGCTTACGATTATTGCAGCAGGGAACGGCGGGAAAAAACCATATAAAAACGTTAGCACTAAGCTTTTGAGCCTAGTTAAGAAGTTAAAGGCGAGATTATGAACGGTGGCGGCACTATTACAGCTACACTCAAACTGGACAACAGCCAATTTTTGGCTGCTAGTGCTGCGTCTCAAGCCGTTGGTAAAAACGTAGACGACAATTTAACGGGCAGCGCAGACAGAGTAGGTAAGTCTTGGATTGCCAATAGCACCCTAGTTAAGGGTGGTTTGTTAGCCGCAGCAGCAGCAGCAACGGTTGCCGCTGGTGCGAGTATCAAAATGGCTGGCGACTTTCAACAGTCGCTTAATATTCTTAAAAGCGTTACTGGGGCTACGGCAGCAGAAATGGCGCAACTATCAGAGAAAGCCCGACAATTAGGTAACGACGTTAGCTTACCTGGCATTAGTGCCAAGGACGCTGCGGCAGCAATGACCGAGCTAGGTAAAGCTGGTGTAGGCGTTAACGATATTCTAGGCGCAAGCAAGGGCGTGCTGTCTCTGGCTAAAGCTGGACAGCTTGAGGTTGCCGACGCTGCAACAATTACTGCCCGTACTATGAACGCCTTTGCATTGGCAGGCGACAAAGCTACTGTGGTTGCCGACGCACTGGCAGCAGGTGCTAACGCCTCAACCGCAGACGTAAGCGATATGGCGTACGCATTGAGCCAGGCAGGTAGCAGTGCAGCCCGTATGGGTCTTAGCGTGGGCGACACGGTTACTGCGCTTGGTTTGTTTAGTAATGCGGGTATAAACGGCTCTGACGCTGGTACGTCGCTTAAAACGGCTCTACAACGCTTGGCTGCACCTACAGACGAGGCAGCGGGCGCAATGAAAGACCTAGGGCTTAAATTCTTTGACGCTAAAGGTAACTTTGTTGGTATACGAGACGCAGCAGGGCAACTGCAAACTAAGCTGGGCAAACTTACCCAGGAACAGCGAGAGCAAGCATTGGCTACAATCTTTGGCTCTGACGCTAGCCGTGCTGCTGGCGTATTGGCAGCCCAGGGTGCAGCAGGCTTTGACAAGATGAGCGAGGCTGTTAACCGACAGGGCGCAGCAACCGACCTAGCAGCGGCACAAAACGCTGGCTTTAAAGGTGCTTTAGATAACCTAAAGAGTACGCTAGAGACGCTAGGCACAGACATTGGCGGCAAGCTGTTGCCACCACTAACGGCGTTTGCAGGCTTTCTAGCCGAGAATATCAAGCCAATATTAGCAGGCGTAACCGCTGGCATTATTGCCCTGGGCGTAGCGTTTGTAGTTGGCGGCGGTGGCGCAGCTTTCTTTGCTGGCGTACTAGCCGTACTGACTAGCCCAGTAACGTTAATAGTTGCAGCAGTTGCAGCAGTGGCAGCGGGTCTGGTTGTGCTTGAGCAGAAATTTGGGCTTGTTAGCAAAACGGTAAACGTGGTTAAAGACGCATTTACTAAATTCTGGGACATTATAAAGCCCGTACGAGACTTTGTAGCCGAGCAACTTAAAACTGCATTTGAGAGTTTGATTAGCATAGGCAAGCAGATTGGTACGACCATGCAGCCTGTGATTGACGCACTCAAGCAGATACTAGCTAACAAAACGGTGCAGGACGTACTTAAAGCCATTGGCATTGCGCTACTGGCTATTGCCGCTGCGCCCGTCGTAATATTCTTTGGCTTGCTCATAGGGGCGTTAAAGATAATTGCTACGGTACTAAAGTTTGTGGCAGACAACTTTGAGACGATTAAAAAGGTTATACTTGGCGTAATTATAGTAGCTCTGTCGCCTTTGATTGCAGCAGTGCTGCTAGCCATTGGCATATTTAAAGCAATAGTTGCAACCATTAAGTTTGTCGCTGGTGTATTTACCACCGTCTTTAAAGCCATAGCAGCCGTCGTAAGCACGGTGTTTGGTCTGATTGCCGCAGTATGGAACAACGTGCTAAAGCCAGTGTTTGACGTTATATTTTTCATACTCAACGCACTCTTTCAAATTTGGTTTACTATCTGGTCTGGCATTTTTCAAGTGGTCTTTACGATAGTAAGCACCATAGCGCAAATACTGTTTGTGATTTTTCAAGGCATATTTAACTTTATTGTTAACACGATACTTACCCCAATATTTAATTTCTTTGCGGCGATATTTAACGCAATATGGAACGTCATTACTACAGTCGTTGGGGCGGTTTGGAACGTGATTAGCAGCGTGTTTAGCGCAATATTTAACTTTATTGCTGGCATACTTGGTGCGATATGGAACACCGTAAGCAGCGTCTTTAACCGCATTTGGTCTACGATTAGCGGCATTGTCTCAAGCATTTACAATACAGTTAGCAACACCTTTAACAACGTCAAGAACGCAGTAGTAAATGCCATAACCACAGCAATTAACTGGGTTAAAAATGCAGGCAGCGACTTTTTGAACGCTGGTAAAAATATCATTGACGGCATTGTGAACGGCATAAGCAACGCTAAAGACGCTGTAGTAAACAAGATTAAAGAGGTTTGCGGCAAAGCCCTGGACGCAGTTAAAAATTTCTTTGGCATACACAGCCCTAGTACCGTTATGGCTGGGCTAGGCGTAAACTTAATGCAGGGGCTTGCTGGTGGTATTGACCGCTCTGGCAGCGCAGCAATTACCGCAGTGCAGGGCGTAAGCTCTAGCATACTTGGCACAGTCAACGGGCTTACCTCTAACGGCTTTGGCGACTTGGGGCTTGAGAGCGGCACGGCAGGCGGCGGCGCAGCGGGCATTGTACAGAACAACAATATTTACAACCAAGTTGACCTAGACAGTGTTACTAAAGAGCTAGCCTGGCAGATAAGGACACGCTAATATGAAAGTTAATCTAAACAACCTATACACACTAAGCGGCGACCCTAGGGACGGCAACGCTTTGATTGAGGAAATAGACGGGCTTGGCGCAGCAGACGTGCGCACAAGCAGCTTTCTATTTAGCGGGCGAGACGGTGGGCTGGTAACAGACCAGTTTTACGGCTTTCGTAATATTACCGTTAGCGGCAAGATTATAAGCGAGACCTGCGAGCAGCACCAGATTGACCGAGACGAGTTTTTAGAGGCAACGCCAATAGGCTCTACATTTCCTGTGTACGTTACTAACTTTGTAGGGCAAGAGTTTTTGATTTACTGCAACGTCATAAAGCCAGTACTTAAATACGGCGTAGGTGGCATGATTAGCGACTTTATGCTGCAACTAACAGCAGGCGACCCACTCTTTTACAATACCGACGGCGGCGGCTTGCAGAGTGCTACAGTGCAGCGAGTTACACAGGGTGGTTACGTTACGCCGTACGACCTGCCCGTTGACTGGGCTAGTGGCTCAAACCCAACCGTTGTAGTGAACAGCGGTAACGCTATTGTCTACCCAGTAATAACGCTCAACGACAGCGCAATTAACCCAATAATAACTAACCAGACCACAGGCGAGAGCTTTGAGCTGGTGCTTACTATGGTTGACGGCGACGAGGTAATTATAGATATGCTCAACCGTACGGTAACAATCAACGGCTCTAATATCATAGGCAACCGCACCGACGCTAGTACGTGGTGGGGCTTGGCTGTAGGCAACAACTCTATTGTGCTAGACAGCGACAGCGGCAGCGACAACGTAGAGGCAACCGTAACTTGGCGCAATGGCGTAACGGGTATCTAAATGCCAGTAACACCAACACCAAAATACGAGTTTGAGCTTTGGATTAACGGCGCACAGGTAGGCGACATTAGCCGACTTGCCCAAAGCCGCCGTTATACACTCACACGCAACGCCAGCGAGCAGTTGAGCTTTTTAATGGACTTAACCGCATTTGAGGACTATTGTGCAATGCTAGGCTCTGTGCCGCAGGCTGTGCTTGAGGCAGACGTTACCGACATACGGGTAAAGCGCAACGGGCAGTACTATTTTGGCGTGCAAGTGAAAGATATGCAGTACAACCTAAACCAGGGCGGCGTTAACGTTGAGGTGCGGGCTACGGGCTTTCTTGATTTGTTTGCTGACAGATACGTTACTGCGAACTTTGACGGCGACGAGCGAGTAGCTATTGCGCAGCAGCTATTGGCACTTACCCAGGCAGGCGACGCAAGCAACGACTTTGACGTTACGCTTGGGGCTAGTCAATACGACACAGGCATAACCGACACAGAGCGCAACTATGTAGACCAGAACGTACGAGACGGGCTTGTTAATTTAACAAACTTAGAGGACGGCAACTTTGACTTTAAATTTAACTATGACCGCACCTTTGAGACTTTTGGGCAGATTGGTAGCCTGCGCCCGCAGACCAAGTTTACTTACCCCTACAATATAAAGGGCGGCACTGTATCACACAGCGCACTTAACCTGTACAACTATATTATTGGTCTAGGCTCTGGGTTTGGCGAGGAAACACTGCGCACCGAGACTGCCGACCAAATAAGCCGAGACACGTACAAAACCCGCCAAAAGATTGTTAGCTTTAACTCTGTTAGCGTGCAGCAGACGCTTGACGAAAACACCAGCGCATACCTACAGCGTGTTAAGAATATTTTAGAGCTGCCTAAGTTTAGTATTAGCGGCGAGCTTGCCGACCTAAATATTATTGGCATTGGCGATAGAGTGCCAGTAGAGGTGCAAGGACACCCAGCAATACCCCTAAATGGTATGTACCGTATTGAGCAGATAGACGTTACCCTGGACGAAAACGACGCAGAGGACATTAGCATAACAGTAGACAATTATGGCTTATGACAAGACTATACTTAGACCCAACAAACCAGCTAGCCGCAATGCTCAAGCAGGCAGAGGACGACTTACGAGAGTTTAAAAATAAGCAGCGGCACAGTGGGCTTAGTGGTTTACGTGGCTACTTTGTTAGTACTGCAAACACGTGGGACATTAGCAGCAGTGCTAGTAATGGCGGTGGCGACCCTGGCTATAGGGACTTTCAAATATTGTTTGTAGCCTCTGGCAAGCAGCCATTTCCTATAGAGAACGTGCAGCTAGATATACGCTTTGGTGGCACGGGCAATGCAAATAAGCCGATAGAGCTACCTAACGGCTTTTGGGGCTATGACGACGGGGTTAACTTTGCAAGTATGTATGACCGCAACCCGCAGTTTGACAAGAGCTATAGCAATAACGAGACGACTTACCGCTGGACGTTTGGCTTTAACGTCTTTGGAACGCTGCCGTATTATATTAAAGTTTACGCCAGTGGCAGTAGCGACGGTGTAATTAGTGTTAACCAGACTGCGCCGTAATTATGGACGAGAAACGAATTGACTTACTGAACGCCGACAGCCTAGAGCAAAGGGTAGCCGCTGCAATGAAAACAATGCAGCAGTTTAAGCAGTCGCAGTTTATTGGCTCTGATAGCATACGCTTTTATAAAAAAGATAGTGGGCTGCCGTATGACTGGTCTGGCGTGCCACCAGCAAGCCCGCAGGCTGCGTACGTTAGCACAAAGATACTTAGGGTTAAAGCTACTGCGCTTACGCAAAACGTGCTGTTTGCAGACCTAATAGCTGAAATGCGGGTAAACTCAAACAGCAACCCTAGGCACACAGTCATTGACTACAATACCGAGATTTACCTAGGGCAAGACTACTTTAGTATTAGCCAGTACCCAGACGCTCAAGAGGTAGGCAACGAGAATATTAGTAGCTGGACAGTGGTGCTTAACGGTGGCGACTGGGACGGCATAAGCCGCCCGCTCAACACGTTATTTGCCAAGTTTTACGTAGTGGCTAACGACGACGTGCAGATTACCGTACAGGAGTTAAACTAATGGACAATACACGCAATAGACCAGAGCAACAATTTGCTGCCGACGTACGCACACTGCTAAAAGACATTGAGGACTTTAAGCAATTTCAACGCAGCGGGCAGGACAGTATACGTATGTACCGTATCTTTAGTGGTGTTGTTGACAAGACGCTAACAGGGGTAACTTTCAATAATAAACGCTTTAGGCTCAAGTTTACGCCAGACGAGGGCAAGCAGCGTGGTTTAGTCTACAAAATGGAATATACTTATACAGAGGCTAGCGGTGGCGGCATTAGCAGCGTACAGGTTGAGCAAGAGCGTGAAAACGTAGATAACGACGACGGTAGCCAGACTTGGTTATTTGTCGTAAGCGGTAGCGACTTTTTCCCTAACCCGTTGGTGCAAATGAAATTTTATTTTTGGGCAAGTGGAACGGGTACGTTTAGTATTACGGATTTATAAAAAGTGTTAATATAGCATAAGGAGTAACTACTATGAGTTTAGCAACATCAAACAGAGACGGCGGTAGAACCAGCGAGGCTGGACACTTACGAGCGATACAAAAAGGTATTGCTGGCGAGGTTTTAAGTGGTCTAGCGGTTAGCCAACGAGCAGCGGGCGCAAATATGAGCGTTGACGTGGCTATTGGCGATAGTGTAATACCACGCTCTGACGCAACCTATGGACACCCAGCTTGGAACGACGCAGTTTTAAATAAGACTATTACCGCTGCTGACGTATCAAACCCAAGGCGAGACATTGTAGTTTTATACATTGACTACGGACAAGCACCAAGCACAGGCGTTAGCAACAACACCAACGGCGTTGTTAAGTGTATTGTCGTTGCGGGTACACCAGCGGGTAGCCCTGCCGACCCAAGCGACGCAGCACTACAAGCTGCTGTTGGCGCAAGCAACCCGTATATTAAATTGGCACGTGTGCGTGTTGGTGCGGGCGTTACAACTATTTCTAACTCTGTAATTGACGACCTACGCACAATGGCGCAGGCTCTTGAAAATGGCGGCTGGAACGCACTTAGTAGTGCCTGGGACAGTTGGGCATATTCTGCTTGGGACAACACCAACAAACTAGGAACAGTCAACGTACCAGACAGCAGCATATTTACGCTTGGGCAAAAGGTTAGATACTGGCAACTTACTGGTGGCTGGAAATACGGCTTTGTTGTGCGCAAGCCAAATGGTACTAGCATACAGCTATACCAGGGACACGTTAACGGCTACACACTAAACAACGAACGTGTTTACTTGCCAGCCTACAGCCGAGACAAAGCACCAGACGGCTTTCCTATTGACCCTGCTGTTTGGACTGTTACATTTACTGACAGCACCCAACGTAGCCAGGGTAGCCCCGTAGTTGGTACTTGGTATAATCTTGCGTCGCAGCAAATTGCTGTGCCTGTTGGATTATGGAAATTGTCAATGAAAGTGCAGCTACAGGCTAACGGCTCTACGCCTCTTATACAGGGTGCGTTGTCTACCTCTGCAAGCTCTCCGTCGCACCCTAAGTTAATGGCATACCAAGAGTCATCTGGTACTGTCGGTAGCACATCATCTAACCAATTTGCTGACGATATTGTGAGCCTAACCGCTAATACGCCATTTTACCTAATATCACGTGCGTTTACTGGTGCTACAGTATCAACTATCTATAACCGTAATGAGGTGGTTAACTGCTACCTACAGGCTGTTTGTGCCTACCTATAGAAAGGGGTAATAACTATGGAAAAATTAGACGTAAATAAGATTTTAAAAAAAGCTGATATTACAAAGTCTGAACGTGGCGACATTGACATTTTTACAGTTGACCTAACGCCAGCGGGTTATGCTGTTAGTGTTGACGTTGCCGCTGCTAGTGAAAGCGACGCACGGATTGCTGCTAAAGAGGCATTAGAGCAGCAGATTAAAGACGGTGTACTATTGCCACTTGTGCCAGAGCCAGAGGAAACCGAAACAGACGAGGAAAGTTAGTTAACTCACAGCTTTTAAAGCATAAAGGAGTTAGAATAGCGACGTGTCAACTATGCAAGAAATTAAACAGCAGATTAAAGAGCTACGCCCAGGGTTGCGACAAGTAGCACCGCTAACGTGGTCTATTATTCTAGGCTTTGGTATTTTGAACTTAGTGCTTGGTGCGTCGCTAATGTACTATCCGCTTGGCAAGCCAGTGGCGATAATCACGCCCTATACGCCACTAGCACTTTACGGCTTAATTTTCGTAGTGCTGGGCGTTTTTATGCTACTCAACCTCTATAAGAATAATTGGAAATGGCTGCGTCGTCTTTTGATAATTGGCGTACTTATAAAGTCTGTCTGGCTCTTTGCGCTTGTGCTAAGGTTGTTTGACGGCGGTAATGCAATTATACTGGCGTTATGGCTATTCTTAACACACGTACAGGCAATGACCTACATACACTTTATACCTGCAAGCAAAGGGGTTGGCAATGATATTAGCGGCGATAGAAACAGCGGTAAATAGTCCTGCTGCCACCCCTGGCTTAGACAGCCAGGTATTTATTGCGCTCATTGCCGCCATTGGCGGTATTGTTACTACGTGGTTAACGGTTAAATACAAAGACCGTATTATAAAAACCAACGCACCCAGCAAGCCCAAAGACCGTATGGAAACGATTTTTGACGGCTACGAAAAACTTATATTGCAGCAGCAGAGCGAGATTGAACGCAAAGGCAGTGTCATTGAGAGCCTAGAAAACATCATTGACAACTTAGAGCGTGAGCTTGTTACTACCAAAGAGCTGCTGGCTACCACTAAAGCCGAGGTTGCCGAGACCAGCAGCCAAAACATACAGCTTAAAGACCAGCTCAAGAAAATGCGCATTGACTATAAAGGTAACGAGGCTGCGAGCGACGACAAGCAAAAAGTAGTATAATTAGCAATAACTAAACGAAAGGGCGCATATTATGGCAAAAAGCTTAGACGCATGGAAAAAGAGCGTTATTGGAAAACAGATTGACTTTGACAATGCGAGCTACGACTGTGTAGACGTATCTAAAAGCTGGATTATGTACTTGTCTGATAAGCCTTGGCAGGAAAGTGCAGGCTGGGGCAACGCAAAAGACATTTATGCTAACTGGTACACCACCTACTTAGACAAGATACCTAGGGGCAATGCGCCAAAACTAGGCGACATTTTAGTTATGAACGGCAACGTTGGTGGTGGCTACGGACACACGGGCGTTATTATTGCTATTGACGGGCGCAACGTGCAGATTGCCCAGCAGAACACGTTTACCCAGCAAGCCGTATATACTGGCTGGTTTGACGCTTATAGCACTAGCGTTACTGGATTTTTGCGACCAAAGATTGCATTTAGCGAGGGTACACCAGCATTACAGCCATACCAGCGCACAGTTGGCGCAGACGGGGTTTACTACCGTAAGACTGCTACCAAAGCTGGCGAGGCTATAGAATTATTTAAGGGTGGCGACGTTGTAGACTTTAAGGGCTTTGTACGAGGCGAAAGCGTAGACGGCAACAACGTTTGGTTTGTTGGACGCTACACTGGCTTTTACTCATGGTCTGGCGGCTACACCGATAGCGGCACGCACGACCTACCAGACTTAACCCCAAGCACCGCACCAATACCTACAGCGAGCCAAAGGCAAGTTGGTGCTGACGCTATGAACGTGCGCAGCACACCTAAAGTTGATACTGTTAATGGCAACGTAGTTAAGCTCTTGCAGCCTACTACTATCATTGACGTAAAGGGCTGGACACGTGGGCAGAACGTTGACGGCATAGACAAATGGTACGTACTTAGCGACGGTACATTTACTTGGGTAGGTGGCTACACCAATCAAGACGTTAGCAATTTAGCCGACCTAACACCAAAGCCACCTGTTGACCCAACACCAACAGACCCAGTGCCTACAAACCCAACTTACCCTGCACCGACTACCGACAGTCTAGTTACTGTACTGGTTAACAAAAAGCACCCTAGCAACCCGCTAACGTACGCCCCTGGCGATTTAGTAAGCCTAGGTAACGGGCAGCAGTTACGACGTGAGGCAGCCAGTGCAATGCAGCTTATGCAGCAGGCAGCTACCGCAGCAAACGTTGCGCTAGTGCTTGGCAGTGGCTACCGCAGCTACGCCACGCAGGAAACGTTGTACAACGCCTACGTTGCTAAAGACGGGCAAGCCGAGGCTGACCGATACAGCGCACGCCCTGGTTATTCTGAACACCAAACAGGCTTAACTATGGACTTTAGCCCTATTGACGACAGCTTTAAAACTAGCGCAGCCTACAAGTGGCTTGTCGCTAATGCAAGCAAGTACGGCTGGGTGCTGCGATACCCAGAGGGCAAAGAGGCTGTTACTGGCTATATGAGCGAGCCTTGGCATTGGCGTTACATTGGCGTTACTGACGCTGCCGCATTTGCCGCTAGTGGTAAATTAACACTAGAGGAATTTTACGGCATTGAGGGCGGGTATTACCCAGACCCAACTACGCCTACCGACCCAGTAGAGCCAACACCAGACCCAGAAACACCAGAACCGCCCGCACCAACTGACGACGCAGCAAAGAGTGCCACAGCCTTTGTAGCACGTGTAGCGTCGCAGCTTGCAGCCGCAGCGATTATTGTTAACGGTTTGGCTGGACTATTAAACCAGTACGCTAGCCTAACGTTTGACAAGTCTATTACGGGCATTGCTACTGTCGTAACTGCGCTAGCAATAGTTGCATACAGCCAGTACAAATATAAGAAAACTGGCGGCTCAAAGGGCTGGTTATTCTAGCCTAACAGTGGTAAAATACAACTGCTAAACATAGTGTTTGCTGAAAGTTTGCCCTTTCGTTTACACTCTTAGCACTTACGCAAGTAAGTAGAAAAGCCGCCGTCGCAGCAATGCAGTAGGCGGCTTTTCGCTTGGGTTATAATAGTAGAGTTAACAGTAGGTACGAGAGCGTGAGCTGCCATATACCGTTGCGCAACGGTGCAGATAGCCTAGCATAGACGTATGCCAAGCCTAGCCTCAAGCCTGCTGTTATTTTTATTGCTAAAACGTCTTGACATATTAAGACGCTTGTGCTATTATGTATACAGTTGATTGAAACAAAAACAAACAACTGAAAGCCCAAGCGTAAAATTATGACACTGACGGCAAGTAGATATTTTCCTACCGTTAGAGCAACAGCTAGCCTCTGGCACAAACCCCGCATCTAAAGCGGGGTTTTGTTTTTGCACAGGGTTTTGCACACCTTTTAACAGTAGTATAGCGTTTTAGTTTTACACAGTGCCACCATATAGCGGGGGCTGGCGAACTTGGCGCAAATGGTCTATAGTCATAACACGTGCTTTTGTCTTACCTAATCATTTGACGACTGCACGACAAATTACTGCAAGCGAGGGTACAACTTGCTTTATTAAATGCGTCTTGGTATACTTAATCTTGATTAGGTAGACAAAACAACTCTTATAAAGCAACTAACCCCGCAAGGGGTTTTTTGTTTGGCAAAGCCCAGGCGAGGCTTGCCGCTAGCCACCCGACAGGCAGCGCATGAAATGGCGCATAACGCACGGGTACACAGTTGGACAGCCACCAACCCACAAGCGGCACTATGGCTAGACGTATGGCTTGTTATACGTCCTCTGCACTGCATAGCATTATGCGCACTTTAACAATTTGGGTTATGCTAATAGCATGAATATTACTTTTGACAAAGCTAGCAAGCCGTTTGTTACAAAAGCTCTTGGCACACTACGAGGGCGTAACTGTCATTTTTGCGGTACGCCACTTAATCAAAGTAATTTTGCTGGGTGTATTAAGTTAGATAAGCTGCGACTGTTTTGCAATAGTCTGCCATGTCTGCTTGAAATGAACGACCACCAAAAGGCAACCCACCAATAAGCACTCTGACCGCATGAGACTTTATGCAGGTAGAGCGCATTTAGTAAGGTAGCCTCTGGGCTTTCACAGCAAAAACCAGAGGCTTATTTGTCGTGGCTAAAAACAGTGGAAAACTTTATAGCTAAAACGTATTGACAAAGACGATACAGCTAGTTATTATTGAGGTACAAACGTAACGAAAGGGCAAACGAAATGGTAGGGAAAGTAAAACAATTTTTAAAAAGCTGGCAAGATGAACGCCGCCGACAACGCTTTTTGCACGAAAAGCTAGAGCAGTTAGTAGACCCAACTTTTTTAGACAGAGTGCTAGCAGATGAACGATAACGCACCTATGACGCTAGAGCGTGCGCTGGCTTTAGAAAAAGAGGCAGAGGCAAATAATGGTAGATGTACTCATTGTGAGCAGACCATTAAAATTTACCGCTACCCAATTAGCCGCACAATCAAGCGTGTCATTAAAGCGATTGCTAAAGCCAGCGCACCCGACACGGGCAGGGCGGTTGACGTTGACCGAGATATTGAGATTGCGCACAGTGAGCGTAGCCAGTTAAGCAAAATGCGGCAGCATGGTTTGATTGCCCAGCCTAAAGACGCTAGAGGCGTTAAGATTAGCAGGCATTGGTTAATTACCCGCAAGGGCTGGCAGTTTATTGCTGGCGACCCAGTGCCAGCTAAAGTTGTTGTCTACAATAACCAGGTGCTAGGGCATGAGGGCGGCACAGTTACATTTGACCGTGCCGACGCAGAGGCAGACCAATTTGAGCAGCAACCAATTACCGAGGCAGAGAGCAGCTTATTTAGCGACGTGCGTATGCCTAGGGTTGATTACAAGCTAAGTGCTGTTTGGCTGCGTGATAGTTACGGCGACCTAAAGAACGGCGAGACCTACGAGCTTACGCTTGACCGCCTGCAAACAGGAAAGCCCGTACACGTGCGCAAACCTATTGACCGTGAATATAAAGACATAGCCGCCTTTGGGCGAGATTGGCGGGCAGTATGAACGACCTACACCCAAACTGCAAAAGCGAGCTGCACACCGTAGCCACTATGACCTTTCGTATGCGCACGGCAAAAGAGTATACGCTTGAGATTATGCCGCTGGTTGTGCAGCGCACCAGGCTACCGCTATGGCGTGTCGTCAAGCGGTTTAAGTTGAGCGTTGAAATTGAACGGCTTACTATACAGGCAATGATGTTAGGCTACTTTAAAATTAAAAAATAACTATACGCTAGGGGGTTATTATGGCGGCAGTAAGCGAGGGTACGAAACAAAAATACAGCATGAAATTATCAGAGCTGGACATACAAATAATGCTAGAGGCATTGGGGGCGCACCAGATTGTGCAGGAAAACCGCCGCCAGTCAACCAAGGCAACACGAATACTAATTGACCGAGTTTATAGAGCGATTGGGGTAAGAATATGAACGACTGGCTAAAGCAAGACGAAATGGTAGAGCTGGTAAATAAGCTTGAAAATATCCGAGCTGTTGATAGGCAAGACGAATTAGCCAAATTAAACGACACGCAAATTAACCAGATATTTTACCACCTGCAATACCGCAAAGGCACTATACAAACTTTGCTTGACCGAGCGGCAGAGGTACGGCTTGACCGCCGCAACGACTTTGAGAAAATGGCAAAGCAGGCTACAAAGCGTTTTGACGACCTAGATATTGAAATACTGCATATGCTTGATTATGAAATGGCTTGGTATGCCAGGGGCATTTTGAGCCACGTTAACGAGGACGGCGAGCGTTACACCATTGAGGACGTGCGCAAGTCTATCAAAAAGCTAAAGCGTCGTGGGCTGGTTGAGCTAGTGCGTGGGCTGGTTGACGAGAGCGACGGCTTTTTAGCTGGCTCTGGCTGGCAGCTTTGTTACCGCAACCAAAAGCATATAGACAAGATACTTGCGGTTTTTGAGGCGCACGAAAACCAGCAAGAGCTAGGCGTTTAATTTTGTAACTAAAGCGTCTTGACAATCAAAGGCGACACAGCTATACTACAGAGGTAATATAAACGAAAGGGCAACAATGACTAATACTAAATTAAACTACCACGACAGACCAGAGTGGTCTTACTCGTCAATGAAAAAAATTATTGACAGTGGTATAGATTATGCGGTTGGCGCAAAGCGAGGTATGCTACCGCCACCACAAAGCCAATTTATAGACTTGGGGCAGCTAGCCCACATGATATGCTTTGGCGGCGACGATACATTTGCTATAAGCGAATTTCCCGACTTTAGAACTAAGGCAGCTCAAGAGTGGCGAGACGAGCAGCTTGCAGCAAAAAAGAATATCATTACAAAAGCCCAGTTTGAGGCAGCAGACCAAATTGTTAAGAATATAGAGAACCACCCGCACACCGAGAAATATTTGCTTGGCAAGGGCTTTATGTACGAGCAAGAAATGTTTGCAAAAACCAGCGAGGGTGTAGACCTGCGTGGCAAAGGCGACAGTTTAAATATGAGTGATAAGAAAAATATAATTATCACTGACTTAAAAACAACTGCCCAGTTTGATAAGTTTAAAAAGTCTGCAAGCTGGCAGCACTACGACCTACAGGCAGCAGTGTACACACTGATTACAGCCCTGTTTGCAAAGGTAGAGCCAGAGCAGGTAACGTATATGTTTTGTGTAGCCGAGACAGTAGCACCGTATAGGGTGCAATATTTTCACGCCTCTAACGAGTTTTTAGAGGCTGGCGAGCGCAAGCTGCGCACCTGTATTGACGCAATATTAAGTTTTGGTAAAAATGACCCTAATTTCTTGATTGAGGAAATAGGCGAGTTAGGGGACTGGAGTTTATGAGTAACGACAAATTAACCATTGCAAAAATGGTACACGACAAGGGCTTTGTGCAGAAAGCAGAGGAAACTTTAGGCGACGGTGCGCAACAGTTTTTGTCAAGCGTGCTTACTATCACAAATTCAGATAAGAAACTGCAAGAGTGCGACCCTATTAAGCTGTACAATACGTGCCTCATGGCGGCTGCTCTAAAGCTGCCGTTTAACCACAGCCTAGGGCAGGCATACGTCATTGCGTATAAAGGCGAGCCACAGCTACAGATTGGCTGGAAAGGCTTTATACAGCTAGCCCAGCGCAGCGGGCAGTTTAAGACCATTGGCGTTACTGCTGTATACGAGAACGAGATTAAAGGCATAGACCCTCTGACTGGCGAAATACAATTTGATTTTCAAATGGAAAAAAGGGGCGTAGTCGTTGGTTATATGGCTTACTTTAGATTGCTTAATGGCTTTGAGAAAAACCTATACATGACTACAAAAGAGCTGGAAAAACACGCTGGCAGGTACAGCCAAACTTTCAAAGCTGGCAAGGGTGTTTGGGTTGATAATTTTGAGGCAATGGCTAGCAAGACAGTCATAAAGCTGCTGCTCAATAAGTTTGCGCCGCTCTCAATTAACAGCGACCTTGCAAAAGCGATTGAGCTAGACCAGAGCAATGATGAGGGCGAATACACCGACAATAAACCCAGAGTAAAACTTACCGAGGCTAGCGTTGGCAACGGCGACGAAAGCTAGCACAACCGTATTGACAAAGACGCTCTAGGCGTAATACGATAGAGGCACAACTAAACGAAAGGGCAAAGCGAGGGTAAAAATATGAAAACGCTAACAGCAGAGTTGGACATTAGATTAATAGATGATGTACCGACTACTGCCCAGTTAATAAAAGCGCATAGGCGGGCGCAACGTAAAAACCGCAAACTAAGTTTTAGGAAAGGCGAAAGGTCTATTTATGGCAATAAACGAGCTAGAGCAAACGAACTACGAGCGCATAAAGCAGAATATTGAAAACGGGGCAACTAACGATATAGTAGCCCGTGAGGAACACTTTGGCTTGCGTAGAGTGCGTCTGATACGTCGCAGCAAGTCATATAAGAGCTATTTGGCATTGCGTGCGGCAGAGCGACGCAAACAAGCCCAGAACACGCCTGCAAAGGCTGTGGGTGGCGCACACGAACTAGCACACGGCGACGACATAGGCGACTTGCTAATTAACACTGGCAAGGACGGCGAACCTGTAGACGAAAGCGGCAAGCCTATTGCTAAAGACGTAACACCGCAGCAAATTGGTTTACCAACCATTGACGAGATTGTTAAAAAGCCACGTAAGAAAAAGTCTGACGCAGAGGTATTTGGCGAGGTTTTCTTTTGGGCAGTAATTGCATTTGCACTATTTGGTTTTGCTACTGGTGTAGTAATGCTAGTTAAGTTGGTATTTTAAATGCAAGCCGACCTAACCCCAGCAGAAAAGCGCAAGCTGACATTAGAGAAACGCCTAGGCAAAGACTGGCGCAAGAAAATTGGCAAGGCTGCAAAGTCTGGCAAAATTGAAAAGAACGGCGAGGACGGGTACAAAGCCAAGCAGAGTGCGGCTGGTACTGTTGGTGGCGCAAAGGTTAAACCAGAGAGCCGACCATTTAGCCGCAACAAGAACCTAGCCAAAGCCGCTAGTGCTAAAGGTTTAAATAGCCGCTGGCGCAAAGACACTTGCGTTATGCCTGGCTGCTCAAACGAGCGAGCAAATATTGGACACAAAGACAAGCCAGCCCGCAGTAAGTTTTGCAACTACCACCGCAAAGGCAAAGGCATACCAGAACGGAAAGAATACGAGGCGCAGCAATGATAAGTAAAACAGCATTTGAAAGCCTGCCGCACAACTGCGGCGTAGCAGATTGTAACTACAAGCGTCTTAAAAACCGTGAGTACTTTAGAGCTAGGGCGCAAGGTCTACCAGAGAACGTACTATTTTTACCGACCAAGAGCCGTGCAAAGCGAGTAGGCTTTAGTTTAAGCGCAATGCTCAAGCAGCACGAAACACAGGCGGTTAGTTAATGAGTGCCGCAACCCGTTTAAAAGTCATTGAGACAGAGACGCTTAAAGAGCTAGAGACTGATACAAACGACTTTTGCGCTAGCGACCTGGTTTACTACGTAGTCAATATGAAAGTTTACCCAGTTGTTGAACGGGTAGGCGAGTACGAAAAGCCTACTAGCTGGGTTTGCTATATCATTTACAAACTTAAAAACGACGATAGAGAGCGAGGCGAGCATGGACAGCAATAAACTATCTGACTTGAAAGCGCACAATCAGTTTTTGCTAGGGCGTATTGACGCAGTTAATTGGCTTGAGAACCAGGCAACCGAGCTGCAATTTACCGACGCTCAAAAAGAGGCTATACGTGCATACGGCAAACGTAACCGTGATAGTAGCGCAGAGCAAGAGCGTCTGATTGCCAAGAAAAACGCCGAGGCAGAGGAAAAGCGAGAGGCTACCAAAGCTGCAAAGCGTGGCGGCAAACGCCCAGGCGAGTATGCCTAAGAAACGAGAGCAAGTAATACAGCTTGCATTATGCGGGCATATACGCAGCGAGTACCCAGACGTTGTTTTTTACAGCGACTTTGCAGCAGGGCTAAAGCTACCTATTTGGCTAGCTGCCCTGCGCAAGGCTATGGCTAGCGGGCGTGGCATACCCGACTTAATGGTTGACGCTAAACGTGGCAACTTTGGTGGTCTGCGCATTGAGATTAAAAAAGAGGGCGAGCGTATCTACCTCAAAGACGGCAGCATTAGCAAAGACAAACACGTGCAAGAGCAAAACACCGTGCTTGAGAAATTGCGCAAAGAGGGCTACTGTGCCGAGTTTGGCATAGGGCTTGAGCAATGCCAGGGTATTGTAGACTGGTATATGGCTGGCGCAGACCCAGGTAGCCTGTTACTTGAGCGCAGCAGCGCAGGCGAGCAGAGATTTACTAACACTAATACAGGCGAGGTTTTTTAATGAACGACGAACAAAATATGCAGGTGCTTACGCAGTACCAGATTTACCTAGTTAAACAAATGGACGTGCTATTTAGCGCAATAGCATTACTGGGTCTTGACGACAAGAACAACAAGAACAAAGTTATTGCCACTATGAAACAGCTAGAGGGCAACTATAAATTTAACTACTCGCAGTTTGTTGTAGGGCTTGAGAATATACTTAAACCCGAAAACGCAGGCGACCCAGCGGGGGCAAAGGCTGCCGCAGAAAGTGAGGCTACTAATGGCAAAGTTAAAGCAACCACAGACAAGAGCGCAGTACCCAAAGGCAGCAAGAAAGCTACCACCCCAAAGAAAAAGAAATAGCATAAACGTCTTGACACTTAAAGACGCTTGTGCTAGTATTAAGACATGGTTAATTAAAACGAAAGGGCAACTAACAACCATGTTTACAAAAAACAAAACAACTAACACAGAGGGCGCAGCACCTAAAAAAGCTGCAAAGAATACTAACAATAAAGCTAATGATATAATTGGACTGCTACTACTTTTGGTGGTACTAAGCATAGCCTTTTCAAGCTACACAGTTTGGTTTGGCACTGACGGCTGGGTATTTAAAGCTTTCCTAGCCCCACAAATGCTTTTTGCACTTGTAGTACTGATTAAGAAATTTAGTAATAAGTAAGGAGTAACCCAAGGCTATTGAGATTGACTGAAACTTGCAAAAGCCGCTGTTATGAAACGATTTATAAAACCAGCCCTAATAGCATTAGTAATACTGTTTATTGTGGCAAGTATACACACCGTAGTTAGCAGAGAAAATAAGTTACAATTTAACCAAGTAGAACTGAAAAGCACCACCAGCGAGCTTAAACAGTTGCAACTTGATTACGACGATAATATTAAAAAGCAAGACGACTTGCTGCACCAGAAAAACGTTAACGAGGCAGAGCTTGAAAAAGTGCGCCAGGAAAACGAACAGCTAAAGCAGCAGAAAATTGAGCTTGAGAAACAAGTTAGCGCAAAACAAGAGGCAGCACGTGTTGCTGCCTCTAAGCTTAATAACGCAGCTACAGCCAGCACACCAGCATACGCCGCCAGTGGCAGCAAAATGCAGTGGCTTATGGCTAGTGGCATAGATAGGGGCGACTGGGACAACGTAGACTGGATTGTTAGCCGTGAGAGCGGTTGGCAGCCCTGCGCATACAACCCAGGCAAAAACGACTGTAACGCCAGCCCAACGAGTGCCTGCGGGCTTGTACAGCAATACCCGTGCGGCAAGATACCTGGCGACTGGCGAGACCCTGTAGCGGCTCTAAAGTGGCAAGCGCAGTATGTATGCGGCGCACGCTTTAATGGTTATGCAGGCAATACCTGTTACGCCCGTGCAGTAAGCTACTGGAAAATACACGGCAACTATTAGAATAAATAAAACAGTTGACAGGCAAGACGTTAGTGCTATACACTAGGGGTACAAACGTTAAACGAAAGGGCAAAAAATATGAGAAAGTTTGGCGAGCAGCCAGTAATTAGTAGGGAATTTTACGACGAGCTTATGCTTGTTACTGATTGGGCGCAAGACGCACCAGCAGAGGACTTAACCAAGAGCCAGGACTTAAACCGTACTGGCTGGTGCAAGATTTGCAATAGTGGCTTTAAGCCAGGTGGCACGGCAGACCGTGTACGCCTAGTGCAGGTTGGTATTTGCTGGAACTGCGACAACGACGTTAGCAGGTTAATGGAATATGGAAAGCAGGCACACGTTGCCTATATCAACGGCAATATTTGGTCTATAGCGCATGAGGTTGAGCTAGAGCTTGACCCAAGTTGTAGCCTAGAGGAAATTGCGGCGGCAGCTAAGAAAAAGTACCCGCCAAAGTGGGGCAAGGGCTGCGGTGGCGACATTAGCGTTATACGCTTTAATGACGGGCGAGTTGTGATAACAGACGACCTTTGGGGCGGCGGCAACGTGCCAGAACGCTACAAAGAACTAATGCCAGACAATGCGCAGTTTGAGGTTAGGCTATAGCTATGGACAGTGATTTTAAACTAGTGCAAAAGACGGGCAAGTACATGGCTGCCCAGGACAACCGCAGCACACAATACCCACTGTTTGTTATTCAGAACCTAAACGACGACGGCGAGTACGTCTTTAGCTTAAGGGCTGGCATATTCTTAACTGATATTGCAGCAATGCAGCACTTGAAAGAGAACAGCCACCACTACAGCGACAAGGCTAGAGTTTACGGTATTGCTGCGTGGCGCAACCCAGAAATGCAGGCAGTTATGCGGCAGGTAATTAAAGCTGGCGAGCAGGAAATACCGAGCCACTATGCTTGATGATATAGACCCAAAGCTACTAAAGATTGTTGCCCTGGCAAAGGGTGGTGTTGGCGGCGAGAAAGATACAGCCATACGCATTGTTAAAAAGCTTTGCGCCGACCTAGGGCTAGAGTACGACGACGTTATGAACGCTACCGAGTTTAGGAAATATGAAATACCCTACGAGCGCAATAACGAGCATGACATAATTGTACAAATACTCTATAAGTTTGCTACCACCCCAGAACACCCAGGCGTGCGGGGCAACAAACGCTACAAAGAGTTTTACATTACCACCACGCCCTCTAAGTACATTGAGACAATGCAGGCTATAGCAGTTTATATTGCCGCCTACCGCAAAGAGCGACGACGTATAATAACTGATATGCCGCTTGCGTTTATTCACAAGCACGAAATATTTGGCGGGCATAATGACCCAGACGACGAACGTAAGCAACCGACAAGAGCAGAGCTTGAGGCGGCACGCAGAGCGTCTAGGCTGGCTGAAAATATGGACGACGTAACACTAACTAAAGCAATAGAAAGCGGGGCAGAAAATGAGTAATATGGACGCACTACCAGTAGGCTTTATAGTCGCTGTTAAAGTACCAGAGGGCAAAGACATACCGCTAATGCCCGACAACTGGCTACAATGCAAAGGGCAGTCATTGCGACGTGCTGGCAAGTATGCAGAGTTGTTTGAGCGCATTGGCGACGCACACGGCGGCAACGGTAAAACTACATTTAAGTTACCAAAGCTACACCGTGTTAATGAGGACGAACACCACACAGAAATTGGCTTTATTAAGTTTAAGCCTGTGCCTACTAAAGTACTACCGTAGTACTAAAACGGTACGACTATAGAACCTAGTATTGTTAATTTAACAAGCGCATAATCACAAGAAAAGCCCCGCATTGGGGCTATTTTTGTATTGACTTTCTTAGTACCAGTTTAGTACGATAATAGTACTACTAAACGAAAGGGCAAAATGCAGTACGAATACAGAGTTGAACCAATAGCAAACGGCTGGCTATTACATATTGAGCAGCCAGTATACCGAGAGGGCGTAATTGAAAGCCCTAAGTTTTACAAAACCGAGGCGCAAGCTTTTGAGGCGTTATACGGGTTGGTTAGCAAGCGACGCAACGAGCTTAACAGCGATATGCACCCAGAGGTTAAGAAATGACCCAGGTAGCAGTTGTAGCACGACCACACGGCAAAACCCTACGGGCGGCAGTTATTCTGCGCATAGGGCAGCTCAAAGACGACAGGGCGATTGTGCGCCACCGCCTAGAGTACGACGCTAACGCTAACGAGATTGGCGGGCTGCGTAAGCTAGATAATTTATTAACTTTAACCATAGTAGAATTGGAAAAGCACTTATGATATTTTCATTTTTGATTGCTACGCTGATTGTTTGGCGGGTTACGTACATGGTACAGAACGAAAACCTACCGTTTAATATTGGCAATAAGTTTAGAGACAAGCTAGGAACGCAGCCCTGGCACACAGACAACGAGCCTGGCAGCTTTAAAGACTTGCTGGGCTGCTTTAAGTGTTTGAGCTTTTGGGTGGCTGTACCGTGCGCTATTTACTTAGTAGACGGCGTGCTGCCTATTCTGGGCATGATTGTTGCCCTCAACGCTGCTGCAATAATTGTTAACCAGTTAGCAAAACGCTACTTGGAACTGTAATGGCACAGCATACTAAAATTAGCGTCAACACAACCACCCACGCTTTAGTGGGTGCTATTGCTGACGTTGAGAGCCGTACAATGGCTGGGCAAATTGAACACTGGGCAAAGAAAGACGCTAAACGCCTTGGCATTGGTACTAAGGTAGTAACAAAACCAGACATTAAGATTGCAAATACTAAACCACCAACAACTACAAACAAAGCAGGGCAAAATGCAAAGACTAATAACCTGGGTAGTTAACACAGTGGTTGTGTTATTTTTGCTAGCGATTGGTGGCATAATAGCATTAGTACTTTTTGCTTACGGCGTACAGCTTTGGGCAGAATATTACCCAGTAGAAATTAAGAACACAGAGGCAACCTATGAAACTAGATAATTTGGACATTGTATACATTGTGCGACCTGGCGAAAGCAACGAGGAATTGAGGTACAGCCTGCGTAGCGTGGCTAAAAACTTTCCGCACAACCGCATAATCATTGCTGGCTACAAACCCACCTGGGTTAAAGGCGTTACAGCTATTGTTACAAAACAGACTGGCAG
The DNA here is from genome assembly GCA_041651255.1 of Sulfuriferula sp. Taxonomy (GTDB): domain Bacteria; phylum Pseudomonadota; class Gammaproteobacteria; order Burkholderiales; family Sulfuriferulaceae; genus Sulfuriferula. The sequence goes on along the minus strand of JBAZJP010000020.1, from coordinate 367 downwards.
CAAATACGATAACGCAGAGGTTAACTGGCAGGCAGTAATGGCAGAGCCGAGCATAAAAGACTTTGTGCTATTTAACGACGACTTTTTTGTTATGAAACACGTTAGCAAGTTGCCCGTATATCACAGAGGCAGCTTGGCAGACATTATTGAGTACTACCATAGAGTACTGCCTGGCGGCGCATACGTTACCAATATGGCACGCACCGCTAAAATGCTAGACAAGCTTGGCATACCAGCCAAAGAACAGTTGAGCTACGCCCTGCACGTGCCTATGATTATGAACCGAGAGCGCAGGCAGTTGCTTTGTGGCATTGCCCACCTGCTAGACCCAACCGACAAAAATATCCAAATGCGCACCCCGCACGGC
>JBAZJP010000019.1:0-36473 GCA_041651255.1 Sulfuriferula sp. | reverse complement strand
AGTGTGGATTACCCATGTGAAAGTAGGTCATCGTCAGACTCCCCATTCTAAAAACCCCCTCCATTTATTTGGTGGGGGTTTTTTATTGCTAAAAATTCTCTGAATATTGTGGTTGGAGCAGACAGATTGAGTTAACTGATATGTGCTTATGCTTACTGGCTGATTACTTGAAGTGCTTCAGGGGGTATCTATGGCAGACGTTGTCTGGTTAGCTAGTAATCTGCGTATAACCTCACCTGCAAGCATTAAGCCAAACAGGGCTGGCATGTAACTAATAGTCCCATTAACTGCGCGTGCGCGACCTGGGCCATCTACGGCAACGGGTGGGAGGGGATCTGCGGGTTGTTCGTCGGAGTACACTGTCAGTATGCCTTTTCTGATGCCTAGCTTGTGCAGACGTTTGCGCATAATACGCGCTAAGGGACACATTTCTGTTTTGCTGATGTCAGCGAGTTTGATTTTGGCAGGATCTAGCCTGTTGCCTGCACCCATACTGGACGCAACATTCAGGCCGCGCTGCAGGCTGGTGGACACGAGTGCAACTTTGCAATTGAGTGAATCTATGCAATCGATGACGTAATCGGCGTTCCCAGGCACATAATCCAACATGTTATCAGGGGTTAAAAATACTTGATGCGCATTTAATTGGCATTCCGGATTGATACTCATTATGCGCTCACGCATGATGTCGATTTTAGCCAATCCAACAGTAGTTAATAATGCGGGTAATTGCCGGTTGATGTTGCTGAGCGCAACGTGATCGTGATCCACCAGGGTAAGTTTGCCTATGCCTGCACGCGCCAGTGCTTCCGCGCAATATGAGCCTACGCCACCCAGGCCTGCAACAAATATATGTTTGTTGGCTAATGATGCGATACCTGATGCACCAATGAGTATTTCAGTACGTTCAAATTGTGGTGCGATTATCATTTCGGGCTCGTTAAGAATAGACCTAGTAAATCATTGAGGAAGCGCTGCCCATGTAGCGTAGGGGTAACATGTACATGATCACGTGTAATCAGGCCCTGATTTTCAGCCAGATCCAGCTGTTTTTGTATGGCTGTGATTGGTAAACCTGTACGTTCACTGAACAAACTCAAATCGAAACCATCAGTTAAGCGTAGCGCGTTCATCATAAACTCAAATGCACGCTCTGCTATCGGAATCTCGTGCTCAGTTTGTACTGGATTGCCTGATAGCGCATGTTCCATATACTCACGCGGTAATTTGTGACGCATCTGCCGTAGCATGCGGTTATGGAATGATAGTTTGCTATGTGCACCTGCGCCTATACCCAGATAATCTCCAAATTGCCAATAATTGAGATTGTGCTTGGCTTTGCGCTGGGGTTGCGCAAAGGCAGACGTTTCGTAGTGTTGATAATTTGCTTTGGCCAGTGTGGCTTCTATCATCACCTGCATGTCAGCCGATAAATCGTCGTCAGGCAGGCTTGGTGGGTGATGATGGAACGGCGTGTTTGGCTCTAGCGTAAGGTGATAACACGATAAATGCGGCGGAGCATAACTCAACGCAGTATTAAGATCTTGCTGGGCTTGCACCAGGGTTTGATTGGGTAGCGCATACATCAAATCCAAATTGAAATTATCAAAATTATCTTTAGCTATGCCGATAGCATTGTGTGCATCACGATCATTATGGATGCGCCCGAGCGCAGATAAATGCGACGGATTAAAACTTTGTATACCTAATGAGAGTCGATTAATACCTGCAGATTTAAATTCTCGAAATTTATTGGCCTCGACTGTACCTGGATTGGCTTCCAGTGTGACCTCGGCAAAGAAATCGGGCTTTAATAAGCTGCGCACCATGGTAAGTATGTTATCTATACCCTCGCTGGAAAACAGGCTGGGAGTGCCGCCACCAAAAAAAATGCTGTGAATATTCCGCCCCCAGATGAGCGGTAAAGCGCTTTCCAGATCGCGGGTCAGTGCTTCGATATAGCGCTGTTCAGGTATCGCATCGCGTGCAGTATGCGAGTTAAAGTCGCAATATGGACATTTCTTCACGCACCAGGGGATGTGTATATAGAGCGATAGCGGTGGAAGTGCTGTTAAGTTGTGTTGCAACGGCATTAGCTTGTTTTCCCAAGTTGGGCGGCGAGTTGCATTAACGCCTGTCCACGATGGCTCAGGGCATCTTTTTCTGCAGGGCTCAATTCTGCAGCGGTCTTGTTGAGGCTGGGAATGAAAAAGTGCGGGTCATAACCAAATCCGTCACTACCCTGAGGCGTGTCAATAATCTCGCCAAACCAGCGACCTTCGGCGATCAGCGGTTGTGGGTCTTGTGCATGGCGTAAATAAACCATTACACAGTAATAATGGGCTGCTCGTTGTGGATTGCCAGCTAATGCGGCAACCAGTTTGGCGTTGTTGCTCAGGTCAGATTTTGGTTCACCTGCATATCGCGCAGAATGAACACCAGGTTCTCCACCCAGCGCAGTTACACAAATCCCAGAATCATCGGCAAGTGTCGGCAAACCAGTTAGTCTGGAAGCGTGGCGCGCCTTCGCGATGCAATTTTCGATAAAGGTTGGGTGGGGCTCGTCGGTCTCAGGTACTTGGAAATTTGACTGCGGTTGTACGTCATAGCCGAGCGGCGCAAGTAGGCGATTGATTTCGCGTAGTTTGCCTGGATTGTTGCTGGCTATGACGATGGTTTGTGCCATCAGCTTGCCAGCGCGGCACGTTGCATTGTTACAATTTGCAATATGCCGTGTTCAGCCAAGTCCAGCATTGCATTAAGTTCTGCACGATTATATGCAGCACCTTCGGCGGTGCCTTGTACCTCTATCATGCCGCCTGCGCCCGTCATCACGACATTCATGTCAGTATCGCAAGTGGCATCTTCTGCGTAATCCAGGTCGAGCACTGGCTCACCTTGGTATATACCTACGGAAATCGCAGCGACAAAGTCACGGATGGGGTTAGCTGTTAACGCGCCCTTTTGTAGTAGCGTGCTGATGGCATCGTGTGCAGCCACAAACGCGCCAGAAATAGACGCGGTACGTGTGCCGCCGTCAGCTTGAATTACATCGCAATCAATATGCAGGGTGCGTTCGCCTAATGCATTTAAATCTATCGCCGCGCGTAGTGAACGTCCGATTAAGCGCTGGATTTCTTGTGTACGTCCAGATTGTTTGCCACGAGCAGCTTCCCTGTCCATGCGAGTGCTGGTGGAGCGCGGCAACATGCCATATTCGGCAGTCAACCAACCCTGATTTTTGCCTTTTAAAAATCCTGGTACTTTATCTTCGATGCTGGCAGTGCAGATTACATGGGTATCGCCGCAACGTATCAGTACAGACCCTTCCGCGTGTTTGGTGTAATGACGGGTGATGTTAATGTCACGCAGCTGGTTAGTTAATCGCTGACTAGGGCGCATAGCTTATCCTTATGGGTTGTTCTCAGAGAATTTTTTGATAGTGTTTTGTATTTCTGCAATGGCGCGCTCTACCTCATCTTCAGCTAAATCAGCAGATGTAGGGGAAAAATCATCCATTTTTGTGGTGAACGTATTGATTGGCATCGCTACGGTAGATACCGACTGACTATCATTGGTATCGTGGGATTCCCAGGTCATGGCAATAACGGACAGGTTGTCACCGTGACGCCCCGCGCGTAATTCGGCGTGATCCATTAGGAACTCTATTGCGCGAGCAAGCGGAAAGGTTCGTAGTGTCGTTGCGATTTGTTCTGTGGTTAGCATGCCCCACAATCCGTCGGTACACATTAAAATTGAATCCTGTTCTGCCAATGGCATAGGCCGAGAAATTTCAATTTCAGGGACCAGATAACCGCCGAGGCAGTTGTAAACCTTGTTGCGATCAGGGTGCGTTTTCATCTCATCTTCGGTGATCAAGCCGTCATCGCACAGCTGCTGAACTGTGGAGTGGTCATGCGTACGGGCTACCAGACCATTGTCGCTAAACAGGTATAAGCGTGAGTCACCAACGTGTGCCCACCACACGGTATCATCCTGTATCACGCAGGCAACACAGGTAGTGTGCGGCGCTTCGGGCAGGTTTTCTTTCCGGGTGTAGTCGTTAATTGCGTCGTGCGCACGCTGAATCGCGCCATGCAAAAAACTGGCTGGGTCGCGTAATTTTGGTCTGGTATGTTTCTGAAAGGTTTCTGCTAATACTTTCACCGTGATTTGCGCGGCAATCTCACCATGTAAATGTCCGCCCATGCCATCCGCTACTACCATGAGTAACGCGTCGCGGCTGTAGGAATACGCAATGCGATCCTGATTGTAGCGGCGTCCGCCTTGCCGACTTGCTTGATAGATAGAAAAGCGCATGAGGATTCTCGACTTGGAAAATTAAAAAATATCTTTGTATAACGTGTTGCGTAGGTTTTCTAACAGGGTTGGCGGCTTAATGACCAAGTCCTTGGTTTCCATAATGGATTTTTGTAGTGAAAACACACTTTGCGGTCTAGCCAAATGATCCAGTTGCAGACACTCATCGACAATGGCAAGCATCTCGGGTGAATACTTTCCTTGCCAGGCTTTGGCTGCGGGAATTAATTTGTCATTGAGTAACCGGGTGTCAGCAGCCGTCGGTGGCCCACCCGCCAGACAGGCATACATGGTTGCACCTATGCTATATATATCAGTCCAGGGTCCCATCTGTGTTGGATCGGTATATTGCTCCGGTGCGGCAAAGCCTGGCGTGTACATCGTCATCATTTTGGGTTGTTCTTTGGTCAACGTCTGCCGTGCGGCACCAAAATCTATCAATACCGGCGACCCATCCATGCGGATGTAGATGTTGGACGGCTTGATGTCCAGATGCAGTAATTTCTGGGTGTGAACTTCACGTAAACCATTCAGTAACTCGGCGAAAACTCTACGGATAAAGCTTTCCCGAATATCGCCACGATGCGAGCGGATAAACTCCTGTAAAGTTTTGCCACGCTCATAGCGCATCACCATATAAACAGTATCATTCGCACGGAAGAAATTTTCCACGCGCACGACGTTGGGGTGCAGGATGCGCGCCAGCGAGCGACCCTCTTCAAAAAAGAAGCGCATGCCATAGCGGAAAGTTTGCAGATTTTCTTCAGCAATCGGTACGACTAAATCGTTTTCGCCGCGCTTAACCAGGCTGCCGGGTAAATATTCCTTAATCGCAACAGCCTGGTCATTGGCATCATAAGCCAAATACACTAAGCTAAAGCCCCCACCGCCGATTTTACGGACGATGCGGTAGTCCATAAGCTGATAACCGTTAGGCAAGGCATTGTTTGGTTGCGCGGACATGGATGGGCTATGTGTGATCAAGCTTGGCTAAAACGTAATTTTCGGGATTATCCGACATAAAGTAAAGGAAGTTTTGTGATTAATAGCATGACAGGATACGCCACGGCGACATTAAATCAAAATGGGCAAGCATTATGCCTGGATTTGCGTTGCGTTAATTCGCGGTATTTGGAGTGGCATTTTCGTGCGGGTGACGAATTCCGTGCCTTGGAGTCGGCTTTTCGTGAGCGTGCGCAACAGCAAATCACGCGTGGCAAATTGGAGTGCCGCATTAGCTTGAGTGCGGCAAACAGCGTGGGTAGTGATGCTCAGTTAAATAAGGTGGCATTGCAACAATTGGCTGATCTGGCACAACAAATTTCTGCACAATTTACCCAAGCCGCGCCACTCAGTGTTGCTGAAGTCTTGCGCTGGCCTGGTGTATTGGGGGTTGCATCTACCTGGGCTGATTTGCCTGTCGCGTGTACTGACTTGTTCAATCAAGCGTTAGCCGCCTTGCAGCTGAGTCGGCAGGCCGAGGGCGAAAAGCTTGCCGCGCATATTGTTGAGCGTCTGGACGCCATGCAAGCGCAGATTGTACAAATACAGCCCCATTTACCCGCAATCATGAGTGCGTATCAGCTCAAAATCAAACAACGCTACACGGAATTGCTAGGTAATACTGAAGATGAGCGCATTGCCCAGGAAGTGGCGCTGTTTGCACAAAAAATAGACGTTGATGAAGAGCTGTCGCGTTTGCAGATGCATATTCTGGCAGTGCGGGACATGCTTAAAAAAGGTGGTGTGGTGGGAAAGCGTCTGGACTTTATGATGCAAGAACTCAATCGTGAAGCTAATACGCTGGGTTCAAAATCAGTCAGCGTAGTAACCACGCAGGTGGCGATGGAGTTGAAAGTATTGATAGAGCAAATGCGTGAGCAGATACAGAATATTGAGTAGTGTACCAAGCTGATTCATTGATGCGGATATATCAACACCCGCATCATTGAGCGTAGTCAGTTACGGTTCATTTTTCCAGCAAGGTGGTAACGATGGGGTTGTAGCCTAAAGATTCGTAATGGGCAAGACTGGGATAAGCGCCAGAATTAACAACTGCTGGATTTTTTTCGCTAAGCCCTATCATGTCCGAAGGTTTCAGGCCTGCACCGCGTACGGAATTGCCGCAGAACTCAATACGCACCCCTTTTTGTGCCAGCTCCACCCAGTTGTCGACTATGCCTTGATGGTCCAGATAGTTTTTCTTCGCAAATGTGGATATGCCGGGGCCTTCAATGATCACTACCAGTTGGGTGCCAGGGTGCGTCATGATGCGCGCAGCAACCGTTGCGCCAAATCCTGCGCTGGCAGGGCTTTCTGCTTTCAGATCCATTACAATTTTGAGATTGGAAAACTGTTCGGTATGGCGGTCGATTGCAGTGCCCCCGGGTGCGAATCCATCATCTTCCCCGGCAATTGCCGGCAATGCTGCCAGTGAAGTCATGGCCAATGCCAACGTTAATACTAATTTTTTAGCTGCAAAATTCATAATCTACTCTTTCATTTAAATGGCCCAGATGGAAGACCTCGGCGCAGAGAGTTAGGTTCCACTGTTCCGTAAGGTTTGCAGAATTATTTCAGGCTTGCTCCCGGATTTTTATAATGCTGAAATTACGGTATGATTCGACGCTAAATCGCGTCGTTTGCTGCGCGATGGGTTTAATCGTGTTGTGCGCGGGTTCTGATGGTGTCTAGTGCGTTGATGCGTTCCCAGATAGCGAGTTTTTGTTCATTTGTGTAAAACAGCCATTGATCCACTTCGGGCTGAGTGCGTCCGCAGCCTTTGCAGATGAGATCCCCCAAGCTGCATGAGCAATAGCCTATGCATGGTGAATCAGGGGTGCTGGTCGAATTGGGCATGATAAAAGGAAAATAATATGAATGGAAATTTGTTTATTCTAACCGCTCCATCGGGGGCAGGCAAAACCAGTTTGGTGCGTGCGCTGCTCGAACAGGATGCTCAGGTGCATTTGTCGATTTCCTACACGACTCGTGCGCCACGTCCGGGGGAAGAGCATGGGCGTGATTACCATTTTGTGAGCATGGCCGAGTTTATGGATATGCTCGCAAATGGCGCTTTTTTGGAAAGCGCGGAAGTTTATGGCAATCGTTATGGCACGTCTGAACCATGGATACGCAATGCGCTCACCACGGGACAGGATATTTTGCTGGAAATTGACTGGCAGGGTGCGGAACAGGTTCGCCGATTATTTCCCGCTGCAGTGGGTATCTTTATCGTGCCGCCATCGTTAGCTGTGTTGCAACAGCGCCTGCAGGGACGCGGACAGGATAGCGCGGAAGTCGTTGCGCGGCGTCTGGCGGCGGCGCGTGAGGATATAAGCCATGTAGGTGAGTTCGACTATGTTATCATTAACGATGATTTTGGTGCCGCACTGGATGATTTGCAGGCGGTATTACGGGCATGTCGCCTGCGTGTTGTTGACCAGCGCGCGCGACATGCGGATTTATTTACATCATTAAATTAGGAATCAAAATGGCACGTATTTCTGTAGAAGATTGTATGACCCACATTACCAATCGTTTTGAACTAACTTTGGCGGCAACCTATCGCGCGCGTCAATTGGCAAATGGCCATACCCCTAAAATTGAAGCTGGTCGGGATAAGCCTACTGTGCTGGCGTTGAAAGAAATTGCAGCGGGTGAAGTGGGTCGTGAAATTCTTAACCGCGGTCGTGCCTAACTAAATACTGCGTCACCATGCCTGAACTCGAGGAAATCAGCCCGCAATTAAGCTATTTGAAAGCTGAGGATGCTGCACAGGTACAGGCAGCATTTGAATATAGCCGGGCAGCGCATGAAGGGCAGTTCCGTAAAAGCGGAGAAGCCTACATTAGCCATCCTGTTGCTGTAGCGGGTATCCTGGCGCAATGGCATCTGGATGCACAGGCATTGATGGCGGCTTTATTACATGATGTGGTCGAAGACACGCCAACCACCAAAGAAGAAATCGCCGCTTTATTCGGCAAGCCGGTTGCCGAGTTAGTCGATGGCGTTTCCAAATTAGATAAAATCGAGTTCCAGACTGCGGTCCACGCACAAGCGGAGAATTTCCGCAAAATGCTGCTGGCGATGGCGCGAGATGTACGTGTCATCCTGATTAAGCTGGCAGACCGATTACATAACATGCGTACGCTGGATGCAATGCAGCCTGAGAAACGGCGACGTATTGCACAAGAAACCGCAGATATTTATGCCCCTATTGCCAACCGGCTTGGGCTCAATAGTCTCTATCAAGAATTAGACGATTTAAGCTTTTACCATCTTTACCCTAATCGCTACCGAGTGCTGGCGCAGGCAGTGAAAGCCGCGCGTGGCAATCGACGAGAAGTGGTAGAAAAGGTACGCGAAGCTATCGGACATAAACTGGCTGAAGGTAAGGTGGACGCGCTGGTCACCGGGCGAGAAAAGCACCTGTTCAGTATCTACAAGAAAATGCAGGAAAAGACCCTCGCATTTTCTGAAGTGTTTGATATTTACGGTTTCCGCGTGCTGGTCAACGATATCCCCTCGTGCTATCTCGCGCTGGGCTGTTTGCATAGCTTGTATAAACCCATTCCCGGCAAATTCAAGGATTACATTGCTATCCCCAAAGCCAATGGTTACCAGTCGTTGCACACCACGCTGTTTGGCCCATTTGGTACGCCGATAGAGATCCAGATACGCACCCATGACATGCACAAACTCGCTGAGGCCGGCGTGGCGTCGCATTGGCTGTACAAAACCAACGACGCCAGCATCAATGACGTGCAACAAAAAACGCATCAGTGGTTGCAATCGCTACTGGAAATACAGGAGGGCGGTGGTGATTCAGCTGAATTCCTGGAACATATTAAAGTCGACTTGTTCCCTGATGAAGTCTATGTGTTCACACCCAAAGGTAAAATCCTTTCCTTGCCACGTGGCGCGACGGCGGTGGATTTTGCCTATGCTGTGCATACCGATGTCGGCAATCATTGCACCGCAGTCAAGGTCAATGGCGAGCTGATGCCCATGCGCACCTTGTTGCGTAATGGTGACCAGGTCGAGGTGGTAACTTCACCGAATGCGCGGCCTAACCCTGCCTGGGTGAATTTTGTCGTATCGGGCAAGGCGCGTGCGCATATCCGCCATTATTTGCGCACCATGCATGCTGAAGAATCGGTGGTGCTGGGTGAGCGTCTGCTCAATCAGGCATTCCGTGCGCTGGGTGCAGATCCGACGCAGATACGTCCTAGTTGCTGGGACAGAGTGCATAAGGAAACAGGCAAAACCCGTGAAGAGGTGTTGACTGATATTGGCCTGGGCAAGCGCTTGAACATTGTGGTTGCACGGCAATTGATGATGCAGGAACAGAACCTGCCTAACCCGCGTCAACATGGCGCAATCGCGATACGCGGTTCCGAAGGGGTGGCAGTGCAGCTGGCCAAATGTTGCAGTCCTATCCCGGGTGATCCGATTATCGCATTTGTTAAATCCGATCAAGGTCTGGTCATCCATACCCACGATTGCAGCGCGATCAAACATTATCGCGACGATCCCGATAAATGGCTGGATGTGGAGTGGGAGCCTGACTTGCACAAAATGTTTGATGTGAATATCAAACTCATCGTGCTGAACCAGCGTGGCGTGCTCGCCAAACTCGCTGCGGCGATTGCCGATGAAGGCTCCAATATTGATAACGTATCGATGGAAGAGGAAGACGGCAGTCAATACACCACTATTCACTTTACCCTGCAAGTAGAGCAACGCATGCACCTTGCCCGCATTATGCGTGCGCTGCGTCGTTTGCCTGAGGTCGTGCGCATCATGCGCGTCAAGAATCGTAATAAAGACAGCCGCGCTGCAACACAATAATTCCCGCTTAATTATTCTTAAGTCGCCTTAAAGGCTGTATCGACCAAACTGATTTGCAACTTGATGTGTGGTCTCATGTCCTACCGTCATGACAATGGGGCATAGTCTCCTTTTCCCCGATAACAAAGCTTGCCTGTACCCGTAATGTAAGGATGGTCACTATGAGTACACAGAAAACTGCAGAGCCGCTTCCAGATGGAAAACCTGCTGTCGGCAAGGCGCCAGACATTGCATCGGCTTCCATACCTGAAACGCTGACTGCGTTGGGCGTAACCGCCGAAGCGGGCTTGACGCATGCCGAGGTGGAAACACGGCGCAAGAAGCACGGCTACAATGAAGTGGTCGCGGAAAAAAGCCATCCGGTGCGCAAGTTCCTCGACAAATTCTGGGGGGTGTCGGCGTGGATGCTGGAGCTGATCATGGTGCTGTCAGCGGTGCTCGGCAAATTCGCTGATCTGGCTGTGGTTGGCGCGCTGCTGGTCATCAATGCGGTGCTGGGTTTCATGCAGGAACACCGCGCCGAGGGCGTCGTGGCTGCCTTGCGCCAGCGCCTGCAAGTCAGCGCACGGGTGCTGCGGGATGCGAGCTGGCAGGCCATTCCCGCAAGGGAATTGCTACCCGGTGATATCGTCCGTGTGCGTGCTGGCGATATTATCCCGGCGGACGTCAAATTGCTCACCGGTATTTTGAGTGTTGACCAGTCTGCGCTCACTGGCGAATCGAAAGATGCGGACAAAGCGCCCGGAGAAGTGCTTTCGTCAGGATCTGTGGTGCGCCGTGGCGAAGGTAATGGTGTGGTCATTCTGACCGGCGCGAACACCTTTTTTGGCCGCACTACCGAGCTGGTGCAGAACGCAAGCCCCAAGTTGCATATCGAAGCCGTAGTTTCCAAAGTGGTGCGTTGGCTGTTCGTCATCGTCGGTGCATTGCTGGCAGTGGTCATTATTCTGTCACTGGTGCGTGGCGTGTCGTTGCTGGAGGTGCTGCCGCTCATGCTGGTGCTGTTGATGAGCGCGGTGCCGGTTGCACTGCCGGTCATGTTTACTGTCAGTATGGCGGTCGGTGCCAAAGAGCTGGCAAAACGCGGCGTGCTGGTTACGCGGTTGAGTGCGGCGGAAGACGCCGCGACCATGGATGTGCTCTGCGTCGATAAAACTGGCACGATCACGATGAACCAGCTGGCGGTCACTGGCGTGATTCCGCTGGCGCAGGCCACTGAATCGAGCGTATTGTTCGCCGCTGCGCTCGCGTCGCAGGCTGCTAATCAGGATCCGATTGATCTGGCCTTGCTGACTGCGGCCAAGGAGCGCAAGGTTTTCGATGGTGCTGCGGCGGTTACCCCCGTGTCATTCGTGCCGTTTGATGCGCAAAACCGGCGCACTGAGGCGATCGTTGAGCAGAATGGGCAACGCCTGAGGGTGATGAAAGGCGCGGTGCGTACCGTTGCTGAAATCTGCAAGTTGCCGGATGCCGAGATCGAGAAGCTGGAAGCGCAGGTGCATGAGTCGGCCCTGAAGGGCTATCGGACGCTGGCAGTCGCGCAAGGCGCCGAGTCGGGGGAGTTACAGTTGCTTGGACTGGTGACCTTGTATGATCCGCCGCGACCTGATGCCAAGGAGCTCATCGCCAAGCTGCGCGACCTCGGCATTTCAGTGAAGATGCTTACTGGTGACGCGCTGGCGGTTGCCAGCGAGATTGCGCGCGGCGTGGGTTTGTCCAACATTCGGCGGGTAGCTGATTTGAAGGCAGCAAGTGCCAAGACTGGCAATGAGTCAGTTGATCTGCTGGCAGATGTTGACGGGTATGCCGAAGTCTATCCGGAGGACAAATACATTGTAGTACAGCATCTGCAAAATGCTGGGCATGTCACCGGCATGACGGGTGATGGCGTCAATGATGCACCCGCGCTGCGTCAGGCCGAAGTCGGTATCGCTGTCAGTAGCGCGACCGACGTAGCCAAGGGCGCAGCCAGCGTGGTGCTGACCGAGGCGGGGCTGACCAATATCGTGGCGCTGGTCGAGCAGGGGCGCACCATCTATCAGCGCATCCTGACCTGGATCATCAACAAGATCAGCCGCACCATCCTCAAATCAGCTTTCGTGGCGATTGCGTTCGTGGTGACAGGCAAATTCGTCGTTTCTGCCTTTGCGATGTTGCTGCTTACTTTTATGACCGACTTTGCCAAGATTGCGCTGGCTACTGATAAGGTTCACCCTTCCAGTAACCCGGAGACATGGGAGATCGGGGGCTTTATTACCGTGTCAGTGATACTGGGGATCGCCATGCTGGCTGAGTCGCTGGCGCTATTGTGGGCAGGCTGGGTGCACTTTGGTCTGGCAACGAATGACAACGCACTTTACACATTCAGCTTTCTGACCTTGCTGTACATGGCGGCATTTTCCATCGTGTCGGCACGCGAGCGGCGCTGGTTCTGGATGACCATGCCCAGTAAGACCCTCATTGCTGCGTTGACAGCCGATGTGTTAACAGGCACTGTGCTCACCTTCGTGGGTTTGCCGGGACTGATGCCTTTGCCATGGTGGCAAACGCTGGTGATATTCGTTTACGCGATGGTATCGTGTTTAGTCATTAACGATATGCTGAAAGTGATGCTGATCAAGTGGCGTGTGCCCATGGCAATTGCGGTGGCGCGCCCATGATCCAATCACAATATATTAGGAACGCTGCTTAAATGAACTGGATCGCTGGATTACGTCAACCGGGTGTGCCGTCAGCATTAGCTGCTGCATTGCTATTCGGCGCAGGTACGCCCCTAGCGAAATGGCTGCTGGGTACAATGGATCCGTGGTTATTGGCGGGATTGCTGTACTTGGGTTCAGGGGTGGGCTTGACGCTGTATCGTTATCTGAGCCGTGCCCCCGCAGTCCATTTGCCGCGTCAGGAATTACCCTGGTTTGCTGGGGCGATAATGATGGGCGGGATGATTGCGCCAGTGTTGCTGATGACCGGGCTGACGAACATGGTGGCATCGGGCGTTTCGCTGCTGTTGAATGCCGAGAGCGTGTTTACCGCTTTGCTGGCATGGTTCGTATTCAAGGAGAATTTTGACCGGCGCATTGCGCTGGGCATGCTGGCTATCGTCGCCGGTGCGCTGGTGCTGAGCTGGCCTGCAGAAACCGGTGTTGTCCCGTTATGGCCGGTGCTGGCGGTGCTGGGCGCGTGTTTGGCCTGGGGTATCGACAATAATCTGACACGCAAGGTGTCGCTCACCGATGCAACCTGGATCGCATCGGTGAAAGGGATGGTGTCAGGCACGGTGAACCTGATGCTGGCTGTCTGGCTGGGTGCCGCGTTACCCTCGTTGCCGCATCTGGCGGGAGCTATGGTAGTCGGCTTGTTTGCCTATGGCGTCAGCCTGACGCTGTTCGTAGTGGGATTGCGGCATCTGGGGACTGCGCGCACTGGCGCCTATTTCTCCATCGCCCCCTTTTTTGGTGCTGTTCTGGCTATTTTGATGGGCGAGCCGGTTACGCTGCCGTTGATCATCGCCGGATTGTTGATGGCGCTGGGGGTCTGGCTGCATCTGACGGAAAGGCATGAGCATGGACATGTCCACGAAGCGATGGAACACAGTCATGAACATAGCCACGATGAGCACCACCAGCATCAGCATGATTATCCGCTGGCGCCCGGCAGCAAGCATAGTCATACGCACCAGCATGAGCCTTTAACACATACTCATGCGCATTTTCCAGATGCCCATCATCAGCATCGTCATTGATGATGGTTAATGTTGATGTCATCGCATTGAAAGCCGGTCTGGGTAAAATATATAACCGGCAACGGAAAAGCGGATTGGCGTGACATCAAGATTGATACGCACCAAATCTGAATTGTGCTGTCAATGATGGTGGATGGTGTGGGCAGAATATTTCAGTAATGAGCAGGAGAATTTAATATGATGATTTATCTCGGTTATGTGGCAACTTTTGTCATATCTTTGATACTGATGTACTGGTTTTTCAAGTGGTTGAATAAAGATTGAAAAGACGGCGTTATGGCCGTGTGGTTCTGCAGTGCATCATATTTTTGCATTGCAAACAGTGAGTTTTTCGTAGTACTCGTATTAGACAAAGCGGATTTGATTGGTCTGAATTTGGGATGTTTTTCTGGGTTCAGTCGCACCTGATACGTTTGTATTGATACCGTTTTTTAGTCAGCTAATACCTGACAGCTGGTTTAATCCCTACAGGAGTTGTTTATGCAGTTATCGTTTTCGTCGCGTGTTGTTGGCGCGCTATTGTTTGGTGTGTTACTGGAAACTAGTGCCGCAGCCGTCCCTCTCCCAGCTATCCCCGATGCACCTGATGTAGATGCCCGCAATTATGTGTTGGTAGACCCTGCATCAGGACAAATTTTGGCCGCACGCGAAGCCGAGCAGAAAGTGCCGCCTGCCAGTCTGACCAAGCTGATGACCGCGTATCTGACTTTACAGTCGCTGGCGCAGGGTAGATTAAAACTTGACCAGCCTGTGCCCGTCAGTGTCGCCGCCTGGAAGGCTGGTGGCTCAACCATGTTCCTGCAACCTGACCTGACTGCAACAGTAGAGCAGATGATACAGGGTATGGTGGTCGTGTCCGGCAATGACGCCGCCGTAGCCTTGGCAGAAGCCATTGCCGGCAATGTGGATAGCTTCGTGCAGATGATGAATATGACTGCCACCCAGCTGGGCATGACTCACAGCCATTTTGATAATGTCGATGGTCTGCCTACGCCGACGCATTTGGTCAGTGCCCATGACATTGCTATCCTGACCGAAACAATTATTCGCCAGTATCCACAATATCTGCATTATTTTGGCGAAAAATCATTCACTTATAACAAGGTTACACAAGCGAACTGGAATCCGCTGGTATTTACTGATGCTACGGTGACCGGGATGAAAACCGGCCATACCGATGAGGCAGGATATTGTCTGGATGCAACTGCCACCCGTAAAGGTCGTCATCTGATTGCAGTAGTGCTCGGTTCTAGCTCGCGGACTGGTAGTGCCAAGGCTGCTGAGGCGCTGCTCAATTACGGTTACAACTTTTTTGAAACACAGCGTGCCTATAGCGCCGGCCAGATAATCAGTAGTGTCCGCAATAATCAGGCAAGTCCGGCGCAGATCACCATCGGCAGCCTGGGTGATGTCTGGGTTACAGTGCCTAATGGTCGTTACGCACAACTTAAGTCCCGCGTGAGCCTGCTCCAGCAAATGCCATTGCCGCTGAAACGCGGTCAGCGCGTGGGTTCGCTTATTTTGAGCGTGGATGGCAAAGATGTCGCCAGTGTACCGCTGGTGTCGCTACAGGCTGTTGAAAAAGCAGGCTGGTTTGGTCATGTGTGGAACGTGATCCGCGCCATGTTCTGAAGCAATGTGGGTCGTCGTTGCTGTTACACCGACATCAGCATAGCTGGTGTCGGTGCCTGATTTCTTGTTGTTAAAAAAGAATGATAACTATTGAGCCGGCCAGTATGAGCATGCCGCCTACTGCAACAGCCCAGGTCAGTTTTTCCCCGAGAAAAATGATGCCCAATATGATCGCCAGCGCAACGCTGAGTTTGTCTATCGGCGCAACTTTCGATACCGGTCCCAGTTGCAGTGCACGGTAATAACATAACCACGAAAGACCTGTAGCGACACCCGATAGCACCAGGAATATCCAGCTGCGTGCCGATATCAGATCAAGTTTCTGCCATTCGTCGCGCAATGCCACGATAGCTGCAATGATTACAAGTATGACGACGGTTCTGATCAATGTGGCAAGGTTAGAACTTAGTCCGGTAACACCGATTTTTCCGAAAATCGCGGTCAGTGCTGCGAAAAATGCGGATCCTAAGGCGTAAATTACCCAGCTTTCTCGAAACATTTTTTGTCTTTCATGGTGGCTTGTTTGTATTTTAGCGGTGTTCTGTGATGAATAAAAAATAACAGCATATTTAAATCTTGATACACAATTCATGCACAGGAAAATGCACCATGCATACCAACACTGCTCATGCTTTAAGTAAAGTGCCTGAAGTGACTCTGCTATATTGGATTATTTAATTGGCACAGGTATTTTTACAGCGCTGTTTGCGGACGCGTATTTCGCATGAGCTGCAATTTTGGCTGGCGCTCATCCTGACCCCCCATTGGGTACTGTGGTCGGTGTTTCCTCAACGCGCAGCACAAAAACAAACCGCCCAGCTGCTTTCCGCTGATTGTTCAGCAGTTGCGACTCGGGTCTATTGTCATGCTGGTGTTGTGGGCGGGTTGATGTGCAGACGTCAGGCCTACTTAAACTATCAGATTCCCCCAGCTAACCCTAGCTATGACCAAAGCTCAGAAGTAAGCGACTACAAACCTGCTGAAACTGCATGTAAACCACGGCGGGTTACATGATCTAGTATCTCGCTGGAGTGGGTACAGTCTGGATCGTAGGCGACCAACATCATATGGGACGCTTTTGTGGATGAGCCGGCACTGACAACGCAGGCATGTTCACGTACTGCATCGGTCAAGTTGTTCATTTCTTCGGAGGTTAGTGATTCATCAATGTGGATGATGAAGTCTGAAATGGATATGTTCATGATATTCTCCTTTTGCTACTTAACGTTGATTTGCAACGTATGATTCATGTATAGCATAAATCCCATAAATTGCCAGATTTCGTCTGCGTTTGAGGGGTGTTATAGTTATGCTTTTAATATCTTGGGAAATTTAGTTTATGAGCAAGCAGATTATCAGCACAGATGCAGCGCCGGCAGCGATAGGAACTTATTCGCAAGCCGTTAGGGTGGGTGATACAGTTTATTTGTCCGGGCAGATTGGGCTTAACCCGGTCAGCATGCAGTTGGCGGATGGTATCGTGGCGCAAATCCATCAGGTGTTTCAGAATTTGCAGGCGGTAGCTACGGCTTCCGGCGGCAGCTTGGCTGATGTGGTTAAGCTCAATGTGTTTTTGACTGATTTGAGTCATTTTGCCAAGGTTAACGAAATTATGGCTCAGTATTTTACTGCGCCTTATCCTGCGCGTGCCGCAGTCGGAGTTGCGGCATTGCCACGCGGTGCAGAAGTTGAAGCGGATGGGGTGATGGTGCTGGGTTAATTCAGCATGGCGACTGCCACTCTTGATATGACCGCTACGTTGCCAGCGGTTTTTGCCAAGTTAGGCTTGGCGACGTATGCAGATTTGCTGCTGCATTTGCCGCTGCGTTACGAGGATGAAACCCGGATTACGCCTATTGCCAATGTGCTGCATGGTGAATTGGCGCAAGTGCAAGGAGTGGTCACGCACTGTGAAGTGCAATATAAACCGCGGAAACAGCTGGTCGCTCGCATACAAGATGCGGATGGCGAGCTGAGTTTGCGGTTTTTGCATTTTTACGGCAGTCAGACTAAACAATTCACTATCGGCAATATCATTCGAGCGGTAGGCGAGACACGTGGCGGTTTCTTTGGGCTGGAAATGGTGCATCCGCGTTGCCGTGTAGTCAGCGCAGATGCGGGATTGCCTGAAAGTTTGACGCCGATTTATCCAGCCGCTGCGGGCGTATCGCAAACATTATTGCGCAAGCAAATTGGGTTGGTGTTGGCGCAAGCAGATTTGATCGATACCTTACCCGATGCCATACGAACGCAATTCCAGTTGATGGAGTTCGCTGAGAGTGTGCGGACTTTACACCATCCGCCTCCTGACGTCGCATTGAGCGCGTTAATCGATAAAACTCATCCCGCCTGGCGCCGGATTAAATTCGACGAGCTGTTAGCACAACAACTTTCGCTACGATTGGCACGACAGACGCGTCGAGCATTGGGTGCGCCTGTTATCGGCAATACTTCTGCTTTGCCTGGTCAACTGTTGGCTGATTTACCCTTTGCCTTGACCCATGCCCAGCAGCGGGTATGGCACGAAATACGTGATGACATGGGCGCGGCCTATCCTATGCAACGCTTGCTGCAAGGTGATGTGGGTAGCGGTAAGACGGTGGTGGCGGCGTTGGCAGCGGCACAGGCAATCGGTGGCGGTTATCAGGCAGCATTTATGGCACCGACAGAAATACTGGCTGAGCAGCATTATTACAAATTGCAGTCATGGTTTGCGCCGCTGGGTGTGGAGGTGGCTTGGCTGACGGGGAGTTTAAGCAAGAAAGCCAAACAAGTCGCAATGGATAAGCTGGCAACTGGGGAGGCAATGTTGGCGGCAGGGACGCATGCGCTGTTTCAGGAACAAGTGCAGTTTAACAGGCTGGGGTTGGCAGTGATTGACGAGCAGCATCGTTTTGGTGTGGCACAGCGCTTGGCTTTGCGGCAAAAAGGCGTGCAACCGCATCAATTAATGATGAGTGCGACACCGATACCACGCACCTTGTCGATGAGTTATTACGCAGACCTGGATGTTTCGGTGATAGATGAGTTGCCGCCTGGACGTACGCCTATCGTCACCAAACTGGTCAGTGATGCGCGGCGTGAAGAGTTGGTTGGGTGGGTGCGCGATAAGTGCGGCCAGGGTGGTCAGGTATATTGGGTCTGTCCGTTAATTGAAGAGTCTGAAAAGCTGCAATTGCAAACGGCGATGGACACTCATGCGGCATTGTCGGCGGCCTTGCCCGAAGTGGGTGTGGGGTTGGTGCATGGGCGGATGAATAGCAGGGATAAAGCGACGGTGATGGCGCAATTTTCGGCGGGTGAGTTGGGTTTGCTGGTGGCAACGACGGTGATTGAAGTGGGCGTGGATGTGCCCAATGCGTCGCTGATGGTGATAGAACACGCCGAACGTATGGGGTTGGCTCAGTTGCACCAGTTGCGCGGGCGGGTCGGGCGTGGTGCGGCGAAAAGTGCATGTGTGTTACTGTACCAACAGCCGTTATCGCAATTGGCACGGGCGCGGCTGAAAGTGATATTCGAAAGTTCAGACGGGTTTTATATCGCCAGCGAGGATTTGGCTTTGCGCGGCCCTGGAGAGTTTCTTGGTGCGCGACAATCGGGGGCGCCAATGTTACGGTTTGCTGATTTGGCGATGGATGCAGATTTGCTGGTGCAAGCACAGCATGCGGCTAGTGATATTTTGTTGCACTATCCAGAGGTTGTGCAAGCACATGTGTCACGCTGGCTGGGGACGGCGCAGGAGTTTGTGAAAGCTTGAGTGCTGCGCTACGGTAATTAAAATCACATGTTACAATCTCAAAGATCTAATATAAAAAAGGGGTGGTCAGAATGAAGAAATGGTTGGCGGCGTTTGGTTTGTTTCTGGTAGTGATGTCGGCACAAGCTGCAGATACAATATTTATTGGTTTTCTTGATTACAATCGCAGTCCGATACAGGCAGTACAGGACGCGCGCGGATTTACTTCGTATTTGAGCAGGGTGTTGGGCGCACCGGTGAAAATTGATGTGTCGCGCAATTATGACAAACTCATGGTTGAAGCCAAGCAGAAACGCTTCGGTTTGGTGTTCGGGCCTGCAACCTTTGTGATGGACGCCTATGCAAAAGCGGGTTACGAGCCTATTGTGCGCGTGCCTGGGCAGCTGGCTGCGACTTTTGTTGCACCTTCGTCGTCTGGGATAGCATTTCCAGAAGATATGAAGGGTAAGCGCATAGGGTTTACCGATAAAAAATCCATGGTGACGCTGTTGGCTATGGCGAAATTGCGTGATTTGAAGATTAACCCGGCTACTTATTTTAAGAGTGTCACTTATTATAATGATATTGATGGGCTCTATACCGCATTTAAGTATCACTTAATTGATGTTGGCGTGCCAAATGCGGGTGTTTATGAAATGTGGAATAACGGTGGTGCGATAGATTTTAATATGATTGTGCAGAGTGAAGGCGGCCCGCATTTAACCTTCGCGGTGCGCGGAGATTATTCAGCCGAGCTGAAACAGAAAATTTCACAGGCGCTGCTCAATGCGGATAAGGATCAGTTTGCGATGCAAAGTTTCCGTGGTGCGGGTATTCCTAAATTTGAACCTGTAGATATGGCGCAATATAGGGCAATGATGAGCTATATCAAACAATGATGTAATGGCGAGTTCAGTTTGGCATCAACACCTTTTGGGCGCGCCTGGCTGGCTGCGCCCTTGGTTGGTCGATCAGGGTTCATTGACGCAGCGGATTGTTACACGTTGCAGTGATTTTTCGGTGCGGGATGTGTCGTTACGGCGTGCTTATGCACATAGTGATGAATTTGCGTTGGTGGGCCGGCAGCAGCATAGCCTGTTGCGAGATGTGTCGTTATGTTGCGCTGATGTCCCATTGGTTTATGCGCACAGCGTTTTGCCCTACGCCAGTTTGACTGGAGCTTGGGCGCGATTACGCTATTTGGGAAGTCGTCCATTGGGTGCGGCTTTGTTTGTTAACCCGCAAGTGTATCGGGAGGCATTGCAGTTTCGGCGATTGGATTTCCGTCATCCATTATATTTGGCGGCAGTCGCACGCTTGACTCACCCCCCCGCCACTTTGTGGGCGCGGCGCTCTGTTTTTGTACTGGCATCAAAGCGGATTTTGGTGACAGAAGTATTTTTACCTGCGATCAAATACCTATGACTTTAACTGAACGTCTTGAGCTGTATGAAAAACTGATGCGCCTGGATAAGCCCATCGGAATTTTGCTGTTGCTGTGGCCAACACTATGGGGGCTGTGGTTTGCATCAAATGGGCATCTCTCTTGGTGGGTGGTGTGGATATTTGTGCTGGGCACTGTGCTCATGCGTTCAGCGGGATGCGTGGTCAATGATTATGCTGACCGTGACATTGATCCTCATGTGGCACGCACCCAGAATCGCCCATTGGCCGCTCGGCGTATCTCGACCAAAGAGGCATTGTTGTTGGCGGCAGGTTTGGCAATATTGGCTTTTCTGTTAATTCTGCCACTCAATCGGCTGGTGATATGGTTGTCGATCCCAGCTGTCGTGTTGGCGGCCAGCTATCCTTATACCAAGCGCTTTTTGGCGATTCCTCAGGCTTATTTGGGTGTGGCTTTCGGATTCGGAATTCCTATGGCATATGCTGCGATGCAGGGCGCGGTTCCTGCGCAGGCATGGTTGTTACTGCTGGCTAACGTTTTCTGGGCAGTGGCGTATGATACGGAATATGCAATGGTGGACAGGGCTGACGATTTGAAAATAGGCATTAAAACCTCGGCGATTACGTTCGGGCGGTTTGACGTGCTGGCGGTGATGTTGTCATACTTGGCTACACTCGGTTTGCTCGCGCTCGTAGGCTGGCAGTATCATCGTGGAGTGGCCTATTTTGCAGGGTTAATCGTTGCGGGAGCTATTGCAGGCTATCATTATTATTTGATACGTGAACGCGATCCTGTGCGGTGTTTTAAGGCGTTTTTGCACAATAATTGGCTGGGCGCTGCTGTGTTTGTGGGCTTGTTAATGGATTATAGGTGATGCAGTGATACTTTCTCGAACTAGCCAGTACGCGGTGCAGGCGATGATCTATATGGCGACTCAGTCGCCAAATACGCCGGTGTTGAACAAAGATATAGCCGAACGCTTAAATGTGCCGGCACCATACCTGGCAAAGATTTTGCAGGCAATGAGCAAGGGCGGTTTACTGTCCTCTTTTCGTGGGCGTTTGGGTGGCTTTTGTCTGCGCGAACCAGCTGCACAAATCTCATTAATGCGATTGTTGCAGTTAACTGAAGGTGCTGATTTTACGCAAAGCTGTTTGCTTGGATTGAAACGCTGTAGCGATGAAACGGCATGCCCAGTGCATGCGCGGTGGCTGCCAATTAAAGAAAAAGTAATAGAAATGCTAAATCAAATGACATTGGCGGATTTGGCCATTGCAGTCCAGACTGGTCGTTATCGATTGGCAGATATGCCGTTGGCGGCAATGGCGCAGGTATAAATGCGTAAGCTATGGCTGCTATTGGCTTTGGCAGGATGCGGGCCGGTAGAGCCAACGGTGATGCCGCTTAAAAACACTGTCGCCGAAGATATAACAGGTGCGCAGTATGCGAAAAATTTCAATTTGACTGACCCAGGCGGGCGGAAACGAACGCTCGCCGATTTTCATGGCAAGGTGGTGGCGGTGTTCTTCGGCTATACCCATTGTCCAGATGTTTGTCCAACTACGCTGTATGATTTTTCTCAGGCAATGACGTTGCTGGGTAAAGATGCAAATAAAGTTCAGGTGTTGTTTGTCACTCTGGATCCCGAGCGAGATACTCCACAAAAGCTGGCGCAGTTTGTACCCGCATTTAATCCAGCTTTTTTGGGATTGTATGCTGACCCTGCGCGTACCGCACAAATAGCGAAAGACTATCAGGTCTATTATCGCAAGCAACCTGTTGATAAATCAGGAAATTATTCGATAGACCATAGTGCGTTTACCTATGTTTATGATGCCGATGGGCGCGTGCGATTGCGTATGCCGTATGGGGAAGCGCCAGCAGATATAACAAGCGATATACGCCAATTAATAAGATAAAAATATCCTTAATAATTGGGTGCTTATAAAATATATGGAACTATTTTGGGAAATGGTAAGCATAAAGGCTTGCGTGCGGCATATTGCCGCAGGTAAAATGCCAAGGTTAGTATATTCTTTTTCATAGATACAGCGGCGTAGGAGACTCCCATGGCGGCTACAGAAGTAAGTAGTTTAGAGCAGTACAATTTTGATATAGTTAAGAAATTCTCAATCATGGCCGTAGTTTGGGGCTTGGTAGGGATGTCGGTCGGCGTGTACATAGCGTCTGAGTTGGCATGGCCTTTCTTGAATTTTGATATCCCTTACATTACTTTTGGTCGTTTACGTCCAGTGCATACCAGTGCGGTAATTTTTGGTTTTGGCGGTAGTGCATTATTTGCTACTTCGTATTATGTAGTACAGCGTACCTGTCAGGCGCGTTTAATTAGCGATGGCATGGCAACCTTTACGTTCTGGGGTTGGCAAGCTGCTATTATGTTAGGCGGTATCAGCTATATGCTGGGTTTCAGCCAGGCGCGTGAATATGCCGAGATGGAATGGCCTATTGATATTCTGGTTGAGGTGGTGTGGGTAACTTACCTTGCGCTGTTTGTGGGTACGATTATGCGTCGTAAACAACCACATATCTACGTAGCTAACTGGTTTTTCCTTGCATTTATTCTGGCTACCGCTTTACTGCATACCTTCAATAACTTGGCAGTGCCTGTAAGTTTGTTCTCAATGAAGTCTTACAGCTTGTTCTCTGGTACTCAAGATGCGATGACGCAATGGTGGTATGGCCACAATGCGGTAGGTTTCTTCTTGACTGCAGCGTTCTTGGGGATGATGTATTACTTCGTTCCTAAGCAGGCAGGACGTCCAATATTCTCATATCGCCTGTCAATTATTCACTTCTGGGCGCTGGGCTTCTTGTATATGTGGGTTGGTGCGCACCATTTGCATTGGACTGCGCTTCCAGACTGGACTTCTACACTGGCGGCAACTTTCTCTATCATGCTGTTATTGCCTTCATGGGGCGGTATGATCAACGGCATTATGACATTGTCAGGTGCTTGGGATAAATTGCGTACCGATCCTATTATGCGTTTCTTGATTGTGGCGTTGTCGTTCTACGGCATGTCAACATTTGAAGGCCCATTAATGGCGCTGAAAGATGTGAATGCATTATCACACTACACTGACTGGACTGTGGGTCACGTACACTCAGGTGCGCTGGGTTGGGTGGCGATGGTGAGTTTTGGTTCGCTTTATCACATGATTCCTAAGTTGTGGAATACTAAAATGTGGAGCCAAAAAATGATAGAAGTTCATTTCTGGTTCGCAACCATAGGCGTGTTGTTGTATATCACTGCTATGTGGATTTCTGGTATTACTCAAGGTTTGATGTGGCGTGCATTTGATCAGTACGGCAACTTGCAGTACTCATTCGTAGAATCAGTTGCAGCAATGCATCCATTCTATGCAATGCGCGCAATTGGCGGGATGTTCTTTGTAACTGGTATGTTGTTGATGTTTATCAACGTCATGGTTACCGTGCGTCAAGCGAACCGTGCTGCGGCGCTATCGCATGCTGCAAATCAGGCTAAAACAACTGGCATGGCCAGTGCTTAATAAGGAGAACGTATATGTTTAATTTCAAGCATGAATGGATAGAAACTAACGTTGGTCTCTTGTTAGTGCTGACTATGTTGGCAATTAGTGTGGGTGGGTTGGTCGAAATCGCGCCGCTGTTCTTTATTAAAGACACTGTGGAGAAGGTTGATGGGGTTCGTCCTTACACACCTTTAGAGCAACGCGGTCGCGATATATTTCAGCGCGAAGGCTGCTATTTGTGCCATTCACAAATGATACGTCCTTTCCGTGATGAGGCTTTGCGTTATGGGCACTACTCATTGGCGGCTGAGTCCCAATATGATCATCCGTTCCAGTGGGGTTCAAAACGTACAGGTCCAGATTTGGCACGTGTGGGTAAGAAATATTCAAATGAATGGCAAGTCGCGCATTTGAATAATCCTAAATCCATGGTGCCGCAGTCTGTGATGCCAAATTATCCTTGGTTGTTAAAAACCGAATTGGATTACTCGGACATGACTGATCGTATGATGGCGTTGCGTGCAGTAGGTGTGCCTTATTCGTTGAATAAAACCGAATATGAAGCTAACGTTAAGAAGTTCGGTGAAGAAACAGCAAAAATGCTCAACATCGCCGATGCTCGTAAGAACCTGATTGCGCAAGCGCAAGAAAACAACTATGACGGTGATAACTCAAGTATTACCGAAATGGATGCATTGGTTGCTTATTTGCAAGTGTTAGGCACGATGGTTGATTTCCGTAAATATGATGACGATGAATTCGTCAAATATCGTTAATCTAGGAAATTGATAATGGAATGGCTAAATTGGTTCGCTTCGTTTGAGAATACTAAACCCGTCGCATTAGTGATTTTATTCGTCACTTTTGTGTTCATAGTGTTGTATGTGTTTGGTGACAAGAAACGGAGTGAGCGTTTGGAAACTTACAAAGATATGCCATTCCTAGATGATGAGCCAGAGATCAAGGAAGATAAAAAATGAATCAGAAAATAGGACAAAAACCAGCGCCACAAACCACGGGTCATGCTTGGGATGACGATTTGCAGGAATATAACAATCCTGTTCCAACATGGTGGTTAGTTGCATTTTACATCAGTGTGGCAGCGGCAGTTATTTATTGGTTCCTTTACCCGGCTTGGCCAATAGGCGGTAGCTATACCAAAGGTTTCGATACGATTACTTATGTCAATGACAAAGGTGTAACGAAAACTACCCATTGGAATACTCGTGCGTTGCTGATGAAGGAAACCAATGAAGCGGTTGCTGCTCAAAAGCCATACTATACAAAAGTAGCGAGCACTCCGTTTGAAAAAATTACCAAAGATCCAGAGCTGGATAGTTTTGTGGTGTCTGCGGGTAAGCAGTTGTTTTCTGATAACTGTGCCGCTTGTCATCAACAGGGTGGCGCGGGCAAAGTTGGCTTTGCGCCAAACCTGACCGATGATGACTGGTTGTATGGCGGCAAGTTTACCAACATTCAACAAACCATCATTGGTGGTCGTCATGGATACATGCCGCCTTTTGCGGAAGTATTGGATGATAAGCAAGTGTCACAGTTGGCAGATTACGTGTTAAGTTTGTCAAAAATTGCTGTAGATCCTGCTAGTGCACAAGCAGGTAATGCATTGTTTCACTCAGAAACCGCAGCATGTTATTATTGCCATGGTGATAATGCGCAGGGTCGTCAAGAAATCGGTTCTGCAAACTTAACTGATAGAATCTGGCTGTGGGCAAATGTACCAGGTTCTAATACAGTAGCTGATAAAGAAGCAGCTGTTAAAAATGTAATTCGTAAAGGTTTGAACAAGGGTGTGATGCCTGCTTGGCAAGATCGTTTGTCGGCTGATCAAATCAAATTGTTGACTGTGTATGTGCATGAATTAGGCGGCGGTAAGTAAGATTACTGACAGCTATGTGCACTTATAATCAGTAGACGTAATAGCCCCCGCTTCATGCGGGGGTTTTGCATTGTGGAGATGAAATGACTACAGGAACAGAGCAAACTATCCAGTTTTACGAAAAACGCATGCCTATCGTGACGCGTTCAGTTAAAGGGCGTTTCCGCAATTTTAAAACAGCAGTTTTAATCTTGGCTTATACCGTATATTTTGGATTGCCTTGGGTGCCTTGGCATAGACATGATGCAGCATCTCAGGCAGTGATGTTTGATATGGATGGGCGTCGGTTCTTCATTTTTGATTTGGTTGTTTATCCACAGAATGTGTTCTGGTTAGCAATTCTGTTGTTTATAGCTGCTGCAATTTTGTTTTTTGCCACGACGTTAATTGGGCGGGCCTTCTGTGGATATTTTTGTTTTCAGACTTTATGGACTGATTTGTTTATTTGGGTAGAGCAGGCTATACAGGGTGAACGCCCAGCTCGTCTGCGTTTGCAAAAACAGCCATGGAATGCAGAAAAAGTTGCAAAAGTGGGTACTACACATCTAATTTGGCTATTAATTGCATTTTGGACCGGTATCACATTCATCTTATATTTCGGTTATGCACCAGATCTTTTGAAACGTATTTTCACGGGGCATGCTGCTAGTGCAGCGTATATAGGTGTAGTGGGGCTGGCGTTAAGCACTTACGCTGCGGCAGCGTTTATGCGTGAACAGATATGTGCTTATATTTGTCCATATGGTCGTTTTCAAAGCGTAATGTATGAACCTGAAACCTTAGCCGTAGCGTATGACGTACGGCGGGGTGAGGGTAAAGAAGGCAGAATTTCGCCGAAAGGGGAATTGAAGAACCGGGAAACAAGAATTGAGCAAGGCCATGGTGATTGCATAGATTGTGGTTTTTGTGTGCAAGTGTGCCCAGCCGGCATCGATATCCGGGATGGTTTGCAATACAAGTGCATATCTTGTGGCTTATGCATTGATGCATGTAATAACATTATGGATTCAATGGGTTATCCAAAAGGACTAATAAGGTACGACTCTGAGGCAAATTTGGCTTTAGAAACACCTAAGCCACCCGCAATTAGCTGGAAGCGTTGGAAAGTAGCTGGTTATTTAGTTGCTATCTTGGTCATGACAGTGGGTCTCTTGTATAGCATTACGCAACGCACTGAGTTTGAAGTAAGTGTGCAACAAATACGTCAGCCATTGTTTGTGATTCTGTCTAGCGGAGAAATTCGCAACAGGTATCAGATCCGACTCACAAATAAAACTGATCGTGATGCTGTGTATAGCATTAGTGCTAAAAATCTACCGCCACAAGCCTTAGATTTGGGTGATATGCAAACAGTGACTGTGCGAAGCGGCAAAAGCATTATCGTGCAAGCGAGTGTAAAACTACAGCCAGAACAAGCTGAAGAATATGAGCATTTCACATTTGTAATTCAGTCGTTAACCAATCCCGCTGATCGTAGTGAAGAATCAGCCAATTTTTATAATGAGCATAATCACACATGAGTTTAATTCAAACATTATTTGGTGGCGTTATTGCGGTAGTCGCAATTCATCTGGTATTAGGTAGGTTTGGTATTGCGAATTACTGGCGGGGAGTCGTTTCTGCTGCTCTTGTCAGTATCGCAATACTGGCATATAGCTTGATTCATGGACTAAGTCTGGACACTGTCTCTATACATTTAGCGGTGTTTCTATCTACAGCAACTGCAATGACACTGCTGACAGGCGAGAAAAAAGAGCCATCTAAACGCATGCATTGGATTCCTATGATATTTGTTGGGTTTTTCATGGTGTTATTCGTGGTTGATAGTGCATTTGTATCTATTTCGACTAATGGTGTATCTACGAAAGTGGCTAGCTGGTTCCTGCCCAAAGCCGATATCAAGCCAGTTTATACTGCTTTTTCTGGTGTTACTCGGCATGACGAACATGCAGGTGCGCCAGAAGCTCAGCATCTTAAACAGTTGACGAGTTTGCAAACTATAGGCTGGAAAATTGAAATTGATGGTGTCAACACTTTGGTTGCTGGTGAGAAGTTGACCAATGCTATCTTGGTGAATTTACGCGATAAGCAAAATCAGCCCATTTTGAATGCCGATGTGCAGGTAAGATTTTTCCGCGCAGGTAATGTTGCTGCAGTTGCAGAGAGTCGTTTAGAAGACGGTGGTTTAGGTCACTATGCCGGACAGTTCACTATACCGCATTCTGGCTCTTGGATCATGCGCACGGAGATTGAAGCTGAGGGTAAGCGCATAGAAGTTGATCGTGATGTGTTAGTTAAAAAGGCGGGTTGATTGATTGCACCAACTTTATGCTACCACTGTGGTCAGCCGATTCCTTCGAAGATTGATTATCGTGTAAAGATTGCAGGCCAGGACTGCGCTATGTGTTGCCGTGGCTGTCAGGCCGTTGCACAGTCTATCGTTGATAACGGTTTAGAGGCTTACTATCAAAGCAGGACAGCGATGCCTGCTAGCGGTCAGGAAGTGTTGCCTGACGAGATTAAAAAGTTAGCCTTGTATGATCACCCAGATATACAGCGCAGCTTTGTTATCAATGCCGGTGAAAATGCTAAAGAAGCCGTGCTGATACTCGAGGGTATCACCTGTGCGGCCTGTGTATGGCTGAACGAGCGCCATATACGGCAATTGGAAGGTGTTATAGGTGTAGAGGTTAATTACGGCAGTCATCGCGCCCGGGTTGCGTGGGATGAGCGGAAGATAAATCTATCAACTATCCTGCAGGAAATCCAGCTGCTAGGCTACAACGCACATCCATATAATGCGCATCAAGCAGACAAAATTCGTAAAACTAAACATAAAAAGGATTTGCAGCGTGTAGCAATCGCTGGTATTGCTTCTGCACAGGTGATGATGCTGTCTGTAGGTTTGTACGCGGGTGGGTGGTATGGCATGACCACTGACATAATGGAGCTACTGCGTTGGTTTAGTATGATGCTGACTATTCCAGTTGCCACTTTTGCTGCGATGCCATTTTATCGTTCAGCATGGAGCGGAATAAAGTCGGGCCACTTAAACATGGATGTGCCTGTTGCACTGGCAATTATTACTGCATTCCTGGGTAGCGTGTGGGTCACAGTATTTGGTGGCGCGCACGTTTACTATGACACCATAGGCATGTTTACCCTTTTCCTTTTGGCTACACGCTTGCTGGAAACTGGGGCGCGTGAAAAATCGGTAGAGGCAGCTGAGAACCTGTTAAAACTGCAACCCGCTATGGCGATGCGGGTAAAAGACGGGCAGCAGAGTTACGTGCCTGTATTAGAGCTCGTGAAATATGATTTAATTTTAGTCAAGTCAGGTGAGGCCATTGCTGCTGATGGTGTCGTTGTCGATGGCGAGTCAACTGCGGATGAGTCGTTGCTGACGGGTGAATCGAGAGCGATACCAAAAGGCTTGGGCAGCAGCGTTATTGCGGGGAGTGTTAACCTCGATAGTCCATTGATAGTGAAGGTAACTGGTGTTGGCGAAGACACTGTATTAGCAGGCATCGTGCGTCTGGTTGATAAAGCGCAGGCAGAAAAACCTAAAATCGCACAACTGGCCGACAGGGTTGCCGCCTGGTTTACGTGGGCGTTATTGGCATTTGCGTTGGTGGTCGGCATTATTTGGCTGCTGGTAGACCAAACTCGCGCTTTTGAGATAGTACTGTCTGTGTTGGTGGTGACCTGCCCATGTGCCTTATCACTGGCGGTACCAGCTGCACTTGCTGCTGCTGGATCGCACTTGATTAAACGAGGCATCCTGGTGTTGCGGGGGCACGCACTGGAAACGCTCGCGCAAGTCACACACGTAGTTTTTGATAAGACCGGGACATTAACGGTAGGGCGTCCTGAAATTGTTGATATTCAAGCGCTCGCAGATATTTCTGCAGAAGAGTGTCTGAAGCTCGCAGCAAGCCTGGAGCAAACATCTGAACATCCATTGGCACGCGCCTTTACACATAAAGTGGACAGGGCTGAGTTGTATGCCGTGATGAGTGCTGTCAATGCTGCAGGACGAGGTATAGCGGGTAATATTGCGGGAGTAGGCTACACTATAGGGAATCAGGCTTATGCATCAGTAAGTCAGGCATTTGATGTAAATGGTTTAAACTTAACCTCTGAGCATGTAACCTTGGTCTGGTTGTGCGATTCCACCCGTGTGTTAGCGGTTTTTGCTCTGGCTGATGCCTTGAGAGCGGATGCAAAAGTGGCTGTAGAGCAATTGCAGTCACGCGGGATTGCTGTGAGTATGTTGTCTGGTGATGCACCGCAAACAGTAGCGTATGTGGCGCGACAACTGGGTATCGTAGATTATCTCGCGCAACAGCAGCCCCAGGATAAATTTGATCAGCTCAAACGATTGCAGGCACAGGGTGCCGTGGTTGCAATGGTGGGTGACGGCGTGAATGATGCGCCGGTACTGTCAGGTGCTCAGGTCTCATTTGCAATGGGAACGGGAACTGATGTAGCAAGTCAAAGTAGTGACATCGTGTTGTTATCTAGCAAACTTGGCGATGTTGTGGTGGCTTTGGATATGGGGAAGAATGCTTTGGTGGTAATGCGGCAGAATCTATTTTGGGCTGCTGCATATAACCTGACAGCGCTGCCTTTTGCTGCAATGGGGTATGTGTCCCCATGGGTCGCAGCGTTGGGTATGTCACTGAGTTCCCTGATTGTGGTGGTGAATGCGTTACGGTTAAAATAGGCAGATTATGACAACATCCACTTTGGTTTTTTTATTGACGATGACCGTCATATTTATTTTTTTTATGGTGTTGGGAATATTTTGGGCGATTAGAAGCGGTCAGTTTGATGATATGGATGGCCCTGCACAGCGGATTTTGATGGACGAAGATGATCCCATGTTGCCATCTAATCAGACTGAAGTCGAAGCTGCGCCTACAAAATTGCGTTAGTCATGCAAAATAGTTTACAATTCGGAAATAACTTTTAAAGGATAGCGAAATGAAGGAAATTTTATTTGGTGCCAATAGCACACTGCCATTAGCCATTACCGTGATGTTGATTGTTACTGCATGGTTGAGTTTCTTATCTGTGGTGATTTTTGCTTAATTACACAGTAAGACGCAATAAAAAACCCCGCTAATGCGGGGTTTTTTATTGGTGACTGCATCAGGCACAGTTTCAAGCGTGTAAGGCAAGTTTCATTTTCTGCATGGCTTTTTGCTCGATTTGACGAACACGTTCAGCAGAAATGCTATATTCAGCGGCTAGCTCATGTAGCGTTGCTGGATTCTCTTCCTGTAGCCAGCGAGATTCAACTATGTGACGACTGCGAGGATCCAATGAAGCAAGTGCATTGTTTAAACCTGTGCTGCTTAAATGGTCATGCTCTGCGCGAGCTAATATTTGCGAAGGCTCGGCTTCCGCGTCGGTTAAGTAAGCCAGAGGACCATAAGTCTCTTCGCCATCATCGTCAAACGGCTCTAGCGTGAGGTCTTGGCCGCTGAAGCGGGTTTCCATCTCCATGACTTCTTCACGTCTGACGCCAAGTTTCTCTGCAATATCAGTTATTTCAGTTGGTGTTAAGCTGTTGCCGCTGGTTTTCATGCTGCGCAAATTGAAAAACAGTTTGCGCTGACCTTTGGTAGTGGCGATCTTGACCATGCGCCAGTTGCGTACGATATATTCGTGCATTTCTGCGCTTATCCAGTGCATGGCGAATGACACTAGACGAACACCACGATCAGGATCAAAACGCTTGACTGCTTTCATCAGGCCTATATTGCCTTCTTGAATCAAATCAGCTTGAGGCAAGCCATAGCCAACAAACTTACGCGCCATGCTTACTACAACGCGTAAATGCGACAGCACCAGATGTTTGGCTGCATCAACGTCACCCTGGTCGCGCAAGCGCCTGCCCAAACTGGTTTCTTCTTCCAGTGTGAGCATGGGGTAGCTATTCACCGTATGGATATAGTTCTCCAGACTGGTGGCATTGTTACTTAATGTAGGTAAATTCATAGCTGTAGTCATGTAAGTTATACCTCCTCCGCTAATTTTAGCACTCTGTGTAAGAGAGTGCCAGTGTTCAGAAGTTCCTGAACTAGGCAAATTTTTTGATATTCGCCAGTGAGCGGCTTACCGCAAAGTAAGCGCCGATCCAGCCCATGGCAGCTGATAGTGTCAGTAATAATAAACTATCTGTAAGCGTAAGTGTGTGAATGGAAAGGTTAGTGTCGTAAAGTTTGCCTAATGCTAAAAATTGCGGCATGAGTAATTGTATGCAGGTAAACACAATCAGCCAGGCAATGATGCCACCTAGCAGGCCTTGCATTACCCCAAAATAGAGAAAGGGGCGGCGTATGTATCTGTCGGTTGCACCGATTAATTGGCTTACTTCAATCTCGGCATGACGCGTACTGATTTGCAGGCGTATAGTGTTGCTGGTAATGGCGATGAGTGCGATGGCAAGTATGCCAGCCAGTAGCAGGAGCATGTCGCGGCCAAGCTTAAGCAGCGCGTCCAGGCGCTGTGACCAGACATGGTCAGCTTGCACGAGGTCAACGTCAGGCAGTTTCTGCAGTTGCGTGACTAACCGTTTGATGCTGACACTATCATTGCTGACAGGCGTGATTATCCACGCATCGGGTAGCGGGTTCTTTGGTAAATCATTAATCAGTTGGCCAAGATTGAGTTGCTGACCGATTTTCGCCAATGCCATTTGTTTAGGGATGAACTGCGTACTGGCAACATTAGGCAGGGTAGATAGCTGGTGTTTTAGTTTTTCACCGTTACTATGTTCATCCATGTATACGCTGATTTCATTGGGGTTAGGCAAGGTCGCTGCAATTTCAGTTGCGTTATTGAGTATGACCATCATGCTTGTGGGTAAGCTTAGGGTGATACCAATCGCGAATAATGTAAACAAGCTGGCAAGTGGGGTGCTAAACATCTGCCTCAAAGTGGCTGTGACTGCCTGACGATGATGGAGGAACCAGGTTTTCATGAAGTCACCTTGCCGTGTTCCAGATGGATGACACGTCCAGCGCTGATGGCAGACTGGTCGTGGGTGGAAATAATAATGGTAGTGCCTGCCTGATGGAATGCTTTGAACATCTGCATAATCTCCGCAGCGTATGCGCTATCTAAATTACCTGTGGGTTCATCGGCCAGCAGCAGGGTAGGGCGAGAAACTACCGCACGCGCAATACACACGCGCTGTTGTTCGCCACCTGATAGCGCAATCGGGTTGGCCTTTTCGCGCTGCAGCAATCCCACTTTATCTAATGCCGCCCGGGCACGGGCATGGGCGTCATGTCGTGAAAAACCTGCTATTTCCAGCGGTAACAGTACATTTTGTATGACGTTGCGGTCAAACAGCAGTTTGTGGTCCTGAAAAATCAGGCCCATGTTGCGGCGCAAGTAGGGGATGGCGGCGCGGCGTATTTTAGTGACATTATGATTGTTGACGTAAATCGTGCCGCTGGTAGGGCGTTCTATCGAAGCGATGAGTTTGATAAGTGTGCTTTTACCCGCCCCTGAATGGCCAGTGAGGAACACCATTTCTCCCGCTTCAATTTCCAGGGTGACATCTTTGAGTGCGTCATAACCGCCAGGGTAACGTTTGCTGACTCGATCAAAGCCTATCATGAGGGGTTGCTCTCAAATAAGGCATAGACAAACTCACTGGCAACAAACGGACGTAAATCATCCATGCTTTCACCTACACCAATAAAGCGGATCGGGTGTGGACGAGCTTTGGCGATAGCGGCGATTACACCGCCTTTGGCTGTACCGTCGAGTTTAGTCAGTACCAGACCGGTCACGCCCAATACATCATCAAAGGTTTTGACCTGGGTGATCGCATTTTGTCCGGTGTTGGCGTCGAGCACGAGCAATACTTCGTGCGGCGCAGCAGGGTCGGTTTTCTGGATAACCCGTTTTACTTTGCGTATCTCTTCCATCAAGTGTGACTGCGTCGGCAAGCGTCCGGCGGTATCGGCCAGCACGATATCTATCCCGCGTGCGCGAGCCGCAGCGATGGCGTCGAAGATCACGGCTGCGGAATCGCCGCCATCCTGGGCGATGACGGTGACGTTGTTGCGCTCACCCCAGACCATGAGCTGTTCACGTGCAGCCGCGCGGAAAGTATCGCCAGCAGCCAGCAATACGGACTTGCCTTGCGCTTGATAAAATTTAGCAAGTTTGCCGATGGTAGTGGTTTTGCCCGCGCCATTTACGCCGACCATCATGATCACAAAAGGCTGGTGAGTACTGATGTCGAGTGCGGATTCCAGTGGTTGTAACAAGGCAATTAAGGCGTCTTGTAGCGCGCTCTGTAATTGCGATGCTTCGGTGAGTTTGTCTTTTTTAACGCGGCTGCGTAATTGGTCAAGCAGGGTTTGGGTCGCGTCTACACCGACATCGGCGGTGAGGAGTATGGTTTCCAGTTCCTCAAATAAGGCTTCGTCAATTTTTCCGCCCAGGCTAAACAAGCCTGTCAACTGTTTGCCT
Source organism: Sulfuriferula sp. (assembly GCA_041651255.1). GTDB lineage: Bacteria > Pseudomonadota > Gammaproteobacteria > Burkholderiales > Sulfuriferulaceae > Sulfuriferula. The sequence continues at coordinate 1,874 of JBAZJP010000019.1, read as the reverse complement.
AGCTGCTCACGGGTGCGGCTGAGACCCTGTTTGAGGCGTTGCGCCCAACTTAATTTGCTGGGTGCTGCCTCGGGCGGCGAGCCGAGTTCAGTGTTGGCTTCAACAATAGCAGGGGCGACGGGTGGCTGGGCGACAGGCAGTTCTGTTGCTGTCTCTGCCGTTTGTTCGGGTGATTTTTTTTTGAAGAAACTAAACACAGTAAGGATAGTCTTTCAATAGGTTAAATAGAATGTTATTTTATCATGCGGATTTGAGTCTGCGCGTGCTATCTCTAATGGTGAAGGAAAAACATGAAACGTTGGGTAATGACAGGTTTGTTATGCATGAGCCTACCCGCTGCCGCTGCGGTACAGCAGTTTATGCTGGATAACGGTTTACAAGTCATCGTGCAGGAAGACCATCGTGCGCCTATTGTGGTGAGCCAGCTTTGGTATCGCGCTGGCAGCATGGATGAATTTAATGGTACGACAGGTGTGGCGCATATGCTTGAACATATGATGTTCAAAGGCACTCAGGACGTACCAGAAGGTCAGTTCTCCAAACTTATCGCAGCCGCAGGGGGGCGTGAAAATGCGTTCACCAATACCGATAACACGGTGTATTTTGAGCAGTTGCAAAAAGATCAATTGGGGCTGGCATTGCGGTTAGAAGCCGACAGGATGCATAACCTGTTGCTCAATGATGAGAGTTTTGCCAAAGAAAACAAGGTGGTGAGGGAGGAGCGGCGCATGCGTACCGACGATCAGCCACAGGCTTTGGTTTATGAAAACATGATGGCGGTGGCATTCCAGTCGCATCCTTACCGTCGCCCTGTCATAGGCTGGATGAATGATATCGAAAATATGACTGTGGGCGACGCGCGTGAGTGGTATCAACGCTGGTATGCACCGAATAATGCGACGTTAGTGGTAGTCGGTGATGTCGCTGCCGATGCGGTCAAGGCGCTGGCGACGCAGTATTTTGCTGGCATAGCCAGTAAGCCCTTGCCCATACGCAAGGCACAGGTTGAACCAACGCAAGTGGGTATCAAGCGCGTCAACGTCAAAGCTCCCGCGAAATTACCTTATGTACTGATGGCATATCATGTGCCCGTGTTGCGTGATGCGGCGCAAGATACTGAAGCGTACGCGTTGGAAGTGTTGGCGGGCATTCTGGATGGTAGCGAAGCCGCACGGTTAGGGCGGGTGCTGGTGCGTGAGCAGCGCGTCGCCAGCCAGGCGGGTGCGAGTTATGATCTGGTGGCGCGTGGCCCCGGCTTGTTCATGCTGGATGGCACGCCTACACAGGGTAAAACAGTAACCGATCTGGAAAATGCATTGCGTGCGCAAGTGACCACAATTATACAAGCCGGCGTGAGCGCAGATGAGCTGAAGCGGGTTAAGGCGCAAGTCATCGCTAATAATGTCTACCAGCGTGATTCCACTTTTTATCAGGCGATGCAACTCGGCGAGTATGTTTCAGCAGGATTGCCTGTGACGGCAGTGGTGGATCATGTGGCAAAAGTGCAGGCGGTGACTGCTGCACAGGTGCAGGCAGTGGCACGTAAATATTTGGTTGACAGCGGATTGACTGTTGCCACGCTAGACCCGCAGCCGATTGGCAAACAAACGACACGCGCGCCTGTTGCTGGCATGCGCCACCTTAACTGAGGCTAAAACATGCGTAATTGGATATTTTTAATCGTTGCTATGTTGGTGACGTTGAACGCACAGGCAGGTTTGCCTGTGCAACACTGGAAGCTGGCGAACGGTGCGCAGGTGTATTTCATCGAAAGTCATGATTTGCCCATGCTCGATGTCAGCGTCGATTTTGCAGCGGGCAGCGCGTACGATCCTGCCGATAAATCAGGCTTGGCGAGCTTGACGCACAGAATG
>JBAZJP010000018.1:0-39147 GCA_041651255.1 Sulfuriferula sp. | reverse complement strand
AAACGAGACTGCGCCAATGATAGTGTGGATTACCCATGTGAAAGTAGGTCATCGTCAGACTCCCCATTCTAAAAACCCCCTCCATTTATTTGGTGGGGGTTTTTTATTGCTCACGAATTGTGCCGATGTGTATTGATACCTAATATGCCTTGGGATAATCTATCGGATTTTATAGTGAATGGAATTCTCATGACTATGCCGCGGATTAGTTTATTGTTGGTGATATTCATCGCAGGTTGCAATTCATCTGATATTCCTAAATCCGTACCTAAAACGGCTACCGCAGACAGGTTGTTTGATATGCAGCGCCACGCATTAGAACAATCAAAAAAGATTCAGCTGCAAGTTGATCAGCAAGCTGAAGCGCAGCGTAAAGCGCTGGATCAGCAAAACCAATGAGTGAATCTAATGGGTGTCCGTGCGGTTCTGGCGTTTTGCTGGACGATTGCTGTGGCTGCTATATAACAGGGTCGCCAGCGTTATCTGCCGACCATTTAATGCGCTCGCGTTATACAGCTTATGTAATGAAAAACGAGGCCTATTTACTTGCTACCTGGCATGCGAGCACAAGACCATTGCAACTGGATCTTGATGCCGATGCGACGCATTGGCTGGGATTAAAATTAATAAATTATCAACTTCAAGATGATAACCATGCCTTGGTTGAGTTTGTGGCGCGCTATAAAATTGCTGGACGCGCGCACCGTTTGCATGAGGTCAGCCAGTTCGTTTTGGAGCATGGTCGCTGGTTTTATCTCGATGGCGTATTGAGATAAGTTATAATCTAAATTTTAACTAGTTAGCAAAGGCAATAACATGAGCTTAAATCAGGTTGCGGCAGGTAAGGATTTACCTAACGACTTTAATGTGGTGATAGAAATCCCTATGAATGGTGCGCCGATTAAATACGAAGTGGATAAAGATAGTGGTGCTATTTTTGTCGATCGGTTTATGTCAACTGCGATGCATTATCCATGTAATTATGGTTATATTCCACAAACCTTATCTGATGATGGTGATCCTGTTGATGTGCTGGTGATTACTCCTTTCCCATTAATGCCGGGTGTAGTGGTACGTTGCCGTACTTTAGGCATGTTAAGGATGAGTGATGAGGCGGGTTTTGATGCCAAATTAGTGGCGGTGCCAGTGGAAAAACTAAGCAGTTTGTATAAATCCGTGCAGTCTGTTCAAGACTTACCTACATTAACCTTAGCGCAAATTTCACATTTCTTTGAGCACTATAAAGATTTGGAACCTGGTAAGTGGGTTAAGGTCGAAGATTGGGTGGGTGTTGATGAAGCGAAAGCTGAGATCATGGCGGGAGTTGCACGTTATCAAGCTGCCTAATTTCGCTTAGATCATTCAAAAGACACCATTGCGGTGTCTTTTTTTTAAGGGTATATATGAAAGTGGTTTTGCAAGGTGTTGATGCGTCTGTGGTGTTGTCTCATGAGATGACTGCGTCGCAGCTACGTGCTGCACAGCAAACTGCCGCACAGTCAGTAGGTTTGTCTGTTCATTTCAGTGATACCTTGCATGCAATTGGCAGCAAAGGGCCAGAAATGGCTGTGATACCTACAGGTTGGTTTGAAATGGGCTCGCCTGTTGGAGAGGTTGGACATGATGTCAGTGAGTCACCACAATGCTATGTGCAAGTTACGCGTGCATATGCAATAGGTCGCTTTACTATTACGGCTGAGGAGTGGACTGAGTTTGCTGGTGCGACTGGTTTTCGTCCTGAGCGTGAGTTGATATGGTCTAAAGGTCGTGAACCTGTTGTTAATGTGCGAACTGCGGACATATTACGTTACATCGCTTGGCTTAATACGCAAACTGGACAGTTATATCGACTGCCAACCGAAGCGGAATGGGAATATGCAGCGCGCGCGGGTACGCAAACAGCTTTCAACATGGGGGATATGGCAACATGCAAGGATGTTTTATTTAAGCCGAACTTGCCAATGCCCGATGAAACTCAGAAAAAATGGTCTTTTTTCCCAAAATGTGCGGCGATGCGCTGGGCGATGGAAGTGGGGAGTAAACCAGCCAATGTGTGGGGCTTGCATGATGTCCATGGTAATGTCTGGGAAATTACGTCTACGCCATGGTTGCCAGACCATGCCAAAATGCCGCGTGATGCACACCAAAATGAGCCTGCGGGTAAAAATCAGCGTATTGTAATTAAAGGTGGCTCATGGTTTGATCCTGCCACCGCTGCTCGAAGTGCGGCGCGTTGGTCACGGTTGCGGGATGAGTTGGATGTCAACATGGGTTTTCGTTTGGTGCGCGAGTTGTAGCTAACCTGCTTTTGCAGTATAATGCTTCTCTTGTTTTAGGCGGTTAGCTCAGTTGGTTAGAGCACTTGGTCGACATCCAAGGGGTCAGCAGTTCGAGTCTGCTACTGCCTACCATTATTCCTGTATTGATGTGTGTACGATAGAAAGGTAGCGTTATGACACCGCGAACTAATTTAGATTTGCTTTTGTTGGATCGCGTGGCTATTTAATTCGTATTACATCAAGTTTTGATTGAAGAGCGCGGCGAGTCCGCGCTTTTTTATTTTCTATCGGAGAAATCATGTTGCATATCACTTTACCAGATGGTTCGATTCGTGAATTTGAGCAGCCTGTGACGGTTGCTGGCGTCGCCGCATCCATTGGTGCAGGGTTGGCTAAGGCAGCTTTAGCTGGGCGCGTAGATGGCCGTTTGGTGGATACCAGTTATTTAATCGATAGTGATGTGCAATTGGCTATTGTTACTGATAAAGATGCTGATGGTCTGGAAGTGATACGTCATTCGACTGCGCATTTGCTGGCATATGCGGTGAAGTCTTTATTCCCGGATGCGCAAGTGACTATTGGTCCTGTGATAGAAGATGGATTCTATTACGACTTTGCCTATAAGCGCCCATTTACCCCCGAAGATCTGATTGCCATAGAAAAAAAGATGGCAGAGTTGGCTAAACGTGATGAGGTGGTAACGCGTAGCGTGATGCCGCGTGATGCTGCGATTACTTACTTCAATGGCTTGGGTGAGCACTACAAGGCTGAGTTGATAGCGTCTATACCCGCTGGTGAAGATGTGTCCTTGTACGCTGAGGGGGCGTTTACTGATTTGTGCCGTGGCCCACATGTGCCTTCTACAGGTAAGCTGAAACATTTTAAATTAATGAAACTGGCGGGTGCATATTGGCGTGGTGACCATCGGAATGAGATGTTGCAACGGGTGTATGGTACGGCTTGGGCTAAGAAAGAAGATTTAGACACTTATTTACATCGTCTGGAAGAGGCCGAGAAGCGTGATCACCGTAAATTGGCCAAGCAGCTCGATCTGTTTCATATGCAGGACGAGGCGCCTGGTATGGTGTTTTGGCATCCTAATGGTTGGTCGATCTGGCAGCAGATTGAGAAGTATATGCGTGATAAGTTCCGCGAATATGATTACCAGGAAATTCGTACCCCGACTGTGATGGACAGGAATATGTGGGAGAAATCCGGTCACTGGGAAAATTATCGCGACAACATGTTCACTACGTCTTCTGAAAATCGTGAATATGCGGTTAAGCCGATGAATTGTCCTGGTCACGTGCAGGTATTTAATCATGGTTTGCATAGCTACCGTGATCTGCCTATGCGTTTGGCTGAATTCGGTTCCTGCCATCGCAATGAACCCTCTGGTTCACTGCATGGGTTGATGCGGGTGCGTGGCTTTACTCAGGATGATGCGCATATTTTCTGTACTGAAGCGCAAATTGAGTCTGAAGTGGCTGATTTTATAGTCATGCTGCAAAAGGTATATGCGGATTTTGGTTTTGACGAGATGCTGGTCAAGCTCTCTACACGTCCAGTAAAGCGTGTGGGATCTGATGAAACGTGGGATAAGGCAGAAGCCGCACTGGCTGCTGCGCTGACGCAAAATAAGCTTGATTATGATTTGCAGCCTGGTGAGGGCGCATTTTATGGTCCGAAAATTGAATTTACGTTGAAGGACAGTCTCGGACGTTTGTGGCAGTGCGGTACTATCCAGCTCGATTTTAATCTGCCGGTGCGGTTGGATGCCAAGTTCGTAGACGAAGACAATACGCGTAAATCCCCCGTGATGTTGCATCGTGCAATCCTGGGTTCGATGGAGCGTTTTATCGGTATCCTGATTGAACACCATGCGGGTATTTTTCCGTTATGGTTGGCGCCAGTGCATGTTGTGGTCATGAATATTACTGATCATCAGGCCGAATATGCGCAAAAAATCTATGCTGATTTGCGTGCGGCAGGAATTAATGTCACGTTGGACTTGAGGAATGAGAAAATAACCTATAAAATTCGGGAACATAGTTTGCAAAAGTTGCCTTATCAGCTTATTGTTGGCGATAAAGAAATGGCGGCAGATGTGGTTGCGGTGCGCGCACGTAATGGGGCGGATCTCGGTCAAATGTCTGTAGACGCGTTTATCGCCAAGTTGAAGCTTGAAATAGCACAGCGTAAACCTAGCGAGGGGTGAGTTTAACTCACTCCTCTTGTATTTTGATTTTCAGGAGTCGCGACTATCGCTCAGGATAAAGAAACACGAATTAATACTGAAATTACAGGTTCAGAAATTCGTTTGATTGGGGTTGACGGCGAGCCGTTGGGTATATTTACGGCAGCACAAGCGTTGAAATTGGCTGAAGAAGCTGAAGTGGATTTGGTTGAAATTGCGCCACAGGCCAAACCGCCAGTATGTCGCTTGATGGATTATGGTAAATTTAAATACCAGCAAAGCAAGCGTCAACATGAAGCCAAGTTAAAGCAAAAGCAGATACAGGTTAAGGAAATTAAATTCCGTCCTGGTACTGATGAAGGCGATTACCAAATCAAATTGCGCAATTTGATTAAATTCTTGGAAGAAGGCGATAAATGTAAAGTCACGCTACGTTTCCGAGGTCGTGAAATGGCGCACCAGGAAATAGGCTTGGCACAATTAAGGCGTGTGGAAGCTGATTTGGCTGAACATGCCGTTGTCGAGCAATTTCCTAAAATGGAAGGCCGGCAAATGGTCATGATGCTTTCGCCTAAGCGTAAGTAGAGAATTTGCGGTGTTGTTTGCCGCAAACGCGTTTGATGTTGAAAATCAAACGTTAACAGGTGATGCGGAGGTTCCTAAATGTCTCAAAGTGAGACTGCCTAGCGTGTACCATTCAGGAGTAATGTAATGCCTAAGATGAAAACTAAGTCGGGTGCGGCAAAGCGCTTCAAAGCGTTAGCTAACGGCGGTATCAAACGCGGTCAAGCGTTTAAACGCCACATCCTTACCAAGAAAACCACCAAGAACAAGCGCCAATTGCGTGGCACGCTGATGGTTGATGCAACCAACATGCGTTCTGTGCGCGCCATGTTGCCCTACGCATAAAGGAGAATATAAATGCCAAGAGTAAAACGTGGTGTCACCGCGCGTGCGCGTCATAAAAAGATCATAGTTCAAGCCAAGGGCTACCGTGGTCGTCGTAAAAACGTTTACCGTATTGCTAAGCAAGCGGTGATGAAAGCGGGTCAGTATGCTTACCGCGATCGTCGTCAACGTAAACGTCAATTCCGTTCATTGTGGATTGCGCGTATCAATGCGGCTGCACGTCAGTGCGGTATGCGTTACAGCGTATTCATGAATGGCCTGAAAAAAGCTGAAATCGTGCTGGACCGTAAGGTACTGGCTGATTTGGCTGTGTTTGATAAACCTGCATTTGCATTATTGGCTGAACAGGCTAAAGCAAAGCTGGCTGCTTAAATACGCGGGTAGAGAAAAAGGAGGCCGCTGGCCTCCTTTTTTGTTTATGCGGGTTTATATTAAGCAATTCATTTATTCAGTTGCTTAATATAAACCATAGTTAGGGTGGATGAGCATGAAAAATTTAGAGCAAATTGTCGCGAGTGCAGTGCAGGATTTTGCGGCAGTGACGCAAGCTGCGGAATTAGAGCAAGTGAAAGCGCGTTATTTGGGTAAGACTGGTTTGATGACTGAGCAAATGAAGTCATTGGGCAAATTGCCAGCTGAACAGCGCCCTGCTGCTGGGAGTTTAATTAACCAAGCCAAGGAGCAGATTCAGGCCGCATTGGAGTCGCGTCGTGCTCTGATGCGTGAGGCGGAGCTGGCGGAGAAGTTGGCAGCAGAGACGCTGGATGTGACTTTGCCTGGGCGTGGTTTGGCGGTGGGGGGCTTGCATCCAGTGACGCGTACTTTGGCGCGTATCGAGACCTTGTTCCGCTCTATTGGCTTTGATGTGGCGCAAGGTCCCGAAATCGAAACAGATTTCTATAATTTCACCGCGTTGAATATTCCTGAAAATCACCCTGCACGAGCGATGCACGATACATTTTATGTTGATGCGCAATATCTGCTACGCACTCACACATCGCCAGTACAAATTCGATATATGGAGAACAATGCGCCGCCTTTGAAAATTATTGCGCCGGGCCGGGTTTATCGTGTCGACTCTGATGCGACGCATTCACCGATGTTTCATCAGGTGGAAGGTCTGTGGGTCGGTGAAGATGTGAGCTTTGCTAATCTTAAAGGTGTGGTGCAAGATTTTCTACAGCGCTTTTTTGAACGTGATGATTTGCAAGTGCGTTTTCGTCCGTCATTCTTTCCATTTACCGAGCCTTCAGCTGAGATGGATATGAGCTGGGGCGATGGCTGGCTGGAAATTGGTGGCTGTGGCATGGTGCATCCCAACGTGCTTAAGCATGTGAATATCGATAGCGAAAAATATCTGGGATTTGCATTTGGATTAGGGGTTGAGCGGTTGGCGATGTTGCGTTATGGCGTAGATGACCTGCGTTTGTTCTTCAGCAATGATTTGCGTTTTTTGAAGCAATTTAATTAGTTTGGGTAATCATGAAATTTTCTGAATTGTGGTTGCGTAGTTATGTAAACCCGTCCATGGATAGTGCAGCATTGTCGCATTTGTTGACGATGGCGGGTTTGGAAGTCGAGGCGATGGAGTCTGTTGCCGCAGATTTCACCGGTGTGGTAGTTGGTCATGTCGTGAGTGTCGCGCCACATCCTGATGCGGATAGATTGCGTGTGTGCCAAGTTAATGTCGGTGCAGACGCACCGTTACAAATCGTGTGTGGTGCGCCTAATGTTTGCGCTAATGCCAAAGTATTGTGCGCGACAGTTGGTGCCAAGCTACCTGAATTTGAGATAAAAAAGGCAAAATTACGTGGCGTAGAGTCGATGGGGATGTTGTGTTCCGCCCGTGAATTAGGCATGGCTGAGGAAGCAGACGGCTTGTGGCTATTGCCAGCTGATGCGCCTGTAGGCATGGATGTGCGTGAATATCTGCGGCTGAACGATAATTTGTTTACGCTCAAGCTCACGCCTAACCGCAGTGATTGCCTGAGTGTGACAGGAATAGCCCGAGAAGTGGCGGCATTGACTGCGTCCACATGGCAGCTACCCGCATTTGACGCTGTCCCAACGAGTGCTGTGGACGTGCCTGAAATCGTCGTTACGGCGACTGAGGCTTGTCCGCGTTACAGCGCGCAGGTGATAGCCGGGATTAATCCTAACGCAACTACACCTGTATGGATGGTTGAGCGATTAAGTCGTAGTGGTGTGCGTGCGATTAGCCCAGTGGTAGATGTGACCAATTACGTATTGCTTGAGCTTGGTCAGCCGCTACATGCATTTGATTTAAATAAATTAAATGGAGCTGTCAATGTGCGCATGGCACACGCTGGTGAAATGCTGACATTGCTTAATGACCAAGTTGTGCAGTTGGATAAAGACATGCTGGTCATTGCTGACCAGGCGGGTGCGCAGGCATTAGCCGGGATTATGGGCGGCACAGCAACCGCAGTGGATGAGGCAACTACCAGCGTATTGCTGGAATCGGCTTTTTTCCAGCCGGATGTGATTGCGGGGCGTGCACGCCGTCTTAATTTAACCACTGATGCGGCGCATCGTTTTGAGCGCGGTGTGGATTTTGCGCAGACAAATTACGCGCTGGCGCGTGCGACGCAATTAATCGTAGCAATATGCGGTGGTGTAGCGAGTCCTGTCACGGAAGTGCTGGGTGAATTGCCCAAGCGTGCAGCAATCAGCTTGCGTCCCGAGCGTGCAGTCAAGGTGCTGGGAATTGCGCTCAATCATGCACAGGTCGGTGATTTGCTTCAGCGCGCGCAGTTTGATTATGTTGCTGAAGGCAATGTGTATCGCGTCACACCACCAAGCTATCGTTTTGATTTGACCATAGAAGTCGATTTAATTGAAGAGTTGGCTCGACTGTATGGATATGAGAACATCCCGGCAATTGCGCCTGTGGCTGCATTAAATATGTTGCCGAGCACGGAATTGTCGCGGCCAGTAGATGACCTGCGTCATGTGCTGGTTGGTCGAGATTACCAGGAAGTCATTACTTATGGTTTTGTGGATGCGGCGTGGGAGGCGGATTTGGCGCCAGGCCTTGTGCCTGTCACGTTGAAAAACCCGATTGCAAGTCACATGAGCGTGATGCGTTCGACCTTAATGGGCGGGCTGTTGGACGTGTTGCAAACCAACTTGAATCGTCGTCAGACCCGCGTGCGCATTATGGAAGTCGGGCATTGTTATCTGGCGCAAGACGGTGGCTATGCTCAACCACTGCGCATAGCCGGTTTGGCTTATGGGGATGTGATGCCTGAACAATGGGGTATTGCTGCGCGTAGTGTGGATTTTTATGATGTTAAAGCGGATGTGGTGGCAATGTGCATGCCACAAACCTTACGTTTTGAAGCGGCGCAACATCCGGCTTTGCATCCAGGACAGAGTGCGGCGATATGGTTGGGTGAGGTGCAGTTGGGTTGGTTAGGATCATTGCATCCAGCTTTGGTGCAAAAGTTAGGGCTAACCAGCACGCCTGTCTTATTTGAATTAGCAGTTGCACCTTTATTGGCGGCTAATGTACCTGAGCATGGTGAGATTTCAAAGTTGCCATCCGTGCGTCGGGATCTGGCAGTTATCGTTGAGCAGGATTTATCTGCGCAATCCTTACTGGATACGATGCTCTCTGCTAAAATATCGAGTGTCATCGATATCGCGTTGTTTGATATCTATCGTGGTAAAGGTATTGATTCTGATAAAAAAAGCCTTGCTTTCCGTGTGCTGATGCAAGACAATCAAAAGACGCTGACAGACCATGAAGCAGATGCCGCCATGGCACAATTGATGAGCTTGTTACAACAAAAATTTAATGCGCAATTGCGTTCCTGAGGTAGTAATGACACTGACTAAAGCCGAATTGGCTGATTTATTATTTGAAGAAGTAGGCCTGAACAAGCGTGAAGCTAAAGAAATGGTAGAAACCTTTTTTGATGAAATCCGTACTTCGTTAGAAGCGGGCGATTTGGTCAAGCTTTCGGGTTTCGGTAACTTTCAGTTGCGGGATAAACCGCAGCGTCCAGGACGTAACCCCAAGACTGGCGAAGATATGCCTATTAGCGCACGTCGTGTGGTGACTTTTCATCCTAGCAACAAATTAAAAACCTTAGTTGATAAGCATTATGGCGGAACACCAGCTAACTGAGGCGTTGCCCGCAATCCCGGCAAAGCGTTACTTCACCATTGGTGAGGTGGGTGAGTTGTGCGCAGTGAAACCACACGTTTTGCGTTATTGGGAGCAAGAGTTTACTCAGCTCAAGCCGGTCAAGCGGCGTGGTAATCGCCGTTATTATCAGCATCATGAAGTGTTGTTGATCCGTCGTATCCGTGAGTTGTTATACGAGCAGGGCTTCACTATTAATGGTGCGCGGCAACGTTTGGGTGAACAGGGTTGTGTGCAAGCTGATGTGGTAGAGCAAATTGTTGCTGCGCCTGCGCCGCTCGATTATTCCTTGCTGCGTCAGGAAATACTGGAAATTATCCAAATATTGAAAGTGTGATTTGGTACTTTAGCTCATGTGCTAATCCTGCTATAATCTTACGCTTCGGGGCGTAGCGCAGCCTGGTAGCGTACATGCATGGGGTGCATGTGGTCGGAGGTTCAAATCCTCTCGCCCCGACCAAATTCCCTTAATTCATAAAATATCAACAGAAGGGTGTCGTCTATTTATGCGCATTTTATTGAGCAACGATGACGGTTATTTTGCACCTGGTCTGGCTGTTCTAGCCAAAACTTTATCAACTATTGCTGAAATCGTCGTTGTGGCACCTGAGCGTGATCGCAGTGGCGCGAGTAATTCGCTGACGCTGGATCGTCCCCTGATGTTGCGGCAGGCCGATTCAGGTTTTTACTATGTTAATGGAACGCCGACAGATTGCGTGCATTTGGCAGTTACAGGCATGCTTGACGCATTGCCTGACATGGTGATTTCTGGCATCAATCATGGCGCGAATATGGGTGATGATACCGTTTATTCGGGAACTGTTGCTGCTGCCACTGAAGGCTATCTGTTAGGTGTACCCGCGATTGCGGTGTCGCTAACGAATCATAGTGGTGGTCATTTTGAGACGGCTGCACGTGTCGTGCTTGAGCTGGTAGAGCGTATGCTCAAACAGCCACATTTGACGCCGATGTTGCTCAATGTGAATGTGCCTGATGTGCCTTATGAAGCCCTGAATGGTACGCAGATTACGCGTTTAGGTCGGCGGCATAAAGCTGAGCCTGTAGTTAAAGCGACTAATCCGCGTGGTCAAACTGTGTATTGGGTAGGGGCTGCAGGTGCGGCTCAAGATGCCAGTGCGGGAACTGATTTTTACGCAATCACTCAGCAGCAGGTTTCGATTACGCCTTTGCAAATTGATTTAACCCATTATCAACAAATACAAACATTGCAGGGATGGTGGTAATGAGGCCGAATCGGCATGTTGGCATAGGTATGACCTCTGAGCGCACGCGCCTGCGCATGATAGAGCGTTTGCGTGAAAAAGGTATTAAGGATAGCGATGTGCTGACCGCGATGGCGATGGTGCCACGTCACTTATTCGTGAGTGAGGCGTTGGCTATACGGGCGTATGAAGATACCGCGTTACCTATTGGGTTCGGTCAAACTATTTCGCACCCATACAGTGTGGCACGGATGATAGAAGTGTTGCGCAAGGGCAAAGATATGCAGCGTGTGCTGGAAGTTGGTTGCGGCTGCGGTTATCAGGCTGTCGTGCTCTCCAAGTTGGCGCGCGAAGTTTACTCCATTGAGCGTATCGCCAGCCTGCTCGGGCACGCGCGGCGCACGATACGCGCATTACGCATCGCTAACATCAAGGTGCAGCATGGTGACGGGCATATAGGCTTGGCCGAAGTGGCGCCATTTGACGGTATTATCCTGGCAGCAGCGGGTGCAGAAGCCCCGCCAGCGTTGCTGGCGCAGTTGGCACTAGGCGGGCGTTTAGTGATGCCGCGTGGAGTGGGTGAGTCGCAACAAATGGTATTGATAGAGCGTCAGGCTGATGGGTATCATGAGCAAGTATTGGAGATGGTGCATTTCGTACCATTATTGCCAGGAGTGGCTTGATGAAATGGTGGTGGATAGGCGTTTTTTTAGTACTGGCTGGTTGCAGCACGACACGAGTTGCGCCTGTCGTAGATGCCACATCTAACAAATCGTCCAGCGGGAAACATACTGCGGCTTCTAAAGTGCGTGATTGGCGTCCTGCCACCCATATTGTAGCCAAAGGTGAAACCTTATACAGTATCGCTTTGGAATACGGTCTGGATTATCGTGAGCTTAGTGGTTGGAATAAGCTCATTGACGTGAATCGTATTTATGTTGGACAAACACTGCGACTGGCTGAGCCAACGCAAGTAACGGTTAAAGAAACTCCTCAATCCAGTGCGATTGCCCCAGCGGTTGTGACAACGCAGCCCTTGCTTGACTCTGTCACTATTTCTCAGCCACTGGCTATTAAGCTGCCCTATTCAGACTCGGCTGTTGCGCAACTAAAACAGTCAAATGAAGCACCGCCCGCACCAGTCAAGATTGATAATCAGCCTGTCGTTGTGTCGCCACCCATAGCAGCGAATAAAGCGGTACCTATGGCTCCTCCTGTTGTTAAAGATGCTGCACCTAAAGAAGCAGACGATACTGCGCTGGATTGGATGTGGCCAACGCAAGGGCGTACGATTGCTGAGTTTAGTGAAGCCAAATTCAGTAAGGGTATCGATATCGCGGGTACGGCTGGACAGGCCATTTATGCAGCTGCGGCAGGTAAGGTGGTATATAGCGGGGCGGGTTTACGTGGTTATGGAAAACTGGTTATCATCAAACATAACGCTATCTATTTGAGTGCTTATGCGCATAACCAGCTGATACTCGTCAAAGAAGGTCAAAGCGTATTGCGAGGGCAGAAAGTTGCGGAAATGGGTAATACAGATGCTGACCAAGTAGAGCTGCATTTTGAAATACGTCAAATGGGGAAACCTGTGGATCCGATGAAATACTTGCCTGAGGCTGGGAAATAAATATGGATAATGCTGATGACTTGCCAGATATGCAACTTGAAGCGCTGTCTGAGGATGAGTTTTTAGCACAGGCATCTTGGGTTGACGTGCTGTTTGATGATCGTCAGGCCGATGTTACCCGTATGTACATGCAAGATATTGGCCATGCAGAATTACTGAATGCCGCTGATGAGTTAGCTTTGGCGCGAAGTGTGAAGCAAGGTGATTTTGCCGCGCGACAAAAAATGATTACCTGTAATTTGCGCCTGGTCGTTAGTATTGCCAAGCGTTACCAGCATCGCGGTATGCAATTGCTGGATTTGATAGAAGAAGGTAATTTAGGCTTGATCCACGCGCTGGAAAAATTCGAGCCTGAGCGTGGGTTCCGTTTTTCCACTTATGCTAGCTGGTGGATACGTCAGCATATTGAGCGTGCGATTATGAATCAGTCGCGTGCGGTACGGCTGCCCATACATATTGTCAAAGCCATCAACGTTATTCTGCGCGCACGCCATCATTTGGCTATGCATGGTGTTGAGGATGCGAGTGTCGAAGATATTGCGCATCTGGTGCATATGCCTGAGCAGGATGTGTATGAGTTGTTACGCTTAAATGAAAGTGCACTATCTTTGGATAGCCCTTTGAACGGCGATATGGATCTGAGCATGGGTGATGCCATAGCCGATGAGGCGGCACAGCTCCCTGAAGAGTTGTTGGCGAAAGCGGAGGTGTTGGTGTTTATTCAGACCTGGTTGCGTCAGCTTACTGAAAAGCAACGGGGAGTCATCGAACGCCGCTTTGGATTAGGTAATCAGGATGTGTCTACGTTAGAGCAAATTGCTGACAGTTTGGATCTGAGTCGGGAGCGTGTGCGTCAAATTCAAGCCGAGGCTTTGCTTTTATTGCGTAAGCAATTGCTGCGTACAGGAATGAATGCGGCAGGCTTGCTGTGAGCGTGAAACTGGCCTGGCAGTCGATTGATACCGTGTTGTTTGATATGGACGGCACGCTGCTTGATTTGCATTTTGATAATTATTTCTGGCGTCAGCATTTACCGTTGCGATACGCAGCACAAAATCAGATGTCGCTGGTGTTTGCGAGTGCCTATTTAACGCCGTTGTTTGCTAAACATTCTGGCAGTTTGCAGTGGTATTGTTTGGATTTTTGGCGAGAGCAGCTAGGGCTGGACGTGGTTGCGCTCAAGCAGGAAGTGCAGCATTTAATTGCCGTGCGTGATGGTGTGCTGGATTTTTTGCGGCAGTTACGATTGGCCGGCAAGCGGATAGTTCTGGTTACCAATGCGCATCAGGATAGCCTGGATTTGAAAATGCAATGCACCGGCCTGGCGCCCTATTTTGACCAGATACTGACTTCACATCAATTTGGTTTGGCAAAGGAACAGGCTGGGTTTTGGCAGGCATTGCGTGATGAGATAGGCTTTGATCCTATGCGCACGGTGTTATTCGATGATAGCTTGCCAGTGTTGCGTAGTGCGCGGCAATATGGTTTGGCGCATGTGCGCGGTATATTGCAGCCTGATAGTCAGGCTGCGCCACAGCAGACAGATGAATTCGTGGTAGTTGAACAGTTTGTGGAATTGATGCCAATTATTTAACCGATGAGTAGGCCAACAACGACCCGTCGCCCCTCTGCAACAAGAATGTTGTAAGTGCGGCAAGCAGCTTTAGTGTCCATGACTTCAAGCCCGACACCAGCTTGTTGCAAAGCAACAGAAAGACGTGGATGTGGGAACTGTAAGCGTGTACCTGTGCCTAATAAAACGATTTCGGGTTTCTGCTCGGCGATGTGAACAAAATGTTCAGCGGTGAGCGCATTGAAGCCACTGACCTGCCAATCGGTCAGTATGGTATCAGGGGTGATGAGCAGGCTAGGCTGGGTATAGCGTTCACCATTGATAATGACATAGTCGTCACCATAACCAGTGAATAAATTAAGACCTTCAGGTTGGGTTAAATGGAATTTCAAAACGCTCTCCAATTGCGGCATAGGTGCACAGTCGAGTAAGATTATACATTTTGGTAACCTGATGACCAAGTTGGTGTGTGGCAGCTTGGTGAGGATAGAGACAGTTCATGACGAAAGCGGTGAAAATGTTGCGACCAGTAAAGAAGTCGAGCAAATTGGATAATGTCTGTTATGACATTCGTGGTCCAGTGATGGCGCGTGCCAAGCAGATGGAAGATGAAGGGCAGCGCATTATCAAACTGAACATCGGCAACCCCGCGCCGTTTGGATTTGAAGCGCCCGAAGAAATTGTGCAAGACGTGATACTCAATTTGCCCAATGCGTCTGGTTACTCTGATTCCAAAGGTCTGTTTTCTGCGCGCAAAGCCATCATGCATTACACCCAGAGCAAGGGTATCGCCGGGGTGCAGATAGATGACATTATCATTGGTAATGGCGCGTCTGAATTGATCGTGATGGCGATGCAGGGATTGTTGAATCCTGGTGACGAAGTGCTGGTACCTGCACCTGACTATCCTTTGTGGACGGCAGCAGCAACCTTGGCTGGCGGTGTAGCACGGCATTATATCTGTGACGAGAGTCAAAACTGGATGCCTGATCTGGACGACATTCGTGCAAAAATTACCCCGCATACGCGCGCAATTGTCATTATTAATCCGAATAATCCTACTGGTGCGCTGTACACCCGTGAATTGTTAATGGGCGTGCTGGCGATAGCACGTGAACATCAGTTAATCGTATTTGCCGATGAGATTTATGACAAAGTGCTCTATGATGGGCATGAACATATCTCTATCGCATCGTTGGCTGATGATGTGTTGTGTGTGACGTTAAATGGATTGTCGAAGAACTATCGTGCCTGTGGTTATCGTGCTGGCTGGATGGTGATTTCTGGAGATAAACGTCATGCGCAGGATTATATTGAAGGCCTGAACATGCTTGCATCGATGCGTTTGTGCTCTAATGTGCCGGGGCAGTACGCGATCCAGACAGCATTGGGCGGTTATCAAAGCATCAAGGACTTAGTCGCTCCTGAAGGACGTTTGACCCGGCAGCGTGATCTGGCCTGGTCGTTACTGACAGCCATACCCGGGGTGACATGTGTAAAGCCACAGGCCGCACTTTATATGTTTCCACGGTTAGACCCCAAGATGTATCCGATTAAGGATGACCAGAAGTTTATTCTGGATTTATTAGAAGAAGAACGTGTCTTGCTGGTGCAAGGCACTGGATTTAATTGGCCACATCCAGATCATTTCCGCGTGGTGATACTGCCTTACGAAGATGAATTGCGTGAAGCAATGACACGTATTGCGCGTTTCCTGGAACGATATCGTAAATTGCATGGCAGCGCAGCGTAACCTTAGATTAGAAACTGAAAGATAATGATGAAACCAATGAATGTAGGCCTGCTCGGCTTGGGCACAGTAGGTGGCGGCACCTTGACCGTATTGCGACGCAATGCGGCAGAAATCACCCGTCGCGCTGGGCGCGAAATCCGCGTTACCATGGCAGCAGCGCGTGACTTGGACAAGGCTAAAATGTATGCGGCGCCTGATTTGAAGCTGACAGATGATGCGTACACTATCGTTGATAATCCCGATATTGATATCGTGGTAGAAATGATAGGCGGCGAACATCCCGCTAAAGAACTCATCCTGAGAGCCATTGAAAACGGCAAGCACGTCGTCACTGCGAATAAAGCACTGATTGCCAATCACGGCACTGAAATATTTGCTGCAGCTCAGCGTAAAGGTGTGATGGTTGCATTTGAAGCTGCGGTGGCAGGCGGTATTCCTATTATCAAAGCGATACGTGAAGGCTTGACTGCTAACCGTATTGAATGGATAGCGGGGATTATCAATGGCACTACCAATTTTATTCTGACCGAGATGCGTGACAAAGGCGCTGATTTCGCTGATGTGCTGAAAGAAGCGCAGCGTCTGGGCTATGCTGAAGCTGATCCGACGTTTGACGTCGAAGGCGTGGACGCCGCGCATAAGCTCACTATTATGTCAGCGATTGCATTTGGCATCCCTATGCAGTTCGACAAAGCCTACATTGAAGGTATTACCAAGCTGACTGGCGATGATGTGAAATATGCCGAGCAGTTAGGCTATCGCATCAAGTTGTTGGGTATTACCAAGCGTACTAAAAACGGTATAGAGTTGCGTGTACACCCTGCGCTCATTCCAGCTCGTCGCCTGATTGCCAATGTTGATGGTGCGATGAATGCAATTCTGGTCAAAGGCGATGCTGTGGGCGTGACCATGTACTACGGTGCGGGTGCAGGTGCAGAACCTACTGCCTCGTCCGTGGTGGCGGATCTGGTTGATGTGACGCGTATGCACACAGCAGATCCGCATAGTCGTGTGCCACACTTGGCATTCCAGCCTGATACCTTGTCAGATGAGCCTATATTGGCCATGGATGATGTACGGACTGCATATTATCTGCGTTTGCGTGCATTCGACAAGCCCGGCGTATTGGCAGATGTGACCCGGATCTTGGCGGATTTGGATATTTCCATCGATGCGATGGTGCAAAAAGAGCCGCACGAAGGCCAGGAATTGGTCGATATTGTTATCCTTACGCACACTTGTCTGGAAAAGAATGTGAATGCGGCAATGGTGAAAATCGAAGCGTTGGCGGCAATTTCAGAGCCTGTTGCACGGATACGCCTGGAAGAGCTGGCAAAATAAAGAGGTAAACCTATGGCAATGCGTTATATCAGTACTCGCGGCAACTCTCCCGCACAGAGCTTTACTCAAATTCTACTGGGTGGTTTAGCACCCGATGGCGGCCTGTATTTGCCGGAGACCTACCCTCATTTCGGCGCGGCAGATTTGTCGGCAATGCGCGGGATGAATTATCGTGAGCTGGCGTATGCAGTGCTGTCGCGCTTTATTGATGATATTCCGGCGGAAGATTTGCGTGCGATTATTGATAAAACTTACACCGCTGAAGTGTATTGTAATGCGCGTAGTGATGAACAAGCCGCTGATATCACGCCTTTGCATACTTTAGAGCCAGGTTTGCATTTGTTGTGCCTTTCCAATGGTCCGACGCTGGCTTTTAAAGACATGGCGATGCAGTTGTTAGGGAATTTGTTTGAATATGTGCTTAATCGTGCGGGTGAAGATATTAATATCCTCGGCGCAACGTCGGGCGATACAGGTTCCGCTGCAGAATATGCGATGCGTGGTAAACGCGGCATTAACGTATACATGCTGTCACCGCATAATAAAATGAGTCGTTTTCAAACAGCGCAAATGTTTTCGCTGCAAGATGAAAACATCCATAACATCGCGGTGGATGGCGTATTTGATGATTGTCAGGATATTGTCAAAGCCGTGTCCAATGATCATGAATTCAAAGCCCGTTATAAAATTGGTGCGGTTAATTCGATCAACTGGGGGCGTGTTGCGGCTCAAGTTGTGTATTATTTCAAAGGTTATTTTGCAGCAACGCATGATAACAGCCAGCAAGTTAGTTTCTCAGTACCTTCAGGTAACTTCGGTAATGTTTGCGCCGGGCATATCGCGCGCATGATGGGTTTGCCGATTAAGCATTTAATCGTAGCCACTAATGAAAATGATGTGCTTGATGAGTTTTTCAAAACAGGCGTTTACCGTCCTCGTGCTGCCGCGCAAACTTACCATACCAGCAGTCCGTCTATGGATATTTCCAAAGCGTCTAATTTTGAACGTTTCGTCGCTGATTTAACCGGACGTGATGGTGCGGTGTTGAGTTCGTTGTGGGAACATATAGATCAGGGTGGCGCATTTGATTTGAATCAACAGGGTTGGTTCGAGCGAGTGGCAGATTATGGTATGGTTTCAGGTGCAAGTAATCATGCTAACCGTATGGAAACCATACGTGATACCTGGGAAAAATACGGTGTGATGATAGATACACATACGGCTGATGGATTGAAAGTCGGCCTGGAGTACTTCGAGCCTGGCGTGCCGATGATCGTGCTGGAAACTGCATTGCCAGTTAAGTTTGACGAAGCTATCCACGAAGCACTGGGTCGTGCTCCTGAACGTCCAGGCAGTATAGGCGATATAGAAAATTTACCCCAACGTTACACGGTGATGCGTAATGATGTTGAGGCCGTTAAACAGTTCATCGTATCGCATTTGGCGACCCAAAAATTATGAAATTAATTGCATCTCTAAGTAGCCCTTACGCGCGTAAAGTGCGTATTGTCCTGGCAGAAAAGCATATCGAATGCGAGTTGCAAGTTGATATCCCGTGGACTGCGGATACGCATGTGCCAGACTTTAATCCGTTAGGGAAGATTCCCGTGTTGTTATTGGATGACGGCACCGCGCTCTATGATTCCAGAGTGATTGTTGAGTATCTGGATCATGCCTCACCTGTGCGTAATGTGTTGCCTAAAGAACCGCGCAGTCGTATCTTGGCCAAACGTTGGGAGGCACTGGCGGATGGGATATGTGATGCGGCTGCAACGATATTCCTGGAAAAAAAACGTCCTGAGTCACAACAAAGTCCAGACTGGATAGCGCGGCAGGAACTGAAAATTCATCGTGGATTAGCCGTCGCTGATAAAGACTTGGGTGATCTAAGTTGGTGCATGGGGGATAGTTTCAGTTTGGCCGATATCGCAGTAGGCTGCGCATTGGGATATCTGGATTTGCGTTTTGCGGAGATTCCATGGCGAGAAACCCATCCAAACTTAGCGCGGTTGTCTACCAAGCTCAATGAAAGAGCTGCCTTTGTTAGTACAATGCCATTAGTTTGATATTTTTAGAGCTCCTTTTTGGAGCTCTTTTGCTTTTTGTGGGACTTACATAATAAAAAGCTAGTCTGAGCATCAGGCTAGGCGTACATATTGCTTGTGTATGGGTTATTTAGAGATGTAGCGACTCATGCCATAGCTCGTATTGATAATTTTGGAGGAGATTGAGCAATGCAAATAGGGCTATTAGGTTTAGGTAAAATGGGTGCGAATATGGCGCGGCGTTTGTCGCGCGGTGGTGCGGATGTATTGGTGTGGAACCGCAGTGCGGAAGTGGCTACGCAGTTGGCGCAGTCTGAGGCGAATGTGACTGCCTGTGCAGACATGGCAGCAATGGTCGCGCAGATGGCTGGCCCACGTGTGCTCTGGCTGATGTTGCCAGCGGGCGCAGCAACCGAGGCTGCTATGCATCAGTTGGCCGATTTGTTATCACCTGGCGACATTATCGTGAATGGCGCAAACGCATTTTATAAAGACAGTGAGCGTCATGCGCAGGAGATGGCTGCACGCGGTTTACGTTTCATGGATGCGGGCGTATCGGGTGGCGTATGGGGTTTGGCAAATGGTTACGCGCTGATGGTCGGTGGGGAAGCCGAAACCGTAGCAGTGGTAACGCCATTCATTAAAATCCTGGCACCTGGCCCGGAAACTGGCTGGTTGCATTGTGGCCCGGTCGGGAGCGGACATTTTGTGAAAATGGTACACAACGGCATAGAGTACGGCATGATGCAGGCGTTGGGCGAGGGATTGTCTCTGCTCAAAGGTAAAACTGAATTTGGTATCGATGTGGCCGCGGTGAGTGAAATGTGGCGGCATGGTAGCGTGGTGCGTTCCTGGTTGCTGGATCTGACAGCTGAGTTTTTGCAGCAGGATCAAACTTTAGAGGCCATTGCACCATTTGTGCCGGATTCTGGCGAGGGCCGTTGGACTGTGCTGGAATCAGTCGAGCAGGGAACGCCTACGCCAGTGATGACATTGGCACTGATGATGCGCTTTGCCAGTCAGGGCAAAAATGACTACACCGATAAATTGATAGCGATGATGCGCAAAGGTTTCGGCGGGCATGGCGTGAAGGGGGAAGTATGAATTTAGATATGCAAACACCATGTAGTTTTGTGATATTTGGTGCGACGGGTAATCTGGCGACCAAAAAACTATTGCCTGCACTTTATCACCTGGAACAAGCGCATCGTTTACCCAAGGAAATGAGTTTTGTGGCATTAGGTCGTCGTGAGTGGGACGATGAAACCTGGCGCGAACATGTACGCACTTTATTGCAGGCTAAACTTAAAGAAAAATACAATGCAACACTAGGCGAGGAATTTTTGGCGCGTTTTAGTTACGTGCGAGGTGAGTTGCATGATCTGGCTGCCTACCATCGGTTGAAAGAAGAGTTGTCCAAGCCGAGTATGGGTAGCTGCGGGAACGTTGTGTTTTATTTGGCGATTAAACCTAGCGATTTTTCAGGCGTCATTAAAAACCTGGATAAATCAGGTTTGGCACAGCCACGAGGATTGCATCGCGTAGTGGTGGAAAAACCATTTGGTGAAGACATAGAATCCGCACAAGCACTGAATAAACTATTGCACCAGCATTTTGACGAACAGCAAATTTTCCGTATTGATCATTATCTCGGTAAAGATACCGTACAGAACTTACTGGTTTTCCGTTTTGCCAATACATTGATAGAGCCACTGTGGAATCGTAACTTCATCGATCACGTACAGATTACCGTAGCGGAGGATATGGGTATAGAAAATCGTGCCGATTATTATGACAAAGCGGGCGCGATGCGGGATATGTTGCAGAATCACCTGATGCAACTGTTAACCGTGGTCGCCATGGAACCGCCACCTGTGCTGGAAGCGGATGCTTTGCGCGACGAAAAAGTGAAAGTGTTGCGCTCGATACGGCCCATCAACAAGCGCGCCATTCATGCGCATGCTTTCCGTGCACAATATGGCGAAGGCCTGATTAAGGGCGAGCGTGTGGTGGGTTATCAAGATGAGGTAGGTGTTGAGCCCAAATCAATGACAGAAACGTTTATCGCAGCGAAATTCTATATTGATAACTGGCGTTGGCGTGGCGTACCGTTCTATTTGCGGACGGGCAAGCGTTTGGCCGCATCCAAGTCCATGGTGGCGATTCGTTTCCGTCATCCACCGCAGCAATTGTTCCGGTCCACGCCTCAGGAAGCCATTTCGCCCAACTGGATAGTGCTGTCTATTCAACCCGAAGAAAGCATGAAAATGGAGATTCATGTGAAGCAGCCTGGTCTGGATATGGATACGCGCGTGGTATCGCTGGATGCAGGTTATCGTCAAGAAGGGGAAGAGCAGTTAGATGCTTATGAAACACTCATCCTCGACGTGATAGGTGGGGATAGAACCCTGTTTATTCGTTACGACGAAGTCGAGTGGGCTTGGCGTGTGGTTGATCCGATTCTGAAAAGTTGGGCACAAGAGCGTGATTTTATTCATACCTATCCAGCAGGTATATGGGGCCCGTTGGAGGCGAATCGTTTATTCGATGCGGAAGATCAGGAGTGGCGTAATTACCTATAAGCGACTATTTTGTCACGTCAATGAGTCATAAAAAAACAGGAAGAATCATTCCTGTTTTTTTATGACTTTGTCATCTTCCCGTGATATTGCTGAAGTGGCGTCAAGTGGCCTCGGGAGATGATTTACTCAATGCCCCCCAATCTTGGCATCAATGCACCCTGTGCTGGTACATTCACGTTCGCGTTCTTTCAAAAAGGCCAATCTGGCAAGTGTCATGGTACTTGCACAACCAATATTCACAAAGAAACCTGTGTCGTCTTCTTTACTGCATTGATCATTGCGTTCTTTAATCCAAGCTAACTGTCCTCGCTTAAGTGTTTCTTTATTCATGGGATTGAGATGCGTTTTTAAACTGCTGTAAGCAACGTTCAAATCATGATCAGCTTGAACGAAAATGGTGCGTTCGCAGTACACCTGATCAAATGCGGTCTTCGGAGCCGCGCATCCTGCGGCATGGGCACCAGTGGAGATGGCGATTAAAGCTAATACAAGACTGATTTTTTTCATTACATTTCCTCCTTGGGTTAAAAAAACAATTTATTTTGTTGCGGGCATTTCACATTTATTAATGCCCATAGCTATAGCATGGGCAATTTGCTGAATGACATCCTCTTGATTAAGACGTAGTGCCTCATCAGGGTTTGCAATCACACCGATTTCAATTAGAACGGCTGGAATAGGTGCGGTTTTAAGCACGATGAGATCATCGTATTGGTGTATGCCGAGATGACTGTCGATCAGCGGTCGATTCTCGCCTGCTATCGGTGTGGCATGATATAGCGAAGGTTTTTCGGCTATGGCAAGTATTTCTGCGCCTATCTTCTGCGCGCAACTGAGGCTCTGTTTGTAATGCGCATTCTTCTTTGAAACGAAAATTGAAAACCCGGCAAACTCGCGTTGACGGCCTGCATCTATCCATTCCTGCAGCATGGAGTCATGGTGTATCGAAATAAATAAATCCGCACCTGGCGCCTGAGCGGTGCGATCAGTCAGTTTAATATCCTTGCCATCAGCAGCCACGCGCGACACGCGATCCCCCTCTGTAATCAGGTTTTCAGCTACGGCATTGCTCATGTCCAGATTATATAAATACTCAACCCGACCATTCGCGCCCATGGCACCTGGATGTTGCGGCGTATGGCCAGTATCAACGACGATGTAGGCGGCGTTGGCATGTTGCGCGCCAAAGAGCAGGAGCAAAAGAATATATGCCTTTATTCGTTTCAATATTCGATAATTTTTCATAGGGAGACACCATGCTTGTTTTTATTAAGTGATAACAAGGCATGGCCAGTTATCGCGGTCTTATATGGGAGCATGTGTCTTAATTGGCTCAGGCTTCAGTGGTTACATCAAAGTATTGGGTACGGTATATTTGTTATTTTTATATTGAATTTTATATTCACGCACAATCTGCTTCATATGCACAGTATTACATTTTGGCGGTTTTGTTTTGGACGTATCAACTGTTTCATGGATTAGCAGGTCTCGATATTCCTGATTTAATTTCTCATTTAGAGAGATAGTACGTTTAATGACGCTGGTTTCATCTGAACAATCATTGCCGGCGGAATTTTCTCCACTTTGTTGGTAAACGTAAAGAGCATCAAGAACAGGTCTTACTAACTTACCATCAGATATGAAAAGAGTTAGAGTTTCATCACTAGATTGAAAAGCACGTGAGTGATTGCTGTAACGTACGCGCATACCAAATGCTCGCGTACCAGTTGCCAATTTGTAACGTGCAGTATCTATTGTAATTTGCTCAATCTCCATTGCATCAGAGGTTAATGCTGTTTCTTGCCACCAATGGCTTAAAACCGTCGAGCTAACAGCATCCACAATTAAAACATCGATATCATAATTGGTCATGTCTTCCGATGGTGGATAGTTAGCACTTGGGAAAGCTAATATCACAATATTTTTACTTGAGTCGTCCGGTTTTACTTTGCAAACAGATAGTGACTCGTCAATTTTTGTATTAGCACTTTTCATAAGCTTAGGGTGTAAGTTGCTGGCTATTTTGCTGATATATTCTGCATCACAGTTTGTAGCAGCGTGACACATTTGGGTTGGGGAAATAAGTACCAAGTAAGTAAGGAATAAATTTCTGGATAGGGAAGTTAAATGCTGCTTGCGAAATAGGATCATAATAAATTTTTGAATTTCTTCGTGATTTTTTTTGGGTTTCTGATTTTTAGGTGGTAATCTCCCAGCAAATAAGTGTATTTATTTGTTGATGGGATTACCAAGTGCTTACCTAATTACCACGTTATTTGTGAATTTTCCCCACCCGTAGCATTTTCCCATCCACTTCGGTAAATAAATTGCTTTGAAATGATTTCTCGCCAATTGCGGGCGTATCACAAGATAGACCATATAAAATATCTCTGTAATAAATATCATTTTTATTGTTATTCATTGCAACACCTTTTTTGTTACGAAAAACAGTCATTCCGTAATTTTCAATTTCATAAAAATAACCTATATTTTCAAAGCCAAAATAGACGTATGCATCGATTTTTCCAATATCCTCATTATGTGCATAGCCTCGATATAGACTATGGGTCTCTTTGTTATTTGGAGTGACGCTATAAGTTAATTCTATTTTTTTCGCTGTGCCAAACCTATATTCAATATAGCTGTTAGGTTCCCCCTGCTTCGCTGATGCACAAATGGAGACTGTTTTATTATGATCTCGATTGGCCATTGAGCAAGAAAAAACAACGATTTCATTTTCCGTATTACATAGTGTCGAATTAATCGTTTCTTGAGAACAAGCAGGTAAGCTTAATAAACTGCTAGCCACTAAAAGTAAAAATTTTAATTTCATTTGAATGCTGCCTCTGCAATAATAAATGCGTTTTGCCGCTCTTTTAATCCTTGCTTTCCACCGTTTATGAGTTTTGTTATTTCTTGAACATTAATTGGCTTGCTACCATTGTCAGCGAGTTGCCAGCCACATTTTCCGAGTCTATCCTTATAAGTCACCCAAAACCAAATAGCTGACTGAATTGCATAGGGTGCCTGATTCACGATGTCTGGATTGTTAACGGAATCGGGCAGATGGCCTTCAAAGTATTTAGGATAATCATTCATGAAACCAGAGTATTTTTCAAAACCTGTAATTTGAATGAGACCACGACCTCTAAAATTGTAACCATCATTTGGATGGTCAGCTCTATTGCCATTTAGTTTGCCAAAATGCTTTCTTCCAATGGCTTCCTGATCTGCATGACGAATGATTTTTCCATTTTTGCCATTGATAGACGTTGCCCGCAAATATCCATCCTGTGTTGCTTCGTCGGTATGCGTTTTATAGTAGTCACTAAATCCCATGAGTATAGCTGGCGAGTACTCCCAGCTTTCATTCACAGGCTTCATCTTTGCTCCGGTCTCACCCTTGATTTGCGCAAAAAAGTGCGCTCGACGTAAAGGGGTGTCCAGATGGTATTTAACTAAATCCTTGTTGCATTCATCAGCAATGCCTTGCAAAAAATCATCTTTCGCTGCTGGAAAAATTTTCTTCAACTGCACAACCGTAATCTCCCCCGGCACAGGCCGCCTAGGCCTGGCCTGTGGCTGATCATTCTCGTTTTTGGTCTGATCTGGTGTAATCCCCTGCGGGTCGGTTGGTGACGGCCCGGGTGCTGGCGCAGGCGCAGGTTGATCTGGTCGTTTGTTGGGTTGAGTATCGGGTAGATCATCTGTTTTGCCTGGTACTTTAATGGTTCTCATCATTTTACGCACTAACTTTTTGCGCCCAGGCTCTGCTACCACATCATCCAGCTTCTTATAGGCCTTAGCCTTGCGTGACCATACAAAAATCTGGATAGGCTTGAAGCTGGTCGGTGTCAATTCTATGCAATAGCTCTGCGCAGTGGTCACGCCGCTTTTCTCATGACCGTCGAATTTAATTTTGTATTTAACGTCATCCATGCCTTCCAGATAACGGTTCACAAAGCAGATCATCACTGTACCCGGTTGTTTGAAATCGCCAAACACATCGTCCAGAAAGTCCTCCCACAAACTCATGCTGCATCCTCGTCTAAATCATCCTCATTAACCTGTATGTCCACGATATCAACCCACTCGTTTTCTCCCACGAAAATATCGACAGGGCAGGGTGCGGCACTCATCGCCAGCTCAGAGCGACCTATTTCATCAATAGTGCCGCTGCCTAACAATACGGGCGTAGTGTCTTGAGTCCATACCTCATACATGGCGTTCACCAGCTCAGGATCGTTCTGGAAAAAACTACCGACATCAAGCTCTATGCCATAGTGCAAATCTTCTGGCAGGGTTAGCGTTGCAGCAGGTAATGTGCCCAGCATTGCGCTATCACTGCCTCCACCCGAGAACTGATGCGCCACCCCCTTAACCGAGAACGACCCAGGGCAGGTAAAGGTAATATTGCCACCCTCCAGCACAATGGCCGACTGCCCGGCCTGCAGCACAATCTTCTGCCGCGCTTCCACCAGAATTGCATTGTTGGTACTCGTCACATTGATAGCCTGATCCGCAAACACCTCCATGGCATCCGTATGTGCCGCCAGTGAAACAGGCGCATTCGCCGCAATCACCTGCATGCCACCATCATGCGTAAACAATGTCGTTGCATCCCCACTGTTTACACTCACCGTATGCTGTGCCGCCCAGTGGCTGTCTCCTTGTGTCGTCCAGCTCAGATTACCTTGCGCAAACAGCAGCATACTCTGCCCTGTCGCCGCATTCAGACTGGCATCACTGTCCAGCCCCACAGTGGCCGCATCAAAGCGCAGCGCCTTGGCTGCCGCAGTATCTGTCTTGGGTTGCAGCTTCAGCTGCAAATCTGGCACAGCCTTCAATGCCGCATCCGATACCTGCGCCGATTGCGCGACCGCCGCATCACGCAGCATCTGGTTCAAACTCGCCGCTGCCGCTAATTGATCAGCCGCCTCACTCACATCCAACTGCGTAGACGTCACGCTCGCCCCCGACTGACTGCGTTGCGCCGTGGTCAGCCACACCCCCGCATTACCGCGCAGCTGCCCCCAGGCATCGGTGCGCGCTTCCAGCCCCAGGCCGCGCGCAGTACCGCGCAGCGCAGACGCCGGCACCCGGCTACGCAGCCAGCCCAGATTCAGCGCAGAATTCGCCGTACTGCTCATCAACTGCATCTGCAACTCACTCGCCGCATCATCCACCAGCCACTGGTTATACCCATCCCCACTGAAATTCTGGCTATGCCAACCCGACACCACCCCCGCATGATTCAACCCGCCATCCACCCCGGCGGCAAACGGCGGCGTATCCACCCCGTTATACAGACTTGCCACCACCACAGGCTGATCAATATCCCCACTGATAAAATCCACCAGCACCTCAGACCCGATACGCGGTGTAAACACACTCCCCCAATTCTCACCCGCCAACACCTCAGCCACCCGTACCCACGTACCCGACTGATCATTGCCTGGTGCATGCCCAGTCGTATCGACCGAATTGCCCGTATCCATCACCCCCCCAAAATTGGGTGACACACCACGCTGCCAGTGAAACTGAATTCGCAGCTGATGATCGCGGGTAGAGGTGGTTACTGCATCTGGCAAGCCGACAACCAAAGCCGACTGCACACCCAATACAGTAGGGCGGGGCAAGCGACGGGACGCACTGGGCATAATAACCGTACTGGCAGGTACAGCCGTAAACCGATTGCGATAAGTGCCATCCTCGGCATCGTTCAAACCAGACGCATGATTAAATCCTGCACCCAGATTGTTCACTGCCTCGTGCGATACTGATACCAACGTAAATGCATTAGCATCTATGTCAAAGCCATCATGCCCAGTCAAATCAAACCCAAAGCCGGGCGCCAATAATCGTATTGCACCTTGCCCTGTGACCAGTGACTCATCAAATGCCCAAGCCAGTAACTGTTGATCTGCCCAAGTACTCGCTGCGCTGCCATCAGCAAATTGTTGCTCACCCACATCCACATACTGCGTTAAACCAGGCAGAGCAGGTGCGCTAGCGCGGCTTGCCGTTGCCGATGGCGCAACCACTGTGCTGGCGAGCCAGCTGCTAGCGGCAACCTGATTGGGCACTATTTGGCTGATAGTAGTAAATGTATCAATTGCATCCGAGGCGTCTGTAGCGCGCACTCCGGCAAAGCGCAAAGCCCGTCCGCCGGGCATATCGGGTACGACAGCGCTCCCGTCAAAAATGACTAAGGTGTGCAATGCCTGTAAGCTGGTGTCAGTGCTGTTACTGTCAGATGTGGATTGGTCCTGTTCAACCCGATAATTCAAACCGTTCTGAGCCAAGATACGTTGCAGGAAATCCCAGTCGGACTCTCGATACTGCGTGCAAATAGTCCGCACAGGTAATGTTTGTGACACCTCAAAACGTACCCGTGCTTGAGGATACTCGGCGAACAGTTCGGTCACTATGCCCAATGCATCCTTATTCTGAAAAATATAACTGTCTTCTCGCATCGCCAAAAATGCCAAAAAGCTTTCCAGCCGCAACCGATAGCGTGCAACGCCACCGTCAGATCCTAGCCATGTTGCTTCTGTCACATAGCCATGCCATGCCCGATAACTGCCATTCGCTTGCAGCAGGCGCAAAGTTAATGGTTCGCCGAGCAGGGTGTCTAAAGGCAACTGCGTAGATACACTTAACGTATCCACCGAAAACCGCGGCGGTGCATTTACCGCTTCTGTCCCTGACATACGCTCCACCACCAAATTGTCTGGACGAGCAGCCGATAACGACGGCGTGAGCGTCAACATTCGCGCATACTGAGACAAACCCGTTCCTAGTTGTGTGATTAGCTGGGTTAATTCAGAGTTGAAGGCTAGCATAGTAGACATAGTGATGAATTCTATAAAATAGACATCAAGGTAAAGTCAGAATCAAGGTGGCTGGGTGGGGTGCCATCTGGATAATATCGTTATAACTCGCAATCGCTGAAAGCGTATGATGGGTTAATAATTGATTTACGCCGGTAAATATCGCCATGGCCACACCTGCAAAAATAGCGGCTACGATCCAAAGTGGCGTTTCCGTACGCAATTTGTTGATGACTTGGTCTGGTCTGTCCCAATTCGGGGCGAATACCGCAGGTTTACCCTTGATGTTGGCAATTTCTTCACCTAAACGTGCCGTCAGATAGTGCAGTTTCTCGGGTGATTCGAGTAAGTAACGCCCCTGAAATCCCAACAGTAAACACATATGAAATACTTCGAGAGCCTGCACATGGGGCGTGCCTTTGCTGCGTAATTCGTCAAGTCGCATAAAAAAATGTTCCCCCGCTAGTTGGTCGCCAAATAGTACCAACTGCAAAGGGTGACGTGACCAGGACTCGCTGATCGGAAAGCTGGCACGTAATACCGTTTCATCGACAGCGGCGCAAAAGGCATATTTCGCCATATGGATATCTTCGGCGGAGATGTGCAGCTTTTTTGCGTTGGTTTCTACTGTAGTGAGGAACTGTTGCAATTTACGTGCAAAACTGACTTCGTCTTTAGGTGCATTGCCATTTTTCAATAAAAACAATGCATAAAATCCGTCATACATTAAATCCATTAAGCTATGTGCTGAATTCATCGCAGATTCATTACCCAAAGGTGATCCTGTGACCGGCATGCTGTTATCTAGTAAAGAAGGTGCTGTGTTCATTATGCTGTCACCGCAAATAATTCAAGATGGAGTTCAGGAATGCCCGAAGGGGTATAAATCGAAATTGCTTGTGCCTGTAACATGCGTGCATACAACGGTGACTTGTTGTCCAGCGCAAAATAATAGGTGTCCGGTCTGACCGGAATAGCGGCAGGTACCTGCGGGGCATGCACAAGCTTCACCCCAGGCATAGCTGATAACACTAGTTTATCTACGTCATCAGGTGCGCCTAGTTTGAAGCGAATAGGGGTGGTATCGACCAGTTCGGTCGCAGATATACTGGCAGAGACCGCCAAGTAAAAAGCAGTTCTTTCGTCAATTTTCCCTGAGTCAAGTAGCCCCTGATGATAAGAGGGGCGAATTTCTGTCAGCGCAATGGCAAAATGACGAGTGGATATGACCGTGTTGAGCAAGTCACGAATAATGCTGTTTATTTTGAAAAAACTGCCTCCTGTATCAAGATGTTGATAGGCAGGAAGGTCGTTTAATGTGTGATTTTTGGAAAAAGTCATCAGGCCACCGGCCAAACCAAGTAGCTGTTCAAATAAACGCTCAGGTGGAAGTTGTGGGTTATTCATGTAGTGTGAGAGTGATGCATAGCCAGCGCTGGCTGTATGTAATAACCAGAATGACGCAATATCACCTGAACGGAATTCAATGACGTTTTTGCTGGGTTCGCGGTGGTGACCGTAAAGTGCACTGATTTTGGCTTGTAACGCATCCATGAGGTGGCGTAATAACTGAACCAGTAATGGCGCACTGCGGATGGTGATGCAGGGTGGAATGAAATTAGGATCAAGCTCAAAGCCTCCGCTGCTGGCTCGTCTTAAGCGTAGCAGTGGGAAGCTCACCAAAGAATCACGTGGTTCTAATTCTGAAACCAGACGCACGGATTTTGTAAGATAGCTCAGTTCGGCCCGTGCACCCTGGGTGAATAAATCGGGTGTTTCAACATTGCGTTGCGTATATCGTGCTGCGGTAGCAGTTTGCTCAATCGCATTAAAATTGCCGCCATATTCCTTGAGTAGCGGCAAAGCGGCAAAGTAAGTGATGGTTTGCTGAGTTAACGGAATCTCACTTAGGGATATTGCTTCCGGCAGATCGTCACTGGTTGGTGCTGCATATTGCTCACCATCAGGAAAAATGGCGACGAATTCCTGCAAGCGTAACAAGTCATTGGCGAGTGCACCACTATCAACTTTCAACCTGGTCACGCCCCACGCATAGGGGTGGAGTGATGCTGCTGCAGTTTGTAAACGTGATTCGTGGTAACGATCTTGTTGCTGGAAATGTTGGGGTCTTAAAAACAACCCTTCACCCCATAAAATTTTTGTTGTCTCGTTCATACTGATGGTTTTATCCGTTATAAATTATGTATGTTTTGCTAAAAATGTTGAGTGTTAGCCGCAAATTGCGGGTTTCTTTATGATGTTCTGCGTGCCTTCTGCATATTCCAATGAGTGACCAGTGGTAACAGTGATAGAGCATTCGCTGACACCCAATGCCAGCCCATTCCTGTTGGTATCTTTAGTCGGGAAAGTCAGTTTCCAGCGGCCAGCTGCAGGTGCATGGAAAAGTGCTACAACGCCAAGATAGTCAGCTGTAACGGCCACTTTTTCAGTGTTAACGTATTTTTGACCAGGGATAAGGGTGACTTCTTTAACCGCAATTACATCACCACTCAAAATTTCTTTTTGCTGATTTAAAAATACATCATAAAAAGCTTGTTGAAATGCACTGCTTTGCTTTAGTTGATAAATTCGTATGACAACTGAAAATGGCTGATTTTTGTCATCGGTGTTCAGGGCATTACTTGCCAATATTTTTAATTGAATCTCCCTCGTCGCGTTAGGATCTGCGGGTTTATTCATACCTGTTGAGTTCATTGCCAAGCTGGCTATTTGGGCAACGGCAGATACAGCACCCGCTGCAGCACAGCCTGAGAGTGAAGTTATCAACGCTAGTGACAGTGCAGTGCGAACACTGAGCCGTGTCTTTGTATGAGTAAAAGCCATAAATTGTATGTGGTTGAACTGGATTTATTGAGTTGTTTTTTTGTTATTTATTTTTATAAGTGCGTATATTATATCGTTGTTGATGTAGGCGCAAATCCAATACGTTATTTCTCATTTTTCCGAATAATTTTTCTCTTTAAGGTTGTTTTTAATTTTGAGTTGATGCATTATTAAAAAGGAAATTAGGAATTTGTTTAATTTAATATCTGAGCTGATAATTGTGTTTTGTACGGATTTATGGCATGCATTAGTTATGGTAATTAATTAATAATTTCAATATTTTCATATAATTAAAGTGATTTATGATCGCGAAAATAATAATTTTTGGATGGGGTGATAATGTTAATTAATTGGAAAAATTCAGGTTTGGCGGTTGCTGTATTACTAAGTGGTTGTGCAAATGTTAATAACCAGCCTGTGGAGACTACGGCTGATAAGCTACAGACTATAACAGTAGCAAAAAGTAAGGAAGATTCTGTACTGGCGGCAGCCGCAAAATTGAATCAAATGCCGACCGTCAAGCTGAGTGATAATCCTGTTGTGAATGCCGCAGTTACAAAAGCAGATATTGCGTTTAAAACAAATCAGCCTGAAAAAGCTTACGCCATACTCAAAGAAGTCTCGGTTAATAACCCCACGGACAAGGCGCCTTGGTTACGAATGGCGCAAGCACAGTTTGATGGGGCTAATTATGGCGAGGCAATTGTCAATTCGTTAGAAGTGCTGAAACGAGACGCCAAAGATCAGGTCGCCAAAAGCATTATCGTAGTCAGTGGGTTGCGTTTGTCGACGAAAACTCTGGCTGATTTGCGCACGCAAAACGAAATTTCTGGCTCCCTGCGTAATGAAGCGCAGGATTTGGCAAAAATTTTGCGTGAGAATCTAGGTGAATCAGCGCTTGTTGCCAAACAGCACAAAAAAAATGTGCTTCATAGCAAGGCAGCCAGCTCGGCTGCGTCTGCGACTAGTGTTAAACCCGTCACGCCAGCGCACGTCAGTGGTTCAAATAATCCATTTGGCGCCTTAAAGTAAATTTAATATTTATCAGCATTGACCTCAGTCAGCAATTAAAAAAATCAGGGAGAAACATTATGGCAAAAGACAGCGTGCAAAAACGTCTGCAAAAAGTGCGACCACCACGTGTGCAGATGACTTATGACGTTGAAATAGGCGATGCAATAGAGCAAAAGGAATTACCTTTTGTTGCGGGCGTGATAGGTGATTTTAGCGGCGCTTCGGAAGTGGATAAAAAGCGGCTTAAAGATCGCAAATTTGTGAGTGTGGATAATGATAATTTTGATGAAATGCTGGCAGCAATAGAACCCAGAGCTGTATTCCGTGTTGCTAACGAGCTCAGTGCTGAGGGTGGGGAATTTGCCGTGGATATGAAATTCAAGTCTATGAGTGATTTCCGTCCTGAGGCAGTTGTGCAGCAGGTTGAGCCACTTAAACAATTACTCGAAGCGCGCACCCGTCTTGCGGATTTGCGTAATAAGTTGGCTGGCAATGACAAGCTGGAAGATATTTTGAATGATGTGCTCAACAATACCGAAAAACTCAATGCGCTTGGCGAATTGACACGTAATCAAGGAGAGTAATGATGTCGGCTCAGTTTAATGAAGTTGCTCAAGGCGTTGCAGCTGCCGAGTTTGCGGAACCCAGCCTGTTGGATCAGATTATTGAGAACAGTAAGGTCGCTAAATCCTTGACAGAGCATGTGCGTGCGAAAGACCTGATCTCAGAATTGGTGAACCAGGTCATGCAGGGCACAGTGGTGATGTCTGCGAATCTGACTGCTACGCTTGATGCGCGCGTGGCAGAACTAGATCAGCTTATTTCAGCGCAAGTGAGTGCGATTATGCACGCGCCTGAATTTCAACGACTGGAATCCAGTTGGACAGGCTTGAATTATCTGATTCGCAATACTTCAACCAGCAGTAACTTAAAAATAAAAGTATTGAATGCCACTAAAAAGGAACTGGTCAAAGATTTCCAGTCTGCATTGGATTTTGATCAAAGCGCGATGTTTAAAAAAGTGTATGAGGAAGAGTTTGGCACATTCGGTGGCGCGCCATTTGCAACCTTATTAGGTGATTTCGAGATCTCGCGCCAACCTGAAGACATGTATTTTGTTGAGCAGATGTCACACATTGCAGCCGCTGCGCATGCGCCATTTATTTCGGCGGCATCGCCGGAGTTATTTGGATTGGAAACGTATGCTGATCTAGGCCGGCCGCGTGACTTATCCAAAGTGTTTGATACGGTTGAGTACGCTAAATGGAAATCTTTCAGAGAGTCTGAAGATGCACGCTATGTGGGTTTGACCTTGCCACGTTTCCTGGGGCGTTTGCCATTTAATCCTAAAGATGGGGCAACGGTTGAGGGCTTCAATTTCGTTGAAGACGTTGATGGTACTGATCATAGCAAGTATTTATGGTGTAACGCGACGTATGCCTTTGGTGCCAAATTAACCAAAGCTTTTGAAGACTTCGGTTGGTGTGCGGCAATTCGTGGGGTAGAGGGTGGTGGACTGGTTGAAGATTTGCCTACGCATACATTCAAAACGGATGAGGGTGAAATAGCGCTGAAATGCCCAACTGAAATAGCCATTACCGACAGGCGCGAAAAAGAACTCAGTGATCTTGGTTTTATTTCTTTGGTGCACTGTAAGAACACCGATTACGCAGCATTTTTTGGCGCCCAATCCGCCCAGAAATCTAAAAAATATAATACCGATTCTGCCAATGCGAATGCGGTGCTGTCTGCGCAATTGCAGTACATCTTTACCGTTTCCCGAATCGCGCATTATATGAAAGCCATGATGCGCGACAAAATCGGCAGTTTTGCTGCTGCATCCAATGTGGAAGATTTCCTCAATCGTTGGTTAATGCAATATGTCTTGCTGGATGACAATGCCAGCCAGGAAGCCAAGGCACAGTTTCCACTACGGGAAGCATCGGTTCAGGTAGCGGAAGTGCCCGGTCGTCCAGGTGTGTATCGCGCAGTATCATTTTTGAGACCGCATTTTCAGCTGGATGAACTTTCGGTTTCACTCCGTTTGGTCGCGGAGCTGCCTCAGTCGACCAAATCTTAAAATCAATCAAATATCAGGGGGTTCTTGAATAATGGCAATAGATGTTTATTTACAAATTGACACCATCAAAGGTGAGTCAACAGATAGCTCACATAAAGACTGGATTGAATGCAAGTCAGTAAGCTGGGAAGTATTGCAGCCTAAGTCGGCTACAGCTTCAACAGGTGGCGGTCATACAGCCGAGCGTTGTGAGCATAAAGATATTGTGCTGACAAAACTGGCTGACTTGTCCACACCGCTGTTGTTGCAAAACTGCTCATCAGGTAAAACTTTCCCTAAAGCAAAATTCGAATTTTTACGTGCCGACAGCAATGGCGATCGCGTCAAATATTTTGAAATTGAATTATTGAACGTTTTGGTTAGTGGTGTAGCACCTGAAGTAAATGGTGGCGATATTCTGCATGAAACTGTGAGCTTGAAATATTCACAAGTCAAATGGAAATACCTGCAACAGAAAGTTAATGGCGGTGCTGGTGGTAACACAGCTGGCGGCTGGGATCTTTCTACCAACAAAACTGTGTAACTTGTTGGTGTGCCTTGGAACCGCAGCCAGTCTGCGGTTCTTTATTTTGTAGGGCTTACTTGGGTTGTTAATGATGAAGGGTTACACGTTAGGATTATTCGACAAATTAATGGCCGGGAGTACTGGGGCGTCGAACAGCGTTGTTACTCGTTTAAGTCTGGAAGAGATGAAAGATGTCGTTGCCAAGGATCTTGAGTCACTACTTAATACGCGCTCTGTCATGTCGGAAACTACGTTAAGCCATTACCCCGAGTGCAGTAAGTCTATCGTAACTTATGGATTAAATGATTTTGCTGGCCTGAGTTTATCCAGTGCAAATGATAGAAATTATATTTGTCGTTCACTCGAGCAAACCATTGCTCGTCATGAGCCGCGATTGCGAAATGTGCGTGCGTCATTAGAGCTGGAAGATGGTTCTACCAATCGCTTGAATTTTGCCATTGCTGCTTTGCTGGTTTTGAAAATGGAACAAGAGCCCGTCAATTTTGATGCGGTATTACAGCCTTCCAGTTTGCAGTATACGATCACTAAAGCACGCCGTCATGCACGAATTTAAGGAGTAATGATGGACGATTTACTCCCCTATTATGAACAAGAGTTGAGTTTTATTCGGCGTTATTCACGCGAATTTGCCGAACGCTATCCTAAAATTGCCAGCCAGTTACAGATGTCTGGTGAAGTGTCAGAAGATCCTCACATCGAGCGCATGATACAGTCGTTTGCGTTACTAACCGCACGCGTATCACGTCGGCTGGATGATGACTACCCCGAATTTACCGAAGCATTGTTTGAAGTGATGTACCCGCACTATTTGCGTCCATTTCCTTCATGTTCAATTGCGCATCTTGACTACACCGCCGCGGCAGCGCAATTAACCAGTGTGAGCATGCTCAAACGGGGTACCGAATTAAATACCCGTCCAGTCAATGGCCTGGCCTGCAAGTTCAGAACTGCTTACGATGTGGCGATAGCTCCTGTACGGTTGACGCAGGCACAGTTCGACCCCATCGTTGATGCGCCTGATAGTGTGGCGTTGCCAGCCAATGCCAGTTCGTCTATCAGTATCCGAGTTGAAACAGCGTCGGAGCAAATTGGTTTTGCGCAATTGAAGCTGCAATCCCTGCGTGTGTTTATGCATGGTGAGCCATCATTTTGTGCAGCATTTCGTGATGCTTTGTTCATGCGCACTGTGCGGGCCTATATTGAAATCCCGCGGACTGGGCGGTGGATGGTGTTGGATAACATACCACTTAAACTGGTTGGTTTTGCAGAAGATGAAGCGCTGATTCCTTTTCCCGCGCAGTCGCACACCGCGTATCGGATACTGACAGAGTATTTTGCTTTTCCAGACAAATTTAATTTTTTTGAAATTGATTTAGCCGCAATCGGCAAATTGTTACCACAAGGCTGCAATGCGTTTAGTCTGCATCTGGTCTTGTCTGATGTTCGAGCAGACTCTAATTTATCGCGTATTTTAAGCACATTATCTACAGAAAAATTGTTGTTGGGGTGTGCGCCAGTGGTTAATCTGTTTGCGCAGCGTGGTGAACCTATACGCCTGACGCATACGACCAGTGCTTATCCTGTGCTGGCTGATGCACGGCGCGCTTATGCTTATGAAGTCTATTCGATTGATAGTGTGCGCATGGTCAGACAGACCCCGCAAGGCGAATCAATTACCGAATTCCGGCCCTTTTATGGCTTGCGCCACGGCGAAACTGCAGAACGCGATGGTCATTATTGGGTGCAACGACGCGATGATATGACCGCGATTAAAAGTCCTGGCTATGAGACTGAAATATCCATAGTAGATATCGACTTTAATCCCGCTGACATTGCAACCGATACGCTTAGCCTGGCGCTCACCTGTTCCAATCGCGACTTACCTGCGCAACTAAGTTACGGACTGCCGGGCGGTGATCTTTTCCTTGAAGGTGGTTCTGTTGTGCGTAACATCAGTTTTTTGCGTAAACCTACCGACCCCTATCGCTTCGAGTGCGGGCATGGCGCACATTGGCGCTTAATTTCCCAGTTATCGCTTAACCACTTGTCGCTGAGTCAGGGGGGAATAGATGCATTTCGTGAAACGCTGACTCTGTATGATTTGCAACGCAGCCCTATTTCCCGTCGCCAGCTCGGTGGCATAGTGGCGATGAACAGCAAGCCAACAACAGCCTGGTTGCCTGGCAACCCTTTTGCCTGTCTGGTGCGTGGCGTCGAAGTACAGGTCACTATTGATGAAGAGAGTTTCGTCGGTAGTGGTATCTATGGATTCGCACGCGTCCTTGAGCAGTTTCTGGGCTTGTATGCCCATGCCAACAGTTTTGTTCAGCTGGTTATTTTATCAAAACGTACAAATGAAGAATTATTGCGATGCAAACCGAGAAGCGGCGATTTAAGCCTGCTGTAATTGACCAGCTAACAGCAGCGCCTCACCGCTTCGAGTTCTTCCAAGCGGTGCGCCTGTTGGAGAACTGGTTAAAACAAAATGGCATAGCGACGGATAAAACGCTGAACGATTACATCCGGTTCCGCAATAGTTTGTCTTTGCAGTTTCCAGCCAGCCAGATTGAAGCGCTACATCTGACTTATCAGCCTGTTGATGACGATGTGGCCGTGACTAAGCAACCTGGTGTGCAAGCTGTGCAAACCATTACCATCACGCCCGCCTTCATGGGTTTCCTAGGTGGAAATGGCACCTTGCCCAATCATTACACTGAGCAGATTGCCGCACACGCTATGTATAACCGAGACGATGCCCCCCGCGCATTCCTCGATGTATTTTCCAGCCGAGTGGTTAGCCTGTTTTATCAATCATGGTGCAAATATCGGCTGGCGTTAGGCCACGAACGTCAAGGTAAAGACAAATTTTTAACCTTGTTGCTGTCGCTGTCAGGGCTGGGGCACGCCGATTTACAGGCGCGACTGCAACAAGACGAAGAAGGCGTGCTGGATGCCAGTATCGCCCATTTTGCGGGTGCGATGCGCCATCGTCCAATATCAGCGGCGGTATTGCAACGTACTTTGACCGCTTATTTTGCAGTGCCAGTTGAAGTCGAATTATTTACAGGCAGCTGGTATGCCGTGCCAGCTACCCAGCAAACCAGTCTGGGTAGCAATAACGCAGTTTTGGGCGTCACTGCCATGTCAGGTGCGCGGGTGTGGCAACGTGATTTGCGTATACGGCTGGTGATAGGCGCATTGGACAAAGCGCAATTTGAACGCTTTTTGCCTGGAGGTCAATCAGCACGAGCGTTAGACAAACTGCTTATGCTGCTGACCCATCATGAATTTGAATATGAAATCCAGCTGATACTTGCTGCACCATATATCCAGGGAAACCGTCTGGGTAGCCAGGCGGGTAATGGGCGATTAGGCTGGGATACTTTCTTGATAAGCCAGCCCGCAACCGAAGATAGGTGCGACATCTGCTACATCATCAACACCATAGCCTGAATCAGGCAATTAGTTATGAATAATTAAAAATACAGGGGATAACAACATGAATATCAATCTTAAAACACTGATCACCAAACTAAATGACACCTGTCGCTTAGCAACTGAACGGGCGGCCAATATTTGCATTGGTCGTGGGCATTATGAAGTCGATATTGAACATCTATTTTTAGCCTTGCTGGAACAAGATAAAAGTGACGTTAGTCTGATACTGAGGCGTAACGAACTAGACCCACGTCAGCTGGCTGCTGATTTGCAGGCAGAAACTGAACAGTTCCAAAGTGGCAACAGTCGCACTCCCGTGTTTTCACCGAATCTGGCCAAACTGTTTGAACACGCCTGGCTTATTGCCTCACTGGATAACATCAGTGCCAGTATTCGTAGTGGACAAGTGCTGCTGGCACTACTGACCGCGCCTGATTTGCAACAACTGGCATGGCGCAGCTCCAGGCTATTTAGTCGCATTGCACTGGATACACTCAAACATGATTTAAGCGCCCTCACCGCAGGCTCGCAAGAAACGCCTGTCGTCAGCGCAGGAGTCGATGATGACATCAACACCGAGGTTGGGACTAAATCGGCTGCGAATAAAACGCCTGCACTCGACCAATACACTACCAACCTTACCCAGCGTGCCCGCGATGGCAAGCTTGACCCAGTAATCGGGCGCGATACCGAAATCCGCCAGGCCATC
>JBAZJP010000017.1:0-39678 GCA_041651255.1 Sulfuriferula sp. | reverse complement strand
AAAAATACTTCATAAAATTGACTCATGTCTACTGTCATTGGTTTTCCCCTGGCACCTGCTGGCGCAGCTTATGAATGCTGCTGTGAAAAGCTAGTATAGCCTTATATCCATTGGCTTTGGGGGAAATCTTTGCACTAAAGTATGTGCAAATATTTGCACATACTTATGTTCCATTTAAGCTGATATTTAAAGCGTACGTGAATAACGTGGTGTGAGGGCACTGGGTTGGGACAGATAAGCATCGAAACACATGGCGATGTTGCGCAGAAATAAGCGACCTGTTTCGGTGACGCGCAGCGTGTCAGGCATCAGGATGATGAGCCCGTCTGTTTGCATGTCGGCGAGCGCTGTCAAGGCATCGGCGAAGTGTTCATCAAATACTATGCCCCATTGTTGCTCAAACCGTGATTTATCCAGGGTCAAATCGCACATCAGTCGGGTAATCGCGTCGCGACGTAACCTGTCTTCAAAGCTGATTCGCAGTCCGCGTTCTGTGGCTAATCCGCCTTGAGCGATGCGTTGCTGGTACTCCGCCAGATTTTTGGCATTTTGCACATACACCTCATCAGTTTGACTGATGGCGGAAACGCCAAATGCGTAGATATCGCAGTCTTTGTGTGTAGTGTAACCCTGGAAATTTCGATACAAGGTCTGATTCTGTTGGGCTTTTACTAATTCATCATTGGGCTTGGCGAAGTGATCCATGCCAATATACACGTAACCCGCTAGCCAGAGTTTATCCATCAACAATTGCTGTAACGTAATCCGCGTAGCCAAGTCGGGAAGGTCGGATTCCTGTATGAGGTTTTGGTGTTTTTTCAGCCATGGGACATGAGCGTAATTAAACACCGCGAGTCGGTCAGGCGACAATTCGATGATTTTGGACAGGGTTTCGTTAAAGCTGGTCACAGTTTGGTGTGGCAGCCCGACCATCAGGTCCATGTTAATGCTGGTTATGCCTGCCTCACGCATCCAGCCATAAGTCATGCTGATGAGCTCGGCGGATTGAACGCGATTGACGGCTTGCTGCACGGTCAGGTTGAGATCCTGTACGCCGACACTCAGACGGTTAAAACCACTATCCGCTAGCGCTTGTACATGTTCGCGGCTGAGTTCGCGCGGGTCAATTTCACAGCCAACTTCTGCATCGCTGGCGATATTAAAATGCGCGCGGATATGCACCATCAGGCGGCGTATATCATCGGGGTGCAAATAAGTTGGTGTGCCGCCGCCCCAGTGGATCTGACGTACGCTACGGCTGGGTGCGGTGATCTCGGCTATGCGGGTTATTTCTTCAAACAAATAGCCTAAGTATTCTGTTGCCTTTGCGTAGTTTCTGGTCGCAACCATATTGCAGCCACAGTAGTAACAAAGCGTGTCGCAAAAGGGGATATGGATGTAAAGGGATAAATCGCGTCGACTATTTTGCGTTTGCGTTAACTCTGCGCGCCAGTCTGCCTCACCAAAAGTTTCTGCAAAATAGGGGGCAGTTGGATAAGAGGTGTAGCGTGGGCCTGGCTGGTTGTATTTTTCGAGTAAGGACGCGTCGAGAGTCATGGCGTGATGAGTGAAGTCATAAAAAGATAACTTTATCTCTAAATTGAATTTTTATCCACGAAAACTATAAAACTGACGAAAAACACCGAGTGTGCGGGGTAAGGAATAAGCATGTTACGGCTGGTTTGGAGCCGGTTCCCGCACTGGCGGGAACGACGTGTCGTTAATCCAGCCGTTTTAGCAGTTGTTCATGTATCCCGCCAAAACCGCCATTACTCATCACCAGGATATGGTCATGTGGACGGGCTGCGCTGGCAATCGCGCTAATGAGTTGTTCCAGATTGTGATGTACTTGTACGCGGTTGCCCAGTGGTGCGAGTGCGGCGGCGGCATCCCAGTCCAGATTTGCAGCGTAGCAGAAAACCAGATCGGCTGCGGCCAGACTGTCAGCCAGAGCGTCTTTCATTGCGCCTTGTTTCATGGTGTTGGAGCGTGGCTCTAACACTGCGATGATGCGGGCATCGCCGACTTTGTTACGCAGCCCGGCAACAGTGGTAGTGATGGCGGTTGGGTGGTGGGCAAAATCGTCATAGACGGTAATGTTGTTGACCACGCCACGTATTTCCATACGGCGTTTTACGTTCTCGAATTTGCCCAAAGCCTCACAGGCCACTGCAGTCGATACCCCCGCATGGCGTGCGGCGGCGATGGCAGCGAGTGCGTTATGGACATTGTGTGCACCCATTAGTGACCAGTTTACGTCACCCTGTTTTACGCCGTTGAAATACACGCTGAATGTAGTTTCGCCACCCTGTGCGCTCCAGCCGTCCTGGCTGCCCAGCCATTCCACCGGTGTCCAGCAGCCGCGGGCAATGACGCGTTTGAGACTGTCTTCGGTGCCATTGGCGATGACCAGGCCTTGTGATGGAATGGTGCGTACGAGGTGATGAAATTGGGTTTCGATGGCGTGTAAATCAGGGAAAATATCAGCGTGATCGTATTCCAGATTGTTGAGTATGGCGGTGCGCGGGTGATAGTGGACGAATTTGGAGCGTTTGTCGAAAAAAGCGGTATCGTATTCGTCGGCCTCAATCACGAAAAACGGCAAGTCAGTCAGGCGCGCCGAAATGCCGAAATTCTGCGGGATGCCACCCACCAGAAAGCCAGGGTTCAAGCCTGCATCTTCGAGTATCCACGCCAGCATCGAGGTGGTC
Source organism: Sulfuriferula sp. (assembly GCA_041651255.1). Taxonomy (GTDB): domain Bacteria; phylum Pseudomonadota; class Gammaproteobacteria; order Burkholderiales; family Sulfuriferulaceae; genus Sulfuriferula. The sequence goes on along the minus strand of JBAZJP010000017.1, from coordinate 36,967 downwards.
GTAGTTTTGCCGTGGGTGCCGGCGACAGCAAGCACCCATTTGTCGTGCAGCACGTTTTCAGCCAACCATTGCGGGCCAGAAATGTATGGCAAGTTTTGATTCAGTATGGCTTCCATCAGTGCGTTGCCGCGGGTGACGACGTTGCCAATGACAAATACATCAGGCTTGAGCGCGAGTTGAGCTGTGTCGAAACCTTCAATTAGGTCTATGTCTAGCGCACGCAACTGGTCGGACATCGGCGGGTAAACATTGGCGTCACAACCTGTGACTTTATGTCCTGCAGCGCGTGCAATGGCTGCAATGCCGCCCATGAAGGTGCCGCAGATGCCGAGTATGTGGATGTGCATTAGTTTAATCCTGCGCCGTCGCTGATTTTATTTTTGGCCAAATCCACCAGAATATTGCGCCCGGGGATCAGGGTGGCAACGGCGAGCAGAAAAATCTCGATAAAATCGGCGCGTTCCTGACTGGGCAATTCGCTGGTTTGGCTGAAGGTGCCAAACATGGAGTCATGAAAAGCCGCGACAAATAAAATTTGCTTGGTCACTTCGGGAATGTTGTAGGGGTCAGCGCTATCATCCAGCTTGGCAATAACAACTTCACCTAATTTTTCTTTAATCGAAGTGTAAAGATGATTGATGTATTCCGCTGCGCTAGGGCGACCGTTTTCATCCTGCAAAGTTAAATCCGTGCTGACCATTTCGCCGATTTTGGTTTTAAGGGTGACGCGTTTTTCTATCGGGGTGCTGGCGGCGCTGTTGGGCTGGATAATGAGGCTCATGTGATTTCCTTAAAAATTATTGTTCAATTGTACACAACCGCTATCAAATCAGCACCCATAACCAGAACGGCAGGCTGAACAGGAAGAGTACGGTACTCCAGGCGATGGTGAGCGCGACGGCTTCTACGTCGAGCTGGTATTTGTCGGCCAGGCCAAGCGCCATCAGCATAGTGGGGACGCCGGATTCAATCACGGCGGCCATTTGCGCTTCGCGTAAACTGCCGAAATAATAAGTGGCGATGAGCCAGGTCATCAGTGGTAACAACATGAGTTTGAATAACGCGACTGTTAATACTGCCGAATTAGGCACGAGCTTACGCCAGGGTATAGTCAAGCCCAGCATCAGCAACATCACTGGCACAGTTGGTTGACCAATAAATCGGGCAGCGTGGATGAGCGGAGTAATGTCCATGGGCGTCATGCTTAAACTTGCGCCGAGTAAAAATGACCAGACTGGCGGTAGCGTCAGCCACGTTTTAACCGGATTGCTGATGCGAATGTCACTGCCGCCCAAGCGTATCGCCATCCACACGCCCAGACTCCAGAGCAATGGCGTTGCCGCGCCCATGTCGGCAAACGCGGCGTAACGCGCGCCCTGATCACCAAATAAAAAATGCAGTAATGGATAACCCATAAACAGCACGTTGCCAAATGTTCCGCAGAGCAATAGACCTGTTCTGGTTTGTCGGCTCAGGGTGTTACCGAGCGCGGTGCGAAATAGCAGGATATAGAGCAAGCCGCCGCCAAGTAAAATGCCCGCAGCTAATAAGGCGGGCACGGAAAGCAGTTCGGTAGTGATGTGAGCGCTTGCCGCTGCGGCAAACAGTAACGCGGGGGCGAACAGGTTAATGGTAATGCTGGCGATATGGCTGCGGATGGAGCGTACTTGTTCAGGCGCCAGATAGCGTCGCCAGACGCCGCCACTGATGACCAGTAAACTCATGGGTAGCATGACTTCCAGAAGTAGTTTCCAGTAGTATTCGAGAGACATGGTGGGTAATAAAAATCAAGTGATTACTGCTATATTAACATTACCTCGGTGACTGCACTGACAAACTGATTGACATAGTGTAAATATCACACTATCGTTATGGTGTATTCATTACACTTAGTTAAATATGGCGCCATATTGTTACGAATATCCGCACCCAGCAGTGACTACGGATATCGCGCTGTTTACCCTGCGCGATGACCAGTTGTCGATTTTGCTGATACGTCGTCGTGCCGAGCCATTCCAGGGCAGCTGGGCTTTGCCTGGCGGATTTGTCGATCCGGACGAGTGTCTGGAAGATTGTGCATTGCGCGAACTGGCAGAGGAGACGGGGATAACCGGGGTGTACCTGGAGCAGCTCTATACCTTCGGCAAGCCTGACCGCGATCCGCGTGAGCGTATTATCAGTGTGGCGTACTATGCGCTTGCGCCGTATGAGGTGCTTGCGCCTGTTGCCGGTTCAGATGCGGCGGAAGTGGCATGGTTTGGCCTGGACGCACTGCCTGCGCTGGCGTTTGACCATGCCGATGTCATTCAGCTGGCGCAGCAGCGTTTGCGGGCTAAGCTGGATTATTCGACCGTGGCTTTTGGCTTGGTGGCTGAAACCTTTACGCTGGGTGAATTGCAGAAAGTATATGAAATTATTCGTGGGGAAGCGTTGGATAAGCGCAATTTCCGTAAACATATTTTGAGCTTGGGCGTATTGGCCGAAACAGGTGAAGAGCGCTGTAATGGCAAACACCGCCCCGCAAAACTCTATCGCCTCGCCCATCCTGGCGCGGTACAGTACATCAAATAACGAGGCCGCTATGCAAACCTTAGTTCACATGCCCCACCTGCCCAAAATTATCGCGCCGCCTATGGTGGAAGAAGTGTTAGGTGATGATGAGCGTGCAGCGTTAATTGCACATATCAAAACCATGATGCTGCAACAAAATGCAGTGCTGCTGGCACACTATTACACCTCGGCAGATTTGCAGGATCTGGCCGATGCGACAGGCGGTTGTGTGTCGGATTCGCTGGAAATGGCGAGATTCGGCCATGCTCATGCAGCCAGTACGATACTGGTTGCGGGGGTTAAATTCATGGGTGAGACCGCGAAGATACTCAACCCCGAAAAACGCGTGCTAATGCCGGATTTGAACGCTAACTGTTCTTTGGATATGGCGTGTCCAGCTGATGAATTTACGGCATTTTGCGGCCAGCATCCTGACCGCGTGGTAGTGGTGTATGCCAACACCTCGGCGGCGGTAAAGGCGCGCGCAGACTGGGTGGTGACTTCAGGCACGGCGGTGAAAATTGTCGCGCATCTGCATGCGCAAGGCAAAAAAATCCTGTGGGCGCCAGATAAGTATTTGGGCGATTATGTGCAAAAAACCACAGGCGCAGATATGTTGCTGTGGCAGGGTTCGTGCGTGGTGCATGAAGCGTTCAAGGCGAAAGAGTTGGCAGCGATGAAGCTGGCACATCCCGATGCGGCGGTATTGGTGCATCCTGAATCGCCTGCTGAAGTCATCGCGCTGGCGGATGTGGTGGGTTCGACCACGCAGATTATCCGTGCCGCGCAAACCATGCCGAATCGCGAGTTTATTGTGGCTACCGATAACGGCATTTTCCATAAAATGTATGCCGCAGCACCTGGCAAAGTGTTTATTGAAGCGCCGACCGCAGGCGTGGGCGCAACGTGCAAAAGCTGTGCGCATTGCCCGTGGATGGCAATGAATGGTTTGCGCAGCCTGGCGCATGTGCTGGAAACGGGTGCAAATGAGATTTTGATCGACAGCGCGACACAGCAAAAAGCCGTGTTGTCGATACAGCGGATGCTGGACTTTGCTGCGCAGCATTAAGTTATCAGTCATTGCGCTGTTTTTGGGCGCGGTCAGTGTATTTGGCTTTGCGCCGTTTACCCACTGGTGGTTACCGTTATTCACGCTGGCAGGATTGTTTGAATTATGGCGGCGCGCACCCGGGCGCAGCGTCATGCTGGGCTGGTGGTTCGGGCTGGGGTTTTTTAGCACAGGTGTGTCGTGGATATATACCAGCCTGCACACTTATGGCGAAATGCCTGCGAGCCTGGCGACGCTGGCGGTGTTGTTGTTTGCGGCATTTTTGGCATTGTTTCCCGCTGCTGCAGGCTATGTGTATAAACGCAGCCCGTCCATGGCAATATGGAGCGTGCCTGCGGCGTGGATGCTGGCGGAGTGGGTGCGCGGCTGGATTTTCACCGGTTTTCCCTGGCTGGCGGTGGGCTATTCGCAAGTGCCCGCCAGTCCACTGGCAGCTTATGCGCCCATAGTCGGCGTTTTCGGCATTTCGTTATTGCTGGCATGGACGGCAGCGGCATTGGTGTGGCGTTCACGTTACAGCTGGCTAATCGTCGCGCTGTGGGGCGGTGGCTGGATGATGCATGATGTGCGCTGGACCCAGCCGGTCAATGCCCGGTTTAGCGTAAGTCTGATCCAGGGCAATATCAGCCAGTCTATCAAATGGCAACCTGAGCAGGCTTGGACGACGCTGCGTGATTACCGCGATCTGGTGGCGCGTAGCCAGTCCAGACTAATCGTTTTGCCCGAAACTGCCATGCCATTATTTTACGATGACCTCCCTGAGGGTTATCTGGATGATATAGCCAGTCATGCGCGCGCAAATGGTGGCGATGTATTGTTCGGCGTGCCTGAGCGTCTGGCTAATGGTAATTACTATAATAGCGTAATGAATGTGGGGGAGGCAGCGATGCAGGTTTACCGCAAATCGCATCTGGTGCCATTCGGTGAATATATTCCGCTGAAATCTGTATTCGGGCTGATTACCGAGGTGTTGCATATACCGTTATCTGATTTTTCCCGCGGCGCATTGCGGCAAACGCCGTTCCACGTTGCGGGTCAGCAAGTGGCGACTAACGTGTGCTATGAAGATGTGTTCGGTGAGGAAATCATCCGCGCATTACCACAAGCAACAATATTGGTGAATGTGACCAATGACGCATGGTTCGGTGACAGTATTGCGCCCTGGCAGCATCTGCAAATATCGCAGATGCGGGCGTTGGAAAGCGGGCGGCAAATGTTGCGGGCTACGAATACGGGGATGACGGCGATTATCGACGTGGATGGCGTGGTGTTGCAGCAATTGCCCCTGTTCACTCGCGCCACGCTCACTGCACAAGCGCAAGGTTACCAAGGGCTGACACCGTTTGCGCGCTGGGGTAATTACCCAGCGCTGTTGCTGGCTGGGGTGATGTTGCTTATCGCCCTGTACTCCCAAATCCGCCTGCACCGCGCTCGCTCGCGTTGAAATCTTCGACAATATTAAATTGCACTTGTACCACAGGCACCATTACCATTTGCGCAATTCGTTCCAGCGGGTTGATGGTGAATTTAGTGTCACCGCGGTTCCACATGGACACGAACAACTGCCCCTGGTAGTCCGAATCAATTAATCCCACTAAATTTCCCAGCACCACGCCGTGCTTATGCCCCAGACCTGAGCGTGGCAGAATGACTGCGGCTAAATCCGGCGTGCCGATGTGGATCGCCATGCCGGTGGGGACAAGCAAGGTATGGCCAGGAGCCAGTTCCATGGGTGCGTCTATGCAGGCGCGCAAGTCTATCCCGGCCGCGCCTGGGGTGGCATAGTCAGGCAATTGCTCGTGCAAGCGCGGGTCGAGGATTTTAACGTCAATAATGCGGCTCATAAGGTCTCCTGATGTGAATTTAATTGGCCAAGTTGGCTAGATGTTGAATAATTTGTCTGGCAACGCTGAGTTTGTCGGCGAGTGCGATCGGATGCGCGCCCTGGTCGTCGAGCAGGATTACTTCATTGTTATCGCTGCCCAAAGCGTCTTGGGCACGATTCACCACGAGCAGGGGCAGATGCTTGCGCTGGCGTTTTGCGGTGCCGTTGGCGATGAGGTTTTCGGTTTCGGCGGCAAAACCCACGCAGAATGGTGGCTGCGCGCGCTGGCTGACCTGGGTCAGGATGTCGACATTGGGTGTCAAATTAAGCGTGAGTGCGGCTGTGGATTTTTTGATCTTCTGCGTGTGCGTTAGCTCAGGGCGATAATCAGCGACGGCGGCGACGCTGATGAAAATATCTGTCTCGGCGACGTGTTGATTCACCGCTGCGAGCATGTCACTGGCGCTCTCGACCTGAATAACACTTGCGCCTGCGGGCGGGGTGAGGCAGGACGGGCCGCTAATCAATGTGACTGTCGCGCCGGCGTCGATAGCTGCCTGTGCCATGGCGTAGCCCATTTTCCCCGAGCTCAGGTTGGTAATGGCGCGTACGGGATCTATTTTTTCTACGGTTGGCCCTGCGGTGATAAGTACCCTTTTCCCATCCAGACAGCGTGATGCAAATTGCGCGGTAATTGCCTGGAACAGGTCGGCTGGTTCTACCATGCGCCCCAGACCTGTCTCGCCGCAAGCTTGCTCACCGCTGGCCGGGCCAAGCAGGCGTATGCCATCAGCGGCTAGTTGCGCAATGTTGCGCTGGGTGGCTGCGTTTTCCCACATTTGCTGGTTCATCGCCGGAGCGACGAGCAGCGGGCAGGTACGCGCAAGGCATAGCGTAGACAGCATGTCATCAGCCTGGCCGTGTGCGAGCTTGGCGATGAAATCTGCGCTGGCAGGTGCGATGATGGCTAAATCTGCCTCGCGGGTGAGGTTGATATGCGCCATGCCGTTGGCCGCATCGTGCCACATGTCAGTGATGACAGGGTTGCCGGAGAGGGCCTGAAATGTCTGCGCACCAACAAACTGCATCGCCGCCTGGGTCATGACGACCTGTACATGCGCGCCGGCCTTGACCAGCAGGCGGGTGAGTTCAGCTGCTTTATAAGCAGCGATGCCCCCGGTGACGCCTAATAAGATGCGTTTTTTGGCTAATTGCGGCATGATGGCAATCTAAAATAACGTATAAAAAAACATTTTACCGCAAGGAGGAGGCGATATGGCAATTACCGATTGGCCAGAAGACGAGCGCCCGCGTGAAAAATTATTATTGCGCGGTGCGGCGGCATTAAGTGATGCTGAATTGTTGGCGATATTTTTGCGTACGGGCGTGCCCGGCAAAAGCGCTGTCGACATGGCGCGTGATTTGATTCATGAATTCAAGACATTAACCGGTTTGTTTGTCGCTAGTCGCACTGAGTTTTGTGCCATGCATGGTATGGGTGACGCTAAGTTCGTACAGCTGCAAGCCGTGCTGGAAATGTCGCGGCGGGCGTTGGCAGAAGAGATGCGTCAGGTTGATGCGCTGAATTCGCCTGAAGCGGTGCGTAATTATTTGCGTCTGGCACTGGCGGGAAAGGCGCATGAAGTATTTTGTGCGGTATTTTTAGATAGCCAGAATCGGGTGCTGGCTGTCGAGGAGCTGTTTCAGGGTACGCTAAATCAGGCCAGCGTGTATCCGCGTGAGGTGGTAAAAAGGGCGCTGGCACATAATGCCGCGGCTTTGATCCTGGCGCATAATCACCCTTCTGGTGTGGCGGAACCGAGTCGCGCGGATGAAAATTTAACGCAAGCGCTCAAAAATGCGCTGGCGCTAGTCGATGTGCGGGTTTTAGACCATTTCGTGGTGGGTGAAAGCTGTGCCATTTCATTCGCAGAACGAGGATTACTTTGACTTTTTATATAAAGGCATGGTATAAATCTCGTTTTTCCGAATTCAGTGGGGGGTCAACATGGCTCGTGTATGTCAAATTACTGGCAAATCGCCAATGTCTGGGAACAATGTTTCCCACGCGAACAACAAAACTAAGCGTCGTTTTCTGCCTAACTTGCAATCACGTCGTTTCTGGTTAGAGAACGAAAACCGTTTCATCCGTTTGCGCGTTAGTACAGCTGCTTTGCGTACTATCGACAAGAATGGTATCGAAGCTGTGTTAGAAAAATTACGCGCCGCTGGCGAGAAAATTTAAGAGGCTGAACGATGGCTAGCAAAATCCGCGAAAAAATCAAATTAGAATCGACAGCAGGTACAGGTCACTTCTATACCACCAGCAAAAACAAGCGTACTACGCCTGAAAAACTGGAGTTCATGAAGTTTGATCCTAAAGCACGTAAACACGTGTTGTACAAAGAAATCAAGCTGAAGTAAGCTGCGCTGCAAACATAGCGTTGCGCCAATAAAGACCCGCTACATGCGGGTTTTTTATTGGGTATGTGGCGCGCCCGCTTGCGTAGTTGTATGGTGTGGTCTATTTTCTGATATTAGTTAGTCTTCCCTATTACAGCAGATGTTATTCAGGATAATTTAGATGAAGCCCTCTGCCACTTATTTGCAACATTTACAGCTGAGCTATACCGAAGTACTTCAACAACCATCGCACTGGCGTGAGCAAGTGCTGGGTGCGATCTGTTTTTATGATGCGGCAACTGTAGTATGGTCAGATGATACGCTGCCATGCTTGCCTGTGGCGATGCCGCCCCTGGCAGCATCAGCGCCGATGTGTGAAGTGTGGCATAGCAGCACGCCCGTTACCTGTGGGCAAGATGGCGATATTCAATATCGCTGTAATGAGGAATTTGTTTTCGGCATGATCACGCTGGCAGAAGCTGATTTTGCAGGTGATTTGTCCAGTACGCCGCTGCAATTAGCGACGGCGCTGGCTTATCAGCAGATAACGGCACTGCTGGATAAATTGAATTTTGCGCACGTATTGCGGTTCTGGAATTACATGGCTGACATTAATGCCGAAAGCCACGATCTGGAGCGTTATCGGCAATTTAATATCGGCCGTCAATCAGGTTTGTTGGCGCAAGGCCGTGCGGTTACGGGTGGATTGCCTGCAGCGTGCGCACTGGGGGCGGCTTCAGGTCCGTTATCCATCGCGTTCCTGGCTGGTCGGGTCGCTCCAGTCGCAATAGAAAATCCACGACAGTTGAGCGCATGTGCTTATCCGTCAATTTACGGCCCTCGTAGCCCAACCTTTTCTCGTGCCAGCTTGTTGCAGTGGGCTGGTGGGGAATGTCTGTTTATATCAGGAACCGCGAGTATTGTCGGACACGAAAGTCTGCATGCGGGTGATGTTGTCGCGCAAACTCAGGAAACTCTGAAAAATATTGAGGCGGTATTAGTCATCGCAAATCAGCAGGAAAACTGTGGTAGATTTGACTTGAGTGATTTGCAATACATCGTGTATGTAAAATATCCAGTTGATTTGGCAAAAATTCGAGCGGTATTGGAAGCAGCTGCAGGCACTAATGTTCATGCTATTTATGTGCAAGCAGATGTTTGCCGGCAGGAGCTGTTGGTTGAAATTGAGGCTACGCGGGTTATGTCAGGCAAGGCCATTGGCTGTGCCTGATTTTTGGAGATTAGGATGACATCTGCATCAACAACACATTTTGTGCTGATACCAAGTTATAACCCGGGTGAAAAGGTTTATGAGACAGTGCGTGCCGCACGTCAGTATTGGTGCCCGGTCTGGGTTGTGGTCGACGGCAGCACGGATGGCACTGCCGCCGGTTTGCAAGCCATGGCCGAGCAGGATGATGGGTTGCGTGTGATAGTCCTGGCGCACAACCAGGGTAAGGGTGCGGCGGTGTTACACGGTGTGAATTTGGCTGCCCAAGCTGGCTATACCCATGCCCTGACCATGGATTCTGACGGGCAACATCCTGCTGAACTGATTCCTGACTTTATGGCAACATCAATCAAGCAACCTGCTACTATGGTACTGGGCGTGCCGGTATTCGATGCCAGTGCACCGGCTTTGCGTGTGCAGGGTCGGCGTGTGTCCAATGCCTGGGCGAACCTGGAAACATTGTGGGCAGGTATAGGTGATTCGTTATATGGCTTTCGGGTTTATCCTGTCGGCCCGCTGCAGAAAATAATGCGTTATCAACCGTGGATGCGACATTTTGATTTCGATCCAGAGGCTGTTGTGCGTTTATGCTGGTATGGCGTTAAGCCCGTGAATTTACCAGCGCCGGTGCGTTATTATCGTGCCGATGAGGGTGGGGTTTCACATTTTAATTATTTGCGTGACAACTTGTTGTTAAGCTGGATGCACCTCAGGCTGTTTTTGGAATTTGTGCTACGTCTGCCCATATTGCTGGTTAAGCGCAGGTTCGGCAACTAATCGAAATAGCTCAATTGATCCATTTTGCCTGGACTGGCTTCTGATACTGAGTAAATAAGGCGTTTGTTTTGGTCTGTACTTTTAACATACTAAGGAACACGCATGAGTGACCGCGCATATCGGTTGATATTTGGTGCATTGCTGTTGCTTGCACTAAGCTTCGATCTTAATTATGTAATCTATTTTCTGATTGGACTGTCGTTGTTCGAGGGTATCACTAACTGGCGTGTGCCGCGTTTAGTGACCTGGTTGCGTGCGCACAAAACTGGGATGGTTCAGACTGGCGTCAATTTTGCGTCTGTTAATACATCATGCCGTTTCAGTTTTGAGGCTGAACGAGTCTGGCGTTTTGTCGTTGCCATCGTGTTGTTTATTACCTCAGTCTTGTTTTATGAGCAATTGTGGTTTTTCCCCTGGTTTATGGGGTTCGCCATTTTTGGCGCAGGTGCCAGCGGCATTTGCCCTATGTTTATGGCAATTAAATGGCTGGGATTTAAATGAAGTCTCCTCAGCAGGCTCCCGACCAGAATGTCATTCCCAGCGACTTGCCGTTAAAAATTACCGGTATTGTGTTCTGGGGGATGGTGTTGGTGGGCTTGCTGATAGCTTTTTTGATGCTGGCCAGCAAAGAGCGCGAGATTGCTGCGCAAAATACGCACTATGCGGCGCTGGTTGGTCGCGTACTTGCAGCGCATATTAATGAAGCTCAAAAGCAGGATTCGTCAGTCATTCCGAATTATCAGGAAAGTCTGCAGCAGACGTTTACTATGCTGCAGCCCAGCGTGCATTTCTCGGCTATTACTCTCACGCAACCTGCCGGGTTGCTGCGTGCAGGTGAAGCGCATCCAACGGAAGCTGGAATCAGCCTGTTGTTGTCAGTAAATACATCGGGTGCCGCACCACTACGCCTAACGGTGTACTTCCCCAGCGTTAAGCATACGGAAGTCATGTACCGTAAACAGATATTAATTTCCGTTGGTCTGGTGACTATGCTGTTTGGATTGATATTGCAGCGTATTTTGCAGCGTTTGCTGTCACAGCCATTCAAGAGCATGGTGTCGCGTGCGCAGCAGTTCGCGCAAGGTGATACCGAGGTTCGGTTTGATACATCGCGCAGTGATGAGTTTGGTTTTCTGGCCAAGTTTATTAATCAGGCGCTTGACTCTATCGTTTTGCAGCAAACTGAGTTGCGTGCGGCGCTAGCACGAACGCAGGAATCGGAAGAGGCGTTGGCGCACGAAAAGGAGCGTGCAGAGGTTACGTTGCAATCAATTGCAGACGCGGTGATTACCACCAATGTAGCGGGTGAGGTGCAATATCTCAATCCGGTCGCGGAACGGCTGACAGGCTGGTCTAATGCTGATGCACAGGGTTTGCCGGTGGAATCGGTGATTCAGTTGGTAGATGAAGTGACGCAGTCGAGCATTCCGAATCCTATTCATGAATGCCTGAAAATTGACGGGGTGGTTACTATGAGTGACCATGCTGCATTGGCGCAGCATCATGGGCAGCTGCTTTCTATCGATGTGACCGCAGCACCCATGCGTAACGACAGGGGTGAGTTCATTGGTGCGGTGATGGTATGTCAGGACGTGAATAACGCGCGTAAGCTGGCATTGCAGCTTACCTATCAGGCTAGCCATGACCCACTGACCGGATTGTATAACCGCCTCAAGTTTGAAGAGAACTTGTTGCATATGCTGGCGACTACGGACGCATCAGATCAGCATGCGCTGCTCTATATCGATCTGGATCAGTTCAAGATTGTGAATGACACCTGCGGGCATATGGCGGGTGATGAGTTGCTGCGTCAGCTGACGCGGGAACTGAAACATAACATCCGGCAAAGTGATACGCTGGCGCGTCTGGGTGGCGATGAGTTCGGTGTGTTATTGCGCAACTGTAGCCTGACGCGTGCGCAGGCCGTGGCGGATAAAATTCGGCAGAGCGTAAAAGAATTTCGTTTCGCTTGGCACGACAAAACTTTTGAAATTGGTGCCAGTATCGGGCTGGTCAGCATTACGCAGGATAACCTGAATGCTGCAAATATTATGAGTACGGCTGATCTGGCGTGCTATACGGCAAAAGATGGCGGCCGCAATCGTGTGCATGTGTTCCAGTCAGCCGATATTGAGCTCATGCAGCGTCAGGGCGAGATGAGCTGGACTACCACGATTACTGAAGCGTTAGAGAAAAATCGTTTTGTACTTTATGCGCAACCTATCATTGGCTTGTCTGAATTAGACTCCAGTAATCTGCACTGGGAAGTGTTGGTCAGAATCAAGGATGCGACGGGTCAAATTATCCCGCCTAATGCCTTTATTCCCGCTGCTGAGCGTTATAACAAAATGAGCAGTATCGATCGCTGGGTCGTGTTGAACGTATTTAAAGCTATCGCTACCGGACAGCATTTTGTCGTGCCTGTGGGTGGCAAGCGTGTAGTTGCGATTAATCTGTCTGGGGAATCGTTGGGTGATGACGAGATGCTCGACTATATTTGCACTAGTGCTCAACAATACGGCGTGTCGTTGCATGAGATTTGTTTTGAAATTACCGAAACTGTAGCGATCAGTAATTTAAGTAAGGCCACGCATTTTATCCGTGAACTCAAAGCCCGTGGCTGCCGCTTCTCCCTGGATGATTTTGGTAGCGGGTTAAGCTCGTTCGGCTACCTGAAAAACCTCGCTGTGGATTACATTAAAATCGACGGCAGTTTTGTCAAAGACATGGAGGTCGATCCTATCGATTGCGCCATGGTGACTGCGATTAACCAGATTGGCCATGTCATGCAAATAAAAACGATTGCAGAATGGGTCGAAGATGAAGCCACGTTCAACTCCCTCAAGCGCCTGGGGGTCAATTATGCGCAGGGTTATCACACCGGCAAGCCTGCGCTGTTTTGGGAAATCACGCCCGCTGCAGATTAAGCACGCAAGCTTGTCCAGCATTTTCCTGATTCGTCCAACTGCAGTTTCTGGGTTAAAATCCTGCTATGCATACACCTTCCGGAATACTCTACGTGGTCGCCACGCCTATAGGCAATTTGGGTGATATTACGCAACGCGCACTCGATGTGCTTAAAACGGTGGACCTGGTGGCGGCTGAGGATACCCGGCATAGTGGACAGCTGCTGTCACGGCTGGGGATATCCGTTAAATTTGTTGCGCTACATGAGCATAACGAGCAACACGCTACACCGCGGTTAATCGAAGATATGCTGGCGGGTAAGTCGGTGGCGCTGATTACCGATGCTGGCACACCTGCGATTAGTGACCCAGGCACATTGCTGGTGGCCGCTGCCCATGCCGCAGGCGTGCGCGTGGTGCCGGTGCCCGGTGCGAGTGCGGTGGTATGTGCATTATCGGCCGCAGGTATTGTCGCGCCGAACTGGTTGTTCTATGGTTTTTTGCCTGCCAAAGCCAGCCATCGGCGTGCGGCGCTGGAGAAACTGTCGGCATTGCCCTATGTGCTGATATTTTATGAAGCACCGCATCGAATTATGGAATGTGTCGAGGATTTAGCCGCTACTTTGGGTGACGACCGGCGCATTACTTTTGGACGCGAGCTGACCAAGCTGTTTGAAAACATCCATAGCCTGCCGTTGGCGGAAGCGAGTGCCTGGCTGGCAGCCGATGCGAATCGGCAAAAGGGTGAGTTCGTGCTTATCGTTGAGGGCGCAAAAGTCGTTGAAGATAGCCCTGAGCAGCAGAATTTGCGCGACACACTAACCGTGCTGCTGGAAGAGCTGCCGCTCAAACAAGCCGCACACATCGCTGCCAAGCTTACCGGCATCAAAAAAAATACCTGTTATAAACTTGCGCTGACCATGCGCGACGACCCGACTGACGAGGAAGCCTAATGCAATCTATCACCATCACCCGTCCTGACGATTGGCATTTGCATCTGCGTGATGGCGATACGCTGCGTGCTGTGCTGCCTGATACCGCCCGCCGCTTTGCGCGCGCCATTGTTATGCCGAATCTCAAGCCGCCGGTACGTACCACTGAAGATGCGCGGGCCTACCGTGATCGCATTCTTGCTGCGGTGCCGGCAGGGATGCAGTTTGAGCCATTGATGACGCTGTACCTGACCAACAATACCGACCCAGCCGAAATCGCTCGTGCCAAAGCCAGTGGCATAGTCCACGCGGTGAAATACTACCCAGCCGGCGCAACGACGAATTCCGATATGGGTTTAAGCGAATTAACCAAAGGTTACGCAGTGATCGCCGAAATGGAAAAGCACGGTATGCCGTTGCTTATCCACGGTGAGGTTACCGATCCCAGCGTAGATATTTTTGACCGCGAGGCGGTGTTTATTGAGCGCCATCTGATTCCGCTTACTCGCGCCTTCCCTGCGCTGAAAATCGTACTTGAACACATCACCACGCAGCAAGGGGCGGAATTTGTGACTGATGCTCCTGCCAATATCGCTGCGACCATCACCGCGCATCATTTGCTCTACAATCGCAACGCCATGTTTCAGGGTGGCATACGCCCGCACTATTATTGTTTGCCCATACTCAAGCGCGAACAGCACCGGCTGGCTTTGGTAAAAGCCGCGACCAGCGGCAGTGCGAAGTTTTTTCTGGGCACTGACAGTGCGCCCCATCCACAAAGCGCAAAAGAATCCGCCTGTGGTTGCGCGGGTATGTATACCGCTCACGCCGCCATCGAACTTTACACTCAGGTTTTTGAAACCGCCAATGCGCTGGATAAACTCGAAGCCTTCGCCAGCTTTTATGGTGCAGATTTTTACGGCTTGCCACGTAACACCGACAGCATTACCTTGGTCAAGGAAAGCTGGACCGCACCAGCGCAGATAGATATTGGCAATGATCAGCTGATCCCGCTCGGCGCTAATGAGAGTGTTGCCTGGCGTTTAGCCTAATCTGCGCCGGGAGGATTGCCATGGCATCCATTACCACACATGAATTGAGTCAGCAGTTTGTCACTGAGCCGCTGAAACCACGCCCGCCTGATTGTCACAAGGAAATGTTAGGCAAAGTCGGTATTATTGGCGGCGCCAGCACCATGACGGGTGCGGCCTTGCTGGCAGGGCGTGCGGCGCTGAAATGTGGTGCAGGCAAAGTGTATCTGGCACTATTGGCTGAGCATGCGCCCTGCGCCGACCTGCAACAGCCCGAACTGATGCTGCTTGCGCCAGCAAAACTGCTTGAACTTCATCATCTGTCGGCCTTGGTGATAGGCCCTGGACTCGGGCAAAGTGACGCCGCGTTGTGCTGGTTGCAATATGCACTGGCAAGTCAGTTGCCGCTGGTGCTGGATGCTGATGCGCTAAATTTAATCGCAGCACATGCTGATCTTGCACAGCAGTTGCAGCAGCGTACTCCCGCCAGCATACTCACTCCGCATCCAGGTGAAGCCAGCAGATTGCTGGGTTGTAGCATAGATGCGATACAGCAAGACCGGGTTAGCGCAGCCTTGGCGCTGGCCAAACGTTACCACAGTATCGTTGTGCTCAAAGGTGCGGGCAGTATTTGTGCGCTACCAGATCAAAGCTGGTTCATTAATCCGACTGGCAATCCTGGCCTGAGCAGTTCTGGCATGGGCGACGTCCTGTCTGGCATGATAGGCGCGTTCATCGCCCAGCAACTTAGTCCGCAGCAGGCCACTTTGCTGGCAGTCTATTTGCATGGTGCAGCCGCAGATGATTTAGTGCAGCGCGGAATAGGGCCGATAGGCCTGACCGCCTCGGAAATTATTGATGCTGCGCGGCAGGTGTTGAATCGCTGGATATATGGAGTTGCAAACTAGCCTTCTTTTTTGATGCGCATACAGCCAGCTCGGGTATGCCATTTTTCCGCTGTCGCCAATTTGTAACGCGTTTTTCATCGTTACGTCACGTAGTTTGTTTAATGTTACGTTCCATAGACAACTGATGGAGCGAACCATGTTAGATCAACAGATTATCAGCCAGCCCCGTGCGCGCAACACTCTGGCAGTGTCATTGGCGCGTGACAAGCATGAAATCCGCGAAGCACAGGCGCTGCGTTATAAAGTATTTGCCGAGGAAATGGGTGCGCAGTTAATGTCCGCACACAGCGGCCTGGATGAAGATGAATTCGACAGCGTGTGCGATCACCTCATCGTGCGTGATACCCATACCGGCAAGGTGATAGGCACTTACCGCATTTTGCCACCAGACCGTGCAGCGCGTATTGGTGGCTATTATTCAGAGCAGGAATTCGACTTTACCCGTCTGGTACATTTGCGTGCAGGCATGGTAGAGATAGGTCGCTCCTGCGTGCATCCCGATTATCGCGGTGGCGCAGTGATTACTTTGCTGTGGTCGGGTTTGGCAGATTATTTACGTCAGCATGATTATGACTACCTTATCGGTTGCGCCAGCGTAGGCATGAGCGACGGCGGACATACTGCCGCCAGCCTGTATCAGAAACTCGCTGCGGAAGTATTAAGCCCTGTAGAGTGGCGCGTATTCCCACGCACGCCATTGCCGCTGGAGCGTCTGCAGAGCGATTTGAAAGTCACCACGCCGCCGCTGATCAAAGGCTATTTGCGCGTGGGTGCATATATCTGCGGCGAACCTGCCTGGGATGCAGATTTCAATTGTGCCGATTTCATGATGTTGCTATCGATCAAGCAAATGAATGAACTGTACGCCAAGCATTTTATGAATAAAGGCTGATATCAAGTAAAATTGGCGGATGAGTTTACGCATACTTTTCACCGCTTATGTTTTACGCCCGTTGCGTGCGCTGGCATTAATCGCGCTGATCGTAACGGGCTTAATTATTCTGGCGACGCTATTTCCTCTGCTGCCTATGCGCTCGCGCGAACAAGTGATGCAGCGCTGGTCGCAAGCCTTGCTCTATATTGTTGGCATACGTTTACGCATAGTGGGCGACTTGCCCCGCAGCGCAGCTTTGATTGTGGCCAACCATGTTTCATGGGCTGACCCATTCGTCCTGATCGCGTGCTCCCCCGTACATTTTGTCGCCAAGGCGGAAATCCGCAGCTGGCCAGTTTTCGGCTGGCTGGCAGCACAAGCAGGAACCATCTTCATCCAGCGCGAACGCGCCAGAGACGTACACAAAGTCACCCAGAGTTTTACTGCTGCATTGCAATCAGGGCGCTCAGTCGGCATGTTCCCAGAATCTACCACCACCAATGGCAAGCAATTACTCCCGTTCAAGCCGCCGCTGTTTCAGGTGGCACTTGATGCCAATGTCGCCTGCCAGCCTGTAGCATTGCGCTATGAACATGACGCAGTAGCGTGGATAGACAATATGGGTTTTTTATCGTCGATATGGCGCATCATGGCAGTGCCACAGATACCCGTCGTCGCCACCTATTGCGCGCCTGTAGTGCCGAACAGCCAGATGCATCGTCGTGATCTGGCAGTGGCTAGCGAAGCAGCTATTGCCAGTGTTTTACACCAATCAGCCCCACCTATCCCGCTGGAGATTTGAGTTTGTTGTGTTGTATTCCTGGTGGCGTGCAAAATGTAAGACTAGTCGCTTTTGGATTTGGATTCATGTCGTTTGTTTAAGCGATAATCACATGCTAGACTGAACCACATAATGCCTAGAAATTAGGTACATGTTAAATCGTTGAATTTCGGTGTGCTTTAATACTGGTAATTAATCTTTATTAAGAAAATATAATGATAGAAAAAAATCAAGGAGAAAAAAGTGTTATACACCGATTTGCTAAATAAAATAGGCACCGATGAGCACTGACTTCTTCTTCCGTGGTGCTTCGGAAGCCTTTCATTTAGCCAATATGGTCTTTTGAAGCCCAAGCTTCAGGGGCCGTTTACGTACGGGTTCCACTGGGATGAAGCTGGCTTTACATGGGGCAGTGGTGCCACTTGGGATTCCAGTCCCGCGAACGCCGTCATTCGGCACCAGCTAAATCAAGCAGGCTTTCCGACTTCGGGTATCTCGACTACGCCACATCTTGAACGAGCAATTCTTTATACGCGTGGAAAAAGCGGTTCGTCCGGAGGTTATGTGTTTAAGATTGATCGAAGAGCATTGTCCCGTCATAGCATCGGCGAGTTTGTGGTTTCGCGATTCCTCACTTGCTTCATGAGCCTGCGCTTTTTACCTCTCATTCCACCGGACTTGCGCGAAAAGCCATGCAGCGTCAGTTAGCTCTACATTAGCCATTTAAAGGGTACACATGCGTTATCAGGGGAAAATTACAAACTGGAAAGACGATAAAGGGTTTGGTTTTGTTGCTCCGAACGGCGGTGGTGAAAACGCATTTGTGCATATAAAAGCCTTTTCTAGTCGCTCACGTAGACCCACCGAAGGCGATCTTATCACCTATGAATTGGCGACCGATGAGAATCGTCGTTTTCAAGCAGAAAATATTCGGTTTGTTGGTGACCGAGCAACTTCAACCACGCCACATAAAACAAAATCGTTCGACACTATTTTTGCCATTCTATTTTGTTCATTTCTGGCTTTAGTGGTGCTTGTGGGTCGGCTCCCGTTCGCTATACTTGGCGTTTATTTGGCAGCAAGCATTCTCGCTTTCTTTGCGTACGCTGTAGATAAATCAGCAGCACAAAATAATCGCTGGAGAACCCAAGAAAGCACGTTGCACTTATTCGGGATTGTTGGCGGCTGGCCAGGAGCTTGGCTCGCACAGAAAACGTTACGCCATAAGTCGAAGAAAAAAGAGTTTCAAACAGTATTTTGGGCTACGGTTATTATCAATTGCTTTGCGCTCGGCTGGCTTCTCACAAAAAGCGGCTCTACTTTTTTAGGCAGCATCCTTGGCTTTGCAGCATAAAATTACCAATAAAAACAGTGATCTGCCCTACATTTGACATCCATCCATTCATTCATCATTTCTTTATACTAAATAAGTCAGATTAGAATAGGGTGCAATATGGAGAACAGGCCATTACGAATTGAATTTGCTGGAACGTTACCATGTGGCTGCCCGGGGCAATACCCGAGTGATCAGTGGGTTGGCTGCAATGCGATAACAAATATTACACGCTCATCCTTATCTCATACGGAATTTCCATGTTAATGCCAGCGCTTAATCCCTGCCATGCCGCCGCATTCCACTTGAAATACCTGCCTATCTTCCAGTCTGAGGGCGCTGAGTTGGCCGCCCCATAAGCACCCAGTATCCAGGGCGATGTTGTCGCTTTCAATCTGCAACCCCAGGGCTGACCAGTGTCCGAATACGATGGGCGTGCCTGCACTTTGCCGGTTGGGGGCGTGGAACCATGGGTAATAGCCTGCTGGCGCAGAATCCAGTCCTGCCTTGGCAGTGAAATCCATCTCACCCGTTGCAGAGCAAAACCGTAGCCGTGTCATGCCGTTGGTGATTACGCGTAATCTGGCTATGCCTTTTAAATCATCGTGCCATTGTGTTGGATGATTGCCGTACATATCGCTTAGATAAACCAGATGGTCGTCACTGCGCAGCGCCTTTTCCACTTCCGCGGCTAACTTTAACGCTTGTGCTATCGTCCATTGCGGCAGCAGTCCCGCGTGAACCAGAAAGTAGCCAGATGTGTGTATCGCCAGGGGCAGGTGGCGCAGCCAGTACAGCAATTCATCTTTATCCGGCGCGGTTAAAATTTGCTGTAAGGTATCGCCTTTGTGTTGTTTTTCATAACCGGCAGCCACCGCAAGTAAATGCAAATCATGATTGCCCAGAACAGCACTAATCTGGTTATCACGCGCCCAGCGCAGGACGGCGAGGGAGTTAGAGCCCCGATTAACCAGATCGCCCAGTAAGATAATGCGGTCTTGTGCAGGGTCGTACGCAATAAGATCCAGCATTTGTTGCAATGCGGGAAAACATCCCTGTAAATCGCCGATGACATAGGTGCTCATGTTTAACCCAGAAACGCCAGTTGGCCGCTAATTTGGTAGATTGACACCATGATACTTAATCCTTATTCCTGTTGTTTATTTGTTGCCTATTCATTGACGACGCTACCCGTTGAATTGTCCACCCCTCACGGCACATGACGGCGTTGCTCCGCCCCTGAATGGAATAACCCATTCAGGCTTGTCGCGCCTTGCCCTGCACCGCGATGTGCGGACACTTCAACGTGTCCAGCTGACGTTTCTGGGTTAAAATACCCATCTACATTCGTTTCAGAAAATCCATGCTCTCTCATCTTAACGCCCCACAACGCGAAGCGGTTAAATATCTCGATGGACCCTTGCTGGTGCTGGCCGGTGCAGGGTCAGGCAAGACGCGAGTCATTACTCAAAAGATATCATATCTCATCGACGAATGTGGTTATGCGCCGAATCATATCGCAGCTATCACCTTTACCAATAAAGCTGCGCGGGAGATGCAAGACCGGGTCGATAAGCTCAGACCGGGCAAACCTGCAAAAGGTCTGACGGTCTGTACATTCCATGCGCTCGGTGTGCAGATTATGCGCCAGGAAGCGCATCGATTAGCTTACAAACCACAATTTTCTATCCTTGATTCTGCTGATGCCATGCAGATTATCAATGAAATATTAAAAACCACGGACAAACAGGAAATTCGTCGCGCACAATGGCGTATCTCTTCGTGGAAAAACGGCCTGATCACGCCCGATGTCGCGCTGGCAACGGCAGAGTCAGATCTGGACGCGACCTACGCGAAAATCTACCAGCGTTATCAGGATACGCTCAAAGCCTATCAGGCACTGGATTTCGATGACCTGATACGTCTGCCTGCCGAGTTATTCGCCAGCGACATGGAGATGCTGGAAAAATGGCGCAAGAAATTACGTTATTTGCTCATCGACGAGTATCAGGATACCAACGCCTGTCAGTATCAAATCGTCAAACAGCTGTGTGGCGTATCGGGCGCATTCACCGCTGTGGGCGACGATGATCAGGCGATCTACGGCTGGCGCGGCGCGGATGTGAAAAATCTGCATCAGCTGCATGAAGACTACCCGCGCCTCAAAGTTATCCAGCTCACGCAAAACTATCGTTCCACCTTGCGGATATTGCGCGCTGCCAACAGCGTCATCGGCAATAACGACAGGTTGTATGACAAGCAACTGTGGAGCGAACACGGTAACGGTGATCCTGTGCATGTGATGGCGTGCAAGGACGAAACCGAAGAAGCGCAAAATGTGGTGATGCGTATGCTGGCGCATAAATTCGAGCATCGCACCCGCTATGGTGATTACGCCATCCTCTATCGCGGCAATCACCAGGCACGTGTATTTGAGCAAATGCTGCGCAATGAAAAAGCGCCTTATGTGATGTCCGGCGGGCAATCGTTTTTTGAAAAGTCCGAAATCAAGGACCTGATTTCTTACATGCGCCTGTTGACCAACAGCGACGATGATCCGGCTTTTATTCGCGCTGCCACCACACCCAAACGTGGCATCGGTCCAACCACGCTGGAAAAGCTAGGCGAATACGCCGGGCAGCGTAAAATCAGTTTGTTTGAAGCTGCGTTTGAAGCGGGCTTTGTCAGTCGTGTGACTGAACGCCAGCTTGAGCCATTGCTCACTTTTTGCCAGTACATCAATGCGCTGGAGGCCCGTGTGCGCAATACGCCGGTAAGTGAAATCATGGCGGATTTGCTCAAGGCGATAGACTACGAGGTCTATATCTTTGACAGCGATGAAACCCGTGCCGCTCAAAACAAATGGAATAACGTACAGGAATTCGTGGGCTGGCTGGGCAAAAAAGGCGAGGCGGACGGAAAAAATGTCATTGAGCTTACGCAAACTATAGCCCTGATTACATTGCTGGAAAACCGTAGCGAAGATGAAATTGATGCTGTCAGGCTGTCCACCATCCACGCCGCCAAAGGGCTGGAATTTGGTCACGTATTTCTGGTCGGTGCAGAAGAAGATATCCTGCCGCATCGCGAATCAGTTGAAAATGGCACGCTGGAAGAAGAACGTCGCCTCATGTACGTCGCCATCACTCGCGCGCAACGTTCACTCACCATCAGTTACTGCAAACGCCGTAAACGTGCAGGCGAACTGCAAACCTGTGAACCTTCACGTTTTATCGGCGAGATTTCACAAGACGACATGCGCCAGTCAGGGCAGGAGGCCGACCCGGTGGAGCAGCGTCAACAGGGCAATGACAGGCTGGCGAATATCAAGGCGATGCTGGCGCAGAAGTGAACTGAATCAGACTGCGATGTTGATAGTGCTGCCGACGGCTGCGTCGGGAGTGGGATGGTTGTTAGCATCGCGCTGATATTGTGGCGAAGTTGGCGTATCCTGTGTTTGGCTAATAGTGTTCTGCGGAGCTTGTTGTTGGCGTTGTTTGATGGCGCTGATCTGGTCTGATATTGCCTGAATCTTGGCTTTGCCCGCTGTAGTATTAGCCGTTCCGCAATTAACGCAATCAGATAGCTGGTGCTGCAGGCGTGCGAGTTGCGACGTTGTATCTACGCTTGCTACACCGGTATTTGAAGTCAGGCCGTTAGTCGATAACATGTCACACCTTGTTTATGAATTGATTGGGGGTAGAGATGTACGTTCATCCCTTGAGCATGATGAACGTACATATCGACTGGGTGCCTGTTACTTAGCCATCGTATCTTTTTTCATACTGTCATGCGTCATGCTGTCCTTTTTCATGCTGTCATGAGCCATGCTGTCTTTCTTCATGCCATCATGTGCCATCGCATCCTTTTTCATTTCATCCTTGGCCATGGCGGGTTTGGCCATGCTGTCGTTTTTCATCATGTCATCGGCAAAAGCCTGTGTGCCTGCCAATAACAGACCAGTGGTAATGACGGTAGCTAATAATTTACGCATTTCAGTTTTCTCCATATTTAAAAAGGGCAAGATTGCCATAACATCAGGGCAGTTGAACATTCAGCTGCCACCGAACCAGTTGTAACCTTGGTCTTCCCAATAGCCGCCAGGGTTGACGTTGGTTACGTAAATAGCTTGGATATGCTTGGGGTTTTTGTACCCCAGCTTGGTGGCTATCCGCAGTTTCATCGGATAGCCATATTCAGGGGGTAGTATCTGCCCGTCATAGGTTA
The DNA here is from genome assembly GCA_041651255.1 of Sulfuriferula sp. GTDB lineage: Bacteria > Pseudomonadota > Gammaproteobacteria > Burkholderiales > Sulfuriferulaceae > Sulfuriferula. The sequence continues at coordinate 14,120 of JBAZJP010000017.1, read as the reverse complement.
ACGATAATTGCGTCTGCGCCTGGAGCGCGGATGGCATATCGATGCTGGTGTAATAATCATCCGCGCATTTGAAGCCCACATATTTCGCTGTGAGATCCGCGCCTATGTGCTGCAAAAAGGTGGCAAAAGGCACGCCGCCCCATTTGCCTATCGCACTCCAGCCTTCGACACAAATGTGGCGTGTGACCTGGCTAACTTGTGGGAGCGCATGCAGCTGTGCCAGCGACCATGGCCGCTTATTCGCAACCAGTCCGCCAACTTCAAGCTGGAAGCTGTCGCCGTTGATTTTGGGGATATCTTCAACGCCATAAAAGGCATTGAACGGAAACGGGCGGGTAATCATGGAATCAGGGTAAGTCGGTGCCAGCTTGTTGGGGTTGAATAACCAGGCTTGTACTTTGTCGTTGAAGGTGGATACACGCATCAACGCGCGCTCTACCGAATCTTCATCTGCCAGCGTACAGCCGGTTAACAATGACAAGCCACCTAGCGATAATCCACGCTGTAAAAATAGGCGACGTGATGGCTGCGGCATGGCTTGCAGGGCGGTTTTAACGATAGCTTGCTCATCCAGCGTTTGTATTTTCTTCGGTTTGAACATGATGTTTTCCTTATCGCCCACGTATCATCAGTAGCAAGGTGCGTGGCACTAATGCAACCATGACCAGATGCACGGCGACTACCGCGACTAATGTCGACATCGCTACAAAATGAACGATGCGTGCGCTGTCATAACCACCCATCAGCTCGCGCAGCAATGGCAGTTGCACGGATTTCCATATCGCCAGCCCTGACAGCACCAGCAACGTGATGTCGATGATGATGAAAAGATAGGCCAGCTTTTGCGGCTGGTTGTAGTGGCTCAGGTCAGCATGGGCGAGTTTGCCTTTGATAGCATCTAACAAGTCCAGCAACAGGGAGCGGGGTGAAATCGGGACAAATTTACGTTTGAACCGCTTAGTCACCAGATTCAGACCCAGGTAGATGAGCCCGTTAGCCATCAGTAACCACATCGCGAAAAAGTGCCACAACAGCGCGCCACCCAGCCAACCGCCCAGCGTGATTTCCTCGGGAAAATTAAAATGGAAAATGGGCGAGGCGTTGTAGATTTTCCATCCGCTCATGACCATCATTACCACGGCCAATGCGTTGATCCAGTGGGTAAGCCTGAGCCACAATGGATGGATGATTTGCGCCCTGTTCATTTATACAAGCTCGGGAATTGTTGTTGTAAGTGCGCTAGCTTGGGCATGTCGTTGGCGACGATATACAGCTGATCCGGATGCAGCGCGAGGTAGTTCTGATGGTAGTCTTCGGCAGGATAAAAGGCGGGTAAGGGCACAACCTGTGTCACGATAGGAGCCGAGTACAGATGCTGCGTCTGCAACTGTTTGATATAAGCCATAGCTACTTCACGCTGGTTGTTATCGGTAACAAATATGGCCGAGCGATACTGCGTACCGTGATCCGGACCCTGATAATTCAGCTTGGTAGGGTTGTGGGCGACTGAGAAATATATTTTCAGCAGTTGTCCATATGAAATCTGTTTGGGATCAAATATCACCCGCACTGATTCAGCATGCCCAGTGGTACCGGTGCTTACCTGATAGTAACCAGCGGTATCAGCTTTGCCACCAGCATATCCAGCGGTTGAGCTGACTACGCCTTTGACATGCTTGAATACGGCATCAACACCCCAGAAACAGCCGCCTGCAAACACTGCGGTTTGCTGATTGCTTGTACTGGCGGTATCTTGAATCGGGTCAGGCAAGCTGCGCAACTGACCATCAGCCAGTGCTGATCCAGTAACCAGTACGGTGGTTATTGCCAGTGCGCTTAACCTGGGCAGTAAATGATTTAGCAGTTCCATATTGATCTCCTCTTTGTAGCTCAATTGAGCTTACTGGTTGATTCGTAGTGAACTGGAAAAAGGTTACACGGCGTCAAAATATTTTTTGAAATGTGATATAACCCTAAAAATAGTAGTTAACTGCACGGTGCAGATAGCGGGTGTCGTAATCATTCAGGAGTGGATGTGGTCAAAACTAGTGTCTCGCTGGAAATGCAAATGCAGCAGGCGCTGACGGGTGATAAACGCGCCTATGCTGATCTGCTGCGGGATACGGCGTTATTTCTCCGCCCGTATTTGAGTAAACGCTTGAGTGCCGCCAACGATGTTGATGACTTGCTGCAGGAAATTCTCGTTTCCATCCATAAGGCGCGGCATACCTATGATGGGCAGCGCCCATACAAGCCGTGGGTGTTTGCGATTGCGCATTTTCGCCTGCAGGATTATTTGCGCACTTACTATGCTGATCAGCTCAGATCTGCGACTGAATTGGGTGAGCTGGAAAATACTTTGCCTGCGGATGTAACCAATTCCGACTTCAGCTACGAATCTATTAGTGGAGAGGTGAATCAGCTGCCAGAAAAACAGGCAGTGATACTGGCAATGATGCATGAAGAGGGTTATACCGCTAAAGAGGTCGCAGCCAAGATAGGCATGAAAGAATCTGCGGTCAAGGTAGCGGCTTTTCGCGCCTATAAAATTTTAAGAGAAAAGTTGAGTAAATAAATGGATGCGATGGAAAAACAGATAGCCAGCTTGGTAGCAGACGCCGATAGCGTACAGCTTGCGCCCAGTCCATTGATATTGTGGCTGAAATGGATGGCAATCGCAGTGGTATATATCGTTATCTCTCTGTTGGTGCTCGGCGTGCGGTCGGATGTCTGGGTGAGGCTGCATAGCGCCATGTTCCTGGCTGAGATGGGCGTGCTGGTCGCCATCGTCGCTACCACCGCCTTGAGTGCCAGTTTGCTGGCATACCCCGATATGTATCAGCGTAGCCGCTGGACGCTGATACCTATATTCATGTTCGTCATCTTTGTCGGCGTCATCGCTCTGGCCTGGCAAGCAGATAACCCTTCCTCCCCACCGCCAGTCCACAGCTATCAGTGTTCGCTGACAATTGCTGTACTGGCATTGTTGCCAGCTGCATGGATGTTCTACAGCATGCGCCAGCTCGCCAGCACTCACCGCCGTTTTGCAGGGGGCGTGGTCATGCTCTCAGCGTTTAGTATCGGTGCAGTCACACTCAGGCTATCAGAGCAAACCAACTCAATTATTCATGTGATTGAATGGCATTACTTGCCTATGATAGGCGTGGCATTGCTGGGCGTGTGGCTGGGGAAGAGATTGTTGAAGTGGTGAAGTTGAAAAATTGCCGGTTGTTTCGTGCCATGAACAGATAGCCAGAGTGACGACTGGTTGAATCCGCAAGCCAAAGCTGACTCTGGTAATTTGATAAAAAGGGGACTGATCTAGCTCCTAGGAAAGTCTGCTTTCGTATTTGTCAGACTCACTTTTCCCATTAAAGACAGGTGACCATGAGATTCGCTTGTCCGATTGCAGCTATTCGCTAATGACAGAAATGTGAACATAGCCGTCATGGCAATTTCTCACACGCCTTGTCCGTGTCGGTCAGACATCATCGTTCCACATGAGCAACTGACGTAGTGCTAATAGCGCTCGGTCAGCATTACTCCCTAATAGTCATGCAACATCTATATATATAGGTGAAGTTGAGTATCACTGAGTCTGTGCGAAAATTCTGTCCGAGCACTAATATCGAGCCGGCTATAATTACCTGCGTTAAAAAATCCTAATTAAATCAATTGGTTTTAATTGGCGCGGAATATGCTTGTCTATTGCAATTCCTAAACCTAAGGCGCTGCTATGTTTAAGACATTAAAACTTTGGTCGTTACTGACAGCGCAACATCATAATGCCAAACCTTTGTCCATACATAATCGAAGCCCAGGAAAAATAATTCAGGCGCCAATCTTGGTATATCTGATTGCAATCATGAGCGAATACATTTGCCAAATCAATTTCCTAAGTTTTATGTGTGATTATAATGAATAGCGCAAGGATATTGCCGTTTCAAAGTGCACCTCTAGGCATTAGCCTGCGAGAAAAGCTGCTCGACACTGATCGCATGATGAATGCCGTATTGAAAAATATAAACGGCATGGTCTATTGCTGTCTATATGACAGCAGATGGACGATGGTGTACGTGAGTGAGGGCTGTGAAGCCTTGATCGGCTATACAAGCAAGTTTTTATTATCCAGCAAAGAAATTGACTTCGAATCAATTACGCATCCTGAAGATTGTGAGCGTGTGCGGGAAATCATAGTTGAAGCGATTAACTTGCACCAAAGTTTTGTGGCTGAATATCGTATCATTCGTGCTAATGGCGACATTATTTGGGTTGTGGAACGTGGTTGCCCTTTGTATAACGATCAGGGTGAGATCGAAGCTATTGAGGGTGTTCTGCAAAACATTACGCGACGCAAACAAAGTGAGATCGCAGCTAATCAAGCGGAAGAACGCTATCGCTCAATATTTGAAAATGCGGTGGGGGGGATCTATCAAACGACACCCGATGGTTCTTACTTGAACTTCAATCCCTCACTGGCAAAAATCTATGGCTATGACTCCACGCTAGACTTGCTTAACGGAATCTCCGACATAAATAATCAACTCTACGTTCAGCCGCATAAACGCGATGAGTTTGTTGCGATCATGAGAGCGCAGGGACAGGTGACCAATTTTGAAGCGGAAGTTCGCCGCAAGAATGGCGAGATTATCTGGATTTCTGAAAATGCACGCGAAGTACGTGATAAAAATGGCACATTATTATTTTACGAAGGAACCGTTGAAGAAATCACCGAGCGTAAAAATCATGAGCGCGAACTCCAGTATCAATCGACACATGACGCACTAACCGGACTGCCTAACCGCACCCTATTGATTGATCGCCTGGAACAATACATCAGTCTCGCTGATCGTTATCAGAGCAAAGTGGCCATCGCGTTTATCGACCTAGACCAGTTCAAGGTAATTAATGACAGTATGGGCCATCACGTCGGTGATGAACTTTTAAAAAACATGGCCTCGCGCCTATCTAAATGTGTGCGCGACTCAGACACAGTGGTGCGTTTAGGTGGTGACGAGTTTGTGCTACTACTCACGGGTCTGCACGAAATTGAAGACGTCTCAGAAGGTATGCAACGTGTTCTTACTGCGGTGGCAGAGCCATGCACGATCGAAAATCGTGAATTTGTGATTTCTTGTAGCATCGGTATCAGCATCTATCCTGATGATGCCAAAGACACCAGCGCCTTGCTTAAATATTCCGATGCTGCAATGTATAAATCGAAACAGTCTGGTCGCAACATGTTTCAGTTTTACACCGAAGAATTAAACAATCGTTTGATGGAACGTATAGATATGGAATATCGCATGCGCCAAGCTATCGAGAACAACGATTTTCTTTTGCACTACCAACCCAAAATGGATTTTGCTACTGGCATGGTCTGTGGGGTGGAAGCGCTGATCCGATGGCAACCGCTGAACGCTCCGATGATCTCGCCCGCAAGTTTTATTCCCATCGCCGAAGAAGCCGGCTTGATCGAAGAGATCGGCGATTACGTATTAAACGAAGCATGTCGGCAGGCCGTTGAACTCTTAGCCCGGTTAGGAGAGAAACTCACCATTGCTGTCAATGTATCGCCGCGCCAATTTAGACAGCCTTCACTCGTTAGCTCCGTGCAAACTGCTCTGCTAAATAGTGGCTTAGATCCCGCATGTCTAGAGTTAGAAATCACCGAGAATTGCTTGGTCGATGACACGAAAGGTTTTATTAAAACACTTCACGAACTGAAAGCGCTCGGCGTAAAACTAGCCATCGACGATTTTGGTACAGGTTACTCCAGTATGGCATATTTGAAAGACCTTCCTGTTGATCGTCTCAAAATTGATAAAGTGTTCGTCAGCCAACTCGAAACCGAGCCGAGCAACAGCGCCATTTTAAAAGCCATCATCGCACTGGGACACAGCCTTGGGATGCGGGTTATTGCCGAGGGGGTGGAGACTGCCTATCAGCAGGCCTTTCTGCATGGTATTGGCTGTGATGAATTACAGGGTTATCACTTCAGCAAACCGATCCCGATGGATAAATTGGAGGTGTTTTTGAAGCGGTTAACTAATTGTCTCTCCACCTAGGAGGTAATTGCTGATGTATGGTCGTTTTTGATGATCATCTGTAATAGGGAATTAAATCAGACCGTTATTGGCACAAAGGGTGTGTACCAAAAGTGTTGAAGCGGATCTTACTAGAAATTAGATCAATCCTTATTTTATATACTCACCAAAGTCTGCAATGATCGAGAGCCGGATGCTAGATGAGACCAGTCTGACTGAACAACATGGGTCGATTGTAGACATCATATACGGCTGTTGCATGAGGGTCAGAGGCGTTAATTAAGCTTGGGATGTTTTTTCAGTTTGATTGGCCATTTTTCTTGTTAACTCTGGATGGGCTTCCATATTCAGTGCAAGTTTTGTGGCTGTTTCTGCATCCGCATAACGTTGTGCTAAAAAATGGCCCATCGCAGCTAATAACGCTTTTTGACCTTGTTTCAGGCATTGTTGCAAATGGCAGGCGGGAACCCACTTTGGCAGGTTCAGTGTAAGCGTTGCCAGTCGGGCGTATAGATCACCGATGACGACTAGGCTCAGGAATATGACTATCAGTAAGGTGGGTGATAATTCGATGCAATAGGTTTCCCAGTCGTGGGCAATCAGTGGTACTGCAATTTGTTGGGTTCAATCAGGATTTGGATTGGCAGGGTCGATTTCAGCAGGCGTCAGCGCATTATTCAGCGTTTCCACCAACTCATTGATTTTGATGGGTTTGGTGAGGTAGCAAAAGAATCCGGCTTTGATGCCTTTGTCGATGTCATGTTGCATGGCATTGGCGCTGATAGCAACGACTGGAATGTGCATAGTCGCCGGGTCTGCCTGCAGGATACTCAGTGCTTCATAGCCATTCATGCCGGGTAAATTGATGTCCATCAGGATGACATCCGGGCGGTGCGCGCGTGCAAGCGTTATACCGAGGTCGCCATCATGTGCACTTAACATGCTTAGATGAGGGTGGCGTGCAACTATTTGTTCGACCAGAGCCAGGTTCGCCTGATTATCTTCCACATAAAGCAGCGTGCTCAACCGCGGGTGATTCAGCAGTTGCGACTCCAGTGTTACTGGCTCGTCATTGCTGGCAGCAAGTTGTGGGGTAGTGTTGTGGTGTAATTCTATCCAGAATTCACTGCCTACGCCGACCACGCTTTCCACCCCGATGCTACCTTCCATCAGTTCGATCAGTCGCTTGGATACCACCAGGCCAATGCCCGTACCCTCTTCATCGCTACTCTCCTGTCCAAGGCGATTAAACGGCTGAAATAGTTGCGCCATTTTTGCTGCAGACAAGCCTGCGCCGCTGTCTTTGATGCTGATGCGGAAGTGTTTTGATGAGCTTGCGCTACAGCTCACCTCCACCGTTCCTTGTTCGCAGTTGTATTTAACCGCATTGGAAAGCAGGTTAATCAGCACCTGTTTCAGTCGAATGTAGTCAGCATTGACAAACCAGTTGTGGTGACAGGGTGCGAAGTCTATGTCTATGCCATGTTTTTGCGCCAGCGGTTCTATCATGGTCTTGCATTCGTGCAGAATGTCGTCCAGCGAGACGGGCACTAGCGATAATGAGAGTTTGCCAGATTCAATCGTAGCGAGATCAAGAATTTCGTTAATCAGTTCGAGCAGATACCATCCGGCTTTGGTAATCTGTTGCAGTCTTGCAGCCTGGGTAGGCGTTGGTGCTGGTGAGCCTGCTTCCAGTAATTGGGCAAAACCTAGCACGGCATTCAGAGGAGTACGCAGTTCATGGCTCATGCTGGACAGGAAGTCAGATTTGGCGAGGTTGGCCTGTTCCGCTGCCAGTTTGGCATTTTCCAGGTGGATTTGCGTTATTTGTAATTTTTCAGCCAGTTTTTGCGCTTCAATGGTGGAGATAACCAGGCGTTCGTTCACTTGCTGCAAAAGCAGTATGTAATCATCAGAAGCGGCCTGTTTCGTTTCCGCCTCACGCACATCTTCTTCACGTATATGCACGGCATCTTCACGCAATTGCGTCAAATCTTCTCGTGCAGTGATTAAGTTATCACGGCTTTGGGCGGCTATTTCATCGTTGGTGGCGGCACTGTCTTTGTGCCGCCGGTCACCTTTGTAGGCAGTTAACTGGAGATCATCAGTATCATTTCTGTTCATTAACTGCTTTCTGAAGGCTGCTCGTTCTGGTTACGGCGCAAGCGTAGGTCGACCTGACATAATGCCGGCGTACTCTGACAAGATATTGCCAATAATGATGCCTTCATCGGTGATGTCAAATAAGCGTATGTCTTTACTGTGCGTACTGCCACGGACTTTAACCACAGAGAGCACGCGTTTGAACTGACCTGCAATTTCGATATAGCGCTGTACGATAATCGCATCCGCCAGAAATGCGCTGCCAAAGGGGCTGAAGCGCAAATCAGTATAGCGGTCTTCCAGTTCCGAGGTCATTAATATGGTCACGCCCATGCTGGTGAGTTCGGCCACCATACGGTACAGCGATCCGCGAAAATCTTCGCTAAATTCGGGTGCTAGTGCCAGCTCGAATCCAGACAGGGAATCAATCACGACACGCTTCGCCTTCATGCGGGTAATCATTTCGATCAGATCGTGCAAGGTTTCGTCTATCGACAAATCCAGCGAGCGAGTATCGATCACACCCACATGCCCCTCCTTGACCAACGCATGTAGCTGATTACTCAGCAACTGGTTCGGGCTTTTCTCAAATGCGGCAATCACGCCTGGCTCGCCTCTGCGTACGCCTTCGGCGAGGAATTCTGTCGCCAGGATAGTCTTGCCAGAACCGGAAGGTCCGACTACCAGTAGTGAGTACCCGGCTGGCAGGCCGCCGCCGAGCATTTCATCCAGGCTCGGTATGCCCATGGTAATGCGCTGTACGCCAGTAGATACTTGAGCTGGCGTGCCAACTGTTGATTCTTTCTGGATAATGGCGCGCGGGAAAACCTGTATGCCTTTATTGCTGATGCGGAATGTATGTAAACCAGGCACCTGTGCCTGTCCGCGCATTTTGACCACCTGCATTTTGCGCAGCATGGAGTTGCGCTGCATGTTCTGTGTCAGCCAGAGTATGCCGTCTGCCACGGTGAAGACTGGGCTGGACTCGGATTCAGGGGTCAAATACTCACCGATCAAAAAGGTAGTCGCTTGCCAGGTCGTCATTTGCATGCCCAGTTGCTGCACGAACTGTTGTAGCTCGGATACACCATGTTTCATCTGCTTTGCAGACTGCACGACTGAACGGAACGAATCAACGAATACCAGGCTGGGTGCGTAATCTTTTACTTCTTCAGCGATGCGTGACAATACTCGATCAAAATTGCCTTCCAGCAGATCAGAGGACAGATTGACGAAGCGGATCGAGTCGTTGACTTTATTAATATCAAAAAATGGAAACTGCTGTTGATAGCGCAACATTTTCAGTACCGGCTCGCCGAGTACTGTAAAGAACAGTGCCCGATTATCCGGATTGGCCTGCGAAAACATGATCTGGTGCGCGAGCGTGGTTTTGCCGCTGCCTGGCGTACCTGCAATCAGGTTAAATGAGAATTCTGGCAGGCCTCCGCCTAACAGGTTGTCCAGACCAGGTACGCCAGTTGCCAGGCGTCTTATACTTACCTTGTTACTCATTTTTGAATTCCTTGTCAGTCTTATCCGTCACGTCATTAACCCAGGCAGTACGTAAAATACTGGTCGTTAACTCCTCGCCAATTAATGTGGCCAGAATGTCAGTAAAAGTGATCAGCAGTAGCGTATTGGCCTCACAGGCTTGGATAGGCGTTTGTTTCTGTAAGCTTGTTTTTAATGTCTCGAATCGTTGATCCGCCTGAGCTGATAACGTGTCAGCTGTAAACCAGGGAAACGTTGACTGGGTAAGGAATACACTACGTGTGTAGAGCGAATTGAAACCGGCTTCACCGACGATAGAAATGATCTGCGTCGCCATACGATCCCATAGATCAATCGCGGCATCCACAATCTTCTCGGTATCCTGCGCCGTGAGGCTATTAATTTTCTGGTGTCGTAACAATTCACTGGTCTGCATAAGTATCAATAATCAGTGAAGGTAAAGGAGTTGGTGCAAACGACCACAACTTGAATCGGGGTGTAATGCTGTGTCATACGGTGTAGTAGCATGGTCGTGGTCGATGGGAAATTGGGGTTATGCATATTTATTTTCATAGTTATTAGCCTGTCTCTTGACGTTAACATGCGCCTCCAGCACTACTTGTGCAGGATACACGTTTTGTTGCGTAGGCGCATTACTAAACAGGGTATGCAGTTTCCGAATTTCATCCTCCTGATAATCTATCAACCGGAGATAACGCCGCTATGTTCACTTCTACCCGGTGTTCCTGGCGGTCATCAACCAGTGGGATCAGGTTGCCTGCGCGTTTAACCCCATCCACGATCACCTCCTGTTTGGACTGATCAGCGCCGCAATTGACGGTAATGTGATAGAAGGTTTCGCGATAGCGATAGTGAATTTTGTAGGATCTCCACGCCAATGGCACGCACGGCACAATACGCAACTGATCTACTTCCAATTGCAGGCCGAGCAAGGTTTCTACTGTCAGTCGGTACATCCAGCCAGCCGCCCCAGTGTACCAGGTCCAGCCACCACGACTGGTGTGGGGTGGCGCACCGTAAATATCCGCACACATGACATAGGGCTCGACTTTATAACGTGCTATCTGCTCCGGTGTGCTGCCATGATGGACAGGATTGAGCATGGCAAATAATTCCCAGGCGCGGTCGCGCTCACCCATCATCGCAAATGCCATCGTGCTCCAGATTGCGGCATGGGTGTATTGACCACCATTTTCACGCACTCCAGGTACATAACCCTTGATGTAACCTGGTTCCAGGTCAGATTTGTCGAACGGCGGGTCAAGTAGCTGGATGATCTGTGCATCGCTGCGCACCAGTCGATGATCCACTGCCGTCATGGCCTGACGGGCGCGGATACGATCACCGCCGCCAGAAATAATCGCCCAGCTCTGGCTGATGGAGTCAATCTGGCATTCGTCGTTGGTGGATGAGCCCAGGGGCGTGCCATCATCAAAATAGGCGCGCCGATACCAGGCGCCATCCCAGGCATGGGCTTCAATATTGTTACGCAGCAGCGTAGCCTGGGTTGTGCAAGTTTCGGCAAAGGCCGCATCGTTCCGGCCGTTAGCCAAGCCTGCAAACAACTGCAGGTTTTCATACAGGAACCACGCCAGCCAGACACTTTCGCCTTTACCTTGGTGACCGACCAGGTTCATGCCGTCGTTCCAGTCGCCGCAACCCATGAGTGGCAGTTCATGTTCACCAAAACGCAAACCATGCCTGATCGCACGTACACAATGTTCATACAGACTGGCTACCTGTGATGAGCGCTGTGGCTGGTCGTAATAAGCTTCTTCTCCAGCAGTCAGCTCACGCCCTTCGAGGAAGTGCAAAGATTCGTCAAGTATGCCAGTGTCCCCCGTCGTCATCACATAACGGCAGGTGGCATAGGGCAACCACAGATAGTCATCGGAGAAATTGGTGCGTACACCTTGTCCGCCAGGCGGGTGCCACCAGTGTTGCACATCGCCTTGTGGAAACTGGCGCTCGGCACAGCGTATCAATTGCTCGCGAGCCAGCCAAGGTGTGGTGTGTATCAGCGCCATGGTGTCTTGTAATTGATCGCGGAAGCCATAGGCACCGCCGGACTGATAATAGCCGCTGCGGCCCCACAGCCTGCAAGACAGGGTCTGGTAGATCAACCAGCCGTTAGTCAGCACATCTAGTGCGGGGTCTGGCGTTTCGACATGCACCGCGCCCAAAGTGCGATTCCAGTGTTCCCATACCGTTTCCAGTGCCTGTCGTGCACGTGCCGGACCAGCAAAACGCTGGATGAAGTGCTGCGCTTCACCCGTGTCGCGAGCCGCACCAAAGACGAACACAATCTCACGTTCCTGACCTTCAGCCAGTTCGATTCGGCTTTGTATCGCAGCACACGGATCCAGAGTTGCCCCGGTTTGCCCCGACAGGCGCTTGCGACGCATTGCGGCTGGACTGACCAGTGAGCCATTGCGACCGATGAATTCGCTACGATTCCCGGTCACGGTACGCTCATGCTCACTGACCTGGGCAAACACGACCCGATTGGCACATTCCCGGCTATAGGCATTATGGGCGAACAGTGCGCCAGTATTGGGGTCGGTTTCGGTAACGATGTGCATCAGATTGCTGTGACGCCATTCGCCCATGACCAATTCCCAATACCCGGTTAACGATAACTTGCGCGTGTGTTTGCTAAGATTCCGCAGTTTAATCACCACAAATTTCACCGGTGCATCCATGGCGACATAAGTGTACATTTCCGAGGCAATGCCCGCTTCTGTATGTTCAAACACGCTGTAGCCAAAGCCGTGCCGACATACATAGCCAGTCATGCCGCGGGCGGGCAGGGGGGTGGGTGACCAGAACTTGCCTGTTTCCTCATCCCGAATATAGAACGCCTCGCCGCCAGGGTCGCTGACAGGATCATTGTTCCAGGGCGTCAATCGAAATTCATGCGCGTTTTCTACCCAGGTATAGGCACCACCGCTCTCACTGACAACCGTGCCGATATACGGGCTGGCAATGACGTTGACCCACGGTGCGGGCGTGCTCTGGCCCGGTTCCAGCGTAATCACGTATTCACGACCATCCGGGGTAAAGCCGCCGATACCGTTACAGAATATCCGTTCACGCACCGGCAGCGGCTTAACGGGTTCAGCTATTGGCAACATGACGGGTTCGAATCGGTCGGATACCCGTTCTGTCGACACGCGACGTTCGGCTTGCTCGACCAGTATTTCCGACGTGTCGGTAAAAATGATGCGGGCAACGGTCTGAAATAGCACACGATCTTCTTCAGACAGATCTTCCGCGCGGCGCACAAAAATCCCGCCGGGTTTGTCTACCATGTGCGCTTCTGGACCGGTATTGATCAGCCCCATAATCTGGTCTTGCAGCACGGCGCGATAACCGGAAAAATCTTCGTTCACTATTACCAGATCCGAAATCAGACCTTTCATGCGCCAATAGGCGTGCGCCTGCAGAACCTGTTTAACCAGATCAATACGATTCAGGTCAGCTGTGCGTAGCAGCACGATAGGCAAGTCGCCTGAAATCGCAAAGCGCCACAGGCCAGACTGTCTGAGTCGATTGCGGGCAATGACGCTGGGTGCGGCGCGGCGTAACGCGTTGCCATAGATGACCGAGCTGGCCAGGCGTCCATAGATTTGCGCATCGGCTTCAGCGATATTGAGATGGCGCAGCACCTCCTGACTCTGGAACCATGACATTTCAAAAGCGCGTTCAACAAAGTGCCGGTCACAGTATTTTTCCAGCATAGCCAAAGCCGCTTCGCGTGTATCTGCGACACCCGAGATGATCTGTACGCTGGCTGATTCATCTGGCAGCAAAGTAATCGTACGACGGATGGCTACTATCGGATCCAGCACTGAACCATCAGTATTGGATAACTGGTGGGATAAATGTGACAGGGTATGGCTGCGATCAAGTGCCAGCGGATTTGCAGGTGTTCGCCCGCGCCCGATAAATTTGGCGCGGTCAGTTTCATAAGAGGCTGCATCGGCAACCACGCCGGGTGCTGCCAGCAGGTGGAACATCCATGGCACCTGCTCGCCCGGTGTGCGGCGTCGCCGTGTGCACAGAATAGCTTGCTGATCATGGAGGATTTCGGTTTGTACGAACAGGTTGCTGAATGCGCGATGTGCCAGATCGGCATTCAACGCTGCCAAAACCACCTCTGCATAGCTCGTTATTTCGATACGGCGGGTACGGGGTGATTGGTTGGTGAGGGTGACACGGCGGATCATGACATCGTCTTCAGGGGAAACACTGACCTCAGTATGGGCTTCGATTGCATGATCACGGCGGCGGTATTCAGCACGCGCCTGCACAAAGATTGCTTCGTAGTGGTCAGCCTTGTGCAGTGTTGGTTGGTAGGTGGTTGACCAATAATTTCCGGTGTCACGGTCGCGTAAATAAATGAACGTGCCCCAGCAATCGGAAGTCGTATCCTCACGCCAGCGCGTCACTGCCCGG
>JBAZJP010000016.1:0-49016 GCA_041651255.1 Sulfuriferula sp. | reverse complement strand
CACCTTCTTTGCCTATCCGAATGACATACGCAAGGCAATTTATACCACTAATGCCATTGAGTCACTCAACAGTGTGATTCGCCATGCCATCAAGAAACGTAAGGTATTCCCCACCGATGACTCGGTGCGGAAAGTGATTTATTTGGCCATACAGGCTGCCGCAAGAAAGTGGACCATGCCCATACAGAATTGGCGCAATGCCATGACTCGGTTTATGATTGCTTTTGAAGACCGCCTAAAAGGGCATATTAAAAACGGTGTTTACACAGAGTTGTTTACAGCCTCTGTGTCGTGCATCACTTTTGTTAATGTTGTTGCCAAGTTTATAACAATACTCGTTCTATTCCACCATGATTTGCGTGTTCGATGTAGTCTTCCATCCAGTTTTCGCCTAAAATCTTCTTCGCCATTTCTACCACGATGTAATCTGCGCTAGTGTCTGCATCGTTGTCATAACGAGATAGCCCTTGTAAACATGAAGGGCATGAAGTCAGGATCTTAACAGGTGCTGCGGCATCTGATTCGGCACGAAGTTGCATACTCACTTTACGGATTTCTTCTTCTTTGCGGAAGCGTATCTGCGTCGATATGTCAGGCCGTGTCACTGCTAACGTGCCTGATTCACCACAGCAACGGTCAGATAATGCAACTGGCGCGCCCATTAACTGATTGACTACTTTCATTGGTTGATGCGTCTTCATCGGTGTGTGGCAGGGGTCATGGTACATGTATTGTGTACCCGAAACACCGTCGAGCTTTACCCCTTTTTCCATCAAGTATTCATGGATGTCGAGCAAGCGGCAACCCGGGAATATTTTTTCAAATTGATACTTGAGCAATTGATCCATGCATGTGCCGCAGGACACGATGACAGTTTTAATATCGAGGTAATTTAAGGTATTTGCTACCCGATGGAATAATACCCGGTTCTCAGTGGTAATCGCATCGCCTTTGTCGGCTTGCCCGCTAGACGTTTGTGGATAACCGCAACATAAGTAACCAGGTGGCAAGACTGTTTGTGTGCCGAGTTCATAGAGCATGGCTTGTGTTGCCAGACCCACTTGTGAAAATAGCCGCTCCGAACCGCAGCCAGGGAAATAGAAGACTGCATCACTATCCTCGGTGACTTTGGCCGGATTGCGAATGACCGGGACGATTTTTGCATCTTCCAGCCCTAACAATGCACGGCTGGTTTTCTTGGGTAGTCCACTTGGCATCGGCTTGTTGATGAAGTGTATGACTTGCGCTTTAATCGGTGCCGTTCCCAAAGTGCTTGGCGGGTGTGCAGTTTGCGCTTTGATGAGACCGATTTTTTTGCCGACCTGGTATCCTAAACGCTGTGCTTTGTAGCCCCACTCTATCATGACCTTGCGGGTTATTTTAATGGTCGCAGGGTCAGTCGCATTGAGGAAGAACATGCTGGCAGTCGTGCCCAGATTGAGTTTCTTTTTGCCTTGCTTGCGCAGGAAATTGCGCATGGCAATGGAGACATCACCGTAATCAATATCGACAGGGCATGGATTGGCACATTTGTGGCACACCGTGCAATGGTCGGCAACGTCGCTGAACTCGTCAAAGTGCTTGATCGATACACCGCGCCGTGTTTGCTCTTCATACAGGAATGCTTCGATTAACAATGAAGTGGCAAGTATTTTGTTACGTGGTGAGTACAGTAAATTGGCGCGTGGTATATGTGTGTTGCAAACGGGTTTACATTTACCGCAGCGCATACAGTCTTTGATCGAATCGGCAATTTCGCCGATTTCAGATTTTTCCATGATCAGCGATTCGGTTTCCAGCAATGAGAAGCTGGGCGTGTAAGCGTTGCGCAAATCTGCACCAGGCATGAGTTTGCCTTTGTTAAAGTGTCCTAGCGGATCGACTTTATTCTTGTAACGCACAAAACTCTCTATTGCGGCAGGCTCCAGAAATTCCATCTTGGTGAGACCGATGCCGTGCTCACCAGAAATTACACCACCCAAGTCTTGTGCCAGTCGCATAATACGGGCTACGGCCGTATTGGCGGTTTGCAGCATGGCATAATCATCAGAGTTGACAGGCAGGTTGGTGTGGACGTTGCCATCCCCAGCATGCATGTGCAGCGCAACAAATACGCGACCTTTGCGGATTTCTTGATGGATTTCGTCACACTTTTCGAGAATGATCTGGTACTCGCGGCCGACAAAAATCTGCTGCAATTCACGCCTGATTTCACGCTTCCAGCTAATCCGTATAGTGTGATCCTGCAACGCATCAAACAGGCTGGCGTGGCTGTTGGCAGCTATCATTTCTGTGGTTGCCATGCCCAGCTCAGCACTTGATGGCATGGCATCAAGATTATTCAGCATCCAATCCCAGCGTGCGTGGGTTTTGTTGAGTAAGGTTAGCACGCGTTGACGACGTTGTTCAGTCATTTCCGGATCGGCGACGGTATCATCATCGCTAAACAGCGGCAGATCACCCTGGAAGAATTCGATCAGGCTATCGACTAGAGCTAATTTATTTTTGGTGGAGAGTTCAATGTTGATGCGTTCTATGCCATCAGAATAATCTGCCAGGCGAGGCAGCGGGATGACCACATCTTCATTGATTTTGAAAGCGTTGGTATGCGCGGCAATGGCTGCTGTGCGCGCGCGATCGAGCCAGAATTTCTTCCGCGCTTCTGCACTGACGGCGATAAAGCCTTCACCACCCCGCGCATTGGCAAGTTGTACGATATGCGCCGCAGCCGCGCCACACGCTGTTTCGTTATCGGAGACCACGTCAGCTATCAGCACCATGTTGGGTCTGTGGGTGCGATTGGCTTTGGTGGCGTAACCTACGGCTTTAAGATAGCGCGCATCCAGGTGCTCCAAGCCTGCAAGGATAGCGTCTGGATGTGCATCCAGATAATCTTTTATTTCAATAATGGCAGGTACGGCATCACGCACTTGTCCAAAAAACTCCAGGCACACGGTGCGAGTATACGCAGGCAGCCGGTGCAAGATAAAACGCGCGGAGGTAATGATGCCGTCGCAGCCTTCTTTCTGTATGCCAGGCAAGCCTGCCAGAAATTTATCGGTTACATCTTTGCCCAGGCCAACTTTACGGAAATGCTGTCCAGGGATAGCCAGTATTTCAGGCTCACCTACGGGCGTTGTGCCATCTATTGCATAACGGCGCAGCTCAAAACAGGCTAATGCTGCATCGTGAATTTTGCCGAAGTTATGGCCGATACGGGTGACTTCCAGCCACTCTGCATCAGGCGTAACCATGCGCCATGAGACTAAATTATCGAGAGCTGTACCCCATAGCACGGCCTTTTTACCGCCCGCATTCATCGCGACGTTGCCGCCTATGCACGATGCATCGGCCGAGGTTGGGTCAACGGCAAATACCAGGCCAGCCGCGTCTGCAGCTTCCATCACGCGGCGCGTTACCACGCCCGCGCCACAATGAATAGTGGCGTAATCACGATCAGCCTCGGGTAAGCGCAGCGTTTCTATGGTGGAAATGCTTTCCAGCTTTTCGGTGTTGATAATCGCCGTATTTTTGTCCAGCGGAATCGCGCCACCGGTGTAGCCGGTACCACCTCCACGCGGGATAATGGTGAGTCCAAGCTCGATGCAGCCTTTGACCAAGTGGGCAATTTCGGCTTCGGTGTCGGGGTTAAGTACGACAAAGGGATATTCCACGCGCCAATCGGTTGCATCTGTGACGTGAGAAACTCGCGCCAAACCATCAAATTGAATATTGTCGCGGCGGGTGTGGCGTGCGAGTTTCTTGACTACATCCAGACGCAATTGTTTGGTGTGGGTAAATTCAGCTTCAAAATCGATGATCGCTTGTCGTGCGGCAGCAATGACAGGTTCAACCAGGGCATTGTCCTGTTTGCGCGATTCGATTTCATTGAGTCGGTGATTCAATGCTTGAGTCAGTGCAAGCAGACGTTTTGGATTGGCGAGTAAGTCGTCCTGCAAATACGGATTGCGCGACACTACCCAGATATCACCCAATACTTCAAACAACATGCGCGCTGAACGCCCGGTACGACGCTCATCGCGGAGTTGATTGAGGGTTTCCCAGGCAGCATTGCCCAACAGGCGAATGACAATCTCGCGGTCAGAAAACGACGTATAGTTATAAGGAATTTCGCGTAAACGTGGGCTATTCATGAGCGCAAGCGGTGATTACCAAAGCGCTATTTTAACAGCAACTGGCGTGATTTATAACCACTTCATAGGGCTGGTTAAATCTGCGTTTGTACGCCTTCTTCCAACCCCGCTGCAAAGGTGAGTTGCGCGACGTTATCTTTCGCAAAAAATCCCTGGAAATCACCAAAGCGCTGTACATACTCGATAATCAGCGAAGAGAATTCCGAGGCGGAGGAGAATATTTGCTTCAAACCTTCTTCGCGTGAGCCGACGGTGTCGAGCAAGAAGCCTTTGCCCTGTGCGGTAATGGCATCAACAACGTAGTCGATATTTTCCTTGCCATTACGCTGCCCGTCTTTGACCGTGAGCGCCATGTGATGCAGACGCGGTCCATAATTGCGGACAAAGGTTTCCGTGGGACTGGGCAGTTTGTCCAGGTGATTCACGCAATAGGGTAAATTATTGGCGGTAAACACTTTGGCAGGACTCATGGATTCGGGATGTAAGCGCGTGTTCTTGGTGACGTTGGTGGATGAATTTTGATCCTTAATGTCATAACTGCCCCAATAGTAATAACTCGACAGCGCGAGGTATTCCAGCAGCGCGGCTTCTCGATTCTGGCTGTAAACCCGGGTGGCGAGGTGGTCGATAGGCGAAATTAAGTCATCAATTTGCAAACGCTCCTGCATTTCCTTGCCGCGTTCGTAGGCGGCTTGCACTGCACTGAGTATCACACATTCACCATGTTGATAAACGCGTATGCCATCCGCCGGGCGCTCCATATAACCCACCACATTTTGCGTGTAGGGGGAGGGTTTGGAGATGCTGACATTGATGGGCAGATCCAGTTCGGCGAGCTGTCCTATCGGGAAAAAGCGAAATTCACGTGCCTGCTGCTGGGCAACGACTTCATGGCGGTTGGTGGTCAGTAATATTTCGCCCAGGTAACGGCTATGGTGGCGGCGTGCGCCTATGGGGTAGATGTCATTCAGGCTGCGGAATATATCACTGTAATCAGGGTCTTTGACCTCGCGCAATAAAATATCAGGCGAGTTCATGTCTATGCGCAGTACATGCGTCAAATGCTTGGGGCTGTCCAGGGTAACGAGGTAATGGTACGGCGTCATCAATGATAATTCGGTAATGTATTCGATGGAATTACCTGGCTCTACGGTAATCATCAACGCCTCTATACCGCCTATCATTTCAGTTAACCCGCTACGGTCACGTTCGGCTAATACGCGCTGCAAGTATTCTTCAAAAAACGGTGAATTTTGTTTATCGCCAAATCGAGGAAATCGGGTCGAATTAATCATGGTCAGGTTATTGAGGTTGACGACGCAAATCCAGCGTCATAGGAAAGCGGGGATTCAGTTGTTCGGTTTGTACGCTGACTTTGCCCGGGGTGTGGCCATGGTCCCAGAAACGGCTGCGGCGGCGCGCTTCGGCTTCATTGGCATTGACAGGAAAAGTGTCGTAACTGCGTCCACCCGGGTGACTGATGTGATAGGTGCAACCACCAATCGCGCGTTGATTCCAGCTATCCACCACATCGAATACCAGCGGTACATGGGTGCCGATGGTGGGATGTAGTGCTGAATGGGGCGCCCAGGCTTTGTAACGGACAGCTGCGACAAACTCACCCGGGATGCCAGTCGCATGTAGCGGTACCAGGCGGCCATTGCAGGTAACCTGATGGCGGTTATCGGTCATGCCGCTGACTTTGATCTGTACACGCTCGACTGATGAATCCACATAACGTGCCGTCCCGCCACCGCCCATTTCTTCCCCTAGTACGTGCCAGGGTTCAATGGCTAGTCGCAGCTCCAAATGCAGGTTGGCGACTTGCAACTCACCATAACGGGGGAAACGGAATTCCAGGAAGGGCGCCAGCCACGCATCATCGAAACCATAGCCAGATTCGCGCAGATCTCGGCATACTTCTGCGATATCGTGGGCGATAAAGTGCGGCAACATGAATTTGTCATGCAGGCTTGTATCCCAGTAAACCAGCTTGCCTTGGTATGGGGTACGCCAGAACTTAGCGATCAGGGCGCGTATCAATAACGATTGCACCAGACTCATGCGGTAATGCGGTGGCATTTCAAATGCACGCAATTCCACTATGCCCAGCCTGCCTGTGGCAGAGTCAGGCGAATAGAGTTTATCTATGCAAAATTCAGCACGGTGGGTATTTCCGGTTAAATCGACCAACAGGTTGCGCAGCAATCTATCGACTAGCCAGGGCTGTTCGCTTTCCACACCTGCAGGCAGAAAGGTACGCAGCTGTTCAAAAGCAATTTCCAGCTCATATAAATTATCATCCCGTGCCTCGTCAACCCGTGGTGCCTGGCTGGTGGGGCCGAGAAACTGACCTGAAAATAAATAGGATAGCGCGGGGTGATGCTGCCAATAGGTAATCAGGCTTTGCAATACGTCAGGGCGGCGCAGGAACGGGCTGTCAGCCGCTGTTGCACCACCCAGGGTGATGTGATTGCCACCGCCGGTGCCGGTGTGGCGACCGTCAAGCATGAATTTTTCTGTGCCCAGGCGGGTTAGGCGCGCATCTTCATAGAGTGCCTGGGTGTTGGCAACCAGACTGTCCCAGTTGGTCGATGGATGGATATTGACTTCAATAACACCAGGATCAGGAGTGACCGAGAGTGATTGCAAGCGGGGGTCACGCGGCGGCAAATAGCCTTCAAGACGGACAGGCAAGTTGCGTTTTTTAGCGCTCTGCTCTACGGCAGCGACGATGGCCAGATAGTCTTCCAGTTTGGTCATGGGTGGCATGAATATATACAAGATGCCGTCACGGATCTGTATGGTTAAGGCGGTATGGATGACCTCGGTGAAAATTTGCTGCTGTATTTCAGGCGCTGGTGTAATCACTAGTTTTGCCGTAGGTGTGGTTTTATCCAGCGCAGTACGGGGTGCGAATGGATCTATGTCTGGGGTGATGTCGCGCTGTTTCGGCGATACCCAGGGCAGACTGTTGAGTGGCAGTCGATAGCCCATAGGCGAATCGCCAGGCAGCAGGTGCAGGCGCATATGACGTAGCGGCCAGCGGCTGGATTTCCAGCCAGATTTGGCGGTATCTTTGGCTTTAATCGGCAACACATAGCCAACGATAGTGCTGATGCCTGCGCGTAAGTGTTGTGCCAGACGGCTGCGCTCATCGGGCTTGGTGAGGTCGGCTGTGTGCGGATCGACATTGGGCGGCAAGCGGCTTTCAGTATCTAATGCCAGCCAGGGGTCTTCATAAGCGGGAATGAGATATTTATGGCTCAAGCCGAGTTGCTGACAAAGTTGCTTGGCAAATGCAAACAGCTGCAGTGCGCTGATTTTTCGTGGCTCATGCGCGATGAGCGCATCGTCTTGCCACACGGCAACACCATCGGTACGCCAAAACGTCGTCAGCGCCCAGCGTGGCAGGGGCTCGCCTGGATACCATTTGCCCTGCCCAAAATGCTGCGCGCCACCCGCGGCAAAGCGCTGGTGGAGGCGTTGCATCAGGCTATGGGCAAGGCTTAATTTATGCTCACCGAGGGCTGCGATATTCCATTGTGCGCTTTCCATGTCATCTATCGATACAAAGGTTGGCTCGCCGCCTTGGGTCAGGCGTACGTCGTGGGTTTGCAGTTCGGTATCAATTTTTCGTCCTAGCGTTTGTATTGCTTCCCACTGTTGTTCGGTATACGGTTTGGTGACGCGGGGATCCTCGAACACGCGCGTGACCGTCATGACCACGTCCAGCTCGGATTCGCAGCGACTGGTCATGCCGCTCACAGGTGCGGCGGAACTGGGCATAGCGGTTGCAGCAAGAGGAATGTGTCCTTCACCAGTTAATAGTCCAGATGTGGCGTCAAGTCCGACCCAGCCCGCACCGGGTATATAAGCTTCGCACCAGGCGTGTAAATCGGTGAAATCAACCGCCGTGCCTGCAGGGCCTTCCAGTGGCACTTCATCGGCGGTTAGTTGAATCAGATAGCCGGAAACAAAACGTGCGGCGATACCTAGATGACGCAAGGCTTGCACCAGTAACCAGGCGCTGTCACGACAAGAGCCTGAGCCTAAGTTAAGTGTTTCCTCGGGGCTTTGTACGCCTGGTTCCATGCGGATCAAATAAGATACGCTGTGTTGTACGGCCTGATTGATAGCAACTAAAAAATTGTTGGTGTTGATCTCCGCGGGCAAGGTCGTGCGGAACTGTTCCAGCCAGGTATCAAATTGTTTACCGCAGGGTTCTTTTAATAAGAAAGGCGCCAGTTCAGTATTGAGGGTATCGGTGTACTTGAATGGGAAATGCTCCGCCCACGGTTCGGTAAAAAAATCGAATGGATTGATAATCGTCAGGTCAGCGATTAAATCGACTGTTACTTTTAATTCCCGAGTGGGCTCAGGGAAGCTGACACGGGCGACAAAATTGCCATAGGCATCTTGTTGCCAGTGAATAAAATGCTGCTTGGGTTCGATATTCAGGGAATACGCGGTAATGGGTGTACGACTATGTGCCGCTGGCCTCAGTCGTATTTCATGGGGTGATAATACGACAGGGCGGTCAAACTTGTAATGGGTTTGGTGATGTAGCGCGGCACGTATGGTCATGATGGAAATAGTGGTTTGGAAATTGGGCAACCCCACTCCGGATCGGGTAGCGAGGCAAATACACCACGCAAGCCTTCGCTCCAGCGCTGACTGATGTTGGCAAAATAAGCATCGCCCTGGGTAATGTTGTATTGGCGGTCCAGGCATAAGCTATCGGCGGTGTAACATGCCAAATCGATGGGCATGCCGACTGAGATGTTGCTGCGCATGGTTGAATCAAATGAGACCAGTACGCACTTGATCGCTTCCATGAGTGAAGTTTCGGCATGAATGACGCGATCAATAATGGGTTTGCCATATTTGGTTTCACCAATCTGGAAAAACGGCGTGGCTTCAGTTGCTTCGATGAAATTACCTTCGGCGTAGACTAAAAACAGGCGTGGTGCTTCACCTGAAATCTGGCCACCTAGAATAAAATTAGCCCCAATATCAACGTTGCTTTGCATTAGAAATGGACCGTCGCGGTCACGCACTTCGCGCATGCATTCGCCGAGCAACATGGCAACATCAAACATGGATTCAGCATTCCAGATGTTTTCCAGTTCGGGATGCCGACCACGCTGCTCCAGTAAGTTCACTGCGCTTTGGGTAATGGATAAATTGCCTGAACTCAGGATGACGATGGAGCGGTTGCCTTCATTTACAAAAGTCCGCATCTTTTTGAAACTGGCAATCTGGTCAACACCTGCATTGGTGCGTGAATCGGAGGCGAATACCAGGCCGGCATTGAGTTTGAGCGCTACACAATAAGTCATCTTGGGTTTCATATAGGGGTTAAATACGTGATTATTGTACTTGCATCAGCATTTTTTGCATGGGCAATGGCGCAAATTCTTCGCGTCTGGCCAAATAACCTGCGCGGATTTCCTGTCCGAGCAAGTCGATTTTTTCCAGAAATTCCGTCAGGTATTCATGCAAACCTTGCTGCGTAATATCCTCAATGCGGGCAAAATGCAGAGCAGCATGCAGTTCCCCTGCGCGGCGGCGTGACTCTTTGCCGCTGATACCATTGATAATATCCAATGTGGTTTCGACTTCGTTCAAGCAGGCATGCAGTGAGCGTGGCATGTCTGCGCGCAGGATAAGCAACTCTGCCACGCGTTGAGGCGTAATCACATCCCGATAAACTTTGCGGTAAGCTTCGAACGCACTGACCGATCTGAGTAGCGCACCCCATTGATAGTAATCGGCTGCGCCCCCCACGTCTTGTACGCGGGGTAACAGAATGTGATACTTCACATCCAGTATGCGAGCGGTGTTATCGGCGCGTTCCAGGAATGTGCCCAGTCGAATAAAGTTCAGCGCATCATCCTTGAGCATGGTGCCGAGGGTGACGCCACGAAATAAGTGCGAGCGTTCTTTCACCCAATCAAAGAAACAGGTAGGGCAGTCTTGTCCTATGGTAGGCATCATGCGGTTCATTTCTAACCAGGTGGCATTGATACTTTCCCACATTTCTGAGGTAATGGCGCCGCGCACGGAACGGGCATTTTCACGCGCCAGCATCAGGCTGGTATAGATGCTGGCAGGATTGTCTGGATCCAGTGCGATAAAACGATTAACACTCTCCGCTTCGACCAATTTATGCTTGGCCAAATAAATTTCGGCACAACCCGAGATATTGAGTGGCGCATACCACAGGTGAGTTTCGGCACCTTCGCTGTCATCTGGGAGCAATGACGTTTTGTGGGTGATATCTAATACCCGTGCAGTGTTTTCAGCGCGCTCAATGTAGCGGGCCATCCAGAATAAGTGATCGGCTGTGCGTGATAACATGTTAATCCTCCAGTACCCAAGTGTCTTTAGTGCCGCCACCTTGTGACGAATTGACGATTAATGAACCTTCAGCAAGTGCTACACGAGTGAGGCCGCCAGGGGCTAAACGTATTTCTTTGCCAGACAGGACGAACGGACGTAAATCCACATGGCGTGGTGCAATGCCTGCCTCTACCAGGGTTGGACAGGTAGAGAGTGCCAGCGTGGGTTGCGCGATAAAGTTAGCGGGTTCAGCCAAAATGCGCAGGCGATAGGCGGCGATTTCTTGCGGCGTACTGGTTGGCCCCACCAACATGCCATAACCGCCAGAGCCTTGTACTTCCTTCACTACCAATTCGGGCAAATGGGACAATACATAGCGCAGGTCATCTTCTTTTTCTAGCTGCCAGGTAGGGACGTTGGAAAGTATGGGTTTCTCACCCAGGTAAAACTCTATCATTGCGGGTACGTAGAGATAGGTTGATTTGTCGTCGGCAACGCCCGTACCCACGGCATTGGCGAGCGCCACATTGCCTAGTCGATAAGCATTCATCAAGCCAGGCACACCCAGTGTGGAATTGGGATTAAATACGGTAGGATCAAGAAAGTCATCATCAACGCGACGGTAGATGACATGGACTTGTTGGGGGCCTTCGGTCGTGTGCATATAAACTTTATCGTCATGCACAAATAAGTCTTTGCCTTCTACCAGTTCCACGCCCATTTGGCTGGCCAGAAATGCATGCTCAAAATATGCACTGTTATAAGCGCCCGGCGTCATAACGACAATGACCGGATCGCTGACATAGGGTGAAGCCGCTTCACGTAAACTGTCGAGCAGCATTTGCGGATAATGTTCAACCGGCGCAACTGCGTGGGCAGCGAACAAATCGGGAAATAAACGCATCATGGTTCGACGATTTTCCAGCATGTAAGACACGCCAGAAGGCGTGCGCAGATTGTCTTCGAGGACATAAAAATCGTTTTCACTGACGCGTACCAAATCGATGCCTGCAATGTGGGCATAAACCTGATTGGGCAAATCTACACCTTGCATTTCTTTGCAATATAGCTTGTTGGCAAGTACTTGATGTGCTGGGATAACACCGGCCTTGATGATGTTCTGTTCATGATAAATATCGTGCAGGAAGGCATTCAGCGCGGTAACGCGCTGTTTTAGACCTTGTTCTAATCGCGCCCATTCTTTTGAGCCAAATACTCTAGGGACAATATCAAATGGAATAAGGCGTTCCGCACCTGCTGCTTCACCATAAACGGCAAAAGTAATACCGAGACGGCGAAACAGCATTTCGGCTTCGCGTTGTTTTTGCGCCAGTGCGTCGAGAGGTAAGCTGAATAATTGACGGGCAATATCTTGGTAGTGAGAGCGAGCAGCTCCTGCGCTGGTATACATCTCATCAAAGATTAACGTGGCAGGCGTTGGTGATGTAATTTCATCCATGATCTACTCTTTGCTTTTGTCTATGGTTAGATAAGTGCAAAGAGCGTGCCAGTTTTATTTTTATTTATCTATTTGTTTTTTATGTGTTTTGTTTGTGTCATGTAACTGCAGTGATGTGGCAACCCGTATTTGGTGCAATAAAATCGAGGCCTGCACTATATTAAGGCGGGTGAGCGATGCCACCAGATCAATCACAAGGCGTCACGCAAGCATCTTTATCCAGTGTGCCCATTTTTTTGAGTTTGCGCGCCATGTGGTAGGCGAGCTTGTCAACTGAGGCCGGGTTTTGTCCCGTGTAAAGCTGGCGGTCGATAACCACGTGTTCCTGTCCGGCACTGGCGAAGCTCAATTTCCCGCCCAACATGGCGATGCGATCGGCGAGTAATTCGGGGAGTTGGGTGGCGAGTCCTGCAAGCTGTTCTTCTTCCGGGCTAAAACAGGTGAGCTGGTAGTCTGCCAGTAGCCATTTGCCGTCATGTTGTGCGGGAATTAAACCGGCGGGGCCGTGGCAGATTGCACCTATCAGGCCGTTGTTAGCCAATGTACGTTTGACCAGTGTGCCTGCCGCTGCAGAATTGATTAAATCTACCATGGGGCCATGACCGCCAGGGAAAAATATCGCGTCGTATTTGGTCCCTGTGAGTGCAAGGCGTTCCAAGGACAGGGGGGCGCGCCAGCCGTCTATTTCGTCTAACTGTTCACGCAAGTTTGCGATGCGACCTGAATCATGGTGGTGGAATTCGGGTGCGAAGCAGTTTTCGTCGAGCGCAGCGGGTTTGCCTTTGGGGGTGGCGATACTGACTTGATGGCCGTGCTCGAGAAACAGGTGATGGGCAGGGACAAATTCCTGTGCCCAGAACCCTGTGGGAATATGACTGCCGTCAAGCAAGGGTAATTGCTCAGCGGCGGTGAGGATGAATAAAACGTGCGCCATTATTGTAATGCACCAAATACGGTTTTAAGGATGCTGCTGCCATATTTGCTTGCCATGCCAGCAGTGTATTGGATAGGATTAGCACGCAGCGCCTTTTCTTCGTTGGCGATGGTGAGATATAAACCATCTAGCGTTTTTTGCGTGACATAGCGTTCTATACTAGCATCTTGTTGTTTGACCAGGCCAAATTGTGCGGCTTGTCCGGCCAGCTGGTTATATTGCTGGGCCAGACCTAACTTTTGGGTATAACGTGTCACGATAGGCAGAAAAGTCTGCTGCAATTGGGTTTGTGAATTCTGGCGAAAGTATTCAGTACCGGCGGTATCGCCGCCTGTGAGGATGTTTTTTGCATCGGTTAATGACATCTTCCGCACTGCGCTGATCAGCAGGGTTCTAGCCGCAGGAACCGAGGCCTCAGCGGCGCGGTTGATGGTGAGGTCGAGTTCGTCAAAAGCACGTCCTTGACCTAAAGTGCGCATGATGCTTTCGACTTGTTGCATGGCGGGCGGGAGTGGAATTTTAATTTGTGGGTTATTCATGAAACCATCTGTGCGTCCAAGTTGACTAACGGCTCTAATCGCACCTTGTTCTAATGCCTGTTTTAAGCCACTATTCGCCTGTGTATCGGTAATGTTGTCTAAATTCGCAGCAAACAATGGAGCGCTAATGAGGCTGGCCATGAGAAATCCGATAATTCTAGACATGATGTATTCCTGAGAGGTTGCTAAATGGGTAGTAAACAATATCATAAGTTGGTGATTTACGCTGTGCTGGGCGTGGTGCTGGCGGCGCTGGTTTATGTGGGATTGACGCAAAAAGCCAGTGCGCCTGCGTTGACGATGACGACGCTGTCTGGACAAACTATAGACTTGGCGCAATTGCGTGGCAAAACGGTGGTCGTGAACTTTTGGGCGACAAGTTGCCCCGGTTGTATCAAGGAAATGCCGCAGTTGGTGGACGTGTATCAGCGTTATCACAGTAAAGGGCTGGAAGTCGTGGCTGTCGCGATGAACTATGATCCTGCTGATCATGTTCGACAATTTGTCACTGAACAGCGTTTGCCGTTCCCTGTGGTGATGGACACGCAAGGTGATATTGCACGTGCGTTCGGTGAAGTGAAGTTAACGCCAACAGCATTTGTGATTGACACAGAGGGTCATATTGTTGAGCAGACTATAGGCGATCTGGATTTTGCGAAATTGCAGCAACGCTTGGATGAGGCAAGTAAAACATGAGTGAGCAATATGCCTGGAAAAGTTATTTTGTCGTGCAGGTGGATTATCAATTGTGGGCGAACGACAGGATGTTTGCCACATTAGGGCGTCTGGATGCGGTGGTACGTTTGCAAGAGCTGGGGCTGTTTTTTCACAGCATACATCACACGGTAGATCATCTTTTGCTGGTGAATAGATTGTGGTTCGCGCGCTTGCGCGGAGAATCCGGCAAGGTGAATTTCAGTCAAATTACTTATCCTGACTGGAACCAGTTGATAGAAATAACACAGGCGAATTTGCGTGATCTGCAGCTTTGGCTGGAAGGGTGCGACGATGATTTTTTTGAAAGCGAGTTGACCTATTTAACCAGCAAAGGCGAGCATGAGACAATGTGGGTGCGTGATGTGTTAACGCACATGATGGGGCATCAAATACATCATCGCGGACAAATATCAGCAGTGGTGACGCGGCTGGGTTACCCTGCGCTGGAAATGGATTATTTATACTATAAGCGCGAGATGGCGGCTTATCGGAGCCAGTTGGCAGCTATTCCCGCAGTAACGGAGTAATTAAATCTTCCAGTCTGCCATAGTAGACTTGCCCGTCAATTTTGTGACGAATTACTCCCTTCTTATCAATAATGTATGACACTGGCACCTTGTCTATTTTGCCAAAAATGTGTTGTGTGCTGGCATCGGCAATGGCGGCGGGGAAGCTGTAGGCTTCCTGGTGCATGAATTGGGCAACGAGTGCGGGATCGTCTTCGATAGAGAGTGCTAATATTTCCACGCCCTTGTTATGCCAGTCGCGGTAAAATGACTGGATAGCTGGCATTTCGTGGCGACAATATGGACACCAGGTCGCCCAGAAGCTGACGATGACTACTTTGCCGCGTAAGTCAGCTAAGCTTATGACGCGATTATCCGTGGTGGTGACGCTGAAGTTGGCAACAGGGCGATGTTCTTCACTGACCCAGGCTGGTGGTCTAAACCAGAAATAGACGATGAGCGCCAGCAAGATTAATGTAAATGGGCTGGGAGTGAGTTTTTTCACCCAGGGATGCGCAGCTAAAT
Source organism: Sulfuriferula sp. (assembly GCA_041651255.1). Lineage (GTDB taxonomy): Bacteria > Pseudomonadota > Gammaproteobacteria > Burkholderiales > Sulfuriferulaceae > Sulfuriferula. The sequence goes on along the minus strand of JBAZJP010000016.1, from coordinate 33,837 downwards.
TTGTAAGCATAGGAGTTTCAATTGTTGTGGATTAAGGCATTACATATCATTTTCGTGGCGAGCTGGTTTGCGGGCTTGTTCTATTTGCCGCGCCTGTTTGTTAATCATGCCATGGTAAACGATGCGGCAACGATTGCGCAATTTAAGTTGATGGAACGCAAGCTGTATAAATTTATGACGCCGCTGGGTGTGTTGGCGTTAGTGTTCGGTACCTGGCTGTGGCTGGGATATGGCTACACCGGGGTTTGGTTGCATATTAAATTGGCATTGGTGGGGGTGTTAGTCGCTTACCATTTATATTGTGGACACTTGGTACAGGTGTTCGCACGAGATGAGAATCGACGTAGTCATGTATTTTATCGTTGGTTTAATGAATTGCCTGTGTTGATTTTATTTGTAGTGGTATTTTTAGTGGTATTGAAACCGGAGTTTGCATGAGCAAAAAACTAGAACAATTTTTCGCAACGTGTCCACGTGGACTGGAAGCTTTACTGGGCGAAGAGTTGCAGGAATTAGGCGCGCAAGCTATTGCCCCAACGTATGGTGGTGTCGCGTTCTCGGGTGAGTATGAGCTATGTTATCGCGCCAATCTGCATTCGCGTTTGGCGAGTCGCATCCTGCTGCGGGTGGGTGGTGGCGAGTATCGAGATGAGGAAGATATTTATCAGGGCGCGTTGTCGTTTGACTGGCCTACGATGTTCAGCGTGGATAAAACCATAGTCGTTAAAATGACGGCGCAGAAAGCACCGCTGAAAAGTCTGGAATTTACTACGCTACGCATTAAGGATGCGATTTGTGATCGCTTCCGTGAAGCAACCGGTGAGCGTCCAAACGTCGATATCCGTGAGCCTGATGTGCGTATCCATGCATTTTTGACAGCAACAGAGTGCACCTTGTATTTAGACACTTCGGGCCAGTCGTTATTTAAGCGCGGGCTGCGAAAACAAGCAGGAGCTGCACCGTTAAATGAGAATCTGGCAGCCGGTATGGTGAAATTATCTGGCTGGCAGCCAGGTACGCCATTCTTCGACCCCATGTGCGGGAGTGCGACGATATTGATGGAGGCAGCGCAAGTCGCATTGAATATCGCACCAGGCAGTCATAGGGATTTTGGTTTTGAAAAATTGACCCGATTTGATCCTAAAGTCTGGTTGCCAATTAAGCAGGCGGCGATAGATGCGCAATTGCCAGCCACATTACAGCCTATTTTTGGGCGTGACATGTTTGGTGACTCCTTGCGCGATGCGCAGGTGAACCTGGAAGCGGCGGGTTTGGCGGGCGTTATCCAGCTCAAGCAGGGTAATGTGATTGAAGTGCCCGCACCTGCTGATCATGGCGTGATCGTGACCAATCCACCTTACGGCATACGCATAGGGGAGCAGTCTGAACTGGCGGAGTTTTATCCGCAGCTGGGTAATTGGCTGAAGCAGAAATGCGCAGGCTGGAATGCATATATTCTGTCGGCTGATATGAATTTGCCGAAGCTGATACGGCTGAATGCTACCAAACGTACGCCGTTATTTAATGGTGCACTGGAGTGTCGATTATTCGAATATAAAATAGTGGCAGGTTCTGCGCGTAAATGAAAAATCCCGCTGAAAGTTAGCGGGATTTTTTAGTGTTGCTTTGAGTATTAAACAATATTGAGGCTTTGTATGCCTTCCATTACGTCGCGACCTTTGGACTCGTGACCTTCGAGTTTTATTTTCAGCCTCAGGTCATTGAGCGAGTCAGCATTTCGTAAAGCATCTTCGTAAGTAATTAGCCCCGCCTCATACAAATCGAACAGCGACTGGTCAAAAGTCTGCATACCCATCTCACGCGATTTAGCCATAATCGATTTGATTTCATGGACTTCACCCTTGAATATCAATTCTGAAATGAGCGGTGAGTTTAACAGTACTTCTACTGCGGCAATACGCCCCGTTGTACCTTTGCGCGCAATCAGGCGCTGGGACACAAACGCTTTAAGGTTGAGCGATAAGTCCATGAGTAATTGTTGACGACGTTCATCTGGAAAGAAGTTGATGATACGGTCTAAGGCCTGGTTGGCTGAGTTGGCATGTAGCGTGGTAAAACACAGGTGACCGGTTTCGGCAAACGCAATGGCGTATTCCATGGTTTCACGATCGCGAACCTCACCGATAAGGATAACGTCGGGTGCCTGACGCAGGGTATTTTTTAACGCAGAAAACCAGCTGTCTGTATCTATGCCAACTTCACGCTGGGTGATGATGGATTTTTTGTGTTCATGTACATACTCGACCGGGTCTTCGATGGTAATGATATGGTCTTGGGCATTTTCGTTGCGGTGACCCACCATCGCAGCCAAGGAAGTGGATTTGCCTGAGCCGGTACCACCGACGAAAATGACCAGGCCACGCTTAACCATTGCCACGTCTTTGAGCACGGGTGGCAGATTGAGCTGTTCCAGTTTTGGAATGAGGGTGGTGATGGTACGTAATACCAAACCTATGCGACCTTGCTGGACAAATGCATTCACGCGGAAACGACCGATTTCAACTGGAGAAATGGCGAAATTGGCTTCGTGCGTGGCTTCAAAATCATGCCACTGCTTGTCATTCATGATACTGCGCGCAAGTTCACGGGTATGCGATGGCGTCAGGGTCTGATTGGATACAGGTGCAATTTTGCCATCGACCTTGATGGCAGGTGGGAAACCAGCGGTGATGAATAAGTCAGAAGCGCGCTTGCTCAACATCAGTCTGAGCAAGTCGTGTACGGTTTTGAGAGCGTCCATGGGTTATCCTAAAAACATGTCTTTATTGGCAGCCCGCATACGCGCTTCGCCAATGGAGATGATATTGCGTTTGACCAAATCCTGCAGACACTGATCCAGTGTCTGCATGCCAACATTCTGGCCGGTCTGGATTGATGAGTACATTTGCGCCACTTTGTTTTCGCGGATCAAGTTGCGTATCGCGGGTGTACCTATCATGATTTCATGTGCGGCAACACGGCCAGTACCATCTTTGGTTTTCAGCAGGGTTTGGGAGATAACTGCGCGTATGGATTCTGACAGCATAGAGCGCACCATCTCTTTTTCCGCGGCAGGGAATACGTCTACAATACGGTCTATAGTTTTGGCAGCAGAGCTGGTGTGCAACGTACCGAATACTAAGTGTCCTGTTTCCGCAGCTGTGAGTGCCAGGCGTATGGTTTCCAGATCGCGCATCTCACCGACCAGGATCACGTCAGGATCTTCACGCAATGCGGAACGTAGCGCATTCGAGAATGACAATGTGTGCGGGCCTACTTCGCGCTGGTTAATCACGCATTTTTTACTTTGGTGTACAAATTCGATAGGATCTTCTACGGTAAGTATATGACCATATTCATTTTCATTCACGTAGTCGACCATGGCCGCCAGGGTAGTCGATTTACCTGAGCCCGTTGGCCCGGTAACGAGTACGATGCCGCGAGGGGTATCGGCGATGTCTTTGAAAATCTTGGGGGCGCCTAATTCTTCCAGGCTGAGCACTTTACTTGGAATGGTACGAAATACGGCACCCGCACCACGATTTTGATTGAATGCGTTGACACGGAAACGCGCCAGAGTCGGGACTTCGAATGAAAAGTCGACCTCCAGGGTTTCTTCGTAAATCTTGCGTTGACCATCGTTCATGATGTCGTACACCATGTCGTGTACAGTCTGATGATTCATGTCAGGCAAATTGATACGTCTAATATCGCCGTGGACGCGTATCATAGGTGGTAAACCCGCTGATAAATGTAAGTCAGATGCCTTATTTTTAACTGCAAAAGCGAGTAATTCGGATATTTCCATTTAATGTATATTCCTCTTCATTATTTTGAATTTTAGGTATTATGGTCATAGTAAAAAGCACATTGCAAGCAGTTCAGGCAAGAATTGCACTGGCAGCACAAAAAGCAGGACGTAAGGCGAGTGAAATTAGTTTGTTGGCAGTGAGTAAAAGGCAACCTGCCGAATCAGTGCGAGCCTTGGCGGCGCTTGGTCAGCATGCGTTTGGTGAGAGTTATGTGCAGGAAGGCGTAGCCAAAATTCAGGCGTTGCAGGATGTTGCATTAGACTGGCATTTTATTGGCCCAATACAGCGAAATAAAACGGCACCAATTGCTGCAAATTTTAGTTGGGTGCATAGCGTGGATAGATTGGTCATTGCGCAACGCTTGTCGGCTGAGCGAGTTAATCATAGCGCGCCGCTGAATATCTGTTTACAAGTGAATGTGAGTAATGAAGTATCAAAAAGTGGTGTGAGCCTGGCTGATGTGCCTGCGCTGGCACTCGCTGTGCGAGATTTACCGAACCTGCGTTTGCGCGGTTTAATGGCGATACCGCGAGCAGAAGTGGATGAAAATAAACAGCGGGCGCAGTTCGCTTTGGTGCGGGTTTGTTTTGACGAATTAAACAGCATGGGTCTGCAATTGGATACATTGTCGATGGGCATGTCTGGCGATCTGGAAGCTGCGATTGCTGAAGGTGCAACTATCGTCCGTGTGGGAACAGCTTTGTTTGGGAAAAGAGAAGGATAATCATGCAGGTTGCATTTATAGGCGGCGGTAACATGGCCACGGCTCTGATTGCGGGTTTGTTGCGCGAAGGGATGACAGCAGGGCATATACGGGTAGTTGAACATAACGAGCAGGCGCAGCAACGTCTGCGTAATGAGTTCGGTGTGAACGTAGTTGCACAATTAGATGCGGCCACACTGGCGGTTGATGTCATAGTGCTGGCGGTGAAGCCACAGCAGCTGCCTGAAGTTGCGGCTGAATTAGCGCCTATGTTGACAACTCAGGTGGTGGTGTCGATTGCTGCGGGAATAAGAGTCGCAAATTTGTCGAGCTGGTTGGGTAATTATCCCATCGTCGTTCGTGCCATGCCGAATACACCTGCGATGGTAGGGGCAGGTGTGACCGCATTGTTTGCTGAATCTGCGGTTGATGCGCAGCAACGGCTGCAGGCGAGTGTGGTGCTGGAAGCTGCGGGCAGTGTGGTCTGGCTGGCCGAGGAGCAGTTGATGGACGCGGTAACCGCAGTATCTGGTAGCGGCCCTGCCTATGTGTTCCTGTTTATGGAAGCGATGCAGCAAGCGGGTATGCAGTTGGGTCTGACTGCTGACGTTGCACGACAGCTGACCCTGGAAACTTTTTTGGGTGCGGCAAAGCTGGCTGCTAATAGCAGCGAAGATGTGGCGCAATTGCGTGCACGAGTGACGTCTAAAGGCGGCACGACGGAGCAAGCGATTTTAACCATGCAGGCGCGTGCGGTACCCGAGGCGATCGTTGCAGCTGTGCATGCTGCCGCCCAACGCGCCAAGACGTTAGGGGAGGCATAGGCTGAGGGCCGTGTTAAACTATGATCAATCAAGCACTTGCTTTTATTTTGCAAAATGTTACAAATCTATTCCTGATTGCTTTATTGCTGCGGGTTTACATGCAATGGATGCGGGTTCCCTTCCAGAATCCGTTTTCGCAGTTTGTGGTCAAGTTTACTGATTTTGCGGTGAAACCCGCACGGCGCGTAATACCAGGTTTGTCTGGTCTGGATATGGCTACTTTGGTGTTGGCCATCGCGTTGCAATTTATTTTAACCCTGGCATTGAACTGGCTATCCGGTTTCCCCTTTGCGCTGGTGGGTGCCAGTGTGCTGCTGGGGTTTGGATTGATTGCTGTAGTGGCTTTGTTGACCTTGATGTGTTACGTATTAATGGGTCTGGTTTTTGTTGTGGCAGTATTGTCACTGGTCAATCCCTATTCACCGTACATGGTGGTGTTTGATTCGTTGACCAGACCAGTGCTGAGCGTTTTTCGTCGCTGGATACCGTTAGTGGGTAATGTGGATTTATCACCTGTGGTGTTTTTTTTAGTGATGCAGTTTGTGGTGGCTTTTCCGTTAACCTGGTTGGCGATGTTGGCGCGCCAGTTAATTTAGAGATATAGCGGCGATAATAAAAATTGGGGTTGGGCATGAACGATAACAGGCTGGATATAGGGGTTGCACAATATCAGCAACGACGCGATGAGATACTGGCGACGCTGGAGTCATACCGGCAGTGGCTGGAAAAGTACACGGATGATGCGCCTGAACAAAATTTGCGTTTGTATGACTTAGCCGAAAGTTTGAAACGCGATAAATTGATGCTGGCGTTTGTGGCTGAATTTTCCCGTGGCAAATCCGAGCTGATCAACGCCCTGTTCTTTTCTGATTTTAAACAAAGATTGTTACCATCTGATGTTGGTCGCACGACCATGTGTCCAACAGAGCTCTTTTATGACGGAGATAGTGAGCCCTATTTGCGCTTGTTGCCTATAGAAACTCGTTTGCGTGATGATACGATCTCGTTGTTAAAACGCAAACCGATAGAATGGAGTGCGGTGCGGCTAGACCCATCTGATACGGCGCAAGTGAGTAAAGCATTAGGCGCGCTGGCAGATGTAAAACGAGTCACCATTGAGGAGGCTCAGGCGTTAGGTTTATTTAATGCAGAGGATGCGCTGCGTGCGACTGATGGCAAGGTTGAAATTCCTGCCTGGCGCTATGCCATGATTAATTTCCCGCATCCTTTGCTGAAAAGCGGTTTGGCAATATTGGATACGCCAGGATTGAATGCCTTGGGTGCAGAACCTGAGTTGACTATGAGCACTATCCCCAGTGCGCATGGTGTATTGTTTTTGTTGGCAACAGATACCGGGGTAACGCGGTCTGATTTGGAAATTTGGGAGAATAGCGTGCGTCACCACGCTAATCATCACGTAGCGATTTTGAATAAAGTTGATATGTTATGGGATGACCTGAAATCCGAGGAAGAAATCGCCGCAGGTATCCAGAAACAGATTGCACAGACAGCGCAGCAGCTCAATTTGCGTGAAAATCAGGTATTAGCCTTATCCGCCCAGAAAGCCTTGGTGGGTAAAATCCGCGGTGATCAGGCACTTATCGCCCGTTCGGGGATAGGCGCGCTGGAGCGCTTATTGGTTGAAGACATTATTCCCGCGCGACAGGCTATTTTATATAAATCTGTGTGTGGTGAAATTCAGGCCATGGCTAATCAGTCGCGTCAGGCTGTGGCAATGCAGCTTGATGGCGTGAATCAGGATATAGAGCAACTGAATAGTTTTTCAGGGAAAAATCGTGAAATTGTGACCGGTTTGCGGGATAAGTTGATCAAAGAAAAGTCGGCCTATGATGCTACGACGATGAATTTTAAGGTGACACGCAATGTGATTCAGGAACAAGGCCGGATGTTGCTCGCTCAGCTTTCCGAGGATGTGCTGGAGAAGATGCTGGTCGCTGGACGTGCTGAATTGGAAGATCGTTGGACCACGCCTGGCCTGGTGCGCGGGATGGAAGATCTGTTTGCGAAAGTCGCCTTGCGTTTTCATGACGTTGAGGCGAGTTCAATTAAAACTGTTGAATTGTTGGATGCGGCCTATCTGCGTTTTCATCAGGAACATGGCTTCCCGTTACTCAATCCGCCCCAGTTGAATATGGAAATATGCCGACAAAAACTTGGGGTCTTGCTGCATCAGGTTGAACAGTTCGGGCGTGATCCTGCCAATTTAATGCTGGAAAAACGCTTCATGGTTAGAAAGTTCTATTTGAGTCTGGTAGCAGAAGCACAAGGCATGTTTGTCGTGGCGAGAACAGAAGTGGATGCCTGGTTACGTCGTAGTCTGGATCCGGTTGTTATGCGTATTCGTGAGCATAAAAAACTTTTGGAAACCCGTATCGAGAATATTAAACAGGTACATGCTAATTTGGATAATTTGCAAGCCAGAACGATAGCTTTAAAGTCGCAACTCACGACATTGGCATTGCAGCAACAAAGCATCAACACAATTGTGCAGCATTTAAATGATGTCGGTGTTTGTGAAGTCTCCGTTGTTTAAATGCAAGGCCTGGGCGTGTTATGGCTGTTTTTGTAGTGCTGGGCTGACGTGACTATACTGGCACGTGGCTTGGTAATCATTGAACGATCTATCGGCGATATATGAAAATAATAATTGATTATCCAGTTAAATGCTCGATGCAAGCTTTACCCGCCATGTCATTGGGTTTGCTGGTGTTGTTGGGTTTGTGCGTAGAACCCGCCTTTGCGCTGGGGTTAGGTGCGGCGCAACTTAAGTCAGCATTGGGACAACCGTTAAATCTGATCATACCGGTGACTTCAGCTACGTCTGCCGAACTGGATGGAGGCTGTTTTGCACTGGTCGGGCCGGGACGTGATGATAGTGGCGTGCCATCGATTACAAAAGCAAAGTTAACGCTGCAACATCGTGACGATACTGCTTTTCTGCGATTGACTACCAGTTATGCAATTAATGACCCTGTGGTGGCTTTTGCGATTGAGTCGCGCTGCATAGGCGTGGTGAAGCGGGAATATATGGTGTTGCTGGATATGGTTAGTCCGGTTGAAGCTCCTGTAGCACCTGAGGTAACATTAACGAATTCAGCAGTTAAAGTGACTGCAACACCTCCCCGTGCTAACAAATCACATACACCGCATATTAAATCCACCGCGCAAGCACCAGCACATCATATAAGCAGCGTCAGTGACCAAATCGTAACGACTACCCCAGCGCTCAGGTTGAGCACGGATTTACAGTGGTTGCCGGGCCAGCATCAGCTTACTACTGAACAGTTGAGTGACTTAAAGCGTATGCGCGGCAAATTGTCGATAGATGCTGGCGGAGACACCAGTACAGTGGATGATCTGCGCGACGATATTGTGGCCACGCAAAAACAATTGGCGCAGGCGAAACAGGAGTTGGCGCAGATACGCAGCCAAACCGCACAAGCGCACCAGGTACCTGATCGAGCCCAGAATCCGCACATGCAGAATCCTGCGACGAAGCCTGCGTTCTGGCCTGCGATTAGCATGTGGGTATGGATACTTGTTGCCGGTTTGGTGATTGCTTTGCTGGCTTATTTATTCAGACGGCAACGTAAATTGCCTGATTTTAATCAGGTAGCAACGGCGTATGAGCCAGGCTCGATAACCCAGCCGCATGCTGCAACAGATTCACATGCTGCCACATCCGCGGTCGTTGATGCGGGTGACGATCTGGGTAATGATTTCTTCCTGGGAGAGTTGCCTGGGCAGACAATGCTGGGTAGCAAAACTGATATGGCGAAAATGGCATCAGACAGCTTGTCCGTTTCTAACTTGATGCGGGTTACTGAAGAAGCCGAGGTGTTCCTGGAATTGGGTTATCCAGACCGGGCAATTAAGGTATTGACTGATGATATTGCTACGCACCCCAGGAGTCGTCCTGCGGTCTGGCTTATGTTGTTAGGGATATACCGACAGCAAGAAAACAGGCCAGCATTCGATGAGGCTTTGGTTGCATTTAATGCGGATTTCAATCTTGCCTCACCCACATGGGATGATATCGCACAGCCTGAACAGGAAGGTGAAGGTTTATTTGCTATGCCGCACGTGTTGTCAAAAATCGTGACGTTGTGGCCCAGCCATGAGTGCCATGATTATTTAAGCGAATTGCTGTACGACGACAGGCAAGGTACCCGCCAGGGATTCAGGCTGGATGTCTACCGTGACATTATCTGGTTGAGAGAGGTGCTGGCGGTGCTGAGTCAACCAGAGTCGCAGATTGCTGAAGATGTGGCAGCCAATGACTTACTGGACTGGGATTTGTAAGTTTGTGACATGGTAACGTCGTGTGTGATGAGCACTATCCTGGTTCATCCACGAACGCTGGTCTAAATCAGAATAATGTCGTACTGTTCTTGCGTGTAGCAAGTTTCCACTTGCAATGAAATCGGCTTGGCGATGAAGTCACCCAGTTGCGCCAGGTTTTGAGATTCTTCGTCTAAAAACAAATCGATCACTGTTTGTGATGCCAGTATGCGGAATTCTTTGGCGTTGAACTGCCGCGCCTCACGGACTATTTCACGTAGTATTTGATAACACACGGTCTTGGCTGTTTTGATCTCACCGCGTCCCTGGCAAGTCGGGCAGGGCTGACACAGGATATGCGCCAGACTTTCGCGTGTGCGTTTGCGCGTCATCTCGACCAAGCCCAGCGGTGAGAAATCATGCACGGTCATACGGGTGTAGTCACGTGACAGCGCTTTTTTGAATTCAAGAAACACTTCTTGCTGATGGTCGCGATTATCCATGTCGATAAAGTCAACTATGATAATGCCGCCTAAATTGCGCAATCGCAGTTGTCGGGCGATGGTTTGTGCGGCTTCCAGGTTAGTCTTGAAAATAGTGTCATCGAAATTGCGTACCCCCACGAAACCGCCAGTATTTACATCTATGGTGGTCAGCGCTTCGGTTTGGTCAATAATCAAATAGCCACCTGATTTCAGATCAACACGACGAGCGAGTGCTTTTTCTATTTCGGCTTCGACCGCGTACAAATCAAACAGCGGGCGGTCTGCGGCATAGTGGTGCAGTTTGGCGACCACTTCTTGCGTATAGCTTTGTGCGAATTCCTGCATCTTCTGGAAATTTTCACGCGAGTCTATGAGGATGCGCGAGGTTTCGTCGTTGGAAAAATCACGTAACACGCGTAACGCAAGATTCAAATCCTGATACAGCAAAGTCTTGGGCGCTGCAGTGCGGGCACGGGTCTGGATGTCTGCCCACAAGCGGCGCAGATAGTCGACATCGGCCTGTAACTCTGTGGTGCTGGCCTGTTCTGCCAGAGTGCGGATAATAAAACCACCCGGTTCATCGGTGGGAATAAGGCTTTGTAATTTTTGCTTGAGCTGTTCGCGCTCGGTTTCATCTTCGATTTTTTGTGAAATGCCGATATGCGAATCTTGCGGCAGGTAAACCAGAAAACGACCTGCAAAACTCATTTGTGTGGAAAGTCGTGCGCCCTTGGTGCCTATCGGGTCTTTGATAACCTGCACCATGATGCTTTGACCTTCAAATAGTATGCGCTCTATGGGGCGATCTTCATTACCGTTCTGACGTTCTTCCCAGATGTCGGCGACATGCAGGAAAGCTGCACGTTCCAAACCTATGTCGATAAAAGCCGATTGCATGCCGGGCAGGACGCGGCAGACTTTGCCAAAATAGATATTGCCGACCAGTCCGCGCTGGCTGCTGCGTTCTATATGCAGCTCTTGCACCACACCCAGGTGCATGACAGCGACTCGGGTTTCTTGTGGTGTAATATTAATCAGTATCTCTTCGCTCATAGGGGTTTTGTTGCCAGATAAGATTGTAATAAATTAGCGGTTTCATATAAAGGCAAGCCCATTACGCCGGTATAGCTGCCGCTTAAATGGGAAATAAAAACAGCGCCCCGGCCTTGGATGGCGTAGCTCCCGGCTTTGTCCAGCGGTTCGCCAGTGGCGACATAAGCCGCGATTTCCGCATCAGTCAGGGTTTTAAAGCGCACTTCTGACACGCTGGTGAGGTGGGTTACGATGTCCTGATAGCACAGGGCAATCGTGGTCATGACCTGGTGGGTGTGACCTGATAGTTGCGCCAACATCTCTTTGGCATGAGCAGGTGTAGTCGGTTTGCCAAAAATAGTACCATCCAGGGTCACCATGGTGTCGGCACCCAATACGGCATGACGCGGTAAATTGCGTTGGCACACGCGCTTCCAGCCGATCTGTGCTTTGGTAGTGGCGATACGTTCCACGTAATGCGCTGGAGATTCACCTGGCTTGGGCGTTTCATCAACATCCAGGCGTCCTGCTGATTCACGTAATAGCAATACGTCATATTGCACGCCCATCTGCGTGAGCAGTTCACGGCGACGGGGTGAGCGTGAGGCAAGGTAGATGCGCTTGGCTTTATTATTCACGATGGTAAGGGTGGTTTTGAGTAATGCTCCACGCGCGGTAGAGTTGCTCGGCCAGGAGCACTCTCACCATGCCATGTGGTAGTGTGAGTTTCGATAAGGCAAATAATTTATTGCCCCGTTGCTTGATGTCGTCATGCAGGCCGTCTGCACCGCCGATAATAAAACAGGTATCGCGCCCCGCGCTTTGCCAGTCGTTAAAATGCTGTGCCAGTGCAACTGTGGTGAGTTGTTCACCGTGTTCGTCCAGCGCCCATATCGTGCTGTCTTTGGGTAACGCAGCGATAATTCGGTCCCGTTCTGCTGTTTTGATCTGGTCGGCAGTCTTGCCTGTAGCGCGTTTTTCGGGCTTGAGTTCTATCAAATTAATCATCGCTTCACGCGGCATACGCTTGGCATATTCGTCAAAGCCAGCCGCTATCCATGCAGGCATTTTCTGGCCGACAGCGATGATGTTCAATTTCATGGCTTATTAGCTAGTACGGCGATTACGTTGATCTGCGGCAGCACTCCATAGGGCTTCCAGGTCATAATATTGGCGTACTGCAGGTTGCATGACGTGGACTATGATACTGCCCAGGTCGAGTAACACCCATTCGCCGGAGGTTAAGCCTTCTATGCCCTGATCGGGTATGCCTAATGCTTTGAGCTCTACTTGCACATTGTGTGCAATCGCTTTAGTTTGGCGGGTAGATTCAGCACTGGCGATAATCATGCGTTCGAACAAGGCGCTCTGTTTTGATACATCGAGTACAACAATATCTTGTCCTTTGATATTTTCGATGGCGGTCACCACGGCTGCGGCGATTTGGTCAGTGTTCATTGGTGTGGTCATGTCTGTGTTCATGTAGCGTCCGGTAAATAAAGTTGATGAGTGTGGATGTAGTCTAAAACTGCATCGGGGAGTAAATAGCGAGGATTACGTCCACCGCGTAAGGTATCACGAATATAGGTTGCAGATATGTCTAATGCGGTAATTGGTCGCATGACTATTAATCCAGCTGCACATGTTTTGATGTCGTCAGTATGGGCTAGGCGCTTTTCCAGCTCGTCACGTAAGGCTTCTGGCATGTTGTCCTTCCATGTGCTTTGCGGATAACCTGGTCGGTGGGCAATGGCGATGTGGCTTAAATCAAATAATTCGCGCCAGCGATTCCAGTTCGACAATCCTAAAAAGGCATCTGCGCCCAGCAATAAGCACAATGGCTGGGTCGCACCAAATGACGCACGTAATGAGTGCAATGTATCTACTGTATAGGACAGGCTGGGCGCAACCATTTCTCGCGTATCGACGACAAAGCGCACATTGTTGGCAGTAGCTAGCTGCACCATGGCTAGTCGGTGTGCAGCATCCGTGCGAGGCATACTTCGATGCGGTGGCGTGCCTGCTGGAATGAAGCGGATTTGCGCAAGGTTAATCTGCTCCGCCATTTCTTCTGCTAAACGCAAATGCCCGAAATGTATCGGGTCAAATGTGCCGCCAAATATGCCGATGGGCGCTTCAGCCACGCACGTGCCCGTCGCCCAAAACTATCCATTTTTGTGAAGTCAGACCTTCCAGGCCAACAGGACCACGCGCGTGAATTTTGTCAGTAGAGATGCCGATTTCTGCACCCAGTCCATATTCAAAGCCATCGGCAAAACGCGTCGAGGCGTTAATCATCACGCTGCTGGAATCGACTTCGCGCAGGAAACGGCGCGCACGGGTGTAGTCTTCGGTGACGATGGCATCGGTATGCTGTGAGCCGTAATGATTGATATGCGTAATCGCCGCGTCCATATCATCAACGATGCGTATGGAAATGATAGGCGCCAGATATTCAGTGTGCCAGTCTTCCTCAGTTGCACTGAGGATATCCTTGAGCACCGCACGAGTGCGTTCACAGCCACGCATTTCTACATTTTTGCTGGCATAGATCGCAGCGATTTTCGGCAAATATTCGGCTGCCACTGTGTTGGCGACAAGCAAAGTCTCTGTGGTATTGCAAGTGCCATAACGGCTAGTTTTGGCATTGTCGGCAATGCGGATGGCTTTATCCATATCGGCCTTATCGTCCACATAAACATGACATACGCCATGCAAATGCTTGATGACAGGAATGCGGGCATCATTCATCAGGCGCTCTATCAGTCCCTTACCGCCGCGTGGCACGATAACATCGACGAATTCACGCATGGTGATCAGTTCAGCCACAGCAGCACGGTCGGTGGTGTTGATGACTTGCACTGCAGTCTCAGGCAAGCCTGCGCTGGCCAGGCCTTCACGCACGCAGGCAGCAATGGCTTGGTTGCTGTGCAACGCTTCGGAGCCGCCACGAAGTATCGCGGCATTACCTGATTTCAGGCACAGGCCAGCAGCATCGGCCGTAACATTCGGGCGTGCTTCGTAAATAATGCCGATAACGCCTAACGGCACGCGCATTTTGCCGACTTGTATGCCTGAGGGGCGATATTTTAAATCGGTGATTTCGCCGACTGGATCCGGCAGCGCAGCGATCTGGCGCAAACCTTCCGCCATGCCCGTGATCGATTTGGCATTGAGTGCCAGACGGTCAAGCAGTGCGGCATCCAGTCCGTTTGCGCGCGCGGCGGTCATATCTGACTCGTTTGCAGCGAGTAAAGTTGCACTGTCACGCTCTATCGCGTCAGCCATGGCCAGCAGCGCTTTATTTTTTGCGTTACTGTCAGCGCGTGCAATAGCACGAGAAGCCGTGCGTGCTGCTTGCCCAACTTGGTGCATATAGGTTTTAATGTCCATCTCTAGCATCATCTTGAAAACTAAACTTTAATTTTAACTCAAAAATGCGACTCTCTAATCTTTTAATCGGTTTAATGCTTGCGGGAATGGGTGCGATTACGGCTCATGCGCAAAGCAGTCTGGATGCGCAACAGCTCGCGCAGTTGAGTGCGCCACAATTAGCTTTACTGCAATTGCAAGGCGCAAATCTGAGTGATGATGAATTGCGCTTGCAATGGCAGCTGCTGGGGCAAGCTGGTGATGTGGAAGCCGTCCTGAAAGCTGCACCAGCTTTGCCGAAAAATGCACCGCAGGATGTGGCGCGTTTATGTAACCAGATAGCCGCACAGGCGGCATTGCAACAAGGTGATGGCGTGTTGGCGCGCACTTATCTGGCTGCGCTATTGGCTGATAAGGCGCTGGATGCGATTGCGTATCAACAAGCGCGGGCGGAGGTGGTACGGAGTTACTTATTGCCCCCCCCGGGCGACGAGGTCGTTAGCGTGATGCTGCGTTATCAGCAAGAGTTCGGCAAAGATACGGCGTTATTGCAAAGTTATGCGCTGACCATGTTGCAGGCAGGCCGGGCAGATGAGCTGAAATGGGCGCGCGGTCAATTGGCGGATACGGATGCTGTTGCTGAATTGATCGATATCGCCGCAGGAAAATTTTCGGATGAGCAAAGCAAGCAGCGTTTGCAAGCCGCTATTCTGGTGGCGAAAGATGCGGAGCGTTTAACCTTGCTGCGCAAATTGGTCAGTGAGTACAATGCGCCCGAATTGCTGGTGCAGATAGATGAGCGTTTATTGAATTTGCCTAAGCCACAAGCATCAGCGGATAAGGTGTGGGAAGAATATCGCGGGTTGACGCAAACTTTGGGTAATGTGCGTTTGCTGTTGTTTGGCTCAGATGCAGGCTGGGCGGATTTGGCCAAGGAGTCTGAGGTTGCTAACCCGATGATGGCGCGTGCTGTCTGGGCGTATCTGGCACGTGATGCCAAAGATGCGGGTTTGCGTCAAACCGCACAACAGCAATTATTGGCACAATTACACGCAGCAAAACTGGACAGAGCGGCGTTGCGATTGTTTGTATCGGCATGGCCTGGTTTGTCAGCCAATGTGTTCAATGCTGAAACGCGTTATCAGCTAGGTATGGTGGCATTGGCCGAAAATCAGCCTGAGGTAGCGGTGAATTTATGGCGTGACTTATCAGCGCCGCCGCAAGCCGTAGGTGACTGGCAAGTGCAGCGTGCGCGTTTATTTGCACGCCAAGGTCTGTGGCCGTTAGCAACCGAAGCGGTGTACGCCTGGTTACCTGTTGCCGATAGCGCGACTGAAGCTGTGCGCTGGCAAATGTTGAATGTGGTGTTGCAGATGCCGCAAGATAGCAGTGCTTTGCTGGCCAAGTTGTTGCCTGTGTTGAACCCGGCGCAACAGCGGGTAGCCATGCAGCACTTAGGTATCATCACCAATGATGATAAAGAAGCGGCTGCATGGTTATTAAATTCAGCGGTAAATGCGCATGATGAATCGGCATGGCAAGCGCGCCTGGATGCCGCGGCACGACTAAAAAAAGCGGGGTTGTTGATTGATGCAAAGCAACAATATCAGGCGGTGTTGACGGGTAGTGATGCTGCCGCACAGCGCGCCTTGGCAACTGATGCGCTGAGTGAGTTTTAACGATGCAATATCAGGCGGTTATAGCTGCTCCGTTCGCACATCTGGGGGTGATGTTTGATCATTCCGGTATACGGCGTATAGATTTTTTGCCTGTGACCACGCCGTTATTGGCAAATCCGCATCCGCATATACACGCATTAACCCAGGCGCTGGATAAGTATTGGCAGAATGCCGCATATCAGCCATTAGGTGATGTGCCGGTGTCGTATCAGGCGACGCCGCATCAGACGCGGGTGTGGCAGGCATTATCGGCAATTCCTGCAGGATACACACGGTATTATGGTGAAATCGCGGTGCAAATTGCATCCAGCCCTCGTGCGGTGGGTCAGGCTTGTGGTGCGAATCCTTTGCCTATCCTCATCCCTTGTCATCGTGTCGTCGGCAAAACCAGTGCGGGCGGCTTTATGCATAGTCGTGACGGAGCGGTGCTGGCTTATAAGCAGTGGCTGTTAAACCATGAACACGGATAGCCTGGGCCTGATCGATAGTTTTTGCGATTTGATTTGGCTGGAAGATGGTTTGTCGGCTAACACTTTGCAAAGCTACCGGCGTGATTTAACGCAGTTTGCGACCTGGCTGGCAGGGAAATCTTTACTGGCCGTGGAACAAACAGATTTGCAGAATTATATGTCTGCACGTTACGTTTTGCGGACCAGCCCGCGCAGCACGGCGCGACAGTTATCGGCGTTAAAGCGGTTTTATCGGTTAGCTTTGCGGGATGGGCGGATTGCGATAGATCCTACGTTGAAAATAGATACGCCCAAACTGCCGCGCAGTCTGCCTAAAAGTATGAGCGAAGCGGAAGTGGAGGCGTTGCTGGCTGCACCTGCTGGCGATGATGCGATGGCAGTGCGTGACAGGGCCATGCTGGAGCTGCTGTATGCGACAGGTTTGCGCGTGTCTGAATTGGTAGGAATATCCCTGCGCCAGGTGAATCTGGATATGGGCGTGGTGCAGGTTGTCGGTAAGGGCAGTAAGGAACGTCTGGTGCCTCTGGGCGAAATGGCGGCAGATGCATTGACGCTGTATTTACAAACAGCACGTCCCGCTTTATTGCACGGGCGAGTGACAGATGATTTATTCGTTACCGAGCGTGGCAGTGCGATGACTCGGCAGGCATTCTGGTATTTGATCAAGCGTCGCGCAAGACAGACTGGTATGAGTAAGCCGCCGTCACCCCACGTTTTGCGTCATGCCTTTGCTACACATCTGCTTAATCATGGCGCAGATTTGCGTGTGGTGCAGTTGTTGTTGGGGCATGCGGACATAGTCACCACGCAAATTTATACGCACGTGGCGCGGGAACGACTCAAGCAATTGCATACCAAACATCATCCGCGTGGCTGATGGTTTTAGTGAAAAGCTTTTATCAGCAAGCTTGCGCTGCTGCCGAGTAGCAGTATGCCGATAAGCCGCATCATTTGCTCACGGGTGAGGCCGATGTGGGCGCGATGTCCGAGAGTTAAGCCAATAGCGACAATAGGCATGGCAATAAGGTATGACCAGAATAAACGTGTATCCGAGAACAGGCCTGCGTAAGCAAAGCTGCCGATGCGTAATGAGCCTTCTACTAAAATCAGTCCTGAAAAAGTAGCGCGTAGTGCGGTTTTATCACTGATGCGATGCCCCAGATAAATGATGTAAGGTGGACCGCCTGTGCCAAACAATGCACCTATGGTGCCACCGCTGAGTCCGGCAGGAATAGCCCACCAGCGCGAGATGATTTTTTCACCGTGCAGATTGAGCAGGGAGCGTATGCCAAAGATGGCGACAAAAATTGCCAGGGTGATGAGCATGGGTTGCAGAGGCATGCTGGTGAGCAGGTGCGTACCCAGGGTGATGCCGATAATACTGAGCGGAATGAGGGTGCGCACTTCACGCCAGTTCACTTGACGTAAATTAACGCCACTTAATAGGATGGATGCGGAAAAATCCAGCAACAGCATCAGCGGCACCACAAATGTCAGAGGTAGCCACAACGCCAAAATCGGAATGGCGATTAAACCAGAGCCAAACCCTGAAATGCCACGGATGAAATAAGCGACGAGCAGGGTGATGCAGGCAAATGCGATATGTTCTGGACTCAAGCTGGATTGCCGCGCTCTATGCAAATACCCAGTTGCTGAATGCCCGGCACCACTGCGATTTTGGTAACACTGACTTTAGTCCAGGGAGATTTAAATTCAGTCAGTATCAGTTGCGCGATATGTTCAGCCAGAGTTTCGACTAACTGAAATTCGCGTTGTAGTACGGTATCTTTAATCCGCTGCGCAACTTCGGCATAATTGATGGAGTCCGCAACATTATCGGTAAGGTAGGCACGATTGTTCGCCAGGCCAATTTCCAGGTCCAGCTGTACGGTTTGCGGTAGTTTACGTTCCCATTCGTAAATGCCTATTATCATTTGCAGTCTGAAATCACGTAAAAACAGCTTGTCCATGAACGTATGCCTAATTGTAAAAGACACTATTCTAACCTAAAGCGGTTTTGCTTTGCGGTTACAATAGGCTTTAATTTATCTTATGCAGAGTTGTTATGTTAGTTATCCCTGAGATCAAACCCAATCAATCCATAGACTTACTCAAAGCGTTGCATATCCTGACGCGTGATGGCAAGTTGAACCAAGATAGCCGGCGCAAACTCAAGCAGGTGTATCACCTTTATCAATTCATAGAGCCTTTGCTGGTGGCAGTGGGGGGTAATGTACAGCTGGTCGATCACGGTGCGGGTAAATCTTATCTGGGATTTATTTTATATGATTTGTTCTTTAAGCAGCGCAACGATGCTGCGCACGTGTTTGGCATAGAGACACGGGAAGAGCTGGTATTGCGCTCGCGGGAATTGGCGCAGCAATTGGGGTTCGCGGGAATGTCGTTTTTGAATCTGTCTGTTGCCGATTCCATCACCTCTCCTTTATTGCCGGGGCAAGTAGATATCGTGACTGCACTCCACGCGTGTGACACGGCTACCGATGATGCGATACGATTTGGTCTGGAAAAACGCGCACAGCATATGGTGCTGGTGCCCTGTTGTCAGGCAGAGGTGGCGGCGGAGTTACGTAAAGGCAAGGCGCAGTCATTGGCGCAAGGTGCGCTGGCTGAATTATGGCGGCATCCTATTCATACCCGTGAGCTGGGTAGCCATATAACCAATGTGCTGCGCTGCTTGCAGCTGGAAGCGCATGGTTATCAGGTCACGGTGACAGAATTGGTGGGTTGGGAACATTCAATGAAGAATGAATTGATTATTGCCAGTTATAAAAATTTACCCGGCAAACGCGCGGCAGAACGTTTGCGTGAGTTGTTGATTATGTTCGGTTTAACCGCATTGTCAGGGCGTTTCGCGATACCTGAGTAATAAACAGATGTAAGGAAAGTGTTGACAGTGTGTAATATATCCTTATAATACGCATCTCATTAACGCGGGAATAGCTCAGCTGGTAGAGCGATACCTTGCCAAGGTATAGGTCGCGAGTTCGAATCTCGTTTCCCGCTCCAAATTAAAAGTGTATCTTTAATTAGTTGCGCTTAATAAAGGGAAAGCATGGCGCTTTCCCTTTTTAATTGGTAGTGAAGTGGTACGCTGATTGTTTGGCGGGGTGGCAGAGTGGTTATGCAGCGGCCTGCAAAGCCGTGGACGCCGGTTCGATTCCGACCCCCGCCTCCAACCGCCCGGGTGGTGGAATAGGTAGACACAAGGGACTTAAAATCCCTCGCTGAGAAATCGGCGTGCCGGTTCGATTCCGGCTCCGGGCACCAGATTTATTTGTAGTACATTTTGTCTTGGGTTTGAAAGCCGCGAGATGTTTTATGGGCTTATGGCCCTTTTTTTGTTTTTGGATGGCGCATGTCGTTAGAATCGTTAATAGAAGCTACGTTAGCCGGTCTGGGCTATGAGTTGGTCGATATGTCTATGTCGTCCAAGAGCGGACTGCTGCGCGTTTTTATTGATAAGCCTGCTGGCATCAGCATCGAAGATTGTACATTGGTGAGTAATCACCTGAGTAATTGGCTGGTAGTCGAGAATGTGGCTTACGAGCGATTGGAAGTGTCATCACCTGGTATGGATAGACCGTTAAAAAGACTGGCGGCCTATCAGCGCTTCATGGGTGAGCAGGTGCAGGTCAAGTTGCGTATTGCATTGGCAGGGCAGCGTCGTTTTGTAGGCGCGTTGCGTAGTGCGAGTGAATCCCAGATCGAATTGGAAGTGGATGGTGAAGTGCTTAAATTGGATGTATCCAATATAGACATTACCCGTCTAGTCCCTAATATTTAATGATAAGTATGGCCGGAGGTTGTTGAGTATGAGCCGCGAGATTTTATTGCTGGTTGACGCGTTAGCCAGAGAAAAAAATGTAAGCAAGGAAATCGTATTTGGTGCGTTAGAGCAAGCGCTGGCTTCGGCTACTAAAAAGGGTTATCACGAAGATGCCGACATCCGTGTCGAGATTAACCGTGATAATGGTGAATATCACGCCTATCGTCATTGGGATCTGGTCGAAGATAATGACCATGAATATCCTAGCCGTCAAATAGCATGGACTGATGCGCAAGTTTCACACCCGAACCTGCATGTTGGCGACGTGGTCGAAGAGCCATTGCAAGCCGTGGAGTTCGGGCGCATCGGTGCGCAAGCTGCCAAACAGGTTATTCTGCAAAAAATCCGTGACGCTGAGCGCGAACAGATTTTGACGGATTTTCTGGATCGTAAAGAATATCTGGTTACCGGTACGGTTAAACGTATGGAGCGCGGTAGCGCCATTATCGAATCGGGCCGTGTTGAAGGTTTGTTGCCGCGCGATCAAATGATCCCGAAAGAGAATTTGCGTGTGGGCGATAGAGTGCGCGCATATCTGGCACGTGTAGAGCGTGGTGGTCGTGGTCCGCAATTGATATTGTCACGCACAGCGCCAGAATTCATTGCTAAACTATTCGAACTTGAAGTGCCTGAAATTGAAGAGGGTTTGCTGGAAATTATGGGTGCTGCACGCGATCCAGGTGCACGTGCTAAAATTGCAGTCAAGTCTAATGACCAGCGTCTGGACCCAATCGGGACTTGTGTTGGTATGCGCGGTTCGCGTGTGCAAGCGGTGACAGGCGAGTTGGCAGGCGAGCGGGTTGATATTATTCTATGGTCACCTGAGCCAGCACAGTATGTAATTAATGCATTGGCACCGGCTGAAGTAAGCAGTATTGTAGTCGATGAAGAAAAGCACAGTATGGATGTGGTGCTGGAAGAAGATCAACTTGCGCAAGCAATAGGTCGCAGCGGTCAGAATGTGCGTCTAGCCTCGGAATTAACAGGCTGGGAGCTTAATATTATGACGGTTGAAGAAGCCAGCAAAAAGAATGAAACTGAAGCATTGGCCGTACGTACCTTGTTCGTCGAAAAGTTGGACGTAGATGAAGAAGTTGCGGATATTCTGGTTGCTGAAGGCTTTAACAGCATAGAAGAAGTTGCTTATGTGCCGATAGGTGAAATGCTCGAGATCGAAGGTTTTGACGAAGATTTGGTCAATGAACTTCGTGCTCGCGCAAGAGATGCACTGCTGACAGATGCAATTGTCAGCGAAGAAAAAGTTGAGAATGTTACGCTGGATTTGGCAACGCTGGATGGTATGGATAATGAAGTGTTGCGCCAATTGGCTACGCATAACATTATTGATGCAGAAGCGCTGGCCGAATTGGGCGTGGACGAATTGGTGGAAATGACAGGTGTGGATGCTGAACGTGCTTCTACACTGATTATGGCAGCACGTGCGCCATGGTTTGAATAAATTTAGCATATTTTAGTAGAGAAAGCTTCGACAGCCCTGATATGAATGTAGAACAATTTGCCCAAGAACTAAAGCTCTCCACAGATAAACTGTTGGAGCAGTTGCGTGCAGCTGGCGTAGAAAAATCAGCGGCTGTGGATGCCATCACCGAACAAGATAAGGCCAGCCTGCTGGATTATCTGAGCAAAAAGCATGGCGCAAGCGATGTGAAAAGCAAAATCACGCTGACTCGGCGCGAAACTACAGAGATTAAAAAATCAGACAGCACTGGACGCGCACGTACCATACAGGTTGAAGTGCGTAAAAAGCGTGTGCTGGTTAAACGTGAGCCTGGCGCAATCAATCCTGCAGCGAATACACCTGCAGAAGATGTGCCTGAGTCTGTCGAACTTGAGCCGGCTGTAGAAACACAGCCAGTGGCAGTTGATGTACCAGAGCCTGTTGTTGAAGTTGTAGTTGAAACCGTGCCTGAAGAAGTCGCGCCACCTGTAGTGGAAGTGGTAACGGTTGAGGAAGTGGTTGCACCTGCAGAAGTAGAGAAAGTCGCTGATGAAGCGGTAGCCGCTGCAGTACCTGCTGCTGCCACCGAGCCAGTTGTACTGCGCAAACGTATTGTTAAGCCGATGCTGGATGATCAGGAATTGGCGCGCCGTGCTGATGAAGAGCGTCGCAAATCAGCATTGCATGAGCGTCAGGCCGAAGAAATTCGTGTTAAACAAGACCGTGAATTAAAGCGTAAGCAAGCAATAGAGGCGCAACAGATTGCCCTCGAAGCCGCAAAAAATCCACCGCCAGTAGTAGCAGAACCTGCTAAACCTGCTGTGAAAGAAGGTACCTTACACAAAACCACACCTAAAGTAGGTGATAAGCCTAAGCCAGCTGATAAAAAAGCTAAAGCGCCGGCAGGTAAAGCCGATACCGCTTGGAATGATATGCAAGCGAAAAAACGCGGTATTAAATCGCGTGGTGATACTGGCGGTGATGCATGGCGTAATCGTAAGGGTGGCGGTAAGCATCATAAAGAACAGGATCCGTCGAGCAACTTTAATGCGCCGACCGAACCTATTATTCAAGAAGTGCTGGTGCCAGAAACGATTACCGTTGCTGAGTTGTCACATAAAATGTCAGTCAAAGCCGCTGAAGTGATTAAGGCGTTGATGAAAATGGGTAGCATGGTGACAATTAACCAAGTGCTAGACCAAGAAACAGCCATGATATTGGTTGAAGAAATGGGGCATGTGGCGAAGCCTGCACCGTTAGATACACCAGAATCATTCCTGGAAGATGATGAATTGCATGCGGTAGAAATGACCCATCGCGCACCTGTCGTCACAGTGATGGGACACGTCGATCACGGTAAAACTTCATTGCTGGATGCGATACGTCGCGCCCGTGTTGCCAGTGGTGAAGCGGGTGGTATTACCCAGCATATTGGTGCTTATCACGTTGAAACCGATCACGGCATGGTGACATTCCTTGATACCCCAGGTCACGAAGCGTTCACCGCGATGCGTGCACGTGGTGCACAAGTGACGGACTTGGTGGTGCTGGTAGTTGCTGCCGACGATGGCGTGATGCCACAAACGATAGAGGCAATACACCATGCTAAGGCAGCGGGCGTGCCTATGGTGGTTGCAATCAATAAAATTGATAAACCAGAAGCAAATGGCGAACGTATTCGTCAGGAATTAGTCGCCCAAGGTGTAGTGCCTGACGATTGGGGTGGCGATACTCAGTTTGTCGAAGTGTCAGCGAAAAAAGGTATCAATATTAATGGCTTGATCGAGGCTATTCTGCTGCAAGCAGAAGTGCTGGAGTTGACTGCTGCCAAAGATGCGCCTGCAAGAGGCGTGATTATTGAAGCGCGTCTGGATAAAGGTCGTGGTCCGGTAGCAACGTTGCTGGTGCAGTCAGGTACGCTAAGGCGTGGTGATGTGGTTCTGGCAGGTGCAGTTTACGGTCGTGTTCGTGCGATGTTGGACGAAGATGGTAAAACGATATTAGAAGCGGGTCCGTCAATTCCTGTAGAAATTCAGGGCTTGTCCGATGTGCCTAAAGCTGGCGAAGATGCCATGGTGTTGCAGGACGAACGTAAAGCGCGTGAAATTGCGTTGTTCCGTCAGGGCAAGTTCCGTGACGTGCATTTGGCTAAGCGTCAGGCTGCCAAGCTGGAAAGTATCATGGAGCAAATGGGCGAAGGTGAAGCCAAGCGTCTGCCGTTGATATTGAAAGCTGACGTACAAGGTTCGGCAGAAGCGCTGTCCGTGTCACTGCAAAAAATCTCGACTGATGAAGTGAAAGTGGATATTTTGCACAATGCTGTGGGTTCCATTTCAGAGTCTGACGTGAACTTGGCTGCTGCATCTAAGGCCGTTATTATTGGCTTTAACGTGCGCGCTGATGCAACTGCGCGGAAGCTGGCGGAAACTCTTGGTGTTGACATCCGTTATTACACAATTATTTATGAAGTTGTCGATTTGGTTAAAGCTGCCTTGTCAGGTATGTTGACGCCAGATTTGAAAGAAAATATTACTGGTACGGTTGAAGTACGCGAAGTTTATGTGATTTCTAAAGTCGGTACGGTATTAGGTTGTCATGTGTTGGATGGTGTTATCAAACGCGGTCAACGCGTACGTGTTCTGCGTATGGGCGCAATTATCCATGATGGCGAGCTTGATTCATTGAAACGTTTTAAAGATGACGTCAAAGAAGTTAAGTTTGGCTACGATTGTGGCTTGTCTGTGAAAAACTTTAACGACTTGCAAGTCGGCGACAAGCTGGAAGCTTACGAAATCGTTCAAGTTGCGCGTTCACTGTAACCATGGCTAAAGATTACCCACGCTCACGTCGAGTTGCTGAACAAATTCAGCGCGAAATGGCGGATATACTGCGCAAAGAGATACATGATCCGCGCGTGGGTATGGTCACGATTACAGAAGTCGTGGTCACTCATGATCTGGAGCATGCCAAGATTTATTTCACTGTATTTGAAAGCGAAGAGCGTGGGCTTGAGGCTGCCAAGGCTTTGGGCCACGCTGCAGGCTTTATCCGTTCGCAATTAGGCCCGCGCATGCGTTTACGTATAGTGCCGCAACTCACGTTTGTATATGACACGTCCATTGCACGTG
The DNA here is from genome assembly GCA_041651255.1 of Sulfuriferula sp. GTDB lineage: Bacteria > Pseudomonadota > Gammaproteobacteria > Burkholderiales > Sulfuriferulaceae > Sulfuriferula. The sequence goes on along the minus strand of JBAZJP010000016.1, from coordinate 8,724 downwards.
GTGCCGAGTTATCTCGCATCATCGATGAAGCGGTTGCAGCAGATTCATCGCGTCCTGCTGATGATGCGTAATCTTGAACGCGCCAGTTAAACGTATTAAACGCCGTGTAGACGGCGTGTTACTCCTCAACAAACCTGTCGGCATCACCTCAAATACTGCACTACAAATTGCCAAGCGCTTATATACTGCCGAAAAAGCAGGACACACGGGCACGCTAGATCCATTTGCTGATGGGTTATTACCGTTGTGTTTTGGCGAAGCAACCAAATTCTCACAATATCAACTCGAAGCCGATAAATGCTATCGTGCATTACTCCAGTTGGGCATCACTACCACTACAGGCGATCCTGAAGGCGAGGTACTGCAATGTCTGCCTGTTACTGCCAGTGCTGAGCTGATACAAACTACAGTAGCTGGCTTTATTGGTGACAGGATGCAAACCCCGCCCATGTATTCTGCCCTGAAACACCAAGGCAAACCATTGTACGAATATGCCCGTGCGGGCATCACTATCGATCGCCCTGCGCGCCCGGTCAGCATACGTGCAATCGAAATCAATAACTTGAATTTAGTTGAGGCCACCGTCGATATTACTGTTACGGTGAGTGCTGGTACATATATTCGTACTTTGGCCGAAGATATTGGTAGCCAGCTCGGATGTGGAGCGCATTTAACGCGGTTAACGCGTTTGGCGAGTGGTGGATTCCAATTGGCGCAGGCGGTTACGCTTGCCCAATTGGAGCTGGATAATACTCCCACCCGTGATGCACGTTTGGCAGCTGCAGATGGATTAGTGAATTATCTTCCCCAGATTCAAGTTGACGCGCCCGGTGCAAAATTACTTATGCAGGGTCAACATCCATTATTTCATGCTGAAATTGAACAAATTGGCTTGTTACGTGCCTACCATGAACAACAGTTTTTGGGTTTGGTGCAGGTGCAGGCTGACGGCAGGCTGATTCCTCAGCGCCTGATGTCAAGTCGGACCTTATTGGAGACGTTATGAAATTTTGTAGTGTTTGCAGTGATACGGTGATACAACGCGTTCCTGCTGGTGACAATCGTTTACGTTATGTCTGTTCAACGTGTGAGACGATACATTATGAAAACCCCAAGATGGTCGTAGGTTGTTTGCCTGAATGGGAAGATAAGGTTTTGCTTTGTAAGCGTGCTATCGAGCCGCAGTATGGCAAGTGGACTTTGCCTGCCGGGTTTATGGAAAACGCTGAAACTACTGAACAGGGCGCACTGCGCGAAACCTGGGAAGAGGCGGGTGCACGTGTGGAAATATCCCATTTGTTCACGTTGTACAATTTGCCGCATATCAGTCAGGTCTATTTAATGTTTCGTGCCAGGCTGCTGGATCTGGATTTTGCTGCGGGCGAAGAAAGCCTGGAAGTGAAATTATTCAGTGAAGATGAAATTCCGTGGGATGAAATTGCTTTTCTCACTATAGAAAAAACCCTGCGTCAGTATTTTGAAGACCGACGTAAAGGTCAGTTTGAATTTCATATTGGCGATGTCGAAAGACGAGTCAAGTGAGTTCGAGTCAACATATCGAACTTGGCGCGTAACCAGTCATACTGATGTTCCAGTTGCGCACGGATACGGATGCGATAAACATAACCATCCATCAGCATATCATAGAGCTTGCCATCAATGGCATTAAGCGCGATGAGATGGGAGGATTGGGATAGATACATCGCAGCAAATGCCAGCTCACTGTCTTCCTCCACAAACGCATAGGGCGAAAATACGTCATGTACTTCACACAATGTCACCAACTTGGGCAAAGTTCCCAACTGCTCTAATCCTAAGGTCGTGATTTTGCTCGCGCTGAGTTCCATCCAGCGTACAGCGGCAATGCTGGCAATCTTCGTTTTATCCACGTTATAAATTAGCACTAAATCATGTTGCTGTATTGGGCATTCCAAGGCGCTGGATGGCAGATTTAAACGATAATATTGTTCGAGGGGGTGACCAGCAGCTTCGTGGTATGCCAATAAAGGCTCTACCTGATCGGGTTGATTAAGTGCTGGCATTAGATCTGGTTTGCATCCGACAATATTGATTTCGGTCAACATGTTCACACGGTTCAATTCAGGTTTGTTATCGATATAGGTAAGTTGAGTATGGATTTGATTGAGCAGCACACTGGGGTCGTCGGCAAATGGCACACCATAGAGTTTTATGTGTTTGTGACGTTGTGCCAATGAGAGTTGCATCTGGATTAACTGATCAACGACAGCCAGCGTGGAGAAGTAACGCGCTGACTCCAGTGCAATGATGCGACCATATGTCGGCTGAGGTGGCAGACTGTCGGCAAGAGCCACGCAATAAGTATGCTCGTGTCCAGAATAGGCTTTGTCCAGCTTAATCGCATCACGCCATTTCCAGGCCCAGTAAGCTGCCAATTCCAATTCATTAGGGCTAAGTCCAACTGGATGCATTAAATGGAGCAGCAACACGCGCGCATACGCCTGTTCGCAGCTGCAATAAGCACTGCCTTTCAGTACCAGACTTTCCCGCGCAAAACCGAGTTGCTCAGCCAGACGATACAGTTTATGAAGAGAATGCCAAATTTGCGCAGTGGGTAATTCATACCGCAAATAGCGCCACTGTATTAATTTGCCCTGGTAATGAATACTGCGTAAAACTAGGCCTGGTAAAGCTGCGCTGCCTTGATCGCCACCATGCAACGCCGCATTTGTAAGCACTTGGTAAGACAGCGCCATCTGCCAGTAAAAATTAACGATTTCCTTCCATAGTGACTTTCCCGCATATTCCAGATTGCTGTGGTTGGTCAAAAACTGGGTAATTAAACCATGCTGATATTTAGAACCTGCCTGCTCAATAATGCTCAGTATGTGCAGTCGTTGCGGGTCAAACGGCGGATGCCCTTGATTAAACAGCTTTAGTATCTTGATAATTTGCTGGTGCGCATCGTACTCATGTGTTTTGGTCAAACTCAACACCCATTTCTGGGCAGCACCAACCGTTGATATGGGCGTCTCTTCGGCCACATCAGATTTTTGCAGTAGTTTGTCCAAAAAATGATTGAGCATGAATAATTTATTATTAGCGTGAGTTAATCAGAACAGTAACAGCATAAGGCGTGCCAGAATTGTTTGTTATATTTATCATTATGTTATCGGAGTTAACTATTGGTAATGCGAGGCAGGTGTGACGGTTTTTGGAGTAATGTGACAAAAATGGTAAGCATATTATGCCGACTATAGGGGTAATTACAGTGCGGGTTGAAGGCAGTAATTGCTGAAGCTGACTATATGCGTTACAATACTGGCCTAGTCGCAATGATGAGGAGGTTTGGGTGAGTGGTTTAAACCAGCAGTCTTGAAAACTGCCGAAGGGCGACCTTCCGTGAGTTCGAATCTCACAGCCTCCGCCAAGATATCGTGTTGTACAGTCTCAAGAAATACTAAAAAAGCCCGTTAAACCTAATGAAGATAAGGTTTTCGGGCTTTTTTCTTGTCCGGGATTTCTGTGTAACTTAAAAATAGATTTCAGGTTTAATTCAGGTGGAACAATTAGACTGCACTGAACGCAGGCTCATTTTATTATTAAAAAAATTTACAAATGAGCTACTATGTACCAATAAATACCCACCAATTTTACCATTCCTTAGTTTTAACAGAGGATGGAGATGGAGATGGAGATGGAGAAGTCGGATTTCCTTGTTATCTTTACCTTGGCTGATCAACGCTATGCAATACCTTTGCGGACGGTGGATAAGGTTGTGCGCATGGTTGCCATTACCTTGTTACCTCATGCGCCAGATTTCATTCTCGGCGTGATAAATTTTAAAGGGCAAGTTATTCCTGTTATCAATATACGTCGACGTTTCTTTTTACCTGAACGCAAGGTCGCTATTTCAGATCAACTGGTTATCGCCCACACGGCACGAAGGCCTGTTGCGCTGGTGGTGGATGCGGTTCTGGATGTTATTGCTAGTGCCGAACAGGATTGGATTGCACCAGAAAGCATTCTTCCCAACGTTGAATATGTCGATGGAGTGATTAAATTAACCGATGGTTTGATCTTTATTCACGACTTGAACAAATTTCTTTCGCTGGATGAAGAAAGCTTTCTGGATCAGGCATTGGAAAACGCATGAGACAAGATTCAGATCTCACACTTTCACCGGATTTATTGGCTCGAATGAGCGAATTTGTCAGTTCGCAGTTGGGGCTTTATTTTCCACAAGAACGCTGGCGTGATCTTGAACGGGGGCTTTTGGCGGCGGCGCCAGAATTCAATTTTGCAGATGCTGAGACATGTGCACGCTGGTTATTATCCGCACCGCTTACGCGTCACATGAATGAGGTACTTGCCAGCCATTTGAGCATAGGGGAAACCTATTTCTTCCGGGAAAAACAAAGTTTAGAAATTCTTGAAGCAAATATTCTGCCAAAGTTATTACAATCACGCCGCCTAAATGAGCGGCGTTTGCGTATCTGGAGTGCGGGTTGTAGCACGGGTGAGGAAGCCTATACCATCGCGATATTGCTCGATAGACTTATACCTGATATTAAGGAATGGAGCATTACCATTCTGGCGACGGATTTTAATCCGATATTTTTGCGCAAGGCTGTGCAGGGTATTTATGGCGAGTGGTCGTTCCGTGATGCGCCGGTTGGGCTTCGTGAGCGTTATTTCGACAAGCGTAAAGATGGTCGTTTCGAGGTTAACTCGCGCATCAAGAAAATGGTTACCTTTACCTATCTCAATTTTTCCGAAGATATTTATCCCTCGTTATCGAACAACACCAGCGCAATGGATGTGATTTTTTGCCGCAATGTCCTGATGTATTTTACCGCGCAGCGGGCAAAGCAGGTTACTGGTAATTTTTACCGTGCGCTAGTTGATGGCGGGTGGTTGATAGTCAGTCCGGCGGAAGCCTCCAATAGCTTACTTTCCTCGTTTACCCCAGTCGAATTTCCTGGAGCCGTGCTGTATCGGAAGGTGGTAAAAACTGAATTAAAATCAAAAATTGGTGAACCACCTCTGGCTCCGTATCTGATTAAGGAAACTATTGAGCCTTTGCCAGTGCTGGTTGATCAGATAGAGCCTATGCTTGCTGGCGTCGATCTGCACGCGGCACCGACTGAGTCGGCCCCGGTTTCGTTGCAATTGGATGGGTCTGAATCACTATTTAGTATGGCGCGGATTTGTGCAAATCAGGGTCTGCTCAGCGAGGCGCTGGAATGGTGTGAGAAAGCGATTACCGCTGACAAAATGAATCCAGCCAACTATTACCTCCAGGCTGCTATTTTGCAGGAACAGGGAGAGTATGCTAGTGCTATAGAATCATTGATACGCACACTCTATCTTGACTCTATGTTTATCCTTGGGCATTTTGCCTTGGGGAATTTGTATCATTCGCAGGAACGTTATCCGCAAGCGCAGCGTTATTTCAGCAATGTACTGTCATTATTGCGCAACTACCCGCAGGATGTGATTTTGCCGGAAGCGGATGGACTGACAGCGGGTCGATTGACCGAGATAGTGATGGCCATGTTAGCAAGTATGCCATCACAGACTGTAGCGGCAAATGCTTGAGAGGAATCTGATGATGAGTACTCGCAAGAAAGATTTGAAAAAAACGAATAAAACCATAGATTGGCGTGAGGTCGAACAACGACTGGAGGGGGTGCGAGTTGGAATCGAGCGTATCTGGGCACCGTCAGACGAGGATACCCAACAGATTCTGAAAGCAAGGGCGCAGATACTTGCCCAGGAAGTCATCCCGGTCGAAGCTGCCGCTGAAACTATTGAGGTTATTGAATTTATCCTCGCTCATGAATGTTATGCGGTTGAATCAGCGTATGTTCGCGAAGTTTACCCCCTGGAAGCTATTACACCATTGCCCTGTACCCCGGTTTTTGTGCTCGGCATTATCAATCTGCGTGGTGAGATTTTGTCGGTTGTTGAACTCAAAAAGTTTTTCGATCTGCCAGAGAAGGGGCTTACCGACCTTAATAAGGTGATAGTGCTTGAGTGTAATGATATGGCATTTGGTATTGTGGCCGACGCCATTAGCGGCGTGTGTCGCATTCCTCGTGCCAATGTTCAGCCCTCCTTACCTACGTTGACTGGTATCCGCGAAGACTATTTGCTAGGCGTGACTGCGGAACGCGTGGTCATACTCAATGCTGAAAAACTGTTGAGTGATGAGAAACTCATCGTGCAGGAGAAGGTGAGTGGCTAGAAAATATTCTCAGTCGAGTTCGACTGAATAACAAGGAGAACAAAATATGAAATGGTTCTTGAATTTGGCCACGCGCAATAAACTCTTCCTCGGCTTCGGGGTCATGATCGTTTTTGTGGGAACCGTAATTGTTACGGGTTACTTTGCTATCTCAGGGCTTCAGGTGTCGCAACAGGCTCTTTACCAGAAAGATTTCGCCAATCTGCGCGATTTGACAAATCTGCGCAGTTACCAAAGCCAGATGCGGGCTGAAATGCTTGAAGCCCAACTCATTAACACACCCTCCGAGCGGGAGCGCCTGTTGAAGGACGTGGCGGAATACTCAAGGAAAATAGGGGAGGTCATGGACGTATTGCTGGATCGGGCTAATAAGGATCCCAAACTGTTATCGCGACTGGAAGAGCTCAATGTCGTCCAGAAGGCGTTTGCTCAAACCAGAGATAGCGAAATCATTCCGCTAATACTCGCCGGTAAGATGACGGAGTCACGGCAGTTAGCGGTCGGCGTGCAACAAACTCGGCATGAAAAAATTCGTGCCATCGTCAAAGAGTTAAACCATGTGGCGGACGAAAACGCGCACCGTGCCGTGGTGGAATCCGAACTGGCTACAGAGCGCACACTGCGGTTGTTCGTCATGATTGGCGTTTTGGCAATGTTCCTGGCAATGGTAATGGCGCTACTGATAAGCAAGATTATCGCCGTACCGCTCAGGTCGATTTCCGACATCGCCAGAAAAGTTGCTACAGGCGATCTTGCTGTCAGCATTCCAACCGATCGTCGCATGGATGAAGTCGGAGAGTTGCAGCGCGCATTTGGCACGATGCTCGAAGGGTTGCGGAAATTGATGCGCGAAATTAACGAAGGGGTCGGGGTGCTTTCTACCTCCTCCAGCGAGATTCTGGCGACTACGACGCAAGTTGCTTCCGGGGCGACGGAGACGGCGAGTGCAGTAAGCGAGACCACGGCGACAGTTGAAGAAGTGAAACAGACGGCGCAGCTGGCGAACCAGAAGGCGCGCAATGTTTCGGATAGCGCACAGAAAGCGTCACAGGTTTCCCAGAGCGGTCGTAAATCGGTGGAAGACGCGATGCAGGGCATGCAGCGCATCCAGGAACAAATGGAATCCATCGCCGAGAGTATCGTACTGCTCTCTGAACAGAGCCAGGCAATCGGCGAGATCATTGCCACAGTGAACGACCTGGCGGAGCAATCGAACCTGCTGGCAGTGAATGCCGCGATTGAGGCGAACAAGGCCGGTGAACAAGGCAAAGGTTTCACGGTAGTAGCGCAAGAGGTCAAGAGTCTGGCGGAACAATCCAAGCAAGCGACGGCCCAGGTACGCACCATACTTGGCGATATCCAGAGGGCGACCAGTGTTGCCGTGCTGGCCACTGAGCAAGGTAACAAGGCGGTACAGGCTGGCGTGAAACAAACTGCCGAGACCGGTGAAGCGATTCGTTTGTTAGCCGACAGCATTATGGATGCAGCACAGGCTGCGACACAGATTGCGGCTTCCAGCCAGCAGCAGATGGTGGGCATGGATCAGGTGGCACTGGCGATGGAGAACATCAAGCAGGCCAGCGTGCAGAATGTGTCCGGCACCAGGCAGGCGGAGATTGCTGCAAAAAATCTGCATGATTTGGGGCAGAAACTGCAACAGTTGACATTGTTGTACCAGGTTTAGCGCTGTTTTATAGAAAATAGGGGCTGATAAAATGAAATGGTCTGTTGGAACAAAAATAGGCGCTGGATATGTGCTGGCGTTAGTTATTCTGGTCATTCTTGGTGCTGTTTCTTATCGAAACACGACTGGACTTATCCAGGCTGCGGAGATGAAAGCCCATACTTATCAGGTGCTTGAAAATCTTGAAAGAGTAATCTCAAACTTGAAGGATGCCGAGACTGGTCAACGTGGCTATATCATAACCGGAGAAGATCGTTATCTCGATCCATACCAGAGTGGAACGTCCGCTGTAAATGAAACTATCCAGCATCTCCGAAAATTAACAGCCGACAACCCCAATCAGCAGCAACGGCTGGATACGCTTGAGCCATTGATTGCAAACAAACTTGCTGAATTAAAGGAAACGATTGATTTACGAAAAAATAAAGGATTTGATGCTGCGACAAAGGTGATTCTGACCGATAAAGGAAAGCGGGTAATGGACGATATCCGGCAAGTAATTGCCGAGATGGCTAATGAAGAAAAAGGGCTGTTGGAGCAGCGTAATAACGAGGTGAAGGCCAGTTCCAATATAACAATTTCCGCCATTGTTTATGGCATTCCGCTGGCTTTTGTATTACTGATAATGGTCGGTTTATGGATCACCCGTACCATTACTCGCCAACTTCGCGAAAGCATTGCTCAGCTTTCTACCTCCTCCAGCGAGATTCTGGCGACTACGACGCAAGTTGCTTCCGGGGCGACGGAGACGGCGAGTGCAGTAAGCGAGACCACGGCGACAGTTGAAGAAGTGAAACAGACGGCGCAGCTG
>JBAZJP010000015.1:0-63869 GCA_041651255.1 Sulfuriferula sp. | reverse complement strand
GTTGGCCAGTACTTGTTTATATAATTGCTCGGCTTTTGCCTTGGCTGTTGCACGCTTGGCTGGATCTGCATTGGGCGCAACCGTAATCAAGATGTGACGCGCAGAACGCTGTTCAGGTTCGCTGTATTTAGCCGAGTTTTCTTGATAGTACTGCTGCACGCTGGCGTCATCAATTTTTATATTTTTTGCCATATCATCCAGCGACAGAACAACATACTGGAATTTTGCCTGAGCAGGCACATTAAAGTCAGCCTGATGCGCATCATAGTAAGCTTTAATTTGCGCAGGAGTAACTTGCACTTGCTTTACGAAATCAGCTGCAGCTATTTTAACCATACTGATTTCACGTTGCTGTTCAAATGCACTCGCAAACTGTTTAACAACACGTGATGAGATGGCAGGCGCTTGCGCAAAAGGCGTACGCATATCATTCATAAGCAATTCATCACGTACACGACGCTCAAAATCAACGACTGACATATTTTGTTGACGCAATACCTGTTCATAGCGTGAAACCGAAAACTGACCGTTTTCCTGAAAAGCAGGTACCGCACTGATAAATTTAGCTAACTGCGCATCACTCACAACCATGCCCAAATCGCGTGAGGAACTGATAAGCAGCTTTTGCTTGATAAGACTATCGAGAATAGACTGACGTACTTTAGGATCATCCAGCATCGCGGGATCAAATCCTGGTCCCATAGAAGAGGCTAATTCAGATTGCTGATCCTTAATTGCACGGTCAAAAGCTGCCCTACTGACTTTTTGTCCATTCACAGTTGCAACCGAATTATCGGCAGAACGATTATTGAAGTAAGAATCTATCCCAAACAAAGCAAATGGAACAGTGATTAAGGCTAATATGACTTTAGCCATCCAACCATGGGTACGTTCACGTATCGAGTCTAGCATTCACAATCACACTATAAAAATGTATAAAAAAAGGCGAACCTAGGTTCGCCTTTCGTATTGGCGGAGCGGACGGGACTCGAACCCGCGACCCCCGGCGTGACAGGCCGGTATTCTAACCAACTGAACTACCACTCCAAAATCTTTATTCTTGGTGGGTGCTGAGGGGTTCGAACCCCCGACAATCGCCTTGTAAGGGCGGTGCTCTACCAACTGAGCTAAGCACCCAAGAAGCCGATCAGTTTACAGCATCTTTCAATGTTTTACCAGCACGGAACTTAGGTACTTTCGCTGCTTTGATTTTGATGGCGATACCTGTTTGTGGATTGCGTCCATCGCGCTCAGCGCGGTCACCCACGTAAAAAGAGCCAAAACCTACCAATGTCACCATGTCACCATTTTTTAAAGCTGTAGTAACGGCGCTAACAGTCGCGTCTAAAGCGCGTCCTGCCGCTGCTTTCGAAATATCAGCTGATTCAGCGATTGCATCAATTAATTCAGATTTGTTCACGTGTATCCCCTTCTGTTAGTTAACAGGAAAATCCTGAAGTTCACTTTATAGCAAGCCGCAAAAGCTTATGTCAAGCGGCTTGCACTGATTTTACCCATAAACCACATCTTTAGGTAAAAATTAATGCTTAGTTGATATAACTTCAGCCGGAACCACCACTGCACCAGCAATCTCAGCGACAATAGCCGGCGTGTCTGGCAACGGCTCTGGCTGACGCTCCAGCACCACCTGTAACACCTGATCTATCCATTTTACTGGACGGATATCAAGCCCACTCTTAATGTTCTCTGGCATCTCAACTAAATCACGTACATTTTCTTCAGGTATTAATACGGTTTTAATTCCACCCCGCAGCGCTGCAAGCAACTTCTCTTTCAAACCACCTATCGGCAACACTTCACCACGCAAGGTTATTTCACCCGTCATAGCGACATCCGCACGCACAGGAATGCCAGTCAAGATAGATACAAGTGCTGTACAAATACCAATACCGGCACTAGGTCCATCTTTCGGTGTTGCACCCTCAGGCAAATGAATATGGATATCTTTTTTCTCATAGGTGTCTGCGGGAATACCCAAGCTTTGTGAGCGGCTACGCACCACTGACATCGCAGCTTGTATAGACTCCTGCATCACTTCGCCCAGCTGCCCAGTCGTTATCACCTTGCCTTTACCAGGCATGATCACACCTTCTATGGTCAACAGTTCACCACCGACTTCAGTCCAAGCCAACCCGGTTACTTGCCCAACCTGGTTGTACTTCTCGGCAACGCCAAAATTGAATCTGCGCACACCCAGATATTTATCCAAATTAGTCTCATCAACTATGATTTTTTTGTCCTTAGTCGACTTGGTCACCAAAGCCTTAACGACTTTACGACAAATTTTCGCCACATCTCTATCTAGATTACGCACGCCAGCTTCACGCGTGTAATAGCGCACGATGTCGCGCAATGCGGCTTCGGTAATCTCACACTCATCGGGTTTCAACCCATTCGCTTGCATCTGCTTGGCAACCAAATAACGCTGCCCTATACTCACTTTTTCATCTTCGGTATAACCAGATAGACGAATAATCTCCATACGATCTAGTAAAGGCGTTGGTATATCCAGCGTATTCGCAGTTGCTACAAACATCACATCGGATAAGTCAAAATCCACTTCAATGTAATGATCTGCAAATGTATGATTTTGCTCAGGATCCAACACTTCCAGCAACGCCGATGATGGGTCGCCGCGTGAATCCTGCCCCATTTTATCCACTTCATCCAGTAAAAATAATGGATTACGCACGCCAACCTTGGTCATGCTTTGTAAAATCTTACCCGGCATAGAACCAATATAAGTACGGCGATGACCGCGAATCTCAGATTCATCGCGCACCCCACCCAATGCCATCCGGATAAACTTACGGTTAGTGGCCTTGGCAATAGACTGACCTAATGACGTCTTACCAACACCGGGTGGCCCCACCAGACACAAAATAGGACCCTTCAGTTTTTCCACGCGCTGCTGAACTGCAAGATACTCAACGATACGTTCTTTTACCTTGTCCAGCCCATAATGGTCCTTATCCAAAACCGCCTCGGCTTTAGTTAAGTCCTTACTGATTTTCGTTTTCTTTTTCCAAGGCAAACCGATAAGCGACTCAATATAAGTACGTACGACAGTTGCCTCAGCAGACATCGGTGACATCATCTTCAGCTTTTTGAGTTCAGCATCAGCCTTAGTCTCGGCTTCTTTGCTCATTTTAGCTTCTTTGATGCGACGTTCTAAATCCTCAATTTCTACACCTTCTTCACCGTCACCCAGTTCTTTCTGAATCGCCTTAACTTGCTCATTCAAATAGTAATCACGCTGGCTTTTTTCCATTTGACGTTTAACACGTCCACGGATGCGCTTCTCTACTTGTAATATATCAATTTCACCTTCCATCAAGCTCATCAGATGTTCTAGACGCGCCTGCACAGGGAACATTTCCAGCACTTCCTGCTTCTGCTCCAGTTTCAATGGCAGATGTGCAGCGATAGTGTCAGCCAAGCGCCCGGCTTCATCGATACCGACTAATGAAGTAAGAATTTCAGGGGGGATTTTTTTATTTAATTTAACGTATTGGTCAAATTGAGCAACAAGCGCTCTGCGCGTTGCTTCGGCCTCTTTATCTTCAGCCGTATCATCGACATCAACTAACGTAACTGTGCCGGCAAAATGAGTATCCAGATCGGCGTATTCCACCACATTGGCACGTTGGTTACCTTCCACCAACACTTTAACGGTGCCATCAGGTAGTTTAAGCATTTGCAATATAGTTGCAACACTACCAATGTGGTACAAGTCTTCAGGCGTGGGCTCATCTTTAGAAGCGGATTTTTGTGCAACAAGCAGAATACTCTTGCCAGATTCCATGGCAATTTCTAGCGCTTTAATTGATTTGGCTCGCCCGACAAAAAGTGGGATAACCATGTGTGGAAAGACCACCACATCACGCAAAGGCAGAAGTGGTAGAGTTAAAGTTTCAGCGTCTTGGAGTAAGGCCATGATAGTAACATCCTATATGAAAAGGTACGACATAGGACAACATATACGGGCGGCGTTATAAAATTCAAGCGCTACCTGCTATATTATCCGCAAGTGCCTGAATCCAAGCGTGATTTATTTGCACTGATAGTCATTATCAGTGCAAACACATTTACTATGAAGCTAGTTTAGCCTGATCAGCAAATATCATTAAAGGTTTAGCAGTGCCATTAACCACATTCGCATCTATCACAACTTTAGTGACATTTTCCATAGAAGGCAATTCATACATGGTATCTAACAACACATGTTCAATAATGGAACGCAGACCACGTGCACCCGTTTTTCTCACCAAGGCGCGCTTGGCGATTGCAACCAATGCATCCTCACGGAACTCCAATTCAGCACCTTCCATTTCAAACAATTTGTTATATTGCTTGGTCAATGCATTTTTCGGTTCAGTCAAAATCGTTGTCAGAGCTGACTCATCAAGCTCTTCCAATGTTGCGATCACAGGTAAACGCCCTATCAACTCAGGAATCAAACCGAATTTAATTAAATCTTCTGGCTCAACTTCCTGCAATAGTGCAGATACATCTTTGCTTGCATCTTTACTCTTCACTTCAGCACCAAAACCGATTCCACCTTTGGTAGAACGATTTTGTATTACTTTTTCCAAACCCGCAAAAGCGCCGCCACAAATAAACAGCATATTGGTAGTATCAACTTGCACGAACTCTTGATTCGGATGCTTACGCCCACCTTGAGGTGGAATAGAAGCCGTTGTACCCTCTATCAGTTTAAGTAAAGCCTGCTGCACGCCCTCACCTGACACATCGCGGGTTATCGAAGGGTTATCAGATTTACGTGAAATCTTATCAATCTCGTCGATATAGACGATACCATTCTTGGCTTTTTCTACATCATAATCGCATTTCTGCAACAGCTTCTGGATGATGTTTTCAACGTCTTCACCAACATAACCAGCTTCGGTCAGCGTTGTTGCATCTGCCATCACAAATGGCACATCCAGCATACGAGCCAAGGTCTGAGCTAACAAAGTCTTGCCTGAACCGGTAGGTCCGATCAGCAAAATATTACTTTTTGCTAACTCAACATCATCCTTACCACCAATATTTTTCAAACGTTTATAGTGGTTATACACGGCCACAGCAAGAATACGCTTTGCCTTATCTTGACCGATCACGTAATCATTTAGAATGATTTGGATTTGTTTAGGGGTTGGTAAGGCAGACTTGTCTGTCTTACCCATTTTATCTTGCTGAATCTCTTCACGAATAATATCCGTACATAAATCCACGCACTCATCACAGATAAAAACAGAAGGACCCGCGATTAATTTGCGCACTTCGTGCTGACTCTTACCGCAGAAAGAGCAGTATAAGAGTTTTTCGCCGCTGTTTTTGTCAGACATGATATAACTCCATTAAGATTGCACGGTTAAGCAGCAGCTTCTGCACGATTATGAATGACTTTATCAATCAAACCATAGTTCACAGCTTCTTCTGCACTCATGAAATTATCACGATCAGTATCTTTGTCCAAGGTCGCTACATCTTTACCTGTATGTGCAGCCATCATGCCATTTAAGCGTTCGCGCAGATATAAAATCTCCTTGGCATGAATTTCAATATCAGACGCTTGCCCCTGAAAACCGCCTAACGGCTGATGTATCATGATACGAGAATTAGGCAAGGAATAACGCTTACCTTTGGCACCAGCTGTCAGCAGGAAAGCACCCATACTGGCGGCCTGCCCCATGCACAATGTGCTTACATCAGGTTTAATAAACTGCATGGTGTCATAAATTGACATACCAGCTGAAACCGAACCACCGGGTGAATTGATATACAAATAAATATCTTTATCTGGATTTTCAGATTCCAGGAACAATAACTGAGCGACGACTAAATTAGCAGACATCTCATTAACTGGGCCAACCAGAAACACTACACGTTCTTTTAATAAACGTGAGTAAATATCGTAAGCACGTTCGCCGCGCCCACTTTGTTCGACCACCATGGGAACCATACCCAAACCTTGTGGATCCCAAACGTTATTGTTCATCATGTATTTAAGCCTTTCCCATCAGTTCATCAAACGATGTTGCCTTATCGATAACTTTCACTTGTCCCAGTACCCATTCTACAACATTGTTTTCCAAAGCCAAGGATTCAATTTCTTGCATTTTTTCTGGGTTTTTACGATACCAAGCCATGACATTTTGTGGATCTTCGTAGCTTTGGGCGAACTCTTCAATCATCGCAGTCACTTGTTCAGGCTTCGCTGCCAATGCTTTAGATTGGACCACTTCGGCCAAAATCAAGCCTAAAGCAACACGACGTTGTGCACGCTCTTCAAATATATCTGTAGGCATAGGAATATCAGCCACATTCATACCACGCGCCTGCATATCGCCACGTGCCTGTTCCATTAAGCGCTCGGCTTCATTTTTCACCAATGATTTAGGTGTTTCGACCTGAGTAGCAGTTAAAATAGCCTGCATCACTTGATCTTTCACTTGCGCTTGAACGCGATTATTAACTTCACGCACTAAATTAGCCTGAATTTCGCCACGCATTACAGCCACATCGCCGTCTGCCACGCCCAGAGACTTCGCAAACTCAGCATCCACGGCAGGCAATTTAGGTTCAGCCACATCAGTAACCTCGACGCTGAATTGTGCAGTTTTACCAGCCAGCTCAGGTGCTTGATAATCAGCAGGGAACGCCACATCAAAGGTCTTTTGGTCGCCCGCTTTAACATCCATCAAAGCCGTTTCAAAATCTGGCAGGGTACGACCTTCGCCCAATACCACGCGGAAACCTTTAGCTTCGCCACCTGCGAAGACCACGCCATCCACTTTGCCAACATAATCCAAAGTAACTAAGTCGCCTGTTGTTGCTGCGCGATCTGCACTCTCATATTGCACACGTTGCTTACGCAACACGTCTATGGTTTTATCAACTTCAGCATCGGCCACTTCAACGATAGGACGTGTGATTTCTGTGGCACTCAAGTCACCCAAAGTGATTTCCGGATACACTTCAAATACTGCATAAAACTCAAATACAGCAGGATCAGCCGCATCCGATTTAGGCTCAATACGTGGGAAACCAGCAACTTTTAATTTATTGTCTTGCACAGCCTGAGTGAAAACACGTTCAATCGCATTGCCCAAAGCTTCCTGTCTGACTTCGCCGCCATATTGCTTGGCAACCACTGACATCGGCACTTTACCAGGACGGAAACCGTCGATACGGGCAGTGCGCGCAAGGTGCTTCAGGCGATTCGCAACTTCAGACTCAATTGCGTGCATTGCTACAGATAAATTAACACGACGTTCTAACGCGCTGACTTGTTCGATATTAGCTTGTTGCATGAGATATCCTTGAGTGTGTTGGATAGGTTAAACAGACAGTGAAAGTGCGCCACAGTGGGCGCACAATTATTCATTAAAGATGGTGCGAAAGGGGGGACTCGAACCCCCACACCTTACGGCGCTGGAACCTAAATCCAGTGCGTCTACCAATTCCGCCACTTTCGCAAGCTGCTTAGTGTAATATAATTCAGCCTGTGCTGTCAGCATCTATCAGTAAAAAACCACAAATTTTATCCATACTACAAAACTTATGGCAATTAACCATTACGAAAACTTTCCGGTTGCTTCAATACTTTTGCCTAGACGTTTACGCCGCGCAGTCACTGCCATCTACCATTTCGCGCGCACTGCGGACGACATTGCTGATGAAGGCGACACCAGCCCCGCTGAGCGTTTAGTCGCACTAGATGGTTACCGTGCCGAATTACATCGCATACAGCAACAAACCACACCAGCCACACCTTTATTCACCGAGCTCGCAGTTATCATTGCGCAGCACCAGCTGCCGCTACAGCCGTTTTATGATTTACTCGATGCATTTTCGCAGGATGTAGTTAAAACACGTTATGCCAATTTTGGTGAAGTCATGGATTACTGCAAAAAATCCGCTAACCCTGTCGGGCGACTTATGTTAGCGCTGTATAAAGAACACGACCCGCGCAGTATCGCCTATTCAGATGCGATTTGCAGCGCATTACAACTTATTAATTTTTTGCAGGACGTCGCCATTGATTATGACAAAGACCGTATATATTTGCCGCAAGACGAATTAGCGCAATATCACATCAGTGAAGCACAAATTAAACGTCATGACAGTAGTGGCACCTGGTCACCATTTATGCTCATGCAAATTGAACGCACACGGAAATTATTACAAGCTGGCGCGCCATTAGGTAAGGTATTAAAGGGGCGGATTGGGTTAGAATTACGCATGATTATCATGGGTGGCTCGACCGTATTAGAAAAGCTGCATCATGTACGCGGTGATATTTACCAGCAACGCCCCGTACTTGTTCCCCGTGACTGGCTCAACATGCTGTACCGCGCCGTGCGCGCTAAATAGGAATTAAATTGGATCCACATCAATATTGCCAAGACAAAGCTGCTGCCAGTGGCTCTAGCTTTTATTACAGCTTTCGTTTTTTACCCGAAAATCGTCGTTTAGCGATTACTGCGCTCTATGCTTTCTGCCGCGAAGTTGATGACATCGTTGATGAATGCAGCGATACCAATGTTGCCCTGACCAAACTCAACTGGTGGCGACAGGAGATTAAAGACCTGTTTCAAGGACAACCGCACCATCCGGTGAGCCACGCACTTGCTCCTGCCATACAGGAATTCAATCTGCCCGCAGAGCAATTCCAGGAAATCATCGACGGCATGGAAATGGACTTAACCATGCATCGTTATGAGGATTTCAAATCATTACGCCTGTATTGCCATCGTGTTGCAGGCGTGGTCGGCGAATTATCTGCAATAATATTTGGCTATACTGAACGCGCCACATTACGCTACGCAGCAGATTTGGGTCTGGCATTCCAGCTCACCAATATTATTCGTGATGTAGGTGAAGACGCCCGACGCAACCGCATTTATCTGCCGATGGATGAATTGGCGAAATTCAACGTTCCTGCCAGCGACATTCTCAACGCGCGACAAACCGATAATTTCAAACAGTTGATGGAATTCCAGTATCAACGCGCACAGGAATTTTATGACTTAGCCTTTAGCGAACTGCCGCAAGCTGACCGTAAAGCGCAAAAAACCGGCCTGGTCATGGCAGCAATTTATCGCACCTTGCTAGAAGAAATTCGTCATGATGGTTATCTGGTCCTCACCCAGCGCACTGCGCTTACCCCTGTCCGCAAGTTGTGGATAGCCTGGCGTACTTGGATGAAAGGTTAATGCCACCTCACGTTGCTATCATAGGCGGCGGTTATGCAGGCATGGCGGCCGCGGTTACTCTGGCGCAACAAAATATCCCTGTCACCGTTTATGAAGCAGGCAAAGTATTAGGCGGACGCGCCCGTGCCGTGCAAATCGACACCCTCACCACCCCTGTCGATAATGGCCAGCACCTACTGCTTGGTGCGTACCAAACTATGCTAGATCTTGCCACCTTGGTACATCAAGGCAATCCACCCTATTTGCGCTTACCGCTTGCCTTACACACAGCAAATGGCATACAGCTTCATGCCCCTGCACTGCCTGCACCATTCAACACCCTTATCGCCTTACTGCGAGCACACGGACTAAGTAGCACTGAACGCATTGCAGCGATAGCTTTTATGCTCAGACATCGGCTCAACCGTTTTCGTTTAAAGCAAGACACCAGTGTGGCGCAATTGTTAGCCCAGCAACCTGGCTCGCTTATTAACGGTTTCTGGGAACCACTCTGCCTCGCCGCGCTGAACACTCCTATCGCAATTGCTTCAGCCCAAGTCTTTTTAAATGTATTACGCGACAGCCTGACGCGTAGCCAGCACGACAGTGATTTGATTATCCCAAATATCGATTTGTCCGATTTTTTTCCACAAGCTGCTGCAAATTACATTTCCCAGCATAAAGGTAATATCATCACTTCACATCGCGTTAAAAATATTATCCGCGATCAACAGGGATGGACAGTTGACGGACAAGGTCACAGCCATGTGATATGCGCAACCGCAGCGCATCAGGTCAATGCGCTTATCTCCAACTTGGCGCATATCGGCCCCATTCCTGACTATCACTACGAACCCATCATCACGGTTTATTTGCAATATGCAGAAAATATCAGTCTGCCTCGTGCCATGACAGGCTTGGTCAACACAACAGTACAATGGGTCTTTGACCGTGGCATCACCCACCAACAACATGGACTGCTCGCCGTTGTCATTAGCGCATCAGGCACACACGACGCCATGTCACATGACGAACTCGCGCAACTAGTTGCCGCTGAACTGCACCAACATCTGCACACACCGGCATACCCACTATGGCACCAAGTCATTGCCGAAAAGAGGGCGACATTTGCCTGCGTGACAGGCATACAGCGACCATCCCAGCGCACCAATGACCCTTATTTTTACCTCGCTGGCGACTATACCGCCAGCGATTATCCTGCCACACTGGAAGCCGCAACCCAAAGCGGGGTAAAATGCGCGCACTTAATTATTGAGAACCTAGCCCATGAAAAACTACATAGCTCCTAAAACCTTACTACAAGATCGCGTTATTCTAGTCACAGGCGCAGGTCGTGGTGTCGGACGTGAAGCCGCGTTAAGCTACGCCGCACATGGCGCAACAGTGATCTTGCATGGGCGCAATGTGGCACAACTGGAAGCCGTCTATGATGAAATTGAAGCTGCGGGCTACCCACAGGCTGCGATTATCCCGCTGGATTTTGAAAAAGCTGATGCACAAGCCTTTGAAGGATTAGCAGGTTCGATTGGACTACAACTCAAGCGTTTAGACGGTATCTTGCACAATGCCACAGCTGCATTAAGCCCCTTCCCACTAGATCTGCATAGCTTTGATCAATGGATGACCTTGCTGCGCGTCAACGTTGCTGCACCCGCCGCACTTACCAAGGCCTGTATGCCTTTACTCAAAGCCTCACCAAACGCTTCTGTTATTATGACAGGCGAATCCCACGGCCACACGCCTAGCGCGTTCTGGGGTGCTTACGCGGTGTCTAAAGCGGCATTAGAACCCATGGTGCAAATCTGGGCTCAAGAACTGGAAAATCTACACCCTAATTTACGCATTAATGCGCTGATACCAGGCCCTGTGAATAGCCCTATACGCCGCAAAACGCATCCAGGTGAAGATCAGATGGCGATAGCCCAACCGGCCGACTTGATGCCTGCTTATTTATACTTAATGGGTGATGACAGCGCGCATATCAAAGGTGAAGTTATCTGCCTGTAAGCTCATGCAGCCTGTTATTTACTCAGCATAATGAGCGTAGCAGGCTGAAACTCAGAAGAAACCACCATACCAGGCTCAACCAAACGCTTGCTCACCGTGGCATTAAAAGGTGCACGCAAGGTACTGTATTCCAAGTTTTTCCTGGCAATAATAAGCTTGGCTTGTGCTTCACGATAGAGACCATCAGCACGCGCATAACGTAACTTAGCCTGGTCAAGTTCAGTGGTTGAACTTACGGCTCTGTCGTAGAGTTCTTTAGCACGTTTCAAATCACGATCCGCTTCAGCACTCTCTTCTTTTAATCGACTCAATGCAGCTTCCGCTTCGGTAACCCGCGCCTGGTATATCGTATCGTCCAGCGATAATAATATCTGTCCCTTTTTCACACTTTGCCCTTGCGTGACCGATACCGTCTTCACTACCCCTGAAACAGGTGTGGTCAACGGCACATCAACCGCAGATGCCAACGGCGCAATGAACATCATGCTTAGTGCTAACGCAGTTATACGCATTATTATCCTCATTTGTTCGCAACCAATTTGGTTAATTCATTTACGGGTTTACCCAGCAACGCACTTAATTTTGCCATTGCCAGTGCCAGTTGATATTCCACAGCACGTGCCCGCTGTTGTGCAAACATGGTTTGCGCCATACTGTCGCCTAAATTGGTTTTCAACTCCAATTCATATTCAGCACGACTGCGATCCAGCGCGACATCACGATAATTAATTTGTTGTTTTGCTGCCGGGCGTGCGCTTTTGCGCAACTGCTCGATTTCCAAGAGTGTATCAAGCAAGGTCTGCGACAGACGCATTTCCAATCCGGCGCTCATGGCTTGTAACTTCTGGAATTGTGCCTGTTCCTTAGCGATGCGCGCATCAACCCGTCTGCCTTGATATATCGGCCAAGTGAGCACTAAACCCGCACTCACATTATTTCGGGTGGTAGCATTGCGACTGTATTCACCCGCCTCAACTTCAGCATCCAAACTGGGTGATGTTTCATGACGCAAACTTGCCAACCGCTGTTGTGATGCGGCCAACTCAGCTTGTTGGGCCAACCAATTGCGATTGTACTTAAACAATATAGGTAATAAATCTTCGTAGTCAGGCACTGCAACATCATTTTCAGCTAACTCAGGTTCAGCCAAGTCAGATGCCAGTACACGTGGTTGATTCATTGCATTTGCCAGTGCGCTGCGAGTACTACGCTGCAGGGAAAGATTAGCGTTACGCTTTTCACGAATATCCTGGTAGCGGGCTTCCAATACCGCCACATCAACGCGGCTTAACTGTCCCAAAGCCATACGATCACGCGCGTTATCAAAGCTCACATAAGCCACCGCCATGAGTTCATTATTGGCGGCATATTGGTGATCCACATTCAGCACATCGAAATACCTTGCCATGATAGCCAAACGCTGCTGATCTCGACTGCTTAACAAGTCCAGTTCACGTGCATCCAGCGCCGATTGCGCTGCGTCAACTGCTGACTGGGTACGCGAAAAGTCATAAATATTCTTGCGCGCGACAATACGACCACTATTATCAGCACGCCACTCGTCATTACCAGTGCTGGCACGACCTTGACGCAATGCACCTTCCACAGTAACAGTCAGATCTCGTCGCGCATCAGCAGCGGTCAAATCCGCTTTTGCAAATGCAACATCCGATTCTACAACCGCCACATCAGGATGATGGGCATCTGCAGCAGCCATTGCCTGATCTAAAGTCAACACAGCCGACTGGCTCGTTAACGCATAACCAGCCAGTAACACCAAGAGCCAATAACGCATTATTTAACGGTAGTTTTATAAGCTGAAAAAGGCTGCTGCTTATAGCCGCCTTCAACAACATAACGGCCTAACAGCAAAAATTCAGCCGCATCTTTCGTCGGCCCGGTGAATTTGGTGACGGCATCGCCATGCGTATCATAAAAAATAAACGTGGGTGTCGCTCTCGCTCGCTGTTTCAAGGCAAAGGCTTTTTCGGTTGTCGCTAGCCCCTGAAAATCTATCATAGCGGTATCGCCCTTAACATCCATTTCATAGATAAGAAAATGCTTGCGGTAATAATCCTGCACTTCAGGTTGGCTCAGGATGGTCGATTCCATACGCGCACAAAACGGGCACTCTTCCATCATGAACATCAACAACACACCCGTTTTACCGGCTTTCTTGGCGGTGTCTAATTCAGCCTTAAAATCACCCAGTTTAGGCTGAAAAAAATAATTCTGCACGTCACGCATTTCAGCAAATGCCATATTTGCCGAAAACAATAAAACCAATCCCAAAATACGTAACATGCCGCCTCCTGATTATTTTTTCACTGCCTTTTTGCCGTTGATATAGTTTTCAACTGCTTCTTTGGTCAACGCGCCCACTTGATAAGCAACGATCTTACCTTCCGGGTTGAACAAATACGTCGTTGGTAATCCTTGCACTTGTCCCACCTGTGCTGCGATTTTAGGCGTACCCAGGACAATAGGGTATGAGATAAACATACTATCAGCAAACTCAATCACCTGTTTAGGATCGCGATAATCCATAGCCACGCCGATAACCACTAATTTGGTTTTACTGTATTTGTCATGCAAGGCGATCAAATCCGGAATTTCTTCCAGACAAGGTGGACACCAGGTCGCCCAGAAATTTACTAGCACCCACTTACCCTTGTAGGCGTCCAGGCTCTGAGTTTTTCCCTTGGTATCAGTAAAACTGAATGCCCATACCGAAGTCGTCATCAATGACAAAGCTAATACAACTAATACGCGTTTTAACATGAATTATCCTATAATCTCATTTTTAATTTAGCCGCCACACACCATGACTGACTTTCGTATAGAAAAAGACTCACTGGGTGAGTTCAAAGTTCCCGCCGCCGCCTGGTATGGCATACAAACTGCGCGTGCAGTAGAAAACTTTCCGATTTCAGGACGCATGCCCGACACCGATTTTGTTCGCGCTCACGTGCAAATAAAACTTGCTGCTGCAATTGCCAACACTCAGCCTGACTGGCTCACCCTTACCCAGCGCGACGCTATTGTAACTGCTTGTGAGCGCATCCTGAATGGTGAATTGTTAGAGCAGTTTGTCGTAGACCGTTTTCAGGCCGGTGCAGGAACCAGCCACAACATGAACACAAATGAAGTCATTGCTAATTTAGCCAACGTTGCACTCGGTGGCGAGAGAGGCAGCTACAGCCCGATCAACCCCAATGACCACGTTAATATGGGTCAGTCGACCAATGATACTATCCCTACCGCTATCCGTTTAGCTTTATTAACCAAGTTGCCAAAATTACTCGCTGCCACGCACCACATGGCTGATGCATTCGATGCGCTTGCGGTGCAAGAACGCGACACAGTAAAAAGCGGTCGTACCCATTTACAGGATGCTGTACCGACTACCTTAGGCCGTGAATTTGCCGCCTATGCCTGGACGCTACGCCGCGTTGCTGACAACCTGGCGCAAGTACGTCCTTTGCTATGCGCCACAGGCTTGGGTGGCTCCGCTGCGGGCACAGGGCTCAATACCTCACCCGACTACGCTGAGAACGTCGCTATTGAACTCGCCAAACTCACAGGCGAGCCCATTGTTGCTGGTCATCTCGCCGCACAAATGCAGTCCATGTTTGACATGCAAGCCGTCTCCGCTGCAATACGCGGTTTGGCCTTAGAACTTACCCGTATCAGTAATGACTTGCGCCTGCTGGCTTCAGGTCCACGCACAGGCCTGGGTGAAATCACTTTGCCTGCGGTACAGCCGGGCTCATCCATCATGCCGGGCAAAGTTAACCCGGTGATGTTTGAAATGCTCAACCAGGTCTGTTTTCAGGTATTAGGTCAAGATGCTGCCGTTGCTTACATGACCCAAGCGGGACAACTGGAATTAAACGTGATGATGCCGGCGTTAGGCTCGGCGTTATTCGATTCGATGGACTGGCTCACCAACGCCATGCGTGTCGCTACAGACAAAAATCTGATCGGCTTGATCATCAATCGTGATCGTTGCGATAAATTCATTCATGACAGTGTAGGCTTGGCAACGTTGCTGAATACCAGCATAGGCTATGCACGGGCTGCAGAAATTGCGAAAGAGTCTGAAAAGACGGGCAAACCTGTACGTGAAATTGTTGCTGCGCATGGCTTAATGAGCGAAGCCGAATTTAATCAACTGGTACTGGCTGCCGCACACGGTGTAGGCAGTGGCGGTGGTGGCGGTTAAATAACACAGGGCGGTGCAAATAACGGCACCGCCCTGTCTATTCATCAATAAACTACAACAGCAATCAGTCTGCCAATTTCGCAGCAATTTCATCCAGCGCGGTGTGCATAGCCGCTACTATCAGCTTATCCGCCATCTGCTGATTAATTTCAGGAATATCCCAATCAAATATCGTACGATACTTTTCAACCAGACTATTCATATCCTTAACCATCTCGCCACGATGTGCTTCTAATTCCAGCTGTTCCATTGCTTCCATAAAATGGCCTCCTTATCAAATAGTTGCAGAATTATTTCCACATTACGTCATTCTTAGCCTGCGCCGCAGCAGCCAACAAATTAACTAACGGCAGTCCTCGGTTTGCCATGCTGACTACAGGCTCTTCGGCATCTTTATCCGCAGCTGATGGCACCTCTGTTTCTGCTGCCAGCGCTGTTTTCAATTGCGCCAGTGCAGCCGGCACATCAGCAGCCAGAATGGCACCGGGCACGGTTGCACTGTGACCCATCATCTTTAACATCGCAAGACCAACATCACCAAACATGGTAATGTCAGCATAAGCATTCGTGGTAAATGTCACTAGCATATGACTCTCCTTAAATAAACAACCAACATAGACTCACAGACTGTCCATCACTTTTTGCAGCTTTGCCTGAACCTGCTTGGCAATGACGGTCAGTTCCGAATTACCTATCGCCCCCATTGATGCAACCGGGTCAATAGCCGACACCTCCACCAAACCGTCTGCCTGCTCCTGCACAACCACATTGCAAGGCAGCATGGTGCCGATTTTATTTTCCAGTCTGAGCGCTTCATACGCAAATGGAGGATTACATGCGCCCAATATTTTGTATTGTTTAAAATCCACGTTCAGTTTTTTCTTCAAAGTTGCCTGGACGTCAATTTCGGTGAGGATACCGAAACCTTCCTCTTTCAATGCCTCAGTAACTTTGGCAATAGCATCATCAAACGAGAGCTTTACAGTCTTGCTAAAATGGTAGCTCATAAACGAACCTCCTTTAAAAACAATAAATTACAAATCAACATGATCAATCAACATTGGCCATCTTACTTAATTTAACCCTGCACTACTGTACGCTAACGCACTAAAATCGTATGCCCGATATATACACGCAAAACAACCTGCTGGTATTTATACAAACAATATAGACAACACTACACAAAACACCAAAAATCAGGAATGACAATAGCGATTGTCTACAAATAAAACAGCTCAAGTTGCCGATAGGCACTTGGGCAAGCCGCTTTCAGAATATGTGGTGCAGTAAAAAAATACTCACTCAATACCGCGAAGAATTCTGCTGGGTTAGTCGCTGCATACGGGTTGATACAAGCATGTCTCCCCGATGCAAGGTCATGCTGCAATACCGAATAAGCCTCGCTCAAATCCGCTGCCCAGCGTTTACGGCTCATACCGCTACGCAGCGGTGGCAGACCATTCATCGCACCATCAAGCCCGTCAAGCTTATGTGCAAACTCATGCAGCACAACGTTATGACCCGGATGAGAATGGTAACTGTCACGTTCGACATCAGGCCAGGACAGTATTACCGGACCGCGCAGCCATGACTCTCCACTTAACACCGAGACGTCATGGTGCACCAGTCCGATAGCATCGGTCTGGTCATGGTGAACTTTGAATGCGCCGGGGTAGAGTACGACTTCAACCCAATTATCGAAGTAATCGATATCCAGATTCAATATCAGCAAACAGGCTTGAGCAGCCACAGTTATGCGCATCGCCAAAGTCACTTCCAGACCTTGCACCCCATTGATAGCCTTATTATGCAGGAACCACGTCGTCAGCTCACGCAGATGTGCCATTTGCACCGCATCAAGGCTATGCAGCACAACTATTTTACGGGTCACGCTGTGCCAGATGTGCTGAGGTAAAGGATTACGTCGCAACAGCCGGCGCATACGCCAGCGTCGTAACGTATTACTAAGTGAACCCAATGTTTATCCAATTCAGTATTGCGTTGCTGTATGCCAGTATCAGATAAGCTCTCATAACATCACCCGTCATCGCGTTTATGCCAAAACACATAAACCAGTGTGATGACCATTGCAGACACGCCGATCACCAGCACGTATGGCTCATACAGCTTTACCAGCTGTAACGGTTGGGCGATACGTTTTCCTAGGTAATACGCTCCCATCCCCCAGGCGCCAACCCACAATGCTGCACCCAGCGCATTAAAGGCCAGAAATCGCCACCACGGCATGGTGGCGATGCCGGCTACGATGCCATTTAACTGACGAAAAACGGCAACAAAACGTGCAAAAGTGACCACCCAGCCGCCATAGCGGACGAAGAAATGCTCAACACGCGCCAGATGAGCTGCATTCAGACCGAGATAGCTGCCGACACGCAGCACAACAACCCGACCGCCAAAACGGCCTATCATATAGCCGATATTGTCACCTAGCACCGCACCCAGCCAGGCCAGCAGCAAAAGTGGCACGATATGTAGCTTCCCATGTGAAGCCAGAAAAGCAGCCGTAATCAGCAATGACTCCCCCGGTGCTGGCAGTGCAAAGTCTTCAACCAGTATTCCCAGGAACACAGCGGCATAGCCGTAATGTTCAAGATAGGGTTGCGCTGCAGCCAGATATTGTTGCAGCAAATCGGTATGCAGCATCTGCCAACCTAATCAGTTTCGGCATCCGATTTCGGGGCTGGTGCGCTGGAACGTTTCTCCAGCAGCTTTCTGATTTCCTGCAGTTCTGCAGTACGTTTCGCATCCAGTTTCGGAAAGTCCTGTTTGAGCGCTCTGAACGTATCCAGAATAATCTCGGAGATAATCAGGCGGGCGTTCGCCTTGTCGTCAGCGGGCACCACATACCACGGCGCATCTTTGCTGCTGGTGGCACTCAGACACGCTTCATACGCCTTCATGTACTCTTTCCAGTACTTGCGCTCTTCAATATCGGCCAGACTGAATTTCCAGTTCTTTTCCGGCGAATCAATGCGGGCGAGGAAACGTTTACGCTGCTCTTCTTCGGACAAATGCAGGAAAAACTTGACTACCCGGGTGCCGTTGCGGTGCAGGTGTTTTTCCAGCTCATTCATGGAATGATAACGCTCCTTCCAGATGGATTTTTCATCGAGCAGCGCCTCAGGCAAACCCTGATTGCGCAATATCTCGGGATGCACGCGTACGATCAGCACATCTTCATAATAGGAACGGTTAAAGATGCCGATGCGGCCACGTTCCGGCAGACACTGCACTGTACGCCACAGAAAATCATGATCCAGTTCAGTTACGCTGGGATGTTTGAAACTGTAAACCTGACAACCTTGCGGATTCACCCCCGACATTACATGGCGAATCGCACCATCTTTACCCGCAGCATCCATCGCCTGGAAAATCAGCAATACCGAGTAATTATCAGCCGCATAATGCCGCTGCTGCATTGCACTCAGCTCAGCCACCTGCGCCGCCAGTATTTCCTGATACTCCGCCTTGGATTTGTATATCGGTTTTATCAGCGTAGGCCATTGTTTCAGATTAACCTTTTTGGCGACTGGCACACGGAAATCTGCAACATTAATTTTTATTTTCATCTTCATCCTTTCTATCATGCGGGTTGTACATCAGGCTATGCCTGTTTGTGCTTATCATTGGTCAAAGCTTCAAAACCGGAAATAACGTCAAACAGCTCAGCATCTATCCCGCTCTGGCGCAAACGGTGATAGGTCAAATTCAGATCAAGCAGCATCTCGTCGATGTTTTTCTCAGCTCGCTGCATCGCGGCCAGCCGGCTGGCATTCTCACTCGCCAATGATTCCACGCAGGCGCGAAACAAGGACACAAACAGGTATTCACGAATCAGCGCCGATAAAGTAAGGTTACTTTCTCCGATAATTTCGGGCAGATTTTGTGTCGGCCATTGCTGTGCAAGCAAGTCGCGCTGCCAGGTTGTGTCCAGCGGCAACAGGCGCTGACTCACTGGCTCATACAACGCACCCGATTTAGGCTGATTATGGAAAATATAGACCTGTTCCACTTGTCCCTGTTCGCTACGCATTTCAATCTCGGTCAGAATCCGCCCTATCAGCGGCGTTACTGCGTGTATCGAATTAGGCACGCTAAACAGACTGTCTGGCACCAGCCCTATCTGCTCAAGCCTTAACTGCACCCGCTCGCCCACTGCCCACACCATCTTGTTTCCAGGCAGGTCACGTAACGTATTTGCCGCAAAATCTGCCACCTCGTCATTGAATTGCCCCACCAGTCCCTGATCCGAGCCAAAGATAACTACGCCTGTCTTCACTGGCTGGTTACGACCAACACGGACATTATTCAGCACAGGTGAACCTTGCCGCAAACACGCCACCAGCCCCAGCTGCACGGTACGGTAATACTCATCCAGTGAACGCACCGCGCGCTCATACTGGCTGATGCTGGATGCCGCCAATGCCTTCATCGTGCGCACGACCGACTCCAGCTCTCCGGCGTTGCTGATTTTGCGCTGCAGCGTGGCCGTAGATTCACTCATGACTTGACCTTGGCATCTGGCTGTAGCACAAAGGCCTCCAACGCTCTGCGTGCCATCTGCAAAATGGCCGCCCTGTCCTCATCTGCCAACTGTTGCGCGGTTGCAAAGCGCTGAGAGATTGCTGACGGAATGGTCGCCGCTGCTGCGCGCAAGGCCAGCTCAGCCTCCGCCATGCGTGCCAGCGGCACATTATCAAACAGGCCATCAGCCAAAGCCAGCAACACGGCAATTTGTTCAGGTACCGACACTGGGGAGAACTCCGGCTGTTTGAGGCAGGCACGGATACGCCGTCCATGCTCGATGCTGGCACGGGTATTGTCATCCAGTCGCGCACCAAAACGGGCAAAACTTTCCAGCTCCTCAAACTGGGCATAATCCAGTTTGAGATTCGCCGCCACAGCACGATACGCCGCCAGCTGGGCTTTGCCACCGACGCGTGACACCGACTTGCCCACGTCGACCGCCGGCAGTACACCCAGCTCGAATAACGATGGCGACAGATAAAGCTGGCCATCGGTAATGGAAATCAGGTTAGTAGGAATGTAGGCGGAAATATTCTGCGATTCGGTTTCGATAATCGGCAAAGCCGTCAGCGACCCACCACCGAATTCCTTGCTCAAATGCGTCGCCCGTTCCAGCAAGCGCGAATGGATATAAAAAATATCGCCGGGAAAAGCCTCACGGCCAGGCGGGCGACGCAGCAGCAACGACAGCTCACGATAAGCGCGGGCATGATTGGTCAGATCGTCGTATACGATCAACACATCGCGGCCCTGCTGCATGAAATATTCGGCAATGCTTGTTGCCGCATAAGGCGCAATATATGCCAGCCCGGGTGGATCATTGCCCTCCGTGACCAGCACCACAGTATATGCCAGCGCCCCTTTGTCCCGCAAAGTAGCAATCACCTTGGCCACACCAGATGCGCGCTGACCGATGGCGCAATAGATACACAGTACATTCTGATTATGCTGATTAAGAATAGTATCCAGTGCAATGGTGGTCTTGCCGGTCTGCCTGTCACCGAGTATCAGTTCACGCTGACCGCGCCCGATAGGAATCAGTGCATCTATCACCTTGATCCCTGTTTGCAATGGCTGCGTGACTGGCGCTC
This sequence comes from Sulfuriferula sp., assembly GCA_041651255.1. Lineage (GTDB taxonomy): Bacteria > Pseudomonadota > Gammaproteobacteria > Burkholderiales > Sulfuriferulaceae > Sulfuriferula. The sequence goes on along the minus strand of JBAZJP010000015.1, from coordinate 42,753 downwards.
TATCCATAATAGACGCAGCTGCTCGCTCAACAGGCATGCGTGCGCTGAAATGCACAGCCCCACCATCATCCAGCGGCGCGCCGAGAGGCGTTATGATCCGCCCCAGCAAACCATCCCCTACCCCAACATCCAGCACCCGCCCTGTGCGTTCGACTTCACCCCCAGCGTGCAAATGCGCGTACTCGCCCAGTAACACCACACCAATCTCGTCTTCATCCACGTTAAACGCGATACCAAAGATGCCGCCAGGAAATCTCAGCAACTCTTCAAAACCGACACCAGGCAAACCAGACACTTTGGCAATACCCGTAGCGACACTGGTAATCGTGCCTGTTTCCCGCGGCACCAATTGCGGCGTATGCGCCGCCCTTACCTCGCTGAATCCGGCAAAAGCCTGATCGAAAACCGCCTGCAAATTTTTAGCGCTCATTACTACTTTTCTCAGTCATAACAGGCTCGGATTTAAGTTGCTGATGCAACAACTCACCTACCCCCTTTTCCAGCGCCCCCAGATATTCAGCGATACTCCACGCCAGCTTATGGCCACTGGTCGAAAGCTCGATACCGCTGACAATATTCGGCGCCACCTCGAAATGCAGGGGCTGCGCCAGAGCAAATACCTTATCCACCGCAGCCGCTACCACCGCACGCTGTTCGGCTGTCAGAACATAACTGGTACGCACCAGCACATCACTGGACGCGGCCTGAAAAGCAGCAATCAGCTGCCTTCGTTCTGTGCCATCCAGTTGCTCCAAGCGCTGCACGAACAATTCAACCATGCGCGCTTCCAGCGTCTCCCCCGCCAGATCCTCCAGCACCTTGCGGGCAATGGCAAAAACCTCATCCTGAGTTCTGCGGGTGATTTCCGCATTCAGATTCTGATGCTCGTTAAGCAATGCCTGCTGCCACTGGCTACGCAAGTTTTCCGACTCCTGCCGTGCGGTGTCGATAAAACGCTGCCGCTCGGCCTTCGCTTCCGCCATCGCCTGATTAAGCAACTCCGCACGCGACTGATCGAAGACCGCATTTTTCTCATTAAACTCATCACGCGCCTGTTGCGCTGCGAGCTTGGTCGCATTCGCATCGGCGAGTTCGGCAGCAATCCGTTTTTCCCGTTTATCTATTGCACTCAGTACGGGCTGATAAAGAAAATGCTTTAACAACCCCACCAGAATCAGGAAATTGATGATTTGCGCAATAACGGTAAACCAGTCGATGATCATGGATTACTTTCCCGCAGCTTGTGCAATGGCGTGACTCCAGAACGGATTAGCAAACAGCAGTATCATCGACACTACGAAACAGTAAATCGCAATGGACTCTATCATCGCCAGCCCGACAAACAGGGTACGGGTAATCGTACCTGCGGCGTCAGGCTGCTGCGCCAGCGAAGTCAATGCTGTTGATACTGCCCGCCCCTCACCCAATGCCGGCCCGATACTGCCCAGACCGATGGTTAATCCAGCGGTGATGATTGAGGCTACCGCAATAATTGTCATGCTATCCATTTCTACTCCTCTTGATTTATGTTTCTGATGATGGGGTAACAGCTTTAATTCGAGGTCTATGCTGCGTGCCAGTTGCCGCCGCGATATACACCGTAGCCAGAATGCTGAAAATATAGGCCTGCACCATGCCGGTCAGCAGACCCAGCACACTCATGGCAATGGGAAACAGAAACGGCGTGATAGTGAGCAATATACCGATGATCATCGCACCGCTCATCATGTTACCAAACAGACGCACTGCCAGCGCCAGCGTGCGCGACAGTTCGCTAATAATATTGAATGGCAGCATGATAAAGGTCGGCTGCAGATAATCTTTCAGATACCGGCCCAGACCCAGCTGCTGAATACCAAACAGCGGCACCGCCACCAGCACGCAAATCGCCAGTGCAGCGGTGGTCGACAGCGAACCCGTAGGTGGCTCGTAACCTGGAATAATGGTAAATATACTGGCAGCAGCAACAAACAGAAACAGCGTACCAATGAAGCCCATATATTTTTCTGGCTGATGCAAACCGACTTCGCTGATTTGCTGTTTGATGGCGCTGACCACGATTTCCAGCAGACTCTGCCAGCGCGTGACCTTCACTCCGTGCTTGCCAACCGTGCCTATCTTGCGTGTTACCAGCTTGGCACCTATGATCAGCACCGCCATCAGAAACCAGGTAGTCACGATAGTGAGGTTGAGCTTAACAAACCCGTACTGCCAGAACACCACTTCATCCGGACTAAGATGCATGACCCGCTCCTTGCGTGACTTTCACTGCATCTGATCTCGATACCCGAGTTGCAATCAGGCGAACAATAACAAACCCGACCAGACTAGCCACCAGACGCTGACTGTCGTGATCGGCAACAGCATAAAATCCAGCCAGCGTGATTCCTGTGCGCAACAGCATACTGGTCAGAAACAGCACAGCAGGATGTTTTGCAGTCAGTCCCTTTTGTACTGTCCACCACAGCCCGCCGAAAAACAGCGCCCCCAGTAGCAAGCCCACCACCAATGCCAGCATTATTCCCCAGATCTCATTCATCGTCATTTTCCAGCTCCTCTACTTCGGTGCGGTTTTCCATTCGTACCCAACGCCACGCGTTCCAGCAACCCAGGCTCAGCCCCATCATGATCAGCGTCAGTGTCCATGAGTGTGATATAGGATAATGGGCATCCAGCCAATGTCCTAGCGCCGCACCCAGCAGCGTCGGCACCACCACTGACCAACCTATCAGCCCCATCACGCTCAAACCTGACCAAACCACCTCAGGCGCATCACTTTGCGCCTTGAGCTTGCGAGCGGCCTTTGCGCCAACCTGGCGACTGAAGCCAGTTTCACTTTGCGTAGGTTTCACTTTTGGCGTTTCACTCACCACGAAACTCCTTGAAGCGATGGATGAAGCCGCTCTCCAGCTTGGCCAGTACCACCCGCGCATCCCGCTCCTGCTCATCAAGATTGAGAAATTCTTGCTCAACTGCAGCATGCAATTTACCCAGATCAGTGCCTGCAATCGCATTACGCACGGATACCAGCACATCGGCACCCGCTTTAACCAGCACTCCTTCATCGACGGCAATATAGACTACGCCATCAGCCGGGGTTTCAAACTCCAATATGCCTGGCAGCAACGCCGCTACACAATCCAGCCGATGCGGCAGAATACCGAAGGAACCCGCACTGGTTTCAGCCACAATGCGCGACACATTCGTCTTCTCAGCAAAAATTCTGAATGGCAGCAGCACCTTAAGATTCATGAACGGGTACCTCTGCTGTTGCATCAGGTGCTGTCGCAGCGGGATGCAGCTTCGCCTTGGCCTCGTCTATCGCACCTATCATGTATAGCGCGCTCTCCGGATAATCCTTGAATTCATCACGCAAGATGCGTTCGCAACCATCCAGCGCATCCTCCAGACTGACCAGCTTGCCCGTGACGCCACTAAATTGTTCAGTAGTAAAAAATGGCTGAGTAAGAAAATGTTCCAGACGCCGAGCGCGCCCGACGATATCGCGATCTTCCGGCGACAGCTGCTCCAGCCCGAGCATGGCGATGATGTCTTTGAGTTCAGCATATTGCGCCAGCGTACGACGAATTTCCTGCGCCAGCTGATAATGCCGCTCACCGATAATGCCGGGGGTCGCCATTTTTGAACTGGACAGCAATGGGTCTATCGCTGGATACAAACCCTCGCTGGCGCGTTTGCGTGACAGTACGATAGAAGCCGACAGATGGGAGAAAGTGTGGACTGCGGCGGGATCGGTAAAATCATCGGCGGGTACATAAACCGCCTGTATCGAGGTAATCGCACCGCTATCGGTATTGGCAATCCGCTCTTCCAGCCCCGCCAGCTCGGTGCTCATGGTAGGCTGGTAACCCAGCCGCGACGGCATCTGCCCCATCAGCCCAGACACTTCAGAGCCTGCCTGAATAAAACGGAAAATATTGTCTATCAGCAGCAGCACGTCGCGATGTTCATCATCACGAAAATACTCAGCCATGGTCAGTGCGGCATGACCGACACGAAAGCGGCTACCCGGCGGCTCATTCATCTGGCCAAACAGCATCACCATATTTGGCAGCACACCTGCATCTTTCATATCACGGTAGAGTTCTTCGCCTTCGCGACAACGCTCACCGATACCACAGAAAATACTGACGCCCTCGTGGTGCCCGACCATATTGTGGATCATCTCGGTAAGCAACACCGTCTTGCCCACACCGGCGCCGCCAAACAGCCCGGCCTTGCCGCCGCGCTCCAGTGGTACCAGCACGTCTATAGCCTTGATGCCTGTTTCAAAGATTTCGGATTTGGTAGAACGACGCACCAGTGCAGGCGGTGCGTTATGCACTGAACGCCACTCGACATCAAGTGGCGCAGGCTGATGATCAATGGCATTGCCAAACACATCGAACATACGGCCCACTATGTTTTTACCCACTGGCGTCAACAACGGCCCACCAGTATCAGTAACCACAGTACCTCGTGCCAGCCCTTGAGTGGGTGTCAACGCAATCCCACGCACACGATGCGCATCAAGTTGTGCCAGTACTTCTATGGAAATTTCGTCATTTACGCCACAACGCAACAACGAGTGAATAGGCGGCAAATCAATGTCAAACCGCACGTCAACAACACTGCCTCGCACCGACACCACCGTGCCCAAATTCAGCGAACCAGCTTCATTGTTCATGTACGCCTTCCATTCAGTCCGAAGATAAGCTCATCATAGAACCTTTTGACTAGCGTTACCAGCCATTTACGGGGAGTGTGATCTGGACAGGAACTCATCCAATCTGGATGGAAAGAGCACGCCCCTCCACCCAAATTCCAGTTAACGCAATTCGCGCCACTTAATTAATTGCTTAATGCTTGCTGGCGGATTCAGATTCTTCTTTCCCCGCACTGTGCGATTCAGATACATGCGTGAAATACAGCGCCACACCGATCAGTGCAATTGCACCACCCAGGTACAACAAATCCAAAGGTTCAGTCATTGGGATTTTTAACGCTTTTTCAAACAGGTTAACGATCAGTATCATCAGTACCACTTTTGCCAAGCGCTGTTTCAAATCATCCAAGCTGTTGATCACTAAAATCTTGCTGGATGAACGTTGACCATGAGCCTCGTCAATATCGCTGACAAACAACTCATACAAACCCAGTGAAAAAATCAGCATGAATGTAGACAATAAATAGCCATCAACCACTTCGACCACATGCGTAATCGTTTCGTCATGGATCGTTTTCCGTGCGTCAGCCGCAAGCCCCGTATCTGCATAATGCACAACATGTTCAACCAGATATACGACGTCTACAGTCGCCATATACATCACCATCAACGCTGAAGCCATGCTCGCAATCACAGCAAACACCACCATGTAACGGCTACGCCACAACGCACCTTCAAATATAGATTCCAGAAATTTCATCATTAACCCTCATCCATTCAAAATTTTACAAGCCGCCCGATAAGCCTTACACTCGCCTGAACAACCCTACCTAAAGTGTAGCTTTATTATGGTATTAAATTTCGCTATCCCAGCCCAAAACACGAACTTGGCGCACCTTACTGAAATGCGCCCGAAACAACTACAAACCTGGCTAGGTAACTTACAACATGACAACCCACAAGTTGCCACCCAATCAATTTTAGCATCATTAGCAGCTCTCAATCGCCAACCTCTTGCGAGCGATCTGCGATTAAATTTATTAAACCTGCACTGGCTGGCGGCGCAAGGTCAAATTGACATGCTGCAACTGCAATTATCTGGCAGCATGCTACCACTCTCTGAAAAAGCCGACACGCAGGCACAGCTTGCACGGGATTTTTTAATAGAACTAAGCTATGGCTACAAACTGGTGTTAATGGACGACGCCTCCACCACCATTCCAAAAAAACCGAAGCTGGATATCACTTCAGTGATTTATCAGCTATTAACGATACAGCAACGCATATTTGGTTTATGTTATGAAATGTATGCGCTTATTCCTGAAACACTATGGCGTGAAACCCATCAGGCATTTGAATATGCTGAAGTATTAGGCATATCAGAAAAAGGGATCGCGGCTGCAACAGGCAACATTCTGAATTTATATCAACAGATCCTGCTAATTTCATTAGCTGATCCATATCATCTGATGCAGGGTGAAATTACACTGGTACTGGAATTGAGTCGTGAGTTAGCACCTTTGACGCACATCACTGGCAATATAAGCAATACCGAAGACTACCCGCTTTTTGTCCTGGACTTAACCACAGACGACCCGGCCACTACCAACAAACGCATACTCACGAATGCAGAACACAAGCCCTCAATACGCTGTTTTGATACACGTCCGGCTACGCAACAATTACAGGCTATGCTCTCGCATGTAGAAAATGGGGGTGCGCCACTGGAAGTCGGTCTGCCTGTTTATGCGACTAAAACGAGTTACCGCACTTTGTTGCATCAATTAATTCGGTGCTGGGGAAACCCGGTTACCCGACGTTTTAATCGTTATATACCTAAATACAATGAAGTTGACTTAGGGCTGGGCGTTCGCACCATACATGCGCTGTTGGAAACCCATTCTGTTGAGCCGGTAAAGGTCACACCCAACCCAGCATTTTTCACACCCGCTCCCACGCTGCGCAACCACTATCTTGCAAAATGGCAAGTACTAAACGTCGGCGCGCAAGGACAGGCACTACGCAGCAAAATCAATACCCCCAGTCATATAAAAGTAGGGGAATTAATTAGCATGCGCGAACACAATGATGGGGGTTGGCAGCTTAGTATTATCAAATGGGTTAAAAGCATAGACGCACAAACCCTGGAAATCGGTGTGCAATTTTTACCCCCGAATGGGAGTGCTGTAGAGGTTTTTAATCCATTATCTGCAATTAAAACCATGCAACCGGGTATCCTGTTCCCCGCCAATAGCGCACTCAATCAACCCAATTTATTACTCACGCCGCATGGCATGTATATGAATAACGTGCACATAGAACTCATTACCACGACCTCACACACGATCAAACCCCAGGCCCTTATCATGCAAACACAATCATTCGACCTGTTTGAGATCCCCTGATAACGCTTGCCACTCACTTAGCGTGGTAAGCGGATAATTGACCAACCTGGCCAAATCCGGCTGATGATGCTCATCATCAAACACCAGATACTCAAAAACCGCTCTCAACAAAATGTGATCTGGATGCATCGCCAACGCCCATCCTTTACCTGATTTCAGTACCCAATTCGCATCGACTAACTGAGATAACACATCTTCCAGCTGCTCCCAATTAGCCTGAGTAGTTAAGGCGAGCTGCTGTAAACTCAGCACTTCACCACGTAGCTGCGCACTGGATAAAGCTGTCAGCACACGTATAGCCAGATTAAATACATGCCCGTTCCGTTTATGATCTTCCCAACCATCTAAGATCAGGTTTGGTAGTTCTGCGGTGATAACGGCACCTAGCAATACCGTCATCCATGATAGATATATCCATAATAGAAACAGCGGCAATATGGCAAACGCACCATACACCATAGTATAAGAAGGCATATGGCTGACATAGCTGGAAAACAGCAGTTTCATCGTTTCAAAGCACAGCCCTGCAACCAAGCCTCCCAACCAAGCATGACGCGTCGGTACATAACGGTTAGGCACCATTAAATACAACAAAGACATCGCCGTGACGGTCAGCGCGATAGGCGCAAACCTCAGCAAATAGAGAGTAGCGCCATGCACTTCATGCCCTAACCCCAAAGTCAAACTGGCGAAATACGACGTTACATACAAACTACCACCGATCAGCACCGGCCCCAGCGACAACACAGCCCAGAAAATCAGCAGGCGCTGAGCCCATGGACGAGTACGGCGTACATGCCAGATAGCATTTAAAGCGCCCTCTATAGTATGCATCAACATGAAAGCGGTAATTGCCAACACCACTGTGCCTATGGCGGTCAACTTTCCTGCATTTTCGGAGAACTGAAACATATACACGCTGATCACTTTACCCGCAGCCTCAGGCAACATATTTTCCAATATGAAAATTTTCAGATTCGTCGAGATGGTTTCAAAAGCGGGAAAAGCCGAAAAGATGGTCAAGCCGATAGTAACCAACGGCACTATCGCCAACAAAGTCGTATAGGTTAAGCTGGCTGCGGTCTGCGGCACATCATCGTCCATAAATCGCCGGGCCACTAACTGTATAAAATTCAGGGTTTGCTGTATCTTTTTTTGCATGTGCTTAGTTTACAGCACTCAGCCGATTCTGGTTATATCGCGGTATAATTGCCGCCTACACTACATTACGAGCTTATTATGCCCGACATCCTCGTTCTCTATTACAGTCAACACGGCTCAACTGCCGCTGTCGCGCAAGCTATCGCACGGGGAATAGAATCCGTCCCCAATGCACAAGCACGTATCCGCACCGTACCCAAAGTCGCGCCGACCACTCAGGTTGCCACGCCCGCTGTTCCTGATGCGGGCGCACCCTATGTGGAAGCGCAAGATTTAACCGAGTGCATAGGTTTGGCACTGGGCAGTCCGACACGCTTTGGCAACATGGCATCGGCAATGAAACATTTCCTCGACGGCACAGCGGGGGTGTGGATGCAAGGTGGCCTGGCGGGCAAACCTGCCGCCGTATTCACCTCCACCACCTCCATGCACGGCGGACAGGAAAGCACCCTGCTGTCTATGATGTTGCCATTGCTGCATCACGGCATGGTCATTGTCGGCATTCCTTACACTGAGGCAGCCTTAACCAGCACTACCGGCGGCGGTACACCTTACGGTGCCAGTCATGTAAGTGGCATTAACAATGCGACTCAACTCACTGAAGATGAACGCAAATTAGCCTTTGCATTGGGTCAACGCCTCGCCACTACCGCACTGAAACTTGCCACTGAAAGTCGCCCATGAATAACACTAAATTATTACAAAATATCAGCATCGTCAGCCTTATCGCCCTGATATTCCTGTCCGTCGCCTGGGAAGGCTGGCTCGCACCACTGAAACCAGGTGGCTCCATGTTGATATTCAAAGTCATCCCGCTACTTGTTCCATTGTTCGGTATTCTGCATGGCAGACGTTATACCTACCAATGGTCATCGCTGATGATATTAGTATATTTCACCGAAGGTGCAGTCCGCGCCTGGTCGGATCATGGCATATCACAGATCCTGGCCATGATAGAAGTCGCGCTCACCGTTGCTTTCTTTTTTGCCACTATTTATTACGCTCGCGCCACTGGCCGCGCACATTGATACGGGAATGCCATGTTAGACATACAATTATTACGCAATGATTTAGACAACGTCGCAGCTCGCCTCGCCAGTCGCGGCTTTACGCTGGACACCACCGAATTAGCACGCCTGGAAGCCGAGCGCAAAAAGATCCAGACCCTCACCCAGGAGTTACAAGCCAAGCGTAATGCCAGCTCCAAGCAAATCGGCATTGCCAAATCCAAAGGTGAAGACAGCAGCGCCATCATGGCAGAAATCGCCAATCTGGGTGACGAACTTAAAGCAGCTGAAGATGCGTTAACCGAACTACAAGCACCGTTAAACGCACTGTTAATGAGCATCCCTAACCTGCCACATGAGTCTGTTCCTGTTGGCAAGTCCGAAGAAGATAACGTCGAAGTTTGCCGTGTCGGCACGCCGCGCAGCTTTGATTTCCCTATCAAGGATCATGTCGAACTGGGTGAAAAACTCGGTCTGGATTTTGAGACCGCGACCAAAATCGCAGGCGCACGCTTCTCGTTGTTACGCGGCAATTTAGCCCGCTTGCACCGCGCATTAGCGCAATATATGCTTGATACGCATACGCTGGACCACGGCTATACCGAAGTTTATGTACCTTACCTCGTCAACGCTGAATCCATGCGCGGCACAGGACAATTACCCAAGTTTGAGGAGGACCTGTTCCACGTTCCCCGTACCGACGCAGAAAAACTCTACCTCATCCCCACCGCAGAAGTGCCAGTAACCAACATGGTGCGGGGCGAAATTGTTGATAGCGCAACCTTGCCACTTAAATTCGTCGCACATACACCGTGCTTCCGTTCCGAAGCGGGCGCATACGGCCGCGACACGCGCGGGATGATACGCCAACACCAATTTGATAAGGTTGAGTTAGTGCAACTGGCAAAACCCGAACATAGCTACGAAGTGCTGGAAGCCCTCACCAGCCACGCCGAAGCTATTCTGCAGGCACTGGAATTACCCTATCGTAAAATGGCACTGTGCACCAAAGACATGGGCTTCTCCGCTGCCAAAACCTACGATCTGGAAGTCTGGCTGCCGGCGCAGAATACTTATCGCGAAATATCTTCGTGCAGCAACTTTGAAGCTTTCCAGACCCGCCGCATGCAAGCCCGTTTCCGCAATGATAGCGGCAAACCTGAACTGCTGCACAGCATCAATGGCTCAGGGCTAGCCGTCGGACGCACTCTGGTCGCCATATTGGAAAACCATCAGCAGGCCGATGGTTCCATCAGCATACCAGCGGCATTACAGCCATATATGCGCGGAATGACCAGCCTGAGTCTCAGTGCGTAATTTAAGTGATTTTCAACGTTTAACTATTGCGATAGTCGCAGGGCTGCTCATATTCTTTGCCCTGCCCGACCGCATCCTGCTGGACACCCGCATCATCGCCAGCTGGGATGCGGCAGCAAGCACAAGCCTGCTGCTCGCCTGGGTCACCATGGCAGGTGCTGACGCAGTCGCTACCCAAAACAGCACTCTGAATAAACGCCAAAGCAGCTCGGGCATATTGGCGTTGGTAACCCTGACGGCACTGGCCAGCCTGATGGCGCTGACTTTTTTGTTCAAAGCCAATGACAACGTAAGCGGTCTGGCCAAAATTACGCACGTGGGATTGTCAGTTATCGCCCTGGCTACATCATGGTTACTGATCCACACCCGCTACGCTTTCCACTATGCTCACCGCTATTATGTTAGCGGCGGCAGACACAGCAAAGCCTTGGGCGGACTCACATTCCCCGGCGGCAACCCACCAGATTACTTCGATTTCGCCTACTTCTCATTCGTCATCGGCATGACCTCACAAGTCTCCGACGTCGCCATCACCTCCCGCGTCATGCGCCGCATTACCCTAATTCACGGCCTGTTATCGTTTGCATTTAACATGGGTGTGTTAGCGCTGAGCATTAATATCGTTGCTAGCATGATTTGATTGTCAGTGCCCCCTGAGTCATTCAAAGTCAGTCCGCGACATACTTTAAAACCACCACTGGCAACATCGTGCTTCTGAAGGCGCTTCTAAAAGTCGTAGTAGCGCCAATAGTCATTCTTGCAAAAATCAATCGACCCCATTTAATCGCCCCGAACCCCATTGATCAAATTGGCGTTTCATATCTTTCTCTTCTGCATCGATGGAGTCCGATGAGGAGTCAGGGGGACAATCGGTCTGCGGGGGTGCGCTGGGCAATGGCGAACCAGTTTCCGGATGCTCTTGCGCAGTGTGCTGGGTTGAGGAACCGTCCCACGCGAACGGGTTATGGAAAGACGGAGGATCTGGTAGACAGTCATATTTGTAGATAGGTGGCCACTCCCTCTCGTTCGGCTCAAATGAGATTGTCTTTTCGAAGACGAGAGGCTTTCCTGTTGGCGTGGGGGGCAGTGGCGGCAAGGATCGTATGGCTTGCAAAGCCAATTTTTCGGCTGTTTCCGAAGTCGTCCAAAGCACTTCGACCTTGGCAATTTTGCCGTTGGGTGCAATCTCTATATGTAATCGAACCTGACCCTGCTGAGGGCCTTCCACCGCCGTTCCCATCATGCTTCTAACCAATTGCCCCCAGTTGTAACGGTAACGCTTGCTGTTCTTGAGCGTGTAGGTAGAGGCTAATTTCCATTCCTCTGAGGTTGGAGCGGGCGGCGCTGGCATGGAAGCCAGCTTTTTCTCAGGCACGGGAGGAAGCGGGATGGAATCCGCGATACGAACACGTTCCTTTTCCTCCACATTTGGCGGCGTTGGAATGGAGGGTTTGGAGCGTGATTTGGTGGAATGCGCCAAAGACCCTGTGGTCAGTTGCGCGAGGCTGGCACGTTTCGCCTGGCCTGCATTGGAGGCGTGTCTAATCTCCTCGATAGGCGCGATCACGAGGCGTACATGCAAGGACTCTGAAACTGTCGATGAACGATGGGGTTGCGCCTTAACCATCGACAGTGCCAACAGTCCTGCGTGAAACCCTAGCGACAACGCAAGAGCCACGAGAATAATTATCCGGACTTTAGGCATGTAAAAGTGAGGTGTGGAGTTGAAGTGTTGATCTGGCTTGATTTTGGCATGCCATGGATGCAGTGGTCAAGTAATTGTCATCCAGGAATCGGGCAGCGCCACCACTACGTGCACCGCATATTTGCGGGGGTGGATGTGAGTATATATTGTAAATTCATTTACAGATTGAACCTTAAAACGGCTCGTAATGAAAACCAATTTTCAGCATAGTAACCGATTTTGAAAATGACGGTAATTAGTACTAAGGCGTAATGGAGTGGACTGTGTGCCAGCAACAGACAGTTAGAGTAATCGGCACGAGAGTCTGATATTCGGCCACAGCGGGCCGTGGAGCTTCGCCGAAAAAGTGCACGGATCAACTTTCTGGAACGTCCGCTTCTTGGAATTTCGAATGTGTGCTGTCGAGACTAAGCAGTCAACAATCTGAATGAAATTAAGGCTGCGAGCGTTGCCAACTCTTATAGACAGCCTCAATGCTGTATCCATCAGGGTCAAAAACATTTGCGGCGTAATACCGTGGGTCATAGTAGAGACGCGCCGATGGCTTGCCGTTGTCTATTGCTCCAGCTTCCATTGCAGCTTCGTAAAAGGCATCAACCTCTTCAGTGCTATTTGCAACAAAGCCAATATGTGCTGCACTAGCATCTGCTTTTCCCCCTCGTAGCCAAAAAAATACACGTCCGTTGCAGCCAAAACCTTTTAAGTCAGGATGTCCCTTTGGACCGTCAGCTCCGTCGTAATCAATCACATGGTGGATTTTAAGTGGCGCTAAAGCCGTTTCGTAAAACTTAATCGAACGATTGATGTCAACTACAGAAATAAAAACGTGGTCTAACACTAGTGAATGTCCTTTATGTTGAGTAAGTAACGCAAGTTAAGGACTCTGAATCCTAGATGCCATAAATTAGGTACGCTGGTTTCTTCCTCGATAACATGCCTGCATCACCCCCAACTAGACTTTCTATCTTAATATTAGTCGCCACAAAGCGATCATTGGTGAGTGGCTCAAATTAACCGACAGGACTCATTCAGCATTCTACACATCGAGCGACAGTTCCACTACCGGAACCAGCCGTTCAATGGCTGGCCTGCGACGGACTGGTAAAAACCATAAAGCGGGCATACATGGTATATTTAACCGGTATTTTGATGTCCGCTATGTAGTGCTATGGGCTAGCGTTCACAGTGTCTCGATAGTACACATTCGAAATTTCAAGAAGCGGACGTTCCAGAAAGCTGATCAGTGCACTTTTTCGGCGAAGCTCCACGGTCCGCTGTGTCCGAAAAGGAGATGATCAAGTTGCCCAGCCTGAACTTCCGTTCAGTGTCGATTTTGGTCATTTATAACAAGCAGAATGGTGCTTAAAAGCAGACCTGAGTTAAGTTAAGTTCAGGCCAAACCTAAATTACTTCATGTAATACATAAAATTCTCATAGGGCGCTTCGCCGACTTTGAACCACTGGATTTCGCTGTCGCGGAATTTTTTCCATTCGATATAAATCTTCTTAAAGGCAGGGTTCTTGGCGGCTTCTTCGTCATAAATCGCAAAAGCATGTTCCCGTGCGGCTAACATCACATCTTTAGGGAAAGGATGGATTTTCACGCCCTGCTGGATTAAGCGCATCAAAGCAGGTGGGTTTTTGCTATCGTATTGCGCCAGCATCATGGCATTGGCTTCCATTGTTGCGACTTCGAAGGCTTGTCTGTAGGTTTCAGGTAACGCGTTCCATTTGTCGATATTGACCATAAAACTCAGTTGCGGGCCGCCTTCCCACCAGCCTGGATAGTAATAATGCTTGGCGATTTTATAAAAGCCGAGCTTTTCATCGTCATACGGCCCTACCCACTCCGCCGCATCCAGTGCGCCACGCTCTAAGGCTGGATATATATCACCGCCCGGCAGAGTTTGCGGTACTGCGCCGAGCTTGGCCATGATTTTTCCACCCAGGCCTGGGATGCGCATTTTCAGGCCTTTTAAATCAGCCAGCGACTTGATTTCATGACGAAACCAGCCACCCATTTGGGTACCTGTATTGCCACCGGGGAATTGCACAATATTATAGTTCTTGAAAAACTCGCGCATCAGTTGCAAGCCACCACCTGCATACATCCAGGCATTTTGTTGGCGCGCGGTCAACCCAAACGGCACAGCGCAATCAAATGCGAATGCCATGTTTTTACCAACATAATAATAACTTCCCGTATGACCACACTCGACGGTGCCGTTTTGTACCGCATCTAACACTTGCAAGCCAGGCACTAACTCGCCACCTGCAAACACGCGTATCTGGAACTTGCCATTGGTTAATGCTGCAACGCGCTTGGATAACACCTCGCTGGCACCGTATATCGTGTCCAGACTTTTGGGGAAGCTCGACGCTAATCGCCAATTAATCACTGGTGCATCTGCCGCCTGTACCAGTGACGGTGCTGCTGCTAACCCTGCCAAACCCGCACCGGCAGCCCCCTTAATGAAATCACGACGTTGCATTTATATCCCCAGCTTCTAATAAAGATGTAAAATTATACGGCTAACCGATTATTCACACACACTTAACTATGTCTGCACCTACTGAAAAACCTGTTATTTCCAACTTCATCCGCAACATCATTGATGACGACATCGCCAGCAACAAGTGGAACCACCCTGTTACCACGCGTTTCCCGCCTGAGCCTAATGGCTATTTACATTACGGTCATGCGAAATCCATCTGCTTGAATTTTGGTCTGGCGCGTGATTATGGCGGTGCGTGTCATTTGCGTTTTGACGATACCAATCCCGAAAAAGAAGAACAGGAATACGTCGACTCGATTATCGACGCGGTACGCTGGTTAGGATTTGACTGGGGTGACAACCAGTTTTTTGCATCGGATTACTTCGACAAGCTCTACGCCTATGCTGAGTTCCTGATTGAACATGGCCTGGCTTATGTTGATAGCCAGGATGCAGCAGCCATGCGCGAAAACCGTGGCACGCATCTTGTACCAGGAACTAACAGCCCTTATCGCGAACGCACGCCAGCAGAAAATCTGGACTTATTCCGCCGCATGAAAGCAGGCGAATTTGCTGATGGTGCACACGTATTGCGCGCTAAAATCGATATGGCTTCACCTAATTTCAACTTGCGTGATCCAGTCATTTATCGCATCCGTCACGCCGAGCATCATCGTACCGGCAACACATGGTGCATCTACCCACTATATGACTACACCCACTGCATTTCTGACGCGCTGGAGCACATTACTCACTCAGTTTGTACGCTGGAATTTGAAGACCACCGCCCGCTCTACGACTGGGTGCTGGATAAACTCCAACCCGTCATCGGCTGGCATCCGCAACAAATCGAGTTTGCCCGCCTCAATCTCACTTACGTTGTGCTCTCCAAACGTAAGCTCATCAGTCTGGTCGAGGACGGCCACGTGGATGGCTGGGACGACCCACGCTTGCCTACGTTAGTCGGTGCACGCAGACGTGGCTTTACCGCTGCGGGATTCCGCCTGTTTACCGACCGTATTGGTGTGTCCAAAGGTGACTCGTGGATAGACATGAGTGTACTCGAGGATTGCATGCGTGAAGACCTGAATCAGGCCGCAGAGCGCCGTGTCGCCGTGCTTGACCCGATCAAACTCATCATCGACAACTATGCTGAAAATCAGTCGGAAGCCTGCTACGCACCTAATCATCCATTAAAACCGGAACTCGGTAAGCGCGAAGTGCCACTATCACGCGAGCTGTGGATAGAGCGTGATGACTACATGGAAACACCGACCAAGGGCTATTTCCGTTTATTCCCAGGCAACAAAGTCCGTTTGCGCTACGGCTATGTGGTTGAGTGCACCGGTGCTGATTACAATACAGACGGCGAAATTATTGCAGTGCATTGCCAATATTTACCAGAAACCAAATCGGGCACTGCTGGCGCTGACAGTGTCAAGGTCAAAGGCAATATCCACTGGCTTTCAGCTGCACATGCCAGTGCAGTCGAAGTACGACTCTACGACAGACTATTTGCTGTGCCTCATCCAGGCGCGGACGACAGGGACTATTTGCTGGATATAAATCCATTGTCGAAACAGACCATTAGCGCTTATGTTGAATCCAGCTTGTTAGACATTCCAGCTGAGCAGCATTTTCAATTTGAACGTAATGGCTACTTTGTCAGCGACCGTATCGACAGCATTGCAGGTAAGCCCGTATTTAACCGCACCGTCACCCTCAAGGACACATGGGCGGCTAAATAGATTCAATTGCGCGGTGTCGATATACCGCGCATCACAAAATAATAAAAATCACGCTTGAAATACCCACACTCATCCCCATATCTTGCCTATCTAAAATCTAGGAGCCACTATGCAGTCCGAAAATAACCAGAACGAACAAGTCGAAGAAGTTGCAGTAGAAACCATGCCTAGTCTGGAAGAATCACTTAAACAAGCCGAACTGCTCGCACAAGAGCACCACGATGCTTGGCTACGTGCAAAAGCTGAAGGTGACAATATTCGTAAGCGCGCACAAGAAGACGTGGCAAAAGCACATAAATTCGCAGTAGAGAATTTTGCTAATGAGTTACTCGCGGTCAAAGACAGTTTAGAAGCGGCTCTGAGCACAGATGCGCCAAGCATAGAAAATCTGAAAAGCGGCGTTGAACTGACCCTGAAACAATTAAATAGCGCTTTTAGCAAATCAAACTTGCAGGAAATCAATCCAGTTGGCGAAAAATTCGATGCGCACAAACATCAAGCCATCAGCATGATAGAAAGCGAAGCCGAAGCTAATACGGTTGTTGCTGTATTGCAAAAGGGTTATCAGTTGCATGACCGTGTTGTTCGCCCTGCATTAGTAACAGTCGCGAAAGCCAAGTCTTAAAAATATAGTCTTGAAAATAACATCATTAACCACATATTAGACACATCTAATTAACTTAAAACATAGGAAAAAATCATGGGTAAAATTATCGGTATTGACTTAGGCACAACCAACTCTTGCGTTTCTGTAATGGAAAATGGCGCAACTAAAGTTATTGAAAACGCTGAAGGCGCACGCACCACCCCTTCCATTGTTGCTTATGCAGAAGATGGCGAAATCCTGGTTGGCGCGGCAGCAAAACGCCAGGCTGTTACCAATCCTAAAAACACGATTTTCGCGGTAAAGCGTTTGATCGGTCGTCGTTTTGAAGAAAAAGAAGTACAAAAAGATATCGGCCTTATGCCTTACAGCATTGTCAAAGCTGACAATGGCGACGCATGGGTTGAAGTGCGCGGCAAAAAAATGTCCGCACCAGAAGTATCTGCACAGATTTTGATGAAGATGAAAAAGACTGCGGAAGACTACTTGGGCGAACCAGTGACTGAAGCGGTTATTACCGTGCCAGCCTACTTTAACGACAGTCAGCGCCAGGCAACTAAAGACGCAGGTCGTATCGCAGGTCTGGAAGTTAAACGTATCATCAACGAACCTACTGCTGCTGCATTAGCGTTCGGTATGGACAAAAAAGAAGGTGATCGCAAGATTGCTGTGTATGACTTGGGTGGTGGTACATTCGATATCTCTATTATCGACATTGCTGAAATCGAAGGTGAGCATCAGTTTGAAGTACTTTCTACCAACGGTGATACTTTCCTTGGTGGTGAAGATTTCGACCAACGCGTAATTGACTATCTTGCTGATGAGTTCAAAAAAGAACAAGGCATAGACTTGCGTAGCGACATGCTTGCGTTGCAGCGCTTAAAAGAAGCCGCTGAGAAGGCAAAAATCGAGTTGTCATCCGCACAACAAACTGAAGTCAACCTGCCTTACATCACTGCAGATGCAAGTGGTCCTAAGCACTTGGCTGTTAAAATCACCCGCGCTAAATTCGAAAGCCTGGTTGAAGAATTGATCGAACGCACTATCGCTCCTTGCAAACAAGCAATTAAAGATTCAGGCGTAAACGTAGCTGACATCGGCGACGTTATTTTAGTCGGCGGTATGACACGCATGCCTAAAGTGCAAGAAAAGGTAAAAGAGTTCTTCGGTAAAGAGCCACGTCGCGACGTTAACCCTGATGAAGCCGTTGCTGTTGGCGCGTCTATCCAAGGTGGTGTGTTGCAAGGTGAAGTAAAAGACGTGTTATTGCTGGACGTAACACCTTTGTCTTTGGGTATTGAAACCATGGGTGGCGTGATGACTAAACTCATCCAGAAAAACACCACCATCCCAACCAAAGCCAGCCAGGTGTTCTCTACGGCTGAAGACAACCAGAACGCGGTAACCATCCACGTATTGCAAGGTGAACGTGAGATTGCTGCCGGCAATAAGAGCTTGGGTCAATTCAACTTGTCCGACATTCCACCAGCGTCACGCGGCATGCCGCAGATTGAAGTGACCTTTGACATTGATGCCAACGGTATTTTGCATGTTTCTGCAAAAGACAAGGCAACTGGCAAAGAGAACAAGATCAAGATTCAGGCTAGCTCTGGTTTGTCAGATGCTGAAATCCAGCAAATGGTGCAAGATGCTGAAGCCCATGCAGAAGATGACCGTATCATGCGCGAATTGGTTGACGCACGTAACCAGTGCGACAATTTGATCCACTCAACCAAGAAATCGTTGACCGAATATGGTGACAAAGTGAGTGCCGATGAGAAATCCGCGATCGAGGCTGCGATTGGCGCTGCTGAAGAAGCATTGAAAGGTAGTGACAAAGCTGCTATCGAGGCGAAAGCAACTGCATTGGGCGAGTTGGCACACAAACTGTCTGAGAAAATGTCCGCGGCTGGATCTCCACAAGCCGGCGATGCTGGTCAAACAGGTGGCAACGCTCATGCCCATGATGACAATGTCGTTGATGCTGAATTTGAAGAAGTTAAAGACAAGCCTTAAGTCTTCTGCGCGTTAAAAAGGATGCGCGAGTTTGCGCATCCTTTTTTTCGTTATCTACAACTGCAAGCTTTGCAAAGCTATATTTTCAATTCAAAACATGTCTAAACGCGATTATTATGAAGTGCTCGGCGTCAATCGTGATGCCAGTGAAGAAGAAATCAAGAAGGCCTATCGTCGCCTGGCGATGAAGTACCATCCTGACCGCAATCCAGACAATCCCAAAGCTGAAGAACAGTTCAAGGAGGCAAAAACCGCCTACGAAACACTGACTGACGCCCAAAAACGCGCGGCATATGATCAATATGGTCACGCAGGTCTGGATCAAGGTGCCGGCATGGGTGGCGGCGCAGGTGGTTTCTCTGATGCCTTCGGTGATATTTTTGGCGACATCTTCGGTGGTGGTGGTCGTGGTCGTTCCAATGTCTATCGTGGTGCCGATTTGCAATACAATCTGGAAATCACGCTGGAAGAGGCTGCTCGCGGCACTGAAACTAAGATACGCATCCCTACCCAGGAAGAGTGTGAAACTTGTCATGGCTCAGGTGCGAAACCGGGTACTGAAGCCACAACATGCGGCACCTGTGGTGGACACGGTCAAGTGCGTATGCAACAAGGCTTTTTCTCTATCCAGCAGGCTTGTCCAAAATGCCATGGCACGGGTAAAGTTATTCCTAACCCATGTTCAACCTGCCAAGGTTCTGGACGCGTCAAAAAGCATAAAACCTTGTCTGTACGCATACCATCTGGCGTAGACAATGGCGATCGCATACGCCTATCTGGTGAAGGTGAAGCAGGTGTAAATGGTGGACCAACAGGTGATTTGTATGTTGTCGTCCACCTCAAGGCACACTCTGTTTTCCAGCGTGATCACAATGATCTGCACTGCGAAATGCCTATCAGTTTCACTACAGCAGCATTGGGTGGCGAGATCGAAATTCCGACATTGGATGGTCATGCCAAACTCAAAATCCCTGCCGAGACTCAGTCAGGCAAGATTTTCCGTTTGCGCGGCAAAGGCATACAGGGTGTACGCACCAATGCACCAGGTGATTTAATGTGTCATGTTGCGATCGAAACACCAGTCAACCTTACCGAGCGTCAGAAAGAGTTACTGCGTGAATTAGAAAGCATTAATCAGCAAGATGATGCGCGCCACAGTCCAAAAGCACGCTCATTTATGGATAAGGTCAAAGCTTTTTTTGCGGGCTAATTTAACCCTCACCTCTAAAACCCCGATGCAGTTTAAGCTGCTTCGGGGTTTTATTTTTGGATGTGCACGGTCACGCCAGCATCGGTAATTTCCAGACTTTCAGGTGCTAAACTCATCCCCAAAAATCGCGTTTCATTTGGCGTAAAATGATAAATGCTGGCTCCCTCCAGCTGATCGCTCACTAACATTGCAGCAATCTGGTTCAGACTTTCTGCCTGTCCACTGGGCATGCCCACAACCCCGATCTTTTCCAATCGTGGTTCTTTTAATACCACGCTTTGCTTGGCTACGTCATAAACCAAATTGGTAGTTATACTTATATTGCTATCAAGTGTCCTGTTATAACCCAGCATATAAACTTTAGTATCAAACTGTAATGCAAGACGTTTGGTATCTGGACGTGTTGTTATTTTTGGATTAAGTAACGTTAGATCAATTACACCCAAATATTTTTTATCAATAGGAAACCGCTTATCCAGATTCCTTTGCATTTCGGCTGTCGTAAAACTGAACTGATTCGGTTTGAATAGATTGCCGGTGCAACCAGTCAGCAGCATAAGACTGACAAACAACGTCACAACATAGCGTATCACCCCTGCACCTCGCGTAATTTTTTGAGCTTATTCAAGCCAAAATGTATATAAGCCAGACCCGTGTATATGGGTGAAAACAGATTGATGACGGGAATGAAATGCAAACAAGCCAAGATCAAACCCATGCCATAAAGACTACCACCCGATTGCTCAAGTATGACTTCAAATTCTTCACGACTTGCATGCTCCGCCAGTGCATCATAACGAAATAATCGCTGGTTTAGATAAGCCGTCAACAGCAAGGAAAACACCGCACCTAAACCTGCAGCCAGCCAGAACGGCAAAGTTAACAACCACAAGCCTACATATACGACTACGGCAATCAATGCGTTCAACAGGCTACCCAGCAATGTTCCGCCATGCTTATACTCCAACGTCGGATAATCGCGCCCCGCCACATGTTTTACCATCATGGGCATGGCAATAACAGCTGCAACCAGCAAAGCTGTAGTCAGCGCTAATGGCGTAATCAGCAACACCAGCAAAGTCACACTCAATATACTTGCCATCCAGGCAAAATCATACTGATCTAACCATAGCTCGGCGGGTTGCACCCAGCCATTAAGGGCACTCAACCAATCCGCCCAGAACAACCAGGCTAATGCACCCCATAGCAGCAAAGCGAAGACTACTGGCCACAGGACGATGGCCAGAATTTTTGGATGGAACAGGCTTTTTGCTGCCCCTAACAGGGCATCTATGATGTCACTCATGCGGGCGTGGCAGATGAAAACAACCTAAAGAAATTTTCTGTCGTCGCCTGCCCTATCGATTCAGTCGATACGCCACGCAACTGTGCTATATGCTCGGCTACATGTTTGACCCATGCAGGTTCATTGGTTTTGCCACGATATGGGATAGGAGCGAGATAAGGTGAATCCGTCTCAATTAACATGCGATCCAGCGGCACGGCTTGGGCGACGGCTTTTAATTCAATTGCTTTTTTGAAAGTAACGATGCCTGAAAACGAAATATAGAAATTCATTGCTATTGCAGCTTCAGCCACCGCCAGACTCTCAGTAAAGCAATGCATCACGCCGCCAACCTCCGCTGCGCCCTCTTCCTGCATGATACGCAAGGTATCTGCTGCAGCTGATCGGGTATGGATAATCAAGGGTTTTTTCGCCAGTTTTGCTGCGCGGATATGGGTACGAAAACGTTCGCGTTGCCATTCCAGGTCACCGGTTAAACGAAAATAGTCTAAGCCGGTTTCACCTATGGCAACAACCCGAGGATGCTCAGCCAGGGTCACCAATTGAGTTACAGTCGGTTCAGCAATATTTTCATAATCAGGATGCACTCCCACAGACGCGAAAACGTTGGAGTGACGTTCAGCCATTGCCAGCACTTCTGGATAGCGATCTAGCTCGACACTGACACATAAGGCATGAGTGACCTGATTGGCGCGCATGTTCGCCATCACCTCGGCCTCACGCGCGACCAGGTCAGGGAAATTAATATGGCAGTGAGAGTCAATAAACATGAGCTTACAACGTATGCGTGGGTCTTACTGCTTTCAATGATCCACCTAACGCACCCTCTATCTTATTACGTGCATAAATACCATTTTCGTTGCTATCAAACTGCACACCGATACCTGGCGTTTTACCACCATGACAACCAACTGGCGTCACCCACACGACTTTGCCCGCAACGGGAATTTTGTTGGCATCTTCTAGTAACGATAACAACATAAACACTTCATCGCCTAAATGATAAGGCTTGGTTGATGGCACAAACAAGCCACCACCTTTTAGAAATGGCATATAAGCCGCAAACAAAGCCGACTTTTCTTTAATTGCCAATGACAAAACGCCAGGCCGTTGTACTGGAGGAACTGCACTCATAGTGTTCTCACTCAAACAAATTAACGTAATCCAGCAAAATATCTTCTAGTACCATCTGCACATTCAATGGATGCGCAACCGCAGCACGCGCTTGCAACAATCGCTGCTGCCAAAGCTGTAACAGGTTTAACTTAACATGCAACGCCAGGCTATGCAATTGCTCAGTATAGTCCTGATGATAATAAACCCGCCCAGCCAGCTTAACCGCAAGCATATCCTGAGCCCATTGCTGCAACCACAACAGCAATTGTGAAAAATCGGCATTAACCAGTTTCGCATAACGCTCTGCTAACTGCAGTGCGTTGGTTTTTTTAGCTGCCAACAAATCTTGTAGCAATGCCCGACGCCGTGTTTGGTAATCATCATCCGCCAAGGTCACTGCCTGCAAGGGCGAACCCGCCGCCAGACCCAAACACAATGCGGCGTCCTTAACCCCTTGTGCCTGTAACCAGATTAATGTTGCCTCATTATCAGGCAAATCAAATCCCACCAAATGACATCGACTTAATATCGTAGGGATGAGTTTGGATGCCTGGTCACTGACGAGAATTAACAGGCTATTTTCAGGTGGCTCTTCCAGCGTTTTTAACAATGCATTAGCCGCACTCGCTTGCATAGCTTCAGCGGGGTAGATCAACACGATACGCAGACCATTTCGATGCGAAGTCAGCTGAACGAAGTCTATGGCATGGCGTACTTGTTCTACAGAAATCCAGGCACTTTTTTTGGCGTCACTGTCTTCCAGCTCATCCATTGCACTGGGTTGCAATACATGCACATCGGGATGAGCGCCCTGCTCAAACCAATGACAGGCTGGACAGTCACCACAAGCCGTAATCGTTTTATCTGCAGACTCGCACAACAGAAATTTCGCATAAGACTGCGCCAGAGCATGCTTCCCCAAGCCTGTTCGACCGTGTAATAACAAGGCATGAGGTAACTGCTTGCACAAGCTTAATAAACGCTGGGCCGTTTCAGTTTGCCATGGATACGCATCCAGCATCGCGCTACTCACTGATCAGTACGGACAACATACGCGTTAATTCAATACGGATATCGGCAATGGACTGATCGGTACGCACAATACGGAAACGCTCTGGATACTGAGCCGCACGATGCAAATACATAGATCGTACTCGCTCAAAAAAGCCAAGCTGCTCTTGCTCAAATCGGTCTGGGTCGGAATGCGTACGCACCCGCTCATGTGCAATCGCCACATCGACATCAAACAACACCGTCAAATCGGGTTGCAAACCTTGTTGCACCCACGACTCCAATATACTCAAGCGCTCTTCAGCAATACCCCGCCCACCACACTGATAGGCAAAACTCGCATCGGTGAAACGATCCGACAGCACCCATGCGCCTCTATCCAGCGCAGGCTGGATAACTTGGGCAATATGCTCACGCCTGGCAGCAAACATCAGCAATGCTTCGGTATCAATATGCATGGCCTGATTCAGTAACAATGCACGCAATGACTCACCCAACGGGGTTCCACCAGGCTCACGCGTCACTAACACCTCAATTCCTTGCGCCCGCAGATGCTCGGCAATCCAGTCTAAATGAGTCGTTTTGCCCGCGCCGTCTATGCCTTCTAAAGTAATAAATGCCATCAGTGCACCTTGTTATTTATGGACTATTTTTGAGCTACTTTTAAACTATTTTTGATAACGGGCAACTGCACGGTTATGCTCGTCTAAATTATTAGAAAAATAATGCGAACCATCGCCTTTGGCAACAAAATACAGCGCATCGCTCTTGGCGGGATGCAATGCAGCTAATATTGAGGCCAAACCAGGCATGGCAATCGGTGTCGGCGGCAAACCCGAGCGAGTATAGGTGTTATAAGGTGTATCGGCCATTAAATCTCGCTTACGAATATTGCCATCATATTGAGCACCCAAACCGTAAATCACGGTCGGATCGGTTTGCAAGCGCATGCCCTTGCGTAAACGATTGATAAACACTGCCGCGATAAGCGGACGCTCAGACACTGCCCCGGTTTCCTTTTCAATAATCGAGGCCATGATTAAGGCTTCTGTTGGCGTTGCATAAGGTAAGCCAGCATCTCGGCCAATCCAGGCTGTCTGTATATGTTGCTGCATGGTGTCATAAGCGCGCCGCAATATCGACACATCGCTACTACCCGCATCTATGTAATATTTCGCAGGGAAAAACCAGCCTTCAGCGTGATTGAGCGGCACACCCAATGTCTGCAAAACTTCTTGTTCGCTCATATCTTTAGTATCGTGGCGTACCAATGGATGCGTATCTAATGCGTCGCGCATTTGCGCGAAAGTCCAGCCTTCAATAAATACAATTTCCCGCAAGCTAACCTCGCCTGCAGTGAGTTTATCCAATAACTGGATTGGGGTAATGGATTGATTTAAGGTGTAATATCCCGCTTTTATTTTATTAGCCTTACCTAAAGCACGCACTAAAATACGAAAGCGCCACGCATCATGCATCACCCCTGCTTCCACCATTTGCCTGCTCAATGCAGATAAATTACTACCTGGTTTCAAATTGAATTCCATCGGCACTTGTTTTAATGTTAACGGCGTATGCGCATACCAATACATGTAAGCAAACAGCGAGAGCGCTAAAAACACACTCCAGTTTATTATTTTTTTAATCATGATCCATCTCCAGATACGCACGAATTAACGGCGTAAATTGCCCTGCATCCCAGGTTTTTTCAGCTAATGCCCGGATTTGCCATATCCCAATTACGCTATTAGTCACCATCACTTCATCTGCCGCCAGCACGTCAGCTACAGATAACGCGGTGACCTTAACCATCAATCCCAAGCTTGCAGCCCCATCCAATACTCTCGCGCGAGTCACACCAGCAATACCGCAGGCACTCAAATCCGGGGTGTATAAATACCGTCCTTTAATCACAAATATATTGCTCATAGTGCCGCAAATGACGTTACCCGCTTCATCTGACAGCAAGCCTTCCAATATATCAGCATCTTGCCATTCAGCTCGTGCCAGCACATTTTCCAAACGATTGAGGTGCTTCACCCCAGCCAATAAGGGTTGACGTCCCAAGCGTAATTGGCACCAGCGTGCACGGATTCCATCATGAATAATATCGTCTGCATGCTGCGGCATAGTTGACCACATGCTAATCCGTGTTACCGACGCTGCAGGCTGTGGCGCATAGCCGCGCTGTCCTACACCACGCGTCACCATGAGTTTAATTACCCCGCTTAGATTTGAAGAAGACAAGAAAGAAATATCACTTTCAAACAGAGACTTGTCTGGACAAGTTAAAGCCAGCCTAGCACAATCATCAGCGAGCTTGGCATAGTGTAACGACCAGTTTTGAACCTTACCTGCCTGCATTAGCATAGTACGAAACACACCATCGCCGTAACTCAAACCCCGGTCATTCGCCGCCACCTGCGCGCAGGCATCACCATTGACCAATATCATCACATCAACCCAAAAGCACGCAGCAAGCCTTTAGCTTTAGCACGCGTTTCAGCCAATTCCCGTAACGGATCGGAATCCACCACTATTCCCGCCCCCGCAGAAAAGGTTAATTGCTGTGCCGACAAGCTTAAGGTGCGTATGAGTATGTTCAAATCCAGATCACCATCCAGATTAATATAACCCATGCTTCCTGTATAAGCACCACGAGGCGTATACTCCAATTCACGAATAATTTGCATGGTGCGTACTTTGGGGCAACCCGTAATCGTGCCACCAGGAAACAAAGCTTTAATCAAGTCAACCGGCGTAATATCATCTCGTAACCGCCCGGTTACTGTCGACTCTATGTGATGCACATGCTGATAAGTAGCGACTGCCATTAATTCATCGACTATGACCGTACCAGGAACGCATACCCGTCCTAAATCATTACGTTCCAGATCAACCAGCATCACATGCTCGGCCCGCTCTTTCGGATGGGCGATTAAATTCGCTTTTAACTTTGCATCTTCCTCACTATCTGCGTGTCGAGGGTGAGTACCGGCAATAGGACGAGTTAATACACGTCCATCGTGGACCTGAACTAAACGCTCGGGGGACGAACTAATAATATATTGCTCATCACGCAAGCGCACGCTGCCAGAGAAAGGCGCCGGATTTTTTTTGCGTAACGATTGATAAATTGCGGGAGCTGGCCGCGATTGATGCACTCGACCGTACCAGCGTCTTGATAAATTAACCTGAAACACGTCACCCGCAGCAATATAGCGTTGTATCTGCTGCACGCCATCAAGAAATGTCGCATCGTCTTCCTCAACCAGCTCATCTAACACCGGCACATCGAACTCCACCGCAGGAATATCGACCAGGCTGCTTACTAACTTGGCAAGTAAAACGTCATCCTCGGCAAAAGCCCAAGCTTGTTGCTGGGTCTTATCCACCATAATCGCTGCAGGAATACGCATAAGCGCGGCCATAGGCAATTGATTCGCATCTATCTCACGCAATGGTACTGTGGATTCAATCTCGTGCAGCAACTCATAACCCAGATACACAAACCAGCCGCCACGAAAAGGCAGATGAGCATATTCATGCACTCTTGACGTGGCTTGCGTTTCATACTCATGCGCAAGGCGAGTTAAAAACTCAGCGCCCTGCGACATATCATAACAAGATGTCTCACCAGGATAGGCCATAAGCATGTCCCAGCCTAAACCGACAGTGGTTTCTAGCAATACAGGAAATGTATCTGGATGTTGCGCGTGTAACGCAAATAAATCAGGAATCGCTGATAAGCGAATAACAGGCACGGAATACTTCAGACGTAAAAATGGCGATAATTCATACCGTAATCACGGGGAAAATTATCGCCATCTTGAAACACAATTAGACTTTACGAAACACCAACGTGCCATTCGTCCCGCCAAAACCGAAGGAATTGGACAATGCCACATCAATCTTCATATTACGCGCAGTGTTAGGTACATAATCCAAATCACAATTCGCATCTTGATTGATCAAATTGATCGTAGGCGGTGCAACTTGATGATAAACGCTCAAGGCAGAATAAACTGCCTCTACACCACCTGCTGCACCCAATAAATGACCTACCATGGATTTTGTTGAACTAACTGCCGTTTTATAAGCTGCATCGCCTAATGCAAGTTTCATGGCTGCAGTTTCTGCCACGTCACCTAAAGGTGTCGATGTACCATGCGCGTTAATGTAGTCAACCTGGTCTGGGTTAACCCCCGCATTACGCATCGCATTCACCATACAACGCGCAGCACCTTCACCAGACTCAACAGGCGCAGTCATGTGATAAGCATCACCACTCATACCAAAGCCTGCTAACTCAGCATAAATTTTGGCACCGCGTGCCTTTGCATGTTCGTATTCTTCCAGCACGACCACACCAGCGCCTTCACCCATGATAAAACCATCACGATCTTGATCCCATGGACGACAAGCAGTTGCAGGATCATCGTTACGAGTTGATAAGGCACGCGCCGCTGAAAAACCACCAATACCTAACGGGCTTAAGGCAGATTCTGCACCACCCGCTATCATCACATCAGCATCGCCGTACTCTATCATACGAGCGGAATCACCGATTGCATGCGTTGCAGTTGCACAAGCGGTTACCATTGCTAAATTCGGTCCTTTTAACCCATATAAAATGGACAAGTTACCTGAAATCATATTGATAATTGATGCCGGTATAAAGAACGGAGAAATTTTACGCGCACCGCTATTCATATAGGTAGTATGTGTTTCTTCTATGAGTGGCAAGCCACCAATACCAGAACCGATATTTACCCCGATGTTGACTGCATTTTCTTCAGTCACCACCAACCCCGAATCTTTAAAAGCCTCTATACCTGCAGCCATACCGAACTGAATAAACAAGTCCATACGGCGTGCATCTTTAGGATTTAAAAATTGGCTGACATCAAAATTCCTCACCTCACCTGCCACTTGCGAGGCAAATGGGCTAGGATCAAAACGGGTAATCCGCGTAATGCAAGATTTACCGGCGGTGATATTTGTCCAGTTTTCCTGAACACCCACACCTGCTGGGGAAACTATCCCCAGACCTGTAATAACAACTCTACGTTTGGACAAGACAGCTCCGTTAAAAATAATTAAGCTTGATGGCCAGTGACGTAGTCAATAGCGGCTTGTACAGTAGTGATTTTTTCTGCTTCTTCGTCAGGAATTTCGCACTCGAACTCTTCTTCCAAAGCCATTACCAACTCTACAGCATCTAACGAATCAGCGCCTAAATCGCCAGAGAAAGAAGACTCAGTCTTCACTTCAGCTTCGTTCACACCCAATTGTTCAGCGACGACTTTCTTAACGCGTTGTTCGATATTATCCATCTGTGTAACTCCCAAAAATTAAAAAAAGCTCAACTATTCTAACAAACTTCCAAAAATAACCCAAGGTTATTCCATGTACATACCGCCATTCACGTGCAAAGTCGCACCTGTTACATATCCAGCCTGAGTAGAAGCCAGGAAACTCACCGCGTGCGCAATATCATCTACCTGACCTAAACGCCCCAACGGAATATGCTCAAGCAGCGCATTACGCTGAGCTTCGGGTAACGCACGAGTCATGTCAGTATCAATGAATCCAGGTGCAACACAATTTACCGTGATATTGCGGCTACCAACCTCCCTCGCCAATGACTTGGAAAAACCCACCATCCCCGCCTTAGCTGCTGCGTAATTAGTTTGTCCTGCGTTACCCATGGCGCCAACAACTGAAGCAATATTGATAATACGACCATAACGCGCTTTCATCATCGCCCGCAAAACAGCCCGCGACAAACGGAAAACAGAAGTCAAGTTAGTGGCGATAATATCGTCCCACTCATCATCTTTCATGCGCATTAACAGATTATCACGGGTGATGCCTGCATTATTAACAAGGATTGCAATCTCACCATATTCAGCCTGTATCGCCGATATCGCTGCATCCACACTCGCTGCATCAGTGACATTAAGCGCCATACCGCGCCCAACGGCACCAGCCTGTTGCAAATAATCCGTAATCGCTGCCGCACCTGACTCACTTGTTGCCGTACCGACAACAGTAGCACCCTGACGCGCCAATTCCAATGCTATTGCTTGCCCTATCCCGCGACTGGCACCTGTTACCAGGGCTACTTTTTGCTGTGGCATAACACTCTCCCTAAGCAATTAAATTTTTAAATTCTTCGCATGCAGCAACGCTGATTAACGCGGTGGCAGAAATTCTGTCATCTATCCGCTTAGTCAAGCCAGCCAAGACCTTGCCTGGACCACATTCAGCCGCCAAAGTGACGCCATCATTAGCCATAAAGCGCACAGTTTCCACCCAACGCACCGGGCTATACAATTGACGTGCCAACGCATCACAAATCTGATTGCCTTGCTGATAGCTAGCCACATCAGCATTGTGCAAAACAGGCACTTGCGGCGCCGCTATTTTGATATTCGCCAATGCCACACTTAATTTTTCTGCTGCAGGACGCATTAAAGCACAATGCGATGGCACAGATACAGGCAATGGTAACGCGCGCTTGGCACCTTTTTCCTTAGCCAACGCCATACCACGCTCTACTGCTTCTTTATGTCCGGCAATTACCACCTGCCCAGGCGAGTTAAAGTTAACCGCCTCTAGCACTTCACCCTGTGCGGCTTCAGCACACACCGCGCGCACAGTTTCGTCATCCAAACCCAAGATTGCTGCCATCGCGCCCACACCTTCGGCAACAGCATCCTGCATCGCCAACGCACGGATACGCACCAACGGCAATGCATCGGCAAAGCTTAACGCGCCCGCAGCGACCAACGCCGTATATTCCCCTAAGCTATGACCCGCCATCACATCAGGCACGCGCCCACCTAATGCTAACCATGCACGATAACTTGCCACCCCAGCAGCCAACATAACGGGCTGCGTGTTAACAGTCGCATTCAAAAGCGCTACCGGGCCATCGTTCACCATCGCCCACAAGTCTTGCCCCAAAATATCCGACGCTTCAACAAACGTATCATGCACCACTGACAAATCAGCGTAGCCTTGCATCATAGCGACTGATTGCGAACCTTGACCTGGAAAAAGAAAAGCAAATTTCATCATTAAGCCCATTTCATCAAAACTGAACCCCAAGTGAAGCCACCACCAAAGGCTTCCATGAGCACCACATCCCCGGCCTTAATGCGACCATCACGCACTGCGGTATCCAATGCCAACGGTACTGAAGCCGCTGATGTATTAGCATGCTTATCTACAGTAACCACGACATTATCCATGCTCATACCGAGCTTCTTTGCCGTCGCCTGAATGATGCGAATATTTGCCTGGTGCGGCACTAACCAATCAACATCAGACTTTTGCATGCCATTAGCTGCCAAGGTTTCATCAACTATCGCATCCAGGGTTTTCACCGCAACGCGAAATACCGCATTGCCTTCCATTTTCATTACAGGTGTGCCATCGCCACCCGCTGACACGCCACCATTAACATGCAATAAATCCTTATGCCGACCATCCGCATGTAAATGCGTAGCAATGATGCCGGGTGTGTCAGTTGCAGTTAAAATCACAGCACCAGCACCATCACCCCATAAGATGCAATTACTTCTATCGGTCCAATCGGTAATACGTGACAAAGTTTCCGCGCCAATAACCAGTGCACAACGCGCCTGTCCAGCACGAATAAAATTATTGGCAATTGATATGGCATAAACGAAACCGCTACAGACTGCCTGCACATCAAATGCAGGGCAACCATTAGTAATCTCCAATTTAGCCTGTACCAAACAGGCCGTGCTTGGAAAAACCAGATCAGGTGTCGTCGTGGCGATAATGATTAAATCGATGTCATTAGCCAACACGCCAGCCGCTTCGATCGCCTGACGTGCCGCCATTGTTGC
The DNA here is from genome assembly GCA_041651255.1 of Sulfuriferula sp. Taxonomy (GTDB): domain Bacteria; phylum Pseudomonadota; class Gammaproteobacteria; order Burkholderiales; family Sulfuriferulaceae; genus Sulfuriferula. The sequence continues at coordinate 11,103 of JBAZJP010000015.1, read as the reverse complement.
TAAATCGCTGGTAGTTTGGTTTTCAGCGGCCAAATGGCGCTGTCTGATACCGGTACGTTCAGTTATCCATTCATCGCTCGTGTCGACAGTTGCCGCCAACTCTTGATTGGACATGATGCGTTCTGGCAAATAGCCGCCTGTTCCTGATATTTTTGCGTACATCTATGCCACTTCCTTTTGCAATACAGCCATTTTTTCAGTAATTCTTTGTTGTACATGATTGCGCACTTCGCGTGCGGCCTGCTCTATCGCATGCTCAAACGCGTAACGATCAGCGCCGCCATGACTTTTCACTACGACACCTCGCAACCCCAACAAAGTCGCACCATTGTAGCGACGTGGGTCAACGCGCTTCTTAAATGCACGCAATACTGGCAGTGCAATTAATCCTGCAATACGAGTAAACACATTGCGGTTAAATTCTTCACGCAACATGGTAGAAACCATCTTTGCCAAACCTTCAGAAGTCTTTAATGCTACGTTACCGACAAATCCATCACACACAACCACATCGGTAGTGCCCTTATAGATATCATCACCTTCAACATTACCGTAAAAATTCAAACCGCTATGGCGTAACAACTCAGCGGCCTGCTTTACAATCTCGTTACCTTTAATTTCTTCTTCGCCTATATTGAGCAAGCCCACACTAGGTGCATCGCGCTGATCCAAGGCAGATACCAGCATCGCGCCCATAATACCGAATTGCAGCAAATGCTCAGCCGTACAATCCACATTCGCACCTAAATCAAGCACAAAGGTCCGCCCTTTAATCGTCGGCAACTCGCTGGCAATTGCTGGACGCTCAATGCCAGGCAGCATTTTCAGCACAAAACGTGCAGTTGCCATCAGCGCACCGGTATTACCTGCTGACACACACGCGCCTGCTTCACCCGACTTCACCAAATTTATCGCAACGCGCATTGATGAATCTTTTTTATTACGCATCGCCAACGCTGGCGACTCATCCATATCCACCACTTCACTGGCATGATGAATACGCAAACGTGCATCAGCACTGGCTTTTAATGCGCGCAACTGCGCGTTAATCGCGTCAGCAACACCTACCAGAACGATATTAAGCGCAGGATCACGCGCCAAACACCTGAGTGCTGCAGCTACCGTCACTGACGGCCCATGATCCCCACCCATTGCATCGATTGCGACAGTGACATCTTTAGTCATTTTTTTCCCAAACCACAAACTTCAAGACGTAAAAATCCGCGCCCAATAAAACAAAAACGCCGCAAGAAATTCATCTTGCGGCCTATTTGTCTATACAACACCAGCTATGCTTAATCGCCCTTGGTTGCAACAACCTTACGACCGCGATAAAAGCCATTAGGGCTGATATGGTGGCGCAAATGGACTTCACCTGTCGTTGGCTCAATAGCCAACGGTGGGTTAGTTAAGAAATCGTGAGCGCGATGCATGCCACGTTTAGAAGGTGATTTTTTGTTCTGTTGAACAGCCATGTTAGTACTCCAATAAAAATTAATGTTGCCGTTTCAATGTCGCCAACGCCGCAAATGGGTTTGGTCGCTCACTTTTCCCTTGTTCGACCGTAGCCAAACATCCATCGTCTGGGTGAACTGGCGATACTGGCAAAGCCAACAACACCTCTTCCTCCAACCAAGCCTGCCAATCAAATTTCGCCTCTGCTACCATCGCATCGGCTAATCCGTCTGCTTCTCTATCCCACGCTGACAATTCATCTTCATTCTGCGCCAACCAAATCCGACATTCTGTTTCCAGATGCCAGCTAAACACTTGCGCACAACGATGACATAACAGAGGCAAATCGCCGCATAATTTGAGTCGCAAATAAGGGCGTACTGCTACACCACCCTCAATTATATAACTCACGTTTGCAGCGCGCGCCATCAATGCATCCATCAAACGAGGAAGCTTATCCACGCTGATATCACCCGATAAAACGCTGTTGCCTTGCGCAAAAGCAAGACTATGTATGACTACCTGTTCCGACATAAGCCGCTCATGATATAATTTTGTTATCGTATTGTCAAAAAAAGGCTAGCACTCGTGATAAAGAAGATACTCATAGCCAACCGAGGCGAAATTGCTGTGCGCATTGTACGCGCATGTTCAGAGCTCGGCATCACCTCGGTCGCCATATACTCTGATGCAGATCGTCATGCATTACATGTCAAGAAAGCTGACGAATCTTACAATATAGGCTCAGACCCTGTTCAAGGCTATTTGAACGCCCATAATATCGTTAACTTAGCCGTTGCCAGCGGATGTGATGCCCTGCACCCTGGTTATGGATTTTTATCTGAAAATCCAATATTAGCTGAAATCTGCGCACGTCGCGGCATTCGCTTCATTGGTCCTAATGCAGATGTCATCACTATGATGGGTGACAAAATCCAGGCGCGCAAAGCAATGATTAAGGCTGGTATTCCTGTCATTCCGGGTAGCGACCACAACCTTGCGGATGTTGAAGAAGCACGAGTACTCGGCAACAGCATCGGCTATCCAGTCATGCTTAAAGCTACCAATGGCGGTGGTGGTCGTGGCATACGCCGTTGCGATTCAGAAGCTGACCTCATCAAAAATTATGACCGTGTAGTATCAGAAGCCAGCAAGGCATTCGGCAAACCCGAAGTATTTTTAGAAAAATGCGTAGTTAACCCCAAGCACATAGAAGTTCAAGTCATTGCCGACGGTTTTGGCAACGCGATACATTTGTTTGAACGTGACTGCTCTATCCAGCGCCGCAATCAAAAACTAATAGAAATAGCACCATCGCCACAACTTACCGAATCGCAACGTCAGTACATCGGTAAATTAGCTGTCAAGGCTGCCAAGGCTGTAGGTTATGAAAATGCAGGCACAGTCGAGTTCTTGTTGAATGAAGACAATCAGTTCTACTTCATGGAAATGAATACCCGCCTGCAAGTCGAGCACACCATTACCGAAACCATCACCGGTGTCGATATCGTGCAGGAACAAATCCGTGTTGCCAGTGGCTTACCATTACAGTACAAGCAGGAAGAGATACAACATCGCGGTTATGCCATTGAGTTTCGCATTAACGCAGAAGATCCAAAGAACAGCTTCCTGCCAAGCTTTGGCCGCATTACCCGTTACTATGCACCAGGTGGTCCAGGTGTGCGTACTGACGCGGCTATATATAGCGGCTATGTCATCCCGCCTTATTACGACTCCATGTGTGCAAAATTAACAGTATGGAATTTAACTTGGGAAAGTACGATTGCTCGGGGTCGACGCGCGCTGAATGATATGGTCGTATTTGGTGTTAAAACCACGATACCTTATTACCTTTCCATCTTGGGAAATGAAGAATTCCAGAGCGGCGAATTCAATACTTCATTCGTTGATATGCACCCAGAATTAATCAACTATGATGCGGGACATCCGCCCGAAATGTTAGCCGCCGCAATTGCTGCTGCGATTGCCGCCCATAATGGTTTATAATTCGCTTATATTCTAAGACTGCAAAAACATCATGACTAAAGTATTTATCACCGATCTTGTCCTGCGTGACGGACACCAATCATTAATTGCAACACGCATGCGTACTGAGCATATGCTGCCGATTTGCGCAAAACTTGATAATATCGGGTTTTGGTCGCTTGAAGCATGGGGCGGCGCGACTTTTGATGCCTGCGTCCGCTTTCTCAAAGAAGACCCATGGGAACGCCTTGCTAAACTGCGTAAGGCCTTACCTAACACACCAATACAGATGTTGTTACGCGGACAAAACCTGCTCGGCTATCGCCACTATGCCGATGACGTAGTACGTGCATTCGTGCAAAAATCCGCTGACAATGGCGTTGATGTATTCCGCATATTCGATGCCATGAACGATTTACGCAACATGCGTGTTTCCATAGAAGCAGTCAAAAAATCCGGAAAAATGGCAGAAGGCGCGATTTCATACACCACCAGTCCAGTGCATGACATCCCGCACTTTGTTGAACTGGCTAAGGGTCTGGCTGACTTTGGTTGCGACACCATTGCGATCAAGGATATGGCAGGTCTGTTAACCCCATCAGCCGCATTTGAATTGGTTACAGCAATACGTGCAGCAACAGGCTTACCTGTGCATACCCATAGTCATGCCACATCGGGCCTGGCCAGCATGACCCAGCTCAAGGCCATCGAAGCAGGCTCAACCATTATTGACACTTGTATCTCCGCATTTGCAGAGGGTGCAAGCCATCCAACGACCGAAAGCATGGTCGCTGCATTGGCGGGCACACAGTATGACACCGGGATCAAACTGGATGATTTGGAAGAAATAGCTGCTTATTTCCGCGAAATCCGCAAAATCTACTGGCAGTATGAAAGCAACTTTACTGGCGTTGATCCACGTGTACTAATCAGTCAAGTACCTGGAGGCATGATTTCCAATCTGTCTAATCAACTCAAGGAACAAGGCGCATTAGATCGTATGGATGAAGTCCTTGCTGAAATTCCGCGCGTACGCGAAGATTTAGGTTACCCTCCGTTAGTCACACCAACTTCACAAATCGTTGGCAGCCAAGCCGTCATTAACGTGCTCACTGGTGGCCGTTACAAGACCATTACCAATGAAGTTAAGCTCTACATGCAAGGGCGCTATGGTAAAGCCCCCGGTACGATTAATGAAACAGTACGTGGCATGGCCATCGCGGATCAGGAAGTCATTACCTGCCGTCCAGCCGACTTAATCGCCGACGAAATGGACAAACTGCGCAGCGAAATCGAAGACGTTGCTAAATCTGAAGAAGATACCCTTACCTACGCCATGTTCCCGGACTTAGGCCGTACTTTCTTGCAAGAACGTAACGCGCACACGCTGACCCCAGAAACTTTATTGCCAATAGAAGCCAAATCGGCTGGTGATTGCACCCGCTATGCCGCCGACGAATTCCGCGTCACATTGCACGGCGAAACCTACCACATCCGACTAACAGGTACCGGACACGGTTCACAGACCGAACGCCCTTACTACGTATCAGTCGACGGCATCACTGAAGAAGTTTTCGTAGAAGCACTCAACGAAGTCGAAATCAGCGCAAATGGCAGCTCAACAGGTAAAGCCAAGTCGACTCAGAAAGCCAGCAGCACAGGTCGCCCACGCCCAACCCATGCTGGTCACGTTACTACGGCAATGCCTGGCAATATCGTTGACGTACTCGTCAGCACAGGGCAAAAAGTCTTGGCAGGTGAAGCAGTGTTAGTTATTGAAGCAATGAAAATGGAAAATGAAATTCAGGCATCTATTTCAGGCACGGTAATTAACCTGTTCGTTGTAAAAGGCGATGCAGTCACGCCAGACCAAGTACTCCTCGAAATTCAACCTGAGTAATTTGCTTGACCACAACAACCCCGCAACTTGTACTTGCCTCAACCTCACCCTATCGACGGGCGTTGCTGGAAAAATTACAAGTTGCGTTTGTCGTTGCGAATCCTGATGTGGATGAAACACCCTTAGCCAACGAGACACCCGAACGCACTTCACTTCGCCTGGCGGAACTCAAAGCCAAAGCAGTTGCAGCGAACTTCCCCAACGCGCTTATCATCGGCTCAGATCAAGTAGCCACCTTGAATGGCAGCCATATCGGCAAGCCCGGCAATCATGAAAATGCAGTTAAACAATTACAAACCATGCGTGGCAACACCATTATTTTCCATACCGCGCTAAGTCTTTATAACAGCGCAACAGGCCATCTCCAGTCACGCATCGTTCCCACCACAGTCACTATCCGTAACCTCAGCGATGCGCAAATAGAAAGCTATCTGCACAAAGAACAACCTTACCAATGCGCAGGCAGCGCAAAATCCGAAGCGATGGGAATTGCCATAATGGAAAAAATGGAAGGTACCGATCCCAATGCATTAATAGGTTTACCGCTGATAGCATTAACACAAATGCTGATGAATGAAGGCTGGGATGTGTTGCTGTAACAGCACCCCATGCCAATTGCTAGACCTTAGCTTCCAACGCCTCCCAGCGCACCAGCATTTCTTCTAACTGAGCATTCAATGCAGTCAACTGCGCTTGTAACGTGGCTGCCTCTGACTTCTGATTAGCATATAAATTAGGATCTGCCAGGCAGGCGGTGATTCGCTCCTGCTCTATTTCCAGCATTTCAATCTGCATAGGTAAAGCCGCCAAATCTTGCTGCTCTTTCCAGCTTAGCTTAGCTTTCACAGGCGCAACTTTGTTAGTCTTCTCAACCGTCGATGCTAATTTAGGCGCAGTTTGACTAACCACAGCATTAGGTTTACCGCGCTGCATCACCCAGTCTTCATAACCACCGGCATATTCACGCAATACACCATCACCTTCAAAAGCAATAACCTGAGTTACCACGTTATCGAGGAAAGTACGGTCATGTGAGACCAGCAATACTGTACCTGGATAATCCTGTAACAACGACTCTAACAATTCCAGCGTATCAATATCCAAGTCATTAGTCGGTTCATCTAATACTAAAATATTTGCTGGACGCGTAAACAAACGTGCCAGTAACAAACGATTACGCTCACCGCCGGATAGTGACTTAACCGGTGAACGAGCACGCTCAGGAGCAAACAAGAAATCTTCTAAATAGCTGATAACGTGTTTGCGCTCGCCGCCAATTTCAACATAATCGCCACCCTGGCTAATGGTATAAGCCACCGTCGCTTCATCATCCAACTGCGCACGGAACTGATCAAAGTAGGCCACCGAAAGCTTGGTACCCAGTTTCACTTCACCGCTATCAGGTTCAATTTCGCCCAGTATCAACTTAATCAGCGTCGTTTTACCGATACCATTTGCACCAACCAAGCCAACTTTATCACCGCGCTGTATCACCCCAGAGAAATTATCAATGAGTAAACGTCCACCATAGGATTTACTGACGTTTATCAATTCTGCCACGCGTTTACCAGATTTTTCACCACTATCCACGTTGAGACTAACTTGACCCAAATGATTACGGCGGTCACTACGAGTAACCCGCAGCTGTTCTAAACGCCGCACACGGCCTTCATTACGCGTGCGGCGTGCTTGTATGCCCTTACGAATCCACACTTCTTCCTGTGCAAGAAACTTATCAAACTTGGCTTGCTCCACCGCCTCTATCGCTAACTGATCTGCTTTCAAGCGCTGATAATCAGAGAAGTTACCTTCAAAAGTACGCAGCTTGCCGCGATCTAATTCGACTATTTGTTGGGAAACGTTATCCAGGAAACGCCTATCATGGGTAATCACCACGACACTGCCCGCAAACGTACGGATCAAATCTTCCAGCCACTCTATAGAACTCAAATCCAAGTGGTTAGTCGGCTCATCCAGCAATAACAAATCCGGCTCAGCCACCAACGCTCGCGCCAGTGCGACACGTTTTTTCAGTCCGCCTGATAGCGTACCCACCAACACATCTTCAGGCAAATTCAGTTTGGTCAGTGCAGTTTCTACGCGGGCTTGCAGGCTCCAGCCATCGCGCGCTTCCAATGCAGTCTGCAAAGTTTGCATCTGTGCCATCAGTGCATCAAAGTCAGCATCTGCCTCACCCATTTTATGCGTGACTGAATGGTAATCAAGCAACAACTGACTAACATCACCCAGACCTTGAGCCACAGCTTCATAAACAGTATGATCCGGATCCAGCACCGGCTCTTGTGGCACATAGCCCAGTTTCATTCCAGGCTGCCGCCACACCACACCGTCGTCGGGCGGCGTATCGCCTACCAATACTTTTAATAAACTAGACTTTCCCGCGCCATTACGACCGATTAATCCTATACGCACGCCAGGCTCTATTACCCAGCTTGCATGATCCAGTAATGCAAAATGTCCAAACGCCAACGAGGCGTTATCGATAGTTAATAACGGCATAGCTCTCTTTACCTTAAAATTACCGGGTCTATTATTGAGTCAATTGTTGCTCAACACCCTTATTTGCCAATGCGTCAGCACGTTCATTACCCTCATGACCCGTATGACCTCTGACCCAAATCCATTGCACTTCATGTTGATTTGCCAACACATCCAGGCGCTGCCACAAATCCACATTCTTGACTGGCTTGTTATCGCTGGTCCGCCAATTGCGTTTTTTCCAATTCACCAGCCACTCATTTATTCCCTTAAGTACATATTGCGAATCTGCATAGACTAATACACGGCTAGCCTGCTTCAGACTTTGCAATGCCTCAATCACCGCCATCAACTCCATGCGATTATTAGTCGTCAATGCTTCACCACCAAAGATTTCCTTAGTATGGCCGCCACTTTCCAACAATGCGCCCCATCCCCCTACCCCAGGATTACCTTTACACGCACCATCGGTATAAATTTTGATTTCTTTTAACTCACTCATCACAACTTTCACTCTGCATACTACGACTGGCCGGGCGCAGTGCCCCAACCACCTGGGCTGAACTCTTCCACCGCGGCATGATTAAACGCATTCCATGCACGCGCTTCACTGCATGAATAAAATAGACCCCACCGCCCTTCGCCCACCATCGATCACCCGCCAATTCCATAAAATCAAAACGCTGCATCAGACTTGCATTATGCAAAGGTGGTGCATAACAACACATACGCCCCGCTACCGCGTCGCAATTCAACAGCGATAGCCAGTCTTTCAAACGCGTCAAATTAATAAAATCGCCCGTCCATGGGTAAACCTGGGTATTACGTCGCATCCAACGATACATTCCCCATAAACTACGAGGATTAAAACCGCTGATCAATAAATTTCCCTCGGGGATGAGCACCCGCTCCGCTTCACGCAAGATTTGATGAGGATAATCTGAAAACTCCAACACATGCGGCAAAACAAGCAAATCAATGGATTGAGCCGCAAATGGCAAATGCGTAGGATCAGCCAATACATCGGCATAATCAGGATGGACGTGGAAACGGTGCGCAATACGACTGTTACGCAACAGATCCCATTGAGGGTTACCCACCTGCACCGCGTTAAAACCAAACAAATCCGCAACAGCGCGATCAAAATACGCTAATTCACGTTGATAAAGATATTGCCCTAGCGGCGTTTTCGACCACTCAGTAAAAGTCATATCAGCATTGTCTAACCTTGAACACGCAAGCTGCTATGTTATCATAATCAGCATGGATACCCTTTTACATATACACCCTATCCCCGCCTTCAAGGATAACTATATTTGGATTATCCACGACAATCTGCATGCTGTCGTCGTAGATCCGGGTGACAGTGCAGTTGTTATACAATACTTAGCCGCGCATCAATTAAGCTTGGTTGCCATCCTCATTACCCACCATCATCATGACCATGTCGGTGGTGTCGCCAAGCTTGTAGATACTTACCCCGTTCCTGTTTATGGCCCCGCACTGGAAACCATCCCATGCCGCACCCACTCATTACATGATGGTGACGTTGTCCATATTGCGTCGTTAGACTTAAATTTCAAGACGTTAGACATCCCCGGGCACACTGCTGGACATATTGCCTACTATGGCGCAAATAGCGTTTTTTGTGGTGACACACTGTTCGGTTGTGGTTGCGGACGTTTATTTGAAGGCACGCCAGCCCAAATGCTCGCCTCACTGAACAAACTCGCACACCTCCCACCCGACACTGCCGTCTATTGTGCTCATGAATACACACTGAGCAACATAAACTTTGCACTCACATTAGAACCTGACAACACAGCACTTCAACAACGCGCACAACATGACCGGGCATTACGTCATCAGCACTTACCTACGCTGCCATCCACCATCGCCGTAGAAAACGCCACCAATCCATTTTTACGCTGCCACTTGTCCAGCATACAAAGCAGAATGGGATTCTCCGTTAACGCTGCTAACACACTTGCAACATTCACGGCGGTAAGGACACTCAAAGACAATTCCTGACACCTTTCCTTGCACGCCACACCCAATTCCAGTATCATCCACGGATGATTAAATCGCGATATTTAACGCTAATCACCCAACTTCTGCTGTTGCTGTATTTAAGCTTCCCAAGCATCACCCTTGCCGACACCCCAGTTGTAAAATTAGCCGAAAACACTACCTACATTAGCAATGCACCTGGCAGCAGTGCTAATACGCCACCAGAAAACACAGCAGATTTATGGGACAGGATACGCTCAGGCTTTGGCATGGACACCATGGACAGCCCACTGGTTGAATCGCATATTAACTGGTATGCCCAGCGCCCCGACTACGTACGCCGAACCGTAGAACGTAGCCGCCGTTACCTTTACCACATACTCGGTGAAGTCGAAAAACGTGGTATGCCTACTGAAATCGCCTTACTTCCTATGGTAGAGAGCGCATTCAATCCTATGGCATATTCACCCAGCCACGCATCCGGCATCTGGCAATTCATCCCATCTACCGGCAAAGATTTCGGTCTGAAGCAAAATGGCTGGTACGATGGCCGACGCGACATCATTGCTGCTACCGGTGCAGCACTTGATTATCTCAGCAAACTGCACGACCAATTTGGCACTTGGGAGCTTGCCCTCGCCGCCTATAACTGCGGTGAAGGCTGTGTCGCCAGGGCCATTGCCAAAAATCAGGCACAAGGTTTGCCCACTGATTATTTAAGCTTGAATCTACCGATGGAAACCAGGCATTACGTGCCCAAACTGCTTGCAGTCAAGCAAATCATCGCGGATCCCGCTAGCGTCGGTATCAACCTTGACAGCATCCCAAATCAGGCCTACTTCACCACGGTCATGCTTAACAAATCCATCGACGTCAGCTTGGCCGCCAAGCTTGCCAACATGCCGATAAATGAATTCGTATCCCTTAATCCCGCATTCAACAAACCTGTCGTGCGTTCTGACACCCCGACTCAATTACTACTACCTGTCGACAAAGTCGACACATTTTCCAACAACTTGCAAAACTACGACAAGCCACTCGTCAGCTGGCAAGCCTACTCAGCCAAAATCGGTGAACGCATAGGGAGCATTGCAAAGAAATTCAATGTGAGCGTGGCTTGGCTTAAAGAACACAATCCTATCCAGCTCAGCAAAAAAGGCAAGCTCACCAGCGAACATACCCTTTTGGTGCCGCTAGCCAACTCAGGTACTGCAGATAAATCACTTGCTACCATGCCCATAGAAAAAATGGCC
>JBAZJP010000014.1:0-97847 GCA_041651255.1 Sulfuriferula sp. | reverse complement strand
CCAAGTTCGTTGCAGAGGAACTGGCTGCGACCATACGCGAAGTGCTCGCCCAATATAACTGATACCGCATCATTTACAGAACAATTAAATAAGAGATTAAGGAAATTACCATGTTAAATAACATGACTATCAGAAGTAAACTCATCGCCGTCGTTGCATTTCTGGCGATTTCCCTCTTATTGGGTGGATATATGGGGGTACATTTTTTAAGCCTATCCAATGAAACCAGTAATGCTATCTATGGGTATGCCACAAACTCAGCGGCGCTATCACCTGCACAGTTAACCGAGGTTAAATCAGTGCATGAAGCGGGCCAGTCACGTTATCACCTGGTGATGTGGTTGGTTGGTGTTTTGATGATAGTCAGTATCGGTTTTGCTGCCGCGTTAGCCTGGTGGCTAGTGCATGCGATTACACGCCCATTAGGTGCTGCGGTTGCTGCTGCTGAACGTATTGCTTCTGGTGATCTGAGTCAGGAAATTCCTGTGACGTCACATGATGAAATCGGTGTATTAATGCAAGCTATGCAAACTATGCAAACAGGCTTGAATGAAATTGTCACTCATGTACGCCAGGGCACTGAAACTATTGCATCGGCTGCGCACGAAATAGCAGTAGGCAATACTGACTTGTCGAACCGTACTGAATCACAAGCCAACTCATTGTCTGTGACAGCTTCTGAAACTGCGCAAATGACCAAAATGGTTGAAGAAACCACCGAGCATGCCCATCATGCTCAAAAAGTAGCTGCGACCACACGTGAAATGTGTGAGTCAGGTGGTGAGACCATGGCTAAAGTGGTCAGCACTATGAGTGAAATCAGTTCCAGCTCACGTAAGATTGTCGACATTATCAGCGTTATCGAAGGCATCGCTTTTCAAACTAATATTCTGGCACTTAATGCTGCGGTTGAAGCAGCGCGTGCAGGTGAACAGGGGCGTGGTTTTGCCGTAGTTGCAGGTGAAGTGCGTAGCCTCGCACAACGCAGTGCGGCGGCAGCCAAAGAAATTAAAACCTTGATCACTGAATCAGTTCATAAAGTCAAAGATGGCACACAACTGGTTGAAGAGGCCGGTGATAATATGGATGAAATTTTGACAGTCGTAGGCATGTTTACTGATCTGTTAGATTCGATTTATGAAGCATCAACTCAACAAAATACAGGTATTAGCACTATTAATCGCTCAGTATCAGAAATGGATGAAACTACGCAACAGAATGCGGCATTGGTTGAACAGGCTGCGGCTGCTGCACAGAGCCTGCAAGATCAGGCACAGGCGCTGGAGCAGACTGTGGGTGAGTTTAAACTTTCCGCTTATCAATCGCACGCACCTGCGCGAATGACTCAGCGCCGATCGGCTTCCGAGTCTTTTGCGCATAAACAACCCGATGAAATTGACAGTGTGGGAGAAGAGTGGCAGGAGTATTAGTGAGTGCTGCAGTGGATCTGTCGGTTCCAATAATCGCATGTCCAGAAGTTGCATTTGGTTGTCGTACAAGTTCAACTTTAGAAATATATTAGGAATTTCATGGCTGTAATAGATAAAGACAATAATAAGGAATTCAGTTTTACTGATAGAGACTTTAGCCGTGTGCGCGAAATGATATATCAGCGAGCCGGTATATCATTATCCAATAATAAGCAGGATATGGTCTATAGCCGCTTGGCACGTCGCTTACGTGTTTTAGGACTAAGTAGTTTTACTGTCTATTTGGATACTTTGACAGCAGATGCGCAGCATGATGAATGGGAAGCATTTACTAATGCGCTGACAACCAACCTCACTTCTTTTTTTCGTGAAGCACATCATTTCCCAGTGTTAGCAGAGTTTGTTAAGCATAGATCTGGCGAAATTCAGATCTGGTGCTCAGCGAGTTCGACAGGGGAAGAGCCTTATTCAATTGCGATGACCGTGTGTGAAGCTTTTAATAGCCTGACCCCCCCTGTGAAAATTATCGCGACAGATATAGACACTAATGTGCTGGAGATCGCTGCAAACGGTATTTATCAATTGGATCGAGTAGAAAAAATGTCTGACGCGAGAGTTAAACGTTTTTTTCTTAAAGGAAAGGGTGCAAATGAGGGTACTGTACGGGTAAAACAGGCATTACGTGATTTGATCACATTTCAACCACTGAATCTGTTGGCATCAACCTGGCCCATTACAGGGCCGTTTGATGCAATATTTTGTCGTAATGTAATGATCTATTTCGATAAGCCCACTCAAACAAAGATACTCGAACGATTTGCGCCAGCAATGAGGTCGGATGGCCTGCTATTCGCAGGACATTCAGAGAATTTTTTGAATGTAACTAATCATTTTAAATTGCTGAGTAAGACCGTGTACGCATTGCATCATTCAGCGCATAGAAAATAGGCAATGAAATGACTTGGAATGGGGGAGAAGAACATTTTGCTAGTAACGTGTATTACGATGCAAACTTTCATTGTGAAGCAGCAAAATTGTTGCCTGGAGAATATTACTATACTCAGAAAGATATGCTAATTGTGACAGTTTTGGGTTCGTGCGTTTCTGCCTGTATTCGAGATAAAGTACGCGCAATTGGAGGTATGAATCATTTTATGCTGCCTGATGGGGGAGATCCTTTGAATAGTTCGGTATCTCCCTCTATGCGATATGGTGTGCACGCGATGGATATTTTGATAGAAAAGCTGCTGCAGGCTGGCGCTAAACGCGAAAACCTGGAAGCGAAAGTTTTTGGTGGCGGTAATGTGTTGCAGGGGTTTGGCACTATGAATGTGGGTGAGCGTAATTCCGAATTTGTATTGGGTTATTTAGAAGCAGCCAAGATTGCCGTTGCTTCGCAAGATTTGAATGGTGCATATCCTCGTAAGGTGTATTTTTTCCCCCGCACTGGTAAAGTGTTGGTGAGAAAAATCAAAGAGTTAAGGAATGCAACGTTGGTAGAACGTGAGTCCGAATATGCAAAGCGCTTGAAACTAAAAGTGGCGGGTTAATTTTTGAGTTTGGATGGTGACTATGAAAAAAATAAAAGTCCTGGTAGTTGATGATTCAGCGCTTATACGTGGTGTTTTAACTGAAATTATCAATGATCAGGTTGATATGGAGGTGGTAGGCGCTGCCCCCGATCCTATTGTTGCACGAGAAATGATTAAAGCGCTTAATCCAGACGTTCTGACTCTGGATGTTGAAATGCCTAAAATGGACGGCCTGGATTTTCTTGAAAAATTGATGCGGTTACGTCCTATGCCTGTGGTTATGGTGTCATCATTGACCGAGCGAGGCTCAGAAATCACTATGCGTGCTTTGGAATTAGGTGCAATCGATTTTGTGACCAAACCTAAAATTTCAATTAAAAATGGCATGATGGAATATGCTGAAATAATCAGTGATAAAATTCGGGCGGCTTCGCGTGCGCGGATACTGCCACGGACGCATAGTTCAACACCAGCGTCAACGGCGCTACCAACACTAAGCAATCCATTATTAAGTAGCGAAAAATTGATTGTGATAGGCGCATCTACAGGTGGTACTGAGGCAATTAAAGAATTTTTAATGCAAATGCCTTCAGATTGTCCTGGCATTATGATTACTCAGCATATGCCAGAAGGTTTTACCAAGTCTTTTGCTAGCCGATTAAATACATTGTGCAAAATTTCGGTAAAAGAAGCGGAAGGCGGCGAGCGAGTATTGCCAGGACATGCTTATATTGCACCAGGGCATTCGCATTTGTTGTTGGTGCGGAGTGGTGCTAATTATATGACACAGCTTGAGCAGAGCGCGCCTGTAAATCACCATCGACCTTCAGTTGATGTATTGTTTGCATCTGCAGCCAAGGCGGCGGGTAAGAATGCGGTGGCGGTAATACTTACAGGTATGGGCAAGGATGGCGCACAGCAAATGTTGGCTATGAAGCAAGCTGGTGCGCATACTTTTGCCCAAGATGAGGCGAGTTGTGTTGTGTTTGGTATGCCAAAAGAAGCCATTGCGATAGGGGCGGTTGATGATGTGGAGCATATTAAAGATTTACCTGGCAAAGTATTAGGCTATTTGGCATCGCAGGGCAGTCGTTCCTTGCGGGTATAACAGGATATTTGGAATTTATGGAGTGAAGAATGGCAGATAAGAATCTCAAGTTTTTAGTGGTAGATGACTTTTCAACAATGCGACGCATTGTACGTAACCTGTTGAAAGAGTTGGGCTATGCCAACGTAGAAGAAGCAGAAGATGGTGCGCAAGGGTTGCAAATGCTCAAAGGTGCAAAGTTTGATTTCGTGGTATCTGATTGGAACATGCCCAATATGGATGGCCTGCAGATGTTGCAAGCCATTCGTGCTGACCCCGCATTAGCCAGCTTGCCCGTATTGATGGTGACAGCTGAAGCCAAAAAAGAAAACATTATTGCTGCAGCTCAGGCGGGTGCTAATGGCTATGTGGTCAAGCCGTTTACTGCTGCTACACTGGATGAAAAACTCAGCAAGATTTTTGAAAAATTGGGCATGTAAGCGGGAGGCATTATGGAAAATGCAAGTGCAGCGTCAACAAATAGAATAAATGCTGAAGCAGAGCAACCTTGCCATGATGAATTATTGTCAAAAGTAGGTCAATTGACGCGAACTCTGCATGAGAGTCTGCGTGAGTTAGGCTTTGATAAAGTGATACAGGAAGCGGCTCAAGACATTCCTGATGTTCGTGATCGCTTGTCCTATGTGGCAAAATTAACTGAGCAAGCGGCGCAACGTGTACTCAATGCAACCGATACTGCGCTGCCATTACAGGAAAATATTGCGGGTAATGCTGCTGACATCGCTAAAGATTGGCGTGGTTTGTTGGATCAGCCATTTAGTGAGGCTGTTTGTCGAGAGATGGTTGTTGCTACTGCACAGTCTTTGCAAATGATGGCCGCAGATGCGAATACGACAAAGCAGCAGTTGATGGAAATCATGATGGCGCAGGATTTTCAGGATTTAACTGGACAGGTTATTCGTAAAGTAACAGAGTTGGCGCACGGAGTAGAAGCTAAACTGGTTCAATTGTTAGTTGAGTATGCGCCAGCTGAGATTAAACGTGATGTTGATACGAGTTTGCTTAATGGGCCCGTTATTAAGCATGGCGAAGATGGTGCAACGATGGCGAGTCAGAGCCAAGTTGACGACTTGCTAGATAGTTTAGGATTCTAAGGATAGCAATGAGTGATGTACGGTTGGTAGTACGAGAGCCATTATTAGATACCCAACAACAAGTGTTGGGTTATGAGTTTTCGTGGCTGAAAACAGCATTGGTTGAGTTGGACGAAATCGAGGATGCGCGTGCATTAGTCAATTTTGTCCAGGAAAATATTGAAAATGATGAAGAGGCACCGCCGAGTAAATATCGTCTTTTTTTACGTGCACCTGCCGCGTTAATTCTGGAGGACGCCTTTTCGGAACTGCCGCCCAATTCCACAAGCTTAATTGTAAGTGTGAGCGAATTGGAAGATGAGGCTGTTTACGCTGAGGTTAAAGTGTTGCGCAAAGCAGGATATGGCATTCTGTTGCGCGGCGTGGATATGAAGGCGCTAAATCCTAAGCAGTTAATTCTTGCAACAGCCATTGAAGTCTATTTTGACCCTGATAATTTTTCCTCACAGGCGCGTATTTACGGAGTGTTGAAGAACTCGCCTATTCGCATGATCGCGCGGAGAATAAGTAATTGGCAAGAGTATGATGCTTGTGGTGCATTAGGTTTGCAGGCATTCGCGGGTCAGTTTTATTTAACGCCTAGACAGGCGATAGCGAAAAATACCGGGCTTAACCCATCTCAGGTGATGTTGCTGCAATTGATGGAACTGGTTCGTAATAATGCGGATATCCCTAAAATTGAGGATGCGCTTAAACACGATCCAGCCATTTCCTACAAGTTATTGCATTACATTAACTCGGCTGGGTTCGGTTTGGGTTTTGAGATTGAGTCTATGCGTCATGCGATTCAGGTCCTGGGTTATAACCCATTGTATCGCTGGTTGTCGGTATTGTTGGCAAGTGCCAATGCTACAACCGCGTCGCTAGTGTTGATGCAAGCAGCGATTACACGTGGTCGCTTAATGGAGTTGCTAGGAAAGTCTTATTTATCTAAAGCCGAAGCTGAGAATTTATTTATTACTGGTATGTTCTCATTGCTGGATAGGTTGCTTGGGGTGACGATGGAGGACGCGCTGGATCAAATACAGCTGCCCGATTCGGTTACGGATGCCTTGATGACGCGCCAAGGCATTTATGCGCCATTCTTATTAGTTGCAGAAGCGTGTGAGCAATCACAGGCGGGTGCTGCTATGCCAAGTAGCGATTTGAGTATGGATATGGATGACGTTAATCGTGCGCATTTGCGAGCGCTAATTTGGGCACAGCGTTTAGAGTCTTGATCATGAAAATGACCCGAAACGGGTTGATGTATATGTCTGGCATCAATTTTCAGGATAATCTTAGGGTAAAAAAAGCCGTTGGGTGAAATTAAACGTCTGATTGATGGCTGCAAGTATTGGTGTGGTGAGATATGGCAGACTGGTAATGATCACTAAAAAACCGACTGAAAGTGTAATTGGGAATCCTATGCCAAATATGTTCAGTTGTGGTGCGGATCGTGTGAGTATGCCTAATGCAATATTGGTAATCAATAATGCGGCTATCATGGGCATAGCGAGTTGAACCCCCGTGCTAAAGATAAACCCACCCCAGTTAGCCAGTTGCAAAAAACCATGCCCATTCGGGGCAAGCGAGATGGGTAGCGTGGTGAAGCTAGTCACCAATGTTTCTACTATCATTAAATGACCATTAATCGATAAAAAAATAAGCGTAGCCAGCATGGTAAAAAGCTGGCTGACCGCACTGGTTTGTCCTTGAGTCTGTGGGTCATAAAAACTGGCGAATCCAAATCCCATGGACTGGGTGGAAATTGCGCCTGCCATTTCAATTGCAACAAAGACCATGCGCATGGAAAACCCCATCGCGAGTCCGATAATAAGTTGCTGCGCAAGGATTAAAATGCCAGCAGGTGTAGCAGGGTCGACAACAGGAATGTTTGTTAAGGTGGGGGCGATAATAAATGTGAGCATTACTGCGATACCGATTTTGCTGGAAGCAGGAACGCTCATGTGGCCAAATATAGGTGCGGCGCTGACTAACCCTAATATGCGGGTTAATGGCCATATAAACATACCAAGCCAACTATAAAATTGCGCATCGGTAAAACTAAACATAAAAGCTTTTATCCACGAAAGTTAGCCGACCAAATTAGGGATATTGGTGAAAACTTCTCGCATGTAATCCAGCATAACCGACAGCATCCACGGGCCTAGTACGATGAGTGCTATAAAAATGCCAACTAATTTTGGTATAAATGACAATGTTGATTCGTTAATTTGGGTCGCTGCCTGGAATATACTGACTACCAGACCAATAACCAGCGCCACTAACAATAACGGTGCAGCTACCATTAATGTGACTTCCATCGCATGACGGCCTATCGTCATTACACTTTCTGGGGTCATGATTTCTCCTGATGTCGCTGGCTAGTAAAAGCTCTGTGCGAGCGAGCCCATTAGTAATTGCCATCCATCCACGAGCACAAACAGCATTAATTTGAATGGCAGTGCAACGATAGATGGCGATACCATCATCATACCCATAGACATGAGGACACTTGCGACTACCATGTCAATAATCAAGAATGGGATAAAGACCGCAAAGCCGATCTGGAATGCCGTTTTTAATTCACTCGTAACAAACGCGGGTATCAGGACGCGCAATGGCACATCGTCAGGCCCTTGCAGTGCAGGAGTGTTCGAGATTTTGACAAATAACGCGAGGTCAGCCTGGCGTGTTTGCTTGAGCATGAACGTTTTGAGTGGGACTACGCCTGTGCTCAATGCGTCATTGAAACTGATTTTGTTCTCAGCATAAGGCTGATAAGCTTGTGTATAGATTTTGTCGAACACAGGGCCCATGACGAACAGTGTCAGGAATAGAGCTAATCCAACTAACACCTGATTGGGCGGCGAAGATTGCGTACCAAGTGCCTGACGTAATAGTGAAAGCACTATGATGATGCGGGTAAAGCTGGTCATCATTAGCAATGCGGCAGGTAAAAATGACAGTGAAGTCAGGAAGAGTAAGGTTTGTATACTTAATGAGTAGTTCTGGCCACCACCTGCATTAGGTGTGCTGGTAAATGCGGGCAGGGCGGCGGGTTCTGCGTGTGCAATTATAGGCAGAAGCAGGGCGAGAAAAATGAAAATAAGACGCGATTTATTCATGGTGCTTATCCATTTTTTGCTTTAGCCATGTGGCGAAAGCTGCAGGCTGGGTGTTGTTGGTAACATCTGCTAATGCCTGGCGGGGCATGGTGGCCAAGGTGCTAACGTGGCCTGGTGCTACGCCGACAACGATCCATTGGTCGGCTACTTCAAGCAACATCACTCGTTCACGCCCACCTAGATTTATTCCTCCCAGCATTTTGATGCTGGCACCTGTTTGTGTGCTGGCTAGCATAAATCTTTTGGCAAACCATGCGGCGCCAATGATGAGTCCCAGTATCACGACTAAACTCAATATGACTTGCAACAAATCGAGAGTCGGTGATGGAGATGCTACTACTGGTGCCGTACTTGTTATTACGGCGTGGGCCGAGCTAAATTGAGTGCTGAGAACGAATGCTATGATTATGCTTAAATATTTCATTTGTTTAATTTGCGAATGCGTTCAGCGGGGCTAATAATGTCGGTTACACGTATCCCAAATTTATCATTGACCACGACGACTTCGCCTTGCGCAATGAGGAAACCGTTAATAAGAATGTCCATGGGTTCACCAGCCATACCCGCTAATTCCACTACTGAGCCTTGGGCAAGTTGAAGCAGGTTTTTAATCGCAATTTTGGTACGTCCAAGCTCTACCGTCAATTGCACTGGGATGTCGAGGATAAAATCGATATCGTTATGTGTTTCAGGTGCGTTGCTGCCCGTGAATTCTTTAAAAATAGCATTGGCCGCAGGTATAGCTTCAGCCTGAGTTTGCTCTGCCATTGCGGCACCCCAGTCATCAGCTGCGCTATCCGCTTCAGCTTGCTCAGCCATTGCAGCACCCCAGTCATCAACTGCGGGTTCGGTTGTGGTGTCTTCAGCCATTTTTTTTCTCTCCTTTAGGCGTATCTTCTGTGCTGTAAGCAATGAGTTTCTCTACACGCAAGGCAAATTGACCATTGCGTGTACCATATTTGCATTCCATGACTGGAACGTTGTCCACTGTGGCAAGGATGGTGTCGGGAATTTTCAGTGGAATAATGTCACCCACCTGCATATTCAACACATTACCCAGCGTGGTATCGGCAGAACCCATGTTGGCAACTAACTCGATTTCTGCCGTTTGAATTTGCTGGGTCATCATTTTGGTCCAGCGTTTATCCACATCCATGGTTTCACCCTGGAGCGTACTAGTCAGCAGGTCGCGTATAGGCTCGACCATGGAGTATGGCATGCAGACATGGATGTCCCCATGCATAGGACCAATTTCAACTGAAAATGTTGTCGTTACTACGACTTCATTTGGGGTGGCGATATTGGCAAACTGTGTGTTCATTTCTGAACGCATGTATTCAAATTCTATGTTGTATATGTGTGACCAGGATTTCTCATAATTTTCAAAGAATATATTTAATATACGTTGAATAATACGTTGTTCTGTTTGCGTAAAATCACGGCCTTCGACTCGAGTGTGAAAGCGCCCATCACTACCGAACAGGTTGTCGATAATCATGAACACCAAGGTGGGTTCAAATACGATGAGTGCGGTACCGCGCAGGGGCTTTACTTGTACCAAATTGAGATTGGTGGGAACCACCAGGTTTCGGATGAATTCGCTGTATTTGCTGACTTTGACTGGGCCAACCGAAATTTCGGCTGTGCGCCGCATGAAACCGAATAGTCCTATTCTGAATAACCGTGCAAAACGCTCGTTAATGATTTCCAGCGTTGGCATACGCCCACGTACTATTCGCTCTTGCGTAGCGAGGTTGTATGGACGTACACCAGATGTATCTTCCGCTACCTCAACGTCATCTGGCTCACCTGTTACGCCTTTGAGTAGCGCGTCAACTTCGTCCTGAGATAGGAAATTTTCAGCCATGATGGGTTATTGAATCACGAATGAAGTGAAAAATACGCCAGATATTTTATTAGGCTCACCTTTAGGATCAAATGGCTTATTAACCTCGGTAACGATGTTGCTTATCAGCTTGTTTTTGCCTGCTTCAGTGAGTAGTTCCGATGCATTTTGGGTAGCTAATAACAATAATATACGACTACGTACTTGCGGCATGTGTACTTTAATTTCTTCGCCTTCGGCTTCATCGGCTACCTGCATAGTCATAGCGACTTGCAAATATTTATCCCCTTCATCAGCAGATAAATTGACGGTAAAGTTGTCAAGTGGTACGAAAACAGGCGGTTTTGCGGGTTCGTGTTTTTTTTCTTTGGGATGGTCGCCAGAGTTTTGTGACATGAAGTACGCCGCCGCACCACCAGCCGCCACTAATATGAGGACTGCACCAATAATAATAAATAACATTTTTTTTGATTTTACAGGCGCAGCTTCAGCTTCTCCAGCTGCGGGTTTTGCGGGTGCTTTTGACATTAATTACTCCTCGTTGTGGGTAGGTTTACAGTGCAGCCATATTGTAATGGTAAATTTACGCAAATGTGTTAACCAAACCCAATCCTGTGGTGATATTTGTAGTTATGTGTGTAGAGTTGGCTAAAATGCCGTCATCAACCGCGACTGATTGTGCATTTCGATTGGATGCCCCACTTTGTTGGTTGTTATTTTGCTGACGTGTGTCACCTGAGCTGACATTAGCCTGCCCTAGTTGTATACCAGCATCACTCATCATTTCACGTAATTTAGGCATGGCAGCTTCGATAGCGAGCCTGACTTCAGGTTGTGCTGCAATGAAAGTTGCATTTGCCTGATCATTATTTACGCTGAGTACGATTTGTAGCGGGCCTAAATCAGGTGGGTTCAGTGTGAGTGAGGCGGTTTGCTGGGCGCTATTCGACATCCATACTATCTTTTGGCTCAGCGACTGATCCCACGCTGGTGTGCCTACGCGTGCGGTAATTTTATCAGTCATGATCATTTCAGGATGGCTTACTGCCAAATTAACTGAGGTGGCCTGTAGTTGCGGGACTGTCGGAAGTTCAGCTTGCGTTATAGATGTGCGACTTTGGGTTGATTCTGTGCCTTTTAGCAGGTCAGCAAAATTTTTTGATTCGGATTTGTCACTTATTTTATTCGAGGATTTATCACTGGATCCATCAGTCAGCGTCTCTAATGGCGTGCGCGCATCTTTGCCAGACTGTACTTTTGGGAGATCTAGCGCATCGGTGGGATTTGTAATTTTTTTGTTAACGTCAGTGAGAGGGGTGGGGTTGGCCTGAATTGGTCGGTTAAGTGCGGCAGGGATAGTCGCGCTACTTGTTAGTGCCGTGGCTGTTGCTGCTGTGGCAACTTGTGTCGCTGCTGTTGTGGCTGTTGTGGCTGTTGTGGCTGGGACGGGTTGTTGTCCTACCCCCATCATGGCCAGCATTTCACTTGAAAGTTGTTCTGGATTCTGTGCTTCGCTGGCAGCCGTGTCCGCTGCGTCAGCAGAAGATTTCACAGCTTTGTCTGAAGTGTCTTTCGTGGAGTTGGCCTTGGTCGGTTGGTGCTGCTGTGCGACTTCTTTGGCTAAAACGTGAACAAACGGAACTTCTGGCGTATTGGTACCAGCCATTTTGTCTATATTGGTGGTTTGCTGAGTTGGTACTATGGGCTTTACTGTAATGGTCATGATGTATGTCCTTGCATTTTCAGCATCAGCTGGCTATTGCGTTCGGTTCGCTTGGTGCATTTTGTTAGTAAATGCACGGTTAGCGTATTCGTCTGTTTCCTTTTGGTCGCGTTTCATTGCTTGCTGTTGTGCTTGTTGTTGTGTGCGCTGGGCTAATACATCATAGGAAATGCGTTTACGCTCTGCTGCTTGCCAATTGCTCTTTTCAAAAGCGACCTTGTGATTGGCAATTTTGATTACTTCATGCTGTCCCGCGATAGCATCATCCAGTTTATTGAGAAAAATGCGGTAATTTTGATAATCAGTGCTACCTAGACCTGCGCACAGGTTGGATTGACAACGATTCGCGTAGTCGTCACGATATTGCAGTAATAATGTCAGTTTTTCTTCTTGCTCTACTTGCGCGCGCATAGCCAGTCCGAGTCGTTTCGCATGCTCATCGACCTCTCGGGTGCTTAATTCAACTAATGTTTGTATTGCGCTAGGGTTAGCCATCTCTATCACCTGTGGCAGAATTTAATTAATTGTAGCGCAACTTACAAAATTCAATCACTCGAATAGAGCGGAAAGTTGCCCCAAACTCTCCTGTATGGTCGCGCTTTCGTTGATATTTTGTTGTAAAAAATGCTCAATTTTTGCGTGTTTTGCAATCGCTTCATCGACTAGCGGGTCACTGCCCATACTATATGCTCCCACGTTTATCAAGTCACGGTTACGCTGAAAGCTGGCATAGAGCTGCTTTAAGCGGCGGGCGGCTTGCTGGTGGGACTCGCTGGTGATGTTGTGCATGGCACGGCTAATAGACTGTTCAACGTCAATGGCAGGATAATGTCCGCTTTCAGCCAGGCTGCGATTGAGTACGATATGTCCGTCCAGGATCGCGCGTGCGGCATCGGCGATAGGGTCTTGCTGATCGTCGCCTTCAGTGAGTACCGTATAAAAAGCGGTGATAGATCCACCGCCAATCTTGCCATTGCCAGCGCGCTCAACCAACGTCGGCAGTTTGGCGAAAACGGACGGAGGATAGCCTTTAGTCGCCGGTGGCTCACCGATTGCCAGTGCAATTTCGCGTTGTGCCATCGCGTAGCGAGTGAGGGAGTCCATAATCAACAACACATTCAGCCCCTGGTCGCGGAAGTACTCAGCAATGGTGGTCGCATACGCCGCGCCTTGTAAGCGCATGAGTGGTGGCGTGTCAGCGGGAGCGGCAATGACGACGGAGCGTGCTAAACCAGCTTCACCTAAAATTTGCTCGATAAATTCCTTAACTTCCCGACCACGTTCACCGATAAGGCCGACCACAATCACATCAGCACTGGTATAGCGCGCCATCATGCCGAGCAATACACTTTTACCAACCCCGGAGCCTGCGAACAACCCCATACGTTGACCGCGCCCAACGCTGAGTAAGCTATTGATGGCACGTACACCCACATCGAGTATGTCAGTAATCGGTGCGCGACCTAAAGGATTGGCTGCACGGACAGTGAGCGGGGCACTATCCATCGCAGGTAGTGGGCCTAGTTGGTCGAGTGGACGGCCTGCACCGTCAAGCACACGCCCTAATAACGCGGCGCCCACCGGTAAGTGCCGAGTGCGGTCAATGGCGCGGCGCTTGGGAGTGTTAGTGCCTGAAATAGGAGAGAGTTGTGCTGCGCTGACTGCTAAAGGGAATACGGGAGTGCCTGGGATAATGCCCTCTACATCGCTTTGTGGCATGAGGAATAGCTTATCACCATCAAAACCGACGACTTCAGCTTCCAGCTGCGCGCCACTGCTGAGGGGTATGATACAGGCACTGCCAACAGGCAATTTTAATCCCACCGCTTCCATCACCAAGCCGGCTACCCGCGTTACTCTGCCAGCAGTGTGGATGGTTTGGGTGGTTGAGACCAATTGCGAATGCTGTTGTAAATAGGTCTGCCAATGTCGGGTGTGGCTACCTGGGGTGCTCATGGTTTGATTGCAGCGTCGTCTGTGGTTTTTGGCGTGTTTAGCCAAAGACTATTTATATTCAGGTTATGGGCGATACGTTGCCAGCGCCCTTGCATGGTGGCATCAATTTGATTGCTGTGGGTGTCGATGCGACATCCACCCGGCATGATTTCGTTATCTTCAATAATACGCCAGTTATGTGGTTCATCATTAAGGTGCAGTCTGACCAGTGCTGCGTCACTCGGATGCAGTATGATTTTAGAGCGTTGTTGCAAATTAGGCAGATCGTGTATGGCTTCGTTAATGACCGGGATGATTAAGTCGGGCTGTACCGATAGCGCGGTTCTGATCATTGCTTGCGCAATATCAAGCGCGAGTGCGAGCAAGTCAGCCGAAATTGTTTTGTCAGCAAGTGCAATTTCCTGGTTGAAGCTATCTAACACTGTGGATAATTTCGCTATGGTGTCGTCGATTTGCGCTTTACCTTCTGTAAGTGCATTTGCCAGCCCCTCACTGTGTCCGCTTTGAAAGCCTTCCGCTAAACCTTTGGTATAACCCTCGCGGCGTGCCTGTTCTATGATGGTAGTAATTTCATCTGCGCTGGGGGGGGTAGCTTTGGCCGTTGATTGGCTGCTATCTTCATCAAAAGCAGCCATTTCCCAACGCTGATAGGCGGTGAGTTGTTCTTTAGGTGTGGTTGGATTAGACATGGTTTATAGAAAGGCTTCGTCGCCCTTGCCGCCCAGTGCAATTTGACCTTCATCAGCCAGACGTCGAACGATGACCAGGATGGCTTTTTGTTGTGCTTCGACATCTGATACCCGAACCGGTCCTTTGGACTCCAAGTCTTCTCGCATCATTTCGGCTGCGCGCTGAGACATGTTTTTTAGTATCTTGTCGCGTAACTCGGGCGGCGCGCCTTTGAGTGCGATGATAAGCGAGTCTGATTGTACTTCGCGAAGTAGCAGTTGTATGCCGCGATCATCGATTTCTAGTAGGTTTTCAAAGCCGAACATCTCATCCATGACTTTCTGTGCCATGTCGCTGTCATAGTTGCGCAGCGCTTCCATGGCAGAGGTTTCGATAGATCCACTGAGGAAATTGAGAATGTCAGCTGCGGTGCGCGTACCACCCATCGGCGCTTTTTTGATATTGTTGGAGTTGCCTGATAATAGTTTGGTGAGTACGTCATTCAATTCGTGTAGCGCGGCAGGTTGAACACCATCGAGCGTGGCGATACGCAGTAAGACGTCGTTGCGCAGTCGTTCACTGAAGTGAGTGAGTATCTCAGAGGCTTGATCACGTTCAAGGTGCACTAAAATAGTGGCGATGATTTGAGGATGTTCATTCAAAATTAAATCAGCGACAGATTCTGCATCCATCCACTTCAGGCTTTCTATACCGCTAGAGTCATTGCCACCGAGAATACGGTTAAGCAAAGATGCGGCTTTGTCGGTGCCCAGAGCCTGGGTCATGACGGCGCGAATATATGCGTCTGAATCTTCGCCTATACCTGTTGTTTGAGCAGTAATCTCGTTAAAATCACTGAGGACACCTTCGATATCCTCGTGTGCAACTGCCTTCATTTGTGACATCGCCTCACCGAGTTTCTGCACTTCACGTGGACCAAGATGTTTCATGACCTCCGCAGCTTCATCCTGACCGAGGGACAGCATTAAAATTGCTGCCTTATTGATACTTTCATTACTCATTACCATTCACCCATACTTTTACGACGCTTGCGACAACTTTAGGATTTTCTTTGGCCATTTGTTTGGCATTGTTAAGGTGGCTTTGGTATGAGCTGCCTGGTGGAGGTGCCTGTGATGCGCCAGATAAATGTACTTCGCTACCATCCTCGTCATCATCGACTTCTTCACCTTGTTCATTGGTGTGATGTCTGTGAGGCTGACTGAATTTTTCTATCAGGGGTTTGAGTACTTTTTTGTATAAAAATAAAATCGCAATAAACGCGAGTATGTATTTACCTATTTCTTTGGCTAGATTGATATTTTCAGGCTGTTTCCAAATGGGCGTTTCAGGAATTATTTCCTTGTTAACCACAAATTGACTGTTGAGTACGTTCAGAGTGTCCCCCCGGGCTTGATTGTAACCCATGGCCTCTTTGACTAAGTCACTAATCTGCGCTTGTTCAGCAGCAGTAAGCGGGACATTTTTGACCTTGCCGGCTTTGTCTGTGGTTTGTTTGTAATTGACAACGACGGCCACTGATAGACGCTTCAACCCACCCATAGGTTGCTGGACATAACGTATGGTTTTATCAACCTCATAGTTGATCGTAGCATCTTTTTGCGTTGTGGTTGGTGTCGCTGTAGTGCTGCTGGCGCTGACAGCTGGTGGCGTGCCAGCAACTGCTGGTGGGGCGGTGATGGGGGCGGTCGCCGGCGCGGGAGGTTGGTTCGTTGCTGCTCCTGGGATGCCGCTTGCGTTGGCGCCGCCATTAATGGACTCACTGGTCTGTGTACTGCGGACTGTTGAGCTGTCAGGCGTTTGGTTCGGTTTGTAGCTTTCTGCAGCCTGTTCGCTGTGAGAAAAATCCACATCAGCCGTCACTTCTGCGTGGACATTCGCTGCGCCGACGATAGGTGCAACTATCGATTCTATGCGTTTAGCCACGTCATCTTGCAGTGCTTGAACGTATTTGAGTTGGTTAGGGTCCATGCCATTTGCGGCTAATTTATTATTGTTATCAGATAGTAAGTTGCCGTTTTGGTCAACGATAGTGACATTGGACGGGGTAAGGTCTGGCACGCTGCTGGCAACCAAGTGCACGATGGCGCTGACTTGGCCTACATCAAGCGCACGTCCTGGTTGCAGATTAAGTAAAATTGAAGCCGTAGGTTTTTGCTGGTCGCGGACAAAGACCGAAGCTTTAGGCAGAGCGAGGTGTACTCGCGCAGATTGTACTGCATTGACGGCCTCTATCGTCTGTGCCAGTTCGCCTTCGATTGCACGCTGGAAGTTTACCTGCTCCAGAAATTGCGACGTGCCTAGTTTTTGATTCTCCATCAATTCAAAGCCGACATTGCCACCTTTGGGCAGACCTTGAGAAGCGAGTTTTAAACGCAGGTCGTGTACTTGATCTGCAGGAACCAGAATTGCGCTGCCACCCTCAGCATATTTGTATTGCACGTTCATTTGCTCTAGTGCAGCGACTATTGATCCGCCATCTTTATCACTGAAATTGGAAAATAAAACGCGATAGTCAGGCTTTTGACTCCACATCCATACGCCAGCCATGACTGCAATTACTGCTGCTATGCCTACCATCAAAAATAGTTTTCGTCCGATAGCTGACGACGCAAAGTTTGCGAATCCTGGTGTAGCGACTATTTCGCCTTCTGCCGCCATGGTGTGCCCCGTTGAGTTAGATAGTTAATGAAAAGAATATGTATGCTTATTATCTATATTCAGCGTGAACTTAATCAAGCGAATAGAACGCGATTTACCGCGCTAATCTTAACCTAAAGCACGATGGTTGTGACGTAATATGTTCATTATAGTGTGAATATTGGAGCATCATCATGATAACAGGTGGCATAGATACCAGCAGAATAGAAGCAATGGTGAGTCAGCTGAAGGCGGCAGCGGCACGCGCGCAAGGCGGGGCAGAGCCGATGCAGGCTGAACAGGGCACGCCCAAGATGGGCTTTGCTGATGCGTTGAAAAATTCATTAGATCAAGTTAACCAGTCTCAGCAACAGTCTGCGCAATTGGGCCAGAACTTTGCCATGGGTGATGACAAAGTCAGTTTGTCAGAGGTGATGATTTCCATGCAGAAAGCCAATATCTCATTCCAAGAGACTGTGCAGGTGCGCAATAAATTAGTTGCCGCTTACCATGAAATTATGAATATGCAAGTGTAAGCGGTGATCAGGCTAAAACTTTAGTTGCTCATTCTCGCCACCGATACGCCGACATATCCATGCTTGAAGTCTGCCCCAATATCATCTCTGTTATCAAATCTGCACTAATCGGCGCCATAGTGACGCCATAGCGAAAATGTCCCGAGTTGATATACAAATTGGCGATTTCGGGATGTCGCGCAATGGTCGGAATATTATCCGGCGAACCAGGGCGCAAGCCGCTCCAGTGTTGAATAAATTCAGCCTGACGCAAGGCTGGTAATATGGTAAGCGCGGCCTCAGCCAACTTGTTGCGTGTGTTCATGTCTGTGGTTTTATCAAAGCCCACATCTTCCACTGTGCTCCCTACCAAAATATGTCCATCCAGGCGTGGAATCAAATATAGCCCTTGCTGATAAATCACGGTTGGTAAAGTGCCTGCAGGCGCTTTGAATAACAGCATTTGCCCGCGCATAGGTTTAATCGTTTTGCTCGGCGGCACAGCAGCCAACACCCCCTGACTCCACGCCCCCGCGCAAGTGATGACTGTGTCAGCCACCAGCTTGCCCTGAGTCGTAGTCACGCCTTGTACGCGCTCATGGGCTATATCAAAAGCGATGGTTTCTGTGTGCTCTAATAATTGCACTCCCCGCGCCAGCGCAGCAGCACGTAGCGATTTGATCAAGCGAGGATTACGTACCTGTGCCACATCGGGCAGCCACAGCACGTCATCGTCTAGCTCGTACCGCCAATTATTAGCTGCGCACCACGCTTGTGCATCTGTGTTGTCAAACGGTGATAACACCTGCATCCCACTGGTCCAGTATTCAGGATCTGCGTCGCTTAATGAACGTATCTCTGCTATCCAATCCGCATAACGCGCAATGCTCGCGTTGCATAGTATGTTCACCTCGGGCGCATACTGCCAAGGCATTAACGGTGACAAAATACCACCGCCTGCCCAAGATGATTCAGCGCCACAAGTATTGCGCTCAATTATTGTTACTTGCGCGCCCGCGCCCGCTAAACGAAATGCTGTTGCCAAGCCGATGATGCCGCCGCCGATGATGAGAATATTGGAGTTCAATGTTGTTTCTGTATATTGGTGAAGCGTTGATTGATATGAACTGGCAATTAATAGGCACAGTGTTGTGCCTATTCATATCACAATATGCACTGCCCGAATTGCCCTATTGTAATACATTCACAAAACGATATGACGGTGTGTTGGTTTTTAGGTTGCCTAAGCAATCTACCATTCATCATGCTAAATCTACCGTTAGTCAGTATCCGTTAGCGTTTACAGGTATGAATGATTATGATGTAACAGTGAAGATTTATATTTGGGGATGATGATGAAACGGATAAATAGCGGTTTTACCTTGATCGAGTTGATGGTCGTTGTGGCTATAATCGGCATACTTGCATCGATAGCATTGCCCTCTTATACCGCCTACGTTACTCGTAGTAAGGTTACTGAAGCGACTACCAACTTGTCTAATTTACGTGTTGGGTTGGAGCAGTGGTATCAAGATAATCGTACCTATGTTGGTGGCGTGGTCACGCCTCCGGCAGGGAGTGCAAAGTATTTTACCTATGCCGTTACTGTTCCGCTTTCAACAACAGCTTATCAGATTACCGCAACAGGTGTCGCGGCTGAGGGTATGACTGGTTACAGTTATACCATTGATCAAAATAACGCAAAAACATCCACTGTGCCTGGCGCTGCTGGTGCGACCTGCTGGCTCGTTTCATCGGGTGTGACATGTTAATGGTATCCAGACAATCCGGGGTGACACTGATAGAGTTGCTGGTTGGTGTTGCCATTGTGGTGATTATTACCGCTTTGGCGGTGCCGTCGTATTCTACCTGGATACAAAACAGCCGCTTGCGCAATGGGGCTGAGGCGGTTGTCAATGGCCTGCAATTGGCGCGTGCCGAGGCGGTTCGGCGTAATGCTAATGTGAATTTCACTCTTACAGGAGCAGGCAATACTAGTGCATGGACCGTTGGTTGCGCGGTTGTTACTGCGACTTGTCCTGCAACGATACAGTCACATACAGTCGGTGATGGGTCATCAGCGGCTGTTACGTTGACAATGGTAGCGGGTGGTGCAAACCCTGTGACGTTTACCAACCTAGGACGTATTAGCACGGCGGTGACAAGCTGGAACGTGGATAATACCGATTTAACTGCGGCCAATAGCCGTGATTTGCGTATCGTTGTCAGTGCGGGCGGTACGGTACGCATGTGTGATCCTAATGTGATCGCGCCTGATTCGCGCGCATGCTAGGGGTGAAACTATGTTAAACAGATCTAGAATTCAGCGTATACAAAAGCAACCATTATCAGTCAGGCAACATGGTGTGGTGTTGCTTGAAGCGATGATAGCCATCTTGATATTTTCTGTCGGGGTTCTAGGCATCATTGGTTTGCAGGCCGCAATGATTAAAAGCACATCACAAGCGCAGTACCGTGCTCAGGCGCAATATGTTGCCCAGCAAATGCTAGGTGATATGTGGGCTGACCCGAACAATATCGCAAATCACTATAATTACGTCTGCACTGAATTACCTAATGGCAACTGTACAGTGGCGAATGCGACGAGTGGTGTAACTGGTCAGGTGGTGATTACGATTACTTGGCAACCACCTGGTGACGTGGTTCATAATTACGTTATGTTGGCGACTGTGGCGGGAGCGGCATGATGCGATATACCTATTTGCAACGTGGTTTTAGTTTGGTTGAGCTCATGGTGGGTATGGTGATTGGTTTAATCGCCACGCTGGTTATTGCACAGGTTTATTCGACTTTTGAAGGCTTGAAGCGCACCACCACAGGCGGCGCGGATGCGCAGACCAACGGCACGATAGCACTCTATAGTATACAGCGTGATGCGGGTAATGCGGGGTTTGGTTTGCCTGTGTCGGACAGTACGGTAAATGTGTTGAATTGCCCAATAGGTACGACAATAGACCCCGATGGTGCGGGCGCGTTAGCCGCGATAGATATTTTCCCTGTGGTGGTGACAGATGGTGGCGCAGGGGCGGGTAATAGCGATAGTGTCACTTTCCGTTTTGGTGCGGGTGCTTATAACATGGGTACAGCTGTGACCAAAATCAGCAGTGTGGCGGGGACGAGTTTGGCGGTGTCTAATAGTCTGGCTTGTAAGAACGGTGATGTCGCTATCGTCATGAATACATTGGCGTGCAATAGTGCAGTGGTGAACGGTATACCTGATGCCGCGCACGTCAGTTTGACAGCAGCACCTGCCGCGGGTGCGAGTATTGCGTGCTTGGGTCAGGGCTTATCTCCTAGTGGTCTGCAAAACGCATGGAATGAACTCATTTACAGTGTGGTCAATAATCAACTCGCGTTGACGCAAAATGTGTAGCAACCAATATCGCGTCAGATATTGTCAATATCCAAGTGCAATATGGGATTTCTGCGGCGGCAAACCTAGACACCATCATTAACTGGGTAGATGCAACGGGGGCAACTTGGGGCACAACAGCGGCCACGCCGACAGTAGTTAATCGTAATCGCATTAAAGCCATACGCATTGCGGTAGTTGCGCGGAACGGTGAGTTAGAAAAAACCAATGTCACCAATGCGTGTAGCTCACTCACAACAGCATCGCCTATAGGGCTGTGTGCGTGGGCGGGCACAGCGACTGACCCTGCGCCAGCGATAGATGTGAGTAATGATGCGAATTGGCAACGTTACCGTTATCGTGTCTTTACGGCGATTATTCCATTACGTAGCTTGATATGGTCGTTATGAAAATCATGAATAACTCAATTAAAAAACAGCAAGGTGTGGTGCTACTCGTTGCGCTGATTGCATTAGTGGTGATGTCGTTAGGGGCGTTAGCCATCGTGCGGTCTGTAGATACAAACAGCTTAATCGCGGGCAATATCGCCTTTAAGCAAGCGACCACGTCGGCGGGGGATTTTGCGTTGGATGCTGTGACGACCTTTATCGCCAGCAAAGATACTACAACAGTAACCACACAAGTTTCTGATTATCTTAACAATAGCAAAGCAAGTGACGGTTATTACGCCATAGTCAACACCACGGGTGCGGCGAGCACGAGCACCATGTTTAATATCGGTGATGAAGCTAGCTGGGCGAATGCGGGCAAGGTGGCGGCGCTGGTGAATGCGGATTTAACGGCGGCAGGTTTGACAGCGAGTTATGTCATAGAGCGTATGTGTACAACCAACAATGCTACACCTACACCTAGTAATTGTTTATTTGCCGCCGCCGCTACTAATCAGAATTCAGTGGGTGGCAATGCTGTTAGCCCTGCACCATCTACCGCTGGTGGTGCGCCTTTATACCGTGTCACAGCACGAATAGCAGGTCCGCAAAATGCGGTGAGTTACATTCAAGCGTTTACTAATTAAATCAGCTCGTCATCAATAAGGAGCACATCATGAAAAAACTCATACTACTCATCGCGCTAAGCGTTATTCAACCTAGCCAGGCGGCAACAGTGGCACTGGCTACCGCCCCGTTGAATACCACGACCACCGCAACAGTATTGCCCAACCTCATGTTTATACTTGATAATTCTGGGTCTATGGCGTGGAACTTCATGCCTGACAATGCGTGTGCTCTTAGTAGTGATTCTCAGGCGTGTCAATATACAGCAGTTAGTTATAAGACTAGCGATGTAACTGTGTTCAATAACCCTAAATTTAACGGCGTGATGTACGACACCAACATACGCTATGTGACCCCCACCGCTTTCAACACCGATGGGACGGTGGACACGACTAAGTTTATGAGTCAAGTGGGTACGAGCGCGGCGACAGGGGCGGATACTACGAAAACCATGCCTAACTGGCAAAAAGTGTTGGTTGATGCTTATAAAGTGCAAGCGTCATCGACTACTTACAAGGACACCCAAAACGATTCCAGCGTAGGTGCAAGCCAAGGTAAAATATTTGGCTTTATTCCTGGTGAGATTTGTACTGCGATAGATTTGAAAACTTGCGTTTTAGGTACGGCGACTACGGCATCTTATCCATATGCCGCTTCACTGCGCTGGTGTAGTGATACCGCCAGTGCGACACAGGCAGCCGCGCCAGCGACGGGTAAGTGTCGTGCATCTTATACGTCCACTTATAAATATGCGCGTTATCCTAGTGTGAGAACGGCGACCATTACGGTTTCATCTTCTTCATCCAGCACTTTGGTGAGCAGTATTAAGGTTAATGGGGTTGAGATATTGTCAGCCGCTACTACTGCGAGCACTTCTTACACTGCGGTGGCATTAGATATTGCGAATAAAATCAATGCCTGTAACGGCACTGTCACGGGTAACTGTGCGGCGGCAGGTTATGGGGCGACAGTTTCCAGTGGGGTAGTCACGTTATATGCGAACGCGCAGACCACATTGGCAGCACCCGTGATTACTAAATCAGGGAGTATGTCCATATCAGCAAGTACATTTGCCTATAAAAAGAACGCATTTACAGGTACATCCAACAGTGCGCCTGGCTACAATTTAATTCGTATCATCCCCTCCGCAGGTACAACTGCTATCTACCCAGCGATAGGGTCAACCAGCAAAGGCGGTGGGCGTAGCGATTGCGCAGGTACGCTGTGTACGGCGAATGAAGAGTTGACTAACTTTGCCAACTGGTACACCTTTTACCATACCCGTATGCAGATGATGAAAACGGGTACGAGCAATGCGTTTAAGTCTATAGGGAGCAATTTCCGTGTAGGATTTAATCGGATTGATGATAACTCCAGTGGCTCTTATAACACAGGTATCGTTTCGCCTGTAGCCACATTTGATGCCACGGGTAAGTACAACTGGTATCAACTGCTGTTTGCTAGTAAGCCTACAGGTAGCACCCCATTGCGTATGGCGATTTCGCAAGCGGGTAAGTATTTTGCAAATAAGTTAGGTTCGGTTGCCGACCCTATGCAGTATTCTTGTCAACAAAACTTCACCATACTATCAACCGACGGTTATTGGAATGAAAGTGATAGCTATGTGCAAAAAATAGATGGTAGCGCAATGTCGGATCAGGATGGTAGCGGTACTGCAAAACCGAAATACGAAGGCTCGACTGCGAGTGCCAACAGCTTAGCTGATGCGACCAAGTATTATTACGATACCGATTTGCGTACCAGTGCCTTAGGTAATTGCTCTGGAAATGGTGGTGCGGATGTTTGTACAGACAATGTGTTTACCAGCAGTACCGATACCAATACCAAGCAACATATGACCACGTTTACTTTGGGGCTGGGGAGTGACGGGCAGTTGATTTATCAGTCTGATTACCTCACTGCGACCACGGGAGATTATGCCAACATTGTGGCAGGGACGCTGAATTGGCCTGTGCCAGTAAGTAACACAGAAACCACTACCGACGACTTATGGCACGCGGCGGTGAATGGTAACGGGCAGTATTTTAGTGCTGGCTCACCGCAAGCATTGAGTGATGGGCTGAATACCGCGTTATCGAGCATTAGCGCAAAAGTGGGTGCAGGTGCGGCGGCGGCAACGAGTAACCTTAACCCTGTAGCAGGTGATAACTATGCGTATGTCGCCAGCTATACCAGTGCAGACTGGTGGGGTAACCTTGAACAACGCAATATCAATACTACGACAGGTGTCGTGAGCGAAACAGCTAACTGGTGCGTGGAAGACGTTACTGCTGACGTGTGTAGCTCGCCTAGTGTTGTCGTCACTGATACATCAAGTGGCAGTACGCAAAAATCATGCGTGACTAGCGGCTCAACAGCGGCGGCTTGCGTATCTCCTGGCGTTTTTGACTCATCTACCAGTACGTGTAGCGTGCCTATGGCGGTGGCGTGTAATGGTACGCTGTCGAGCAAAGTATCGGCAAATAGTGATACGCGCACTATTAAAATGGTGAGTGCTGGTACACTAGTTGATTTCACGCCCGCTAATTTGAACTTGGCTTACTTTAATGCGTCATTATTAAGTCAATATACTAGCCTGAGTGCGGCACAACAGGCGAATGCGACTGCCAGCAATATGGTGAACTATTTACGTGGTCAAACAGGTTATGACATGTCGGGTGCGAATGCGGTGAATAACCAAGTATTCCGTCAACGTAAAGCGACCATGGGTGACGCGGTAGAATCCACACCGACTTATATTAAAAAGCCTGTGTATAGCTATGCTGATGCGGGCTACAGTGCTTTTGTCACGGCGCAATCCAGCCGTGCGGGTGCGGTGTATTTGGGTACGAATGACGGCATGTTGCATAGCTTTGATTCGGCAACGGGTAATGAAAACTGGGCTTTTGTACCTACCCCAGTGATACCTAATATGTATAAATTAGCGGATAAAAACTACGCTAATTTGCACAACTATTATGTCAACGGTGATATTACGGTAGGCGATATTTGTACGGCGAACTGCACTTCGTCCTCTGCAACTTGGAAAACGATACTGGTAGGTGGTTTGCATGGTGGCGGCAAGGGTTATTATGCGTTGGATGTCACTAACCCAGCCAGCCCTAGCTTGCTGTGGGAATACACCAGCACGACCAATGCGAACTTAGGTTATAGCTTTGGTAAGCCTATTATCACCAAAAAAGCTGATGGTACTTGGGTGGTGTTGATTACCACAGGTTATAACAACGTCGGTGACGGGGTAGGACGTTTGCTGGTGCTGAATGCCGCTACGGGTGCGACTATCAGCAGTATTAGCACAGGGGTAGGTAGTACCACCACTCCTAGTGGTTTGGCTCAAATCAATGATTTTGTGAGTGCTTTGAGTACAAACAATACAGCGGGTTATGTGTATGGTGGAGATTTGCTAGGTAACTTTTGGCGGTTTGACATCAATGCGGGTACATCTATGCGATTCGCGCTGTTGTTAGATCCTAGCGGTACAGTCCAACCCATCACCGTTGCACCTGAGATTGGTTTGGTTAACAACGCCCGTGTGTTGTTTGTGGGGACAGGTAAATATTTAGAAGGTAGCGATTTGAGTAACACGCAAGTGCAAACTTTGTATGCGATTACTGACCCTGAAGCGGCAACTACGTTAGTGAATCCGCGTACCGTATTGACACAGCAAACGTTTACGACTGTGTCAGGCACTGCTTATCGCGCTGTCAGTAATAATGCTGTGCCAGCTTCATCACTGGGTTGGTATATTGACCTGCCTGACGTGGGTGAACGTCAAAACGTTGGTTCACAATTGGTTTCAGGTACATTGATTGCACCAACTAATGTACCAACCAATACGGCGTGCTCACCAGGCGGTTATGGTTATGTAAACTATGTGAATTATCAAACAGGCGGGGCTGTGCTTTATAACAATCCAAGCTATTACGCATCGACTAAAACGAATTCGATGGTAGTTGGTATGAATGTCTTATATTTAGGTACTACCTATACGCCAGTGTTAAATGTAGTTACTGCAGATAATCCGACACCAACAATAGTTGATGTAAAATTCCAGACTTCGTCTAGTGGTTATCAGAAAAAACGGATTATATGGCGTGAGTTAATTTTTTGATAAGTAATCTACTAACCCCCATCGTTATGTCATAGCGATGGGGTTGCCATATTACAAGGATACATTTTTTATTCTGATTGAACAGCACCAAAAATCAGTCAACAAGTTTTGATTAAATGGAACGCTTATCTAAGTTTAATGGTGGGTGCTATAGGTTAGCCAGTTAATTTTCGATAAGCCTTGAGTAATTGTTGATGCATTTGGCTGCCATCATAATCCTTTCCCAATAAGATCAGGTCTCTAAAACAGTTTTGTCCTTGTATTAATTCTTGAGCAATAGTGAGTGTGGTCTGACCATAGAGGCTGATTAAACCCGACAAATAAGCAGTGTGGTCATTCAGTTGCAATAAAGCAGCAATGCAGCTATAGGTCTTCTGACGTACTGGCTCCATGTGATTAAAATTGCTTATCCATTCGCAACCTGCAAGTGCATTGTCGGTATCGTGGATATGGAGCGCGAGCAGGGTTTTGAGTTCGCCCACGCGTAGTGTCTTCCAGTGGCTGTTGGCATCCGCAGCGAGGCCGATGAATGCGGCGACGAGTTGTTGATCGGGTACGTCGCGCTGGTTGAGTTCATTCAGTAACGCTGCGCTCTCAACAATATCAAGGTTTTGTAAATTGCCTATGGTATGACGCAGGTCGTTGGCGATGCTGTTGTTATCCCATTCCAAGTCGTCGATGGGGTAAATTTCTGACATGCTAGGCACGAGTACGCGGCAGCTGTACACGCCTAAATCGGTGAAGTCAGCTATATAAATCTCGCAAGTGTCCTGATGTATGCAGTTGCATAGCCAGTTGAATTCTTCGGCAGTGGTGCCTGGGTGATCCCAGTCATTGAATTCATAATCTGGGTCAGCCCGCAGAAACTCCCAGCTGATAATGCCGCTGGAGTCAACAAAGTGGATTTCCAGGTTTTGTGGGTCGGCAATTTCTTCGAGGTCGAAACCCGGTGGGTGGAAACCAGCTAGTGCGTCTAAATCACGTCCTTGCAGCAGTTCGGTGAGGGCGCGTTCCAATGCGACTTCAAAGCAAGGGTGTGCACCAAAACTGGCAAAACAGCCTTGATCGTGCGGGTGCAGCATGGTGACGTTCATTACCGGATAACGCCCGCCCAGTGATGCATCTTTTACTAAAATGCCAAAGCCCGCAGCGCGTAATTCGCTGATGCCTTGTGCGATACTGGGATAGCGGGCGATGACGTGTTCGGGGACATCGGGCAGGCACAGGCCTTCGCTGATGATGCGGAATTTGATATGTCGTTCCAGTACCTCGGACAAGGCCTGGGTACGTGCTTCAGTGGCTGTGTTGCCTGCTGACATGCCATTACTGACATACAAGTTGCCGATGATGTTGACCGGGAACCAGCAGGTTGCTCCGTCACTTTGGCGTTGGTATGGAATAGCGCAAATGCCCCGATCAGCATTACCTGAGTTTCTATCTACCAACGTGCTCAAATCCAGGCTGGAATCTGGGTCGTAAAATTCACGCAGTTCATCATTTAATAGCTCATCAGGCCAGGTGTTGTCTTCGGGTACGTCAAACCAGCGCTCTTGTGGATAATGGACGTAGTCTTGTTGAGCGATGGTTGTGCCCAGATAATAATGTGTCCAGAAATAATGACAGCCCAGGCGTTCGAAAAACTCACCCAGTGCACTGGCAAGTGCAGCTTGCTTGGAAGCCCCTTTACCATTGGTGAACAATAGCGGGCAATCTTTATCGCGGATATGTACAGACCACGCATCAGCAACGGGGTTGAGCCATGAACGCTCCTCGATGTGAAACCCCAGTGCCGCCAGTTTGGCATGCATGGTGGCTATGGAAGTCTCAAGTGCGGCATCTTTGCCGATAATGAAGTGCTGGGTCATGGGTTTCCTCGTTGTTGTAATCGTGTGTAATGCAAAATCAGAAGTGTTCATCCTCACCCAGATACCGCCACTGTCCCATAGGCAAATCGCTTAATATCACCTTGCCGATACGGATACGTTTTAGCCCGATGACTTTGAGTCCAACTAGTTCACACATGCGGCGGATTTGACGTTTTTTACCTTCGCGCAGGATGAAGCGCAGCTGGTCTTTATTTTGCCAACTGACTTGTGCGGGACGCAGTGGGACGCCGTCCAGGCTGAGTCCATGATTGAGCAGTTCCAGGCCTTGAGTGGAGAGCCGGCCTTCAGTGCGCACCAAGTATTCTTTATCGACATCAGAATTTTCGCCTATGAGCTGTTTGGCAATACGTCCGTCCTGGGTGAGCACCAATAAACCGGTGGAATCAATATCTAAACGTCCTGCAGGGGCGAGTCCATGCGCGTGTTCGTTACTGAAAATGATGCCAGAGCGATCCTGCATATCGTGATTGGCAGCCGTGATGAGTACGCTGGCAGGCTGGTAGCCGTCTTCAGCCTGAGCGGAGACATAACCTATGGGCTTATTGAGCAGTATGGTGACGCGGCTGTTCTGTTCGCGTTGTGCTTGTGGCAGCAGGGTGATGCGGCAGTCAGGTGATACTTTAGTGCCTAGTTCGGTGACGACTACGCCATCAACTTTTACCCAGCCACGTGCAATATAGACATCGGCTTCGCGGCGCGAGCTGAGTCCGCGCATGGACATGAGTTTGGAAAGGCGCAGAGAGGTATCAGTCATGGTAAAGGCTTTTTACGAAAGTCATAATTTTACGCGGTAATTGTGTCGAATTGCGGTTTTTTGTGTAAGGTGTAGGGTTGTAAATTTTAGAATTGATGGTAAGCAATATGGATTTTGATGTCATCATCATCGGCGCTGGTGCAGCGGGCATGATGTGTGCGGCGCAGGCAGGACAGCGTGGACGGCGGGTGCTGCTGATAGACCATGCGGCTAAAATCGGGGAGCGCATACGTATTTCTGGTGGTGGGCGCTGCAATTTCACCAATTTGGACGTGAGTGCAGATAATTTTCTGTCGCAAAATCCACATTTTGCGCGTTCGGCGTTATCGCGGTTTAATCAGTTTGATTTTATCAAGCTGATAGCACGTTACGGCATTGCCTATCATGAAAAAACCTTAGGGCAGTTGTTCTGTGATGATAGCGCGCAACAGATTATTGCCATGCTGCGTGCCGAGTGCGATTCAGGCAATGTGCAATGGGCACAACCGTGTCAGGTGCTAAGTGTGGCAGCGGTAGACGAGGGTTACGTCGTCCGTACAGGTGGCGGTGAACTTACAGCTGCATCGTTGGTCATTGCCACGGGCGGGCTGGCAATACCGCAACTGGGTGCGACGCCGTTTGGTTATCAAATCGCTGAGCAGTTTGGCATCCCTATTGTTGCACCGCAGCCCGCGTTAGTTCCCTTGGCGCTGGCTCCTGAAACCTTGGCAGGCTTGCAAAATTTATCAGGTGCTTCGTTGGCGGTAATGAGTGGCTGTGTCGGGCAAAAACCGCAGTTTTCGGAATCCATGTTGATCACGCATAAAGGCTTATCAGGCCCAGCGATTTTACAGATCTCCAGCTATTGGCAAAATCAGCTGTATAACGTGGGCAAAAAACAGCCAATTACGATCAATTTATTACCTCATCTTGATATTGCCGCCTGGCTGAATTCGCATCGGCATAGCAAGTCGACCCTGATCACGCTATTAAGCGAACTCTTGCCGAAACGCTTTGCGCAGGAATGGTGTGCACTACAGGGCTGGAACAAACCACTGGTCGAGCATAGTAATCGTGATGTAGCCGCCATGATAGCAGCGTTGTCTGCGTGGGAGTTGATGCCTGCCGGCACATTAGGTTACGCCAAGGCGGAAGTCACGCTGGGTGGGGTTGATACCCGCGCGTTATCATCTAAAACCATGGCAGTGAAAACACAACCTAACTTGTATTTTATCGGTGAAGTCGTTGATGTGACAGGCTGGTTAGGTGGCTATAACTTCCAATGGGCATGGTCATCGGGCTGGGTGGCGGGGCAGGTAGTTTAAACTGTTTGCCGCAAATTCAGGAATAAGCGCCCCATGGCAGTATTGTCCCAACAATTACCTTTACGGCTCATGCTGCAAATCAAGCTATGTTGTTGAGCCAGCCTAGATGCGACGTGGATACAAGTTGTTATGGTCTGGCTTATGCAGTCTTTTTCGGGTGGGTAAAAATTCTCGCTTTCTGATTGATTTATAATATTTTTTCATCTTATTGTTGGCGTTTTGTACGTTGACGTACAGATGGGAAATCCCCTCGTGTCTATCATGCGCTTACCGTGTTATTAACGTGTAACCAGTTAACTGGTTGCCATCACGGAATGGTTTGCTTTTACGGCATCATAAAACGAGGGTGTTGAAATGAAAAAATGTTTAATTCTGGCTGCTTGCCTGATGTGTACTCCATATTTCGCAATAGCGGCAAACGAGCTCCCCACGACTGCCAAGCCCATGACGCAGAATATGGATGTCAATAACACTGGCATCAATAAACGTGATCGTGATGACCACGCCTTAACGCCAATGGATCAGATGAATAATATGTCTGACCTCAAAATTACCCAGGAAATTCGTCAAGCTGTCATGAAAGACGAATTTTCCATGGATGCAAAAAACATCAAGATTATTACGCGTAATGGCATGGTGACTTTGCGCGGTCCAGTTAAAACCAGGGCTGAGCTTGCAAAAATCAGCACCATGGTCAAAGCCATGCCTGGCATTAAAAGCATCGACAATCAATTACAAGTTAAATAACTTTTCTAAAAGGAAACTATCATGTCAAAAGCCGTTATCTGTATTGCAAATACCCGTGCTCAAGCTGAAAACATTGTTCACCGCCTGAGTGAAGTCGGTATTGCTACTAGTGATGTATCCGTATTATTTCCTGATGTTGATGGTAATCGTGATTTTGCGTACGAGCACAATACCAAAGCGCCTGAAGGCACCGCTATCGGTGTCAGTGCCGGGGGTGTGACTGGTGGCGTACTGGGTCTGCTGGCTGGCATCGGTGCGTTGGCGATTCCTGGTGTTGGCCCTTTCATCGCAGCTGGACCAATCATGGCGGCATTGAGCGGCGCAGCAGTTGGCGCGACCATCGGTGGCATCGGCGGTGCGTTGATAGGCATGGGCATTCCTGAATTTGAAGCTAAGCAATATGAAGCCAAACTCAAGAAAGGCAGCAATATCCTCATCTCCGTGCATACTCGTGGTGGCGATGATGTTGGCCAGGTAAAGGACATCATGAAGGAATTGGGTGGTGAGGACATTACCACCACTAGTGAAGTCGGTCTGAGCGACGATGAGCGTATGCCTGGTAGTGGTAAAACGTTGTAACTTCCTGTCGTTCAAATGATTTAGGTCGTTTTTAATTCGGAGATGGATGATGGGAAAATACGTTTTAGCCTGGATATTGGGTGTGCCTGCAGTAGTTCTGGTAATTTTTTACCTGTTTTTTTAGTTTGCAGAAGTGCAACAGCCAACTCGGATTCAGCATTGAGCAATATGATTATGCGCCGCTGAACTGTTCGATATTTTATTGGCGAGGTTATCGACGTGATTGTCTGGTCAGTCGGCTATAACTTCCTATGGGTATGGTCGTCAGGGGGCAGAGCTGGTAGCTTAGTGCCGTTTTGAGCGCAACGGCTATAATCAAGTGTAGGTCGGGCGGTGGAGGGCGAAAAATCGATTGAAGGTGCTTTGTTAGGCCTGCCTCCCTTTGCTTTCGTGTATGATGGGCTGTGCCAGCATCAATCATCCAGCGAAAATTGCGCTGAGGCAAGCATGGAAGTTTATCCACCGTCACGGTGTAGCAGTACTATATTTTTTCCAGTGTAAGATGGCCATCCCAAAATTGGGATAGCCATTTTTTATGGATATCACGAATTGTAAATCATGTACAACGCTTCAATTGATTTAAATACGTTGAGTGGTTTGTGGTTTTTCAGGAAATTAAAGCATGTCGAAGATAGAGCAAGAGCCACTCCACACCCCAAAGCAAAATCGCATACTTGCTGCGCTTCACCCGCAGGACTATGAGCGCCTGTTACCCGATTTAAAACTCATCGAGATGCCGCTGGGGTGGACGATGTCCGAATCCGGTGATCATGTAAATTTTTTGCATTTTCCAGTTTCCGGCATTGTTTCACTGATTTATGACCTGGAAAATGGTGCTTCAAGTGAAATTGCGCTTGTTGGTAACGAGGGTATGGTCGGTATTTCCATTTTTATGGGAGGTGAAAGTATGCCGAGTAGCACAGTGGTACAGAGTGCCGGTTACGCATATCGACTTAGCCGGAAAATCATGAAGCGAGAATTTGCCCTGGGGGGGCAATTACAACACCTGGCATTGCTTTACACCCAAGCATTGATCAGTCAGACATCTCAAACTGCCGTGTGCAATCAACACCACTCGTTAGATCAGCAACTTTGCCGCTGGCTGTTAATGAGTATTGACCGACTGCAGGAGAATAAGTTGGTGATAACGCAAGAGTTGATTGCGAGTTTGCTGGGTGTGCGCCGTGAGAGCATAACGGAAGCTGCTGGAAAATTACAAAAAGAAGCCGTAATTACGTACTCACGTGGGCGTATTAAAGTGCTGAACCGCTCCAAACTTGAAACAAAAGTATGCGAATGCTATGAGGTGGTCAAAAGTGAGTACGAGCGTTTGCTTCCTCCCTAGTAGCGAATCGGGATGCTGATTCGTTT
The DNA here is from genome assembly GCA_041651255.1 of Sulfuriferula sp. GTDB lineage: Bacteria > Pseudomonadota > Gammaproteobacteria > Burkholderiales > Sulfuriferulaceae > Sulfuriferula. Next base: position 65,041 of record JBAZJP010000014.1, on the reverse strand, counting down.
ATTCCTGAATTTCAGGGCGATACGACTAGCCGCCCGTCATTGACATAAATCGTAATATCTTATGTGGTTGCTCGCGAAATTCGTGGCGTTCTGGTTTGTGAGTGAGTGCCAGGCGTATAGCGTCTTCAAGTTCGCTGTCGGTTATGCCACCGCGTAATAGTGGACGGAATTCAAATTTATCGTCTTGCCCCAGGCACAGGTAGAGTGTGCCATCGACAGACAGGCGCACGCGGTTACAAGTCTCGCAGAAATGTTGTGAAATCGGGGTGATGAAACCGACGGAGAACGCGCCATCCGGCGTGGCGAGGTAGCGGGCCGGACCTGCGCCGTGGAAGCTGGCTTCGATTAAACCGAATTTTTCGGCTAACCGTGCCTTGACTGGCTGTAAGTCCAGATAGGCGGTATTGCGCCCTGTGTCGCCGATGGGCATGGTTTCGATGAGGCGCAGGGTGAATCCTTGGTCTATGCAATAAGCGACCATGTCGTCAATTTCGTCGTCATTTGTACCTTTCATCGCCACCATATTGATTTTGATGGGGGAAAATCCAGCCGCTTTGGCATGAGCCAAGCCATTCAGAATGTCCGGCAGTGCATCGCGTCCGGTGATGGCCTTGATGCGTTCCGGTTTTAATGAATCCAGGCTGACGTTGATGCGGCTTACTCCTGCGGCTTTAAGTGCCACTGCGTGCTTGTCCAGCTGAGTGGCATTGGTGGAAAGCGATAAATCGTTGATGTTGGGCAAGGCGGTGATGCGTTTGGCTAACTCGGGTAAATGACGACGTAACAAAGGTTCGCCGCCAGTCATGCGCACGCGTTGCAAACCCAGACGCGCAAATGCGCCTAGCAACCGTTCTATTTCATCAAACGTTAACCAGTCAGCAGGCTCTTCAAATCCCTTAAAATCTTCAGGCATGCAATAACTGCAACGCAAATCACAACGATCGGTGACGGAGAGACGCAGGTATTCAATGCGGCGACCAAATGGGTCGGATAATACGGGTATGGTCATAGCGGATAGCAAAGCGTTAGATATTTTAGAATATAACCTATTTAGGTGTTTTATAAAAGGCTGTTATGCGTAGACTGGCTTTTTGCGTGGTCGTGAATATGCTAGTATCGCTAGGTTTTGTTGAGTGAGTGTGTGTGATGAAAATCGTGGGTTTTGCAGGGTGGAGTGGCAGCGGCAAGACTACGTTAATCGAGCGTCTTATTGCGTTAATGGCAGCAGATGGTTTGCGCGTGGCGACGATTAAACACACTCATCATGATTTTGACCTTGATCAAGTTGGCAAAGATAGCTGGCGGCACAGGGCTGCGGGGGCGAGTGAAGTATTGCTGGCCTCGGATCGGCGCTGGGCTTTGTTACATGAATTGCGTGATGCGCCTGCGCCCGATTTGAGTGTGCTGTTGGCGAAGCTCAGTCCCTGCGATGTGGTACTGATCGAGGGTTGTAAATTTGCTAATGTGCCCAAGCTGGAAGTTTACCGGGCAGTCTTGGACAAACCTAGCCTATATCAGGATGACGATGCGATAATGGCGGTAGTAACGGATAGCGTGGTGACCACTGATTTGCCACAACTCGATTTGAATCAACCCACCTTGGTGTATGCCTATCTGAAAGCCAATTTGTTATGACGCAATATATCGGTTTGATTCCTGCCGCTGGTACTGGCTCGCGCATGGGCGTGGATTTACCCAAGCAATATTTGGATATCGCGGGTCACCCCATGATTTATTATGCGGTGCGGGCGATGGCGACATCGCCACTGATGGCTGCGGTGTATGTGGTGCTGGCAGCAGATGATGATTGGTGGGATAGCTATGACTGGCGCGAATTCGGCGATAAATTGCATGTGCTGCGTTGCGGCGGTGCGACGCGGGCTGAGAGTGTGAGTAATGGTTTGGCAGCGATGGACGCAGATATGCAGGACTGGGTGCTGGTGCATGATGCAGCGCGCCCATGTCTGACCACTGAGCTTATTGCGCGGCTGGTAGCTGCTGTGGGTAATACTGAAATCGGTGGTTTGCTGGCTATCCCCGTGGCAGATACGCTCAAGCGTGCATCGGGTGCGCATGTTGCACAAACCGAGTCACGTGATGGGTTATGGCAAGCGCAAACGCCGCAAATGTTTCGGCATGGTTTATTGCAACAGGCGTTGAAGACGAATAGCGGTTTTGTGCCTACCGATGAGGCTAGCGCAGTAGAAGTTTTGGGCTATGCGCCTTTATTGGTAGCGGCCGATAGCAGTAATTTTAAAGTGACTTACCCGAATGATTTGCGCATGGCACGCTTAATTTTAGAGCAGGCAATTTTGGAGCAGACAAATGACTAATTTACGCATCGGGCACGGTTTCGATGTCCATGCTTTTGCGTCTGAACGCAAGCTGATTATTGGTGGTGTGGATATTCCGTATGAACTCGGTTTGGCGGGGCATTCAGATGCTGACGTATTGCTCCATGCAATTTGTGATGCATTATTGGGCGCGGCAGGATTGGGAGATATAGGTCGGCATTTTCCGGATACCGATGCGCGTTTTAAGGGTATAGACAGCCGTCGCTTACTGCGTGAAGTGGCGAATTTAATTGCGCAACAAGGCTATCAATTAGGTAATCTGGACAGTACGATAATCGCGCAGGCTCCAAAAATGGCACCGCATATTGCGACTATGCAAGCCAATATCGCGGCAGATCTGGGTGTGGATATGAGCGCGGTCAATGTGAAAGCGACGACGACGGAAAAGCTCGGCTTCACCGGGCGCGGCGAAGGTATTGCGGCTGAAGCCGTTTGTATGCTCTATGCAAAGTAACAACCCAACCCGTAAAGCCACCTATATCGGTGGTTCTAAATACCGTCGTAATGCTTACGGAACCAACCATCCCTTATCTATTCCGCGCGTGTCATTGGCGACGGATTTGATTCTGGCCTATGGTGCGATGACGGATGCCGAATACAAGCTGGCGCGCAAAGCGGCAGATTATGAGCTGGAATGGTTTCATACGCCTGAATATGTGTCGGCATTTAAACGTGCAGAGGTGCTGGGGCGGGTGTCTAACCCAGTACGTCAGCGTCATCATTTGGGCACGCTGGAAAATCCTTATTTCGAGCAGTTTTTTACCATCCCGGCAACGGCAACAGGTGCGTCAGTACAGGCGGCAGATGAGGTGATTAACGGGCGCATTGGCTTTAATCCTGCGGGTGGTATGCACCATGCGCGACCCGATGCGGCGCACGGATTTTGTTATTTTAACGATACCGTGTTGGGTATTATGCGGCTACGCCAACATGGCTGGCGTGTATTGTATATCGACATCGACGCACACCATGGCGATGGCGTAGAAGAAGCGTTCCTGGATGATCCCGAGGTGTTCACGCTGTCATTGCATATGGATAACTATGCTTATCCGTTCAAAGCCGGACAGATCAGTGATACGGCTCGGGCAGGGTATACCAGCCTGAATATGCCGTTACCTAAAGCGACTAATGACGCGGAATATCGTCTGGTGTTCGATGCAGTGTGGCAACCCGTGCTGGATAAATTCAAACCGGATGCAATTGTTCTGCAAGCGGGTACAGATATGATATTCGCTGATCCATTGGGAAAATTGGGTATGACTACGCAAGGTTTCCTGGCGACTGCTCAAACTATAGTCGATACCAGCCCTCAGCACCCCGACGGCACACCACGCTTGTTGGTGACTGGCGGAGGCGGTTATCATCCGTTGGTATTAGCGCGGGCGTGGACTGGTTTGTGGGCGTTGCTGTCGGGGCGTGAACTGCCCGTTGAGCTGCCTGTAGCGGGTGTAGCTGCATTGCGCGCCGTGCCCTGGGATATGGACGAAGACGAGCCGCATTTTGCACAACTGTTTACCTCGCGTTTGGATGCTGCGACCGACATTAGCATACGTCCCGAAATACATGATTTAATTTCAGCTATTCAACAACATCCTTATTTACACACACTATGACTACTCCATTGATACCCGGCCATTGCACGATGATGGCAACCAAACAATATGTCACTACGATAGGCAAAGACTGCGCTCCTGGGCATTTTAGTGATTTTCTTAACGTACATTTACAGCTCTCGTCCATCGGTCTTGGCACCTTCCCTGGCGCACCTGTGGACGAGGTCGATGCGCAGTATGCAGAGATTGTGAGTGAGGCGTTGACTCACGGCATCAATGTGATTGATACGGGTACACATTATCGCTATGGGCGCTCTGCAGCTGCTGTGGGTGAGGGCATACGGCGTGCAATGGCAGCGGGGGTGAAACGTGAACAAATGTTCCTGGTGTCCAAAGGCGGTTTTTTGAGCTTCCGTGATGGTCGTCCGGACGATTTGCAGGCATGGTTTCAAGCTGAAGTAGTAGCAAAAGGCTTGGGGCGGGTAGAGGATTTAACCCAGGCGCATTGCATCAGCCCGGAGTACATAGGTTTTCAACTTGAATTGTCACGGCAGTTGATGGGTGTAGAAACGCTGGATGCTTTTCTGATCGACCAGCCTGAAGTGCATATTCCTGCAATTGGCAAAGACCAGTTGAACCGCAAACTGGAAAAAGTGTTTATGGTGCTGGAACAGGCAGTGAAAGATAAGAAACTGCGTTATTACGGTATTTCTACTTTTAATGGCTTCCGCGCTGAGACTGATGATCCGATGTTCCAGTCGATCACCTCTATGCAAGGTCACGCTGAAAAAGCAGCTCGTGCGATTTGGAAAGATGATCAGGCCAAGCATCAGTTTAAAGTGGTACAAATGCCGTTTAACCAGGTTATGCAGGAAGGATTTACGCGTTTTAGCCAAACTACTGGGCAGGGCAATATTGGCTCTACCATTCAGGCAGCACATCAATTGGGCGTGTATCTGATGGCGAGTCACACCCTGTTCAAGGGGCATCTGGCGACACAGGCGATGGATGCGGTGATGCAGTCTATGGCTATGTTGCCTAATCACGCACAGCAGGCAATACAGTTCAATCGTTCGACCCCGGGTGTCGGCACAACGCTAGTCGGTATTAGCACGCCTGCTCACTTGCAGGATGCGTTGGCAGTTGCGCGTACTGAGCCTATGGAAAAAACAGCTTATTTGAAAATGTACCAGCGGACTGAGTAATCAGTTTAGAGTAATTTTTCAAAGTCATCTGCTGGGATGGCAGGGGAGAAGAAGTACCCCTGCATCTCATCGCAGCCAGCATTACTCAAGAACGCTTTTTGCGCCTCTGTCTCTACACCTTCAGCGATAACTTTCAGGTTGAGAGCATGAGACAAGTTGATAATTGCCGTGCAAATAGCCACATCGCTGTCATTCTCTGGAGTTTCCTGCACAAATGAGCGGTCGATTTTGAGCTTGTTGAGCGGAAAGCGTTTCAGGTAATTAAGGCTGGAATAGCCAGTACCAAAGTCGTCAATCGATAGCTTCACACCTAATGTGGCCAATGCCTGCAACTTGAACAAGGCATCTTCGGCATCATTGATCAGTATCGATTCGGTCAGTTCCAACTCTACATATGCAGGACTTAATTGCGCGTTTTGTAACGTTTCACTCACAATTTCGACAAAATTGTTTTGTTGGAATTGCAGGGCTGAGACATTTATCGCGATGATAATGTTTTTGCTTTTCCAGCGCGCAGCTTGTTCAATTGCTGTTTTTAATACCCAGTTGCCTATTGCAATAATGACACCAGTTTCTTCTGCTATGGGAATAAAGTGAGCGGGGCTGACATTGCCCAGTTCTGCATCATGCCAGCGGATAAGCGCTTCTGCACCGATGATTTTGCCGGTTTTTAAGTCAACTTGAGGCTGGTAATAAAGTTTGAATTGTTGCTGTTCTAATGCCAGACGCATGGCGTAATCCAGCTTCATGCGTGATAGCAGGCTCATATTCATTTGCGGCTGGTAGAAGCGGAAACCAGAGCGTCCACGTTCTTTGGCGTGATACATAGCGCTGTCGGCATTTTTGATTAGATCATCAAAAGTGAGGCCGTCGTCAGGGTAGAGCGAGATGCCTATACTACAAGTAACGGTAAAGTTGATATTGTTGACTGTAAATGGCATAGCCAACGCTTCAAGTATGCGCTGCGCGCTTATTTCTACACCACGTGCATCAGTTTGTTCCAGCATCAATACAAATTCATCACCACCAAGGCGTGATGCGATGTCAATTTCACGGATATTGTCGCGCAAGCGCTGGGCGACCTCTATGAGGACCTGGTCACCATATTGATGGCCTAATGAGTCGTTGATTTTTTTGAAGTGGTCCAAGTCTAAAAACAGCACTGCAAATTTGGTTTGGTTACGTTTAGCAAGGTTAATGCTGTGATCAAGTTTTTGGTCTAACTGCAGGCGATTAGGTAATCCGGTCAAACTGTCATGGTAAGCGAGTTCTTCTATACGCTGTTTGGCAATGTGCGTTTCGGTGAGGTCTTTGAGGAAGCACAGGTGGTGATAGCTATTATGTACGTTATCTTCTATACGGACGATAGATGCGAGTACAAGATACATGTCTCCATTTTTATTTTGGTTCCACATTTCAGCTTCCCAATAACCTTGAGTTGCCACTTCATCCATTACCAGTACTAGTTGCTCGCTTTCACAACTGAAAGCAAAAATATTGCAAAGTTTAAGGCTAAGCAGATCTTTTTGTGCATAACCGGTCAGTTTCGCACAACTGGGATTCGCTGCAATAATGTCATGTTGACTATCGGTAATGAAGATGGCGTTCAGGCTGGCTTCAAATACTTTAGACGCGAGTTTCAGGCGCGCTTCATTTGCTACCTGTGTGCTGATATCCCTATATGTGTAAACCTTACCTATTGCCTGCCCGCGTGCATATTGGGGCAGCGTAATACATTCCAGAATACGTCCAGAGCGTAAAGTCAGTGTTTCGGTAGTGTTAATCAAGAGTGGGTGAGATGACACAACTTCTTCAATTGCGTGTTGGCTGCGATACAGAGTGGCCCGGTCTATCCAGCTGAATACTGCGTTATCATCCCGTTCGGTGAGCAAATGCTCTGGCATCTCCCACAGCTTTGCAAAAGTTTGATTGTAAGCACGGATGCCGCGATTAAGGTCGGTGACTAACAAACCGTCAGCGGAAGATTCAAGCGTGGCACGTAATTCCGCGATGAGCCGTTCAAGTTCCAATTCGGTGTGGCGTTGCTGGGTCATGTCCCGAATGGCAACAATATAAAAATGTGCATGGTCAGTCTTGGCGAGGCTAACCCGACGCTCTACATTGAGTATGTGACCATCATGGTGGCGCAACAGGGTTTCGGAATTGATCTGATGTGATAAGCCGTGCGCTACATCTTCCCAAAAAAACAAGTCCTCAGGGGTCGTCGCTAATTCAACCACGGGTTTATCGACAAACCAGGCAGATTTTACGCCGAGCAAATTAGCAGCAGCCTGGTTGGCAATAACGATTTTGAAATCAATCGGGCTCACCAGCCAGACCGCATCCAACATACCTTCGATGAGGATTTGCCAATGACTTATCATGATGATTGCGCAGGTGTGATGATGTGACCACGCTCAAAAAAATAACAAGCACGCTTGCGTGGAGATAAATAATCAAACACTGCCTTCGGTAATTCTATCGGCTTGATGCTGCGTTGTATGCTTAGTTCTGGGTAGTCTGTTAAATCAATAATTAATGCATCATCGATATGTATGTTGCGGTCATAGACGATGATATTGGGTTTAAGTGGTCGGGCGCTATTTACACTGATAACTATTGCATAGCGATTATCAGTTAGTTGAACGGTAGATCCGGGTGGATACACACCCATCATCCGGATAAATAGGGTGATAGTGTCTTTGTTAAACTGATTGCGCATCCTGGCAAAAATCAGTGAAATAGCTTCATGCGGTGTAATCGCAAAGCTGGGGTTGGCCGGATTGCATAAATTATCATAGGCATTAATGAGGCTGATAATTTGGCAGGGAATGGGGATGTCCTTATCCAGCAAATGCGATGGGAATCCAGAGCCATCTGCAAGCTCATGGTGTTGCGCAATCATCAGCTGAATCAGCGAGTTGCAGCCCATGTCTTTAGCTATGTTGACACCCAGTAATACGTGACTTTCATACAGGTTTTTTTCAGCTTGCGTCATTTGCTCATTAAATGAACGCACGCGGTAAGGGAGTGAGATTTTGCCGATGTCATGCAGCAGGCCAGCCACGCCAATGTCTATGATCTGGGTCATCTCCAACCCTGATGTCTTGGCTAATAACATCGCAAGTATGGTCACGTTTAATGAATGCAGGGTGCCCTGTTCGGCGTTGTTTTCAGAGAGTAGGCGGATAGAAATATCATCATGGCTGAGAAAATCATCCATCATGCCAGTGACTAGCCGTTGCGCATTTTGTAATGCGAGGGAGGCATCCTTGTCCAGATTGCTGGTGATTAAGTGATAAACCGACGCGGCCTCATTAAAGCGACGGTCGCTTTCAAGTAATTGATTGCGCTGGGCGCGGATTCGAGCTTGGTGCTCCTGTATGCGTTGTTTGTCAGGCGAAATTGCAGATTGCTTGCTGCAAATCGGCGATGGCTCTGTTGTTAACGCATCACTATGATCAGGTGCAAAACGCACCTGTGCCAAACCCAACGAACGTATCGTGTTAATTTGCGCTTGTGACTGAATTTTAAAATGATTCAGTGGAAAAGGATGCTGCATCCAGCCTAAATCCAGATAGACATAGTGCCCGATACGCAGATCATTGATATTTATGAGTAGAGTTTGGCTAATATCCATATCATTTAAGTATGATCGTTATGATTATGATTACGGCTCATCGTAGCACGCCATTGCGCGTATGTGTCCACTTTTTTAATATCACTGTGACATCATCCACATAGGTATAAACCACAGGGATAATCAACAGGCTCAGTAACGTCGAAGTGATTAATCCGCCAATAACGGCGATTGCCATTGGTGCCCGGAAGCTGGGATCTACGCCCAAACCTAAAGCAATGGGGAGCATGCCGGCACCCATGGCGATGGTGGTCATGAGGATAGGGCGGGCGCGCTTGCTGCAGGCATCAACTATGGCATCGTGGCGGCTCATGCCGTGATCGCGGCGGGCGACGATGGCATATTCAACTAGCAAGATCGAGTTTTTGGTGACGATACCCATGAGCATAAGCAAGCCTATCAGTGACGGCATGGAGAAGCTGCTGCCTGTGAGATAGAGTGCCGCAAAGGCGCCGCCGAATGCGAGTGGCAAAGCGGCAAGTATGGAGACGGGTTGGGCGAAGTCATGGAAGAGTAAAACCAGAGTGAAATAGACCAAAAGTACGCCTGTCATCATCGCCAGCCCAAAGCTGCCAAATAATTCCTGCATGCGTTCGGCATCGCCAGAGTCGCTGCGGAATACGCCTGGCGGCAGGTGTTGCATGCTGGGTAGTCGTTCCACCGCTTTGAAAACATCACCGAGTTGCTGCCCATTGAGCTCGACATTTATCGTTACATTGCGATTACGGTCCAGTCTGTCTATTTGCGCCGCACCGCTGCCCATGGTGATGTGGGCAATATTGGCAAGCTGCACATCACCATTTTTGCCGGGCACACTTAGTTGTCCGATGCTCTCCAGATTTTGCCTTACGCTATCAGGCAGGCGTGCACGTATCGGGACCTGGCGTTCGCTGAGATTGAGCTTGGCGAGTGCAGTGCTGTAATCGCCGCTGGTGGCGATGCGCACGGTATCGGCTAAATTGGCTGTGGTGACGCCCAGTTCCGCCGCGCGGGCGTAGTCAGGCTGGATGATGATTTCAGGGCGTAGCAAGCTGGCAGATGAGCTGACATTGCCTAGTCCAGGCAGCGTGCGGATATCGCGCACTACGAGCTGTGAAGTGGCTGCCAGCAGATTGGCATCGTCGCCGGACAAGACTAGTTGCAATTTTTCGCCGGCATCCCCACCGCCGACAGTGACGCGTACGCCAGGTATAGCGGCCAGACGCTGGCGTATTTCGGCTTCGATATCCTGCTGGGTTCGACTGCGTTGATCGCGCGGGGTCAGGCTGACGGTAAGTTTGGCTTTACGAACTTCTGTACTCACGCCACTGGAAAACAAATCGCCGCCTCCCGAGCCACCACCGATGCTGGTGTAGATCTGCTTGATTTCAGGAATCGATGCCAAATTTAATCGCGCCATTTCAGCACGTTCACGCGTGAGTGCGAGCGGTGTACCGGGGGCTAATTCCAGGCTCACAAAAGTTTGCCCGCGATCGCCAGGAGGAACAAAGCCAGACGGCAGTAAAGGGATTAATGCAATTGAAGCAAAAAAGAACACGGCGGCGGCGACTGATGTAATGATGCGGTGTTGCAGGCACCATTGCACCCAGGTCAGATAGCGCTGCATGAGTGCGCTTTCGTGCGCTTTTTCGGGTAGCGGTTTGAGCAGATAGGCAGCCATCATCGGTGTAAGTAAACGCGCTACTAACAGCGAAGCCATCACCGCTAATGCAGCGGTCCAGCCAAACTGCTTGAAGAATTTCCCGGCTACGCCATCCATAAAGGCAGTTGGCAGAAAGACTGCAACCAGGGTGGCCGTGGTGGCAACAACCGCCAGTCCAATTTCATTGGTGGCTTCCAGCGCGGCTTGCAGTGGCGATTTGCCCATACGTAAATGGCGTACGATATTTTCGATTTCTACAATAGCATCGTCGACCAGTATGCCGACGACCAAAGCCAGCGCCAGCAATGTTACGGTGTTAAGCGAGAAACCAAAATAGTACATGCCGATAAACGTAGGTATCACTGACAGCGGTAGTGCAGTAGCGGCAACCAGCGTGGCGCGGAGGTCACGTAAAAACCACCATACCACCAATATTGCCAGTATCGCGCCTTCGTAGAGCAAGTCCATGGAGCCGTCATATGAGTCCTGTACAGCAGTCACCCCGTCATAGACTTCGGCGATATGGAGACTGGCTTGATTCTGGCCCAGCTGCGCGATTGCGGCACGGACTTTGGCTGCAACTGCGACTTCGCTGGTGCCTTTCATGCGAGTGACTTCAAAGCCGACCACGGGTTTGCCATTCAACAAGGCAAGACTGCGGCGCTCGGCGTGGGTGTCCCGTACATCGGCGATTTGATCCAGGCGCACATAACGGCCGTTAGTGAGCGGGATGCTGGTGGCGGCCAGCGCCTGAGCAGAACTGACTGTGCCGACGATGCGAATGGCCTGCTCTACTTGCCCGACATCGCCGCGTCCACCAGAAGATTCAATTTCTACCCGTTTGATTTGGCGCGACACATCGGCTGCAGTCACATGTAGCGCAGCGAGTTTGGCGGGATTAAGGGTGATGCGGATTTCCCTGTCGACACCACCGACTCGATCCACCTTGCCCACGCCAGGTACGGCCAGCAGCAATTTGGATAAGTTGTTATCCACATACCAGGACAAGGCTTCTTCATCCATTTGTGCTGAGGCAATACTAAAGGTGATGATAGGGCGACCTGTGGTGGTTACTTTGCTGATAATCGGGTCTTTGATGTCCCCGGGCAGATCGGCGCGGACCCGGCTAACGGCATCGCGCACGTCATTGACGGCCTCGCTGGTGTCTTTTTCCAGATTAAATTCGGCGTAAGTCAAAGAGCTGCCGTCGGTGATCACTGAACGTATATGCTTGACCCCGCCCAGCGTTGCCAGTGAGTTTTCGATTTTCCGGGTTACGTCAGTTTCTAATTGCGATGGTGACGCGCCTTCCAGTGTCGTCGCCACAGTGACAACGGGCAGCTCGATATCAGGAAAATCCTGTATGCCCATGCGCTGAAAGCTGTGCAGGCCTAACAGTGTAAGCAGCGCAAATAATAATATGGCGGGGATAGGTTGGCGTATCGCCCAGGCAGATATATTCATGGCTGCTTTGCCGTGACGACGTTAACCAAATCGCCGTCATTCAGGAAGCCGCCACCATCCGCTACGAAGCTGTCTTGCGCATTGATGCCCGAAACAATTTCAACATTCTTTTGATAGCGTGTGCCAGTGTTGATTTGGGTCAATTGTACATGATGATCAGGGCTTAAACGATACACATAACTATGCCCGTCACGTTCAATAATCGCGCTGGCAGGCAAGCCAATATTGTGTCGTGTGCCCAGGATAAATGTGCCGCTGACATACATGCCCGACTGCGCGGCAGTATGTGCAGGGATATCCACATAGGCTATTCCAAGGCGTGTTTGTGGGTCGATAGTGGGCGCGATGATGCGGACTTTTGCACTGCTGATTTGCTGATTAGGCAGATTGATCTGCACGATCTGTCCAGGGTGTATTTGGGCTAGTTGCTCAGCCGTGAGTTCGGCGCGCCATTCCAGACGGTTTTGGCGGATCAGGCTGAACAGGCTTTGCCCAGCAGGGATGACAGCGCCCAATGTGGCATTGCGGGCACTGATGATGCCATCGTCAGGTGCGGTAATACGGGTTTTTTGCAAATTCAGTTGTTGCCGATTGAGTGCGGCATTGGCTGCATCCAGACGCGCTTTAGCGGTGAGTGCGGCAGTTTTGTACTGGGTAATCTGTTGTTCGCTCATTGCACCTGTGCCTGCCAGGGCCAGAGCGCGTTCTGCATTATGGGTGGCCTCGACCAGGGTGGCGCTGGCTTCGGCCTGATTTGCACGTTGTTGGCTGAGGTCTGCGCTGGGAATGTCTTCACTGAATTGTGCTAACACCTGACCGCGCTTAACACTGTCGCCGACATTGACATAAACTGCAGTGAGCTTCAGGCCTGTAGTCTCGGTGCTGATATCGGCTTCTTGCCAGGCCGCGATATTGCCATTGGCGACGACTTGGATAGGCCAGTCTTGTCCGTGTGGTTGAGTCACGTTGACGCTGAGCGCAGGCTTGGCACTCGTGTTGATTGGGTTGGGGGGGGCGTGAGGGCGTTTGAGCGCAAACCATGCGCCTGCTGCAATCAGACTTGCCAGAACGAGTACGATTTTGGTGGATTTAGTCATGCTTGTCTGCCGAGGTATAACCGCCCCCCATCGCTTTATACAAGCTGATGCTGGCGGTAAGTTGATCACGCTGTAATGTGGTGTATAGGTTTTGTGCGTTGATGAGATTGCGCTTGCTGTCTTCGACTTCGAGCAGGCTTGCCGTACCTGCCTGATAGCGTAATTGAGTGGCGTGTTCGACCTGGCTATAACTGTTCACGCTGGCGAGCGCATCAATTAAGCGTAATCGCGTGCTGTCGAGCTGAACCAATGCCTGTTCGGTTTCTTTTACTGCACTACGGACCTTCAATTCATAATTGGCACGGGCTTCGTCATATTTTGCTTGAGCCAGCGCAGCATTGGCGCGACGTTTCCCAGCATCGAATAATGGAATGTTGAGCGCCGGACCGAATGACCAGGTATCCGACTGGCTGCTTGCCCCATTCAAATTAAGCCAGGAGATACCGATAGACCCCGTGAGGCTGATGCGCGGATAACGATTGGCCTCGGCGATGCCGATATCAGCCATGGCTGCGGACAGATCACGTTCTGCTGCAGCCAGGTCGGGGCGTTGGCGGAGTATATCAGCAGGTACGCTGTTGATATTGAGCATGGGACTATCTGGTAATTTGGCCTGTTGCTGGCCTAGCTCGGTAATCAGTGCAGGCTCATCCCAGCCTGTCAGTGCGACCAGTGATTTACGTTGTGATGCACATTCAGCTTGCTGATTAAGATAGCGGTTGTGGGCATCCTGTGTGCTGGCCATAGCGAGTGCTGCATCGCTGGCGGGGATAAACTGCTGGGCCAGCTTGAGTTGCGTGAGTGCGGCAGTTTGCTGGCGTGATTGCCAGTCTGCCGCGGCATTGCCAGCGGCGATTTCGCATGCGCGATAAGTGAAATAAGTGCTGGCTACCTCAGCTGCCAGGCTGACTCGGGCTTCGTGCCAATTGGCAACTCGGGCATCGTATCGTGCTACTGCAGCTTCGCGCGCACGCCGACTGGCACCAAATAAATCAATTTCCCAGGCGCTATCCAGACTGACGCTATTGGCTGTCTGCAAAAATACCTGGCTTCCGAAAGGGGTGCTTTTGCTGCGTATGGATTTGGCGTTGAAGTCCAAGGTGGGAAATAAACCAGCGCCTGTACTTTCACCGTTAGCGCGTGCTTGGGCAATACGTGCGATAGCGCTATCCAGGTTGGGGCTGCTTGCTTGCGCTTGTTCGATGAGCTTCACCAGCGTTGCATCGTGATACTGTGCCCACCAGTTATCGAGATGGCTGATTTGTCCATCATGCGGTAGCGGTGCCTGCCATGTGCTGGTTAGTGCAGGCGTAGGACTATGGTAAGTCGGGCCTACGCTGCATGCACCGAGTAAGCCTAACAGCAGCAAATAAGTTGGGATGCGGATGAAGTTCATAAACTTGTCAGTTGTTGTGTCAAGGGCGTACGTCGCCAGATACGCCACAAATCCATACGCTGACAATGCCATTCGTATTGATGCGTGGGCGTGTGTGTGGTGATGCGAAGCTGTTTGATTTGTCCGGATTTCAGTTGCGACAACAGTGGTGCAAACCAGTTTTTTTCGAGCGCCAACAGCGCTTCACGCCAGCCATAATAATCGCCGTACTGCGCAGCCCCGGTGAGCTGGTCGAGGAGAACGATAGCATGTTCATCGATATTGCTGGCATCGCCGGGGAGTGCGTCATTGGGCATGTTTGCCAGCAATGCCAGTGCACGCGTATTGGGATCGTTAGCCCAGAGTTTACCCGCAGTTATGCGTGGAATATAAGGCATGACGCCACCGCCCCAGCACCACAGGCTGTTAATGGGAATTTCACCGCGTTGCTCGCGTGCATCATTGACAGCCAAACTGAAGAACAGCATCTGGACTTCGTTATAAAACCGGTGCCAGGCCAAGCCATCCACGCCTTGTGGCAGGTAGGGATCAACATGTTTGCCAGTGACCTGGTTGACTGGTGTGGTGCGCAATTTTGGTGTTTGCGCAACGCGCAAATACCAGCGATCAGGACGCAAAGGATAAAGCAGGTAGCCGTCATCTTTAAAATGATCGTTAAATGCCTGTGCAAACAATTCTGCCTCAGTCTGGCTGATACTGAACGCACCGCTGTCAACCAGCATGAGCTGGTCGCGTGTGGCGCGCAAATGGACAGGGTCAGCGCGCAGCCAATAATGCTGCTCAGGGTCGCCGCCATCTGCTGATAGGCTAATCGGTGCGATGGGGTAGTCTTGTTGGCGGGCGACTTGAAAGTGGTTGCATAACGCACCTTCTGTGCTTACGGTTGAGGCTGTGGTCGTACGTTGACTACGTGCGAGCAGGGTACCAAGTGCTGGTAGTGATAAATCGTGCAATACCGCCGCACACATTTCTGCGGGCGGGATAAGCTCGGGGACGATGAGCCAGGTCATGTATCTATGCGCATGGATAAATCAACTGCGTGTATATGTTTGGTTATCGAACCTGTGGAAATGCGCTGCACGCCTGTTTCGGCAATGGCACGAACAGTGGTCAGGTCGACATTGCCGGAGGCTTCAAGTATGGCGCGCCCTTGGGTCAGCGCAACGGCGTTGCGGAGCTCGGAAAGGTTGAAATTATCCAGTAAAATCAGTGTTGCGCCTGCCTCTAGCGCCTGTTTCAGTTCGTTCAGGTTCTCTACTTCGATCTGCACTGGCACGCTGGCTTTGCGGGTAGCTGCAAGAACAGCGGCAATGCCGCCAGCGGCTGCAATGTGGTTTTCTTTGATTAGTATGCCGTCGAACAAACCGATGCGCTGGTTCTCTCCGCCGCCACATTTTACTGCGTATTTTTGCGCAATGCGTAATCCCGGCAGGGTCTTGCGTGTGTCCATAATGACGGCTGATGTGCCTGCTATCTCCTGTGCATATTGGTGTGCTGCAGTAGCCGTGGCAGACAGGGTTTGCAGGAAATTCAGCGCAGGGCGCTCGGCAGAAAGTAGTGCTCGGGCATTGCCTGTGATTTCACAGAGCATTTGATCTACGCCTATGCACTGACCATCCTGGGTAAACCACTCGATTTTGACGTCTGGATCGAGTTGCCGGAAACATGCATCAAACCAGTCACGCCCACAGCATATAGCCTTCTCGCGGCTCAGAACATAGGCCGTTGCTATTTTATCCGCAGGGATAAGCGCAGCCGTGAGGTCGCCTGTGGCGATGTCTTCAGCAAGAGCAGTCGTGACGTTTTGTTGTATGGCGTGAGCAAGTTGTTCTGCGCTGAGCATGGCTTAGTCTAGGTAAATTAGAAGTCCCTTATTGTGCGTGGAGTCTGACATTGTTGCAAGCAGGATAATTTAAGACCTGCAGGGTTGAAATTCTATTACTTCCCCGCATATACTGGCTATTCATAACATACAAACTAAAGAGGGAAGCTATGCGTATCGATAAATTTACGACTCAGTTTCAACAAGCCCTGTCTGATGCTCAAAGCCTGGCAATCGGGCAAGATAACCAATATATAGAACCTGTGCATTTACTTGCGGCGTTAATTGATAATGCTGAGGGCGGCACGACTTCGTTGCTATCGCGCGCAGGGGCGAATGTACGTGCGCTGCGCACCGCATTGCAGGCAGGGATAGACAAGCTGCCTAAAGTTGAGGGGCATGGCGGTGAAGTGCAAATTTCACGCGATTTGACCAATCTGCTGAATATCACTGATAAAGAAGCGCAAAAGCGTGGCGATCAGTTTATTGCCAGTGAACTGTTTTTGTTGGCTGCATGTGACGATAAAGGTGAAGTAGGGCGTGCTTTAAAACAGCATGGCGTGACCAAACTCGCGTTGGATGCTGCGATTACGCAAGTTCGCGGCGGCGAGAGTGTAAATAATGCTGAAGCCGAAGGGCAACGCGAAGCCTTGAACAAATACACGCTGGATTTAACCGAGCGTGCGCGGTTAGGCAAGCTCGACCCGGTTATTGGACGTGACGATGAGATACGTCGCACCATACAAGTATTACAACGCCGTACCAAAAACAACCCCGTACTTATCGGTGAGCCTGGTGTAGGTAAAACTGCCATCGTTGAAGGCTTGGCGCAACGCATCGTCAATGGTGAAGTGCCGGAAACGCTGAAAAACAAACGTGTGCTGGTGCTGGACATGGCTGCCTTGCTGGCGGGTGCGAAATATCGCGGCGATTTTGAAGAACGCCTGAAAGCAGTGTTGAAGGAAGTCGGTCAGGATGAAGGTCGGATTATTCTGTTCATTGACGAGCTGCATACCATGGTCGGTGCGGGTAAATCTGAAGGATCCATGGATGCAGGTAATATGCTCAAGCCTGCCTTGGCTCGTGGTGAACTGCATTTGGTCGGCGCGACAACCTTGGATGAATACCGTAAATATGTGGAAAAGGATGCAGCGCTGGAGCGGCGCTTCCAGAAAGTGCAAGTCGATGAGCCGAGTGTAGAAGACACCATCGCTATCTTGCGCGGCTTGCAAGAGAAATACGAAGTGCATCATGGTGTGGACATTACTGACCCGGCTATCGTCGCGGCGGCAGAGTTGAGTCATCGTTATATTACCGATCGCTTTTTACCTGATAAAGCCATCGATTTGATCGACGAAGCGGCATCACGTGTGCGCATGGAAATTGATTCCAAGCCTGAGGAAATGGACAAACTGGATAGACGCTTAATCCAGCTCAAGATTGAGCGCGAATCAGTGAAAAAGGAAAAAGATGAAGCTTCGCAAAAGCGCTTGAGCTTGCTGCAAGAAGAAATCGCCAGACTGGAGCGCGAATACGCCGATCTGGAAGAAATCTGGAAAGCCGAAAAAGCCATGGTGGCTGGTACGCAGCATATTAAAGAGCAGCTGGATCAGGCGCGTATCGAGATGGAAGAAGCCAAGCGTCAAGGCGATTGGAATGCCATGTCGGAGATACAGTACGGTCGCATTCCGCAACTGGAATCGCAGTTGCACCAAGCACAGGCCGCTGAGACCGCAGAACAGGCTACGCCTAAACGCCTGTTGCGTACCCAGGTAGGCGCTGAAGAAATCGCTGAAGTGGTGTCGCGGGCGACAGGTATTCCTGTGTCCAAAATGATGGAAGGCGAGCGCGATAAGTTACTGCAAATGGAAGGCGTGCTGCATGACCGCGTGGTCGGGCAAGACGAAGCAGTAACCTTGGTAGCTGACGCAATTCGTCGTTCGCGTTCAGGTCTGGGTGATCCAGGCCGGCCTTATGGTTCGTTCCTGTTCCTGGGCCCGACGGGCGTGGGTAAAACCGAATTGTGCAAAGCTCTGGCAGGCTTCCTGTTTGATTCGGAAGATCACCTGGTTCGTATCGATATGAGCGAATTCATGGAAAAACATTCGGTGTCACGCTTGATCGGCGCACCACCGGGTTATGTTGGCTATGAAGAGGGTGGTACGCTCACTGAAGCCGTGCGTCGCAAGCCATATAGTGTGATCTTGCTGGACGAGGTTGAAAAAGCGCATCCTGATGTGTTTAACGTATTGCTGCAAGTGCTGGATGATGGGCGACTGACCGATGGTCAGGGGCGCACGGTGGATTTCAAAAATACCGTTATCGTCATGACCTCTAACTTGGGTTCGCAAATGATACAGCAGATGCAGGGCGAGCCTTATGCAGCGGTTAAAGAAGCGGTAATGGGCGAGGTAAAAACCTACTTCCGTCCAGAGTTTATTAACCGTATTGATGAGGTTGTTGTGTTCCACGCATTAGGCGCGGCGCATATACGCAGCATCGCTAAAATACAGCTACAATACTTGGCTAAACGTCTGGCAGCCATGGGCATGGGCTTTGAAATTAGCGACGCCGCTTTGGATGCACTGGCAGAGGTTGGATTTGATCCGTTATTTGGCGCACGTCCACTCAAGCGTGCTATCCAGTCGCAGCTGGAAAACCCATTGGCAAAATCTATCTTGTCTGGGCTGTTCGCTGAAAAAGACACCGTCCATGTTGATTACCGTGATGAGGCAATGGTGTTTACCAAGTAATCTGTTGCAGCAGTTCGGTATAAGCGGGGTGAGATAAAACTCACCCCGCTTTTTTTTGTATGACTTGCATGTTGAAATATTCAGCAACTTGTTGGCTCTAGGACAAGCTTACGTTTTGGGCCACATGTGGCGGCCTACCCAAATTACGTTACCATTTCACCAGTTGCTTAGAGTCATCCGCTGTTCACTAATTCTTCCTGATTAATTACTATGTCAAACACTTACTATTAACCAGACTCCGGTCGCAGCT
The DNA here is from genome assembly GCA_041651255.1 of Sulfuriferula sp. Lineage (GTDB taxonomy): Bacteria > Pseudomonadota > Gammaproteobacteria > Burkholderiales > Sulfuriferulaceae > Sulfuriferula. Next base: position 45,865 of record JBAZJP010000014.1, on the reverse strand, counting down.
ACCGCCGCGCCGGATAGTTGTAGCCAGGGCAGCGAGCCGTCCTTCAAGTATTTGCCCAGTGCAATGCCAATGCCATGCAAGGTGGCGGTGGCCAGTATCAACCCCAGTGCATAGGTGACAGGTGAAGCGGCTAGCGGGATTTCGGTACCGTGGGCATGGCCGTGGAACAGTGCAAAAACACCCACCAGTGTTGCACCTGCTGCTAGTGGCAGGCGCGCAGAAAAGGCGACGAGCAAGCCCAGTACCAGCACCGATGTTGCAATGCCAGTTTCAACCATAGGCAATTGCACGCCCGTTAATGCCAATATGCCACCTAATGTCATCATTACCACGAATGCTAATGGTATGCCCCATAATGCGCGTCCACCTTGCTGTGCTGCCCACATGCCGACGGCGAGCATGGCCAACAGGTGATCAAGTCCAGTATAGGGGTGGGTTATGCCTGCCTCAAATCCAGCGCCATGCATGCCAAGCAGATGCGCGGAGGCTGGGGTGGAAAGCGAGATCAGGGTGATGGTCAGTAAAGCTGAATAGGGGATACGCATGCCAATACTCCTAACGAATTTTAACCTTGATGAGTTCTTCACCGTCCGGATCAGTAACGTGTACCGCACAGGCGATGCAGGGGTCGAAACTGTGGATGGTGCGCAGTATTTCTATGGGTTGCTTGGGGTCGTGTAGCTGATGGCCTTTGAGTGCGGCTTCGTAAGGCCCTTCCTGTCCTTCCGAGTCGCGCGGACCCGCGTTCCAGGTGCTGGGGACGACAGCCTGATAGTTGTCGATCTTACCGTCCTTGATTACGATCCAGTGCGCCAGTGCACCGCGCGGTGCTTCCATGTAGCCCACGCCCTTGGCGGTAGATGGCCATTGTGACGGGTCCCACTTCGTTTCGTTAAAAGTTCTGACATCGCCTGCCTTGATGTTGGCAATCAGGTTGTCATACCAGGTCTGCATGGCATCAACGATGATCTTGCTCTCCAGCGTGCGTGCAGCAGTGCGTCCCAGCGTGGAGTAGAGCGCGGTGACTGGCAGATCCAGTTTTTTCAGGGTCATCCCCACCAGTTCCTTGGTCTGCTCGTGGCCTTTGGCGTATAGCATCAATACCCGTGCCAACGGTCCGACTTCGACTGCGTGACCCTTCCAGCGCGGCGATTTGAGCCAGGAATAGGATAGCTCTACGTCCAGTTGCGAGTAAGGTGGCTTGGGACCAGTATAGTTCAGCGTGGTTTCCCCTGCGTACGGATGTAATCCCTTGTTTTTGCCGTCCTTGTAGTCATACCAGGAGTGGGCAACGTACTCCTGTATCTGATCTTCAGCATTGAGATCGACTGGATGGATGGTGGACAGGTCGCGATTGAGGATAACGCCAGAAGGGATCAGAAAGCTACTCGGGTCAGACATGCCTTTTTCCGGAAAATCGCCATAGGTCATGAAATTGCCGATACCTTCGCCCTGCTTGAACCAGTCCTTGTAGAAGCCTGCGATAGCCAGTGTATCCGGCACATACACCTGATCGACGAAATCGCGCATCTGGTGAATGATGTCCTGCACTTTTTGCAGTCCGACGATGTTAAGCGAGGTAGCGCCCGAACCTGCACCCTGGTCTTCCTTGCCGGGGTGGATGCTGATCGCGCAAGGTACGCCACCGACGACGAAGTTGGGATGCGGATTCTTGCCACCGAATATGGTATGCAGTTGCGCCACGTTGCGTTGCCATGCCAGCGCTTCCAGATAATGGGCAACGGCCATGAGATTGGCTTCAGGCGGCAGTTTGTAAGCGGGATGCCCCCAGTAGCCGTTGGTGAAGATGCCGAGCTGACCACCTTCGACAAAGCCTTTGAGTTTTTTCTGTACGTCAGAAAAATAGCCCGGTGATGATTTGGCGTAGCCGGAAAGACTTTGTGCCAGCTCGGAAGTGGCCTTGGGGTCGGCCTTGAGCGCGGAGACGACATCCACCCAGTCCAGCGCGTGCAGGTGATAGAAGTGCATGACGTGATCGTGCACAAACTGCGCGGCGATCATCAGGTTACGGATCAATTGTGCGTTGGCCGGAATTTCGTATTTCAGCGCGTCTTCCACCGCGCGCACTGAGGCGATGCCGTGTACCAGCGTACATACGCCGCAGATACGCTGAGCGAATGCCCATGCGTCACGTGGGTCGCGGCCGCGCAGGATGATTTCGATGCCGCGCACCATAGTGCCGGCACTGGATGCACGGGTGATCATGCCCTGGTCATCGGTTTCCGCTTCTATGCGCAGATGACCTTCGATACGGGTAATCGGATCGACGATAACTCGATTATTAGTAGGTGCGTTCATTTATCCTCCAGATTGTCGGCGACCAGCTCTAGCAGGCTGAGCATGGTTTTGTCCCAGCGAAAGTGATCCTGACCATCATCAAAAGTCTGGCGACAGTTGGAACAGCTGGATACCAACAGCTCGGCGCCAGTATCGTCCACCTGTTTCATTTTGATCTGGAATGCACTGTAACGTATCGCATCGGCGCGGTGTATGGTGACCACACCGCCACCGCCGCCGCAGCACCAGCTCAGACCCTTGTTGTCTTTCATTTCGATAAGCTCGGCACCCAGGCCGTCGATGACTTCACGCGGTGCTTCAATTGCACCGCCACGGCGAGATACCTGACAAGGGTCATGGAAGGTCAGTGTCTTGTCCAGCGGCTTGGTTTTGAGTGCGCCACTTTTGGTAGTCTCTGCCAGGAATTCGGAAATGTGCAGCACTCTGAATGGCAGTGGCTTGCCATAAACATTTGCACCCTGCCAGCGCATCGCCCCGTAAGCATGTCCGCATTCAGGCAGTATCAGCAATTTCGCTCCGGCTGCTATGGTGGCGTCAATCAGCTTCAGGCTCATTTCTTTTTGCCAGTCACTGTTGCCGGAAAGCATGCCGAAGTTAGTCGCCTCATAACCATCGCTACGGAAAGTCCAGTTCAGCCCGAGGTGGTTGAGTATTTTGGCAGTGGCGACAATAGAGTCTGGATATTTCATGATCTCTATGGAAGACATGGCGGCAACGACATCAGCCTGTGCTTTATCCACAAAGATTTCGACTTCATTTTCTTCGGCCAGCCATTCACAGCGTTCCTTGAATACTTTGGGTGTGGCACCGAGCGGACTGCCCTCGCGCTCTGCCCGTTCGGCTACTGCCCATAATTCATGCGGCACTAACCCAGCCTGATGCATGCCATGGCGTGCCAGTCCGACCAGCGAGGCAATGTCGATACCCATAGGACAGATCAGCGTGCAGCGACCGCACATGGTGCAGCTGTCATAGAGCAGTTCTTGCCATTCTTCCAGCTGTTCCACGGTGACTTTTTTCTTCAGGTTCAGTGCGCGGTAGATTGCGGCGAATGGACCAGCTTCACGCTTGTAGGCCTGTTTGAACGGCTCCAGTTTCCAGATTGGCGTGTACTTTGGATTGCCGGATATTACATAAAAGTGGCAGGCTTCCGCACACATGCCGCAATGGATGCAGGATTCCATATAAGTGGCAGCTACTGCACCGAAATCTTTAACAAAATGGCGCATCGCAGTTTCTACCCGTTGCGCATCAGGCATGTCCCCTTGCTTGTCGTAACGCTGCTCAGGTTTTTTTATCGAGAGGCGTGCCTGATCAAGCTCCAGAGGGTGTTTGCTGTCAATATCTGTTGTGCTCATATTGATGCTCCCTTGCGTTCAAATAATGCACCGGTGCTGCCGCGCGAGACAAAAACCAGGGTTGCATGCATGAGTTTGCCGAAGGGAAACCATACCAGCAATAGTGCGACTGACAGGATGTGGATGGCCAGCAATGTTTCATAGCGTGCACCGAGGTGAGCAACAGCCAGCATGCCTGTAACAACGGGCGTAAAGGTGACAAACCAGCTGAAATAATCGTCAAAATTGGATAGCAGTCGTAGTACAGGGTGAGTCAGTCGTCGCCCCAGAACCGCTATGAGCGCACCCACTGTGATTGCGCCGCTCAAATAAATGGCGGCATTGGGCAGGCTGGGCCAGCTCAGGCCTGTCATGCCTTTGAAAAACAATATGTGCGGTGCAAAACCGAATACCACGATTGCTAGGCCGATGTGAAAAATATAACCCAATGTTTGACCAAAGGCTGTGCGGTGTACGAACTCGCGGCGCGGCCAGGAGCGGGTAACGATGAGTTTGATTGCGCCCGGCCAACTGACGGCGTTACGTGGTTCCGAATAATCGGGGCGGCGCTTGAGCAGCAGTATGCCAGCCAGACGCCAGGTCATACCGAAAGCGAAGATAACAAAAGCCCAAGTCAGGGCAGGGCCACGGGCAAACTGTAGCAAATCCATGTTATTTCTCCTTGCTGATGTCGGATTGGTGTTTGCGCGATATGACCGCAGCTACTGTGCCAACTGCGATGCCACCAACTGCGGCAGCGGTGATGGCAGGGGCATTGTCTGCCAGCGGCACTGGTAGCGGTTTGTAGAAACTGCCTTTGTCCCAGAAATTGGGCTCGGAACAGCCCAGACAACCGTGCCCTGATTCGATAGGAAAGCTGACTCCTCCATTCCACTTGATCGTGGCACAGGCATTGTAAGTGGTTGGGCCCTTACAACCCAGTTCATACAGGCACCAGCCGTTGCGCGCGCCTTCGTCATCGAAGGTTTTGGCAAATTTTCCTTGGTCGTAAAATGGTCGGCGGTAGCAGCGGTCATGTATGGTGTCGGCAAAGAACACTTTGGGACGCCCGATGTGATCGAGCTCCGGCAATTTGCCATAGGTCACAAAGTAAGCCAGCACCCCCGCAATAACCGATGGAATGGGCGGGCAGCCTGGCACATTCATGATCGGCTTGTCTTTGATGATGTCCGACACCGCTACTGCGCCGGTCGGGTTAGGGTTGGCGTGAGGGATGCCGCCGTATGCGGAACAGGTACCCACAGCGACGATGGCCGCAGCACCTTTGGCGGTCTCGACCAGCATGTCGTAGTTGGAAATGCCTGCTACCGTGGAATACACGCCACCATCCTTGGTGGGAATGGAGCCGTCAACAATCAGCAGGTATTTACCATAGGAGGCCTTCATCGCTTGTTCGCGTGCCGATTCGGCAGCTTCGCCAGAGGCCGCTTGCAGCGTGTGCTGATAATCCAGCGAGATCATCTCGAATATCATCTGTTCCAGCGTCGGATCAAAAGATCGAGTCAGCGATTCTACGCAGCCAGTACATTCTTGAAACGACAGCCAGATCACCGACTGGCGTTGCGCTCGGTTGAGGGCATCAACCATGGCATAAGCAGCGCTGGGGGGTAATGCCATGAGTGATGCCATGGCAGTGCAAAATTTGAGAAAGGAACGTCGGCTAACGCCGCTACGTGCCAGGCTTGCGCCTAGCATATTGGGTTCGTTCATTATTTGATACCCCCATCAAATGTTATTCCAATTGCGTTAATCGGTCGCGCAACCGTGCTAATCCGTCGCGCATGTCTTCCTCTGGTGCTTTTAGTATTTGGGGAACGCTGGTAATTTCCAACAACTCGGCAACAATATCGTCTTCAGCATTGTAATAAGTCAGCCACCATACGCCGGGGTAGCAGGTCTCGTGTATATCAGAATTGCCGATTGCATTAATGTGCGCATGGACTTCACCCTCAGTCAGGGTGGCACGCAGCAGTTCATAGTCGGCTGGGGTAAGCGGGAGGCTGTGCAGGTCAATTGCACCCATTTCCCCGGTGGTTGTGTACGCTTCCAGTAGTGCAACGACTTCATGCAAAACGGCATCGGCATTGCCAGATAGGCCATCTTCCTGTTGGGTTGGCAGTGGATTGATGACTTTAACGTTGATGTTATCTAATGTGCTCATGTGCGCCACGCTGCAATTAATTCAAGAGTAAGGTCGCAGGCTTGCGGTATGGCAAGTGCAATGGCTGTGGTAGGTGCGTCACCCCAATCTACAATGTCGGGCTGTATGCCGATTAGTGCACGACGTTCGGGTAAGTGACCAGCGAGGTGTGCGACCGCCATCAGGTCAAGCAAGCCGACCTCATGTACGCTGCGTTTACGGTTGACACCGAGGAATCTGTCCATGTCCTCGCCAACAAAAGCGCGCACCGTGCCTGGGATATCATCCAGCTCAGCGGCATCGATAACGATGAGCTGATTGGCATCTTCGACGTCGCCAGCAAGGGAAAAACTGAGTGTGCCGCCGTCCATGAATTCGACGTCGGTCAGGTGTGAATGATTTTGTGCGAGCGCACGTACCGCGTGTACTCCCACGCCTTCGTCGCAGAGCAGGGTGTTGCCTATACCGAGCACTAGAGTAACCATAAAGTTATACTAAGACATTCCAGTAAGGGGAGTAAGGTTAAAGATACTACGCCAAATTTAAATAACCACCAAATGAATTTATAGTTTAATTTTAGTCCGATAAATTGCCATAATGGCAGCATGTCAATCTGGCTTTATCAGGTTTATACTGTCCTGAATTAACCGAGGTGCATCATGTGTCTAGCCATACCTATGCAAATTACCACCATTGATGGTTTCGTTGCGCAAGCTGCCGCCAAAGGCGTGGCGCGTGAAGTCAATCTGTTCCTGTTGCAGGACGAAATGCCTGCTGTGGGTGATTATGTGATGGTGCATGTGGGTTATGCCATTCAGACCATGAGTGCCGCCGAAGCGCAAAGTGCATGGGAGCTTTACGACGAAATGCTGGCAATCGAATCGGCTATGCATCGTGCATGAATTGGCTGTGTGTCAGGCGCTGGTGAGTCAGGTGGTCGAGATTGCGCAGCAAAATGTTGCGCAAGGTGTGGCAGTCATCACCCTACGTATTGGCGCCTTGTCAGGTGTCGAGCCAGCGTTGCTGATAAGTGCGTTTCCGCTGGCGGCGGCGGGGACAGTGGCTGCTGACGCCCAGCTGGTGATTGAACCTCAGCCAGTACGAGTGCATTGTCAGACTTGCAATGCTGATACCGAGGCAACGCCCAATCGATTGTTGTGCGGGATGTGCGGGGATTATCATACCCAATTGATCAGCGGTGACGAACTGCTGCTGGCGAATCTGGAATTGACCACTAATTAATCATAATAAAGGATTTCTCATGTGTGATAGCTGTGGCTGTAATGTGACACCGGGCAACCAGCATCTGGCCTATAAGCCGGTGAAAGCGGGCACGAGTGCAGTTACCGTGCTGAAGAAATTGCTGGCACATAACGACGATCAGGCTGCGCACAATCGCAGCCATTTTGATACGCGCGGTATCCTCACTATCAATCTGATGTCCTCCCCAGGTTCAGGCAAGACAGCTTTGCTGGAAGCAACCATAGATGCGCTCAAGGATGAATTTCGTCTGGCTGTGATCGAGGGCGATCTGGAAACCGAGAATGATGCGGCGCGCATCCGTGCCCGCGGCGTACCTGCTTACCAAATCACCACTGGCAGCGCCTGTCATCTTGATGCGCATATGGTGCATGAGGCACTGCATCATCTGGATCTGTCTGAAGTGGATATTCTGTTTGTCGAAAACGTCGGCAATCTGGTGTGTCCGGCGAGCTTCGATCTGGGGCAGCATCGTAATGTCACGTTGTTGTCGGTGACCGAGGGTGACGACAAACCTGCTAAATACCCAGTCATGTTTCGTGCCGCCGATGTGGTGGTGTTAAGCAAGATAGATTTGCTAGCTATGCTCGATGATTTCGACCCGGCGCGCGCCGAGCAGTGTTTGCGTCAGTTGGCGAGTACTGTGCCGCTGTTGCAGCTTTCCGCGCGCAAGGGGCAGGGCATGACAGCATGGTATGACTGGCTGCGCAATGAGCTCGCCGCACAACGCGCCCGGGTATTGGCCGGGCAAACTGTTAAGCCCTACATTCAATCTGATGGTTTGAAACTTCACACACACGCCGAGGTGAGCTGATGCAGCACGATGCCGCTTACTGGTTGCAGCAAATTCGCGCATTGGATTTGCCCGAGCACGTCAAGATTATGAATGTCTGCGGCGGTCATGAACGTTCCATCACCATGGCCGGATTGCGCGGCGCGCTGCCGAGCAATATCGAACTGATCCCCGGCCCTGGCTGTCCCGTATGTATCTGTCCGGAAGAAGATGTATATCAGGCGATACAACTGGCGCTCAACGAAAAGATAATATTGGTGGCGTTCGGCGATATGCTGCGCGTACCCGTCAACGTACCCAAAGGCGAGCCGCGTTCGCTGGATGCGGCACGTGCTGCGGGTGCAGATATACGACCGATTGCGAGCCCGACTGAAGCGGTGCTGATTGCCCGTGATAATCCAGATGTGCCGGTGGTGTTTTTTGCCGCCGGTTTTGAGACCACTACCGCACCTGTCGCGGCGATGCTGGCAGCGGGTGTGCCGCCGAATCTGTCGGTGCTATTGTCGGGTCGCCTTACCTGGCCTGCCGTTGCCATGCTGCTGGAGGCGGGCAAGCCAGGTTTCGATGCACTCATTGCGCCGGGGCACGTCGCCACCATCATGGGCGCGGATGAATGGAATTTCGTACCCACTCAGCATGGCTTGCCAGCTGCGGTGGCTGGATTTACGCCTGAATCGCTGCTGGCGGCGACTTATTCGGTGCTGCGCCAGTTGCTGGCTGATCGCCCCTTTCTCGATAACTGCTATCCGCAACTGGTGCGTCCCGCCGGTAACGTCAGTGCACGTCGTCAATTGACGCAAGTGCTGGATGTGGTTGATGCCAACTGGCGTGGCGTGGGCGTGATACCCGCCTCTGGTTTTAGCCTTAAATCAGCACTGGCCGCGCATGATGCCAGACAGTGTTTTCCCACTTATGAAGACCCTGCCCGTAAACGTGCTGGACAAATGCCGCCGGGCTGCGATTGCGCCAAAGTTGTGCTTGGCAAGATTTATCCTGATCAGTGTCGCCTGTATGGCAGCGCCTGTACGCCGCGTACGCCAGTGGGGCCGTGCATGGTGTCGGATGAAGGTGCTTGTCGTATCTGGTGGGCAAGTGGTGTCAGAGAGGCAAAAGTCGCTTGAGTTCACTGCACGCGATGCATTATGTGGTGGCTGGGCGGGTGCAGGGTGTCGGTTTTCGCCCTTTTGTCTATCGTCTGGCACAACGTTTTGGTCTGAACGGCTGGGTGCAGAACAGACAAGGCTGGGTAGAAATTCATGTGGAAGGCCGTTTGCAGGATTTAGCTGCTTTTTCCACCGCATTGCTGGATGATGCGCCGCCTTTGTCGCAGCCGCATATACGGGCGCAGATGAAAACAGCGCTCATTGATGCGCCCGACTTTGCTATTCGTCCCAGCGTGAGCGATGCACAGCCTGATATTCATGTGCCACCTGATTATTTCACTTGTAATGATTGTCTGGCCGAATTGTTCGATCCGCATGACCGTCGTTATCGTTATCCATTCATCAATTGCACACAGTGTGGCCCGCGCTATACGCTGATTAATGCGCTGCCTTATGATCGTGCCGCGACCAGTATGCGTGACTTTGAGCTGTGTCCAGCCTGCCGCGCCGAATATGAAGATCCGCAGGATAGGCGTTTTCATGCTGAGCCAGTGGCCTGTCCGCAGTGTGGTCCACAACTGTTATTTCAGAATGACCGAATCAGCTTGAATGGTGAAGGTGCTTCGGCAGCTGCCGCAGCAGCATTGCGCGCCGGGCAGATAGTGGCAGTGAAAGGCGTGGGCGGTTATCACTTGCTGTGCGATGCCAGGTCAGATGCAGTCGTGGCGCGATTGCGCGCGCGTAAAATGCGTCCACATAAGCCACTGGCGGTCATGTTTCCTGATTTGGTAAGTGCGCAACGGGCTGCAGCAATGACAGCTGCCGAAGCAGATTTTCTGTCCAGTCCGCTGCGTCCGATTTTATTGCTTAGACAACACGCCGACAGCGGGCTGGCGATGGAGCTGGCACCTGGTTTGACAGAAATCGGTGTCATGCTGCCATACAGTCCGCTACATCATTTACTGCTGGCCGATTTTGCCGCACCGCTGGTGGTGACTTCTGCCAATATCAGCGGTGAACCTGTATTAACAGAGAATACTGAAGTTGAAACCAGATTGGCCGGGGTGGCTGACGTGTTTTTGCATCATGATCGGGCTATTGTGCGTCCCGCCGATGATCCTGTTTTTCGTGTGAGCGCGGGCGTGCCACGACCATTACGATTGGGGCGTGGCTGTGCGCCGCTGGAATTGAGTTTGCCGTTTGCACTGGAGACGCCGTTGCTGGCGGTAGGTGGGCATACCAAAAACACCATCGCACTGGCCTGGGAGCGACGCGTAGTGATATCACCGCACATTGGTGATCTCGGTTCCTTGCGATCTATGCTGGTGTTTGAGCAGATTATTGCCGATTTACAAAAACTGTATAACGTCACCGCCAGCCGCATAGTGTGCGATGCGCATAGCGGCTATGCCAGCAGTCGCTGGGCACGAGCCAGCGGTCTGGCGCTAAGTACGGTGTTTCATCATCATGCCCATGCATCGGCATTGGCCGGGGAGTATCCAGAGGTCCGCGACTGGCTGGTTTTCACCTGGGATGGCGTGGGTTATGGCGAGGACGGCACGATGTGGGGTGGTGAGGCGCTGTTAGGCGAGCCAGGTAGCTGGGAGCGCGTGGCGAGTATGCGTCCGTTTCATCTGCCGGGTGGTGATATTGCCGGGCGCGAGCCATGGCGCGCTGCGGCAGCCTTGTCGTGGGAGATTGGCATAGACTGGCCAGCATTGCCCGCAGATAGCGAGCTGGTGCATACAGTCTGGCAGCGACGCATTAACACGCAGCAAACATCAGCAATCGGACGGCTGTTTGATGCAGCGGCAGCAATGACTGGTTTGATAGCGCACGCGAGCTACGAGGGGCAAGGGCCAATGTGGCTGGAAGCTGCAACTACGGGCAATGCGTGCGATGTCATTGATTTACCTTTGAGCCGTGATGAGCAAGGCGTACGGCGCAGCGACTGGGCGCCGTTAGTGACTATGCTGCTGGATATGACGCTGAGTGTCAGCCAGCGAGCTGATCTGTTCCATACCAGCCTTGCGCATGCGCTGCTGGCGCAAGTGCGGGCAGTGCAGGAGACGCATACGGTACAGTGTATCGGGCTGGCTGGTGGCGTATTCCAGAATCGTCGACTGACCGAAATGGTGGTGAATTTACTGACGGCAGCGGGCCTGCAAGTCAAACTGGCACAGCAAGTGCCTGTCAATGATGGCGGCATCAGCTTTGGCCAGATTATAGAAGTGGGAAACCGACATGACTGATACCTACATTACCTTGGCGCATGGCAATGGTGGTCGCTATATGCGCGAACTGATAGAGGACGTTTTTGCGCGTCATCTGGGCAATCCATTGCTGGATGTAAATGTCGATGCGGCACGATTGCCGTGGGATGCGGGTGAACTGATGTTTACTACCGACGGTTTCACTGTGCAGCCGCTGGAGTTTCCTGGCGGCGATATTGGCAGTCTGGCAGTGCATGGCACGGTGAATGATCTGGCAGTCTCCGGCGCAATGCCGCGTTACCTGTCGCTGAATGCGTTTATTGAAGAGGGCTTGCCGCTGGCGCAGCTGGATCGCATTGTTGCCAGTCTTGCGCGTGCCGCCAAGGCAGCTGGGGTGGTGGTGGTGGCGGGCGATACCAAGGTGGTGCGGCGTGGTGAGGGCGGCGGGCTGTATCTGGCGACTGCGGGCATAGGCGTGCGTACGCCGGGCGTAGCACTCGGCATGCAAATGATACAGGCAGGCGATGTGATACTGGTCTCTGGTCCAGTGGGTGATCATGGTATTGCAGTGATGCTGGCGCGTGAACAGTTCGGGCTCAAAGGCGAGCTGGCTTCCGATAGTGCCTGCGTGTTGCCGTTGACGCAGGCGTTGCTGGGCTTGCCCGGGCTGCGTTTTATGCGCGACCCCACGCGTGGCGGGCTGGCTACCGTTGCGCACGAAATCAGCCGTGCCACAGGATTGCAAGCCAATCTGCAACAGGCTGCGATACCCGTTAGGGAACAGGTATCTGCTGTATGTGAAATGCTGGGTTACGATCCGTATTATCTAGCCTGCGAAGGCAGGGTAGTGGCCGTTGTGGCGGAGGCTGATGCCGCTGCTGCACTTGCTGCATGGCGTGAACTGCCCGATGGCAAGGATGCGGAGCAGATAGGTTATCTGCAGACAGGACGAGTACAAGTGGTGTTACATACGCCTTTGGGCGGTACGCGCATACTGGATGAGCTCGAAGACGATCCCCTGCCAAGAATCTGCTGAATTTCTGCTGTGGAGTAGGAACTCAGCAAACCGTCTTTTAACTCGTTTTATTGCTACCCATCGCCTCGCCCATGCGCACAGTGCGATCGGCGTGCCATGTCGGGTTGAAGTGTATGGCGTCTTTCGGGAACAGCATGACGACAGTGGAGCCGAGCAGAAAACGACCCATTTCTTCACCTTTTTTTAAAGTGATGTTTTTATCGTGGTAATGCCATGTACGCACGTTGCGGGTGCGCGGTGGGTTGACTGTGCCGTGCCATACCGTTTCCATGCTGCCGACTATCGCAGCGCCTACCAGCGTGAGCACCATGGGGCCGTATGCGGTGTCAAACACGCAGACAACACGTTCGTTACGGGCAAATAAGCCTGGTACGCCGCGTGCGGTAGCAGGGTTCACTGAATAAAGGTCGCCGGGCACGTAGATCATTTGCGTTAATCGCCCATCGCACGGCATGTGGATGCGATGATAGTCTTTGGGGCTGAGGTAGATAGTGGCAAAACTGCCATGGTCAAACTGTTTGGCGAGTTCAGAATCGCCGCCAACCAGAGCGCGAGTGGAATAGGTGTGGCCTTTGGCTTGCAGCAGCTGGTCGTGTTCTATGTTGCCTAACTGGCTGATAGCGCCGTCAACCGGGCTGATAAAATCGGCCTGTGCTAATGGTCGTGCGCCATCCTGTAATGGACGCGTGAAAAACTCGTTAAAACTGGCATAGCTGGTGATGTCAGGATTAACTGCCTCTTCCATGTTGACGCTGTATTTTCCGATAAACCAGCGAATAATGGAGGTGGTAATACGTCCCGCCTTGGCATTGGCAACATACCAGCCAAATTCAGTAATGGCACGTTTAGGGAGTAAATGCTGGGTGAGTATATGGCGCTTATCGGACATGCTGAGCAGTGAGGATCATTAACCGTGCAATTGTACCGATTTACGTCAGGCTTTGCACTCCAGACCTTGGTGCATGCAACGGCACTTTTTTGGGTTTAGACTTTATATCTATCTTGAAAGACGTTAGACTTAGGGTTAGACTAATTAAGATCAACTTGTCCTAAATATGATGAGCGTTATGCAAACACCGACATTAGCTACAAACATGATAGATATCGATAAATTCAGCGCGACTAAGTTAAATTCAGATCCGTTTGAATTCATGGTGTTGCCCGGGTTTCTTAAAGCAGATAAGCTGGCGGAAATCGTGCGTGATTTCCCCACTATCAAACAGGCGGGAAGCTTTCCTGCAGATACATTAAATTGCGGCCCGGCATTTCTTGAGCTGTTGCGGCAACTGGAAGGCGATGAATTTCGCCACGCAGTAGAGCAGAAATTCAAGCTGGATTTAACCGGTCGCCCCACCATGATTACTGTGCGTGGGCATACTGATGAGACTGACGGTCGTATTCATACGGACAGCAAAACCAAAATCATTACCATGCTGATTTATTTCAATGAGACTTGGCACGAGTCAGCAGGGCGATTGCGTTTGTTGCGCTCGGGTGAGGATCTGGATGATTTTGTGGCTGAGGTCGAGCCTAGTATCGGCACTTTGCTGGCATTCAAGCGCAGTGATAATTCCTGGCATGGACATAAGCCATTTGTGGGCGAACGCAAAGCTTTGCAATTGAATTGGGTGCTTGATGAACAAGTTAAGCGTCGTGAGCAAAAGCGTCATGGCGTGTCTGCGTTTTTCAAAAAACTATTCGGTAATAAGGAATACAACGGCTAATGTCTGCACGCCTCACTGCTTGGGTGTTATCGAATGACATTGTCGGCATGGATAACCAGTCGTTTGGTTTAGCCGAGGCGCTGGATTTGGAGTGCGTTAAGAAGCGTGTCGTCGTGAGCGCGCCCTGGCGGTATTTACCACCGAATTTATGGCTGTCGCCATTGCGCTTTTTAGGTGAGGGCAGCGATACCTTTGCCCCACCCTGGCCTGATGTGGTCATCGGTACGGGACGCTTGAATACAGCGGTGGCGGTGGCGATTAAGCGTGCCAGTGGCGGGCGTACCGTCAATATCCGTGTGCAACATCCACAAATGAGTCTGCGTGAATTTGACATCATTGCTGCGCCCCAGCATGACGCGTTGCAAGGTGCGAATGTGTTTTCTACGCTAGGCGCGGTGAATCGGGTGACGCGAGCGCGATTGGATGATGCGTCGCAGAAGTTTGCTGCCGAGTATGCTGATTTGCCGCGGCCGTTGGTAGGCGTGTTACTCGGCGGGAGCAATCGTAAATACACGCTGGATGCAGATTTTGCCGAGCGTCTGGCAGATCAGCTGGAGCAGGCGCAGCAACAGCATGGCGGCACAGTGCTGATTACGCCATCACGGCGAACTGACGCAGTGGTTATCGATGTATTGCGGCGACGTTTGCCTAACGCGAAAATATGGGATGGTGTGAGTGAAAACCCCTATTTTGCTTATTTAGCCTTGGCGGATTATCTGGTGGTGACGGCAGATTCGGTGAATATGGCGTCGGAAGCGAGTTTTACCGGCAAGCCTGTGTATGTGGCAGGTTTGACAGGTGGTAATAACAAATTTGAGGACTTTCACCGTAGTTTACAGGCGCGTGGTTGTACGCGTCCGTTTACGGGGGAGTTAGCGCATTGGCAGTATCAACCGCTGGACGAAACACGGCGGGTGGCGGATGAAATCAAGCATAGATTAGGATGGTGATATGTCGTTAAAAATAGAAACGTTTAGTAATGCCAAGGGCGGCAACAGTTTTTTTAAGGCGTTAGGGCATCCGCTCACAGTGGCGAAAGCAGCGGACTTGTACGCGCGATTACGCGCGGCGGGCAAAGTCGCTATTTATGATCCTTACGGCATGGCCGAAGGCTTGCATGAGTTTTACCCGCTGGATGATTTAGATATTGCGGCGGTGTATGTTCAGCGCGTTGAAGATCTGGGCAAAGCCGTACTGGGGCATACCGTGTTGCCTGTGACAGCGTTGCCATCATCGGGCGCGGGTATCGTACTGGTGACTGCGTTTGATGCAGGGCGATTGATGGATCATATCCGTCATCTGGTACCTGCAGGGGTAACTTTGCTGAGTCTGGATGAGTTGCGTTTGCCAGCGGCGATGTTGACTAACACTAATCGCTATTTAGATCCGTTGAACTTCGCCACTAACTTCGGTTTTTTACGCGACGCACCTGGTCAGCATACGCGTATTATCACAGCGGATTACTGGTCGGGTTTGGGCGCACCTGCCGTGCCACAAGTCTGGTATTGCCTGTTCGACCAGTCAGGCGTGATCTTGGCACAGTGGCAAGACCAGATTCCCGCAGCGGGCGCAAGTCTGATTATCGACAGTCAAGAAGTGCGCCAGCGTTTTGGCTTGGGCGATTTCACTGCATCGTTATTTATTCATGTGCTCGGCGTGGCGCGGCATGACATCGTTAAATACGCGCTGGATGTGTATGGCGACGACGACACGGTGTTGTCGTGCACGCATGACGCGAATGCGTGGCCGTCGGATTTGTTTGCGGGCTTGCCAGCACCGAAAGACGATGAAACCGTGGTGATGTGGATACAGAACAGCCATCCTGTACCTATTCCTGCCAATGCGGTGGGGATCAATTTGATGGGCTCGGATGAAGTGCGTTATGTGCCTGTCGCCATCCCACCTTTTGCCTGCTACGCGCTGAATGTGGCGGATTTGTTCGCCGAAGTGCGCTGGCCGCAGCAGCTGGAAGTACAGGCAGGCCGCTATTTTGTGCGTCCACGTTATGAAGTCCATGTGAAAAATGGGCGCAGCCGTATGGCGCATGTGAACGTCGAACGTAACGATTTAGTTATTGACCCCAATATTCAAAATTTAACTCAGCAATTGGGTAAATCCTACATTCTGCCTGCGCCTATATTGCCAGTAGCGCAATGGCAAAGCACGATGCAGCCTAATCCCATGTCTACCGCGCAAGTGGATTTGCCGATTGCGGCGATATTCTACGATGCGACTGGGGTAGAAGTGGCGCGTCATGCCTTTGGCTGCTTGCAGCGCAGTGACAGCGTTGCTGTTGATATGAACACGATTTTGGCTGAGCAAGCGGCGAAGCTGCCGAGTGGCTCTGGTCACGTCGAGCTGGTCTATGATTTCGCTCAGGGTGGCGGGGCGGATGGCTGGTTGCACGGCTTATTCCGTTACACTCAGCGCAGTAGCGGGCATATTGCCGAAACCAGTTTTGGCGGGCATGTATTTAACACAGTCATGACCTATAAAAATGAGCCGCAGTCTTATGTGGGTGCAGCGCCTGGCTTGAGCACGCGTTTGTTCCTGCGTCTGGGCGATGCACCGCTGGATAGCTTCTGCCATCTGATTTACCCGGCTTCTACACCCTGGCATGCAAAATCTGACACGCAATTGATCCTGTTCAACCGCATGGGCGAACAGATCGCGCAAACACAAATCGCTATCCCTTGCAGTGGCTCATTGCATTGGCGTTATAGTGAAGTGTTTGATACGGCAACGCGTCAGCGTGCGGGCGATGGTGCTTACATCATTATTCGTGACGTGACTTGTCGTTTATTCGGTTATCACGGCATGGTAAATGGTGATAGCGCGTTCTGTATGGACCACATGTTCGGGTTTTAATGATGAGTGAGCAATACTGTGATCTGACCGCAACCGCCCCCAGCCATCTGCAAACGGCGGTGTTTTACGAAATTAAAGACATGACGCGTGGCGAAACCGCCACCGTATTGTTCGCCGAAGATCCTGCGATTACCCTGCACAGCCTGAATTTGCAGTTGCGAAATAACTTACGCTGGGAAATCAGCCGTACCGAAGCGGGTCATTGGTTGACCGTCATTCACCGCGCCGAAGACGTGCCGCCTGTCGATGTGTTTGACTCACTTAAACGCGACCACAAACGTCTGGATGCGATGTTTTCGCAAGTGATACATCTGACTGACCAGAATCATCTGGTCGAAGCACACGCCATCATGCGGGCGTTTATCGAAGGCTTGCGCAAACACTTCGCCGTCGAGCACGACATCCTCGCCAAAGCGATACGCACCCCACCCAACGCTATGGGTGTTGACCCTAGCGCAGCGATGATGCAAGAGCATAACGAAATTCTCAATCAATCCATCATGATAGAGCTTAGTTTTGATGAAGAGGATGCGACTGCATCCAGCGTTTCACCTTTGTTGGCGATTCTGGCAGGCTACCTGTCCAAGCATGAATATCGTGAAGAAGCGACAATATTCCCGATCTGGATAGGGGCGATTAACAAAGCGCCTGAAGCGGCTAAGGCGGCTTTGTTTCAGCAGGTTTTGGCTACTTTGGCGGATTAGGTGTCGTAAAGTTCGTGTTACGGCTACTTGGTGTGTGTCAAAAAACTTGCCAATCATAAACAATATGTTTATGATTGATTCATGATACAAACATTCGCCAGCACTGAAACAGAAAGTTTTTTCGTTACGGGTAAATCGCGTCGTTTACCTTCGGAAATCCTTAAGCGTGCGGCTATGCGTCTTAATCAATTACATGCGGCTACAGTGTTAAGTGATTTACGCTTACCACCATCTAACCAACTAGAGAGCCTCTCGGGTGATCGTGTTGGTCAATGGAGTATACGTATAAATCAACAGTGGCGTGTTTGTTTCAGGTTTGAAAATGGTGACGCGTTTGATGTCGAAATAGTGGACTACCACTAGGAGTAATAACATGATCTATAACGGCTTAACACCCATCCATCCTGGCGATTATCTCGCTGAAATCCTTGAGGAACTTCATATCTCGCAGGCATCGTTTGCGCGTACCATAGGCGTTTCGCCTATGCGTATTTCCCTCGTTATTCAAGGTAAACGTCCTGTTACTGCTGAATTGGCGTTATTGTTTGCAAAAGCTTTTGAACAAACACCACAGTATTGGCTTAATTTACAAGCTGGCTATGATATTAAAATAGCTGAGAAAAGTGTTTTCAATCGTTTAGGTAGTATTCATAGCTTGGCGCATGTTTGATGTTGATTATTGAATATCGGCGTGTTTCAACCCCAATATTTCAAATATTTACATAAAAATCATACTGCATGATCGGAAAATCATGGAATTGCCAAAGTTTAATGAAACCTTCCTTCCAATATTGGAAGTGCTTAAAAATGGGGAAGTTATCAAAGGCAGAGATTTAGTTCGGCTTGTAGCGGATCGCTTTTATTCGAACCTACCCCAGGATAAGCTGGGGCAGACAACCAAAAGTGGGGATCGTTTAATTGAAAATCGTATTGCTTGGGGAAAGTCCTATCTTAAGAAAGGTGGGTTAGTTCACTATCCACAACGAGGCTATGTTCAGATCACTGAGAAGGGGAAATCTGCCAAGCCGGAAAATGTATCACTCAATGATATTCAATCAAATGTCATTACTTTTTATGAACCCGAAAGCAAGTCTGTATCAGAAGCAACAATCGTAGCGAACGCAAGCCCACAGGATTTGATTGATTCTGGGTTTGAGCAGATCGAGCGGGAAGTAAAAGATGAGCTGCTTTCAAAGCTTAAAGAAGTCGATCCGTATGCGTTTGAAAAGATAATTCTAATTTTGCTTAAAAAAATGGGGTATGGTGATTTCATAGAAACAGCCAAGTCTGGCGATGGTGGGATCGATGGCATTATTAACGAAGATCAGCTTGGGCTTGAGAAGATATATATTCAAGCTAAGCGTTATAGCGAAAATAAAGTCCGTGAAACTGATATACGCAACTTTATCGGCGCAATGAGTGGCGATACCCACAAGGGCATTTTTGTGACTACTTCAACTTTTGATGAAAAGGCAAAAGTAAAAGCCAGAGATGCGCACCACAAAATAATCTTACTGGACGGTTCTAAGCTTGTTGACCTGATGCATAAGTTCAACGTTGGTGTACAGATTAAAAGCCATTATGAAGTTAAGGTTCTCGATAATGACTTCTTTGACTCTGAGGAAATATAACCTGACGAGTAAGGTTAGTTTTTTATATTCTACACTCCGTCATGAGTTCACCGAATCAAATGTAAGTTAGTAGGATGGGTGGAGCGTAGTGATACCCATCAAACCATGAGAAATTGGTGTCAGGTCTTTCATCAACACATTTTTCCTGTTTGTTTGCATCACATCTGATTTAAAACCCCGATGCAGGTCGGGGTTGCCCGACGGCAAGTGACTTTCTCTTGCTTGCCCAAGAGAAAGTAACCAAAGAGAAGGGCACCCCGCTGCGCCAGTCCTGCGGACTTCCCACGTAGCGACTAACAAAGCGGGCGGCTGCGGAACTCGCGCTGAGCGCTCAGACAGTCCTCGCCGACTGCCCCCGCTTTGTTAGCCGCTACGTGGTGGCGCAGAAGGGGAAAAGGGGTGGCTTCTTCAATCGTATTATCTTTATCACCAACGACAGTTGGGCTGGTGGCACCCAGGGTCCGGACACCGCTAGTTGATGGGTTTCGCTTCACTCTACCCATCCTACCATTTTTATATAAGTAGATTGATATTTATCAAAGTATTGATATAATTAGGTCATGAAGAAGCTTAAAATTATTGGCTCTAGTCTCGATGATTTGAAAGATTTTCCTGCTGAAGTTCGGCGTGAGGCTGGCTTTGAGCTGGATGCTATACAGCGCGGTCAAATGCCGTCGGATTTTAAGCCGATGCTGGAGGTTGGTTCTGGGATGTATGAGATTCGTTTGCATATTCTGGGTGAGTGGCGCGTGATTTATGTGGCGAAGCGTGCTGATGCGGTTTATGTACTGCATGCTTTTCAGAAGAAAACGCAAAAAACACGACATGAGGATATTGCGCTGGCTGCGCGGCGGTATCAGTTGATAGGAGCAGGCAATGAATGATGGAATAATTGAATCGAGTGGTAATGTCTTTGCTGATTTAGGGTTTAGTCCTGAAGAATCCGCTTTGCTGATGATGCGTGCGACGTTGATGGCGCAGGTGCGGGAGGCGATAACTGCACATGGCTGGACACAGGTGGAGGCGGCGCAGCATTTGGGCATAGGGCAGTCTCGAGTGTCTGATCTGGTACGCGGTAAACGTGATAAATTTAGCCTTGATATGTTGGTGACGCTGGCAACAAGAGCAGGGCGTAAGGTTGAGTTGGCTTGTGTTTGAGGTGTGAGATAGATTGCAATTCCTCCCAGTAAATACTTGGGAATTGCAAGTATAATTCTGGCTAAAATATCCAGTTATATAGGAGTAACAAATTATGATAAGTGTTCAAGTGATTGAAGACCAAATTCAGCACCTCGACAATCAGTCATTTGCTTTACTGCGAAATTGGTTTATCGAATATGAACATACGCGCTGGGATCATCAAATCGCGTCTGATTCTGATGCGGGGAAGCTTGATTTTCTGATTGATGAGGCGCTTGCTGAGCATCTTGCGGGAAAAACAAAAAAACTGTGAAGCATTCTACATCCAGCCGATTTTGGAAATGTTACGACTTGCTGCCTGTGGAAATTCGTACTCTCGCAGATAAGAATTATGAGTTACTTAAAAGCGATTCGCGACACCCTTCATTACATTTCAAAAAAGTAGGTAAGGTTTGGTCGGTGCGTATAGGTATCCATCACCGCGCTATTGCAATTGAAGTTGATGATGGTTTTCTGTGGGTGTGGATAGGGTTGCATTCGGAATATGACAAGCTCATTGCCTGATAATTTACCTGTAGGATGGGTTTCGCTTTGCTCTACCCATCCTACAACCACTCGTCGGAATTAACCTGCCAATCTGTTCATCCCGCTCACCAATGCCTTGATCGAGGCGGTGACGATGTTGTTGTCCATGCCTACGCCATAACATTCTTTGCCGCCATCTTTGCGGTTGACTTCAACAAAGGCGCAGGCGGTGGCGTCGCTGCCTTTGTTCAGCCCTATGGCGCATTCCTCAAAGCTGCGGATTTGCAGGCCTAAGGTGATGCCGTTGAGCGCGTGGATGGCTGCGTCGATGGGGCCGTTGCCTGTGCCTGTCAGGGTGTGTTGTTTGCCGTCTTGTTCGACTGTCAATGAGATGCCTTGTGCTTCATCTTGTTCGAATAAATGGTGTTCAACGTAGCGCACGGGTTGGTTTTGGGCGAGATAAGTCTGCTGGAACAAAGCCCAGATATCCGCTGCGCTCATTTCGCCGCCGTGGTCGTCCATGTAACGTTGCACCTCACCAGAAAACTCGACTTGCAGGCGACGTGGCAAGGCAAGGCCGTATTCATTTTCCAATAAGTAGGCGATGCCGCCTTTGCCCGACTGGCTGTTTACCCGTATCACCGAGCCATAGCTGCGCCCGACGTCGGCGGGGTCGATGGGCAAGTAGGGGACGTTCCACAATGCGTCTGGCTGCTGGGCAGCGAAGCCTTTTTTGATGGCATCCTGATGTGAGCCTGAAAAGGCGGTGAACACTAAGTCGCCTACATAAGGATGGCGTGGATGAATAGGTAACTGCGTGCAGTATTCCACGGTGCGGGCGACTGCATTGATGTCGGAAAAATCCAGACCTGGCGCGATGCCCTGGGTGTAAAAATTGAGTGCGAGGGTGACGATATCGACGTTGCCGGTGCGTTCGCCGTTGCCGAATAAACAGCCTTCTACTCTATCTGCGCCCGCCATCAAACCTAATTCAGCCGCCGCCACTGCGGTGCCACGGTCGTTGTGCGGGTGCAAGCTCAAGATAATGCTGTCGCGGCGGGCGAGGTGGGTGTGCATCCATTCGATTTGGTCGGCATAGACATTGGGTGAGGCGACTTCTACCGTGGTGGGTAAATTGAGTATGACTTTGTTGTCTGGTGTAGCACTCCACGCAGCGGTGACGGCGTCGCAGACTTCCAGTGCAAAATCCAGTTCAGTCGCGGTGAAGGTTTCCGGGCTGTATTCCAACACCCATTCGGTGTCTGGCTGCTCGGCAGCGAGCTGTTTTATGAGCTGTACGGCTGACACCGCCATGTCTAATACTTCAGCCTTGCTCATGCCAAACACAACGTCGCGGAAAGGTTTGGAGGTGGCGTTATAGACATGAACGATGGCGCGGCGTGCGCCTTTGAGCGATTCCATGGTGCGGCGGATGAGATGTTCGCGTGCCTGAGTGAGCACTTCTATGGTGACATCGTCAGGGATATGCCCGTCTTCAATAATCTGACGGACAAAGTCAAAATCAGTCTGTGACGCGGATGGGAACGCGACTTCGATTTCCTTGAAGCCAATGTCGCAGAGGGTTTTGAACATGCGCAATTTGCGTTCCGCGTTCATCGGTTCAAACAAGGATTGATTGCCATCGCGCAAATCCGTGCTCATCCAGATAGGGTGTGTGGTGAGGGTGCGGCTCGGCCATTGCCGGTTAATCAACGGCACGGCAGGGAAGGCCTGGTATTTGGCGGATGGGTTTTGCAACATGATGTACTCCTTAATGACTATGTGAGCATGTTACGCAAAATCGCCAGCAATGTGCTTGCGTAGTTAGCGATAAAATCGCTATAAATTGGCATAAAATTGCGTTATATTGTATTTGATTTGTATTTTGTGTCTTAAAACTCAAGGTGTGCGCAATATGATAGAGATGGATAAGTTTGATCGGCAAATTTTGCGGCTGTTGCAGGTCGATGGGCGTATGAGTAATCAGGATTTGGCTGACGCGATAGGTTTGTCGCCATCGCCGTGTTTACGTCGAGTGCGTGCGTTGGAGGAGGCGGGCGTTATTATTGGTTACCGTGCGCTGGTGGATGCAAAAGCGCTGGGTCTGTCACTGATGGCATTGATCCATATTTCCATGGATCAGCATACGCCTGAGCGCTTTGATCATTTTGAAGCGAGCATTGCTGATATCCCTGAGGTGATCGAGTGTTTGTTGATTACGGGGCAGTCAGCTGACTATCAGCTCAAGGTGGCGGTGAGGGATATGGATGCTTATCAGGAACTATTGTTAAATAAAATCAATCGCATAACGGGTGTGACGGGTGTGCATTCCAGCTTTATTTTGCGGCGAGTGGTGAGTAAAACCGCGTTGGCGATTGCGGAAAATTGAGAGTCAGGGCTGATTTAAGGGTAAAATTCTGGACTTTATCCGCTTTGTAAACGCGCTATGACTCGGCAAATTTTCCTTGATACTGAAACCACAGGTCTGGACCCTAAACAGGGTCACCGTATTATCGAAGTGGCAGGTGTGGAAATGTTTAATCGCCGCCCGACAGGCAAGCATTTTCATCGCTACCTCAATCCTGATCGTGAAATAGATGCAGGTGCTGTTGCGGTGCACGGACTGACGGCTGAATTTTTGCAGGACAAGCCGCATTTTTCTGATATTGCTGATGAGCTAATTGAATTTCTGGCTGGTGCGGAGCTGGTTATCCATAATGCCCCGTTCGATATCGGTTTTCTTAACAGCGAACTGGTGCGGTTAAATCGTCAGCCTATGAGTGTTTATTGTCCGGAAGTGCTGGATACGCTCAAGCTTGCCAAGGACATCCATCCTGGGCAGAAAAATAACCTGGATGCGTTGTGTCGTCGTTATGAAGTTGACAACACCAATCGTACCTTTCACGGCGCGTTACTTGATGCCGAGTTACTGGCAGCAGTCTATCTGGGGATGACCCGCGGGCAAGAGAGTCTGATGATGGATGTGGAAGTGGCGTCAGCGCAAGTTCAAGCCACTAATAGTAGTGCTACGCCCATACGGGTGATTTCTGCCAGTGCAGATGAGCTAAGCGAGCATGAAGCTACGCTGGCCATAATACAGAAAGAAAGCCGTGGTGCGTGTTTGTGGCTGGCTGAAGCGTCAGTTTAATTTATAACGAAATTTATAACGAATTGTTGGAAAGTAATTATGGAATTTCTTGATTTGTCCCCGTTAAAACATGCTCAAGGTGCTGTGGTGTTGCCTGGCTCCAAGAGTATTTCAAACCGGATTTTATTGTTGTCAGCGCTGGCTGAGGGCAAGACACGGATTAATCATTTGCTGGATTCCGATGATACACAGGTGATGCTGGCGGCGTTGACCAAGCTGGGTGTGTCGGTAACGCAAATAGATGATAGCCGTGATTATGATGTGGTCGGCGTTGGCGGGCAGTTTCCTAATGCGGCGGCAGATTTGTTTCTGGGTAACGCAGGCACAGCGTTTCGTTCATTGACTGCGGCGCTGGCTTTGTCTCATGGTGATTACACCTTGTCAGGCGTGGCGCGTATGCATGAGCGCCCGATAGGGGATTTAGTCGATGGTTTGCGCCAGTTGGGTGCTCAGATTGAATATTTGGGCGCGGCGGGTTTTCCGCCGTTAAAAATTTCTCCCTTGCAGCCTACCGATCACGCGGTGGCGACGGTTAAAGGTAATGTGTCCAGCCAGTTTCTGACAGGGTTGTTGCTGGCCGCGCCGATGACGGGGCGAGCGGTGACGATTAAAGTTGACGGTGAATTAATCTCCAAACCTTATGTGGAAATTACGCTGAATTTGATGCAACGTTTTGGTGTGAACGTGGTGCGAGATGGCTGGCAATCTTTCAGCATCGCTACGGGTCAACGCTATGTCAGCCCATCAGTGATTACGGTTGAAGGGGATGCGTCATCTGCGTCGTACTTTCTTGCAGCGGGCGTGTTAGGCCAAGGGCCGGTGCGGGTTGAGGGAGTTGGACGCACCAGCATACAGGGTGACGTGCGTTTTGCTGAAGCGCTGGCGCAAATGGGTGCGAATATCGTGTATGAAGATAATGCGATTACTGCGTCTGCTGGTCAGTCTTTGCGAGCTGTGGATATGGACTTCAACCATATCCCTGATGCAGCAATGACTATTGCGGTAGTGGCTTTGTTTGCCGAGGGAACAACAACCTTGCGCAACATTGCCAGTTGGCGGGTTAAAGAGACTGACCGTATTCATGCGATGGCAACTGAATTGCGCAAAGTGGGTGCAACCGTGGAAGAAGGTGCGGATTATATTAGCATTACTCCGCCAGTGAAGTTGCAAGCGGCAACGATAGATACTTATGATGATCACCGCATGGCAATGTGTTTTTCGCTGGTGGCGTTGGGCGGTGTGGCGGTGCGTATCAATGACCCGCGTTGCGTGAATAAGACTTTCCCTGAGTATTTTTCGGCATTTGCTGGATTGACATCATAATGGCAATTCCTGTTATTGCTATAGATGGGCCGTCGGCTTCAGGTAAAGGCACGGTCGCAGCGCTAGTGGCGCAGAAGTTGGGCTATCACTACCTGGACAGTGGTGCACTATATCGTTTGACGGCAGTGGCGGCGCAACTGCAAGGCGTGGCGGTTGATGACGAAGCAAGGTTGGCGCAAATCGCACTTGATCTAAATGTGACGTTTGTCGGGCAGCAGATATTGTTGGATGGTAATGATGTCAGCGATGCGCTGCGCAGTGAAGCGGCTGGTGTGGGCGCATCTAAAATAGCGGTGTTGCCTAAGGTTCGCGCAGCATTGCTGGACAGGCAGCACGCGTTCAGGCGGGCGCCTGGCCTGGTTGCTGATGGGCGTGATATGGGTTCAGTGGTTTTCCCTGATGCGCAGCTAAAAATATTTTTGACAGCAAGTGCTGAAGAGCGTGCGCAAAGACGTTATAAGCAGTTGATCGAAAAAGGAATTAGTGCTAATCTTGCAGACTTGCTGAATGACCTGCGGGATAGAGATGCGCGCGATAGTGCGCGGACCGTCGCGCCGTTAAGGCAAGAAGATGATGCGATCTTGTTGGATACAACCGAAATTGGCATAGCTGATGCCGTCAATTTTGTCTTGAAAAACATCGAGTTAGCAACTGGTGTTCAAGTTAATAATTAACTTGAATTTGTTTAATTTACCCCGCTTGATTGCGGATAATTTGGGTTTCCTTTATACATGTCTACTGTTTCCTCCTCTACCGAATCCAGTATGGAAAGTTTTGCCGCTCTTTTTGAAGAGAGCCTAACCCGTCAAGAACTACGCGCAGGTGAAGTTATTACCGCCGAAGTTGTAGGTATCGACGATAATTTTGTAACCGTGAACGCTGGTTTGAAATCCGAGAGCTTAATCGCTATCGAAGAATTCCGTTCAGATCGTGGCGAGCTAGAAGTTGCTGTTGGCGATTTCGTTAGCGTTGCGATTGAAATGCTGGAAGATGGTTATGGCGCGACTAAATTATCACGCGACAAAGCCAAGCGTTTAGCTGCATGGATAAGCTTGGAAAAATCCATGGAAGATGGCGAAATCATCACTGGTATGGTGCATGGTAAGGTTAAGGGTGGTCTGACTGTTATGGTCAACGGTATTCGTGCGTTCTTGCCAGGTTCACTGGTGGATACACGTCCTGTTAAAGACACTACCCCATACGAAAACAAAGAAATGGAACTCAAAGTTATTAAGCTTGATCGCAAGCGTAATAACGTTGTTGTGTCACGTCGTGCTGTGTTGGAAGCAACCATGGGCGCTGACCGCGATGCATTAATGGCTAACCTGCAAGAAGGTTCAGTTGTTAAAGGTGTGGTTAAAAATATTACTGATTATGGCGCTTTCGTTGATTTGGGCGGCATTGATGGCTTGTTGCACATTACTGACATGGCATGGCGTCGTGTTAAGCATCCTTCTGAAGTGGTGCAAGTGGGTGATGAAGTCGAAGCTAAGATTCTTAAATTCGATCAAGATAAAAATCGTGTTTCATTGGGTATCAAACAGTTGGGCGATGATCCTTGGAGCGGTTTGGCTCGTCGTTACCCATCGGGTACACGCATGTTCGGTAAAGTCGCTAACTTGACCGACTACGGCGCATTCGTAGAGATCGAAACAGGTATTGAAGGTTTGGTACACGTTTCTGAAATGGACTGGACCAACAAAAACGTACATCCATCTAAAGTTGTTCAATTAGGTGATGAAGTTGAAGTCATGGTTCTGGAAATAGATGAAGAACGTCGTCGTATTTCCCTGGGCATGAAACAATGCAAAACCAATCCTTGGGATGATTTTGAAATCACCCATAAGAAAGGTGACAAAGTCAGCGGACAGATCAAATCTATCACCGATTTCGGTGTATTCATCGGCTTGCCTGGTGGTATCGATGGTTTGGTTCACTTGTCAGACTTGTCCTGGAGCCAGCCTGGTGAAGAAGCGGTTCGCAACTTCAAGAAAGGTGACGAAGTTCAAGCTGTTGTTCTGGCAATTGATGTTGAACGTGAGCGTATTTCCCTGGGTATCAAACAAGTTGAAGGCGATCCAGTTAACAGCTTCGTATCCAGCTTTGACAAGGGCAGCATCGTTAAAGGTACTGTTAAATCATTAGACGCTAAGGGCGCTGTGATTTTGTTGGGCGATGATGTTGAAGGCTATTTGCGTGCTTCAGAATTCTCACGTGACCGCGTTGAAGACATTCGTAACCATCTGAAAGAAGGCGACGAAGTTGAAGCGATGATAATCAACGTGGATCGTAAGAGCCGTAGCATCAACCTTTCAATTAAAGCAAAAGATGCATCAGAGCAATCAGATGCTATGCAAAAATTGGCTGGTGATCAGTCTGCTAATACAGGTACAACCAATCTTGGCGCGTTGTTAAGAGCGAAGTTAGATAACAAAAACGCTGAATCCTGAAAGGCTGTACCATGACCAAATCGGAGCTGATTGCGCAGTTGGCAACACGCCATCCCCAATTGCTCGCGACGGATGCAGAGTTTGCGGTTAAAACAATATTAGATGCCATTTCCAAGAGTCTCGCTGCTGGTGATAGAGTTGAGATACGCGGATTTGGTAGTTTTAGCCTGAATTATCGTCCGCCACGTTTGGGTCGCAATCCTAAGACTGGTGAAAAAGTGGCCGTACCTGAAAAATACGTGCCGCATTTTAAAGCTGGCAAAGAATTGCGTGAGCGTGTGGATTTTCCAGCAAGTTAAGGTGGTTTAGTATAGTAGTAATAAAAAACGGCATATCGTGAGGTATGCCGTTTTTTTTTTGGATAAAATTCTGCATTACAGTAATCTGGGGTAGCCCGATTAACCCCGTTTTTAAGGTAAAATCCAGTCATGGCCAAGAATATATTATTGATGCGTTACTTAGGTGGAGGGTTGAAGGTAGCCCTCTTTATATTTTTATTGGGTTTTGCTGTCAAAAATAGTGAAATGGTGACGCTGCGATATTATTTAGGCTATGAATGGCATTTACCGCTTATCCTTGTGATTTTGATATTTTTTGCAATTGGTGCCGGTTTCGGCGTGGCGGCATCGCTCACGTATTTTTTCAGACAGCGGCGTGAGTTGTTGACTTTGCGTTTATCTGTTGCGAAATCAAATGAATCTAAGGGGGCTCAGCATGGAGTTTGAATTGTGGTGGCTGTTGGCCTTTCCGCTGTTTTTTGCACTAGGATGGCTGGCGGCACGCGTGGATATGCGTCATGCCATGAGCGAATCACGCAGTGTACCGGCCTCTTATTTTAAGGGCCTGAATTATTTGCTCAATGAACAACCAGATAAAGCCATCGAAGCTTTTATCGAGGTGGTTAAAGTCGATAGTGATACAGTTGATTTGCACTTTGCGCTGGGTGGTTTATTCCGTAAGCGCGGTGAAGTCGAGCGGGCTATCCGCATGCATCAGAATTTAGTTGCGCGTGAGGACTTGTCGCCTGAGCGTCAGTTAAAAGCGATGTCTGAATTAGGTCAGGATTACCTCAAAGCAGGGCTATTGGATCGTGCCCAAGAGATTTTTATCAAATTGTATGAGACTGACGCAAATAGTGGCGCTCAGCAATTCCTGCTGGAAATTTACGTACAGGAAAAAGAGTGGGCAAAAGCCATAGAAGCTGCGGTGGCTTTGTCACGCAACTCTAATAAGCCCTATTATATTGAAATTGCACATTATTATTGTGAATTGGCGAATCTCGCATATACACATGGTGAAATGGACAATGCACGACAGTATCTGAACGATGCGTTACAAGCTCATCGCGATTGTGTACGGGCAACGGTCTTGCTTGGTGACATTGCGGCAAGTTCAAATGATCATGTGCAGGCGGTGGCGATTTGGCGGCGGATAGAGTCGCAAAATGTGGAATATTTGGCATTGGTGGCCGATAGAATGATGGCGAGTTACCGTGCTTTGCAACAAGATGCTGAAGGCTTGTTGTACTTGCGCGGTGCCTTGGCACGGGTGCCTTCGTTTGAATTATTTAATACTGTATTTAATGCGACACTCAATGTGCAGGGCGCTAATGCCGCTCACCAATTGGCGCGCGAAGTGCTGCAGACCCATCCGAATTTACGTGGGCTGGACAAGCTATTAGAGGCTGAATTACTAACCGCGCCAACCGATTTGCTGCCTGATTTGCAATTGAAAAAATCTATAGTTCAACGTTATAGTCAGCAGCAATCTTTGTATCAATGTGAGCACTGTGGTTTTAAAGCGCGTAGTTTTTTTTGGCATTGTCCAGCGTGTAATCATTGGGACAGCTTCCCTCCTTTGAAAGAATAAATGGATACTAAAATCATAGTCGCTCTGGATTATCCAGATCAATCCGATGCGCTTAAATTAGTGCAACAACTGGATCCCAGTCTGTGTCGTCTGAAAGTGGGTAAGCAGTTATTTACCGCCGCTGGTCCGCGTTTTGTCGAAGATCTGGTGAAGCGTGGCTTTCCCGTGTTTTTAGACCTCAAGTTTCATGATATCCCTACTACCGTCGGCCTGGCGTGTGCTGCAGCAGCCAATTTGGGCGTATGGATGATGAATGTGCATGCGCTCGGTGGTGGGGCCATGTTGCGCGCTGCGCGTGCGGCATTGGGTGATGCAGCGGACAGGCCTAAGCTGATTGCGGTAACTTTGCTTACCAGCATGAGCGAAGTGGATATGCGCGAAATCGGTTTGCAGGATACGCCGCAAGCTGCTGTGCTAAGATTGGCGAGATTAACCAAGACCAATGGTTTGGATGGGGTGGTATGTTCCGCGCAGGAAGCGACTATGCTGAAACAGGAATTGGGTGCGGATTTCAATCTCGTTACCCCGGGGATACGTCCTGTAAGTGCGGAGGTAGGGGATCAGCATAGAGTGATGACACCAGCCGCCGCATTGGCGGCAGGTTCGGATTATTTGGTGATAGGCCGTCCTATTACCCATGCACCAGATCCATTGGCCGCATTACTGGCAATCCATCAAGAGATTTTATAAAAAGTAACTACGCAAGGAATATGAGATGAAAATTACCGTGATAGGAACAGGGTACGTTGGCTTGGTGAGCGGCGCGTGTTTGGCTGAAGTGGGTAACAACGTGATGTGTCTGGACGTGGATGCCAAAAAAATCGCCATTTTGAATCAAGGTGGCATTCCAATATATGAGCCTGGTCTGGAAGACATGGTTAAACGCAATGTGGCTGCGGGTCGTTTGCAATTTACTACCGATATAGAACTGGCTGCGCAACATGGCTTGATCCAGTTTATTGCTGTGGGCACGCCACCCGACGAAGATGGCTCGGCTGATCTGCAATACGTTGTTGCTGCGGCACGTAATATTGGTAAATACATGACCGAGTACAAACTGGTCGTTGATAAGTCTACTGTACCTGTAGGCACTGCGGATAAGGTACGTGCAGCACTGCAAGAAGAGTTGAGCAATCGTGGACTGGATTTGGAGTTCAGTGTTGCCTCGAATCCTGAGTTTTTGAAAGAAGGTGCTGCGGTTGATGACTTTATGCGCCCTGACCGTATCGTGGTGGGGACGGATGATGAGCGCGCCACCAACCTGATGCGCAAGCTATACGCACCATTCCAGCGTAATCACGATAGATTGGTGGCGATGGATGTGCGTTCGGCAGAGTTGACCAAGTATGCTGCTAATGCAATGTTGGCGACACGTATTTCATTCATGAATGAATTGGCGAATTTGGCGGAAAAACTCGGTGCTGATATCGAGCATGTGCGTCAGGGTATAGGCTCGGATGAGCGTATCGGTTATCACTTCCTTTATCCCGGTTGTGGTTATGGCGGTTCGTGTTTCCCGAAAGACGTACAAGCTTTGCGCCGTACGGCTGCTGAGTATGGTGTGCCGATGCGTGTTATTGATGCGGTGGAAACTGCGAATGAAGCGCAGAAGCATTTATTGCTGTCCAAGATCATTGCTCGCTTTGGGAATGATTTATCAGGGATGCGTTTTGCATTATGGGGCTTGGCATTCAAGCCAAACACGGATGACATGCGTGAAGCCTCCAGTCGAGTGTTGATGGAAGGTTTATGGGAACGTGGCGCACATGTGCAAGCCTTCGACCCTGCAGCTGCACATGAGACCCATCGTATCTATGGCGATCATCCTCAGTTGACTCTGGTTGATACACCTGAGGCAGCTTTGGCAGGGGCAGATGTGCTGACTATTGTGACTGAATGGAAAGTTTTCCGTAGTCCTGATTTCGCAGTGATTAAGGCTAACCTCAAACATCCGGTGATTTTTGATGGACGTAATTTGTATGATCCGGCGCAAATGCGTGAGTTGGGTTTCGAGTACTTTGCCATAGGCCGTAAATGAAGGTTAATGCATCTGTTGATTTGTCACGTGCCCGCATTTTAGTAGTGGGTGATGTGATGCTTGATCGTTACTGGTTTGGCGATGTTGCGCGGATTTCTCCTGAAGCGCCAGTGCCTGTGGTCAAGGTGCATAAGCAAGAAGCAAGACTGGGTGGGGCGGCTAACGTGGCGCGAAATGCAGCGAGTCTGGGCGCACGAACGACTTTGTTGTCGGTGGTTGGGCAAGACGAGGCCGGATCGCAAATTGCACAGTTACTGACTGAAGCTGGTGTGCAAGCCAATCTGCACAAAGATGCCAGTGTCGACACGATAATTAAACTGCGGGTGATAGGCAGGCAGCAACAATTGCTGCGCATTGACTTTGAAACACCACCCAGTGATGCCGTGTTAGCGGACAAGCTGGCAAATTTTCATACGCTGATTGCGGATTATGATTTGGTGATTTTGTCGGACTACGGTAAGGGAAGTTTGACGCATATTGCGGCAATGATCGCTGCTGCGAATGCACGCAACATTCCTATTCTGGTTGATCCAAAGGGCGATGATTATGCACGTTATCAATATGCCAGCGTATTGACACCGAATTTAAGCGAATTTCGTGCAGTGGTGGGTGCCTGGCGTGATGAAGATGAGTTTCGTGCCAAAGCTGAGGCTTTGCGGGTGCATTTGAGTTTGCAGGCGTTATTGGTGACCCGCAGCGAAGCCGGGATGACGTTATTTACTGCAGCGGGTGTGTTCCATCAGGCTACGCTGGCGCGTGAGGTGTTTGATGTGAGCGGGGCGGGCGACACCGTCATTGCCACTTTAGGCGCAATGCTGGCCGCTGGCGAAGCTTTGCCAGCGGCGATGGCGATGGCGAATCGTGCTGCGGGTATAGTCGTGGCAAAATTGGGTACTGCTGTTGTCTTGCCTGAGGAGTTATGGGCAACATCCTGAAATACTGGCTGCGCGTGTTGGTCAGCTTGCTGATCAGTGCTGTGCTGATCATGCATAGCGCAGGCATGATACGTTTGGGTATGTTGGACCGGTTGGAGGCGTGGAGTTACGACACGCGCTTGTTGCTGACACTACCCCATGAAATTGATCCGCGTGTGGTGATTATTGATATCGATGAGGCTAGTCTAAAACAAATTGGACGTTGGCCGTGGGGTCGGGATCAGATGGCGCGGCTGACGGAATCCCTGTTTTCGCGCTACCACGTCGCAGCGATCGGATTTGACGTGGTATTTGCTGAAGCAGATACCAGTTCCGGTTTGCCTGCACTCACACAATTAGCCAATACCAAATTCAAAAACGATACCGAGTTTCAGCATGTATTGAATAATCTACGCCCTAGTCTGGATTACGATGTGCATTTTGCGCAGGCACTAAGTTTGGGCCCCTCTGTACTTGGCTATTACTTTACGCCTTACCCACAAACCTTGGGGCAATTGCCTCAAGCTGTCCTGAACAGCCAGCAAGCAAGCGCGCTACAACTGCCGCAAGTTAAAGGTTATGGCGCAAATTTGGCGGGTTTGCAACAGTCAGCTGTGGGTGCCGGTTACTTTAACATGAGCGCTGATTTTGATGGTGTGACGCGACGTATGCCGATGTTGAGTCTATTTCGAGGTCAGGCTTATCAAAGTTTGTCATTGGCGACTGTGCAAGCGGCGATGGACACGCATTTACAGGTTAAACGGATGAGTGAATTGCCGTTTAATACGCAGCATGTCGCCCTCGCTGCTGATGACATGCTGATTCCGGTCGATAAAATGGGCTCGGTGCTGGTGCCGTATCGCGCCTATCCTGGCTATACCTATTTATCTGCCGCAGATGTGATGGCAGGTCGCGCGCCTGCGGATTTGCTGGAAAATGCGATTGCTTTGGTGGGCACGACCGCACCTGGTTTACTGGATTTACGTGTCACGCCGGTTGCGCAGGATTATCCGGGGGTGGAAATTCATGCCAATCTGATTTCGGGCATATTAGACGGCACGCTGCGCTATCAGCCGGGTTATGCGCATGTGCTGGAAATAACGCTGTTACTGCTTTTGGGTATTTTGTTGGCGATGATTTTGCCCAGGCTGAGCCCGTTGCGCGGTGCATTGTTGAGCATAAGCTTGGCAGCAATGTACTTGGGTTTGGTGGTGTGGGCATGGCAACATGCCAGTGTATTGAATGTCGCTCCGGTGATGGTGTTGATATTAGGGTTGATGATCTTGAATATGGCCTGGGGGTATTTTGCTGAATCATTGGCCAAGCGCCAAATAACCGGACTATTCGGGCAATATGTACCGCCTGAGTTGGTCGATGAGATGAGCCATGATCCATCGAAATTTAATATGCGTTCCGAGAGCAAGGATTTAAGTATCCTGTTTTCGGATGTACGTGGTTTTACCACCGTTTCTGAAACGCTGACACCACAGCAATTATCGGATTTGCTCAACGAATTTTTAAGCAGTATGACCGCGGTTATCCATGCGCATCAAGGTACCATAGACAAATATATGGGAGATTGCGTTATGGCGTTCTGGGGTGCACCGCTGGATAATATGCATCATGCGCGTGATGCGGTATTGGCAGGATTGGCCATGCAGGAAGAGTTAACCCGCTTGAATCTGAGTTTTGCAGATCGTGGCTGGCCACAATTACATGTGGGTGTGGGTGTGAATACGGGTCGAGTCAGTGTCGGCAATATGGGCTCAAAATTCCGTATGGCTTATACCGTAATGGGTGATACGGTGAATCTGGCGTCAAGGCTGGAAGGTATCACTAAACAATATGATGTACCCATGGTAGTGGGTGAGGATACTTTTGCTGCATTACCTGAAATGGCATTTGTAGAGCTGGATAGTGTGCGGGTAAAAGGTAAGCTCAAACCCGTTGTGATTTATCAACCACTTGGGTTGCGTGCAGGCGTGCCGTCACATGTGCTGGCATTTGCGGCGAAATTTGCCGCCGCACTCGCTGATTATCGTGCACAACGTTGGGATATGGCACAGATGAAACTAGCTGAATTGATAACTCAGGTGCAAGCCACACAAGAGCCGACAGGTTTATATCAAATTTACTTGCAGCGTATTGTCTATTTGCGCGAACATCCCCCTGCGGCCGATTGGGATGGTGTCTGGGTGTTTGAAAACAAATGAAATTGCACATTCTAGGCTGTAGCGGTGGTATAGGCGGCGTGCGGCATACGACCTCCATGCTGATAGATAACGATATACTGATCGACGCGGGTAGCGGCGTGCTGCAATTGTCCCTGGAACAGTTGGTGTTGATAGACCACGTATTCATCACCCACACCCACCTGGACCATATTCTTGCCTTGCCTTTACTGCTCGATTCAGTCGGTGCAATGCGTGACCGTCCTGTGACTGTTTACGCCATAGATACCGTTCTGGAAATTTTACGTCAGGATATATTCAATTGGCGAATTTGGCCCGACTTTACTGAAATTCCGCCAGAGCGCCCGTATTTGCGCTATAGCGCCATTGAAATCTACCAGGCGGTAGAGCTAGGTGATCGTGCTATCACTGCCTTGCCTGCGAATCACACGGTACCCGCTGTCGGTTATCAGTTGAGTAGTCCCACGGCGAGTATCGTCTTTTCCGGCGACACGGGGAAAAATCCTGTGTTGTGGGAAAGCATTAACAAAATCACTAACCTGCACGCACTCATTATTGAAACTGCCTTTCCACAAGACGAACACGGTATCGCTGAGGTATCCAAGCATCTTTCCCCGCAAACCTTGCTTGAGGAATTAAAACAGCTTAAGGCTAACGTCCCTATCTATATTACCCACCTCAAACCAGGACGCGAGGACACCATCATGCGTGAAATTGGCGAACTGCACTCGGCTGAATATCAACTGCTACCATTGCAACAAGGCCAGATATTCAATTTTTAATGGTTTTGCATTGCCATCTACTGTGTTACTGGTTTCAGCATAATCTGAAAAGCGCCGGTTTTACGGCCTTATTCCCCCGATACGTCACCTGTGTTCTCGTCAATAATTGAAACTGTGTAATCCGTCTTAAAGTGAGATGGGTGTTCAGGAGCAATAGGCGATGGCTGAAGATAGCGATCTAGAGAAAACGGAACAGGCCTCGGCCCAGCGAATTGAAAAAGCGCGGGAAGATGGCGACGTACCGCGTTCGCGTGAGTTAGCTACTTTTACGGGTTTGTTGGCTGCTGGTATGGGTTTGTGGATGTCTGGCGGTAATCTGGTGCGTGAGCTAAAGGCAATGCTGGTTGCAGGTATGTCCTTTTCGCGTGATCAGGTTTTCGATATGAGCCTGATTTATAACCAGATTGGTGCCAGTTTAATGAAGTTGATCGTGGCCTTTGCACCACTGGCAGGTCTGTTAATTCTTGTAGCGTTATTATCTCCCGCACTGATCGGTGGCTGGTTATTCAGCAATAAAGCACTCATACCCAATTTTGCACGGATGAATCCAATTAAGGGCCTAGGTAATCTGGTGTCGAGGAACGCTTTGGTCGAATTGGTAAAGGCTGTTGCCAAGGCCACTTTGGTAGGTGTAGTGGCGTGGATGGTCATGCTGCATGAAAAAGAAGCGGTGATGGCGCTAGGTAACGAGTCAGTACAAGCCAGTGCCGCACATGTGGGACAGCTATTGTGGTATGCCTTCATTTCGATGACAGCTGCTCTGGGGCTGATTGTGGCGATAGATGCGCCTTACCAAATGTGGCATTACGCAGACAAATTAAAAATGACCCGTGAAGAGGTTCGCCAAGAAGCTAAAGAGTCTGACGGTAATCCGCAGGTGAAAGCAAAAATACGTGCGCAGCAGCGTGAAATGGCTCGACGTCGGATGATGTCTGAAGTGCCTACAGCTGATGTGGTAGTCACCAACCCTACGCACTATGCGGTGGCGCTGCGTTATGCAGACGGTGATGCTCGCGCGCCTATCGTTGTTGCGAAGGGTGCTGATGAAGTAGCAGCCAAAATTCGCGAAATTGCAGCGGCAAACAATATTCCTACTCTGGAAGCACCGCCATTAGCGCGTGCTTTATATCAACATACAGAATTGGGTGAGGAAATACCTCAAGCCCTCTATACCGCTGTGGCCGAAATCCTGGCTTATGTATTCCAGTTGCGTACTTATCGTGATCGTGGCGGTGTTGCACCGACTATGCCTAAAGATATTGAAGTGCCTGCTGAACTGGATCCACTTAATCCAGCTGCCGCTAAGCCACTACTTGATGGGGTTGCATTATGAACGGATTTAAATTTCCTGCCTGGATGATGGGCTTCGGCAGTGCAGCACTGGTTGCACCAGTTATTATTATCGTGATGTTGTCGATGATGGTGCTGCCTTTACCGCCATTCATTCTTGATATTTTCTTCAGTTTTAATATCGCGTTATCTATTATCGTTTTGTTGACCAGTTTATACACCGTCAAGCCTTTAGACTTTATTGTGTTTCCAACGGTATTGCTGGTTAGCACGATGTTGCGTTTGTCTCTTAACGTGGCATCAACGCGCGTGGTATTAACCGAAGGCCATACTGGTCCTGACGCAGCGGGTAAAGTCATTGAAGCCTTTGGACACTTTTTGATAGGTGGTAACTACACGGTTGGTATCGTGGTATTTATTATTCTGACCATTATTAATTTCATGGTAGTGACCAAGGGTGCGGGTCGTATTGCTGAAGTCGGTGCGCGGTTTACGCTGGATGCTATGCCAGGTAAGCAAATGGCGATTGATGCTGATTTGAACGCGGGTTTGATTGGTGAACAAGAAGCGCGTCAACGTCGTTCTGATGTTGCGCAAGAAGCTGAATTCTACGGCGCGATGGATGGTGCGAGTAAATATGTTCGTGGTGATGCGGTTGCCGGGATCATGGTTACTATCATCAATATTATCGGCGGACTGATTGTCGGTATGGTGCAGCATGATTTGAGTTTTGATGTCGCAATCAAGAACTATACCTTGCTCGCAATTGGTGATGGTTTGGTTGCGCAGATTCCTTCGCTGATTATTTCGACAGCAGCCGGTATCGTGGTATCCCGGGTCGCGAGTGATCAGGATATTGGTAGCCAATTACTCAGTCAACTGTTCGCGAAACCTACTGTGCTTTATATTGCGGCTGGCATTATTGGTGGCATGGGTTTGATTCCTGGCATGCCACATTTCGCGTTCTTGATGTTAGCTGCGGTATTAGCAGGTGGTGCTTATGCCTTAGTGCAAAAGGCAAAACTGGCTGCGGTCGTGCCAGAGCAAGCACCAATGCAAGCACCATCCGAACTTGAAGAAGCAACGTGGAAGGACATAGTGCCGGTTGATACCTTGGGTTTGGAAGTTGGCTATCGTTTAATTCCTTTGGTGGATAAGAATCAAGGTGGTGAATTACTGAAACGGATTAAAGGTATCCGGAAGAAGTTTGCACAAGAAATAGGTTTTTTGCCGCCTTCTGTACATATTCGCGACAATCTGGAGCTGCGTCCATCAGCCTACCGTATTACGCTTAAAGATGTGGAAATGGGTGCCGGTGAATCATTTGATGGTCAATTTCTGGCAATCAATCCAGGTGTGGTGAGTGGTACGCTACCTGGGACAGTGACAACAGACCCTGCATTTGGCTTGCCAGCAATCTGGATAGAAAGTGGCTTGCGTGACCAAGCGCAGGCACTGGGTTATACCGTAGTGGATGCGGGTACGGTAGTGGCAACACATCTGAATCATTTAATGAGTATGCATGCAGCTGAGTTATTAGGTCGCATGGAAGTGCAGCAGTTGATCGACCATTTGGCGATTGAAGCGCCTAAGCTGATAGAAGATTTAGTGCCTAAGCTCATGTCTGTCTCCGGGTTACAGAAAGTATTGCAGAACCTTCTCATCGAAGGCGTACATATACGCGATATGCGTACCATTATTGAAACTTTGGCCGAGTATGCGGCACAAGTTCAAGATACCAACGAGCTGACAGCGCTGGTGCGCATTGCGCTCGGACGCGCCATCGTGCAGCAGATTTATCCCGGTTCACAAGAATTATCCGTCATGGCCTTGGACAACCGTCTAGAGCGCTTGTTGATGCAGGCTATCAGCGCGGGGGGCCCTGATGGCGCAGGCATAG
Organism: Sulfuriferula sp.; assembly: GCA_041651255.1. Lineage (GTDB taxonomy): Bacteria > Pseudomonadota > Gammaproteobacteria > Burkholderiales > Sulfuriferulaceae > Sulfuriferula. Next base: position 7,145 of record JBAZJP010000014.1, on the reverse strand, counting down.
AACCTGGTCTGGCTGATACGCTAGCCACACAAGCGGATCTGGCGACCCGCCAGCAAGAACAAATGGGTTTGCCTCCGGTGTTAATCGTTCCAAGTTCATTGCGCGCATTGTTAGCTCGTTTCCTACGCCGCGCAATTCCACAGTTAAAAGTGCTATCGCACGCCGAAATCCCGGATTCTAAAACCATTAGAGTAACCAGTTTAGTTGGAGGTCAAGTATGAACGTACAGAAATTTATAGCGAGTAATTCGCGTGATGCATTACGCCAGGTGCGCGATGTGTTGGGAGAGGATGCCGTCATTCTGTCTAATCGTAAAGTGCCTAATGGCGTTGAAATCATGGCGCTGGCGGGAGATGATATCGCCTCCCTGGTGAGCCCATCTATGGATAAAACGGTGGAAGCAAAAGCGCCGTTGATGAAGTTTGATGATGAGCCAGCACCTGTCGTCACTCGTTCAGTCGTCCGTTCTGCCCCATCGGCGGCAGTGCCGGCATCTCAGCTCAATCATGCAAATACACAGCGTGAAATGAGTGCGATGATGGAAGAGATCCGCGCGATGCGGAGCATGCTGGAAGTTCAGTTGAGCGAGATTTCATGGGGCGCGATGCAGCATCGTGATCCTAGCCGCGCAGAAATTATGCGTGAGTTACTGTCTACCGGTTTCAGTGCAGGTCTGTCGCGTCACTTGGTGGAAAATTTGCCAGCAGTTAATTCGTTTCCGGAAGGCATGGCCTGGATCAAATCAGTTTTGTCGCGCAATATCAGTGTCATGAGCAATGAAAATGAAATTCTGGAAAAGGGCGGGGTATTTGCGTTGGTCGGCCCAACCGGTGTGGGTAAAACCACTACTACAGCCAAGTTAGCCGCCCGCTGTGTAATGCGTCATGGTGCTAATAAACTGGCCCTGATTACCACTGATGGCTATCGTATCGGTGGTCATGAACAGTTGCGTATTTATGGCAAGATCCTCGGTGTGATGGTGCATTCGGTTAAGGATGAAAGTGATTTGCGCATTGCACTGGAAGAGTTGAAAGGTAAACATACTGTATTGATCGATACTGTCGGTATGAACCAGCGTGATCAAATGGTTGCTGAACAAGTGGCGATGTTGTCTGGTATGGGTACACAAGTAAAACGTTTGTTGTGTTTGAATGCGACTTCTACAGGGGAAACCTTGAACGAAGTGGTGCGTGCTTATCAAGGTAGTGGTTTGGCCGGTTGCATAGTTACTAAAGTAGATGAAGCCGCTACTGTAGGCAATGTGCTGGATGTGGTGATACGGCAAAAACTTAATTTGTACTATGTTGCTAATGGACAACGCGTACCTGAAGATTTGCATACTGTGCAACGTGCGGATTTGATTGAGCGTGCATTCAAGTTGCGTCGTGAAACCAATGCGTTTCAGTTACTGGATGATGAATTGTCTTTGATTGTGGCTAACGCAGTGCGTGCCAATCAAGATCCAACATTACGTGGGGTGCATCTTGGCTAATTTACATCTGGATCAGGCTGAAGGCCTGCGGCGCATGCTGGCGGGGCCTAAGCCCCGCATTGTGACTTTGCTGTCCGTACTGAGTGTCGCTGAAAAAAATGCGATGTTAACTAATTTGGCGGCTTCATTTGCACATTTGGGGAATGATGCCATTTTAATTGATGCGCGCCATCGTGATGGTGTAGGTGCACGTTTAGGCAGCACTCGTCGCGCAGGTTTGCTGGCTGTGGCACGGCAAGAATGTGCTCTAAACGAGGTGATACAACCGATACAAAATGGTTTTAATTTTGCATCAGTATTGAATGGTACGGCTCATGATATGGCTTATAGCGAGCAGGATAAACAACGTTTATCCAATGTATTGAGCGTATTAGCGCAGCAATATGGTACGGTAATCGTGGATGCTGAATTGGATAACTCAGATAGTTTGCCTATACCTGCATTGGCAGATGGGGAGGTGGTCATCCATGTTTCCACGAGTGCTGAATCAATCAAAGCGGGTTATGGTTTAATTAAACAATTGAATGCAAATCTCGGTCGGCGCGGGTTTGGCGTGTTGGTGACTAATGCAGAAGAAGACCAGGCGCAGCTGGTTTATGCTAATCTAGCGAAAACGGCGAGTCGTTATTTGGCAGTGCCGTTACATTTTATGGGCTCTATTCCTGCTGATGATCATTTAAGCCGTGCCGCGCGATTAGGCCGCTCGGTCATTGATGCTTTTCCGATGGCAATGGCTTCAGTGGCATTTAGACGTATTGCAGGGCAATTAGGTATTTCTTGATTTATGTATAACGCAAACGGCAAATCTGATAAAAACCAAGTACTCAAAGAACATGCGCCTTTGGTGAAACGGTTGGCCTATCAACTTCGGGCTAAGTTACCTTCCAGTGTTGAAGTGGACGATTTAATCCAGGCAGGCATGATAGGTTTGTTGGATGCAGTGAACCGTTATGAAGAGTCGCATGGTGCGCAGTTCGAAACTTATGCTGTGCAGCGTATACGTGGGGCGATGCTGGATGAGCTGCGAAGCACCGACTGGTTGCCACGTAATTTGCGCCAAAACATGCGCAAAATAGAAGTAGCCATGTCAGCTCTGCAACAAAAATTGGGGCGCATGCCTACCGAAATTGAAGTAGCCAAATCAATGAAAATGACCTTGGCTGAGTATCAGGATCTGCTTAGCGAAAGTAGCGGTCACCAGCTGATTTATTATGAGGATTATCATGATGATGATGAGCATGATAGTTTTCTTGACCGTTTCTGTTCTGATATGTCTGGTGACCCGCTGTCGGGTTTGCTACAAGATGATTTCAAAGATGCATTGATTGCAGCGATAGACAGTCTGCCGGCTCGCGAGAAGATATTGATGGGTTTGTATTACGAGCAAGAGCTGAATTTGAAAGAAATTGGTGCGGTGATGGGTGTATCCGAGTCACGCGTTTGCCAACTGCACAGTCAGGCAGTTGCCCGTATTCGTGCTAATTTAAGGAGCCAATTGTGGACTGGGGCAGCTTAACTGGCGTTGTCCTGGCGCTCGCTGCGATACTGGCAGCGCATTTGCTCGAAGGTGGGCATATAGGCTCGTTGTTACAGCCTGCGGCGTTTATTATTGTTGTTGTAGGCACACTTGGCGCGGTATTGATACAGACGCGTTTACCTGTATTTAAACGTGGCATGCGGATGCTGCGCTGGTTATTTAAACCACCAGAGGATCCACGTCCAGCTATCATGCGTGAAATATTTATGTGGAGCAATACGGCCAGGCGTGAGGGACTGTTGAGTCTGGAACCCTATATGCGTTCCTCCAAAAATGCATTTACTGCCAAGGGGTTGCGCTTGATTATTGATGGCATAGATCCGGCAAAACTAAGAGAGATACTTGACACCGAAATTGATGCTTATGCTCTGGAACAGCGACAGGCCGTGAAAATATGGGAGGCGGCGGGCGGATATTCCCCCACTATCGGTATATTAGGCGCAGTATTGGGTTTGATTCATGTGATGGAAAACTTGAGTGATCCCGCCAAATTGGGTAGTGGTATCGCGGTGGCTTTTGTCGCGACAATTTATGGTGTGGGCTTTGCCAACCTGTTTTTTTTGCCTATATCAAATCGTCTAAAAGTGATTGTTAATCAATCTGTTCGCTCACATGAAATGATAGCTGACGGTTTGTTGCTGATTGTTAATGGAGAGAATCCACGCATAGTTGAAGACCGTCTGGCAGCGTATTTACGATAGGGGCAGCTAATGTCACGAAGAAAAAGACGGGATGATGATGTTGAAGAGCATGATAACCTCGACCGTTGGTTGGTGTCTTATGCTGACTTCATGACCTTGCTGTTTGCATTTTTTGTGGTGATGTACGCGATCTCGGCTGTCAATGTAGGTAAATACAAAGTTCTGTCTGAATCGCTGGGTAATGCCTTTGGCTCGTCCAGCGAACAAAATCCCGGTAGCAGCAAATCCAGATCCAAATCTATTACCAATAAAGCAAATGACAACACGGCCGTTCGTCAAGATCGGGCGCAGATGACGAATGTGGCAAATGATATTTTGCATGCATTATCACCGCTCATCCGCGAGGGTAAAGTGCGGGTAACGCAAACTGCCCGCGGTGTGAATATAGAAATTAACGCGAGTTTGCTGTTCGCGCCGGGTGACGCAAAACTGGCAGCTGAATCCAAACAAGCGCTACGTGCGATTGCAGATGTGCTGAAAATGCAACGCAATGATATTGAAGTTGATGGATATACCGATGATGTGCCGATTAGTAATGCGGCATTCGCCTCGAATTGGGAGCTGTCGGCTGTACGCGCAAGTAGCGTGGCGCGTGAGTTTATGAACAATGGCGTGGCTGAGAATCGTTTGATGGTCGTGGGTTACGGTTCCAACAAACCCATCATGCCTAATGATAGTGCGGAAAATCGGGCACGTAATCGTCGGGTGGAAGTGGTTATACAGTCAGGTTTGCCAGAAGCCGCAAGAGAAACAACTTTAGTTGCGCCGCTTTCACGTTAAGTCCAGATTGTCATACCTGTGTAACTTTGTTACGATTTGGTAATTTGGATAGCGTTTATGCAAAGTGATCTAAAAGCGCTCGAATTTGATGGAATACGACGCATCATTGAACGATTGACGTTTACCCCTTATGGTGCGGATGCAGCTCGTAATCTTGAACCAGCTCCCAATTTAGCAATAGCGCGTCAGATGCAAGCCTCGGTCACTGCCGCACGGCAAGTGGTGGATGCCTACTTAGTTCCAAAAATACAGAATACTCCCGATATCCGCGCGGCATTGCGCCAGGCAAATCAAGCCGGTGCGGCACTGCCTGCAAGTGCGCTGCATAATTTGCGCATCGTCATGCAATTAGGGCTGACCTTGCGCGCTTTAGTTGCCAATTATGCTGAATTGTATGGCCAGATACATCATCTTAAAGCACCAGCAGACTTGGTTGCTGCATTGGATAGAACCATCAATGCAGCCGGACGTTTACGTGAAGATGCGACGCCAGAGCTGACAGTGATGCACCAGCAATATCACGAAGTGCAAAGTAACATAGAGACACAACTTAAATCCCTCATGCGCTCGCCAGAATATGCGGGATATTTTGATGAAAACAGCCGTGTACAATGGCATGGTATGCGTGCGGTATTGTCAGTGCGCGCTACTAACGCCGATAAAGTGAAGGGCGTACGTCGTGGCTCAAGCGGTGGTGGGCGCGACGTGCTGATGGAGCCTATCGAAATAGTTGCACATAATAATCGTTTGGAAACCTTAAATGGTCAGATCGAAGGGCAAAATCAAATTGTTTTGCGTGCCACTACAGACGTCGTGCGTGAGCATTTAGAAGATTTGCATCACCTGGTTGATGGCATCACTTGGGTGGATTTGGCGCTGGCAGCAGGACAGTTTTCGGCAGCACTGAACGCCACGCCACCTAAGCTGGTCGATGAGCCGCGCGTGCGGCTGGAACAGGCTTATCATCCGCAACTGATGATGCAGTTTCAGGAAAAGAGCATCTCCCGCATTGTGCCGCTAGATATTGATTTGGGTGGCAGTCATTCGATGATGGTGATTACGGGGCCAAATACTGGTGGTAAAACGGTAGTGCTTAAAACCATAGGATTGCTCGTTACTATGGCGCATTGTGGCCTACATTTACCTGCTGAAGGCGAGTGCGTGATTGGTAACTTTAATCGGGTGATAGTCGATGTGGGTGATAAACAAAGCCTGCATAATCATTTGTCGACATTCGCAGGTCATGTGGAAGTGCTCAAGCGCTTATTGAATGAAGCGGATGCGCAGACACTGGTGCTGATGGATGAACTGGGTACAGGTACTGATCCAGAAGAGGGTGCTTCTTTAGCGATGGCGGTGCTGGATGAGCTGGCAACACGTAAGGTACACGGCGTGGTGACGACACATTTGACCCCGCTCAAAGCCTTTGCGGATCAACATAGTTACCTGAGTAATGCGTCTATGCGCTTTGATTATGCGACCTTATCACCGACATATCAGTTGGTGTTTGGCCAGTCTGGTGCATCGTTGGGGTTGATTATTGCCGAAAAGAGCGGTTTGCCTGCCAGTTTGATTGCGCAGGCACGGGAGTATCTGACCTCAATCCAGCATGATAAAGCCTGATTTTTTGAGCCTTAATGTACCGTGAGCTGGCCTGTAAGTGCCCGCTCACGGATAACGCGAATAACGTCTAAATCCGATTCCAGATAAGCTGAACGCCGGAAATCGTTAACCATGGCATCGGTCGGGTTGTCTGGTTCTGGTTGGTGGTCATCGTATATGAAGCGCACTAGCATAACGTTTTCTTGTGGCGTTTCGATGCGCATGTACAAATTTGATGCGGGGATTTCACCTTGCGCAGGCACAGCATAATGTACGTGTTGATGCGGGGTAAACGTCACCTGGTCGTGAATAATCAGTTTGCCATAATGCAGTTCGCGGCTGATGATGTAGTCATTAATTTCACCTACATGACACTCGTCCAAATGGGGTACAAATAGCTTAGGGTGAGTCGCGCGCAATACCAGACCTTGCCACAGCTGATCAAGGCTCAACCATTGGTCGCTGGGGATATTCGGGTGGTTAATTTCAACGATGTGTTCAAATAACATAATGGCTCTATTTTTTTGTTTCGTGTTTAAGTTTTTTATTGATTTTCTCGGGTGATTTCTTAGTCGGTTTTTCAACTATAGTTTTTTTGGACGCAGCCGTCTTGTGGACATTTTTTTGCTGAGTCACTTGTTTAGCATCTTTTTTACCATCCTTCTTCGTATGCTTCTTGGTGTCTCCTGACTTGTTCACCTTGGCTGTTTTATTGTCCTGCTTGTGCTTATTTTGAGCAGACTCGTCACTCTTGTCGTTTTTTCTGACTTTTTTATCATCAGCAGCATCCAGTTTGACTGGCTCGCTGATGTTGAGTTCTTGGCCGGTTTTTAATTGATGATGCTTAATGTTATTCCACTCTTCCAAATCGCTGGTGCTAATGTGATGGCGCATTGCCAGACTATATAAGGTATCGCCTTTTTGTACTTTGATGGTTTTAGGTGCGGATTTTTCAGTCCTCTTGCTGGGTGCTTCAGCTACAGGTGTGTCTTTGATGCTGCTTTTGACCACTGTTGTGTCTGCATTGGCCATT
>JBAZJP010000013.1:0-101058 GCA_041651255.1 Sulfuriferula sp. | reverse complement strand
TTTATCTGAAATGTGTTTACCTGACACAGCGCCTCCTAGTGGTTTGCTGTGCAGAACTCTATCAGATCAACTAGACAAGTTAATTGTCGCTAGACCAGACAAGATAATTGTCGCTCAATACGGAACAGTCGCTCACAGGATACATAGCAGTTATTGACGTCTATCAACGCGATGCGTTGGGGTGGGGCAGGCTGCGATTTGTCCACCGTCATACTTTGTGTAAAACGCGGGTGACAACACCCCAGATGGTCAACTCTTCTTCTGCGCCGATGATGATGTCTTTGAATTCGGGGTTTTCTGGGACAAGGCGGATTTCAGTGCTGGTTTTATGCAATCGCTTAACGGTGAGTTCATTGTTGATGATGGCGACTACGATGTTGCCGTGCACTGCATTGAGTGCGCGATCAACAATAATTTCATCGCCGTCATGTATGCCTGCATTAATCATGGACCAGCCTGATACCCGCAATATAAATGTCGCTTCACGGTGATTAATAAGGTGGGTGTTGAGATCAATACGGTCTTCAACATAGTCATCAGCCGGGCTGGGAAAGCCCGCCGGGATAGTGTGCGACATCACCGGAATAGCCCGGCGCGGTGCTTCCATCAGCATGGGGCTGATATGGGTGATCATGCCTGAGGCTTGCTGAGGGACAATGCGTTGCTGACGACGTAATGCAACGAGATAGTCCAGTACCACAGGGACTTGGCTGGCGGGGATGCGAACCTGTCTGGTTGGCTCGCCGTATGTTGTTTTGCGGCCTGCACCTGATCGTTTGCCGCCGTGGTTGGGTTTGTCAGTCATTGTGTCATCTTGAATAAAGTTACAAAATCAAGTTGATCATAACACAGTTCACATGATGAATTTTGGTTTGCAAATGTTGCAGTCAGATTCGATGAGGTATTTATTCCTATTTTGCAAACCCCATAGTAGACTGATTCGTTATTTATGAGAATTAAGGCCAGAGGATAAAATATGAGCATAGTTGCGAAGGCCGCTACCTTAGCCGTTATATTGGCAACCTCAGGTTGCGCGACAAATAAGCCTGTGGCATATACGCCCGCTGTAAAAAGCCAGCCTTTGCCGGCAGCGGTATGCACCAGCTGTGATTCGGAGGCTGCAGGCTTGACGAAGGCAACGCCTGAGAGTGAGAGCTTTGCTGACTGGCTTGCTGGTTTTCGCGCTCGTTTGAGCCGTTCTGGTGCGCAACCTGAAACCGTTGCATCCATGCTTGATGGACTTGAGCCTGACGAGCGTATTATCCAGCGTGATCAAAGTCAGCCTGAATTTGTCCGTCCTATCTGGTCGTATCTCGACAGTGCTGCATCCGAGTCGCGGATAGCCAACGGGCAGAACGCTTATGCATTGCGTCAAGACACCATTGATGCGATTGCCTTGCACTACGGCGTACGTGCCGAAATCCTGCTTGCTATTTGGGGGCTGGAGAGTTCCTATGGCGCGGTTATTGGCAAGAATGATGTCGTTCGATCTCTGGCCACATTAGCCTGGGAAGGCCGCCGCCGTGACTGGGCAGAGAGCCAGCTCATCGCTGCAGCGCAAATGATAGATCGTGGCTTCGCGACCCGTGATCAGCTCACTGGTTCATGGGCGGGCGCAATGGGACAAACACAATTTATCCCGACCACTTATCTGCAATGGTCCGCTGATTGGGATGGCGATGGGCGTCGCAATATCTGGACTAATGAGTTTGATGCTCTGGCGTCTGCTGCCAATTTACTCCAGCAGTCAGGTTGGCAGACCGGTGCGCCTGTTGTTCAGGAGGTGGTGGTTCCTGCTGGCTTTGACCTGAATCAGTGGGATCCGGAGCGTAGTCTTATGGTTGACGAATGGATGAAGCGAGGTCTGCATCTTGTTGGGGATGCGTCCTGGCCAGCAGATGACTTGATGCGTTTTGCAAAACTGGAGCTGCCTGCGGGTCGGTCTGGGCCGGGGTTTTTGACTTTTTCAAATTTCGGCGTGATCAAACGCTACAATAATTCCACTGCGTATGCGCTCGGGGTTGCCTATCTGGCTGAGCGTATTGCTGGTGGCGATGCCATTGCAGGATCTTGGCCGAAAGATGATGTGCCATTGACCCGTTCCCAAACCCGTGAGTTGCAGACTGCGCTGAACGCGCTGGGATTTAACCTGGGTCAGCCTGACGGCGTGGTCGGACCCAATACTCGCAGAGCCTTGCGTGATTTCCAGCGTAAAAACGCGCTGGATGCGGATGGCTATGTTGGTACATCGGCGTTTAATAAAGTGATGGCAGCCAGCGTGCATGAGTAGCGTTTAGCAGCCAGTTAGTCGCTTGGTTACAATTGCGGATATGATCAATTTCAAAGCGTTTTTTGGGGATGGTATATGAGATATATTGCGCTCTTGCTGTTGACTGGTTCGCTCACCGCGTGTGTTCCCGCACCCTATGGCCCCTATTACAGGCCGTCTTACCCAGACAGTTCCGCGACGCTCATCAAGGAGTTTTGTCGCGGCGAAGCGGGGCCTCCCTCGATACTCACATTTGCCGTTGCAAATGGCGTGACTTTCACCGTAACTACAGCTAAATCGTATTCGGAACGAACCAGGAAAGACATTCCGTTGACTATCACGATGAATGTGCCATCGAACGTAACCGTTCAATTCCTGTCGGATGACCTGCGCATCTCGGATGGGCAAAATAGCGAGGGTAGTAAAGTCGCGCCATCTTTCAAGGTTGGGGCATTGCTGTCTACGATAAATAGTAAGGATGTGGTCGATATGGATCGCATTGGCCCAGTGACATCTCAGGTAGTGCAACAATTCATTCAGACTCATCCTGGCAGCAAAGTTAGTGAAGCTCATGTTGATTTCAGTTTAGGAAATGAAAAATTTCATCCCGAAGTCATTTCGTTGCAGTTGCCCTCAATTCATACCAATGGGGCTGCTATAGCTATTCCCCCTTTGCAACTTATTGCGAATACTCAAGATAAGGGCTGGTGGAAATATGAAACTCGGGAGCATCGACAATTACGTGAAAAGAAATATGCGCGCTGCCTGAAGGAAACCCCTCATCTTCATTGTGAAAACATCCTGCAAGTTCTTGATGAAGGATATGATTTTGACGCTACTGCGTTTGAAATGACAGGCCGCTTGTTTATGGCCGGTTACACCAGAAATCCCAAGCTTTCTGGGCAGTTAAGTTTGGTTATTAACAATGTGGCGCCGTGGCAATTCACAACAAATGAGATTCGTGGTGAAGATGTTAAAGCGACTGAAGTGCAGCATTATTATTTTGATCAGTTCTCTGTATTTTTCGGTTGGTATGATGTTCCGTGTACCACTGTGGTCAAGGGGTTGCAGTCAGGCACGACAATTCGAATAGAAAGCAGTCTGGGTGAGCAATCTCGGTCGAAATATTACATCAAACTTCCGCCACTTCTGATCAATGGGCATGAATACGTGTTGAAGCCGATAGAATTGGATTTAAAGCTATTTGACGGTGGGATTGAGCCTTTTAATTGCTGAAATCCATTGTGCTTTGCTATAACTCACCAAATAATATTTTATGGGTGTGTATGTTCGGTTCCCACTTGAGGTCGCGTTCGGCCTTGCTGCAATCCAGACTCAGGCTTTTATTTGCCCCATCTATCCAGCCAATTTCACCGCCTATCCCAGTGTGACGCCAAATAACATCCAGTGCGAATTTAGCCAGCTTGGGTGATACGGGAATAGCCAGGCGATGACGTTTGATAATCGCATCACGGAAACTGAAGCAGGGGTTGGCTGCAAGGTTATATGCACCCTGTGCCTGTAGTAGTAATGCGGCAATGATGGCGCGGGCAACATCATCTTCGTGTATGCATTGCAATACAGGCTGCGGATCGGGCAGCTTGACGTAAAAAGGTTGGCGTAACAGATTGATAAGTAAGGGTTGTGCGTATTTTCCCAATATGATGTGCGGGCGCAAACGGCAAATCTGTGGGTGATGTTCTATCAGCCAATGTTCCAGTTCGGTTTTGTGTTCCGCATATAGAAAGCCACTGATCGGACGCAGCGGCGCGTCCTCGTTAAGCCATATTCCATCACCGTAAACTGACGCGCTGGACAGATGTACGATGTGCTGTATGCCCAATGCAACTGCGCTGTCAAATAGCCGTTGTGAGGTGGTGATATTGATAGTACGCATTACGTCGACAGGTGTTTTGCCACGAAGCACGACGAAGGCTAAATGGATGAGTGCGTCTTGCTGATGCAGCAGAGCAGGCAGGTCAGTACTGGTTAAATCAGCCTGGATGGCAGTGAATTTTTGATGCTGATAATTGCCGGGTTGGATATCAACGCCTGTGACCTGGCTTATGTCTGGATGGTCGCACAACAAAGGCAGTAGTGCCTGCGCTAAATGACTGCTACTGCCTGTTACTAGAACCCGCATACTTAATCTTGTAACGCAGGCATCACGTCTTGCGCCAGGCAATGCATGGATTCTTGTACGATTTCTGTCGGTACTGCGCCAGCCCCTACTGCGCAAAGCAGGTTGGTGACCCCGGCTTCACGATATTTTTGTAGTTTGTCGATGCATTCGTCAGGTGAGCCGACGACCACCATGCCAAAGGTTTCCAGCATGGTTAAGTTGATGCCCAGCTTTAACAGATTGCGGAATTTTCCTAAATCATGGAAATGTTCATAGCTAGGATATAGCTTTTCCAATACAGGCAGGGTGGTGGCGAATAATTGCTGATAAAACCAAACAAAGGCTTCCTTTGCTAACGCTTTAGCCCGTTTGCCATCAGGCAGGCATAAAACGCCCACGGTCATGCCTGTGCGGGCAGGCTGCGGATTTTGCCAGGATTCCAGGTAATGCTTGATGTCTTGCTTGACCATGAGCCAGGGTTTGAATGGGCCAGCTAACATTCCCAATTGTGCTTGTGCGACCCAGGTGAAGGTGTCGGGGCTGACTGCTGCACTCCAGATTGGTGGGTGCGGGGTCTGTACCGGGTAGGGAAGTATGTCGAGTGCATCTAGTTGGTAATGCTGACCGTGATAAGTCACGGGTTGGCGGGCAAAGGCGAGTTTGATGATGTCTAATGACTCGGCCGTCATGGTGCGACTGTGCGCCATGTCTGCGCCGAATGCTCGGTATTCTTGAGGGGAGAATCCTCGTCCTATACCCAGTTCTAAGCGGCCATTGGATAAAATATCCAGAGTGGCTGCCCGCTCTGCAACGTGAATAGGATGATGGTAGGGTAGCGGGGTGACACCTAAACCTAGCCGGATATTCTGTGTGCGCTGGCTGAGTGCTGCTAACACCAGGTCTGGTTTGGATGAGTGTGAATAGCCACGCATAAAATGATGCTCAACTAGCCAGGCGATACCAAAACCCAAGCTGTCTGCCAAGGCGATTTCCTGCATGCATTGTTCAAAAGCCTGCGCTTCTGTACGGTGAATTTGCGGCGGTTGGGAAATTTCGTAGAATAGGTCTAGTTGCATAGGGTGGTAATCGGTGATTTTTGTCTATGATGCCATTGTAACAAGGAAAATACCAAGGCTGTTTGTTGTCATGACTATCTGAGTTTAAGTTTGTTGCCTATGTGTTATTTAGGTTAGAATGAAGCCTTTAATGCCCCGATTTTTTGCCGTGTCCTCTGATAATCTGATTGAAATTCGAGATGTTTCATTTGCTTATGGTAGTCGCGCGATATTAAAAGGTATCAATCTCAACGCTCCTCGTGGCAAAGTCATTGCCATTATGGGTGGTAGCGGTTCCGGAAAGACTACTTTACTCCGCTTAATTGGTGGTCAGCTGCGTCCCACACACGGTGAAGTGAGCATGGATGGGCAGATTATCCATCAGCTGGGTAATGATGAGCTCTACAAGATACGCCGTAAAATGGGCATGCTGTTTCAATTTGGCGCGTTATTTACGGATATGTCCGTCTTTGATAACGTTGCTTTTCAAATGCGCGAGCACACCGATTTGTCTGAAGAAATGATACGTGATCTGGTGTTGATGAAGCTACACGCTGTAGGCTTGCGTGGTGCGCATGATTTAATGCCACATGAGTTATCCGGTGGTATGGCGCGGCGAGTTGCTTTGGCACGGGCGGTAGCGCTGGATCCTCAGTTGATTATGTACGATGAACCATTTACTGGTTTAGATCCTATTTCACTGGGCGTGATCGGCAATCTGATCAGGCGCATGACCGACGCGTTAGGATTGACGTCTATCGTCGTGACACATGACGTGCACGAGTCGTTGAAGATTGTTGATTATGTTTACTTTATTTCCAATGGTGTGGTTGAAGCAGAAGGAACGCCTGACGAGATTCGCGCTTCCACCTTGCCGTTTGTACATCAATTCATACATGCAGAAGAAGACGGCCCTGTGCCGTTTCATTACCCTGCACCTGATTATGCGAGTGATTTAGGGCTAGTTGGAGTCCCCGCTAAATGAAAGCTAAGCAAAATCCGATTAGTCGTATTGGCCATGGCGTAATAGATGGTATTTGGCGGCTGGGAGTGGGCACTCGTTTTTTAATGCAGGTGCTATGGCGCTCCGGACTTAGTTGGAGACGCTTTCAACTCATTGTGCGTGAGATTTATGCCAGTGGTGTGTTATCGCTCATTATCATTGTTGTTTCAGGTTTGTTTGTTGGTATGGTGCTGGGTTTGCAAGGTTATCAAACTTTACAAACCTATGGTACGGAACAGTCCTTGGGTGTGCTGGTCGCTTTGTCCCTGGTGCGCGAATTGGGGCCTGTGGTCGCAGCTTTGCTGTTTGCGAGTAGAGCGGGTTCTGCAATTACGGCAGAAGTGGGATTAATGAAAACCACTGAGCAATTAAAGGCGATGGAGATGATGGCGGTTGATCCTATTGCCCGCATCATCGCGCCACGGTTCTGGGGCGGGGTGATTTCTATGCCTTTGTTAGCTGCGATTTTTTCTATTGTGGGTGTATTTGGTGGTTATCTCATCGGGGTGGTGTTAATCGGTGTAGATGAAGGTGCGTTCTGGTCACAAATGCAAGCGGCAGTTGATGTACGTGAAGATATATTGAATGGTGTGATTAAGAGTGTGGTATTCGGTTTCGCAATTACAACAATTGCGTTATTTGAAGGGTTCGATGCGTTGCCTACAGCTGAAGGTATATCCCGCGCGACGACGCGAACCGTGGTTACTTCATCACTGGCCATACTGGCATTGGATTTTGTCCTCACTGCATTTATGTTTAAGGGAGTTTAATATGGAAAGAGCCAAACTGGATTTTTGGGTAGGGCTGTTTGTAATGGCAGGTTTTGCGGCCTTGCTGGGTTTGGCACTCAAGGTTGGTAATATGACCAGTTTTAACACTGCACAAACTTATACGGTGCAGGCCGATTTTGATAACATTGGCAGTCTCAAGGTTCGTGCGCCAGTGAAAAGTGCAGGTGTGGTTGTTGGGCGGGTTAGTGATATACGTTTTGACAATCAAAATTTTGAAGCAACCGTGACTTTGAAATTAGATGCGAAATATCAGTTTCCTAAAGATACATCCGCTGCAATTATGACGTCAGGTTTGCTCGGTGAGCAATTTGTTGCCTTAGATCCGGGCGGTGATGTTAAAAACTTCACAACTGGTGATAAAATCAAAATTACGCAGTCTGCCGTCGTGTTGGAAAATCTGATTAGTCAGTTTTTATACAATAAAGCGTCAGATGCACCTAGAACGGATGCAGCGCAAACACCTACTCAAGGAACGCAACCATGAAAAAGAACCTTATCAGCTTACTCGTAGCAGCAGCGATAGCGAGCCCTATGGCGAATGCACAAACAGTGACTTTGTCTGAAGCTGTGAGCATGAGCTTGAACGCAGATCCGCGTATCAAAGAACGGGAGCAATTGGTTGAATCCGCCCGTGCATTATTAGATGAAGCTCAAGGTAATGATGGGTTGCGTTTAAGTGCGAATGTGTTTGTGGGCTTGGCGCCGCAAGTTAAAGGTGGCTTTTATCAAAATGGGGCAACGTCAGGCACTACACCACGTACTGACGGTCCTTATCCAGGCGGCCTGTCTGATTGGACTTCGCTACAGTTTTCAATTATTAAACCACTCTACACTTTTGGCAAAATTGAGCATTACAGTGAAGCAGCCAAAGGCAATGTCGACGTAAAGCGTGGCGATGTGCGTATTAGCCAGGCGGATACCGTTATGGAAGTTAAGCGAGCTTATTATGGCTATTTGACTGCGCGTGATAGCCGCCGCTTATTAGAGGATGTACAACACAGGATGGATGACGCTTTGTCGCGTGTGCAGCGTAATCTCAAGGCTGATAATGGTGAATCCAAACAGTCTGATTTGTATGCACTTCAGGCTGCAAATGGGATGTTGGCGAAATATCGTAGCCAAGCGCAAGCGATAGAAAAAATCAGTCTGGATGGTTTGAAACTGCTTACCGGTGTGGGTTTGGATGCTAAATTGGAAGTGGCTGATGATAGCCTTACGCCAGTAGCGCTACCAAAAGGCACCTTAGCTGATTTTGAAAATACGGCAGTTGCCAATCGCCCAGAAATGGCGCAATTGGAAGCTGGAATGCGTGCACGTCGTGCATTAGTAGCGGCGAAGAAAGCGGAAAATTATCCTAATATTTATGCAGGCATAATTGGGCAGGCTAATTACGCTTCACGCCGTGATACGCTTAACAACCCTTATGTTTATGACCCATTCAACAATGCTGGTTTGACGCCTGTGGTTGGAATGAAATGGGACATGGTGCCAGGCGTTTCTAATGCACAAATTGCCCAGGCACAGGCTGAATTGGAAGCCTTGAATTACAAAACGCAATTTGCCCAAGCGGGTATTCCGTTTCAGGTGTCTGAAGCATACAATCAAGTTCAAGCTAATTATCAGGCACAACAACAACTTGCCGAAGGTGCAGCAGCTGGCAGACGTTGGATGATAGCCGCTTTGGCAGATTTTAGCGCAGGCCTGGAAAAAGCCGATAAAGTGGCCGATGCATTAAAAACGTACGCGTTGACGCAAGCGGAATATTTACGCACGGTGAATGATTACAATATGAATGTAGCGCAATTATCTCGCGCAATTGGTGAAACAAACTAAATATCATGATGTTACGAATGAATATGAATTATTTTATAGGCTTGCTGTTATTGGTTTTTAGCATGACAAGTTATGCGGATAACCTTCCACCTGACGTGCTGGTAAAAAACACAACGATAGAAGTTACCACTATATTAAAACGTGATAAGGCGGTTTTGACTAATGACTCGCAAAAACTCTATGCGTTGATAGATGCGAAAGTACTGCCGCACTTTGATTTTAATCAAATGACTATGTTGGCTGTAGGACGTTATTGGCGTCAGGCTACGCCTGCGCAGCAGCAGGCATTGGTTAAAGAATTTCGTACACTATTAGTGCGGACTTATGCGAATGCTTTAGCCGAGTTTAATAATCAGGTAATCGAATTCAAGCCTTTTAATATGGCTGTGAACGCGACTGATTCTACTGTGCAAACTCAAGTAAAACAGCCTGGCGCGCAACCTATACCCATAGATTACAGTATGGAAAAAACCGCAGCTGGCTGGAAAGTGTATGACGTGAGTATAGACGGCGTAAGCTTGGTGACTAACTATCGCAGTTCATTCGGTACGGAAATTCACAAATCCGGGATAGATGGGTTGATACGTACCTTAGCGGGACGTAATCAGCAAAACGCACCGACCAAATCGGCAACAACCAAGTAATTTATGTCACTGATTCACGCCGTATCAGGTGATTTAACGCTCAATACCGCCACTAAGCAGCTGGCTGATGGCTTGGACGCAATCAAGCAAGGTTGTGTGGAATTTGATTTTGCCGCGGTGGCCAAATTAGATTCTACCGCCTTGGCGTTTATCCTCGTTTGCCAACGAGCTGCTAGCAATAGTAATTACAAGTTGAGTTGTACACACCTGCCTGAAAATCTTAAAAATCTCGCCATACTATATGGCGTAGATCCTTTTCTCGCCATCTGACTGTTGTGACTAGCGCAATTAAAATAGAGCAACTGCACAAGCATTTTGGAAGTTTGCATGCCTTAAAAGGGGTCAGCCTGGATATAGCCCAGGGTGAGTTCTTTGCATTGCTGGGACCTAATGGCGCAGGCAAAACTACGCTTATCAGTATTCTGGCTGGACTTGCACGAGCTGACAGCGGTACGGTTGAGGTGATGGGGCATAATGTGGTTACAGATTATCGTGCTGCGCGGCGGTTGCTCGGTGTGGTTCCACAGGAGTTGGCTTACGATCCGTTCTTTACTGTACGTGAGAATTTACAGATTCAATCAGGTTATTTTGGTATGCGCCATAATAACGATTGGATAGACGAAATCATGACTAACTTAGGCTTGATGGATAAAGCCAATACTAATATGCGTGCGTTATCTGGCGGTATGAAAAGACGAGTTCTGGTGGCGCAGGCTTTAGTACACAGGCCTCCTGTGATCGTTTTAGATGAGCCTACTGCGGGCGTTGATGTGTCATTGCGTACATCATTGTGGGCATTTGTCCGCGGATTAAATCAATCTGGGCATACTATTATTCTGACCACGCATTATTTGGAGGAAGCTGAGGCATTATGTAATCGTGTGGCAATATTGAATCAGGGTGAGATTGTTGCACTAGATACGACTGCTGAATTATTAAAATCATCGGGTGAATTAAAACTAAAAATCCAAATTAAGCCTAACCAATTGCCGCTGGGCTTGAGTTCTTATGTTGTGAAACAGTCTGACAATGATTATAGTTTGTTAATACATAAACCCGCTGAAATTGAGCATATATTGGCGCAACTGAGGATGGCAGGGATAACTATAGTTGATATGGCATTAACTAAACCTGATTTAGAAGATGTGTTTCTACAAATGACGTCACCGCTATGATGGGTTTTTATACGCTGTTATACAAAGAGTTGCTGCGATTTTGGAAGGTCTCCTTTCAAACAGTACTTGCACCTGTGATTACGGCGTTATTGTATTTAATGATTTTTTCACATGTATTAGCTGAACATGTGCAAGTCTATCCAGGGGTGGGTTATACCGCTTTTCTGATACCGGGTCTGGTCATGATGTCGATGCTGCAAAATGCGTTCGCGAATAGCTCATCCAGCCTGATACAATCGAAAATTACAGGTAATATTGTATTTGTATTGCTGCCGCCTATCTCTTATGTTGAGTTTTTTACTGCTTATGTTCTCGCTGCGGTTGCGCGTGGCTTAGTAGTCGGTTTGGGTGTGTTTGTGGTTACCATGGCATTTACCGTACCACCTATAGCACACTTGTTTTGGCTAGTTGCGTTTGCGATATTAGGTTCAGCAGTCATGGGTGCGCTGGGCGTGCTGGCAGGGATATGGGCGGATAAGTTTGACCAACTCGCAGCTTTCCAGAATTTTCTTATCATGCCACTGACTTTTTTATCTGGCGTGTTTTACTCTATCCACAGCTTGCCGCCATTTTGGCTGGCACTGTCGAAGTTTAACCCTGTGTTTTATATGATAGATGGGTTCCGATTTGGATTTTTTGGCGTCAGTGATGTCTCGCCCAGTTTGAGTATGCTAGTTGTACTTGGCTGCTTCGTGGCATTATCTGCATTTTGTTTGATTTTATTACACCGTGGCTACAAGCTGCGACACTAGAAGTGAATTATTGATGGTACAACCTGATAGCATTAAATTATCCATAGAGCAGGGCATGCCCTGCGAATTTGTTAACGTTGTGGGCGACGGGCAGCATTTTGAGGCAATCATTGTCAGTAATGAGTTTGCTGGCAAGAGCCGCGTGCAGCAGCATCAAGTGGTTTATCGCGCATTGGGTGACAGAATGAAATCTGAAATCCACGCGCTGTCGATGAAAACATTTACCCCGGAACAATGGGCTGAGGTAAACCAATAATTATGGACAAACTCGCGATTCTTGGCGGCACTTGCCTGCAAGGTGAAGTACGTATTTCGGGCGCAAAAAATGCAGCATTGCCAATATTATGCGCAGGCCTGCTCTCTGCAGATGTCTTGCATCTGGATAACCTGCCCAAGCTTAAAGACATCAGCACATCACTGACTTTGCTCGGGCATATTGGTATGCAGGTTAATTTAGATGACCAAAATGGCGTGGATTTGCATGCGGCAAATTTGCCCAATCTGGAAGCGCCCTATGAGCTGGTTAAAACCATGCGGGCTTCTATTTTGGTACTGGGGCCATTGCTCGCGCGCTTTGGTGAGGCCAAGGTGTCTTTGCCAGGCGGTTGTGCAATAGGTTCACGCCCTGTGGATTTGCATATCAAAGGTTTGCAGGCAATGGGGGCGGAAATCCATATTGAGCATGGTTATATCCATGCCAAGGCCAGTCGTTTGCAAGGCGCGCGTATATTCATGGATACGGTTACCGTTACTGGTACAGAAAATCTGATGATGGCGGCTACCTTGGCGCAAGGCGTCACTGTATTAGAAAATGCTGCACGCGAGCCTGAAGTGGTGGATTTGGCTGATTGTCTAATCGCGATGGGTGCAAAAATTACAGGTGCGGGCAGTGACATGATTACCATTGCTGGGGTTGATAGCTTGCACGGAGCAACGCACAGCATCATGCCAGACCGTATTGAAACAGGGACTTATTTAGTCGCTGCTGCGATGACACAAGGTACAGTGACTTGTACCCATACCCGTGCTGATACGCTAGATGCTGTATTGGAAAAATTACGTGAAGCAGGTGCTGAGGTTGCTACAACACAAGATACGATTACGCTCAACATGAAGCAAAGACCACGTGCTGTGAATATTAAAACCGCACCGCATCCCGCTTTCCCGACGGACATGCAAGCCCAGTTTATGGCGATGAATTGTATTGCTGACGGTGTGGCCAAAGTAACGGAAACCATATTTGAAAACCGTTTCATGCACGTTCAGGAAATGCAACGTTTGGGTGCAAATATTGAAATCGAAGGAAACACAGCTATAGTGCGCGGCGTTGATAGGCTGGAAGGTGCTGTTGTGATGGCAACAGATTTGCGTGCTTCAGCATCTCTCGTTTTAGCTGCGTTAGTGGCTGAGGGTGAAACCACAATAGAGCGGATTTATCATATTGACCGTGGCTATGAATGTATAGAAGAAAAATTCAATCAAATTGGCGCACGCATACGCCGCATACACTAAGGAGGTCGCATGATTACGATTGCTTTATCTAAAGGGCGGATTTTTCAGGAAACCTTACCGTTGTTAGCGGCCGCAGGTATCACGCCAAATGAAGATCCAGAAAAATCGCGCAAGCTGATTATTGGTACCAATAAACCCGACGTACGCCTGATTATTATCCGCGCAACGGATGTGCCAACGTATGTACAACACGGCGCGGCTGATTTGGGCATCGCTGGCAAGGATGTGCTGATTGAGCATGGCGGGGAAGGGCTTTATCAGCCGTTAGATCTCAAAATTGCCCGCTGCAAAATGATGGTGGCTGCGCATCCAGCATTTGATTACGAGCAAGCTGTGCGCCAAGGCGCGCGCCTACGCGTAGCAACAAAATACCTGAAAACTGCACGTGAATATTTTGCCGCAAAAGGAGTGCACGTTGATTTGATTAAGCTTTATGGCTCTATGGAACTTGCGCCATTAGTCAAATTAGCTGACGTGATTGTCGATTTAGTTAGCAGTGGCAGCACATTAAAAGCCAATGGTTTAGTGAGCGTTGCTGAAATCATGGACATCAGCTCTCGTTTAGTTGTTAATCAAGCTTCGCTCAAACTCAAACGTGCTGAAATCCAGCCATTACTTGATACCTTTGCTTCTGCAATACAATAAAAGATGCCTTTAGATCTACCCAACGACCCTGCAATACGTCGTATATTAATCATTAAGTGGAGTGCGTTGGGGGATCTGATTATGGCTACCAGCCTGATGGAAGATATTGCTCAGGCTTTTCCGCACGCGAAAATAGATCTCAATACCTTACCACCTTGGCATAAACTGTTTCAAGGTGATCCCCGTTTTGCGCAGATTACGCATATCAATGTACGCCAGCGTAAAGGTAAATGGCTTGCAATGTGGCAATGGATGCAAACTGTACGCAGTGGGCATTATGATTTAATCATAGATTTGCAAACTACCGATAGATCTCGCTTCATGTTGGGATTTTTACGCCTGACTGATAGTGCAGCACGTTATTTAATAGGCAATCGATTGAGCTGGCCTTACCATATTAGCGCACCTGCCGATTTCTTAGAGACCAATCCTGCCATGCGCATGCGTGCAGGATTGAATATGGCAGGTATAGCGACTACACATCCCCGTCCTGTGTTACACATCCCGACAAACAATCAATCACGTGCTGATGCATTGATGCAGAAGCATGGTTTGCAGGAAAATCGTTATGCCTTGTTTTTTCCAGGATGCCAAGCGGCAGGTTATTTGAAGCGCTGGGGTGAGGAAAAATATGCAGATCTCGCACGCGCCTTACTGAAAGCTGAGGTTGAGCATGTGGTGCTGATTGGTGGCAAGGATGAGATTGAAGACTGTCGACGCATAACTGAGCTTGTTGGGCAGGGGGTGGTAAATTTATGTGGCGCTACAGAAATACTGGACATTATTCCTTTAGCTAATAAAGCAAAATTCATGTTTGGTAACGACACAGGCACTGCCCATATCGCATCAGCTTCAAGCAAGCCTATGGTTATCGTATGTGGCCCTACTGACCCACATCGGGTTAAGCCATTAGGTGATAATGTGGTGGCGATTCAAGCTGAATTGCCTTGTATGAATTGTTATTGCAAGCATCCGTGCGAACATCATTCATGCATGAAGGCGATTAATACCGATCATGTCATGTCGATGTTGCAATATCACCATGCTGAAGTGGTGATGATCAAACCTCAACAAGGTTTATCAGACTCATAAACGGGCGGGTTGTCAGGTGCCCCCGGTGGCATCATGGATTTGCCATAACGCTTACGCTGGTGATACTCGTATAGCTTGGCGTATTTTAAAAAAACGTAAAATGCACCACAAAATGAGGTGATAAACCCACCCCAGCCATTCATAAAGGCGCGTTTGAAAAAATAGGCGCGTAAAAAATAAAATGGTGGATAAATTACCAACATCCAGGGGTTAGGATCTGTACCTTTGGCAACTTTGTCCTTCACCAATCCCGTAGAGTAAGCATTTAATTTACTGACTTTGACATCAATGTCGGTTTCACCATAATGATAAAATACCGAATTGAGGCTTTTAATTACACCATCAACCTTAGGTGCTGCGTGTATTGGCATGTCGGTAATATGCCCCTTATCTTTGCGGAATAATCGCAAAAATTTATTGAGGCGAGTATGTGGATTATTCATACGCCAGAACATTTGTTCTAAACGTGGGATATCATAACCATCTGCTTCTGGATGCTGAAGCACATTGCGGATTTCTTGTTGCGCTTCTAAGGAGAGGGCTTCGTCAGCATCAAGCAACAGCACCCACAGGTGTGTAGTTTTAGTAAGTGCTAATTGTTTTTGTTTGCCATAGCCTAAAAAAGGTTGATGGAAAATTTGGCAGCCATATTGTTTAGCGATGGCCAAAGTAGCATCGGTACTGCCAGAGTCGAGCAATACTATTTCATCGGCCCATTTTACGCTTTCCAAACAACTGGCTAAGGTGCGGTCGTTATTAAATGTAGTGACAAAAGCAGATAGTTTTTCCATGACGCAAAGTTGA
This sequence comes from Sulfuriferula sp., assembly GCA_041651255.1. Classification (GTDB taxonomy): domain Bacteria; phylum Pseudomonadota; class Gammaproteobacteria; order Burkholderiales; family Sulfuriferulaceae; genus Sulfuriferula. The sequence goes on along the minus strand of JBAZJP010000013.1, from coordinate 85,361 downwards.
GATAATAAATGTGCATGACTATACCATATCAAGGATGCTGAATTTGAAAGTGCTACATATCATTGGCTCAGTAGGTGTTGGCGGTGCAGAAAAACATGTGTTGGATTTATGTTTGCAACAGAGCGCATTGGGATTAGATGTTCATGTTGCCTTACCTGCAGTTGGCGAGTTGAGTGTGGCTTTAACTCAGCATCATATTGCACATACGATTATTCGTGCAGGTGGGCGTTGGCATCCTTTGGCCTTATGGTCCTTGTGGCGTGCAATCAATAGTACCAACCCCGACATTATTCACGCACACATGCTGAAGTCCGCCGCTATGGTCGGACGTGTCAATCGTCGTGTTCCTTGCGTAGCGACTGCACATAACATTGTTAAGCACATTAATCCATTTGCCCATTGCCAACATGTCATTTGCGTATCTGAGATGGTGCGAGACAGTTTATGCCAATTAGGTTACTCACAGCATAAATGTAGCGTGATTCATAATGCTGTAGATACGCATGCCTTTAGCACTAAAAAACGGGATACAATTCGTCAGCGGATGGAATGGCAGGACGCATTGGTAGTGAGCTGTGTTGCGCGCTTAGTGCCAGCTAAGGGGCAAATCTATGCTATTCGGGCACTGCCCGAGTTGGTGCGATTTATACCTGGGATCAAGTTAGTGTTGATCGGTGATGGTGCTGATTATGACAAGCTTACCCAGCTTGCTAATGAACTTAATGTTACCGAGTATATCGAGATGCTCGGAGCAAGAGCCGACGTGCCAGATTTGCTTGCGGCAACCGATATTTATTTACAGCCCAGCATTAAAGAAGGATTCTGTATCGCTTTTTTAGAAGCTATGGCGACAGGGCTGGCATGTATAGGAACCGAGACCGGGGCGATACCGAATATGCTCGATAATGCCAGCGGCATCCTTATTCCTCCCGCTGATGTGTCCGCCATTGTGGAGGCGGTATTGCGGCTTGCTCAGGATCAGCAATTACGTAATCAATATGCACAAGCGGCCAGATTTACCGCGAATACGCAATTTAGCCCTGAGAAACAGACTCGAGATACGGTAGCGATATATCATGGGCTATTGGTTTGATGATGTCGGTGGCTTGCTCAACGTTGCAAAAAATATTGCCAGCATCCACCATGTCATCGCTGATAATACACTGGCGTAAAATCCTATTCCTGCATTGATGGGCATCGTTGCTGCCAGTACAGCAATACCAAAAGGTACAGCATGATGATTATGTTGGCGTATAGCCTGCCAGGTCAGACGAATGATCAAACCCAGGAAGATAAAATATCCAATGACGCCAATAATGCCTGTTTCAACTAGAACTTCAAGGAAAATCTGGTGCGGATGATTGGGTCCCATGTGAGGATTCATTTTCAGGAATACATCATCTTTTTCAGCGTAAGGTGGGTAAGCATAACGGAAACCACGGGGCCCTACGCCATTAATTAAATGGTCTTTACTCATTTTTAGCGCTACTACCCAAATAGGCAGGCGAATACTCGTCGCAGCATTCACCTTGTCGTAATCACCACTGAATAAACCGGCTGTTGCTTGAACTTTATGTTGGAATGGTGGGTAGTGATATAAAGCCAAGCTCAACGGTATTGCAAGTGCAGCAACAATGACTAGATATTTTTTCATATTACGCTGAGGATTCGTGTAATACATATACACAACAAACCCTATCATGCTGGCTGCATAGATTCCCCAGGATGCGCGACTACCTGACAACAATACTACTGCGGTATACGGTGCGAGCAACAACCAATATGTCCAACCAAATCGACTGGATTTGGCCAACTGACGGACTTTTTCAAAATAAATGGCACCAAATGGCGCTATCCATAAACCCAGGGTTAGTTTAGGGTAAAACAAGCCACTAATCCTGTCGCCTATCATCGGTGAACCCAATAAGTTACGTCCCGTTGCTGCTTGAAGCAAACCATCTACCACTATCAAAGTAAACATTGCGAATATCGCGGTATAGAGTTTGGTCTGGTGCTTTGTTTGAGCTAAAGCGTATATGGCAAATAAGACTGCAAATGGGAAACGTAAAAAAGCTAATGCAGTACTGGCTGTGGGTTCTAACATAACTGCATCGGGTAAAGCGGTCGCAATCGGTATCCATATACAAGCAAATACAATAAGTGCCCAGCGCATGTTAAAACCATGCAACATGGTACGACCTTCTTTAGCCAATAACACCATACCACCGATTGCCATTAGAGCCAGCGGTACTTCAAAGCCTTTGCCAAACGGCATGGCAAAGACAAATGCAGCTATCATCCACCAACCATAATCAAGGATGAATTGAGTAAATTTTGAATTCGATACGATGTGCATGCTTAACCTTATTGAATAAATGCAGCGATTGATTGTTGTAAACGAAGTTCGGCATCAGGCGATAACCAGCCATGCAATGCCTGCAATAAACGGTGATAATAAGTATGTTTGCTAAGTACAGTTTGACGCGCGGTTATTGCCATTTTATGCGCTAATTCGGGATTTTCTAATAGCGTATGTATATGTGTCAACATTTGCGATGGATGTTCGCTAACCATTAGCGCATCCTCTCCGAAGAAACAAGATAGACCGGGGCGAGCATCTACTACCTGTGGGATCTGGTAGGCAGCACACTCAAATGTGCGCATGTTTGTGCCTTGTTTGACCACTTTGGCATGAATGTTCATGCTGATTTTATGTCGGGCATAAATAGCTCGCATTTGTTCGTTGCTTATACTGGCGTGAAAACGCATAGGGTGCTGCCAGAACAATGACGTGCGTAAAAAATAATTACCATATATCTCCACATCAATTTTCTGATTGATGAAGTATTGCAGCCAATTATCGCGTAGCGGATCTTTATTACCTATAAAACAAATATCATGAGAAGGTTTTTGAGTGAGCTGTACAGGTTGGTGTAATTTTGGATAACACCCGAACGCTAATTCACCGTGATAACGAGTTTCACTTATATTCGCCAGCAGTTCTGGCTCATAACCTAAATCAGAAATAAATATACGTTCAAAGGCATTATCTTCGCCTGGCTTTATACTGGGCGCATCAGTCATCCACAATATATTACGGCGATCAGTCCGTAATTTTTTGAAGATACTAAGATGGTTAATGAAAATCGCTATTTCATAATCTGCCTGATTTATTGTCGTTATCAGCTGATCTAACCAAGCCGATTTATTGTGTCGATAACGCAAACGTTCGCTCACGCTATCTGGGTAAGTAGGTAGCCATTGCACCTGATGAGGAAACGCATCGTTCAGAGCCTGAAATAAATACTTGGCCAAGCCACCCTTCCATGGTTTAGCAACGAGGAGGATTTTCATGCCACACGCGCCAATCGTTCAGCATAATATTTGTAATTTTGTGCTGTAGGTATATGAAATGGGCTTGCTAATACATCTTTGAGTATAGGTAATAGCAGTGAAGGTTGATTTTTTCTACTCCAGCGATATAAACGATGCAGGTTGTCACGAAAGCTTTGTTTCCTGATTTCCGTTGGAATTAAATCCCCGTGACTGTCTAGAAACTTAGCGAATGTGCGTAACATTGCCTCAAGCATGAGATGCTGGTTGCGACTTGTATTGTGTGGGTGATAACGATAGCTGGCTAAGACTTCGGGTAATCGCGCAATACTGTAGTTAACGGATAAGCGTAGCCAACAATCCCAATCCTCCAATTTCAAGGTTTCATCAAATCCACCAATCGCTAAAAAAGCCTCTTTTTTTATGGCGATGGTAGGGTTGGTAATCGGATTTTGTAAAAATAATTGACGATAAGCCGCGCTAACAATCCCCGCTTCAGGGCGGTCTTTTTGAAATTTTGGAATGGTTAAGTTGTTTGCGTCAATATAGTCAGCATCGGCATAAACCAGGGCTAAATTTGGGTCTGCCCATGCGGCTATCGCCGCAAACTGGTGTGCAATTTTATTCGGGTACATCACGTCATCAGAGCCTAATAAATGTACCCATTCTCCGTGACATAGGCCAATTGCCTTATTTGAAGTTGCGCTCACGCCCTTATTGTTTTGTGATTCAAAAATAACCTTCGCAAATCTTTTTCGGTGCTTGTTTAGGAAGTCCGTAATTTTATCTGCTGTATCATCCGTTGAACCATCATCAATAATAACAAGCTCTATATTTGGATAGGTTTGATCAGCAACTGATTGCAAGCAATACTCAATGTAACGTGCATGGTTGTAAGCTGGGATGGCGACACTAATGAGTGGTTTAGTCATTTACTTACTAGCAAGGGCAAAGAGGTATGCTAATCGAAAATTAGTGCCCGCCAACGAATTTTGATATGAGTCGGTTAGTACTTTCCACGAATCCACTAGTTGCTCCATAGGGTCTGCTATGCCGATTTGCAAAATAAGCATACGTTTACAATCTTTAATTTGATAATTCACGATATACAGCCAAGGTTTTGGTTTGCATGTCTGCTAATGAGAAAGTTGCGTTATCTTTAATTGCGTACGGGTGTGTTAGGCATTGTTGAACGGTAGCGATTAAATTTTCTGGATTGTTTAACTCAACCAAGCCTGTTGGGAATATTTCCTTTAATACTTCGCCCACACCGCCATGATCATATCCCACAACAGGAATGCCAAGGCTTAGCGCTTCTGGCGTTATACGCCCGAAAGCTTCAGGTTCTTGGGACAGGGATAGGACTAAATTTGACACTGCCATTACTTCTTTTAAATCAGTTCGATGACCGATTAAGCTAATGTCATTAATTAAGTTTAGCGCCTGAATTTTTGCTTGTAATTCATGCAAAAAAGTGGTTTTTTTGGGGTCAGCCTCTCCTGCGATAACTCCATGCACCCGAATGCCTGCCTGCTTTAAGTGAGCAATTAATTCTATGAAGTCGATCTGACCTTTCCATCGTGTAATCCGCCCAGGTAAAGTAATAATCACTTTTCCCTTGAGTTGTGGGTAATTCTGTTGCCATTTGGCTAACCACTCATCACTGGGTTGATAGCCACGGGGAAACTCATGTGGATCAACGCCACGGTAAATCAAGCGAATTTTTTCAGGGTCAACTTTTGGGTAATTACTTAAAATGTACTCGCGGATGGTGTTGGACACAGCAATCACACGCTCACCTTTGGTCATGACTGCGCTGTAAGCATTAACGCTATATGCGCCATGGACCGTGGTGACGAGTTTGGGACGGGTTGCTGGATCCATGCCGCGCCAAGCTAGATAACCTATCCATGCTGGCATGCGAGAACGCAGGTGGAGGATATCAACTTTTTGTTCGATGATAAATCGTCGTAGCTGCCAGATTAAACGTAAGGTTAACAAGGATTTTTTGCCAATAGGACTGCTGAAATGTTCTCCGCCTTCGGCCAGTAATTGCGGCACCATGCGCCCTCCGGCTGACATAACTAAGGAACGATGACCGTTCTGAACAAGGTGGCGTGAAATTTCCAGTGTGCCACGCTCAACACCGCCAGCATGCAGGGCTGGGAGTATCTGCAGTACGGTGAGCGGGTGCGAAGGTAATAACAAAGTGTAAGCAGGTTTAGTTAGTGGCGTCAGACTAAGCCAGTGATGCGAGCATTTCGTTGGCGCTCTAAATGCATAATAAAGCGTTGAATCAGTGTGAGCATGCTCGGCGTGAGACCTTGGAACTGGCATCCGATACGACGATTGGTCTTGCCTGAGCTCAAACTGAGATCCTGGCTATTGCGTATCTGTAGAGTGACTTGAATGCTGCCGTGCTCGCCAAAATCTAAATGACAGTCTGGATATTCGTATCCTACTTCAGTTTCTAGAAGGTGTTGTTCATCTAGTATCGCAATGCCTCCACCACTGATATCGACAACCTGTGCGATATGGGCGCCAGAGTTGAGCATTAATTTGCAACTTACAATCTGGGCACCAGATGTATTTACACGGAAATACTCGCGTCTCTGCAAGCGAATTAGTACCTGAGGAAGATCAACGCAAAATGCAGGGCTACCCGCTTGTGTACATTCATTTACTTTCGAGGCGAAAAATGTAATCCGAATTTTATCCAGCGAAGATGAAAATTCAATGTCATCAGATTCAATAACACGTTGGTTTAATAACGCGCTTGATGCACGGTCTATATATACTTTATTATTTTTTTCGTCGATCTCAAGAATGGAAGTGACAACTACTTCGGCACCGCCATTGATAATCATGCTCAATAATTGATGCGTATCTTGAATACCATGCAACAGACTTATTATTTCGCGACGCGAATGAACTTGATAGAGGGTTTGATTTTCTGTCCCAAATTCTGGCTGAGTGGTTTGCATGATAGGAAATGAAAAAATAAACAGCCTAGATTATAGCTGAGTAGGTGGCGTTGGCGGGTTATTTTGTCCATTTTCTATGCGATATAACCAGGCTAAAAGCTCGGCGACAGCACGATACAGATTGGGTGGGATATTCTCGTCTAAGTCGACTTGCATCAGCAGCGCGACTAATTCTTTGGATTCATGGACAAAGACTCCATTTGCTTGCGCTCTGGCAATAATTTCCTCGGCAATTAATCCTTTGCCTTTCGCAACTACTTTTGGTGCTGCATCGCCTGTTTGATAGGCAAGTGCGACGGCTGATGGCAGGGGCTTATTCATTGTATTTACGCGTAAGTATCATTCTATCCTACTTGGATAAATCGGCTGGCAAGTGGTCAGTCGGTTCACTTGGCTTAATCAATATGGCATCGAGTGGTATCCCAGCTGCTGATAGCGCACTGATCAATAGTGCAGTATTGGCCTGGAGCTTATTTGCAGTACCTGCATCTTCTGTATGAATCTGCACGCTTAAATGTTCACCGCTTAAGCGTAAAGTGGCGGTAACTTTACCTAAAGCAGGTAGTTCAAACTTAACATCGCTACGCCAAGTGGATTGCGGCGCTGACTGTTGCTGTTCATGTTGCGGTGTGTCTTGGCTAATCGTCCACTGCATGGCTTGTCCTGGCCAGGCATTCCCTTGCCAAACGATATGATTTTGTTCCAGAGTTTGCAGCTGTGTATTGACTAAGTGTTGCAATGTGGGATTGTTCAACACGTCGGGTGAAGCAATATGGTTCTGTTCCATGCCTTGTCGTTGGGTATTGGCCAAATTCTGCAGTGTTTGATTACTCAATATGTCGGGTAATTTGCTGGGCGGTTGTATATTAGATTCGGAGAGTGGGCGGGGTGGGGTCCCCAAATGGGGTGAGAGCTGTGCCTGTGGTTCTTGCATCAGTTGTGCGATGTTCATTTGCCCACTCACCCAGCTTGCCAAGTGCGACTCGTAAAAAACACCAGATTGTGTGATTGCCAGCTGTAGTGTCTGTGCTATCACTTGAGGAGGCGTATTCTGGCGCATCATAACTGTGTCGCTTTTTGCGATGACCATAGCTGGCGGCTGATTGCTCGAGTTTTGTAGTAGGGTGGTGATTAAATGTGCGGTGTTGCTTATTTGAGTCGGTGTGCTGTTAGCACTGTCGGCTAACTCATTAACAACGAATGTTGGTCGGGGTTCTTTGTTAACCAGGGTCAGATTTAGCTTGGCGCCTACCTCAGTTGATGCAGGTAGGTTCATTTTTGCGACGGTATCTGCAAGCCTGACTAAGAAGCTTCCATCGCTGAGTTTAGCTTGCACATTGGCGACTAATTCTTGCCCCAAGCTGATTTGAGTCAATCTGTGTAATAACTCATCTCTAGTGTCTCCTAAAGAGGAGGTAGGGGGTAGCGCCTGTATCAGCGTAACGGGGCGTGTACCAGTGACTTCGGCCCGTGGAAAATTCATTATTATCTTAGTGATTGATTGCCATAAGATATGGAAAGCTTCTGTTCCATTTGGCTGCTGCTAATCAGGCTGGATAGCTTTTCCATCCAAGGCTCTGTCAAATTGCGTATTTCTTTATCATCTGCCAAAATCTGCCTGATCACGGTTAATTTACGACTACGCAAATCCGGAGTCAATTTAACAGGCGCCTCATAAGCTGAAAGGTGGTTAATATGCGCAGCCACCTTGGACTCCAGACCTATCAAATCATCCCAAGCACCCTGACGTGCTGCATCAAGCATGTTTTTGGTGATTTGTGCGACTGACTCATAAGTATCAATAACTTCTTCACAATTCATCATGGCTTTATGCCTCCACAAAGGATATATTGCGCGGGGTTAGCGCATCATACTGGGATGCGGGTGGCGGGGCGATCACATTTGAGCGAACATTGGTATTATCAATCGCGACCCATGCACCACGCAATTCTTCCAGTAACTGCTTAACTTCATTCAACTTCTCAATATCGTTATGAAGATTAGCTTCAACCAAGCGCGTTACCATATAACCATATAAGGCATCCAGACTAAGCGCAATTTCCCCGCCCACATCTTTATTTAAACTTGCGCGTAGGCCATCACTGATGATGGATATTGCATGAGAAATAGCGCGTCCTTTAGGGGCGATTTCCTTATTTTGAGTATGAGCGATTGCTTTGTCGATAGCCATTTTTGCACCATCAAATAGCATCGTGATCAGTTTGTGTGGTGATGCTGCAAGCACACCTGTTTCCAGCTCCACTTTTGCATATGCACTTATGCCTCTTTGCGCTGATCCGAACATGATTTTATCCTTATAATCACTGCATGCCTAATATCAGTACTGTACCGATATCCCATACTAACTATAACGGCAATAAGAGGTGTAAATTTAGTGTTAATTGTAAATTAATATATTCTTAATCAATTTGCGGTGCTGATGCTCACAGTTGGTATTAACCTAGCTGGCGAGATAGATAGGCGCTGGTATTGTTCATACTACCCAAAAGTACGTTCAAATTACTGTACTGGGTGATGTATTGTTGCCGTACGGTTGCTAACCGCGCGTTCATCTGATCTATCCTGGTATTATAGGTTTTAATCGAACTATTCAGGCTGCTGGTTCGTGTCGCTATCAAGCCATCGCCCGGTGACAGCACAGACGCTGCCCAATCATTTAAGCGCGTGCCTATACCGGCGGCAGAAGTGATTAAATTATTGAGCCCACTAAAGTTATTGTTGATGGCATTGTTAAGTGCTGTACTGTCCAATTTCAATGAACCATCTACCTGAAAAGCGACGCCTACCTGGGCTAATGAACTATAAGTTCCACCGCTGACAGATGTGTTGAATAGGTTCCGTAATTGATCTTGCATGGCACGAACCACACCATCACCGGCTAGTGTTCCTGCAGTTGTGGTGCTGCTTCCATAAGCAGAACGGCTAGTCAGTTGACTGGACAATGCATTGTAGGCACTGATAACGCCAGAAACGGCTGTATTAATTGAGCCAGTATCGCGTGTCACCGTTAAAGAAGCGGGTGAAGTGGTTATTTTATTTAGTGTAAGTGTCACGCCTTGTATGGCATCAGTCACTTTATTGGATGCGCTGGTTATGGCAATACCATTTACCGTCAAGTTGGCATTTTGGGCAGCCACGGTCTGGTTAAGGTTTTGTACGCCAGCAGGATCGTAAGCTAAGAGGCTATCAATTGTGCCGTCACCACCGCTGGTGGAAATTTTAAGACTGTTATTCACGCCGGAATTAGCTGATGTCAGCGCCAGGCGATAAGGTGTTCCGCTGCCATCATTGACAATAGTTGCGGTCACGCCAAAATTAGCCGTGTTGATGGCGTCTCTTATACCTGCCAAGGTATTATTGCTGCTGTCTATAGTGATGCTGTGGGTGCCATTGCCATTGGTTGTAAAGCTTGCTCCGGTATAAGTACCTGCACTGAGTGTGCCGCCACTAATGCTACCGAAATCGAAAGTAACGGTTGTTGCGGTGCCATTGCCGATGGCCGTTGTGCTGCTGGTTTGACCTGTAGCAACTAGATTTTGTGCCTGAGCGAGTTGGCTCACGCTTAATGAATACGTGCCAGCAACAGCAGTGCTGGTTGCGGATGCGGTAAAAATGCTAGTGTCAGATGGTGTTGCCGCAAAAGCTTGCAGGTTGGTATTTAGAGCAGCGATGGCAGATTGAAAACTTGATACTAAACCGCTAAGCGTGCCCCAAGATGATATTTTGGCTTGATAGCTGGTAACTTGGGCATTGAGTTTATCTACGGGTTGCTGTTCAACTGCCATGAGTTGCGCGACTAGCGATTGGACATCAAGTACGCCTGATGCACTCGATGATGCGACTGAACTGGTTGCCATGATATTCTCCTAAATCACGCTTTTTGGTTTAATAATAAACCGCGCTGATATTGATCTATAGAATGTGCAACGGCCAACACTACTTTAGACGGAAATTGCATAATTACATCTCCCGTTTGGCTATCTACGACAGTAACTACAGGTCTTTTTGTCTCAGTATCGACACTAAACTGTAAATTTTGATTCGCATGCTCCATGGCATGATTAATCGTATCCACTGCCGCATGCAACTGTTGTGCGGTAGGAGGGGGCGGCGTAGTGGATATCGCAGCTGCGGAAGTAGCAACTCTAGCCGCACTCACGTCGGGAGTAGCGGCTAGTCCAGTTGAACCTATATTTTGGATAATCATGATGATATCCTCCTAATTTTAAGCCCTAAACAGTCATCCGTTTAGGGCTTAATCATATTAGCGACTTATCGTAACAGTGACAACACTGATTGAGGGTTCTGGTTAGCTTGTGCCAACGCTGCAGTACCTGCCTGTTGCAAGATGTTGTTCTTAGATGCGGCCGCTGTTTCTGCTGCGTAATCGGTATCCATGATACGACTGTATGATGCTGACACGTTCACGGATTGTTGTTGCAATACCGCTACGGCTGAACTAAACGTTGCCATATCAGCACCATAGTTTGCACGGGCTGTTGATACAGCGGTGAGGTCTGTGTCAATCCCTGCTACAGTCAGGGTGCCTGCAATTGTAGGTTTAGCGCCGACACCAGTTACTGTACCGCCATTAGAGTTCACAACTACTGTACCTGTGCTGCCAGCTAATGCATTGATACGAGTGTTTTCTGCTACGAGCGCAGTGGTTTCAGCACCCGATGCCGTACCACCGTTTTGTACCGCGATTTCACGGATACGTTGCAAGTTGGCTGTAATTTGAGCCATGTAGCCATCGTTAGTTTGAGCGGTAGAGATACCATCATTCGCATTGCGCGCTGCTTGGTTGGCGCCACGAATTTGGCTGTCATAACTAGTAGCGGTAACCAAACCAGTTGCATCGTCTTTAGCGCTGTTGATACGCAAACCTGAAGAAAGGCGTTGTTGTGCGGTTTGCAAAGCTAGTTGTGAATGATTTAATGCTGCGCCTGCAAACAGAGCTGAGACGTTTGTGTTAATGACTTGTGCCATGATAGTTCTCCTTAAATAACTCGGGTCTATGAATCAACTTAGTACTTCAGCGCTGCTGGCTTCTATTTGAAGCATTTTCACCGCTGTTATTTACTTTATCGGTCATCTTTTGAAGAAGTTTAATGTTTTTTTATAAACTTTTAATTTCTTCGTGTTACTGCTGTGCTAGCCAGTTACCCAGTTTTCGGCAGCGTTTAAGGAAAACTTTAATTTATTTGCAAGAAAGATTAATCAGCCGCTATCACACGATTTTTTCCGGCTTTTTTGGCCTTATACATAGCTTCATCTGCACGACGGATGGTTTCAGTCATCGCCTCGTTAGGCGTGCGTGTGGCAACGCCAGCACTGAAAGTGAGAAATAATTTCTGATTGTTAAACATGAAAATACGTTTGGTCAGTTCTTTTTGTAAACGGCCAACCACGTCAACGGCTTCTGTTGTCGGGGTGTCCGGTAGCACAATGATAAACTCTTCGCCACCAAACCGTCCGACCACATCCATAGAGCGTAATGTATCCTTAACGATACGGACAACATGGATAAGCGCTTCATCACCAGCGTCATGGCCATGCGTATCGTTAAGCTTTTTAAAGTCATCGATATCCAGCATAGCAATGCTCAAAGCAGTGCCGTGTCGATCCGCACGTGCTTGTTCACGCGCAAACACATCATCAAGACCACGACGATTAAGGCTGTTGGTGAGCTGATCATGGCTGGCTAAAGCGCTGAGTTCAGCAAGCTGTGATTCTAATTGATGAATGCGCGCCTCAGCTTCTTGCGCTTCTTTATGTGCTACCAGCATCTCGTCACGAGATTTCAGTGCTTCTGCCTGGATGAAGCGGGTGTCACGCATGACGTCATCCAGTATCGTGTTAAGTTCGCTTATGTGTTGCGCCTGCGCAATTTTTTGTGTGTAAACATCAATCTTGCCATGGTAGTCGCCAGTAGTAGTGGCGATAGACCCCAAACGATCAATGAATATCGTAATCATGTTTTTAACAGTGATCTTGGCTTCAGATAAACTGTCTTTTAACGTGCCTTGTTTGTAGATTACCTCTTTAAGGCTTTGCGTTGCATCTTCCAGTGCATGATGATTCACGGGACCAGCAATTAGATTTTGCACTACGTCGATCTGGCCACGCAGCCAGCTATCATCATCAAGCAGGTAACTGACGTTATCTAATAGCAGTCTGAATAGGCGTAACAGCATGTCTTGCTGTTCTGCAATATCACCACTCTTCAGCTCAATGCGGAAGCAGAGCTGCTTTAGGCGGGTGCCAATTCCGGTGAGTTCAGCATCGGTCCGCGCTTCTTTGATTGCGTTGCCTAGTGCTTCTGATTCGGCTGCGAGTTCTGGAATGTTGGAAAGCAATGAAGCGACAGCAAATGTCAGGGTGCGAGTAAGCAGCTCGCGCAGTAACTGAGTTTGCTCGCTGTCCGCGGAAATAATTTGCGCAACGGTGCTTGCCGTAGGTGCGACAATGGTCTGCATGCTCGGTTTTAGTTGATTGTTTACAAGCTCGCTTAAATCTTCCTGATAGGCTGCCCAGTTATTGCTTTCAGCAGCTTTGCGTAAGCGCTTACCGAGAAAAGAGGCTTCACCAGGGAGTCGGGTGAGCTCGGTTGCGAATTCGTTGAGTATGATTTGTGGGTTATGCGTCTCTACAACACCACTAATTTGATTGTATGCTGCACGATACGCTTCAGGCGTTGGGGCGATCTTTTGCATGGCCAGCTGACGAAAGGCCTCGCGAGCGATTTCTGCCGGATTTTGCGGTGTTGAGTTTTCTGTTGGTGTTTTCATGATTGCACTCGCTCTCTAGCACAGTTACCATTTCAATTAGGTGTAATGGTAACTGATTTACTAGGAGGGCAATCATTTGATTAACGGCATTAAAATCGATTACTTTAGGGTTTGACTTAAATAAATCTTAAATGTTTATGCTGAAAATAGATAACTATTTGAAGTTAAACAAAAATTAAACTAAATTATTTTTCATTGCGTAGTGCATTAATTCAGCATTGTTTTTTAATTGCATCTTTTGCAATAAACGGGCGCGATACATACTGACTGTCTTGACCGACAAATTTAAATCAATTGCAATATCGCTGACACACTTACCTGATGCAATCATAGTCATGGTTTGATATTCACGATCTGAAAGCGTCTCATGGGCAGATGATTGGTGCTTACCACCAATTTGATTTGCCAACTCTTGTGCCAATGCATTGCTTATATACTTGCGGCCAGCGAATACTTCGCGTATTGCATCAACCAGTTCAGCGGGTGCGCTTTGTTTGTTCAGATAACCAGACGCGCCAGCCTTGAGCGAGCGTATCGCATATTGATCTTCACTGTGCATGGAAAGCATGAGCACCGCAATATACGATGCTTCTTTTTTGATCTGTTTCAATATTTCAATACCGTTGCGATCAGGCATGGAAACATCGAGTAACAACACATCAAATTCACGGTTTCGTGCCAATTTAATTGCTTCATGCCCAGTATCAGAGTCACCAGCAACGATCAAGTCAGCAGTATCGGCCAGTATCTGCTTTAAGCCTTCACGCACGATGGCGTGGTCATCAACAATATAAACGCGAATTTTTTTATCTGTAGTCATAGTTATTACTCATGTGTTAGTGGAATGTTAATAAGAATATTAGTGCCTGTTTCAGTACTCGATGTGATAGACAATTGCCCGCCCAATGAGTTCACACGCTCCATCATGCCGCGTATGCCAAAAGATTTTATTTTAAGTCGGTCAGCTTGCTCCATACCTTCACCATTGTCATCTATCTCCAAGGTGATGTCGGTCGCTTGCTTTTTCAAGTGAACATGAACTAACGTTGCGTTTGCATGCTTGCTGATATTGGTCAGCGCCTCCTGGAAAACACGGAAGAGGGCGGTTGCCTGATCTGAGTTGAGCGCAATATCATCATCCGACGTAATAAATTCACACGGTATGCCCATCTGACGCTCAAACTCACGAGTTTGCCATTCTATAGCGGCAACCAACCCAAGATCCAAAATGCTAGGGCGTAAGTCGCTGGCAATTCGTCTGACCGACTCTATGGTTCTATCTGCCAGCATATCAATATAGTTAATTTTTTCTAAACAGCTATCATCGGGGGCTAACCTCCGTTTGACCAATGTTACTGCCATTTTGATTGCCGTCAGATTGCCGCCCAATTCATCATGCACCTCTCGTGCAATTCGAGTGCGTTCTTGCTCCTTGATTTTTTCGGTGTGTGAGGATAATTCAGCCAACTGAGCTTGCGTTTGCTTTACTTCTAATTCTTCATGCTTGGTCTGCGTTACATTGGTGATAACGCCATTCCACAGTACGCTGCCATCCTTTTGCAGGGTAGGGGTGGCTCGTATTGCAATCCACTTGATATCTTGCCACGCCTCTATCCAAACCTGCCCCTTCCAGTTCCATGTTTGCATGGATAAAGCGGACTGTTGCATGCTATCCCAATAGGTGGCTCTGTCATCTGGCACTATCAAATCAACGAACAGGCTGGCTTTATTGATTAATGCATCTGAAGCCAACCCTAAAAGATTTGCACAACGGTCACTCACATACGGAAATGTCACTGAATTATCAGGCTGACGTAATAGTTGGAAAACCAAGCTGGGTATATTGGCAATGATTTCCTGAAAGCGTGACTCGCTCAATTGCAGTGCTGCCGCATTGGTTCTTTGCTGACTCAAGTCACTACCAATTGCTATGTATGATTGAGCGGGGCTGGGTGAACGAAATAATCGAAATGCAATAGGGTAGGTCGAGCCATCCTTTCTGCGATTAGTTGCTTCGATTGTTACAGGCTGCTGAGTTGGGCTGCATAAATTAGTGAGCAAGTTGTCCAGCAAGTCAGGCGTGAGTGTCGGCGAAATATCAAATTGGGTCTTTTGAGTTATCTCGTCCAGGCTGTATTGCAGGTTATTCAGCGCAGATTCGTTTGCGTGTGCAATCTTTTTGGTTTCGCAATCAATGAAATAAATTTCACTAAAAGAACCATTTAGTACAGTTAATAGCCATGCAACATCAATAGTATCTTGAGTAAATGGGAGCATGTCGTTAATGATGATTGGCGGAAATGCGATATTCTATCTTATCAAATAGCAGCATGTCCCAAAATTAACAGTACTGCTGTTTATCTACTAACGAATTTAGGATGCTGAATTCGTATTCATGAGTTCAACATATTAGATTCGCTTTCGGTTTTTCTAGCAGAATATATTGCCCAAGATATGCGTCCCAGTATTAAAAAGCCCGTCATTCCGATAGCCATATAAATAGGTTTGAATGACAGCAAAGGTGATATTAAACCAGCCACAGCAGCATTGAGCATGGTTTGCACAAAACCTTGTAAAGATGATGCTAATCCACGGTGTTGCGGGAAAATGTCTAAAGCCAATAGTGTAACGCTTGGCGTCGCTAATGACATACCCATGCTATATAAAGAAATTGGTAATACTGCCCAAGGCCAACTAGGAATGAACCACGCGTTATAGATTAAATTCAGTACGGCAGCACTGAATAGCAAAACATATGCGTACTTCACCGTACGCTGTGGCGTAATTCGTCCAGCCAGTCGTCCAGATAAGAATGCACCAATAACAACACCAGAAATTGCGGGAATAAATAAATAGGCAAATTGATTTTCATGCAAGTGCAAAGTTTGCAGTATAAAAACCGGTGCGGATGCTATGTATAAGAAAAATCCTGCAAAATGAAAAGCAACCGTGCATGCTAGTAACAGAAAATGAGGGTGGCTCGACACTTCACGATAACTGCCCACGAGTGGTTTAAATGAAAATCGACTTCTTCCGGCCAAAGGGTGTGTTTCGGGTAGGTGTAGATAACTCAGAATTAATAATAAAACGCCTAATACAGTCATAAATAAAAACACAGATTGCCAGCCAAACATCAAGTGCAGCCACCCCCCGATAATCGGCGCAATGGCAGGAGAAATCGCAAACATCATGGTGATTTTCGACATCAGGCGCTGCGCTTCTGCCCCAGCATACAAGTCACGGATAATTGCACGCCCGACTATCATTCCTGCACCAGCCGATAAACCTTGTAACCCGCGCAATACGATTAGTGTATTGATGTCCTGTGCGAATGCACAGGCCAGCGAAGTAAGCACAAATGCGATCAATGAGCCAAGAATTATTGGGCGCCTTCCAAACGAATCTGATAATGAGCCATGAAATAACATCATGATAGCGAAACATAATAAATACACACTTAGCGTTTGCTGCAGCTGGAGCGGCGATGCCTGCAAACTCGCCTGTATTGCAGGAAAGGATGGCATGTATGTGTCAATCGAAAATGGCCCAAGCGTTGCGAGACCTGCCAATAATATAGCGAGCGTGGTGCGGTGGGGTGGGTGCTTAGACATGGACGAAATGCGGGCTGAACCAAATCGATCATGTTACGGTAAGGGAGTAGATGAATCTAGCACTAATGACACTTATCCCGGATTTTATTGATTGCTGGGACTGAGTCAATTAAGGTTGCTGACAATGCGTGTAAAATGGTCAGTATTACGCTGGAAGTTCGGTATTGCAGCCATTGTTTAGCTGGTGTTGCCTTATATATCGTTTGTTTTAATCGGTTTTATTGTGCGTAGGAGTTAATTTGTCACCCACTATTGTTCAAGTTGTTGGCGCTGCTTTGTTTGCAGTTGCTATTTTGCATACTTTTGCCACTAAGTTTTTTGAGCATCTTGCGCATCGAAATCCTACGCATGCGGGGATATTTCATTTGCTGGGTGAAGTGGAGGTCGTCTTTGGTTTTTGGGCGCTTATTTTAGTTATTGCAATGGTTGTGGTAACAGATGTGTCGACAGCCACAAAGTATCTCGACAGTCGTAATTTTACCGAGTCGATGTTCGTGTTCGTCATTATGGTCATTGCAGGTACAAGGCCGATTTTGCAGACCGCTATGTTCATGGTGAGTTCACTTGCGCGACTTATCCCATTCTCTGGCAGCATAGGCTATTACTTTACTGTTATGGTATGTGTGCCTTTATTGGGATCATTTATTACCGAACCTGCTGCAATGACCTTGGCGGCCCTGATTTTAGCTAGTCGTTTTTTTGCATGCAATATTTCTAATAGATTGAAATATGCCACATTGGGTGCGCTGTTTGTTAATGTTTCCATAGGTGGCACGTTGTCGTCTTTTGCAGCACCTCCCATATTAATGGTAGCGGGTGCATGGGGCTGGGATACAACATTCATGTTGTCCACATTTGGTTGGAAAGCGGCCATCGCCGTTGTCATTAATGCGTTGGGAGTGACCCTTTTATTCTATAAAGAGCTGTCTAATTTACCCGTAGCAGTAACGTCTTCTACAGCGAGCATGAAAGTGCCTTTGCCGCTAATAATTACGCATTTATTCTTTCTTGTCGGAGTGGTCTTGTCAGCACACCATCCTATAATATTTATGGGGTTGTTTCTGTTTTTTCTGGGTGTTGCACATGCCTATGAAATACATCAAGACAGATTGATTTTGCGTGAAGGCTTACTGGTTGCGTTTTTTTTGGCAGGTCTTGTCGTCTTGGGCGGTCAACAACAATGGTGGTTGCAACCTGTGTTACTCAGCATGAGTAGCCAGGAGGTATTCATAGGAGCAACTCTATTGACCGCTATTACAGATAATGCCGCATTAACGTACTTGGGTTCGTTAGTAGTGGGCTTGTCGGACACATTCAAGTATGCCCTGGTAGCAGGTGCTGTAACTGGTGGGGGCTTAACGATTATTGCCAATGCGCCCAATCCAGCGGGCATTGCAATACTGCGAGAATATTTCGAAGATCAGGCCGTGAACCCGTTGGGATTGTTGTTAGCAGCCTTGGGACCTACGCTGATAGCGGCTTTGGCGTTTAAGTTTTTATAAGCGGGGCTGACTTAGACTTAGAAATAAAAAAGGCTGGTGTAGCAATTGCTACACCAGCCTTTAATATTAAATTCGTTATTATTTAGGGCATGTTGCTTCAGTAGAAGGTACTTTACCTGCGAGTAACAAGAACTGTTCAAATGGGGACATTACGCTCATTGCTTCGACTTTTGGACCTTCAAATTTCAGACGGCCAAACATCATTGCTTTCATAGGGCCATATTCACCAGCACCCATATCATGCCATTTTTCAGTTGTTGCATACATAACGTAATCAGCAGAACTGTCTAATTTCGCGGTTTCAACTTTGCCGCCATAAGAACAAAATGCTTTCCCGCCTTTTTCCACAATACGCATTTCTACCCTTGGGCTCTCTTCGCAGTCACTACGGTACATCTGAATAATTTTGTAGCCACGACCCTTATTGTTTTGTACCCATTTACCGGCTAAACCATCGGTGAGAATGGCGTTTTTATTAAAAGATTCGCATGCCTGAGTTGCCCACTCGGCAGACATCAGAACAGGGGCCGCAGATGCGGTACCTGCGATTACAGATAGTACTAAGGCGGATATAGCGGTAATGCTGTTAAGATGCTTGGTCATTCAGTGTATCTCCTAGTTTAAAAATAGTTATTTTGGGTTAGCGAAGCGAGCCGCGGATAAAAGTTACCTGCTTCACGTCATAGTGTCAAATTAAAAAAACAAGGCATAAATAGAATCAACAGGTTGCAAGTATCTGCTGGTAAGCATCAGCAAATATTTTCACACCTTCCAGTTGCAATGTTTCACCTACTTCATCCACATATATCCCCAAGTTCTCTAATGCCAGATAATCTGCCAGAGATGTGTCTACACCATTCTCAACCGTATCAGCTACAGTGCCATGATCACGGAAAGCATCCAGTGTGGCACCTGGTACGGTATTAATAGTTTCAGCACCTATTAGATTATCGAGATATTTTACGTCAGGATAGGCTTTGTTTTTGGTGCCAGTGCTAGCCCATAACAGGTATTGTGGTCGGCAACCCGCACGTGCGAGATCCGCAAAATACTCGCCATGAAAAAACTGCTTATAACGCTGATACGCAAGCTTGGCGATGGCTAGGGCAGCATGCCCTTGTAATGCCGAAGCAGCTGGTGTGCCGATTTGAATTAGACGAGGATCAATATTTGAATCAACACGGGATAAAAATAAGCTGGCTACCGCTTTAATATCACGACCGTTTCCACCATTGGCTATATAAACACGCAGGCCTCGTATGTAGGCTTCAAAAGTACGCACTGTTTGTGAGATAGAGAACAGCAGGGTTACATTTACGGAAATACCCAAGCCTATCACTTGCTCAAAAGCGACTAAACCAGCTGGCGTAGCAGGAATTTTGATAAGCAGGTTAGGGCGGCTGACAGCAGCATGCAAGCGTTTGGCGGCAGCCACTGTTGCATCTGTATCATTCGCGAGATTCGGTGAAACCTCTAGGCTTACATAACCATCATTACCATTAGAGGCTGTATAGGTAGCTAATAAAATGTCACAGGCGGCTTGTATGTCTGGGATAACCATTGCTTCATAACGCATTTCCGCGTCGGGCGTGCTCGCTTTTAGCTGTGTTAACTGTTCTTGATAATACGGGCTGTCGGTTAACGCTTTTTGGAAAATGGCAGGATTGGAGGTAATACCAGTTACTCCGTCCTCATTTACCAGCTTGGCTAACTCACCTTCTTTGATAATAGTACGGGACAAGTTATCCAGCCAGATCGATTGACCCAGTTTGTTGACTTCGTGCAGTTTGCTCATGTTGTCTCCTTATTGATTTTGTAGGGATGATTGCAGTAGTTCTATTCTAGTCCGAATAAGTTGCTGTTGTGTCGGATTGGATACGTTTTTTTCTTGTACTAGTAAGTAGGCAAGTAATGGCCTGCGCCAACCCTGTTCACTTGCTGTATTGATCGCGATTTCTAAGGTTTGCATGTCATATTGTTGCCTTATCACACTGACTGAAGTGGCTATTAAACGCGATAGAGGATCGCTGATTTGATTGATTCGAGCATTGGTTTCTTTAACAGACCCGGGATTAACAATTGCTTGATAAGCATTGGGCAGTATTTTTGGGTCTACCGATTGCCAATCGCCAATTAAAAAATGGTAATAATTAGCATCAGCAGGATTCGTGCTCTGTTTTGCTAACGTTGTATAGTTTGTACAGGGGGTGCTATCCAGAGCTGCCATTGCAACACCACATTTAACCAACTCTAAATGCGCCGTTGCATTGATATCAGCTGTGGCTGCCGTGGCATTTCGCGCCTTGTTAAAGCTGGCGAGCGCCAGTTTGCTACGTCCTTCCAGATAGTATTGCGTGTAACGCGTCATGGCCGATTGTGTGTCAATTTGCCAATCCGGTACGGTTGGGCCACCACCACAAGCACTTAGCAACAGCGCCAGGATAAGAACGGATATTTTCATGGCAGCTTTACCTCGCCTGCTTTACCGGTAGGTAGAAAACGATTTATTTTGGTGATAAGTTGATTGGTTTTGCTTAACGCCTCGTCAACTTCCGAACGTAGCTGCCCCATATCATCAGTGCCTTGCTTAAGATTATTGGTGAGTCCATTTACATTGACCAATAGTTCATCGACTTTTTTCAGGCTGACGCGTATGTCGGTGAGCATGGGAGGTATTTGCGTAAGCGAAGCATCGGCTTTATCTGCTAGCCCCCCCTTATCAAAGGCTAAATGATCGAGTTTCACCGATAACTGATTGAGGTTCTGAGTGAGATCGCGCGTATGTTGTAGCGTATCTATTAACAATTTTGCCTGTTGTTCACCACCCAGCAAACCTTGGCTTATGCCATATTTGCCTGTCATGGCCTGGGTGATATGCTGGACGTTTACCAGCGCCGCATTAGCCTCACCATTGCGACGAGTGAGGTAAGAGAGGTTAGTGCTGAATTTATTGAGCTGATCAAGCACACCATTGGCTTTGGCAACTAGCGCGGGTACATCAACACCACCTGTAGTGATATCGAGCGGATGGGCTAGTTTCGGGTCGAGTTGCGGGCTGTTTAAATCCGCTGACTCTACTTTAATTCTTGCTGCTCCTACCAACGGCTTGTCTAATGAAAATTGGCTGTTAGCGCGTAGCCAAACACTTTGTTGACTGTCTACGCTAATCATAATTTGTGCCATACCCTGTTTGGTGAGGGATAGACTATTGACCTGTCCGATGGGGATGCCGCGAAAACTAACAGGCATACCTACGATGATATTTTCCGCATTGGGTGCAATCAGCGTATAGCTTAATTTCTGCTCAAACCAGCCTCGTTCGTAACCTAAATAAGCGAAAAAACCAGCGGCAAACAGAATGCTGCTGAATATAAATAAACCGACTTTGAATTGCATGGATTCGTTCATGGTGGTGTCTCATAGAGCGGGGTGTGCCAACTATAATCAATAATTACATATTCACGCGCTTCATGTAATAGGCACGCCAGTGTAGCGCGTAATATTTGCGGATAAAATACATCGGGTAATAATAACGCAGGGCGGTCTATGACGATCAACTGGCGTTTTAGCATAATGGCGCGCGCGATCTTGACCGCAAAACGCTGGCTGTAGCTTAGGTCCTCATCCCGTTTCATGGCAATATCCTTGTGGCCCATACAGGTTAATAATTCCTGTGCACGTGCACTGGCATTGTCCCAACTGGCGTGCTGGTGCAACTGGTCTATAAGCGCAATGTTTTCCAGGCAGGTCAGATTGACGCGCAATGGTAAGTCAGGCGAGACTAAGGCGCTTTCATGCCCACTCGCACCCAGCAGGGTAGTAATGCGCGCGCGCCGTTCGGCGTCATCTGCACAGTAATTTATGTGTAATTCAATGCTAATGACGCCACCTCAATTAAAACAATTGCAAAAAACACACGCATCATGCCCTTGAGCACAGCGACAGGGACAAGGAATAAGCGTTTGGGAATTTCCAGACCTGTTTTCAAGGGGATGAGCGTGACTGCCAAGCCGAATAATATGGTTTTTACTACCACCTCCATAATTAGTGGCACGGGTAGTAACTGCGCCATCATGTGCACATAACTGGACCAATTTTCCCAGACCCAGCCATAAATACCGACAAACGCCACGCACAGGGCACCTAATATTGCCAACCCCGTCAACGCTAATACCGATGCCACGCCACCAATAACGCGCGGCATGAACTCATAACGCATAGGGTCAATTTGTGCATGCTCAAAGGCGGTAAGCTCATTATTGACATGCATTAACGCAATTTCGGTATTAATCGCGGCTCCTGAACGCAACGCGACAAACAGCGCAGAGAGCAGGGGTAAGAGTTGTGTCAACAAAAAGCCGACTATCAAACCGGGCACATAGCCTGACAAACCTAAATCCCGGGCAACGGACACCATGATGTGTATCAGTAGCGCGCTGATAATAAGCGAATATGCTAAAAAAACAGGTAGTGCCTGCACTGCCGTGAAGTAAATTTGCTTGACGATAATCCAGCGTGTCGCGCTATCGTAAGTGCGTGGATTAACCGCCACCTCCAGCAAATGAAAGGCGAAATAGGTAATTGCCAACACCGCAGACCAGCGTTTCAACCAGGCATTGCCTAATTGCGTAATCCAAGTTCTCAAAACAGACTTTCTTGATAGAATTGTGAATAAGTATCTATTGTCACCGCAGATTGCGCAAGTCAAGGTAGAATAAATGTTTTCAGTCAGGAGAGTGCAATGATATATCGCCGTAGTTTATCCGCCTTATTACTGAGTGTGAGCTTGCTTAGTGGTGCAGCAATTGCAGCAACGCAAGGTGTCCTGATTAAATCCGAAACAGTTTATGCGCAGCCTAGCAGCTCCGCCAAGCGAATTGCCAGTTTGAGTAAGGGTAGCAGTGTCAATGTAATTACTAAGCAGGGTGGGTGGTTACAAGTTGGGGTGGGCGCCAGCAAGGGTTGGGTACGTATGTTGTCTGTGCGTACTTCAGGTGCAGTAGCCAGCAACAGTGGAGCAGATTTTGCTGGTATTGCCCAAATGGCAACCGGTAAGCGTCAGCCTGGAAAAATCGTTGCAACGGCAGGTGTGCGTGGTTTGAGTGAGGAAGATTTGAAATCGGCGCATTTCAGTGAGCAAGGCATGAGCGAGCTAGCCGGCTACAAAGTAAGTACGAGTGCGGCAAAAAACTTTGCTAAGCAAGGTCGATTAGTTAAGCAAAATATTGCTTATCTTCCTGCTCCTGTCGACAATCCATAAACCTGAGGATGCTGATATGAAAAAAACGATGATGAGTCTTTTGTTGGCAACGTTCAGCGTAACATCGGCTTACGCTTTTGATTTCAACGATTTGAATAACGTGCTCAAGCAATTGCCAGGTAACAATACTAATCAAACCACCGACAACAGTGCAGATACGACAAAATCCAATAAAATAGACCCCGCTACAGTTTTGCTGGGTGCACTCAAGGGCACTTCAGTCGATGATGAAATCCAGATAGGTCGTCAGCTATCAGGTAATTTATTAGGTGCATCACCACTCGTTAAGGATGCTAAATTACAAAATTATGTGAATCTGGTTGGACGCTGGGTAGCATTGCAGAGCGAGCGTCCTGACCTGCCTTGGCAGTTTGGTGTGATTGACAGTACTGACATTAATGCATTTTCAGCGCCAGGCGGTTATGTGTTTATTACCAAAGGCTTATACAATAAACTTAACAATGAATCTGAGCTTGCTGGAGTATTGGGGCACGAAATCGCTCACGTTGTGCGCAAGCATCAGCTCAAGATTATACAGCAGAGTCAATTTATCGGCTTAGGCGCAGATGCGCTGGGGCGTGAAGCCAAAGGGCAAACCGCACTGCAAAATCTCATCGGCAGCGGAGCAGAGGTCATGTCACGCAAGCTGGACAAGAATGCCGAATTTGAAGCTGATCGCATGGGATTAATACTTGCAGCTCGTGCGGGTTACGATGCTTATGGTTTACCTACTGTACTGGAAGAAATTGGTCATGTTGCCCCAGGAGACGGTAGTGTGGCGTTGTTATTTAAAACCCACCCAGCACCCGATGTACGCTTCGCTATGTTAAGCGAAGCGGTAGGTAACCGCTTGGACTATGTTCCAGCAGGTAAGGAATTGGCTAACCGTTTTTATCGTCTTAAATAGAAAGTAACGTATGTATTATTATGTCGTCACCGGCGCAGCCGGCTTTATTGGTTCCAATATCGTGAAAGCGCTGAATGATAGAGGTATCACCGACATTATTGCAGTGGATAACCTGACCAAGGCTGATAAGTTTAAAAATCTGGTCGATTGTGAACTGGCCGATTATATTGATAAAACTGACTTCATGAAGTTGCTGCATAACAACTCACTGGATGGCGCAGTAACAGCTGTATTTCATGAAGGCGCATGTTCAAACACCATGGAAACCGATGGGCGTTACATGATGGAAAACAATTATCGTTATTCCATGGATGTGCTGGATTTTTGTCAGGAAAATCAAGCTTCTTTTCTTTATGCTTCATCCGCTTCGGTATATGGTTCAGGCACGACATTTTCAGAACGTCGTGAGCATGAAGCGCCGCTGAATGTGTATGGTTATTCCAAATTTCTGTTTGACCAGGCTGTACGCCGTATCTGGGAAGATAAAACTTCACAAATCGTTGGTTTCCGCTATTTCAACGTGTATGGGCAGCGTGAACAGCATAAGGGCCGCATGGCATCAGTTGCATATCACTTCTTTAATCAATACATGACCACAGGTAAAGTGAAACTGTTTGAAGGTTGTGCAGGTTATGGCAATGGTGAGCAAAGTCGTGATTTTGTGTCTATAGAAGATGTCGTCAAGGTAAATATGTGGTTCCTGGATCATCCTGATGCATCTGGTATATTCAATTTGGGTACAGGACGCAGCCAGCCATTTAACGATGTCGCCGTTGCTGTCATCAACCAATGTCGTCATCATAATGGTGAGGTAGCGTTAGATTTGAATACCTTACAGCAACAAGGTTTGATCGAGTACATTGATTTTCCAGAAGCGCTCAAGGGTAAATATCAAAGTTTTACCCAAGCAGATATCAGCGCCTTGCGGACTATGGGTTACACCAATGACATGCTCACTGTGGCTGAAGGCACAGCACGTTATGTAGATATATTGCGCGAACAAAATCATGCCTGATTACAAACACTTGTCCGATTTTGTTGGCAACACACCTTTAGTTAAATTGCAGCGTATGCCCGGCGAGACCAGCAACACCATACTGGTCAAACTCGAAGGCAATAATCCCGCAGGCTCGGTCAAGGATCGTGCTGCGTTAGCCATGGTTAGTCATGCTGAAGCACGTGGCGAAATCAAGCCAGGTGACACGCTGATAGAAGCGACCAGCGGCAATACGGGTATTGCATTGGCGATGGCGGCTACCATGCGAGGCTATAAGCTCATACTGATTATGCCTGAACACATGAGCATAGAGCGCCGCCAGGTTATGCGTGCTTTTGGTGCCGAGATTATACTTACCAGCCAGGCAGGCAGCATGGAAGAGGCGATAGATCTTGCCAAAACCATGCAGCAAGCGGGGCAGGGTATTATCCTTGACCAGTTTAGCAATAACGATAACCCGCAAGCCCATTTTGACACCACAGGTCCTGAAATCTGGCGTGATACTGAGGGCACGGTTACGCATTTCGTCAGCAGCATGGGCACAACGGGCACGATTACTGGCACAGGGCGCTACCTAAAATCACAAAACCCTGATGTCAAAATCGTTGGGGTGCAGCCAGAAGAGGGTGCGCAAATCCCAGGTATACGCAAATGGCCGGATGCGTATCTACCCAAGATCTATGACAAGCGTTGCACCGACGAGATCCGCTTAGTTAGCCAGGCTAATGCGGAGGAAACCACTCGCCGATTAGCCCGCGAAGAAGGTATTTTTGCGGGTATATCCTCGGGTGGTGCACTGTTTGCCGCACTGGAATTATCCAAACAAGTCAGCAATGCCACCATCGTATCTATAGTCTGCGACCGTGGTGACCGTTATCTATCCACGGGTGTATTTCCTGCCTAAAATGCACGATGACGAGTACTACATGCGGGAGGCGATTATCCTTGCGCAACAGGCGGCAGAGCGCGGTGAAGTGCCCGTAGGCGCCGTTGTCGTTCATGAGGGCAATATTATCGGACGCGGTAGCAATGCGCCCATTGCACTGCATGATCCATCAGCCCATGCGGAAATGCTTGCCTTGCGTGAAGCCGCGCAGTATTTGCAAAATTATCGTCTGCCTGAAGTCAGTCTGTATGTCACTTTGGAACCCTGTACCATGTGTGCGGGAGCGATGATGCATGCCCGCGTAACGCGCTTGATATACGGCGCGAGTGATGCCAAAACAGGTGTGGCAGGTAGTGTATTAAATCTGTTTGAACAGACACAGTTAAATCACCATACTCAGGTCACAGGCGGCGTACTGGCCAGCGAGTGCAGCACTATGCTATCCGATTTTTTCACGCAACGTCGCGCGCAGCAGAAAGCACAAAGATGTCCTACCATATAGAAGTCAGTCTGCGCCTGCAGCAGTTATATTTGTTTGAAGACGATCTTAACGGTGACCCGCAACTTATTCGTCAATATCCTGTTTCCACTGCTGCTAATGGTGCTGGTGAACAGATGGGCAGCTATCAAACGCCGCGCGGCAAGCATGTGATTAGTGACAAAATCGGTGCAGGTGTGCCACTTTATGCCGTATTTAGCGCGCGTCAGCCCACTGGCGAAATTTGGAATCCGCAGCTCGCTGCAGCCTATCCTGAGCGTGACTGGATACTGACCCGTATACTCTGGCTGGATGGGCGTGAGTCAGGTAAAAATCAGGGTGGGGACGTTGATACTCACGCCAGATATATCTATATCCACGGCACTAACGAAGAACATCTCATGGGTACGCCAGCTTCGCATGGCTGTGTGCGTATGCGCAATGCCGATGTCGCTGATTTGTTCGAACGCGTGGAAGTGGGAATGCCAGTTAATATTACGGATTAACTGCTATAAGCTGCCTGCATCACTGAAATCATATAACTGTGATCCAGTACACCCGCACTTTCACGCAAGCTGTGCATCGCCCACATCGGACAACCCACATCAACACTCGCCATGCCCAAGCGTGCAGCGAGTATAGGACCGATGGTACTGCCACAGCCCAAATCAGTGCGGTGTGTGTAATTCTGCACCGGCACGCCAGCGGCCTCACATAGCAGCATGAAGCGCGCGGCAGTGTCAGCATTGGTGCTGTAGCGCTGGTTGGCATTGGTTTTAATCACTGGGCCAGCGTTGATCATCACCTTATGCTGTGGTTCATACGCATTGGGGAAATTGGGATGGTAAGCATGCGCCATGTCTGCGCTGATAAAAAAACTTTGCGCCAAGGCACGATGCCGGGATTCTTCATTCAAACCGAGGGCTGAGAATATCCGCTGAATTACATCCTGCGCAAAACTCCCATCAGCACCAGTCGCGCTTTCACTGCCTACTTCCTCATGGTCAAATAATGCGCAAATATTCGTTGTGTCTGCATGGTCGCATGCCAACAATGCAGTTAACGCAGCATGGCATGAAGCCAGATTATCGAGCTGGCTATCGGCGATGAACTCATTATCCGCACCCCAGAAGCTGCCTTTTTGGGTGTCGAATACGTTAAATTCGTAATTTAAAATTGTATCCGCGCTGATATTTAATGCCTTTGCAACACGGCCTAAAAACTGTGCAGGTGCGGATTTTTTATCCTCAGCAGAGCCAAAAATTAGCGGCAATTCATTTTGTTTATGCAGCTTCAGTCCTTGATCATTCACATCGCGATTCATGTGTATAGCCAGATTCGGTAAACGGACTATAGGTGTATCAAACTTTAATAAGTGGGTGGAAAATCCATTTTCAGCACGAACATTAACGCGCCCGGCCAAACTTAAATCCCTATCAGTAAATGTCGCTAAAATCGGTCCGCCATAGACTTCCACACCCAGTCGCACCAAGCCATCCGATGCTTGCGCCGCATTTGTCTTTAAACGTAAGCCAGGCGAATCAGTATGTGCACCTATGATGCGTAAGCCAACTTCAGCAACATTCCCTTGCCCAAGCTGAAACGCAATTACTGAAGCTCCACCACGTACCACATAATACTTCCCACCCGTAATTAACGACCAAGACTCAGTTTCATAGAGCTCACGATAACCCTGCGCAGTTAAACGTTGCGTCACCGTTTGCACCGCATGCCAAGGGCTAGGGCTGGCATCGATGAAATTTAAGAGGTCTAGCGCTTGTGTACGTACTTGGCTGGGAATGGTCATTGCGGATGGAGGTTGTTTGTTGGATGATATGACATCATATTGAATCTTCGGGCTTTCAGAAAGGGGGAATGCCAACTAAGGTCGGCATTCATCACCAGACTTTAAATTCCGCGTAACAATTCGTTAATGCCTACTTTGCTGCGGGTTTTTTCGTCTACTTTTTTCACAATTACCGCACAATACAAGCTGTAGCTGCCATCTTTTGATGGCAAGTTACCGCTGACTACAACTGAACCGGCAGGAACACGGCCATAGGTAACTTCACCTGTTTCACGATCGTAGATTTTGGTGCTTTGACCGATGTATACGCCCATGGAGATAACAACGTTATCTTCAACGATAACGCCTTCAACTACCTCAGAACGTGCGCCGATGAAGCAGTTGTCACCGATGATGGTTGGGTTGGCTTGAACTGGCTCCAATACGCCACCGATACCTACGCCGCCAGAGAGGTGTACGTTTTTACCGATTTGTGCACATGAGCCTACAGTTGCCCAGGTATCAACCATGGTGCCTTCATCGACATAAGCGCCGATGTTGATGTAAGAAGGCATCAATACGACATTCTTGCCGATGTACGAACCACGGCGGGCTGCGGCTGGTGGTACAACGCGGAAACCGCCTTCGCGGAAATCACGGCTGTTGTAATCGGCAAATTTTGACGGTACTTTGTCGAAATAGTTGGTGAAACCACCTTTGATGAAATAGTTGTCTTCCAGGCGGAATGACAGCAATACCGCTTTTTTCAGCCATTGGTGGGTAACCCACTCCCCATTTTCCTTGCTGGCAACACGTAAACGACCTTTGTCCAGCTCTTCCAGCACATGCGCAATCGCATCTTTAAGCTTAGGTTCAGCATTCTTGGGGTTGATGTCAGCACGGCGTTCAAATGCTTCTTCGATCAGTTGTTGAATATCAGACATTCTGTTTCCTTTTTAATGAGCAAGTTGATGAATTAATTGTTGAATACGTTCAGCCGCGGCTATACATTCAGCGAGCGGGGCGACTAATGCGATGCGAATGAAACCTTTGCCCGGGTTGCTGTTGTCCGCATCACGGGCAAGATAGGAACCGGGTAGGACGGTAACGTGATAATCCTGATAAAGTTGACGAGCAAATGCCGCATCATCGCCATTGGGGACGCGTACCCACAGGTAAAATGCGGCATCAGGCATAGCGGTTGGCATCACGCTATTGAGCATGGGTTGCACGGCAGCGAATTTTTCTGTGTATAAACGACGATTTTCGATTACGTGTGCTTCATCGTCCCAAGCTGCTGCACTGGCTAGCTGCACACTGGGTGACATTGCTGAGCCGTGATAGGTGCGGTAGAGCAAGAATTTAGCAATAATTTTTGCATCACCCGCAACAAACCCAGAGCGCATGCCTGGTACGTTGGAGCGCTTGGATAGGCTGGAGAACACAACCAGATTATGATAATCGCTACGTCCCAATTGTTGCGCGGCCTGCATTGCACCGAGCGGTGGCTGCGCTTCATCAAAATAGATTTCGGAATAACACTCATCAGCAGCAATGACAAAGCCATAATGATCAGACAACGCAAACAGCGCACGCCATTCATCCAGGCTCATGACCTTGCCCGTGGGGTTGCCTGGTGAGCACACGTAGACTAATTGAGTGCGTGTCAGGATGGGTTCAGCTACACTGCCAAAATCCATCTGATAGTTATTTTCAGGCGTGGTCGGCAAAAAATAGGGTTGTGCACCTGCCAATAAAGCCGCGCCTTCATAAATCTGGTAGAACGGGTTCGGTGAGATGACGACAGGCTCGGCACGACAAGGATCTATGACGGTTTGTGCAAAAGCGAAAAGCGCCTCACGGCTGCCATTCACCGGCAATATTTGTGTCTCGATATCAGGCGTTGCAATGCCATAACGGCGAGCTATCCAATTAGCGATAGCGTTGCGCAATACAGGCAAACCTGCGGTAAGCGGGTAACTAGCCAGGCCATCCAGGTTGTTAATCAGCGCAGTTTTGATAAACTCGGGCGTTGCGTGTTTGGGTTCGCCTATGGATAGGTTAATCGCACTATGTGCTGGTGAGGGTGTAACCCCTGCAAACAATTCGCGCAATTTTTGGAATGGATAAGGCTGTAAACTGCTGAGATACGGATTCATCGCATAAAACGCAACTGGAAAAACCAACATTATAATGCACACCGCCCACAAAAACGCAGCACGGCCAATAATTGCCTTATTAATTAGCGCGACCTTATGGGGCGCAATTTGGTATCCCTATCGCTGGCTGAGTGATATGGGTGTGTCTGCGCTGATGTCTAGTTTTATTACTTATGGTATGGCATTGATACTTGGTTTGCCATTTTATTTCAAACACTTGCCATCTATTGGCAATGCTAAATGGTTGTGGCTGGGTATCGTCATCTGCTCGGGCTGGACGAACACGGCTTACGTGTATGCGGTTATTAATGGCGAAGTCATGCGCGTAACCTTGCTGTTTTATCTGGCGCCATTATGGACAATTATTTTTTCAAGATTTATTTTGGGCGAAAAGCTGTGTCGTACCGGCTATGTTGTTATTGGTTTTTCGTTTCTGGGTGCAGTGCTGATGATGTGGCAAGCCGATGGCCGTCTGCCGCTGCCAACTAATCTGGCGGAATGGATAGGGCTATCCGCAGGGATGAGTTTTGCGCTGACCAATGTAATCGCCAAGAAATCCAGTACTATCAGCATACAAGCCAAATCCATCGGCATTTGGATAGGTGGGGTGTTGGTATCACTGCCGTTGATACTGCTACAGGGGCATGCTTTTAGCGCGTGGTCGCACTACACATCATCAGTGTGGCTGGTGCTGTTTATTATCGGACTGGCAATGATAGGGGTGACCCTGTGCATACAATATGGGCTGATGCACGTTGCCGCAAATCGGGCGATAGTGATTTTATTATTCGAGCTGATCGTTTCTGCAACGACAGTGTACTGGTTTACCAACGAATCACTCAATGCGCAAGAATGGTTAGGTGCTGCCATGATTATGGTGGCCAGTTTGTTTTCAGGTCAATTAGAACAGAAAGAATCCACATGAGTTTAGTACTGGCATTGCGCCATGTTTCCCTGTTGGTTGGAGATTTATCCCGTGCTCGCGGATTTTATGAGGGGATATTAGGTTTAACACCTAATCCAGATCGTCCGGAAATGAGCTTCACGGGACTATGGTATGACGTCGGTGAGACTCAAATTCATCTGATGTGTTTGCCTAACCCTGAACAGGGTTTAACTCGTCCTGCGCATGGTGGACGGGATAGACACGTGGCGTTTACAGTAAGCAACATCGACTTATTGGCAAGCCGCCTGGATGCGGCGGGTATCAGTTACACCATGAGCCAATCAGGACGAGCTGCGCTTTTTTGCCGTGACCCTGATGATAATGCTTTGGAGTTTATTACTGTTAGCTGACATTTATATGGAACTTCATATATTTGCAATAATCGACCGTTACACTGATTGGGTTTTCTAACCAACCATGAGGTTTATATGTCTTTTCGTTTGAATATGCTCACCGCCGCTGTATTGACAAGTTTGACCCTGGCAGGCTGTGCAACACATGCTGTACAACCTGGCCAAGCAACGGCAGCTACTGTGTCAGTTACGCTATCTCCAGTTACCAAGCAAACCGCCTACATCACCCCGACAGCAGCAGGCTGGCAAGTACTGCCATTACTCAGCGCAGGTGACAGTGTAAATACCAAGGCTGACGGTAAACCCTACCAAATGGTCGGTGTGCCTGATGGTTTGGGTGCTTACCTGGATAAGAAGAACAACTTGGTGGTATTGATGGATCATGAGTTGAAAGCAGATCAAGGCATAACACGTGCACATGGTGGTCAAGGAGCTTTTGTTTCGCAGTGGACTTTTGATAGAAACACATTACAGGCATTGAATGGTCAAGATCTGGCTAAGCAAATTTTCACCTGGGATGCAGCAAGCAACAGCTACGTATATAACCGCTCGGTATCATTTGATCGTTTTTGTTCTGCTGATTTACCCGCTACCAGTGCATTATTCAATGCAGCATCAGGTAAAGGTTACCACGGCAAAATCTTCTTAAACGGTGAAGAAACCACCCCAGAAGGTCGTGTATTCGCACATATTGCCACTGGTGATAATGCCGGCACCAGCTTTGAGCTGCCAGATTTAGGTAAATTCGCTATTGAGAACGTGTTGGTTCATCCTGATACAGGTGATATGACCTTGGTAGCAATGAACAATGATGTGATGCCCGGTAACGTGTATTTTTACATAGGCCAAAAACAAAAAAATGGTAGCGAAATCGAGCAAGCAGGTTTAACCGGCGGCAAGCTCTATGGCGTACAAACAGCCGACACGGTTGAAGACGCTAAAGTTGGCGTAATGGGTGCGTTTGTGTTGGCACCTATGTTTGGTGATGGTAAAGCGGCTAATAAATCAGGTATGGATCTAATGGCGGATGCACGTGAACGTGGCATAACAGCGTTCTCTCGCCCTGAAGACGGTGTATGGGACGTAAAACACGCTAACACATACTACTTTGTGACGACGGACAGGTTTGACGGTTACAGCCGCCTGTACAAAATGACGTTTAATCAAATTAACAATCCTGCAGCTGGTGGTTTTATTGAACCTGTACTAAATGGCAAAGATATCGGTGCACACATGTTTGATAACATCACCATGACTGCCGACGGCAAAATTTACTTGCAAGAAGATCCAGGTAAAGAAAACTATCTTGCCTCTATCTGGGAATTTGACCCGAGTACGAAAAAAGCCACTAAGGTTTTTGTATCGGATGCTGCACGCTTTACCGCAGGTCAACCTGGCTTCCTGACTATAGATGAAGAAAATTCAGGCATAGTCGACATTACCGCTTTGGTAAAAGATGCCAGCTGGTTTGATGCTAACAAGAAATATTTGCTAGGTACTACTCAGGCCCATTACAAAATGGACGGTGAATTAGTGCAAGGTGGTCAGTTATATCTGATTAGCGGTCCTGCTAAATAAAGCTAGTTGACAGGTCGAGACTCAACTCGATTAAGCAGCTTTAATTTAGGCCCCATGTTTTCACATGGGGCTTTTTTACATGTTAATATCGGCGAATTAAAATCCAGCCGAACCTGTATGAATAACACTATCTTTCCCGCTACCGTCATGCCTGATGCCGATTGGTGGCATGCTTTGTGGCCAAATCCTGACGCAGTAATACGTGATATTGGAATCATGCCCGATATGTCAGTTGTGGATCTGGCTTGCGGTGATGGTTACTTTACCGCCGCAATAGCGCGTCAAATTCAACCTGCACGCGTTATCGGATTTGACTTGGACGCAACAATGCTGGCATCGGCACAAGCTTATTGCGCCGAGCTAGCTAACTGCGACTGGCTGCTGGGTGATGCGATGGTGTTGAGCCAATTGATTACGCCAAAAATGGACTATGTGCTGATGGCCAATACCTTCCACGGCGTACCTGATCAGGTTGCATTGTGCCAACAGATAGCGCAGGTTTTAACACCCGCAGGACAATTCGCTATTATCAACTGGCACGACCAAGCTCGCGAACAAACACCCGTACTGGATCAGCCGCGCGG
This sequence comes from Sulfuriferula sp., assembly GCA_041651255.1. Taxonomy (GTDB): domain Bacteria; phylum Pseudomonadota; class Gammaproteobacteria; order Burkholderiales; family Sulfuriferulaceae; genus Sulfuriferula. The sequence goes on along the minus strand of JBAZJP010000013.1, from coordinate 51,185 downwards.
CCCCAGAACAGAGCTACGCATGTCAGTAGCGCAAACCAGCGCGGTCGTACAATCGGCGGGCTTCGAGCTGGACAGGGTGGTTGACCTGCCACCTTATCATTATGCTGCTATTTTCACTTTATCCGGGCACAACAAATAGGCAACGGTGCGGCACGAGTTTCATAAATCACATAAAACACGTATATGTGCTGTCGCGCTTCTGCCCAAGGCATGCAGGGCATAGCCGCCTTCCAGAACTGAAACAATACGCTTTTGTGCATGCTTCGCCGCTACCGTTTTTATCTGTTGTGTTACCCAGGTGTAATCGGCCTCAACTAAACCCATATTAGCCATCTCATCTTCTCGATGAGCATCAAACCCTGCTGAAATAAAGATCATTTGTGGTTTAAATATTTCCAGTTCAGGCAACCAGGCAGCAGTCACTGCATCACGAAATCCCTGACCGTTAGTACGTGCGGGTAGTGGTACGTTAATGATGTGCTCATTACCGCTGTCGGCTCCGCTATACGGGTAGAAAGGGTGCTGGAAAGTGGAGCACAACAAGACTCGCGTATCGTCCTTGAAAATATCTTCAGTGCCGTTGCCATGGTGCACATCAAAATCCACGATGGCAATGCGTTCCAATCCGTATTGCGCCATAGCATGGGCCACACCAATAGCCACATTGTTGTATATACAAAAACCCATGGACAGCTCGCGGGTTGCGTGATGACCTGGCGGACGCACATTGCAAAATGCATTTTCAACTTGCTTAGTCATGACCAGATCAGTTGCCAGTATGACTGCACCAGCGGCACGCAAGGCCGCTTCTAGTGTATAAGGATTCATTGCGGTATCTGGGTCCAGGTAAACCAGACCGTGTTGCGGCGCGGCCGCTTCTATGCTGCGAATATGCTTCTCTGTATGCACGCGCGCTAACTGTTCATGTGTTGCACGCGGTGCATCATGATGCTGCAGCAATGGGAGAATGCCAGATGCAATCAGTTGGTCTTCAATTGCCGCCAGCCTGGCAGGAGACTCGGGATGATCATTTCCCATATCGTGTTTGAAGCAGGCGGGGTGGCTAATGTATGCTGTTTGCATGAGCACTTTCCTTAGTATTTGTCATATTTAAGCATAAATAGTCCCAGAATGCAGTGCTGCAATAGAATACGTCATATAAATCAGCTATATTGAAGAGAAGAAATTGTACGTGCAGCGTACATGGCCAATCCCGATTGCATAGTCATAGGTATCAACATGGGTCAACATTATCTGAGTCCTCTTTTTTCCCCGCGTTCAGTCGCTGTCATCGGGGCAAGTAATCGTCCTGAATCAGTCGGTGGCGTGGTATTCAAGAATATGCTGGAGAGCGGCTTTCATGGCAATCTCTATGCTATCAATCCCGGCTACCCGGAAATTCAGGGGCAACGAGCTTATGCCAGCATAGAAGAAATCGGCGAAACAATTGACTTGGCTGTCATCGCCACCAAAGCCGCAGCGATACCAGAAATTATTGAAGCTTGTGGCAAACAGGGCGTGCGTGCTGCGGTGATTTTGTCGGCAGGCTTCAGTGAAGCAGGACCGCAAGGTATCGCGCTGGAACGAGCTGTTCTGGAAAATGCACGGCGCTATGGCGTGCGCTTGATAGGGCCGAATTGCCTGGGCATCATGCGGCCTGCTGTTGGGCTCAATGCCACTTTCAGCAATGGCGGAGCGAAGCCGGGTAAGCTGGCGCTGATTTCTCAGTCCGGTGCGCTATGCACGGCTATTCTGGATTGGGCTCAGCCTAATGATGTGGGATTCTCCAGTATCATTTCCATGGGCGCGACGGCTGACGTGGATTTTGGTGAAATACTGGATTACTTGGTATCAGATCCGCAAACCGAAAGCATATTGTTATACATCGAAGGCATCCATCATTCGCGCAGCTTCATGAGCGCATTGCGTGCAGCTACCCGATTCAAACCAGTCATTTTAGTAAAAGTCGGGCGCCACGAAGCCGGTTCCAAGGCGGCTTTTTCCCATACAGGTGCGCTAGTTGGCGCTGACGACGTGTTTGACGCCGCATTACGACGAGCAGGGGTAGTACGTGTGGACACCATCGTGCAATTATTCTCTGCTGCAAAAGCGTTATCGACACGCTTTCACCCTACCGGGAATCGGCTCGCTATTGTTACCAATGGCGGCGGGCCTGGGGTCATGGCCAGTGATCGCGCCGCAGATTTGGGCGTTAATATGGCAACCCTGGCTGCCGATACGATTACCCGACTGAATGCAGTACTGCCAGAAACCTGGTCGCATGGTAACCCGGTCGATATCATCGGCGATGCTACTTCAGAACGCTACCGCGATGCCGTCACCTTATGCATGCAAGATCCTGGCGTAGATGGCGTGCTGACGATACTGACACCTCAAGCCATGACCCACCCCCTGCAAGCTGCTGAGGCGGTGATAGCAGTAGCAAAACAATTCAACAAACCTTTAGTCGCCTGCTGGATGGGGGAAGGGCAAGTTGCCACTAGCCGGCTGGCATTTGCTCAGGCGAAGATTCCGCGTTTTCGTACACCCGAACCTGCTGTTGAGATATTTTCTTTTATTGCCGCTTATTACCAGAACCAGAAGCTGCTCATGCAAACACCTGGACCGCGTTCCCAACATCAATCATCTGATGTCGATGGCGCACGTTCGTTGATAGAGGGTGCGCTGGCAGAGCATCGTACAGTACTCAATGAAATGGAATCCAAGGCGGTACTTGCGGCGTTTCAGATACCCATCGCAAAAACCGTGATTGCCCGCTCACCCAATGAGGCGCTCATGCTGGCAGAAGAACTGGGGTTGCCGGTGGTAATGAAGATCAACTCCCCAGATATTTCGCACAAATCAGACTCAGGCGGCATACGCTTGAATTTAAGCAATGCCCAGGCGGTCAGAGCGGCTTATCACGAGATCATACAGGCAGTGCAGTCTAACAGGCCGAACGCCAGAATCGACGGTGTTGTTATCGAGCCTATGGCCATCAAGCCTAATGGCCGTGAACTAATGCTCGGCGTTACTACAGATCCTGTGTTTGGTCCCGTCATCACTTTCAGTGCTGGCGGCATCATGGTTGAGGTACTGGCTGACCGGGCTGTTGCACTACCACCACTTAACAGTTATTTGGTACGGGATATGATTAGCCGTACTCACGTCGCCAAGTTATTAGGTGCTTTCCGCCATATGCCAGCGATAGATATGGATGCATTGGAAGCTGTGCTATTGCGCGTGTCGGAAATGGTATGTGAGCTGCCATGGATCAGGGAAATGGATATCAATCCACTGATCGTCGATGAAAACGGCGTTATTGCCGTAGATGCACGCATCGTAGTAGGTTTCCCCACCCCGTCTGCACACCGCTATGCGCACATGGCCATACATCCCTATCCAACACACCTTATCAGCCATTGGCAATTACCTGACGGGGCTGATATAGTTATCCGACCCATCAGCCCCGAAGATGCTGATCTGGAGCAGACATTCGTACGCGGCTTATCAGAAGAAGCCAAGCATTTCCGCTTCATGGATACACTGCAAGAACTTACACAAGACATGCTGGTTCGTTTTACGCAAATCGATTATGACCGTGAAATGGCACTGATAGCCGTGACTGAACAAGACAGTAAAGAAATAGAACTTGGCGTATGCCGTTATATTACCAACCCGGATGGCGATAGCTGTGAATTCGCGCTGGTCATAGCCGATGAGTGGCAGCACAAGGGCCTCGGCCATAAATTAATGACCAGCCTGATGGATGTCGCTGTCACCAAAGGCTTAAAGCTGATGGAAGGAGAGGTGCTAGCCAGTAATCACGGCATGCTTGCATTGGTTGAAAGGCTAGGGTTTGCTATCAGTACCAGCGCTGAAGATATTTCTATCAAACGGGTGGTGAAAACACTCTGATTCATACTAAAAGAAAGACCAAATCATGCAGATATCCATACCCAATATAGACTTAATCTGTGATGAACAGGAAGTATATGAACAATTACTGCCATTAAATCAGGCGAATATTCTCGAGCTAGGTTGTGGCAAAGCTGATAAAACTCGTGCTATTGCCAAGGCTGGTAAGGTTGCCGCAATATTGGCGCTCGAAGTAGATGCGATTCAACATGCCAACAACCTGACCACGACTGATTTGCCCAACGTCTGTTTTGAGTTAGGCTGTGCAGAAGATATTCCAGCGGCAGATGCCAGTATGGACATCGTATTAATGTTCAAATCGCTGCATCATGTGCCGATGGATAACATGGATAAAGCCTTGGCGGAAATCCATCGCGTGCTCAAGCCAGGCGGGCTTGCCTATATTTCAGAACCGATTTATGCGGGCGATTTCAACGAGATACTGCGATTATTTCATGACGAAAAACAAGTCAGAGAAGCCGCTTTTGCTGCGGTTGAGCGAGCCGTTTCATCAAAGCTGCTGAGTTCGGTAACGCAAAAATTCTTTAAAACGCCTATGCACTTTGATGATTTTGCACAGTTTGAAGAAAAGATTATTAAAGTCACTCACACCAATCACTCATTGTCGCCTGAATTACATGATATGGTACAAGCGCAATTTGCATGTCACATGACAGCTACTGGTGCGGATTTTTTCATGCCGATACGGGTAGATTTGCTACGTAAAATCTAGAGGAGACAGATTGCACCACGCTCGGCGTGGAACCGCTCGAATTTTCTTTAATGAAATAGCAGGTGTATCGTATGAGCGAATTTTTCAGTGGGCAAGCAGATTACCTGTTTTTTATCTATGGTTTGACCTTTGTCATTCTGGGGACGGTTTGTTTCATCAACAGAAAACCAGATGGCAATACGCTTTCCTTGACGTTTCTGGGCCTGTTCGGTTTTGCGTACGGATTGCATGAATGGCTGGAAATGCTGGCTTTAACAACCGGCAGCAGCACCTGGCTGAGTTTATTGCGTTCGGCGCTCATGTTGCTGTCTTTCATGTTTTTGCTCGAGTTTAGCCGGATTGGCATAGCGACAATCAGAGGTGGCTTACCCGTTGGACGCTGGATTTTCATTCCTTTGTTTATGCTGGTGGTTGCGGGTGGGGTATTAAACAATCAAGTTGGACTGGATGACGGTATCCGTTTTGGCTTCGGCCTGACCGGCAGTATTGCAGCAGCGGTTGTGCTTTACTTGTGGGGACAAAAAATTGACGGGAAAAGTGCGCCAGCGCTTTCTTTGGCTAGTTTGGGGTTGGCTTGCTATGGTCTTACTATCGTAATTGTACAACCAGATACTTCATTGTTTTCCGCGCAACTTCCTAGCGAAACAGCTTTCTTTGCCAGTACTGGCATACCGATACAGTTTTTTAGAGCTGTATTTGCCGGCTGGATTGCAGGTTTTATTCTCGGTTATGAAATTCGAAAACTGGAATATCCCATGCCCGGAAAATTGGTCTGGTTGATGAATCTTGGCTTTGCCGTACTGGGCGTAGCCTTGGTATCAGGGTTCATGCTTACGAATTATTTCGATAGGCTAAATCAACAGAATATTCGTGACCATCTCGCCATTGAAGTGACAGCGCTTTCCGAACATATGGTGAATCAAATCAAAGTTGATGAAAGCACTCACCAAGTTAGCGCTGGCAAGTTAACAAAGAACATTCAGATAGAAGATTTGGGTTTGAATAATATCTATGCGATTTTTCTCGTTGATACTTCAGGCAAAATTATTCTGGCAAAAGGTATCAACACACCTCCAGTAAATTTGTGGAACTCGCAAAAAAATGGCATTTCAGCTCTGTTTGATCGCGCACTCATAAATGGAGAACAAGTATCACTCGATACAAATTTGTTTATCGTTGGACGTAAAGTGATCAATAACCAAGGATGGTCCATGGTTATCCTGGAGAGAGTCTCTCTATCAGGTACTAACCGCTTATTCGGAATCGTCATGACCTTGCTGGTTTGTACCCTGATTCTGGTATTGCTGGTTATTCTGCAAAAAATAATCCTTACCGAATTAGCGCTCAGGCACGATCATGAGGAACTCCGTAAACTATCAGAAGCGTTTGAAAAGCAGTCAATTACCGACACCCTGACAGGTGCATATAACCGGCTTAAATTCGATGCGGCTTTGCAAATGGAAATGAAATCTGCACTGCGTTATCAGACACCCCTGGCGCTTATCATGTATGACATTGACCACTTCAAACGCATTAATGACACATATGGCCACCAGGTCGGCGATAAAGTACTGCAGGAATTAACCACACTCGTAGCCAATAATATCCGTTCATCCGATATGCTGGCCAGATGGGGAGGGGAAGAGTTCATGATTATTGTGCCGCATGATCAGAATGCCCGTGCATTGGCTGAAAAGCTGCGCTACGTCATAGCGAGTCATGATTTTGAGGCCATCAATCAGCTGACTTGCAGCTTTGGTGTCGCTAATTTATTGACCAAAGATACGCCGGAGACATTTACTGCACGCGCCGATGATGCGCTGTATGAAGCCAAGCTCAAAGGACGTAATCGAGTAGAAGTTTAAGGCATATCCAGATTCAATAAAGTCGATGCCTGAATAGCCACCCAGCGATTGCCAGCGTAATGACGCCTATCAATGCCAGCGGCCAAAATTGAGGAATAAGTAAGTTAAACGGCGTGCCCTCAAGAAAAACACCGCGTAACACCACCAGAAAATAGCGCATGGGATTCAGCAAGGTTAAATCCTGCACCACAGATGGCATGTTTCTGATCGGCGTCGCAAATCCAGACAGAATAATGGCAGGTACCATGAAGAAAAATGCACCGAGCATACCTTGTTGCTGAGTAACAGCCAGCGAAGAAATCATCAAACCGATACCAACCGCCGAAAGTAAAAATAACAAGACGCCTGTGTAGAGGGTCAACAAGCTCCCCAGTAATGGTACTTTAAACCAGAATACAGTCACCAGCACGATCAGGGTGGCTTCACCGATCCCGATCAAAAAGCCCGGCAAGGCTTTGCCGATGAGTATTTCCGCCGGATGCAAAGGTGTCACCAGTAACTGATCAAATGTGCCTTGCTCGCGTTCCCGTGCAACTGAGAGTGCAGTCACCAATATCGTTACCAGCAGCGTCAACAGGCCAACGATACCGGGCAGAAAAAACCAGCGACTTTCCAGATTCGGATTGAACCATGCTCGTGTCACCACATGCGCTGGCGGTGCGCCGCCATTATTTGCGACCCAGTCATTATTGAATCGATTTACTATATCCTGCGCATAGTTTACTACCAATAACGCGGTATTGGAGTTGCGTCCGTCAACTATGATCTGGATAGGTGCTGGGCGACCACTCAGCATGTCTGCACTGAAGCGCGGGTCTATATGCACTATCAGCAGCACGGCCTTGCTATCCAGTAAAGGTGCAATTTCGCTATTGTGGCTAAGCTGAGACGTTTCCTGAAAACTGGGCGAGCCATGAAATGCTGCGACCATGTCTCGAGAAATCGAGCCTTTATCCTCATTAAATACAGCATAGGGCACGTGTTTAAGATCAAAAGTCGCGGCGTAGCCAAACACCATGAGCTGCACCAGTGGTGGAATTATCAGGACAAAACGACTGCGTTTGTCCTTCAGCAAGGCCAGGAATTCTTTGATCATCAGGGCAAAGATGCGTCTGAACATAGCGGTTACTCCAGGCGTTTACGCGCTTTAAGCCGCGTAAGCCCGAGAAAGATGATGGCAAGCAGGAGAAGGGCGAGCGCGTTCGGTATAATCACGCTCCATTCGTTTCCGACCAGAAAAACCGTCTGCAATATAGCAACATAATAACGCGCTGCCACAATGTGCGTAATAACCTGAACTATGGGTGGCATACTGTTGATATCAAATATAAATCCAGACAACAGGAATGCCGGCAGGAAAGTGGTAATGATAGCTAATTGGCCTGCAATAAACTGGCTTCTGGCGACGGTAGAAATAAGCAGCCCCATACCCAGAGCAGTAAGCAGAAACAGGGCGGAGGTGCCGAATAATACCCACACGGAGCCACGTAGCGGGACATGAAATAACCAGATTGCCATAGCTACGGATAACGCCAGACCACCCATGCCAAGGATGAAATAGGGTATCAGTTTACCCAGTATCACTTCACGCATGGCCAGCGGCGTGACCATCAGGGCTTCCATGGTGCCGCGCTCCCATTCGCGTGCCATGACCATGGCTGTCAGTAGCGCGCCGATGAGCGTCATGATCACTGCAATCAACCCTGGCACCAGAAAGTTACGACTCTTCAGTTCTTCGTTGAACCAGATGCGCTGTGTCATTACTACCGGTATGCTGAGGGTTTGTCCTTGCTCAAGCGCACTATGTTCCAGCCATTTTCCCCATGCACCGGTGACATACCCAGTCACTATACGGGCTGTATTGGCATCAACCCCATTGACGATCAATTGTATGGGCGCGCCATCAGCTTGTCGCAGTTGCTGTGCAAAATCCTGACGCAAGACTATCACGGCATTGATACGACCAGCCATCATGGCTTCTATCGCCTTGGGAGTGTTCGGGAAAGATGTTGTCGTAAAGTAACGTGAGTTATGGAATGCGGCAGTAAAGCTCGTTGTGTCAGCACTGGGCTGCTCAACCACCAGACCCAAAGGCACATGATCCGCGTCCAGCGATACGCCATAGCCGAATAATAACAACAACACTACCGGCATCAGGAACGCAATTGCAATGCTGCTGGGGTCGCGAATGATCTGCAGAAATTCCTTGCGTATCAAGCCACGCAGCCGCATCCGTGCGTCACTCACGCCACCACTCCTTGAGCCTCGTGTGCCTCAATGAGGCTCACAAATGCATCTTCCATAGTTGGGTCAGGTTGTGCAGCTGTGCGTGCCTGATATTTGATATCAGTCGGCGTGCCGATGGTGAGAATTTCACCTGCAGCCATGATGGCAAGTCGGTCGCAATATTCGGCTTCTTCCATGAAGTGCGTCGTCACCATAATGGTCACGCCTTGCTCGGCCAGGATATTTATCCGCCGCCAGAATTCACGACGTGCCAGAGGATCCACACCGGAGGTCGGCTCATCCAGAAACAGGATTTTCGGTTCATGCATTAAGGCACACGCCAATGCCAGACGCTGCTTGTAGCCCAGGGAAAGGTCCCCGCTGACCGATGCAGCAATAGATGCCAGGCCGAACTCTTGCAGTGCCCAGTTAATCCGTGCGTCGCCATGCCTGCCGAACAGTCCATAGGCACTACCAAAAAAGCGTAAATTTTCAACTACGCTAAGATTGCCATACAAGGAAAATTTCTGCGACATATAACCGATATGTGCTCGGGCAGCTGCTGCCGCATGACGCAGGTCCACACCCGCGACACGCAGGCTGCCGCTGCTAGGTGGCAATAATCCGCAGAGCATGCGAAACATGGTCGATTTGCCTGCACCATTGGCTCCCAGCAAACCGAATACTTCGCCTTGAGGGACAGCAAACGTGACATTTTTAACCGCATTGAAACTGCCAAACCGTCGTGTCAGATTCTGCACTTCAATTATCGGGGTGGTGGTCGCTGTGTGATTAGCAGCCGCTTGCACGAACCGGGGAGGGTGGTCTGGCGTTTCCAAATGGACTTGCGCCTTGAGCAGAGCCACAAAACCGTCTTCAAAGCGAGGTGATACAGCGTTTAACTCAGCATTCATGACTCCGGGGATTAACATGCTCAGGTCGGGTGGCGGAGCATCCTGCGCCATGACGATGCGCACGTGCTCACCCTGAATCAGAGCATCCAGCACAGCGGGGGATTGCGCCAGTTGCGCTTGCAACGCACGTTTGGTCACATCTTTGGCAGTAACTGAAAAAGTTCGCCCACGCAGAGATTCACGCAACACCGTTGGCGCACCCTGATCCAGCAACTGCCCATCATGCAGCAATACCACTTCGTCACAACGTTCGGCTTCATCCAGATAAGCGGTACTCAACAGCACACTGGTACCCTGTTCCTTCACCAAACGATAAACGATAGCCCAGAGTTCACGGCGTGACAGCGGATCCACGCCAACTGTCGGTTCATCCAGCAACAGCAGGGGAGGTTGCCGTACCAGCGCACATGCAAGGCCGAGCTTTTGTTTCATGCCGCCAGAAAGCTGCCCTGCCAATCGATTTGTAAATGCAGCAAGACCAGCCATCTGCATCAAATCACGGTAACGCGCTGGGCGTACCGATGCTGGCACAGCTTGCAGATCAGCATACAAGTCGAGATTTTCCTGAACGGTCAGATCTTCATATAAACCAAATCGCTGCGGCATATAGCCGATTACGCTCTGAATATCCAAAGATTGCGTAGCAGCGTCATTGCCAAGTACCTTGATTGAGCCCGAATCCGGCAGTAGTAACCCAGCAGCCAGCCGCATCAACGTGGTTTTGCCGGCACTATCCGGGCCAATAAGACCGGTAACCACACCACGTTTGACAGTAAAGCTGACATCACGCAAAGCCTGAATTTGCTTGCGACCAACCTGAAAAGATTTAGAGATACCCTTTACTTCCAGCGCAATATTACTCGTCTGATCAGGCTCGACCGAAGCGGGTGGCATTTGCGACATGTGCATGAGCGGCATCAGGGTTTATTGCAAGTAGCCACGTCGTTGCGATTATCAGTGGGAGGGGGCTGATCCAGACGTATGGTTATTGTTGCCGGCATGCCGAGGCGCAGTTCATTTTGCGTGTTACAAGTGAAAATTCGTACCTGATATACCAGATCACTACGGACTTCCGTAGTTTCTACCGCCTTGGGCGTGAATTCCGAACTGGGCGAGATATAGCCCACCCAGCCGTCATAATGTTTGCCGGGATAGCTGTCGGTGCTGATTTCAGCATGCATCCCGAGTTTGACTTTACCTAATTCAGGGCCCGTAATGTAAGCTCGTACCCATAATGGGCTGGTAAGTGCTAATGTATACACGGGGCGCTGTGGTGATGCCATATCCCCAGGTTCCAGAATACGGTTTTGAATCACACCATTCGAGGGCGCATAGAGTGCCGCGTCTGCCAAATCTTTGCGTGCAATTGCCAATGAGGCTTCACTTGCCTGTAACGTCGCTTTGGCTACAGCAATATCTTCCTTACGAGGTCCCAGCATCGCCAGATTCTGTGTTTCATGTATGGCATTGAATTTGGCCTGTGCGGCATCAGCTGCCGACTTTGCATTATCAACATCCTGCTTTGCAATGAAATCCTGTTTTGCCAATTCGAGCTGTCGCTGATAAGTGCGTCTTGCGTTATCGGCATCTATTTTTGCAGCTGATGCATCCGCTTGAGCTTTGCGGATTTCTTCAGGACGATTACCAGTTTCAAGCCTGAGTAATGTTTGTTGAGCTGCAGTGACTTGACCTTGGCGCAGATTGAAATTTTGGGATAAGCGAGTAGTATCCAGCGTTGCTAGTAACTGGCCTTTTTTAACCTGAGCACCTTCCTGAACCAGCATTTTATCTATGCGCTCAGCACCGTTAAAAGCTAACTGCACCTGCCTGATATCAACATTACCATACAGCGATATAACAGTAACTGCCGGGGCCTGTTTATAATGTAAGCGCCAATAAGCAAAGCTGCCCGCAATGATTAACACCATAGCCAACACAAGTATCAGTGCTTTTCGATTCATCATATGCTATCTTCAAAAATGAGATTTACATCTTATCAGCATTCTCGGCTTATTCAGTCGCCATTTAAAAACGTAGCATAATATTCACAACGCTACTCATTCATAGTGTAATGTGCCAAACAGGGTTATACAACTTGCTTCAAAACCACACATGAAAAGACATGATCAGATATTAATTGGCTGCGCCGATGGCATTACCCCGGAGCTGGGTAGCGAGGCGGTGCTTGGCACACAAGAGCCAAGTCAGTATGCCTTGCAGGCTGAAATTGCACGTCTGAACAGAATTATTCAGGTGCTGCTAAATCGTAGCGAACAGGTTTCCAATATTGAAGAGGCCGGCCTCACTCAATCCCAAACAGCGCGGGCACTGGAAAATTTAGCGAAACTTCCCTTCGATGAAATAGCAGCAGTATTGCTTGAAAATGAGAAAGTCATCCGCTCGTTGCGAGAGAGTGAAGCGCATTTTCGTCAGTTATTTGAGCGGCATAGTTCCGTCATGTTATTGATAGATCATCAATCCCTCATCATCGTTGACGCTAACCCCGCAGCGGCACAGTTTTATGGCTATTCTCTGGAGAGCTTGCGTGGCATGCATGTCAGTCGCATCAATGCGCAATCCGAATCAGAAATTCAGCAACAGAGGCAGCAGGCAATTATTGGTGCACAGAACAGATTCGTCTTTGACCATCGGTTAGCTAGTGGTGCCATTCGTGCAGTTGAAGTACATATTTCAACAGTGAGCTACAAGGGCAAGAGCCTGTTTTTTTCAATTATTCATGACATAACAGAGCGCAAACAATCCGAAGAGCTGATTCGCAATCTGGCTTTTTATGATCCATTAACTCAGCTTCCTAACCGTCGTTTATTTATTGACCGATTGTTTCAGGTAATGGCGGCCAGCAAACGCAACGGTCAATATTCAGCGTTAATGGTACTCGATCTGGATAACTTCAAGTCGATCAATGATACATATGGTCATGGCGCGGGTGATTTGCTGCTGATTGAAGTGGCGAAGCGGCTAAAAAGTTGCGTGCGCGAATTAGACAGCGTGGCACGTTTTGGTGGTGATGAGTTTGTGGTTGCGCTCAGCGATCTGGGCACCGACAAGGACGAATCAACAGCACAATCCAGTATTATTGCTGAAAAAATTCGCTTAGCATTAGCGCAACCTTACCAGCTAACCATCAAGCAAGAGAGCGGCACGGATACATTCATTGAGCATCACTGCACCGCAAGTATCGGCGTAATCGTGTTCATTTCCAACGACGAAAGTCAGGATGATCTTCTTAAGTGGGCAGATATGGCGATGTACCAAGCCAAAGAAGCCGGGCACAATTTGGTTCGTTTTTATAATCCAAAAATTAGATCTGCTTAAATACTTAAATTTGGAACATCACCAACGCCCCCACGACTTCCTATAATGTATATTATGTTAAATAAATAATATGCATCAATAAAGATACTTATGCACCAAGTAATAAAGTATCCAATAGTTTCGGCATTTCCACGCCATAACCTTGTGCATAATCCACACCTATATTCCTTAAGATATCTAGAATTGCTTTATTTTCAACAAACTCAGCAATGACTTTCAATCCTAAGGCATTACCTATACTGTACATGGCTTTGACCATGGCTACGTCAGCAGGAGATTTTTCCAAATCCCGAACAAATGCACCATCTATTTTGAGATAGTCCACATGAAGATTTTTTAAATACGCGAATGAAGAGTAACCAGAACCAAAATCATCTAACGAGAATCGGCATCCAAAAGCACGTACAGTTTCGATGAACTGTTGCGCTTCTGCCAAATTGGTCATAAATGCTGTTTCCGTCAGCTCGAAAATGATTTTATTGGCAGCAAGTGTCGGCGATTGTAAACGTGTCATTATGAAATTAAGTACATCGCTATTAGTTAATGAATGACCGGATAAGTTGATGGATACCCCGCTGATATAATTCAACTTGTCTCTTTGGTTTTCCAGCCAAGTAAAACTTTGATGTAACACCCATAAATCAATATCTGCTGAGCGCTGCCACTTTTCTGCAGCCAGGATAAATTCTTGCGGATTAGTTGTTAAGCTTTTATCAATACCCAATAAAATCTCATAATGTGGCAACGTCGTATTCGCGGGATCTACAGGTTGTATACGCTGGCATCGTAAATAAAGTAAATTTTCATCCAGGACATGATCAATCAGACCCGCCCATTTAAACAGCGATTCTTCATGCTTGGTTTGTTCACTATTAGCAGCATAAACTTGCACTGAATTATGGCCACGGGTTTTTGCTATCACACAAGCCGAACCAACACTACGTAATAATTGCGGCACTGCATTTAGCTCATTACTGATTTGAACGACGCCTATACTCGCGGTCACTGCAAACTGTTTATCCTGACAAGCGATACGTTGGGTCGATAATGTTCCTAATAGCTGCTGCATCAAGTTCTCTGCATATTCGGCGTTCACATCCCGCAATAACACAGCAAAGGTGTTATCGCTTAATCTTGCAAACTGAACTGATGGCGGCATAGCTTTCGTGATTAAATCAATGATCGCCAATAACGACACATCCGCTTCTTGCCCATCACAGTTTGCGTAAAGTACGTTGAGCTGGTCAAACATAATCATACATAACACCGCATCTACTTGCTGCGCGACAAACCGAGTGCATGCTTCTTCCAGTTTCGCCATCAAGCCCTTGCGATTCAGCAGCCCGGTGAAGTCGTCCTGCATAACTTGTCGATAAACTTTATCATAAGCACCGAACATTACTTTACGTGCTGCACGCTCCATGAAAGGCAAGTCAAATTCATGATTTGTCGTCACTGTGCCAGCTAAGATTGCTTCTGAAAGGTTATTTTGTTTGAACTCCCGAATAAGGGTGGCTGATCGATTCATCAATACATACAGTGATGCGGATTTGTTCATCCAGATAATCTGGTATGGTACTAGCGCCGTTTCAACCATGATGCATAACCACGCGCCTGTCCGCAGCATCGTAACCGTGTCATCGACATGGTCATGTGTTGCTTCTGGTGCAGGTTGCATTTGCTCGCGCTGTTCACATGCAGAAGCAGTCATGCTTATCTTTTCTTGCCGAGTTTTTTCTATGGGTGAAATAAGCTCTTCAAGCACATGATTAACATCGTTAAATATATGACCACCCAGTTCGAATTGATCAACTATTTGATTCACTAACGTATGTAACAGCTGTCTTAGTTGCGCATCAAACAAGCGCCCCTCATCATCTGCCGCAACATAAAATCGCTCGATTAAATTCACTGTTTGTTGCGCAGGATGTTGGCTGCTACTCAGGAAATCATTATCCAGCAGCGCCAATTTAAGCAATGTCAGTTCCAACTTCTTTAGTAAGTCTCTAATATCAGAAGTTAATCCATTATTCGCAATTGGTTTAGTAAACAGTTGATCAAACAATCGTACTGATTGCCACAACTCGGAATTTTCAGGTACCTGTGGTGCCACACTTTGCAGCCAGTGGGCAATATCTGGTGTACCCGCCTGCCCTGACACTTCTTGCCAACGGGACTGATGCGCATTGAGCGCACCTATCATCTGACTGATATCAGTTGCGGTCGGTTGCAAATTGTTGTCAACTTGATTAAAAGTCTCAGCCGAGTTAAAAACCGTGTGTGCAGCAGGCACTACCAACGAAGGAGGTATGAAGGGCGGTTGAGGTGGTAGTTGCCGTAAATATTCAATAATGCTGTCCACGTTTGCCACTGGAGCGTGGACAGACTGTGGCTGCGTGTGAGCAATGAGTTGCTGCAATCCGTACTCATAACCCACCCCGCCACCCTGCGTGACCGGCACATTGGGATATCCGCCAGATTGTTGCATGGGGATATTTGGCATCATACTGGCTATATTGCGCAAAAACCCATCCAAACTAACACCACCCGCCCCTGTGGCTGCACCTATTCCACCGCTACCTGGCACTCCCTTATCTGGCAAAGGAGCATCTGGAAATGCTAAGCTATCAGGTGAATAGTTAGGTGTCGCAATAGCTGCGTGACGTGTTGGGGTTGATGCAACCTGCATTTTAGGTAGCGCAATGTACTCCAGACTGCTATTCAATTGCTGGTAAAACTCTCCCATCAATGCAAATAGAGATTCATAAAATAATTTATATAGTATGGATAACACTTGTGGCTTGAACTGCGCATCAGTAATCACTGCACGCAAAGTCTGGAGTATAAAACTCGGCCCGTAAGGATTATCTTGTCCACTTAATGGCTGCCCTAACAAGATTGCATAACGCATTTCAAACTCAAAAATGGAACTGGCAAACTCCAGATCAAGTTTGGTTGTCAGCGTTGAAATCGTCAACCATTCATCAAATTCGTCCAGCGCCACTAGTGATAATGAATTTGCGTCTTTAGCCGTTGGCAACGGTTCATTTGACAGCTGATGTTGCGCATAATCATCAGCAAGAAAAGCGCGCTCAATTTTTACCCGTTGTGCATCGATTAATGGGTAAGCGTTATTGATAATCCAGCGGTCTTCCAGGCTACCAGCATCGTTAGCTGCAAAGTTAATACGATTACCCACGCTCGAATAAAAACGATTAATTACCTGCGCAATAAATTGCTGATATATCGCATGGCATTTTGCTAAAGCTTGTTGTTGCTGAATACGATTTATGGGTGGCGTACTTGAAACGGGTGCTGGGGCAGGAGCAGATTTGGCTAAGGCAAGCAGTGCTGTATAAGCCTGCTCAGGAAATGGCGCTATGATTAAGCCAAGAGCACTTCCGGTAACACGCACCACACGTCCGGTTAAAGTATAATCAACATGATTTAAATTGGAACGAAAATCAACTTCGACTTGTTGTTCATGGAAGTCGGCTAAAGACTGCCTGGTGCTGACATTGAACAATATTCCGTTTGTGGAAAAATCGTGTATTTCACCCGTAACTAAACCACTGTACTGGCCATGTAGTGTGGCTGACTGAGTAATAGCAATACGTTGAAACCGACGATTTTCCATGGAGCGTATTTATCCTTAACTAGCTTCTTGCCATACTATTGTCCAACAACCAATTTGGAGCAACGATAAAGCCTCGGGTGCATTCTAACCAAACCCCATCTTGTTGCCTTATCAAACCTGAAACCAAAACGGGTATTTGATGCTGTGCAAAATGCTCAGTCAAATGTAACACAAAATCGGATTCACCTAACAGACTAGTTGCATCTAATGTTATCGTCGGCGTTAACCACATTAATCGAGGTAGCACCTGCCAGCGCAAGCCCTGTGGTAAGTTTAGCTGCCCCCAGCGTGCCCACCATGCTTGCAAATGATGCTCGGATAAGCCCAGGGCAGGTTGTCGCAGAAAATTCGCAGGATAAAACAACCAGCCTTTCAGCAGAGCCCGGGCACATACGGGTTCATGAGCTGTCGGCAGACTCCCTCCCCCCTCTGGCGTACTGGCCAAGTGTAATTGCTTATCGCGCAAGTGCGCCACTTTGAGATCCAGTCTATCCCGTGTCATGGTGCCGACATAACCTGCAAATCCAGCGTTGCGGTCAACTTGTAAATAAAATTTAACTGACGCTTCCCAATGCTGCAACATGCCAAGCTGGTCACGCCAAAGTAAATCATATTCACCCAGCACCACTCGCTCAGCTTTCACAATTTTATTCGTGACAAACCAGCTGGCAGGCATGAGGTGCGCCATCCAGTAACTCAATAACACTTCAAAATATCGTCCCAAACGCTGCGGGGAAGACACTGCTATCCAGGTGATTAAAGGTTCTGGATTTGCATCCAGAGCGAGTAGCTGCGGCATGGCTGCATCTAGCCAGGCCAGACACTCTACATCGGAAACCAACCAGTCGGCTTCCGCTAAAAGATTAGGCGCCGCCATCACCCACACCAAATCACGCACTTGCGCGTTTTGGAATGGGATGAGGTGGGTTAGGTTCAAGCTAGATGAGGTGATAGTTGACGGCGAAGAAATTCATGAAAATGTACCATACCATCTTCCATAGGTGATTGATAAGGTCCTGCTTCTTCCCGACCTTGCTGATACAGTGCGTGGCGACCTGCTTGCATACGACGACAAATTTCATCATCTTCGACCGCGGTCTCAGCGTAAGCGGCCTGCTCAGCCTCAACAAGTTCACGCTCGAACAGAACGATGTCTTCAGGATAGTAAAACTCAACCACATTGCGGCAGGATTCTATTCCAGTAGGAATGATGGTGCTGATCACCAGTACATGCGGATACCATTCGACCATGATATTAGGGTAATACGTCAGCCAGATAGCGCCATGTTTAGGGATGGCGCCGTTGGAATACTGCAATACCTGTTCTTGCCACTGCTGATAGACTGCACTGCCCGATTTGCTCAGGCCGCGCGCAACACCAACGGTCTGTACGCTGTACCAGTCACCATACTCCCATTTTAAATCATCACAGGTGACAAAGTTTCCCAGGCCGGGATGAAACGGCTCAACGTGATAGTCTTCCAGATAAACCTCAATAAAGGTTTTCCAGTTAAACGCATAGTCTTCGACCATCACACGGTCTAGCATATAGCCTTCAAAATTCAGCGTATCAGCGACGCCTAGCTTGGCTAAATCGGCTGCGACATCTCGCTGACCGTTGAATAGCAATCCATGCCAGTTTTGCAAAGGCGATTTACCCAAATTCAAACAAGGGTTACCAGGAAAATGTGGCGCGCCGAGCAGCGTGCCTTCAAGGTCATAAGTCCAGCGATGCAGCGGACAAACTATATTGCGTGCATGCCCCCGCCCATCCAGCATCATCGCCTGACGATGACGACAAATATTCGACAGCATCTCCACGCTTTCTGCGTTGCGCACCAGTACGCTGGCTTGCTGCTGGGTTTCTAACACTTGATAGTCGCCGATATTCGGCACCATGATTTCATGACCGATATAGTTCGGTCCTTGCGCAAATAAATACTGCTGCTCTAACGCGTAAATTTCAGGATCAAAATACCAACTGATTGGCAATTGAGGAGTAGTGTGCGTCAATTGCGACGCAACAGCTAAATTGGACATAAACGAGTACACCCCAAAAGAAGTGACTAAAAATAATCAAGACGGCACAACAGCCGCTTAACCCCCATAAATAAAGTAAATTCAAGCAACAAGAAAGCGCGCAATTATCGCTAAAATTAGCGTTAAAGGCAATTATTCGGTAATATTTATACTCTTGCCTATGCAATTAACTAATCGTTCATCAATATGACTCGTCGCGCCAGCGCCCAACCCGCCAATTTTGAAGCCGCCACCACTGAATTAGAGCGTATCGTTGCTGATATGGAATCTGGGCAGCTTACTTTAGAACAATCTCTTGCCAGCTATCAGCGCGGTGCCGAATTATTGCAATTTTGCCAAGCTGCGCTCAATGCCGCTCAACAACAAGTGCAGATACTTGAAAACGGCACATTAAACAACTTCAACAGCGTTAACTCACAAGATGACAACTGATTTCTTAACCTGGTCTACCGCGTTACAAACACGCATGGAAGTAGTGCTTTCCAATCAACTACCTACTGCTGATATTGCGCCAAAGGTGTTGCATCAAGCCATGCGCTATGCAGTGCTGGAAGGAGGCAAACGAGTGCGGCCACTCCTGGCCTTTGCAGCAGGTGAAGTTACACAAGCAGATCCTGCACGCGTAGAAATCGTGGCTGCAGCGGTCGAGCTTATCCATGCCTATTCATTGGTGCATGACGACATGCCGGCAATGGATAATGATGTATTGCGTCGCGGCAAACCCACCTGCCATGTTGAATTTGGTGAAGCCACTGCATTGTTGGTTGGCGATAGTTTGCAGACATTGGCTTTTGATTTGCTTGCCAGTCATACGCTAAACGATGACCCTCTACAACAATTACACATGATCAAACTGCTCGCCCACGCATCTGGTTCACGCGGTATGGCGGGTGGGCAAGCGATAGATCTCGCCAGTGTTGGTGTAGCCCTTACTCTGCCCGAGCTTGAATTTATGCATATACACAAAACAGGTGCATTAATCCGTGCGGCTGTTTTATTGGGAGCATACTGTGGTCAGACCAACCTTAGCCAGATTGAACAGCTAGATCATTACGCTAAATGCGTAGGTTTAGCATTCCAGGTCGTGGATGACATCCTTGATGCCAGCGCGCCGACCGCCACACTAGGTAAAACCGCAGGCAAAGATGCCGCTGACAACAAACCCACTTACGTCAGTCTTCTGGGTATGGCTGATGCAAAATCACTTGCCGCATCACTGCACCAAGATGCACTCGCAGCAATCCAGGATTTTGAACATAACCAACGTCTGCGCGAATTAGCCGACTTTATCGTACAGAGAACATTTTGATCCCAGACACCAATCTCCTTGCCAGCATTAACCATCCGGAAGCGTTACGCAAACTGGAGCGCGACGAGTTACCAGAGTTAGCACAAGAAATCCGCAACTTTATGCTTGCCAGCATTGCGCAGACAGGCGGACATTTTGCCTCAAATTTCGGTGCGGTGGAGCTGACTATAGCCTTGCATTATGTGTTTAACACACCTGATGATCGCATCGTTTGGGACGTAGGGCATCAAAGCTATCCACACAAAATTCTCACAGGACGACGCACTGCAATGTCCAGTTTACGCCAGGCAGGCGGAATTGCTGGCTTCCCCAAGCGTGAGGAAAGCGAGTTTGACACTTTCGGTACGGGACATTCCAGTACGTCGATTTCAGCAGCACTAGGCATGGCAGTCGCCGCGAAACTATCGGGTTTAGAGCGCCGCGCGATTGCTGTAATAGGTGATGGCGCAATGACCGCAGGCATGGCGTTTGAGGCATTGAATAATGCTGGAGATATGGACGCCAACCTGCTGGTGATACTTAACGACAACGACATGTCGATTTCACCCAATGTTGGCGCATTAAATCATTATCTTGCGCGCTTAATGTCAGGTCGATTCTATGCTGCTGCTCGTCGTGCCAGTGAAAAGGTATTAGCCCACGTGCCACCGATGCTGGAACTGGCCAAACGTGCTGAAGAGCACGTCAAGGGCATGGTCACGCCTAGTACCTTATTTGAAGAATTTGGCTTTAATTATATCGGCCCCATCGACGGCCACGACCTGGATGCACTGATAGACACATTAACGAATATCCGTCGCCTGCCAGGCCCGCAATTCCTGCACGTCGTCACCAAAAAAGGCAAAGGCTATCCGTTAGCTGAAGAAAATTCCTGCTTGTATCATGGCGTAAGTCCGTTCAAACCAGAAATCGGCGTGCTTGAAAAAGCCTCGCCGAAACCTACCTATACGCAAGTATTTGGCGACTGGTTGTGTGACATGGCAGCCATTGAGCCACGACTCGTCGGCATTACGCCTGCGATGCGCGAAGGCTCTGGACTGGTTGAATTTTCGCAGAAATACCCTGAGCGTTATTTTGATGTCGGTATCGCCGAACAGCACGCGGTGACTTTTGCCGCTGGTCTGGCTGCAGATGGATACAAACCTGTAGTTGCGATTTACTCCACCTTTTTGCAACGCGCCTATGATCAGCTCATACACGATGTCGCCTTGCAAAATCTGCCCGTCGTTTTCGCTATTGACCGTGCTGGCCTGGTTGGTGCGGATGGCCCTACCCATGCCGGTAGTTTTGATCTCAGCTACCTGCGCTGCATTCCCAACATGACAGTCATGGCACCATCGGATGAAAACGAATGCCGACAAATGCTCTTTACTGCCATGCAACTGGATGGACCGAGTGCAGTACGCTATCCGCGTGGTACAGGGCATGGCGCCCCTATCAGCCTTGCCATGCAAGCTCTGCCCATAGGCAAAGGCGTGTTACGTCGCCAAGGGCAACGTGTGGCACTGCTGGCGTTTGGCAGCATGGTACAAATTGCTCTCGCCGCTGCTGAGATACTCAATGCCACTGTCGCTGATATGCGTTTCGTGAAACCAATTGACGAAACACTCATCCTACAATTAGCACAGAACCATGATTTGATCGTGACCCTGGAAGAAAATGCGATCATGGGTGGTGCAGGTAGTGCAATCAGCGAATTTTTACACGCACAAGGTGTGGCTATTCGCATCATTCAGCTCGGCCTGCCCGACACCTATATTGATCACGGCAATCATGCTCAAATGCTTACCGAATGCGGCTTGAGCAGCGATGGCATTGTCCATCGCATTAACCAGGCTTTATCCGAGTAGTTTACTCGGGTATATGCTCACGCTATACTGAACACATTAGTTATTAAACCGAACTGGAATCACCATGAACGATTGTTGCGATCTCACCACTGCTATGCCTGACGTGCAAAATTACGCGGACACCCGCCAAATTGCTATTAATAAGGTCGGCATTAAGTCTATCCGTCACCCTGTCAAAGTCAAAGACAAGAGCACTGGCGTACAACACACTATCGCCAATTTCAGCATGTATGTGTATTTGCCACACAATTTCAAAGGCACGCACATGTCGCGCTTTGTGCAAATACTTAACAGTAACGAGCGTGAAATCTCCATAGAGAACTTTGAAACCATGTTGCGCTTAATGGTTGAACGTTTGGAGGCAGACTCAGGCTATATTGAGATGAGCTTCCCTTATTTCATCAACAAAACCGCGCCTGTATCCGGTGTGCAAAGCCTGATGGATTACGATGTTACCCTCATCGGCGCAATAGAAAATGGTGAGTATGTCCACACCACCAAAGTCGTCGTGCCTGTTACCAGTCTATGTCCGTGTTCGAAAAAAATATCTGACTACGGCGCACATAATCAGCGCTCACACGTCACTATCAGCGCGCGTACCAATGATTTCATGTGGATAGAAGACATTGTCGCCATTGCCGAAAGTCAGGCTTCTTGCGAACTTTATGGTTTGCTCAAACGTCCTGATGAAAAATATGTCACTGAACGCGCTTATGACAACCCGAAATTCGTCGAAGATATGGTACGCGACGTTGCTGCTGCCATAGACAGAGAGCCGCGCATAGACAGCTATGTCGTTGAAAGCGAGAACTTTGAATCTATCCATAACCATTCTGCGTACGCGTTAATTGAACGCGACAAGCGCGCAAAATAACAGGTGCATCATGAAACCAGTTGCCATCTTTCGTCACATTCCAACTGAAGGCCCTGGTTATTTAGCTGAGTTTTTAACTGACCAGCAAATTCCCTTCATACTCATCAAAATTGATGAAAACGAAACTATCCCGACTAATCCGCTTGATTATTTGGGATTGGTTTTTATGGGGGGCAGCATGAGCGTCAATGACGAACTCCCCTGGATACCCGATTCTCTCAATCTCATCCGCGCTGCCATAGCCGCAGATGTTCCCGTACTAGGACATTGCCTGGGTGGTCAGCTCATATCCAAGGCGCTAGGCGCAGAAGTCAGTGTTGGTCCCGTCAAAGAAATCGGCTGGGGCAGCGTCACTACAACCAACAACGATGTCGCCCGTGCATGGTTTGACGGCTTACAGCAATTCGACAGCTTCCACTGGCACGGCGAAACTTTTGATCTGCCTGTTGGGGCGACCCATATCCTCAAGAGCGAATTCTGTAATAATCAGGCTTATGCCATCGGCAAACACCTTGCCCTGCAGTGCCACGTTGAAATGACTGCAGACATGGTTAAAACCTGGGGTGAAAACGGCATGGATGAAATCAACGCTGCCAGAACCAGTCCCGCAGTTCAAACACTAGCCGAAATGCAATCGGAACTTGATCATAAAGTAACTCAACTCAATCGTGTCGCCGACCGTTTATATAGCCGCTGGATTAAAGGATTAAAGTGTTAACCTCGCCTAGTTTGGCAGAGCTTGAAAACTGCATAGGGCTCTCTTTTATATGGAAAAATGAGCTTTATACCGTCGTCGAAATCATTGATACTCCCCCTACCCTGGTCGCACAAAAAAACACCGAAGACCAAGTCATGCAAAACGATGTCTATGGACGTGCACGCCGTGAAGTCCGCACCACGATTAGCATCCCAATTTTTAACGCGGACGGCAGCCAATTACATCCAGAATTTTCCCTCATACAATTCTAATGGTTTTTTTAGGTTTTCAATCTTGACGAATTTGTTAAAACCAGTATAATTGCGGCTCTCAACCGGGTCGGTAGCTCAGCCGGTAGAGCAGCGGACTTTTAATCCGTTTGTCGCGGGTTCGACCCCCGCCCGACCCACCAGGAACACAAGTAACAAATTGCTCAAAAGAAATGCCAGGTTCTATCCTGGCATTTTTATTTGGGTCGGTAGCTCAGTTGGTAGAGCAGCGGACTTTTAATCCGTTTGTCGCGGGTTCGAATCCCGCCCGACCCACCATCAACCTAGATCATGTTGCAACATATGAATCTTTGCATTTCGTAGCTGTCCACAATTCATTTCCCTTGATGTCCAGCAACTTTGTGATAATAGTATTTCAGTATCAGAATAGTTGTCGCCAGCACCAGAGTGACTGCATTGGCGATCACTATCGGCCATGCCTGTAACATCACACCGTAATAAAGCCAAAGCACAACGCCGGCAATAAATATGACGAACATGCTGGCAGAAATATCATCCGCATGTTTTCGCTGCCAAATTCGGTAAACTTGCGGTACGAAAGCGGTTGTTGTTAGCGTGCCGGCAACTAAACCTATCCAGTCTTGATTAATCATGCTGCACCTTAAAACGTATAAGAATATTGCCTACCCAATAGGGCAGAGGATATACACCCATATTGGGGGACGACATGCATAAAAAAACCCATCATCAAGATGGGCTTTTTTGAAGTGGAACAGATTTAGTTCACTGCTTCTTTCAGGCCTTTACCTGCGCTAAACCCTGGTGAGTTGCATGCTGCGATTTCTAACGCTGCACCTGTTTTAGGATTTCTGCCAGTACGCGCTGCGCGTTTGCTAACTTTGAAAGTGCCAAAGCCTACCAAGCTTACATCTTCACCTTTTTTAAGTGTATTGGTGATCGTAGCCATCAGTGCATCTAATACTTTACCCGCATTCGCTTTAGTCATGTCGGCGTCTTTGGCAATTGCATCTATCAGTTCGGATTTGTTCATGTAGTGTGACTCCATAGTTGTATGTTAAATATAAAATGCCAAACAGACACGCAGTGAACTATCAGGCATAACTGCTATGCTAAACCAATTATCACGCTTAATAAAGTGCTACCTGCATGTAAGCATCATTTTCATTGGGGTCATGATGCTTAAAATGGAAAAATGTACCATCCGACTAGAGTTGTCACTTATTAAATCAACCCAGCCCTTTTTAACATACCCATACTAGCCAAGTTATGTCGTTTAACCAGTTTGCCTATATCGACACCAACCAGCTCATTATTTTCCACTACTATTCTGCCATTAATAATCGACAACCAGGCTTGCGCAGGAGCACACGTCATCAACGCCGCAACGGGATCACCCATAGCGCCGGCATGCCCCAGATCGTCCACCCGGAAAGCCACCAGATCGGCGGCTTTGCCAGCTTCCAGACTGCCGATATCATCGCGCTGCAATACCCGCGCGCCGCCCAGCGTCGCCAGCTCCAGCGCTTCGCGGGCGGAAAAACGATCGGCACGCGACTCGAAACCCGGCCAGCCCACGCGCTGCAGCAGCATGGCCTGACGCGCCTCGCCCAGCATGTGATTGCCGTCGTTACTGGCCGAACCATCCACCCCCAGCCCGACGCGCACGCCGCGATCCAGCATGCGCCGCACCGGGGCGATGCCGGAAGCCAGTATCATGTTGCTGGTCGCGCAGTGGCACACGCCGCTGCAATGATGCGCGAGCCGGTCGATATCCGACTCGCTGGGGTGCACCATATGCGCGAACCAGACATCGTCGCCCATCCACTCCACCGATTCGGCATAATCCAGCGGACGCTTGCCGAATTTTTCCAGACAGAAACGGTCTTCGTCCAGCGTTTCGGCGAGATGCGTATGCAGACCGACGCGCTGATAAGTCCGCGCCAGCCGCGCGCTCTCGCGCATCAGGTCGCCGCTCACGCTGAACGGCGAGCATGGCGCCAGACCGATACGCAGCATGGAATGCGGCGCTGCATCGTGATAAGTCTCGATGATGCGCTGGCTATCCGCCAGTATCGCCGCTTCGTCTTCCACCACCCGGTCCGGCGGCAGCCCGCCCTTGCTTTCGCCCAGACTCATGCTGCCGCGCGTGGGATGAAAGCGCACGCCCATTTCCTGCGCGGCGGCGATTTCGTCGTCCAGCCGGGTACCATTGGGGAACAGGTACAAATGGTCGGTAACCGTCGTCGCTCCTGATAGCAGCAATTCGGCCAGCCCGATCTGCGTGCTGACATGAATCGCCTCGGCATCCATTTCCGCCCAGACCGGATACAGCATTTTCAGCCAGTCAAACAATACCTTGCCCTGCCCGGTGCCGATGGTACGCGTGAGCGTCTGATACAGGTGATGGTGACAATTCACCAGCCCCGGCGTCACCACGCAGCCGCTGGCGTTGATAATACGGTGCGGACGACGCTGCGCCGGGTCCTGCGCTATCCATGCATCCATGCGCGTGGCGGTATCGACCTTGACGATGGTATTGCCCTCTACCAGCACGCTGGCGCGCGGCAGTTCTTCACGCTGGGCGTTCATGGTTACCACGATGTCGGCATCGTCAATCAGAATTCGGTTCATGCATGTTGTTCCGCAGTAATTACGCCGTAGCGCAGATTTTTTTGTGTGAGATAACGACGATAAAATACCGACAGTTTGTCGGCCGCTATCGACACTTCGCGATTTGCAGCCAGCGGCAAACGGCGCGGGAGCTGATTTTCCAGAATAGGTTTATCCTGCAGGAATATCCGGTCCTGGAAATCGCGCAATTCCTGCTCGCTCTGCTCGAAATTGGTCATCGCCAGCACTATCCATACCTGGCTGGATGCTTCATCCAACGGTTGCACATGCAGGCTGATCGCCTCGCGGAACGTCTGTTGCATTTGCGGCAATTTGGTCAGTATCGCGGTTAGCGGACGCACCACGCGATAGGTGTATTCCACTTCGCTGCCGCCGTGGGCAAGGCTGTTGGTCTGCGGTTGCCAGAATATGCATTGGGTGGCGAGTATACCGGCCTCGTCAGTCTCGTCGACCCAGGCGTCGACCTTGTAATCGCGCACGGCCGTATGCGTTGGTTCGCCCAGTATGCCGTCGTGCACGAAAGAGAAATGCCCCATATCGAGGAAATTTTCCACGATGCGCGGCGCGCTGGTCTCGACCCGGTAAGGGCCGCACAATACCTTGCGCAGATTGGGGTCGTCGTATTCGGGAAACGGCAATAATGCCGCTGCAGGCACACCCAGACACACCCATACCAGACCGTAGCGCTCAACTGCCGAATACACCTTGGCGCAGGCCGATTTGGCGGGCGTCCACTCCGGCTGGGCGGGGACATGCGTGCAACTGCCACCGGAATTGAAACGCCAGCCGTGATATGCGCACACCAGCTGATCCGCGACGATGCTGCCTATGGATAAGCGCGTGCCGCGATGCGGGCAGCGATCCTCCCAGGCGTAGATAACGCCGTCGGCGCTACGCCATAGTGCAATCTCCTGGCCCATCAGCTGCGCTGCCAGTATCTGGCCAGCCTGAATTTGTCCGCTAGCTGCTACCGGGTGCCAATCATCGTACAATACCGGATCAAGCATTTGATATAACCTGTTGATTTCTATGATATGCGGATTTGCCGCGGATATACGTTGCGGCGACAGCCCGGTCATCGCCCAGCATCATCAGGATAAACAGGCGCTCTGCCAGCGTTGTAGCACTTTCCATGCGCCGCGCCATCAGCGGTGTCGATGCGAGATCCAACACTACAAAATCGGCTTCCTTGCCTGACGTGAAATTGCCGATATGGCTATCCAGCCCCAGCGCAATCGCGTTACCCAACGTAATCATGTAAAAAGCCAGCAAGGGCGTAAGGGTATAGCCGCGCAACTGTGCCACCTTGTAGGACTCACTCAGTGTTTGCAGCATATTGAAGCTGCTGCCGCCACCGACGTCAGTAGCCAGTCCGACACGTATACCGGAATCTCGTGATCCAGACAGATCAAACAGACCACTGCCAAGAAACAGATTAGAAGTCGGGCAAAATGCGGCTGTCGCACCACTGTCAGCCATGCGTTGCTGATCATCCTCATCCAGATGGATGCAATGCGCGTACACCGCACGTTCTCGCAACAACCCATAGTGCTCGTACACATCAAGATAGCTGCGACTCCAGGGGAACAGTTTGCTCACCCATGCCACTTCGTCCATGTTTTCCGCCAGATGGCTATGGATATGCACAGCAGGATACGCACGTGCCAACTCCCCTGCTCGTGCCAATTGCGCCTCACTGGAAGTAATAGCAAAACGAGGGGTGATGGCATAACCCAGCCGCCCCTGTCCGTGCCAGTGCTCTATCAACGCTACACTGTCGGCATATCCGCTATCGGCGGTATCACGCAGAAACTCGGGACAATTACGATCCATCAATACCTTGCCTGCCACCATGCGCAAATCGCGCTGCCCGGCCACAGCAAAAAAGGCGTCTATTGACTCACGATGCACCGTACCGAACACCAGCGCGGTAGTCGTACCATTGCGCAGCAATTCATCGACGAAAAACTCGGCAACCTCAGTGGCGTGTTCCCTGTCCTCAAAACGGCGCTCGGCTGGAAAGGTATAACGCTCCAGCCAGTCCAGCAATTGCGTACCTGGCGAGGCAATTACATCCGTTTGCGGGTAATGAATATGTGTGTCGATAAACCCAGGCATAATCAACTTACCGGTATGGTCAGTAACCAGCGTATCAATTGGCAACACGGGTTGTAGTTGCGCATAATGCCCGACAGCAACCACCATGCCATGTTCGACCAGCATCAAGCCATCAGCATAAAATGCATAAGTGTGTTCAGCACCGCCTTCACCGGGATCTGACAAGAAGTGCAATATACTGCCGCGAAAAGCATGGCGTGACGATGTCGCTACACTCATTTGGTGAGCGCTCCTGCATCGTGCCAGGCAACTATCAGTTGGCGTTCCTGTTCCGTCATCGCGGTTAAATTGCCCAACGGCATAGCACGGCTGGAAACCTGCTGATATATCAACGCCGCCTGCATTTCTACCCGTGTCGTCGTATCCAGCATGATGCCTTTGGGTGCAGCGACAAAGCCAGTTTGAGTCGGATGCTCGGCGTGGCAACTGGTGCAGCGGTTCTGTACCACCTGCATAACCTGCGCAAACTGATCCGCAGCATTTACCTTGACGCTGGGTTGCGTAGCAATGGGCGAGATGGCGATGGCTACCCCTGCCAGTAAACTCACGCCTGCCAGCAAAGGTGCAAGCTTACCCTCCCCCCTGTGGCGGGAAACGAAATAGACACGTATTGCTGCACCTGCAATGGAAATGGCAACCAGTATCATCCAGTTATAACTGTGATTGAATACCATAGCGTAATGATTGCTCATCATGGTAAAGATCACTGGCAAGGTAAAATAGGTGTTATGCACTGAACGCTGCCTGGCCTTGAGTCCAGGGGCAGAATCAGGATTTCGACCTGCCAGCTTGGCTTTGATCAGCTCACGCTGCCCGGGGATAATCACAAAAAACACATTACCTACCATCAGTGTGCCGAGTATGGCGCCATAATGGATAAACGCGCCTCGCCCACTGAATACGTGAGTCAGTCCCCAGGCGGCAGCAACCGACAGCGCCAACACTGCCAGACCAAGCAGACGATCATCGCGCCCCAGTGACGAACGGCACAAACCATCATAAATCAGCCATCCCAGCGCCAGCGAACCAATACCGATAGCAATCGCCTCCGCTGATGTCAGCGCAGCGACTGAAGGATCAATCAGATAAGTATCGGCCCCCACGTAATACACCAGACATAACATGAAAAAGCCTGACAACCAGGTCGAATAGGCCTCCCACTTGAACCAGTGCAGTGGCTCGGGCAATAGATCTGGCGCAACGCGATATTTCTGCGCATGATAAAAGCCGCCGCCGTGTACGGACCAAACTTCGCCACTAATGCCTTTGAAACTGTCCGCAGGATCGCGTGGCGCACGCAGATGATTGTCCAGCCAGACAAAATAAAACGAGGCACCGATCCAGGCAATGCCTGTGATCAGGTGCACCCAGCGTCCGAGTAAATTCAGCCATTCCAGCCAATATGCATTCATAGTTGTTGTATTTATCAGGTATGAGGGTAAAAGCTATGTCCCAGCGACATGGGCTGATTCAGCAGTATGGTTTTCGGATTACGGCTGATCAGCACCAGCACGACGATGGTCACCAGATAAGGCAGCATTGACAGTATCTCGGAAGGTACGTGTATTCCCATGCCCTGCCCGTAAAATTGCAGTATGGTCACACCACCGAACAGATATGCGCCGAGCAGTACGCGCATCGGTTTCCAGGTGGCGAACACCACCAGCGCCAGCGCGATCCAGCCGCGTCCCGCAGTCATGCCTTCCACCCACATCGGCGTAATCGCCAGCGACAGATAGGCGCCAGCCAGACCGCTCATCGCGCCACCGAACAGAATAGCCAGATAGCGTATGCGTATCACCGGATAGCCGATAGCATGCGCGGAAGCCGGTGATTCACCGACTGCACGTACCACCAGCCCCCAATGAGATCGGGTAAAGAACCATTGCAACGCAAATAGCAATGCCAGCGAACCGTAAACCACAATATCAAAATGGAACAGTAGCGGCCCCAGGAAAGGTATTTGTCCCAACACAGAAATCGACATCGGATGCAGACCGTTCAGCGACAACCCCACATACGACTTACCGATGAAAGCACTCAGTCCTACGCCAAACAAGGTTAAAGCCAACCCAGTCGCAACCTGATTAGTTTGCAGACTCAGCGTCAGTGTTGCAAAGATCAGCGCCAGCAAAACACCAGCCAGCGTTCCCGCAAGAAACCCCAGTCCCAGACTACCCGTCTGCGAGGCCACCGCAAAACCGGCAATGGCACCCACCAACATCATGCCTTCCACACCAAGATTAAGCACACCAGCACGCTCAGTCACCAGCTCACCGAAAGCAGCATAGGCCAATGGTGTGGCAGCCGCCACTGTACTGGCGAGGATGGGAATCATTTGTTCAATATTCATGATTGCTCCTCCGGCACCACCTGCGCCACCGTCCTTATTTGTTCAAGCGGACGTTTACGTGCCTTGATGCGGAAATTGATAAAAATATCTGCCGCCAGCAAATAAAACAGCAACAGCCCCTGAAACAGCCCGGTCACCGCAGAGGGCAAGCCGAGATCCATTTGCGCAGTTTCGCCACCCAGGTACAGCAGTGACATCAGCAGGCTGGCCAGCAGCACCCCCAGCGGATGCAGGCGGCCAACATAAGCCACGATAATGGCGGCAAACCCGTATCCCGGCGAAATAACCGGCTGCAACTGGCCTATCGGCCCTGCCACTTCCCCCATCCCGGCCAGTCCGGCCATGCCACCGCTGATAAGCAGCGCCAGCCAGACATTACGCTTTTCGCTAAAACCGGCATAACGTGCCGCTGCTGGCGCCAGTCCGCTAACCTGCATACGAAAACCGGCGAACATTTTATGCGAATAGAACCACGATGCAGCAACCAGCAATAACGCCAGAATGAATGAGATATTGGTACGCAAGCCTTCCATCAGCAGCGGCAGCATTTCCGCTTCGGTAAACATTTTCGTCTGCGGAAAATTGAAACCGTCAGGATCTCGCCATGGCCCCTGCACCAGAAAGCCCAGAAACAACTGAGCAACATACACCAGCATCAGGCTCACCAGTATCTCGCTGGTGTTGAAGCGCGTGCGCAAAAATGCTGGTATCGCTGCCCAGACCATGCCGCCGGCAATGCCGGCCAGCATCATCAATGGCAGTATCCATCTGGCATCCATGCCATTGAAGTACAACCCCACGCCGCCAGCCGCAATCGCGCCCATGGTAAGCTGGCCCTCCGCACCAATATTAAACACACTGGCGCGAAAGCCGATCGCCAGCCCCAGCCCGCACAATATCAGCGGCGTGGCTTTCAGCAGCCATTCGCCGATACCGTATGCAGTGGTCAGCGGCTTGATGAAGAACACCCAGTAAGCATGCAGCGGCGCTTTCCCCAGCAGCGTAAACAGCAGA
The DNA here is from genome assembly GCA_041651255.1 of Sulfuriferula sp. Classification (GTDB taxonomy): domain Bacteria; phylum Pseudomonadota; class Gammaproteobacteria; order Burkholderiales; family Sulfuriferulaceae; genus Sulfuriferula. The sequence goes on along the minus strand of JBAZJP010000013.1, from coordinate 19,419 downwards.
TAACCGGTAATCAGCATGCACACTGCCGCGATCACTGGCGACGCAAACATCATTAGCGTAGAAGGCTGAGCCCGCCGTTCCAGATTAGGCATGAATTACCTCCACGGCATCCTGATTGAATTCGCCACTCATCCACAGCCCAATCTGTTCCACGCTGGTCTGGGCAGAAGGCACCGCCGGGGACAGCCGTCCGTCGGCAATCACCGCAATGCGGTCGCATATCATGAACAATTCCTCCAGCTCTTCCGATACCACCAATACTGCCACGCCCTGATTTCTTAGCTCAATCAGCGCCTGCCGGATCAATTGCGCTGCACCTACGTCTACTCCCCAGGTTGGCTGAGCAACAATCATTACCTTGGGTGCAAGCATGATCTCGCGACCGACGATGAATTTTTGCAGGTTGCCGCCAGACAGACTCCCCGCCAGCGCCTTATCGCCACCGCATTTCACATTGAATTTATCAATGACATTGCGGGCAAAACTGCGTACTGCCGGATACGAGATCAAGCCATGGTTCACCATGCCGCTATCACTGCTGGTAAGCAACGCATTCAGCGCCAGACTCAGTGTAGGCACGGCACCTCGCCCTAACCGTTCTTCGGGAACGAAACGCAATCCCAAATTGCGACGCTGGGCTGGATTGAGCTTGCCGGCAGCGACACCGCATATCTGAGCGGCACTGGCTTGTGGCGCGAGCTGTTCACCAGACAGTGCAGCCAGCAATTCTTTCTGCCCGTTACCCGAAATGCCGGCAATGCCAACCATTTCACCGCTACGCACCTCCAGATTGATATCTTTCAGCGTGGTACCGAAAGGATCTATGGTGGCAAGATTGAGATGATTGATCAGCAAACGCGTTTCGCCTGGTGTATTAGCTTCCATCTGGCACTCTGGTAATGCCCGCCCTATCATCATCTGCGCCAGCGATTCGCGAGTTTCCTGCTTGGGACTGGTGGTGCCGGTAACGCGCCCGCTACGCAGGATGGTGGCGCTGTCGCACAGTGCCTGAATCTCGTCCAGCTTGTGACTGATGTAAAGTATGCTGCAACCCTCCGCAGCCAGGCGGCGCAAGGTTTCAAACAGTTTAAGCACCGCCTGCGGCGTCAGCACCGAAGTGGGCTCGTCCATGATCAGCAGTCGTGGATTATTGAGCAGGCAGCGCACGATTTCCACCCGCTGGCGCTCACCCACCGACATGCTGTGCACCAATCGATGTGGATCAACGGGCAATCCGTACTCTATAGAGACTTCACTGATACGCTGGGCCAGTTCCGCTGGTGGAATCACGCTATCCAGCGCCAGCGAAATATTTTCAGCGACGGTAAGCGTTTCAAACAGTGAAAAATGCTGGAACACCATGCCTATGCCCATACGTCTTGCCGCAGCGGGCGATTCGATATGTACTTCGCGATTTTCCCACAGCATTTCTCCGGCATCGGGCTTGGTCACGCCATAAATGATTTTCATCAGAGTGCTTTTGCCGGCGCCGTTTTCCCCAAGCACGGCGTGAATCTCGCCAGGACGCACGATCAGATCGACATTTTCGTTGGCGATTACCGACGGGTATATCTTGGTAATGCCACGCAGTTCCAGACGCGGATGCGTAACCGGTATGTTCATATTCACCCTATCTCCCTTGCGCTGCGCAGGTGGCTGCGTCTGAACTGACCGCTACCTGCGCCTCGCGTAATTGCAATAGTTGTGCTGCAACGGCCACGGCGATGGTCGCCGGCTCCTTGCCGCTAATCCCCGCTATCCCGATCGGACAAGTAATGCGCTCAGGCCGGTAACCCTGGCGCGCCAACCGATGGCTGAATCGCGCCGCCTTGGTACGCGAACCGATCAGACCAATAAAGCCACTACTGTCCCGTGCCAGAATAGCCGCACAGATGGCGTAATCCAGCTGGTGATCGTGAGTCAGCACCAGAAACCAGGCGTCATCAGGCGCATAGCACACCTCCTCAGCAGGCACAGGACTGTTGAGTCTGGTCACATTTGCAGGTAAATCTGTTGGGAAAATATCCGCGCGGGCATCCACCCAGGTAATGTCGAACGGTAACTCGCCCAGGGAGCCAACTATGGCCTGGCCCACATGCCCGGCGCCGAACAGCCACAATGGCGTATGCTGCCGATCCATCCGTTCCAGCAATACCATATCGGTCTCACGATGCAGTAGCCGTATACGCGGCGCAGCTGCCGGACTGAATAACGCCAGCGCGGCTTCGGCCAGTGTCGACGATGACGCAGATGCTGCACCAGCAACGATTAATTCACGCCGACACGACTGGCCTTCAACCACACTCGCCAGTACCACGCCACTACCGTGCTGCAATTGCGCATGGGCTTTCGCAATAAAAGCGCTGTCCGCAGCTGTAAAACGTTCCCACCATAAATCCACGATACCGCCGCAACACTGCCCCAACGCTGCTCCCAGCGTAAAGCGCTGCCGATGTGCCGAGGTCGCAGACTGCTCCAGCAGTTCACGAGCCAAAGTGATAGCCTGAAATTCCAGATGGCCGCCGCCCAACGTGCCAGATGTGCCGTGCTTGTGTACCAGCATTGCCGCACCCGCTTCACGGGGTACAGATCCCTTGGTGGCCGCTACAACGATACGCACCACATCGTTGCCGCCGGCCAGCAGACTATCAAGTTCAGCGAGCCAGTGTTTCATATAGATACCTCAGTAGCCGTTACATCCAGCGCACGCAGTATCGCTTCAGGTGTGGCAGGCGCGGTCAGCCGCATCGCCGCCTGCGCACCTGCAGTCGCAGCGACAGCGTCACGTAGCGCATAAAACACGGATATCCCCAGCATCAGCGGCGGTTCGCCGACTGCCTTGGAACGGAAAATCGTATCCTCGGAATTGGGCGTATCCTGCAACAGACTGATGCACGCATCTGCCGGCCAGTCGCTCACTGCAGGGATTTTGTAGGTGGATGGCGCGTGGGTTTTCAATTCACCCTGATCGTTCCAGTACAGTTCTTCCGAAGTGAGCCATCCCGCGCCTTGCAGGAAACCGCCCTCAATCTGGCCGATATCCAGCGCCGGATTCAGAGATTTGCCGACGTCGTGCAGAATATCGACGCGCAGCATACGGTTCTCGCCGGTCAGGGTGTCGATCGCGACTTCGGTGACGGCTGCACCCCAGGCAAAGTAGAAGAACGGGCGACCGCTGAAGGTTCTGCGGTCGTAATGAATTTTCGGGGTACAGTAATAACCGGTAGACGACAGCGATACCCGCGCCATGTACGCCTGATGCACCAGCGTGGCGAATTTTAGTTTGTGTCCCGGCATCTGCACTTCGCCGTCGGCAAACACCACTTCTGAAGGTGCCACCTGATAAGTCTCGGCAGCGAATGCCACCAGCCGCTCCCTGATGGTTTGCGCCGCAGCCTGCGCGGCCTTGCCGTTGAGGTCACTGCCCGATGACGCCGCGGTAGGCGAAGTATTGGGCACCTTGCTGGTGTCGGTAGCGGAAACCCGCACCTGCTCCAGCCCGATACCGAACTCCTGCGCCACCACCTGCGCCACCTTGGTAAACAAGCCCTGCCCCATTTCGGTACCGCCGTGGTTGAGCAATATGCTGCCGTCGGTATACACCTGCACCAGCGCACCGGCCTGGTTGTATTGGGTGGCAGTGAAGGAAATACCGAATTTGACCGGCGTCAGCGCAATGCCGCGCTTGATGACGGGGCTCGCTGCATTGAATTCGGTAATTGCCGCCCTGCGTGCTGCATAATTGCTGCTCGTACTGAGCTGATCGACGATGCGGTGCACCAGATTGTCTTCTACCAGCATTTTGTATGGCGTCACGTTACGCTCACCGATGCCGTAAAAATTGGTACGGCGTACTGCCAGCGGATCAAGCTGCAAATAGCGGGCAATATCGTCCAGCACCGCTTCTATCGCCATCATCCCTTGCGGCCCGCCAAAGCCGCGAAAAGCAGTATTGGACACGGTATGGGTCTTACAGCGATGCGACACGATCTGCACATTTTCCAGGTAATAGCAGTTGTCGGCATGGAACATGGCGCGGTCGTTGACCGGACCAGACAAATCCGCCGAGTAACCGCAACGCGACGCCAGCATCAGCGACAACCCGCCGATGCGTCCCTGCGCATCGAAGCCGACATCGTATTCGGCGTTGAAATCATGGCGTTTGCCGGTCATCACCATATCCGCATCACGATCCACCCTGACTTTGGCTGGCCATCCGGTCGCAACGGCGACAATTGCCGCGACGCAGGCAAACAGCGCCGGCTGGCTCTCCTTGCCGCCGAAAGCGCCACCCATACGCCGGCATTGCACTATCACGTCATGGGCATGTCTGCCCAGCGCATGCGCCACCAGATGCTGCACTTCGCTGGGATGCTGAGTAGAGCTGTGTATCAGCACGCCGCCGTTTTCCTGCGGCAACGCGATGGCGATCTGCCCTTCCAGATAAAAGTGATCCTGCCCGCCGATGACCACCGAGCCGGACAGGCGGTGGCATGCCGCAGCCAGCGCTGTTTCCGGTTCGCCGTGACGTAAGGTTTCAGTCGGCAGCACCTGACTTTCCGCAGCCAGCGCATCGGCAATATTGAGTAACGTCGGCAACGTTTCATACTCGATATGCGCCAGTTTGGCCGCGCGCCGCGCGGCATCGAAACTGTGCGCGGCCACAGCAAAAATCGGCTGGCCATAAAACTGGATTTCATCGGTAGCGAAAATTGGATCATCGTGCAGGACCGGCCCGTAGTTGTTATGGCCAGGGATATCCGCTGCGGTGAATACCTGTACCACGCCCGCAGCGCACCTGACCGCCGACAGATCCATGAACTTGATGTGGCCGTGCGCCACGGTGCTCATGCCGAACGCTACATGCAGGGTATTACCGGGCAGCGCGATGTCATCGGCGTAACGTGCCCGCCCGGAAACGTGCAGCGCGGCGCTATCGTGAGTTTGAGACTGGTGCACGATCTGGCTCATGCCGATACTCCGTTAATGTGTCCGATACGGCACGGCACTGCCGCATCGCCGTGTTCGAGGAAAAAACGTTTCAACAGATTTTGCGCGACCTTGAGCCGATAATCCGCGCTTGCCCGCATGTCGCTAAGCGGTGTGTAATCCTCAGCCAGTACCGGCAATGCCGCGTCGATGGCGGCCAACGACCAGGGCTGCCCGATCAATGCCGCCTCAGTACGCGTGGCGCGTTTCGACGTTGCTGCCATACCGCCATAAGCAATGCGCGCGGATTCGATCATGCCGTGTACGATATCGAACGCATAGCCGCCGCACACAGCAGAAATATCCTGATCGCTGCGCTTGGAAATTTTGTAGCTGGCAACAATGCGATCCGGTTTAGGTAAAGGTATGGACACAGACTGGATGAATTCGCCGGCCTGCCACGCTTTCTTCTGGTAAGCCAGATAAAACTCGTCCAGCGCCAGTTCGCGTACTTCCTCGCCACAGCGCAGTTCCAGCACCGCACCCAGCGCAATCAGTATCGGTATGGAATCGCCGATCGGCGAACCATTGGCCAGATTGCCACACAACGTGCCCGAATTGCGTATTGGCGGCGAAGCGAAACGCTGGTGTAGCTCTGCCAGCATGGGGTAATGCGTTACCAGCGCCGTGTAGGCATCGGTAAGACTGACCGCTGCACCGATTTCCAGCGCACCATCGCTTTGCCTTATGTGTTTCAGTTCGGCAACTTCACCCAGGTAAATGATGGCGGGCAACGTGCGCAACTGCTTGGTCACCCACAGGCCGATATCCGTACCGCCTGCCAGCAGCAAAGCATCCGGCGTTTGCAGATAGCTCTGCGCCAGTTCATCCAGACTGCGCGGTGCCTGAAACACGCCGTCCAGATCAAGTCCGTGCTCGCGCTGCAAATCGGCCAGCCGCTGTTTGCGTACTTCGCTTTGCGCCTCGGCACGGTTCCAGTGCCGTGGTGGCGGATAGTCGTTCATGCCGCAGCCGGCATCGATGATCGGCCGGTAACCAGTACAGCGGCACAAGTTGCCAGCCAGCGCATCGACCACCTGCGGACGCGTCGCTTCAGGCTGATTCAGGTACACGTCAAACAGCGACATGACAAACCCCGGCGTGCAAAAACCGCATTGCGAGCCATGGTGGTCAACCATGGACTGCTGCACTGGATGCAACACCGCATCCCGCCGCGACAGGCTCTCCACCGTCACAACTTCCTTGCCGTCCACCGTCGGCAACAAACGTATGCAAGAATTGATCGCGCGATAACTGATATGCTCGCCGTCAAGCTCGCCCAGCACCACCGTACACGCACCGCAATCGCCTTCAGCGCAGCCTTCTTTGGTGCCACATCTGCCCAATGTGTCACGCAAGTATTGCAGCAAAGTTGTAGTCGGCGCCACATCACGCGCTTCCACTACCTCATTATCCAGCATGAATCGAATCACGTTATCGCCACTCATACTAACTACCCCGGTATGTGGAATAACTCCATGGCGACACTAACAACGGCACATGGTAGTTTTCTTCTGGATTGCCGATATTAAAGCGGATAGCAATGCGATCAAGAAACGGCGGTTCAGACACCACCAGCCCGGCATCACGGAAATAATCAGCGACATGAAATACCAGCTCATATTCACCACCGAGCAATGTTTCGTCAGATAGCAACACCTCATTAGTACGACCATCATCATTGCTGATACAGACTAGCAAGGGTATCTCTGATAGTCCGATCCGATAAAGTGCTATGGGTATCCCTGCTGCTGGACATCCGCGCGCCACATCAAGTATGTGTGTGCTCAATTTCCCCATTGCAGAGCTCTCCCCTTCATATAAATTATCTTGGCGTAATTAAAACAGAGGAACATTATAAAAATATATTAAAATTAAATTGGATACAATTTTATAAGCAATATCCATACCAGCATGAATGAATATAAGAACACTGATGTTTATTCTTGATAAATTCAGTTATCTATCTGATTAAATTTGTTTTTATTAAAGATTGTGACATAGTGTCTATGCTGGAATAAACGCAGAATTACTGGTGAAGATGCATCATTTTTGTGCAACCTATTGATAATAGTGACAATGCTGTGCGTATATTTTAAATAAATAGAAAGATAATTGTATCCAATTTTAAGATAAAGCCAGATACAAACCATGCATTTTATGCCGCGTTAAAGCTGAAAGTTTACCTGGGCCGGACGCCCCGCCAACTCAAGCTGAGTTATCGCCGGTGCCGTACGGGCAATCACGCGACCAGCACGTATCACCACCAGCCGAGTTGCGCGTAGCCGTAGCGCTTCAACAGGGTCGCGCGCCTGCAACAACACCAGATCAGCACGGCAACCTACAGCCACACCATAGCCTTCAAGCCCCAAAATCTTCGCAGGTACGCTGGTAACTGCATCGAAACAGGCACGCATGGCGTCCTGACCCGTCATCTGCGCGACATGCAAACCCATGTGTGCCACTTCAAGCATATCTCCAGTTCCCAGGCTATACCACGGATCCATTACGCAATCATGGCCGAAGGCGACATCCACACCAGCAGCGAGCAATTCCGGCACACGGGTCATGCCGCGCCGTTTCGGGTAGGTGTCATGCCTGCCCTGCAGGGTGATATTAATCAGCGGATTGGCGATGACAGCGACACCAGACTCACGGATAAGCGGAATCAATTTCGATACATAGTAATTATCCATAGAATGCATGGAGGTCAGATGTGAACCGGTTACTCGTCCTTGCATACCAAGTCGCTGCGTATGAGAAGCCAGTGTTTCTATATGCCGCGACAGCGGATCGTCGGACTCGTCGCAATGCATATCGACCATCAGCCCGCGCTCGGCAGCCAGCTCGCATAATATACGCACGGATTCGCCGCCGTCGGCCATGGTGCGCTCGAAATGCGGAATACCACCAACTACATCCACACCCTTGTCGAGCGCACGTTTCAGATTGACCAGTGCATCTGGAGCGCGTAACAGGCCATCCTGTGGAAACGCCACCAGTTGCAAATCAAGATAAGGTTTTACCTGTTCGCGCACATGCAGCAACGCATCGACTGCCAGCAGACGCGGGTCACAAATATCAACATGCGAACGTATCGTCAGCAAACCTTTAGCTACAGCCCAATCGCAATAGGCCAGCGCACGTTCAACCAGTGCTTCCTGAGTCAACAGAGGCTTGAGCTCACCCCATAAGGCTATCCCTTCCAGCAGCGTACCAGAGCGGTTCACTCGTGGCAGGCCAAATGACAAGGTCGAATCCATATGAAAATGGGCATCAACGAACGGTGCTGTCACCAACTGCCCAGCTGCATCAATAATCTGTGCAGCCTCGGCAATAAGTGCGGGCTGCAACGCAACGATACGACCCTCCTGTATGCCGATATCCATACCGGTTCGACCATCAACCAAGGTGCAATTGCGAAGCAGAAGATCAAGCATGGGCATCCTTAATATTATTTGGTACCGAACATGCGGTCGCCCGCATCGCCCAGTCCTGGCATGATATAGCCGTGATCGTTGAGGCACTCATCCAATGCTGCGGTAGTGATTTCCACATCAGGATGCGCATCCTGCAGGGCAGTCACTCCTTCTGGTGCTGCCAGCAGACAAACGAATTTAAGCGTATTGGCACCAGCCGCCTTGAGTCGATTCAGGGCTGCAATCGCCGAATGGCCGGTCGCCAACATAGGATCAACCACTATCACTAGACGTTCACCTATATCATCCGGCACTTTGAAATAATACTCAACCGCTTCCAGCGTTTGCGGATCACGATAAAGACCAATATGTCCGACCCGCGCAGCAGGCAAAATATCAAGCATACCGTCGAGCATGCCGTTGCCTGCCCGCAGTATCGACACCAGACAGAGTTTTTTCCCGCTGATGACAGGTGACAACATGGTGGCAAGCGGTGTTCTGATGGTTATCAGCTCCGTAGGTAAATCACGGGTAGCTTCGTAAACCAGCATTTGCGCTATTTCACCCAACAAGCGGCGAAAATTGTCCGTCGGCGTTGCTTCATTCCGCATAAAGGTCAATTTATGCTGTATCAATGGATGAGTAATCAGATTCAATGTCATTTACATATCCCTACGACTTGCGCCAAAATTGACGATGCAACTGTATTGTTTCTTCTACTATCTCTTCGATTGGTCCAATCAGCTCTACCGACTTCTGGCAATGATCAAACACATAGCGCGAAGGAACGCTCATGGTCGGGTTCTCTTCATGCCCACCGGTTTCCTGCAGCAACTGATGTTCACTCATGCCATAAACAACACGACCAATATTAGCCCAATAAGCTGTGCCTGCACACATGCAACAGGGTTCAACAGCAGTATAAAGCGTACAACTCCACAAGTACTCAGGTGAGAAATTAGTTGCGGCAATACGCGCCAATGTCGATTCTGCATGATTGACCGTGTCGATATTGCATTGCTCAAGCAAAACAGACTCTTGATCCGGACCAACCAGAATGGCACCAAATGGGTGGCAACCAAGGGCGACGGCACGCAACGCCACTTCGTTTGATCTGCGCAAATGACGCAACATTTGCTCATGTGTTGGCTTTAGTCCCTGCGGGGGCAGTGCTATTAAAGAATTCATCATATTTTATAATATAAATTGCACACAATATGCATAAGCAATATCTATGCAAATACCCAAAAATAGAAATTAATTTTACAAAAATATAAATTATGTATACAAAATAAATTGTTATTAACGCATAATTCAATCGAGTGCATTACAACCAGATATCAAAAGTCACATTCTGTTAATTGGCTATAAACAGAAGATTGTGACAAATTTTAGACAATTGATAAATGCATATCACGCATCTTTTTAGTGCATAACATGCAATATTGCAGTGCGCACAACACATTAAAAACCGTAAAAAATTAAATATAATTGTATTCAATTTATTAAATGATTATATTGCAAATGAAGTGCACAAATTATTACAATTAAGGACTACATTGCAGCGATAACAACAGCAATATAAACAACCAGACTGGAATAACTAAATTATGACCAATAAAAATGTATCTGCTTCCGGGCCAGAAGTAAGCGCTACCCACACTACCAAACGCGGCATGTCGGGCATAGACAAGAAAATATACGATGCCGTATTCAATGCGGTCATGAGTCAACGCTTGCCGCCAGGCACCAAGCTGACCGAAGCGCATTTCTGTGAGCTGTTCAAGGTGAGCCGTACCATTGTGCGTAAGGCATTACAGCGTCTTGCCCATGCTCATATCGTTGACCTCAAACCCAATCACGGCGCGACCGTCGCCTCCCCCACACCCGAAGAAACCCGCGACATATTTGCTGCCCGACGCGGTGTTGAAGCGGCCATCATTCCACTCGCCATAGCGCGCGCGAACAAAACTCAGATTGCACGCTTGCGTAAACTGGCCAAGGATGAACATGCAGCCTTCGAGAGCGGTGATCGCGCCAACTGGATCAGCCTCGGGGGTGAGTTTCACATCGCGCTGGCTGAATTAGCGGGCAATAGCGTTTTACAACGCTTTCTGTCCGAACTGGTTTCACGCTGCTCTCTCATCATTGCTTTATATGAGATTCCAGGCAGCGTCGCATGTAGCCATGACGAACATGATCGACTGATTGATGTCATTGCCAGCGGCGATGTAACGCTCGCGCTCAAAATGATGGAACAACATTTGCTAGCAATAGAAGCGAAGCTCAATCTGAATGATGATGAAGACAAAATCGATCTTGCTGAAATCTTCGGATTGTCATAACTAGGCGAATGACTAAATGATCAATACAACACTGGCAACCGACTACCCAAGGGACCTGATTGGCTATGGGCAACATCCGCCCCATCCCCATTGGCCTGGTGATGCGCGCATTGCCTTGCAGTTCGTATTGAATTATGAAGAAGGCGCAGAAAACTGCATTTTGCATGGTGACCCAGCGTCGGAGACTTTCTTGTCAGAAATAGTCAACGCACAAGCTTTCGTTGGCAGCCGTCACATGAGTATGGAATCCATCTACGAATATGGCAGCCGTGCCGGTGTCTGGCGCATACTCAGGCTGTTTCAGGACAAACAGTTGCCACTGAGCATATTTGCAGTGGGTATGGCATTGGCGCGCAATCCGGAATTGGCTCATGCACTGGTCGCGGCCAATCATGAAATCGTCTCGCACGGCTGGCGCTGGATAGACTACCACGGCATGGATGAAGCAACAGAACGTGAACACATACGTCTGGCAGTGGAAACCTTGCGCGAGTTGACTGGCAAGGCACCAGACGGATGGTATACCGGACGTAACAGCGAGAACACCCGTCGTTTGCTGGTCGAACATGGTGGATTTATCTACGACTCTGATTCTTACAGCGACGACCTGCCTTACTGGGAAACTGTATCAGGCCAGCCCCATCTGGTCATACCCTACACCCTCGACACCAACGATATGCGCTTCGCCACGGCGCAAGGCTTCAACAGCGGTGACCAATTTTTCACCTACCTGAAAGACGCTTTCGACACGCTCTACGCCGAGGGCGCAGATATGCCAAAAATGCTGTCTATCGGCCTGCACTGCCGCATCGCTGGCAGACCAGCTCGTATCGCTGCGCTGGCGCGTTTCCTTGATTATGTGCAAAGTCATGAACAGGTATGGATATGCCGTCGCATAGACATTGCCCGCCACTGGATAACCCATCATCCGGCTCCAGGCAGTTGCTAAACACCATGCCACCCCACTCGATTGACGAATTAAACGCACTGGATCAAGCCGGCTTTATCGCTTGTCTCTCCAACATTTACGAACACTCGCCCTGGGTTGCAGAGTGCGCCAGCCTGCAACGCCCCTATGCAAGCACCCCACATCTCGCGGCTGTCATGCAAGCCTGTGTTGAAACGGCAGGCCGTTCAACACAACTAGGTTTGATACGCGCACACCCCGAGCTGGCTGGAAAATTGGCAGTCAACGGTAATCTCACCACCGCTTCACAATCAGAACAAGCCGCAGCCGGCCTGAACCACTGTACGCCAGCAGAGTTTGCGATCCTTTCCGAGCTCAACTGTGCTTATCAGGCAAAATTCGACTTCCCTTTTATCGTCGCCGTGCGCGGCATGCAACGAGCTGACATTATTGCCGCGATGCAACAACGGCTGATTAATACAGCAGACTGCGAAATCAACACAGCCCTGCATGAAATCGGACGAATTGCGAATTTTCGCCTTAATGACATGCTTACCGATTAACTTTACATACACAGATCATGGAAAATCCATCCCCAACTGCTCCCGACTTCACCACGCACTGGGTCAATCTCGCCGACCCGCGCATAGGCGCGTGTGTACTTCCGCCAGCGACGAGTTTTTTGCTCCGAGAGAGCGCCTGCTCAACCCCGAGCCTGCTGTATTCATCCCCGGCAAATACGACGCCAACGGCAAATGGATGGACGGCTGGGAAACACGGCGCAAACGCGTACCCGGCAACGACCATTGCATCATCAAGCTGGGGTTGCCCGGCATCATCAAGGGCCTGGACATCGACACCAGCCACTTCACCGGCAACTACCCTCCGGCAGCCTCGATAGAAGCCGCCAGCTGCGACGGCGAGCCTAATGCAACCACGCGCTGGGTGCGCCTGACCGCACCGGTGGCACTGCGCGGTAACGCACACCACTACCTGGAAATCAGCGACCCGCACATCTGGAGCCACCTGCGCCTCAATATCTATCCGGACGGCGGCATTGCCCGCCTGCGCGTATATGGTCAGGTCGCCTGCGACTGGGCGCTGCGTCCGCAGGAACAGCTGTATGATCTGATTGCAATGGAAAACGGTGGCCTGGCGATCACCTGCAACGATGCCCATTTCGGCAAACCCGCCAACCTGCTGGCACCTGGACGCGGTAAAGACATGGGAGATGGCTGGGAAACGCGACGTCGACGTGAACCCGGCAACGACTGGGCCATTATCGCACTAGGACATCCAGGAATTATCAAACAAATAGAAGTGGATACAGCGCATTTCAAAGGCAATTTCCCGGATAAATGCTCGATACAAGCAGCCTACATTCAAGGCGGCACTGAACAGTCTATCGTCGCGCAAAGTATGTTCTGGCCGATGTTGCTACCGGAACAGGCGTTGAGCATGGATGCCATACATACCTTTATCGAGCAAGTCATTCAGCTGCCCGCGATCACCCACATCCGCTTCAACATCATTCCCGATGGCGGCGTCAGCCGTTTACGACTATGGGGCAATGTAAATCAAGGAACGTTACATGACGGCGCATAACAACATACTAATCACCCCACTCACTGCCGAAGCTTTTGCCCCGTTTGGTGATGTCATAGAAGCAAAAAGCACGAACACATTTCTCATCAACAACGGTCAAGCGCAGCGATTTCACGACCTGGCGAAAATTGATGTCAGCATGGGTGACGGCCGGCCCCTGATCAGTCTGGTACGCAGCGCCCCCACCCAGTTTCCATTAACACTGAAACTAGTCGAGCGCCATCCATTAGGCAGCCAAGCGTTCATTCCCCTGGGGAATTATCAATTTCTGATAGTGGTCGCACTGACCAACTCGAACGATTTGCCTGACACACTGCACGCATTTCTAAGCAATGGCCAACAAGGCATTAATTACAAGCCTGGCGTCTGGCACCACCCGCTGATTGTATTTGATCACACAACAGATTTTCTGGTAATTGATCGAGGTGGTGCGGGCAACAATTGTGACGTGGTTGAACTGGATGGAAATATGGTTATTGAAGCACTTGCCGTGGACACGAAGGTAAGCAAAAAATCATACGAATTTTCAGTTAACGGAGCTTCACAACAGTGTGAGTTGAAATAAACCAACCACGTCATATAAGTGAATACGCGCCAATCAAAGTAGCCGCAAGCATCGTAGCAAGACCAATAACAATGCCTATCAACATCATGTCGCCCGCACCATTGGTCGGCTGAACGATTGCTTGCGTATGCAGCTGAGTCGGGTACAAAGATTCATCTGCTGGCGCCTGATTTTCGTAAGAACTCCATTCTGCGACATATGGCTGGACTGAAAGTGGACCATTGATTCCATCAATTTTCGCCGATTTTGCGCCAAATTGACTCTGTTTGATCAGATACTGATCCCTATTCATTCAACCTCCTTGTTATGCTGTTCGTGACACCGGCAGTTCATTACCTCTAGCCGGCGCCTGGTATATTTGGTCTTTGGAATGAGCATGCTATGCCGCTATCGGCGCAGATCTATTGGAAAAAATATACTGACTCCAGCTGATTGACGTGGCTCATAGTAGACTGGCGGTGGAACGTAAACAGGTCGCTCATAATAGCCACGTTGCTCGTAACCATAATATCGCTGATGTTCATGCCGATACCCATGCTCACCACGATAATCACGTGACTCACCATGGCCATAATTGCCATGCCGGTCTCCGCGACCATGGTTGTCGTGCCTGTCGGCCAATGCCGGTGAGATAGACAGGCTGCTTATTAGCGAAACAAAGGTGAGCGCCATCACGACCTTGAAACTGCCTGATTTAGTCTGTCGTATTAAAGATTTCATTGTGCGCTTCCCTTTCAGGGTTATTTGCAGCGATTACGATCCACGAAACATTACCGTATTCACGCTCACTTAGCCTTCAGTGGCTTATGCTCACCATGACGGAACAGGTTATCTGCTGCTTTTTTCTGCTCGTCTGACATGCTGGCATAGAGGTCGCTGAATACCGGAATAAGTTTTTTTACACCATCCGCCCTGGCTTCTGTGATCTCACTGTAGGATTTAAGATCATCAACGGCGGTCATGCCTTTGGCATGTTCTGATCTGGCCTGGATGAGTGCATCCATGTGCTTAGCATCAGCGCGCATTGCATCAGCAACTTTGCCCCATCGAATTTCCTCCGCTGGCGTAATTTTGAGCTTGGTATGCATGGTCTTGATACGCAGCTCGGTACGATCCTGATGCATGTCGTGGTCAGCAGCGAGTACGATCCCTGGTGCACAAGCCAAGGCAGAAGCCAGAGATGCTGCGGCTAGAAGACGTACGCTTGCATGATTGAATTGTTTGCCGCTGAGTGTCATGGTAATTCTCCGGGTAGGTTCAATTTTTCGCACACCTGACAGCTCAGGGCACGCTATTCAAGGAACCATTATTTCCGAACTTCCAGTAACACTCCGTTTGGTAACGCACACTTGATGAAAAATACGAAATTTTTATATCTATTTCATAGTTGCTGATGCCAATTTCGGCAACTGCATCAATGTTTGTGAGTGCGGCATAACGTAATTTTACTGGAGGAGCCCGGCACATTCTTTGTCAGACTCAAGCCCAAAATGCAACACATTCCTGTATAGTCAAAACATTCCATTTTTAACGTGCCAGCGCCTTGTAGCCCAAGGTATTGCACTTGATACTTAAGATTGCTTCTCTATGAAACACACTGAATTTGCCGAAGACTCCGAAATACCTCAACATAGTCTGGCTGAACGAACTGCAGCCGCGTCCCGCAGTACCTGGGTCAGCGTAGGCGTCAACATCTGCCTTAGTTTCACCCAGATCACGGTTGGTATACTTTCCAAGTCTCAAGGTCTGATTGCTGATGGTATCCATTCACTTTCTGACCTCGTTGCGGACTTTGTCGTTTTGTTTGCCAGTCACCATAGCAAGAAAGACGCCGATGTTGATCACCCGTATGGTCATCAACGCTTTGAGACTGCGGCCTCATTGGTGTTGGGCGTGCTGCTGCTGGCTGTCGGTGTGGGTATGCTGTGGTCTGCTTTTCTCAAACTTCAGGATCCAGACACCGTACCAAAAGTCCATATCGTGGCCCTCTGGGTGGCCGCAGGCGCACTCGTCGCCAAAGAATCGCTGTTCCGCTACATGTTGGCAGTGGCCAAGCGCGTCAAATCAAGCATGCTAGTGGCAAATGCCTGGCATGCCCGTTCCGATGCTGCGTCATCGCTCGTGGTCGGTATCGGTATCGTCGGCAACCTCGCAGGCTACCCGATACTGGATCCTATTGCCGCGCTGATCGTGGGTTTCATGGTCGCCAATATGGGCTGGGGATTCGGTTGGGACGCACTGCATGACCTGATGGATCGTGCAGTAGATGAACAGGAAGTAGAAGCCATACGCCAGACACTGATAACAACACCTGGCGTTGAAGGTGTGCACGACGTTCGCACCCGCAAAATGGGCGATATGATAGTTGTTGATGCGCATATTGAAGTCAACGCCACACTCAGTGTCGAGGCTGGACATGACATCGCGGTTGAGGCAAGCGCCCGGGTGATGAAGCGCCATCGTGTGCTGAATCTGATGACGCATGTAGACCCCTGGAAGCGTCCCGATCTGGATCATGTGAAGCTGGGCGAATAATCGCGCTCAGCGGTCAGACGCCGCACATAACGGAGGCTGTAGAGGCTGTAAACAACTCTGTGTAAACACCGTTTTTAAATATGCGAGGCTGTAAATCAGATTGTGTAAATACCTATTTCTAACTACCCTTAACGGGGTAAATTAAAGGATGGGTATAGCAATGGATTTAACGCAAATAAAAGCCTTAACGGTAGAATTGTCCAAGCACGTCAAAACCGAGCAAGACCTGAGCACGGTGATGCAACAGCTGCTCAAGACAGCCATAGAAACGACTTTAAGTGCCGAATTAAGCGAGCATCTGAGTTACGACAAACACCAACCCAAGCCCACAGGCAATGCACGCAATGGTTACAGCCCCAAGACCTTAAAAAGCCAGTATGGCGAAGTCGAAATCGCCACCCCGCGTGATCGCGAAGGTAGCTTTGAACCTCAGCTCGTCAAGAAGCAACAAACCCGCCTCACCCAAATGGATGATCAGATACTCAGCCTCTACGCCAAAGGCATGACCACACGGGAAATTGCTGACACCTTCAAGGAAATGTACGACGCAGACGTCTCGCCTGTACTCATTTCCAAGGTTACTGATGCGGTCAAGGAGCGCGTCATTGAGTGGCAGAGCCGCCCACTGGATGCAGTCTACCCCATCGTCTATCTGGACTGCATCGTCACCAAGGTGCGCCAGGATAACAGCGTCATCAACAAAGCCATCTTCCTGGCGCTGGGCATCAATCTGGAAGGGCGCAAGGAATTATTGGGTATGTGGATCGCTGAGAATGAAGGTGCCAAGTTCTGGCTAGGCGTGCTGACTGAATTGCAGAACCGTGGAGTACAGGACATTCTGATTGCTTGTGTAGATGGCTTAAAAGGCTTTCCTGATGCCATCAATAGCGTATTTCCACAAACGCAGATCCAGCTCTGTATTGTGCATATGGTACGTAACTCACTCAAGTACGTTTCATGGAAAGATTACAAGGCGGTCACTACTGACTTGAAGACGGTTTACCAGGCCAGCACCGAAGAACTCGGGCTGCAGGCACTGGATAAGTTTGCTGAACAATGGGATGAGCAATACCCGCAAATCAGCAAATCATGGCGTAGCCACTGGCACAACCTCAACACCTTCTTTGCCTATCCGAATGACATACGCAAGGCAATTTATACCACTAATGCCATTGAGTCACTCAACAGTGTGATTCGCCATGCCATCAAGAAACGCAAGGTATTCCCCACCGATGACTCGGTGCGGAAAGTGATTTATTTGGCTATACAGGCTGCTGCAAAAAAGTGGACCATGCCCATACAAAATTGGCGTCATGCCATGACTCGGTTTATGATTGCTTTTGAAGACCGCCTAAAAGGGCATATTTAAAAACGGTGTTTACACAGAGTTGTTTACAGCCTCAAATATGCCCATTTGGCTACTGAATTAAATCCTGTTTTATCTTCTGAAACTCCTGCTCGCTGATCTCTCCGCGCGCATAGCGCTGCTTGAGTATCTCCAGCGCCTGGCTGTCGCCCCTATTTCGTCCACATGCACCTGTGGAAGTGCTTACCCATTTTCCCAGTAAGACTATACCAACGATAATCAGCACCCAAAACAGGATCATAAATAACCAGCCAAATCCGAAACCACCGCCATAATAGCCCATCATCGCTCTTCTCCTTTATTCCCTTGCGTACACAAGGGACTAGCCACTGGTAAGTGCAGTGGGCTAGCTTGATTATGACCGGGTCGATTAGTAACCCATCATCCGTCTGCCAAAACCACGGTGCATCTGAGCTTTCTGCTCCTTGGTCAGTATCGCTGCCATTTTGTTTTCTGTATCGATATGATTCTCCAGTGCTTGCCGCTGCACATCCGCTAATTTGACGTAAGCCTTGCCAATCGCCGCCAAATCGCGTTTATCTGCTTTCATCAAATCATCCAGCTTACCCTGCGCATCCCACATCTGGCGCATGAGCGCACGCTGCTGCTTCATCGTATCAACCTGTATCTTCTCCATCTGAGCAGTTTGCGCATCAGTCAGGTCGAGCATGGACATAGCCCCCATTCCACCACCCCAACCACCCATCATGCCCTGCCCCATGCCATAACCCGGGCCCATTCTGCCCCCCATCATGCCGGGTCCATAGCCTGTTCCAGCACCACCCATCATGCCTGGTCCGTAACCCGGGCATGGTGCGCCATCCCCTGATGCCTGACCTTGCATCATTGGCGGGACTGGCTTCGTGGTTTCTGCCGCTGCGGCAGACACGGTTGCCCCCACCAAGGAAAAGGTAACGATAGAAGATGCTAATAAGGTTTTCATGGATTTGTTCATTTGAGTCTCCTTTTTTCTTACTGTTGAAAGAAATGAAACTTGTTGCGCGTCATTGAGAACGGTCGCGTCTCACTAAATGACGCTTATCTGACACACGACCTGATTGCATTACGTCTGCTAATCACTTTTCATTGTAGGATAAAAAATGCCGAACTAAGCAACAAAATCCGAAAATTTGCAGATATAACAAAATCATATCTTCGCTATCCTGCGCTACTTAGCTGGTCGATAACGTGACGCGATCATTACAAATTCGTAATGATCTTTGGATCACAAGCCTACTGACAGGGTGATGGTAAAAATCGTGGCATTATTTTCTGAGAAAACGGCTATGTAGCCTTTGTGAGCTTCGACGATAGATTTGGTGATGGCAAGACCCAGCCCTACACCATCAGGTGCCGTGCCTCGCGCGGGATCCAGTCGATAAAAACGATCAAAAATTCTGCCCAATTGCTCAACAGGGATTGCTTTACCTGGGTTCTCAACTTCGACTCGCAGCAACGCTGCCGACTCATTAATCAGGCGAATTTTAACTTGCCCGCCGGGAGCGGTATGGGCAATCGCATTGGACAGCAAATTAGCGATAGCCCGCTGCAGCATGATGCGGTCACCGGTTACTGTTCCTCTTCCCGATGTGCTGATAGTCACCCCCCGGTCTTCAGCAAAGGGGCCGAAGAATTCCGCCAGATGCTCAATTTCGGTTTCCAGATCGACTTGTTCTCTCCCTGCCACC
>JBAZJP010000012.1:0-102522 GCA_041651255.1 Sulfuriferula sp. | reverse complement strand
CCGAAGAAAATCATCTATGCAAAAACAGAAGTAAAAACCTCAGCGTCAACTAGACAAGATAATTGTCGCTGAACTAGACAAGATAGTTGACGCGCTACAATCAGGCAATGCTTTCAACATTTGATAAAGAGGTTCCAGGAACTGAATCCCCTGCACCAATCGGTGATATACCCAGCGCCCTTCCTTCTCTGCCGTTAGCAGCCCGGCCTGTCTGATAATTTTGAGGTGTCTGGAAAGTTTGTATTGTGGCTCCAGCAGGCTATCCACCAGTTCACACAAACAGGTCTCTTCGCCTGTCATGGCGAGCAAACGCATGATGCGTACCCTCGTTGGATCTGCCAGCGATTGGAATATGTCTTGGGGTTGAATATTTATTAGATGCATAGTTGCACTACAGTGCAACTATTGATTATTTACAAACAAAATCCTGCTATCGTACCAGGATGAAATGGGTATCTTTATGATCAGCCCATTCCATCCCAAAGTTTGAGTTCGTAATTATTGCTTTGCGGAGACCCGCGAAATCCAAAAAGTATAAGCGATACCACTCAGTGCTACTGCCACTAATAGCGCTTGGAGGACAAGTCCCTGCATATTGGGATAGATACCTAACAAATCCAGGCGCGGGAAATTAACTACATCAACAGGCAACTTCCCTGCTTCTTGCAATGCAGCCACTCCCTTTCCCGCAAAAATGATTGCCAACACATAAAGCATACCGGAACTGACTCCAAAGAATAGTCGCAGCGGCAGGCGCACACCAAGCCGGAAAATCACCCATGCCAGCACGATGAGAAGCAGTGCACCCACACCGATACCAAACAAGACCATCTGGCTCCCTTCGGCACCTACCTGCGCCCACAGCGTTTCATAAAACAACACTGTCTCAAATACTTCCCGATAAACAGCAATGAATGACACCGCCGCCAACAACCATAGCGTACGACCATTTAAAGCACCGCGTATTTTACTTTCTATAAAATGCTTCCAATGTTGCACGTGCAGTTTATTCAACAACCAGAAGCTCACATACAGCAGGATAGCAGCAGCGAGCAAAGCCGTTACCCCCTCCGTTAACTCGCGACTCGCGCCGCTGACATCAATCACGTATGAAGCTACAAACCAGGTCGCGATACCCAGTAACAATGCCCCTATCCAGCCCGCATGAATATAGGGCAAGGCATCACGGCGACCGGTTTTAGTAAGAAAAGCAATAATAGCCGCCAGAATCAATATGGCTTCCAATCCTTCTCGAAGCAAAATCCCCATGGCACTCGCAAACCCGACCCCCGGAGAAATAGTAGTACCTTGCATGCGCTTATCTGCAATCACCAATAATGATTGCAGCTTGTCATGCTGGGTGACAACCAGTTGCAGTGCTGCATTTTTCTTGATTAGATTACGATAGTTATACATACCCGCTTCGATAGTTGCCCTAAGCTTTGGATCTACAGCACCCAAACCAGCTTCAGCCAATTCGAATCCTTCAAGATACGCAGCCACTGCTATCTGGTATGCGCTTTGTGCATCACCGCGGCGGTAGTTTGCCAGACTCTCTTGAAGCTTTTCGATGCTGAACTGGATCGGACTTGCTTTACCATTACCAACCACAGCAGGGTTTGCCCGCAGATAGGCAAGTACTTTCACACCATCTCCGTTCTGCTGCTGGCTCAAGTCGTGCGGCGTTGCCATAACCACCGCCCTAAGATCAGGATACTGGTTCCTGTCTTTCCCTTGGTTCCATAACAATTGGCCTTGGCTTCGCTCAGTATCACTGGCTGAAAACTGACTCACGTAAAATGCTAATGCCCAGCGCTGCTCATCTGTGAGCCTTTTAAATGAAGGCATTGCCGTCCCTTTAACACCCACACTAATCGTGTTGTACAAGCCAAAAATGCTGCGCTGTGCCTGCCGCTCCCTATCATGGAAGTCAGCCGGTTTCGGCTGCAAGGTCATGGCCAGCGGCCCGTCGCCTTCTCCTTGTGCGCCATGACAAGCGAAGCAATTCTGCTGAAATAGCGTAGCGGCGGCACGTACATCAGGTACGCTTTTTGGGCTAGTCGCCACAGCAAAATTATTTATGATTGCAGTTTTTATCATAGTGGCTTTGGCAGTAATTTTTTCGCCGCTTTCTTTGCTATTCACCATTGCTTCCAGTGCATTTGCCTCGCTTTGCATAGCATTTTTTTCTGGATAGTCAGGCAAATTTAATATCATTAGGTTAATCTGCCTGGAAAATTCAACCTGTTCTTTGTATTCAGCCTGGTTGATGACTTTGTGATCTTTAACAGTCTTCTGGTAATCCACGCCAATATAGTCAAGCATCTGCACGATGCTTTGCGGCTGATCGTCAGCACGAACCACTCCGGTCAACAGCAAACTCACCATCATGAAGAAAATGCTTAGTAAATTCCGATATATATTCATAGCACCGATACAAAACAATAATGATAATAGTTCTCATTATTGTCCATGGCAATCTAGTTTGTCAAACAATCTCCGAATGTACTGGTAACCAAAAAATCAAATACTGCATGACCACGTGGTAATTAAAAAGATATTGGAATGAGAAACGGATTGCACGCTGTTTAACAAGCTTGAGCTATGTATCAAACAACAATTGATGAGTTTTGCCGCAACCGTGATCAAACACTATTACTCCATCGTCTGCGCGAAACGATAACCGTTTTTTCCTACCCGCTTAGCTTCATACATTGCCGCATCCGCTCGCTCAATGAACATATCTTCATTGACTTGCTTGTCAGTAGTGGGTGTAGTGGTAGCAATGCCTATGCTACTGCCAATTGCGACATTACGCCCTTCCAGATTGAAGGGACGAGACAACTCACCCAGTATCTTATCAGCGAAACGCTCAATGTTATCCCTACCTGAAATATCGAACAATATGATAGTAAACTCTGCTGCTCATACAGTTCTAGGCACGCTGGGTGATTTGTTGTTTGGCATCAATGCCTTGCTTGTCTTGCGGTACTGCTACCTTGGTATCAGAACCCCGGGATATGGTGAGCAAGCGTGCGTTAATCGCGACTATCACCGTGCTCGCGGCCATCAGCGCTGCGCCCAATGCGGGGGATAGAATCACCCCCCAGCTGTAAAGTGCGCCGGCGGCCAGCGGGATAGCGAACGCGTTATAACCAGTAGCCCAGATGAGGTTCTGGATCATTTTGCTATAGGTAGCCTTGGAAAGTTTGAGGAGCGCCACAACATCCAGCGGATTGCTGCGCACCAGGATGACGTCTGCAGTTTCGACCGCAACATCGGAACCTGCCCCAATGGCGATGCCCAAATCCGCCTGCGCCAGCGCGGGAGCGTCGTTCACGCCATCACCGGTCATAGCCACCAATATGCCACGAGACTGAACTTCTTTGACTTTGGCCGCTTTATCCTGAGGCAGGACTTCAGCGAAATATTCATCCAGCCCGACCTGATCCGAAACCCACTGGGCGACCTGTTTGTTGTCCCCGGTGAGCATCATGCACTTGATGCCCATCGCCCTGAGCGCAGCGATAGCCTGCTTTGATTCGGGCCGGATGATATCAGCCAGGGCAATCGCGCCTTTCAACTGGCCATCGATCAGCACAAATACCACCGTTTTGCCTTGCGCTTTAAGTTCGTCTACGCGCTTGTTGTCCATCGCTATGTTCTGTTCGCGCAGGAAGCCCGGGCTCACCACCTTGACCTCCTTGCCCTCAACCCTGGCTTCTGCGCCTTTGCCAGCAATGCCTTTGAAATTTTCTATGGGCAATTTATTTTCATAAGATGAAGCAATTGCCTTGGCGATGGGGTGTTCGGAATTGGCTTCCACCGAGGCCGCATATTTATGTAGCGTATCTTCGTCGATGTCCTGTGCTAACAGCAGGGTATCAGTCACACCAAAGCGGCCTTCGGTAAGCGTGCCGGTCTTGTCGAAAATAATCGCCTGTACTTTCCTGGCCTGTTCAAAAGCAGGGCGATTGCGTATCAGCAACCCGTTGCTTGCAGCCAATGCCGTGGAAACAGCAACTACCAGCGGTACTGCCAAACCAAGCGCATGCGGACAGGAGATAACCATGACGGTCACGGCACGCTCAATGGCAAAGGACATATCCTTGCCCATGACGCCCAGCCAGATAAAAAAGGTGATTGCACCACCGCCCAAAGCAATGATGGTGAGCCACATCGCCGCCGTGTTGGCCAGATCCTGAGTCTTGGATTTGCTTTCCTGGGCCTGTTTGACCAGATCGATGACCTGCGACAGAAATGAATCCTTGCCAGTACCTTTAACTGCGATGGTAAGTGAACCTTCGCCATTGATGGCGCCGCCAATAACCTTGTCATTCGCTTTTTTGGTGAGTGGCGTTGATTCCCCGGTGAGCATAGCTTCATTCACTGCACTTTCACCATTCACGATAATGCCGTCAGCAGGAATCTTTTCACCCGGCTTGATCAGCACCTGATCATCCACCGCCAGTTCGTCTAACGGCACGTCCTTTACGCTGCCGTCCGGCATCAGTTTGTGGGCATCGGAAGGCATCAGTTTCGCCAATTCCTCCAGCGCCTTGGATGCGCCCATCACTGACTTCATTTCTATCCAGTGCCCCAGCAACATGACGTCGACGAGGGTCGCCAGTTCCCAAAAGAAGACCATTCCGGTCAAGCCGAACACCACTGCACTGCTGTAAACATAAGCGGTGGTGATAGCAACCGCGACCAGCGTCATCATCCCGGGCTGGGCGGATTTAAGCTCTTCGAATAACCCTTTCAGAAACGGCCAGCCACCATAAAAAAATACAGCGCTAGACAGGCCAAACAAGACATATGTATCACCAGAAAAACTGAAGGCTTTACGTAAACCCACCATCTCTTGCAGCGCGGGGGAAAGCACCAGTATCGGCACAGTCAGTACCAATGCGATCCAGAAACGCTGCCGGAAATCCTCAGCCATATGCGCGTGGTGGCTTTGATGGTCATGATGTACTGGCTGTGCTATCGGTTTATCGTCATGTGGTTTCATATTTGCACCTCTTTGTTACTTATTAGATTAAATATGCTTAGGTATAGCGCCCCGAACCACTTTCTTACATGACTACCCCGCTTGCCATCATTTTTTACGAGTAATAACAATAATTCCAACAATGATTAAAATTACGACCAATATCATCCACGGCCCACCCCAGCCACCCATATAACCATTTCCCCAGTTACCCATCCAGTTGCTTTGTATCATAGTCGTCACCTTTAGATTAATTTGGTTGCCGTCAACGTGACGGTAAATCATTACAATTATTTCCTACCCCTGCAAAATGGTGAGAACGTTGCACCTTGGCCTGAAGGATGAATCAAAGCCTCTTGGGTGCGCCTCAGCAAAAAGCATCAAAGTTCTTCAGCTTCATGCCCAATTAGTGCAGAATATACAAACCATGCCCAGTGAATTAAATCTTTTCAGCCCTGCTTTGCTGGCTACCGCCATGGCTCCGATATTTTTTCGTCAACGGGCTTATCGGCTCCTTTTCTCTGACGCTGAATTTGCAACGCGCTCAAACCATCGTGTCGTCCATTTTCGTTAAACAGAACATCCACAACAACACCCCGTTGGTCAAATATAAGAGTGTAGGTCCGTAACCCAAAGCCCTCCCCCACTTCGTACTTCCACGCCTCCAAACCATTCGGCAGAATGGCTGTACTTGCAGGCTTGCCGTGACGCACGAATGCAGCCAACTTCGTAATGATACCGAGGGGATACTGCTTCAATGGCATTTCCCGCTCGGCCTCGACCGAAAAAGCGGGGGGGATTGGGAGTAAGCCAGGCTGCTGGGTATAACCAAAACTAGGCAATAACATTAAGATTGCTGCCGTAAACTGTGTAATTCTCGCTTTCATGTTTTGACTCCTTCTGCCATGATTAATCGAATAAACCTTGGCGTTCACGCTCTAATGTAGTCCTAGATGTGGCGTGACTTCCAAACTATTAACTTCAATTTCTTCGAAATCATGGACAAAACCTCGTTGCAGTCGCTCTCCCATTCCTGTGCCGAGATGCATACCTGCCTGCCCAATACGTGTTTCAATTTGTTCAGCGGTCACCTGCAACAAGTCATAGGTGATATCAATGGTGTCGCCAGCAATGTCTATATAGTTGATGCCCATCAGGGTACTCAACGCTTCCACAAGGATTGCTGCCTCCGTATCGGTCAACGCCGCATCCAGATGAAAATGTCGCCGCTTGATAACTTCCATTCCCTTCTGCTTGGGCGCTTCCTCACCCGGCACGCCGATATAAAGATGCGGATTCGCCTTGAACCGGTCCTGGCATTGCTGAGAACAGAAGGCGAAATTCATGCCAAGGTACGTCATGGCAAAGGAATCCGAGCTAACTTGCATACCGCACACCGGATCTTTTACGCTGTCATTTATCACTTTCTTCCTCTCGAACAATGAGTACCAGCACGGTAAGAGCATCGACATTGCTGTGGCATAGTGCGAACAATTGCATATACAGCGGCTAGCTGAATACGCTGACAACCTGACTACTCTGTCAAATCCTGCTTTCTCTTCTGAAATTCCTGCTCATCAATCTCGCCTCGCGCATAGCGTTCCTTAAGAATGTCCATTGATTTTTTGCCGTCACCACCATTTTGCCCACCAGTACCGGAAGAAGCACTCATCCATTTCACCAGTGCAACAATTCCAACAATGATGAGCACCCAAAACAGGATCATAAATACCCCCCCGAATCCGAAACCACCTGTCATGCCGTAATTACCCATCATCACTGCTCTCCTATATTCACTTCCGTTTATGAGAGAACTGCCCACCGCTCTTGGCAGTGGGCTAGTCCGTTTGTGATTGCGTCAGTTACAGTGGAATCAGTAACCCCACCATGATGTCACTACCAAAACGCGGTGCATTTGGGCCTTCTGCACCTGCTTATTGCTGTTGAATAAATGTGGCTTTCTGCGCATTGGTATTATAAAGAGCAACATTTATTTACCTATATTTGAAACACTGCTTGACTACACCTTACTTGATCACTGCAATCTGATGCCCTTCACCCCCCGGTAGCTGTATCGTGTCGATAACGGTGAACGTCTTCTGATCTATCACCCATATCTTTGGTACCTTGCTACTAGAGACGTACACTTTCCCCGTTCCCGGAATTTTATCGAGATGATAGGGCTCAGGGGAAAGTGTCAACATACGCTGCTCTCCCGTAACAGTATCTAACGCAACCAACTTGTCATCGCTACGACTGCTGACAAACAGAGTCTTGCCGTCATCACCGATATCCAAACCATGCAAGCGCTTGCCTATCTTGTAGCTGCGTTCCACCTTACCGCTTTGCACCGAAACCTCAGAGACAGTACCAGCACGATC
Organism: Sulfuriferula sp.; assembly: GCA_041651255.1. Lineage (GTDB taxonomy): Bacteria > Pseudomonadota > Gammaproteobacteria > Burkholderiales > Sulfuriferulaceae > Sulfuriferula. The sequence continues at coordinate 95,148 of JBAZJP010000012.1, read as the reverse complement.
ATTGGCCACATAAATCGTATTTTCGTCGGAAGAAAAAACCAAATGCTCTGGCGATGGCCCTGCATCCAGAGTACGAATCACCTGCCATTTGGCAAGATCAATCTCGCTGACAGTTCCGTCGCCGCTATTGCTCACATAGGCACGCTTTCCGTCTTTCGTCACCAGCGTATAATTTGGTGCAGATCCAGTTTTAATTGTCTTGAATACCTTATTGTTGGTCAAGTCGACGATACTGACACCACCGCGTGTCGGATGAGTGGAAATGACGTACTTACCGTCAGGTGTAATCGCTTCGTGATGAGTCCATCCGGACACCGGAATCTCTGCCGTGACATGACCGTGTTCGGGATGGATCACATATAGCTTACTGTTTGGTGTATCAACTGGCGCACCTGCAGCGCTGGGGGTTTCTTTCAGGCTCCCAGCCACCAGATATTCACCATCGGGTGTCGCCACTAACCCATGAGGATTTTCCACGCCAGAATACTGACGAATAATTTTGCCGTTTGCCACATCGACGGCGATCACCTCATTGGCCGATCCCAGGGGGATGTATGCCGTCGGTGCGGCAAGCACGACTGTTCCACTACTAAGACAGACTAAACCCAAGACGTACTGATGTAGACGATTCATTTGATATCCTCCTTGATTGAAAGTTGTCGAAATTTATCGCGCTTGTTGAAACTCCATGCGCATATACTTCAAGACCGCCTTCATATCTGTGTCGGTCAATGAAGTGTTTCCACCTCGTGGCGGCATACGCATAGGCGACCCAGATGACTGAAAACCTTCCGCCATGCGTTTCAGCAGCACTGCATCATCCTGCGACAACGGCCCCGCTTTTTCGGTCAGGTCCAACACTCCGGGAAAGCTTCCTGCGCCATTGCTACCATGGCAGACAATACAAGTTCCGTTATAGACTGCTTCACCACGGCTAAGATCGTCTGCAGCAGCTGAAAGACTGACAAACATCGCAAAAGTCACAGCCAAGGTGACCCTGAGTTTGCTACGCATCTCAGTTAGTCTCTCGCAGGAATATGTCCGTACCAGATATCGAATCATATTCTTCATCGCGTCACCTCTTTTCCAACTGCAAAAGAATTTGCATATACCCCATCTAATCAAATAGACAGTCACACATGCGGACTAGCAGCCTGCCAGAACGATCAAAATCAGACTCCTTACCCTATCAACGACCTGTCTACTCTGCGCAAGCAAAAGCTCTTAGACGAAAATCCATTGATCGCCAAATCAACCCTTACCAAAAAATTGTCGTAACTCATGCGATGTTGGTTGCCCACGAAAAACAATTTCATCATTCACAAGGAGGTTGGGGGAGTGTCGAATGGCATGGGCCACGACCAGATCCGGATGATCCTCGACAAACAACACTTCAAACGGAATGCCTATATCCCTGAGTTCTTGTTGTAAGCTCAAACTGTGAATACAACTTTTAGTTGCAACAATTTTAACGTTCATAAAATCTCCTTGCATAGTCAATTCGACTTACTTGCTCATCGCAGCTTTGACATGGCAATTTCTCTTTGGACTTTCCTAACGGCCGTTTTATCATTGTAGGATAAAAAAAGTATAGTGCTACTCAACTGAATCCAGAAAGGTATAACAAAACCGTATCTTAGTTATCCTACGCCACGTACGTTAACGAAAAAATGACCTGAACATTACAAATTGGTAATGTTCAATAATTTCACTTACTGGTTGGAGAGCAGCTCGGGACTTTTACCGGTCTAAGTTGAAGCTGACTTCAAACTATTGACTTCACACTTCGGCCCCGAAGTGCGGATAACAAGCATGTCGAGCCATCAACTAACGGGTCATTCGACTTCGATTTTCCCCACCATGCCAGCTTCCATATGACCAGGAACCAAGCAGGCAAAGCCTATTGTTCTTGGTTTGTCGAACTGCCATATGATGCGACCCTGCTGGCCTGATTTCAGCGCAATCGTATTGGGCTCGACGTGCTGCATGCCGGGCATTTTACGCATTTCATCAGCATGCTCCTTGAGTTCGTCAGCGGTTCCAATGACCATTTCGTGGGCTATCTTGCCAGTGTTCTTGACTAAGAAGAGAACAGTTTCACCCGCCTTGACCTTGATTTCGTCTGGCGCGAATCGCATAGTATCAGCCATTGTGACCTCGATGGTGCGGCTGACCTTAGCTGGGTCACCAGCATGCCCCATGGCGCTATCGTGCTCACCGCTTGCAAATACCAAGCCAGGCAATATCCCAAACATTAGAATCGAAAGTGCCTTTTTCATACAAACCTCTCTTCGTTGGATTGAAACACTTGCTTAAAACTGAGCCTTCATAGTCCTTCTGATGTAAGGCTGTGTCGCAACCGTTACGAAAGACAGAGGGCCCTAGCTGACTTCACTGTTAAATTGCGCCTGAAGCCCTAATTAGCCGGAATTGTCTTCAAGACCTCTTTCAGTTTCAACAGGTTCGATGTTGCCGCTGCCTTATCATTCGCATCGCCTGCTGCATCCAGGCGTTCCGCCAGAGTGGCAACATACTTGCTGGAAGCTTTGATTTGCACTATTTTTTCGGTTGGCAAGGTGCCTGAATGGCTGGGCAATGCCGCGACCAAATCACGGATAGCGAATGCGTGATGGTGTAGTTCCACAAGCTTACCGGTCCGTATCAGCGTATCCAAAATTGCAGTTTCTTTATCTATCGACCGCCAAATGGCTTCACTGGTAGCTGGAATTTGCACCGGAGCAACCGCTTTTTCTGCTGCGCTCGCAAGTGGGTTAAATATCAGACTACTTGCCAACACTGCTCCTAGAGCAACTGCTTTGAAACCCGAAATTTTTATCGATGTTGCTTTCATACCGTAACTCCTTTTATATGGTTGGTTAAACTGTGATGAGCTTGTTTTGACGCCTTTCGCGCCAGTGTTCGAGGTGGTTGTAAACCGTAGGCACGACGATCATATTCAGGAAGGTTGATGACACCAGACCGCCCAGTACCACCTGCGCCAAGGGCTGTTCAAGCTCCTTGCCAACGGGCGAGCCTAGCAACAATGGGATCAGCCCTAATGCTGCGGTAGCTGCTGTCATCAAGACAGGCACCAGGCGATCGAGGGTGCCTTGCACCACCACTTCTTGTAAAGGTTTTCCTTCCTTGCGAAGTTGATTGTAATGGGTGACCAGAATTATCCCGTTGCGCGTAGCAATGCCAAATAACGTGATGAAGCCGATCACCGCTGCGACGCTCATGTTTGCTCCAGCAAGATAGAGCGCAACGATACCGCCGATCATGGCGAGTGGCAGGTTGAACAGTACCAGCAGCGCCTCGCGGAACGTGCCGAATACTTTGTATAACAGGATTACAGCACCAAGCAGAGCCAATGCACCAAAGCTTAAGAGTGTTTGGTTGGCCTGCCGCTGACTTTCAAACTGACCGCCATATTCTATGTAGTAGCCTGATGGCAGTTTTACCTGGGCATCGATTTTGGACTGTGTGTCCCGGATAACGCTTGCCAAATCTCGCCCCTGCACGTTGAAGCCAACGACAATCAAACGCTGAACGCTTTCACGGTTGATGGAGTAAGGCTCGTCCTGTACGGCTACGTCAGCCACTTCCCGCAACGGTATTTTGGCCTTACCATCAAGATTGAGGCCGGGCGCATCCACCAAAAGATCACGGATTGCTTCCACGCTGTTACGTGCGGTCTGATCCAAACGTACGGACAGATCAAAAGTACGGCTGCCCTCCTGCACGCTGGACAAAATTTCCCCATTTAATGACATCTGGATGTCTTGCGCGATGTCTCCAACTGTCATGCCATAGCGAGCCGCTTTGATGCGGTCAATCTTGATGGTTACTTGCGGAACGCGGATCTGCTGCTCCAAATTGATATCCACCGCACCGGGTACGCTCTGCAATACTTTCTGGACATCCTGTCCCAGTTGATACAGCGTGGACAGATTGCTGCCGAAAATCTTGATACCAACCTGAGCTCGCACCCCTGATTGCACTTCATCCATTCGATGCGCGATGAACTGCCCAACGTTGAAAGCGGCACCAGGTATCCCGGCCAGATCCTGGCGAATTTTCTTAAGCAAGGTTTCTGCTGTCATATTCGAATTTTTGGAATAATCAAGCCGAACGTCAAATTCACTGAAATTAGGCGGCTGTGCATCATCGTCAAGATCGCTACGACCTGCACGCTGGTCAATCGAGATCACCTGTGGATATTTGAGCAGGTCCTGCCGTACCAAAGCTCCCAGACGCATCGACTCTTTCAGCGAGGTACCAGGCAAAGTGGTCATACTGACGATGTAGTTGCCTTCGCGAAACTCCGGCAAGAAAGACAGGCCAAAATACGGCAGCAAGGCCAGCGACGATATCAATGCTAGCAGTGACAGCCCAACTACCCACCAAAACTTGCGCAATGCTAGGTTCAACAGACGCAGAAAATGACGTTTCAGCCAAAGGACAAAACGGGTCTCCGGTTCCCCGACTTCATCAATCGGTGTGGTATCAGTAAGTAATTCGCGGCTGCTCGTAGCATGCAACACCACTCCTTCATCCTGTACTTTTTCCTTGTTTCGCACCAGCAGCAGATAACATAGAGCTGGGATCATGGTCACCGCCACCACCAGAGAAGCTGTCACCGAAGCAATATAAGCCACACCCAAGGGACTGAAGATGCGCCCGGCCAGCTCTTGCAAGAAAAAAATCGGCAGAAAGATCATGATCACGATCAACGTCGCATACACCACCGAGTTGAGGATTTCCTGCACCGCGTCGAACACCACCTCAATTGACGGCAACGGACGTGCCACATTGCGGTTTAGCCGTAATCTCCGCACCACATTCTCCACCGTGATAATACCGTTATCCACCACTTCGCCGATGGCGATCGCCAGACCACCGAGGGTCATGGAGTTGATACCGATGCCGAAGGCATGCATTACCAGGATGCCACCGACGAAGGAGGCAGGCATGGACAAAAAGGTAATGAACGAGGCGCGCCAGTTCATCAGGAACAGGAACAGCACCCCGATCACGACCAGCGCACCCTCCAACAGAGACACATTCAGATTATGAATCGCAGTCTCGATAAAGTTCGCCTGACGGAACACTTGCGCATCCATCTGGACACCCGCTGGTAACTGCCTTTTTATTTCGGCAAGTGCTTTTTCTACCTTATACGTCGTGGCAATGGTATCTGCGCCATAGGCTTTGGAGATAGTTCCGATTACCGCATTCTTCATCGCGAAAGCGCCATCTCCGCGCTTTATTTCCCCACCGAAGGCGACTTCCGCCACATTGGCGATCGTGATTGGGGTTCCATTACGCATGACGACAATAGTGTTTTTCAGGTCATCCAACGAAGTAATGCGCCCGACGCCGCCGACGATCAATTCCTGCCCAGGCTGCTGCAGAAACGCACCCGGTACGTTAGTGTTGGATTTTTCCAATGCCTTGCGCACTTCTTCGGCGCTGATCTGATAGGCAAACATCCGGTTTGGGTCAAGGCGTACCTGATATTGCTTGACCTCACCGCCAATGGATACTACCGATGCGATGCCACCCAACGCCAGAATGCGCGGACGGATTTCCCAGTCAGACAGTGTGCGCAGCTCCTCCGGGGACAAGGTGTCGCTGGTCAGGGCATACTTAACCAACCATCCCACTGCCGATGTGACGGGCAGCATCACCGGCGGTTTGGTTCCTGCGGGAAGCCGGCTGAGAACGTTCTGGATACGCTCGTTAATCAATTGCCGATCCAGGTAAACATCGGTATTTGCGTTGAATATGACGGTAATAGTCGATAAGCCCACGGAAGTCTTGGAACGCACGTCGGTTACACCCGGCGTACCGTTGATCGCGCTTTCGAGCGGATAGGTCACCAATGACTCCACATCCTGCGGCGCCATACCGGGTGCTTCGGTTTGTATCACCACCTGGGGTGGAGCGAACTCGGGGAAAACGTCTACCGGCATCCGCTGCAATGCGTATCCGCCTGCGATGAATAAGACCAGCGTAACAGCGAGGACAATCAGGCGGTTGTGGAGCGACCAGGCAATCAGGCGATTGAACATGATTAATCGTTATCCCCGTGTAATGAACCACCAGTAAGCCACATTGTATAGATTTGGCGATTACCTTGAACCACCACCTTATCTCCAGGTACCAAGCCATCGGTGATTTCGCTATATTCATCATCTTTAGCACCAACACTTACTTCCACCCGGTTATATTCACCCCCATTACGAACAAACACGAATTTTTCGCCATTGGCTTCAATAATAGCGTCGTTGGGTATAGTCAGCGCTGCCTCGTTAGCTCGCAAAATAACGCTGGCACGAGCGAACATGTTCGGTTTGAGTAAACCCTGCGGATTAGCGAGTTGTATCCACACCTTCACGGTACGGTTCAACGGGTCAAGATTGGGATCAATCAAAGTGACCTTGCCAGTGAACACCTGCTTTGGATAGCTCAGCGCCCGGATGCGAGTTTCCTGTCCTAGCTTGATTTTGCCAATATCTTCTTCATATACTCGCGCGACTACGAAAACCTGTGAACGGTCGCTGATATGGAACAATACTGTGTTGGGTTCCACAGCTTGGCCAACGACTGCATTACGGGCATCGATCACACCACTCATGGGAGCATTAATGGTCACGCTGGGCGGTGGATCTCCCACCAGTCGAGATTGCACCAGCGCTAAACGCTGACCAACCCGAACACTATCTCCCAAATTTGCGTACAGACCTGTGATCTGCCCACTGATGCGCAGGCTGACATCGGCCTGACGATTAGGTAGCAACTGTACTTCGCCGTTCAGATTCAGCTCAGTGGAGAGGGGGCGGAAGCTGGCAGGAGCCAACTGTAAAGCGAGTGCTTTCTGCTGCGCTGTGCTCAATTGCACTGGGCCGCGCGCTCCACCGCCAATTTTGATCTCCCCCCCGTGTGCAAAGGCGGAAGGCAATGCGCCAGGCGCAGTGAATAGTGCCAGAAAAAGCAGACCACGCAACCGTCTAAATAGTAGACTACCCGTACGTGGTTTGAAAAAACTTCGCATACTTAATTCCTTCCAAAATAATTCTATGGCATCTTTTGTTTGGATGCGTATCCAGCATAATCTCCGGTTGCAATATGCAATCTCGCCAATGACTGAAGGTATTGATCGAGCGTATCCAGATAGGCAATATTCAGCTCACCCTGTTGCCGCTGTATTCGAACCACGTCACCGACAGGAATTAACCCTTGGTTGTACCCCTGCAGGGCAAGGCGTACATTACGCGTGCTGAGCGTTAACATGTTACGTTGATATTCTGATAGAGCTTGTTGCAAACGCTCGGTTTCTGCGTAAGCGCTGGCCACCTCGTTGCTGATACTTAGTTTGAGCGCTTCAATACGCGCGTAAGCTTGCGTTTCAGTAGCTGCTGCTTCAGCGATGTTCCCCTGATTCTTGTTCCGCAATGGCAATGGAATTGACAAGCTCAACCCTAGGGCACGGCCGCTTTCTTGAGGTGGCCCTCCGTCAATCACCAAACGGCTTTGTTCCAGCACTACGCCTACCGTCCAGTCTTCCCAGCGTTGCACACGCGCCAATGCCTGGTTAGCCTGAGCCCGGTTCGCGCTGAGTAGAGCAAAGCGCAGATCAGGCCGTGACGACAATGCCTGACGTTGCTGGTCTGCCAAACTCGGCAATGAGTCACTGTTTGGCAAAGTATCATTCAACGTTATGGCTTGTGTTCCTGCTCTTCCAAGAAGTTGATTCAACTGAGCCAATTGGGTTATCCGCTGACTCAGCAACAGCGTACGTTCCTGAGTTAGCCGCAGCAGCTCGAGTTGCGCCGTGTTGACATCAAGCTCGGAGACTTCGGCAGCCTTAAAGCGGTTACGTGTACCCAGTACCAGTTTTTGATCAACATCAATTAAATGTTCTCGCACTTCAATCTGCCGATTCAGTGCCAAGATGCGATAAAACTGAGACGTTACATCACCTGCCAGCTTGAGTTCGGCTTGCCTGATCTCGGCCAACGCCAAGGCCACATCCACGCGCGCAACTTCTTGTTGATGGGCAATACGTCCTACTACAGAGAACTGCTGGCTTATACCAATGCTGGCAGCGTACTCCCCCTGATTTTTAAAAATGAGATCATTTCGCGCAGCAATATCCAGCCGTGGATTAGGCGCTAGCTCTGCCTGCAGCAATCGCGCACGAGCCTGTTCCACAGTATAGCGAGCGGCTTGTAAATCCTTATTGCTTTGAACAGCAATATCGATTGCTTGTAGTCGTGTCATTTCTGCGGCGCTAGCGATCTGATTAAGGCCACCTAACAAGGCGCTACCAATCAGGAAAATCCAAAAACGCCAAAAAATACGGCTGATGCAAGTTGACGACATAAACGGTCCTATAATCAAGATATCCCGCCAAAGCTGGATAAGTGCTGGGAAGCCTATCAAAAGGGTCTATAAACCCGTGAGCCGTTCAAGGCAGCTACACGCCCAAATTAATCTGGTTATAGAGCGTAGCTCCTGATTGTGACTGCACGCTTAACCAGCTTTTCATCCAATCCTGTCGTGGCAACAAATGAATGTTTGATGTAAGCAGCTTGCCTGGGCTTGCCCCACAGAAAGATGACGCGACGATTACTTTTTCGTCAGGAATCTCCATGGTTGAGATTGCGTGTAACCAACGATTGCCAGCCGTATATATATGAAGATAGGTCAGCCGCCCTATTAACCCCCCCAGCGTAACCAGTGCAGCAACTCCAACCATTGTTGCATGTACAGCTGTATATGCAGGTTACGGCATCAAGCTAGCACTCGGCACATGGCACGAAACAACACCAGAATAGCCAACACTATACTGGCCCAGAATCGGCGACTCATGTCGCGCAGCTCGGCATTGTTCCCTTCTTAGACCCCTACATTACGCGTCTCCAGCGCCGACTGCATTTTGGGCAGGTGAAAATCACATCCCTGCCCGTTACTTAATTAATGTCACAACTAAAATTATTTGCCTGTTGCCGCTGGTATTTGCGATTTAGTTATTTGCTCCAACTTTTGCTGCATCATGTCCATGCGATTTTCCATCGTCTGCATACGATTAACCATCGCGTCAGGCACCGCTCCCTGGGCACACATACCATCCTGATTGCCGCCCATCATGCCCATTCCACCGCCTTGAGACCCCATCATACCCATTGCACCACCCATCATGGGGCAATCCATCCCCATCATGTTCTTGTCCATAGCCATATTTTCCTGCATGGTCATCATATGCTCAACCAACAAGCGCTGCCGTTCCTTCGGATCCTTAGTGACCGCCAACTTCTCCAATTGCGATTGCATTTTCTTGGTGTTGGCCTGCATTTTCTGAATGACGGGTTTTTCAGAAGGCGCCGCCGCTTTTTGGTCTAGATGGTGACTATCATCAGCTAGAACAGACATCGATAGGGCAAAAGTACCAGCAAAGGCTAGAGATAAAAGCGTAGTTCCAAGTTTCATTTGTTTCTCCTATTAGGTTAAATTGATAGTATCGGCTTATTGTTCATATTAAAAAATTACGTAACTACTAAAACAACCATTCACTTGCTTTACATAAAGCCTAAAAGCCACGTATTACCATAGTCCCTAGAGCGCAAGCATGACCCGCTCCAACCGTTGTCTGACCTCGGCTGCCAACTCAGTGATTTGAGTTTTATTCACCAAGTTCAGTACAGCATTGGGGTCCATGAATTCCACATAGACCACACCAGCACCATCCTGACGCACCACCACATTACAAGGCAAGAGCAAACCGATAGATGGTTCGCTTTCCAGAGCACGATGTGCCAAGGGTGGATTACACGCACCCAATATTCGGTAGGGTGGCATATCCTGATTAAGCTTCTTCTTCATTGCTCCTGCGACATCAATATCAGAGAGTATGCCGAAACCCTCGTCCTGAAGTGCTTGGGTCACACGTACAATTGCGTCATCAAACGACATGCCAACAGCTTTTCCAAAACCATACTCAATCATTTTTAATTTCTTTCATCAAATAAAAAACACCTAAGACCTGCAGCCCATTCGCGACCTCCAAAAACTTGCCAATCTAATGCATTAATGCCGAGATAGGTAGTGCGATATTTTGTAAAATGAATCACTGGATATGACAGCCAAGAATAAATAAGCTACTCAGGATAGACACCACCAACCAGCGCCACATCAGTTCCGCGTCACATATTAAGGAGGCTACCCCTTCAAGCTGCCAGTGCAAACCGCTTAATCCAAGCAGTCCATTACTAAACCTTATCATAACGAAATTCGATTACTTGATAATCCCAACACCTTCCTACGTGGGCGGTTCAAGTGGCTATCCTGCTCCATATATGGCAACTCAGGAATGACAGCAACATTACAATTTTGTAATTATCAATAAAGTTGTTTATCAGTTGAAAAATAATATTGAACTTATACAATTCTATATTGAATGGGCTAATTTACAGATAATTGATTGTTTGCTGTATTCGGCTGGGGTTTAAGTGATTCGGTGTAATACGAGGATCAATGATGCTAAATTAATGGGCTACGAATTTGGTTTGTTGCCTGCGAAATCATAATTCACAATGTTACTAGCAGGGTGATGGTAAAAACCGTGGCATTGTTGTCTGAGAAAACGGCTATGTAGCCTTTGTGAGCTACGACGATAGATTTGGTGATGGCAAGACCCAGTCCTACCCCATCCGGTGCCGTGCCTCGCGCGGGATCCAACCGATAAAAACGATCGAAAATTCTGCCCAATTGCTCAACAGGTATTGCTTTACCTGGGTTCTCAACTTCGACTCGTAGCAACGCTGCAGACTCATTAATCAGGCGAATTTGAACTTGCCCGCCAGGAGCGGTGTGAGCAATCGCATTGGACAGCAAATTAGCGATAGCCCGCTGCAGCATGATGCGGTCACCGGTTACAGTTCCTCTTCCCGAGGTGCTGATAGTCACCCCCCGGTCTTCAGCAAAGGGGCCGAAGAATTCCGCCAGATGCTCAATTTCGGTTTCCAGATCGACTTGTTCTCTCCCTGCCACCATCAAACCATTGTCTGCTTTAGCCAGGAACAGCATGTCAGCAATCATTCGGGCCAGACGGTCGAATTCCTCGAGATTGGATGCAATAACATCCTGGTATTGCTCGGTGTTTCTAGCTTGAGACAACGCCACTTGTGACTGAACCATGAGGTTATTAATCGGAGTACGCAGTTCGTGTGCGATGTCTGAAGAAAAGTCGGTCAGCCGATGAAATGAATCTTCCAGTCGCGACAACATGCCGTTAAATGCCATGGCCAAATCGCGCAATTCCATCGGCACGCTGTCAAGACGCAAACGTTCACTTAAGTGAGTGACAGAAATATTGCGTGCCACAGCGGCCATGTCCCTTACTGGCAGTAACCCGCGTCTGGCAATGAACCAGCCTAACGCACCAGCGGCAGTCATGCCGAATAGCAAAGCGGTCAACAACAAGCGGTGGAAATGATCGAGAAAGTGTTGGTGCTCATCATTTTCCAGCGCGATTTCAACCGTAAAACGAGGGTGTCCAGCCAGATTGGAGGCTATCGTAGCTACGGCACCTCGGAACATATGTTCACCGTCATGCCAGGTTGCCATGGCGGAAAAAGATGGAGGCACATTCAGATTCCTTGCCACAAACTGCTGGGGGAAAGAAAAACCAGGAGTGGCATACAAGGGTTTCCCGGTTTGGTCCTTGACCATTACAAACAGCTCTGGATGGCCGACCAGTGCACCTTCCAGCAGTTGAGGAAAGGCCGCCAAATCAGCTGGAGTATGAATTTCCTCGATCAAATTCTGAGTAAGTTCCCATTTGCCGTGGATTTCTCCCCAGTCCATATCAGCCAAATGCGATTCGACAGACCGATTCAAAAAATAACCTATCCCCGCCAGCAAAAGCATGGTGGCAAGGGCAAACAGCAATGCAAGACGTAAGGTGATTGAGCGCTGCAATATCACTGGTTACGGAGCTCCATCACATACCCCATACCGCGTACGGTGTGGATGAGTTTAGGCTCAAAAGGGTCGTCAATCTTGGCGCGTAAGCGACGGATGGCAACTTCCACCACGTTGGTGTCGCTATCGAAATTCATATCCCACACTTGCGAAGCAATCAGCGTACGCGACAATACCTCACCCTGACGCTGCAGGAACAGCGTCAGCAGCATAAACTCCTTGGCAGTCAAATCAATGCGCTGCCCGGAGCGACTGGCACGGCGTCGAACGAGATTAATCTCAAGATCAGCGATAGTCAGTGTATCTGGTTCAACTACCTTACCGCGCCGCAGCAATGTGCGTACTCGTGCCAGCAGCTCAGAAAATGCAAACGGCTTCACCAGATAATCATCGGCCCCCAGCTCCAGTCCTTTCACTCGGTCATCCACCTGATCGCGGGCGGTGAGGAACAGAACCGGCATACTCTTGCCTGCTGCCCGGAGCGCACGCAATACATCCCAACCGTTAATACCCGGCAACATGACATCAAGGATGATCAAGTCAAACGTCTCTGTCAGCGCCAGATACTGGCCGTCGGTTCCAGTCACCGCCAGATCGGTAATAAAGCCAGCCTCAGTGAGACCCTGCTTCAGATAGGTGCCCGTTTTGGGCTCGTCTTCGACTATCAATATTTTCATGCGGATATTATCGCTCTTTTGCAGACTCACAGGACAAGATTACAAATTTGTAATCATCGCGTCAGTACGATGTTTCCATTCATGGTGCATACTGTTTTCACAGTCATTACGATTAACGGTGAATTAATGGAAAGCGATATTCAGCTCAGTTCTGTATTATTCTCAATACAGGAAAAATGAACGCTGATTAATTCATTGCATGCCCAAGGATACTTTATGAAAACATTCAAAAACCCGCCAGCGAACCCATCTCGTCGTCGCTTTGTAGAAGGACTTGCTGCAGGAGGCGCATTGGTAGGCGCAGGTCTATGGCAAAATCCAGCGTGGGCTTTGACCAGCCCTGCTCCAGCCACGGAACTCAGCGGAACCGATTTTGCACTTGATCTGGTTGAATCTCCAGTCAACTTCACTGGTTCATCACGCATGGCAACTACCGTGAACGGCCAGGTTCCAGCACCGCTGCTACGCTGGCGCGAAGGCGATCGCGTCACCTTGCGGGTAACCAATCGCATGTCAGTACCCAGCTCCATCCACTGGCATGGCATTCTCCTGCCTGCAGCCATGGATGGCGTACCTGGCCTGAGCTTTAACGGCATTGCACCGGGGGAATCCTATGTGTACCAGTTCGATGTACGTCAGTCCGGTACTTACTGGTATCACAGCCATTCAGGTTTTCAGGAGCAGACAGGACTGTACGGCCCCATCGTCATCGAACCCCGTGAACCCGCACCTTTTACTTATGACCGCGATTATGTCGTGATGCTGTCAGACTGGACCGACGAAGACCCTAAGCAGGTTTTCAAGCATCTCAAGCAAATGGGCGATTATTACAATTATGCCAGACCCACAGTTGGCGATCTGATAGAGGATGCCAAGCAAGACGGCTGGGCTAACGCCTTATCCACACGGGCCATGTGGGACGAAATGCGCATGAGCCCACGCGATTTATCCGATGTCAGCGGCGCGACCTACACTTTCCTCACCAACGGCATTACCCCAGCAGGAAACTGGACGGGATTATTCAAACCTGGCGAAAAAATCCGTTTGCGCTTTATCAATGGTTCGTCGATGACCTATTTCGACGTGCGTATCCCCGGTTTGAAAATGACCCTTGTTGCGGCTGATGGACAATATGTGAATCCGGTCAGCATTGATGAATTCCGCATCGGCGTTGCCGAGATTTATGACGTAATCGTCGAGCCGACTGAAGACCGTGCCTACACGATATTTTCTCAGGCGCTAGATCGATCTGGTTACGCACTGGCCACCCTGGCACCACGCATGGGTATGCGTGCTGAGATACCCAAGCTCGATCCTGTACCTACGCTGAGCATGGCGGATATGGGCATGGCGATGGGTGGTATGGCTGAGATGGACATGTCAGGATCAAACGACATGCCAGGAATGGATATGTCGAGTTCAGCCAAATCCGATACCAGCATGGCTGCTGCACCATCCGCAGGTGGAGATGTAGCAGTAGACCACCATGCTGCCACTGAATATGGCCCATCTAATTCCATGCGTGCAGATCAGGTATCAACCCGACTGGATGACCCTGGTGTGGGATTACGCGACAACGGGCGACGAGTGCTGACCTATGCTGATTTGCATACCGTGGGTGGCGCACTGGATCCGCGCAACCCCACACGCGAAATCGTGTTGCATCTGACGGGCAACATGGACCGATACATGTGGTCATTCAACGGTATACCTTACTCTCAAGCCGAGCCGATACTGTTTCACTTTGGTGAACGTTTGCGTATCGTCCTGATCAACGACACCATGATGCATCACCCCATACACCTGCACGGCATGTGGAGCGAGCTCGAATCACCTGATGGAAAATTTCAGGTACGCAAGCACACCATCACCGTGGCGCCCGGACACCGCATCAGTTACCGGGTCACGGCCGATGCGCGTGGCAACTGGGCTTATCATTGCCACATGCTGTTCCACATGGAAGGCGGCATGTTCCGCACCGTCGTGGTCGCTTAACTGTGAATAAACGGAGATCACTAATGAACAACCTCAAGCCATTGGCACTGCTATGCACGCTGTTACCGCTAAGCGGGGCTGTCTTAGCCCAGGAAACGATGACTATGCCGATGTCGGGACATGACATGGCAACTTCAGAATCCGATGCCAGCATGAAAAATATGAGCGATATGCCCGAGATGGCTGACATGCCGGGCATGGATCATAGCAGCAGCAAGAAAAAACCACCTGAACAACCAAAACCATCTGAACTACCTGCACCCGCAGTAGGCAGTCTGCCAAGCAGCGATGGTTCAGCAGGGAAATTTTTCCACGCGGACGGGATGAACATGGACATCATGGAAATGAATGACGATCCGCTCATCGCCAAATTCATGCTCGATAAGCTGGAGTATGTGCATGGCGACCAAGCCGACAGCATGGTATGGGATGGCCGCTTGCGTCTGGGTTACGATCTTAACAAGCTGTGGATACGCAGCGAGGGTCAGCGCGCTCATGGCAAAATTCAGGATGCGGATGCAGAACTGTTATGGGGTCACACCTATGCTGCCTATTGGGACGTGATGTCGGGAATACGCCATGACTTCGGCACTGGTCCATCGCGTGACTGGGCTGCGCTAGGAATACAGGGGCTGGCACCTTACAAATTCGCCGTGGAAGCTACCGCGTATGTCGGCGCATCCGGCCGTGCTGCGCTGCGGCTGAAAACCTCATATGACTTGCTATTAACACAACGGTTTATCCTCACGCCAGAAGTCGATGCCAATCTGTACACCAAAGATGATATAGAACGCGGCATAGGCGCAGGATTGTCCGATACAGCATTGGGTTTACGCCTGCGCTACGAAATCCGCCGTGAATTTGCCCCTTATATCGGCGTCAGCTATGTACAAAAATATGGCAAAACCGCAGACCTTGCACGCACCAATAGCGATCCTACACATGATCTGCAACTGGTTGCCGGTGTACACATCTGGTTTTGATAGCTTGCTTATTCGTCTCGTACAAGGATCATCATGAACGCTATAAAAATCGTACTGGCAACCTTACTGGTATTTACCCTCGGCGCTGCCGCATTCATATGGTCGGGGCTATATAACCCCGGTGCTGATAGTCCACACTGGAAACTTACCTATGCGGTCATGGAAACCACCCGCGAACAGGCGATAGAGCATCATGCATCAACACTCGCCGTGCCTGCCAATCTCAATGACCCGCAGATGATACTGAAAGGCGCAGGCCAGTACGCCGCGATGTGCACCAGCTGTCATTTGGCGCCAGGAATGCAGGACTCAGAGCTGCGTCCAGGGCTGTATCCGCAGCCACCTAATCTGAGCAAAGTAAGTGTAGATCCGCGCGCAGCTTTCTGGGTCATCAAACATGGTTTAAAGATGAGCGCCATGCCGGCCTGGGGAATGAGTCACGACGATGAGACCATCTGGAGCATGGTCGCTTTCCTGCAGCAACTGCCAGGCATGACAGCAGAACAATACAAGGACATAGTCGCCAAAGCACCACCTGATGACGACATGGGGCCGATGGATAGCACAACCATGCCTATGTCAGACAAACACACTCACTGATCCGGGCCAACTCGGCTCAGATAACTAGTGGCGGAAAATCATTAAGCTTTAGCACATACATCAATTTTCCGCTGCCAGACCTGCTTTTCAGCTTCTGACAGGAAAGACGCTTCAATAGAATTACGTGCCAGCGTCAGCATATCATCCAGCGTTAACTCCAGCGCTTGCTGCACTGCCAGCAGGTTGTCGAGTACATATCCGCCGAAATAGGCGGGATCGTCCGAGCTCACCGTCACACACAGACCTCGTTGCAGCAGTCGCTTGAGATTATGTGATTCCATGCGGTCAAATACAGCCAGTTTGACATTGGAGAGCGGACACACAGTCAGCGGCATGCGTTCCTGCGCCAGACGCTGGCATAATGGCGTATCAGCTTCGCAACCTACACCGTGATCAATGCGCGACACTTTGAGGTCATCCAGCGCTTCCCAGATGTATGACGGCGGGCCTTCTTCGCCAGCGTGAGCAACCGTCAGCAATCCTTCGGCGCGAGCACGTGCAAATACGCGGGAAAACTTTGAAGGCGGATGGCCATTTTCACTGGAGTCGAGACCCACTGCACAAATATGCTCGCGGTAAGGCAATAAAGCTTCCAGGGTTTGCATGGCGGCTTCTTCGCTCAAATGCCGCAGGAAACAGGGGATAACACGATACGATATACCTAGCTCGCACTCGCCAGTCGCCAATGCAAGATTAATACCGTCAAACACGACCGACAGCGGAATGCCCCGCTCCATGTGGCTTTGCGGATCAAAGAATATTTCAACGTGGATCACGCCATCAGCATGCGCGCGCTGCAAATAGGCATAGGTCAGCTGGAAAAAATCATCCGCATCCTTGAGGACCTGCACCCCCTGGTAATAAATATCCAGAAAAGATTGCAGATTCGAGAAATTATAGGCACTGCGCAATGCGGCCACATTAGCATAAGGTAACTGTATGCCATGCTTGGCGGCCAGTTCAAACGTCATCTCGGGTTCCAGCGTACCTTCAATATGCAAATGCAGCTCGGCTTTGGGCAAGGCGCGCACAAAGCCGGATATATCAATTTCAGTCATCACAATGTCTCCCTCATAAAAAACACGGACGGAACATATAGTCCCGTCCGTGCATGGTTTGCAACCTGTCAGCAATTACTTGGGAATCGAACCTTCAACCCCTTGTACATAGTAATTCAATGACATCAACTCATTCATCGGCATCATCGCACCTGCAGCAACCTTTACCACACCCGCCTGATCAACTATAGGACCAGTAAAAGGCACTAGCTTGCCGCTGATGATGGCCTGTTTTTTCTCTTCAAACACTTTGGCAACTGCAGCAGGAACAGCCGGACTAAGTGGGGTCAAAACCACCATACCTTCTTTCATCCCCCATAGTGTCGTGGCTGGTTTCCATGTTCCCGCCAATACTGATTTAACCGTATCAGTATAGTAACGCGACCAGTTCAGCGTACTTGCGACCAGATGCGCCTTAGGACCAAATTTGGACATGTCTGAATCCCAGCCAAATGCATAAACACCTTTTTCTTCAGCGGTCTGGATTACAGCTGGCGAATCAGTATTCTGACTCAATACATCGGCCCCCTGGGCGATCATGGTTTCCGCAGCCTGACGTTCACGTGCAGGATCATACCAGCTGCTTACCCAGATTACCTTGGTTTTGATTTTTGGGTTCACGCTTTGCGCACCCAATGTGTAGGCGTCGATATTACGCACCACCTCAGGCACTGGGTATGAACCTACGAAGCCCAGAATATTGCTCTTGGTCATTTTACCTGCCAGCACACCCAGCATGTAAGCCCCTTCCCAGGAACGTGCCTGATAAATACCCATGTTTTTCGCTGTTTTATAGCCTGTTGCGTGCTCAAAATAGGTATTAGGGAAAGTTTGTGCCACTTTCAGCGTCGGATTCATAAAACCGAAGGAAGTGGTAAAGATAATTTTGTTGCCATCGGCAGCGAGCTGTCTGATTACACGCTCGGCATCTGCGCCTTCAGGTACATTTTCAACATAAGTTGACTTGACCTTGCCTGCCAATGCCTTTTCCATGTTCAGGCGTCCCTGGTCGTGCGCGAATGTCCAACCTGCATCACCAACGGGACCCACATAAACGAAGCCAGCTTTTAATGGCTCATCAGCAGCATGAGCCAATACTGCCGTCGTTGCCAAGGCCAATCCAATTGCGGCTATTTTGAAATTACGTACGTTTTTCATGTAAACAGACTCCAATATCAATAAGTTGAGATGCGGCACACTCAGCATCATGTGTGCCAGCCATCATCATGGTTGAACCACTCGCTTAGTCCCAGACGTCTGAATTAGAAATGGTATTCAGCGCGTATCATTGGGGTTTTGGCAAAAGCGCCACTACCCGCAGGGCCTGAAGCATCATTACCAAACTTGTTTTTCCAGTATTGATACTCAAGACCTAATTTGAAGGTGTTTTTCGGTCCACCAGTTAGCTTGCCGATATCAGCCATGATCTGAGCATCAAAATTGGTTTCGGGCTTGGTTTCATTGCCAAACTCATCGGTACCTTTGGCGGCGATGAAATTTACAAAACCTTCAAAAGAGAAAGCTGAGTCGCCGATAGGAATACCCCAGGCTGCGGTCAGCATAGGATGCGTTTTATAGGTATAGCGCGGGATACTGTACGTGCTGCTTGTTGCAAAGTCCCAGCCAGAAGGCTGATTACTCTCCCAGAGTGCTAATAAACTGACATTCAGAAAACCAGGAACATCAAACATCACTGTAGGACCCAATACCAGCATGCGCTTCTTGGAGTTATAGCCAGTATCAGTTTTGACGTTAGCATCAAAACCGAAAGTCGCACCCACATCCTTAATTACGCCCAACTTCAGATCCTTGCCGGTAATCTTGCCTAGATCCAGCGTGTGGCGGTACACGATGTAAGCCTCCTGCGCACCGTCGGTTGAACCGATAGCCGAAGGATCCTTGCTATTCGACATCAGGAAGTCAACGTTGAGGAAATTCGTGCCATATTTATAACCACTGACATGGGTCAGATTCATGATATTTTTGGAAATATCATTACCTTCAAATGGTTCTGCAAATTTTGTTCCGTAGCGCCAGCCTATGGATGTATCGCTCCAGTCTGCCGCATACAAATTTGATGATGCACCTACTAGCACTGCCCCCACCAATCCAAGTTGTTTCAATCGATTAGCTACGTTCGCTCTCTTTTTCATTGATGACACTCCTCTGGTCAAATTAAACATAAAAACTCACTTTTAATCACTACAAACTAATAACAAAAACACTATTGGATACAAAGCAATTCCCATGCCAAATATTAAAGTCATTAAATATCATAAAGTTAATAAAAATAACAAAACAAATTTCATAATTTGTATATTATTTATGCACAAAAATGTATCCAATTTTTACATATTCGCAATTCAACAGTGCATACATTTTTTCGTCGTCACATCTCCTTATTTAAGGACACGTGCTGACTCAGGCTGACGTGTGCAGAAACAACGCGCCACCCTTCCGCAAACCGCACCCAAGTCTGACTTTGTCGACCTACCAACTGGTCTACCCGTATAAATTCTGTCGTCGTCGTGGCAAAATCCTCACCGTAAGTGGTGATTTGTGTATGCCTTAATATGCGCTTGAGCGTATCGACATTACGCACCTGACGAAAAGCGCGTATTGCATCGATGCCATATAGATTTTCAGATGTGCCGAAACGTACCGTGAGCGAACTCTGCCAAAAGAGCTGATCCAGTGTGGCCAGGTCGTTCTCCATCAACGCTGTCTCATAAATAGCAAAAATCGCGGCGAGTTCAGTCGATACACTGTCCAAATTAACTTGTGTGAGCTGTATCATGACGGGCTTCCAGGAATACGTGAGTAAGCCAGACCTTGCTGCTCCAGCATCCAGGCCGCCCGCAAGCAGATATCCTCGCGCCACGGTGCGGCAATCAGCTGTACGCCTATGGGCAAACCGCCCTCAGGCCATAATGGCGCTACGGCTACGGGCATGCCGACAAATGAAATCGGTTGCGTCAATAAGCCCAGATTAGGGCGAGTAGGTAACTGCCGTATACCAATAGCGATATGCTGCTGACCCAGCAATGGCGCAGTAACTGGCGTCGCAGGAGCAACCAGCAAATCGTACTGTTCAAACAGCGCCAGCATGCGCTCAAGATATAAGCGGCGGTAACGTTGCGCCTGCTGATACCAGCTTGCGGGCACTAAGGTGCCGGCGGTCAGCCGGTCCACTGATAGCGGCTCAAAGTCATGTGGACGGTCGCGCAAATTATCAAAATGCAAAGCACCGCCCTCTGATGCGGTGATGACAAATGCTGCCGCTCTGGCCTTGTCCGTTCCCGCAAGTTCAACTTCATCGCTAGCGCCTAACGCTGCAGCAGCAGTCATAGCCGCCCATCGTGCCTCTGCCCCCGCGTTGTCGTCAAAATAACCCGTCAGCCGCGCCACGCGTAGCCCTTCCATACCATGACCAAGTGTATCCAGTGTCTTGGCTGCAGGTCTCTGCGCGCAGGCTGGATCGCCAGCGTCATATCCTTGCATGGCATCGTAAGCCAGCGACAAATCTTGCGCATTCCCAGCCAGCGGGCCGAGATGATCGAAACTGGCGACAAAGGGAAACGTCCCCGTCCGTGGCAGCCGCCCGTAAGTAGGCTTAAGACCGAATACGCCGCACAATGATGACGGCACACGTATCGAACCATTGGTATCGCTGCCCAGACCTATTGGCACCAGCCCGGCCGCAACAGCAGCACCCGTCCCTCCCGATGATCCACCCGCACTCCGTAATAGATCATGTGGGTTACGGGTGACGCCATAGTGCGTATTTTCGGTGGTAAATCCATATGCCAGCGCATCCATATTCAGCGTACCCAGCAGTAACCCGCCTGCAGTATGCATACGCTCAACCAGAACTGAGTCACGTTCAGCTACCGGATTGTGGCTTAGCAGTTTCGCCCCCGCTAAGGTAGTCACACCTTGGACATCAAACAGGTTTTTAACTGCATAGGGCACCGCTGCCAGTGCAGGCAATGGCTCACCGTGTCTACGCATATTGTCCAGCTCATCGGCTTCTGCCAGTGCACGCTCACCAGTAATATCGACGAAGGCATTGAGCATCTCATTTTGTGCAGCAATGCGATCAAGCGCATTAACCAGCAATTCACGGGCCGACACTTCGCCAGAAGAAAATGCCTGAGTACAGGCATGGGCGGTTACAGGATAGTTACTCATAATCGATAAACAGGAGCTGACTCCAGCTCGTCAGGTAAAGCCTCATCCAGGAAACCATTTGCCATTGAGGTCAATAAGGCGAATTGCTGTATAACGGACGCCAATCGTTGCTTATCCACCTCTATCCCCTGCAGGGACAAGGCAACCTTGACGTACTCTTCCAGATAAATTTTATTGTTCATCACTCGTTACTTTCGTTGCTGATAATATTGCTGCCCATGGCGCAGTCCAGCCGACTATCCCACCCTGGGCGCGGATCATATCTATGGTGGACTGCTTGAATTCCGGGAAATAACTTTCGGTGGCATCTTCTACCAGCAGACACTCATAGCCACGGTCGTTAGCTTCACGCATGGTGGTTTGCACACAGACTTCAGTAGTGACACCGCCGAACAACAGGTGAGTGATATTGGCCTCGCGCAGCAGACTACCCAATTCGGTTGCGTAAAAAGCACCTTTACCAGGTTTGACGATGACGATTTCATTGGATAACGGTGTTAGTTCGGCGACGAAATCACTGCCCTCCTCACCGTCTATCAAGATGCGGCCCATAGGACTCTGATCACCGATGCGGACAGTGGGATTACCGCGATTCAGCTTGGATAATGGGCAATCAGACAAATCACCTTTATGCGCTTCCTTGGTATGCACCACCAGCATGCCCTGAGCCCTGCACCAGTCCAGTAATTGCCGCGCAACAGGTACGGTAGCAGCAAGCCGATTAACGTCATTGCCCAGACTCGCGCCAAAACCCCCAGGCAAGATAAAATCACGCTGCATATCGATCATGATGACGGCCGTATGTTTGGGCGAAAAGCGGTATGCATAAGGCTCGGCAGCCACTTCATAAATATCCGGCATCATTGCATCACCTCAGTTTTTTCATGTCCGCCAGCCATATAATGACCAAGCTCGCGTACATCCGCCGTTTCAGCGCTCGTTTCAAATACAATGCGGCCTTCACTCATCACCACGATGCGGTCAGCGAGTTCGAGCAATTCATCCAGATCTTCACTGACCAGCAGCACTGCTGTGCCCGCATCGCGTGCTGCCAGCAAGCGCGCATGAGTTTCAGCAACAGCATTGAAATCCAGCCCGAATACAGGGTTGGCCACAATCAGCAATTCCACTGGGTGCGACAGTTCCCGCGCCAATACCGCCCGCTGTACGTTACCGCCCGATAAAGTTTGTATCTTGGCATCGATACCTGGTGTTTTAACGCGGAAAGTATCGACATACCCGTTAGCCTGTTTGCGCATGGCGCGCTGATTTACCCACCCCCAGCGTGACAGCGGCAGCTGGTCAAAATTTCGCAATGACATGTTGTGAACAACCGACAAACCACCCACACAAGCATTGCGCAATGGTTCTTCAGGCAGGCTATACACCTTATGACGGAACAACTCCTGGCGACGACCACTAAATGGCATACCGTTGACCATGACATTGCCACCTGATTTGATGCGCTGACCCGTCAATACTTCTACCAACGCTTTCTGACCATTACCGGAAACGCCAGCAATGCCGAGTATTTCACCAGGCCGCACGCTCAAGTCCACGCCCCTGAGCACAGGCAGACCGTTATCTCCCTGCGCGTGAAGCTGTTCAACAACCAATCTGGGGGGTAAATCTGGCGTAGCAGGACGTTGCGCGCGCGGAGCAACATCCTGTGCAATCGGGCTACCCACCATCATCTCCGCCATGTGTTCAGTCGTCAGCTCAGGCAGTGTGCCGCTGCCGGCGTAACATCCACGCCGCAGCACGGTCACCGCATCAGCATAAGCGGTCACCTCACGGAATTTATGGGTAATAATCAACACGGTCAGTAATTTCTGCCGTGTCAGGTCACCAATCAGACCGAGCACCTCGTCTGCTTCATCCGGCGTCAGCACGGAGGTCGGCTCATCCAATATCAACAAACGACGTTGCAGATATAACTGTTTGATAATCTCGACTTTCTGCTTCTCACCGGCCGCGAGCGCACCCGCTGGCTTGTCGAGCGCGATTTTGAAAGGCAGCGTAGCCATAAAATCAGACAGCTTGGCGCGCTCTTCCTGCCAATTGATAAAGGCAGGTAATGCGCCCCGCGCCACCACCAGATTCTCTGCCACTGTCATGCTCGGCACCAGCGTGAAATGCTGATACACCATACCGATACCCAGGTGCGACGCATCTTTGGGGTTGGCAATCTGCACTTCGCGATTGTCCACTAGTACAGCACCCTGATCGGCCGTATAAAAACCCACCAGACATTTAACCAGTGTGGACTTTCCTGCACCGTTTTCACCTAGCAGCGCGTGAAATCCGCCCGCAGGAATACTCAAACTGACGTCATTGAGTGCAATCACATCACCGAAGTGTTTGCTCATGTTCAATATTTCAAGCGAGAGCGCACCTGTTGCTGGCACAGCCATTTCGACAGGGATCATATGAGCAATCCTTTCAGAATTGCGGCACTGCTGGCGACAGCACCGAACACGCCACCCTGCATCTTCACCATGTTCAGGGCTGCCATATGGTTGGCATGATCGGTGGCGGCACAACCGTCTTCGACCAGCAGACACTCAAAACCCCGATCATTGGCCTCACGCATCGTAGTATGCACGCATACATCGGTGGTAATCCCCGTCAGAATAATGTTGCGGATACCTCGGGTATGCAGAATCAGCTCCAGATCTGTTGCATAGAACGAACCTTTGCCAGGTTTATCAATAATGACTTCACTGGGCATAGGACTTAGTTCAGGAATAATCTCCCAGCCAGGTTCGCCACGCACCAGCACCCGGCCACACGGGCCGCTATCACCTATCCCCGCGCCTATACGACGCGAACGCCAAAGTTTGTTCTCAGGCAAATCGGATAGATCAGCACGATGACCTTCACGGGTATGAATAATCATGTAGCCTTGAGTACGCATTTCATTCAGCAAGTTAGAGATAGCTGGAATCGGCGCGCGTGTCAGCGTAATGTCGTATCCCATCCTGTCGACATAACCGCCATGCCCACAAAAATCCGTCTGCATATCAATCACGATCAGCGCGGTATTGGCAGGATAGAGCTTGCCGTCAAATGGCCACGCATACGGATCAGCCTGTATATAATTTACAATCATATCAATTACCTGACGTTATTTTTAAATGCATTACTTGAGATGTACACGGCCTGCCCCTTGTCTAATTACGCACCAGACTCAGTTCGCCAGGCGCACCGGCAAGGGTACGATTGGGTGAGCTGGTCGCAATCAAAATACCTAAAGTCAGCACGTAAGGCGCTGCATTAAACAGGTAGTAGCCACTGGTAACTCCCATCGCCTGCAAGGCTGGCCCCAGCGCTCCCGCACCGCCGAATAGCAGCGAAGCCCATAGACAGCGCAACGGTTCCCAACGGGCAAAGATCACCAGCGCAACAGCAATAATCCCCTGACCTGACGACAAGCCTTCATTCCAGCTACCTGGGTAATAAAGCGACAGAAAAGCCCCGCCAACGCCAGCCAGAAAACCGCCGACAATAGTGGCCAATATCCGTGTAGGCAGCACGCGGTAACCCAACGCCAATGCGGCATCCGCGCTATCGCCAACGATGCGTAGCTGCATACCCCAGCGCGTATAGCGAAACGCGTAGTGCAGCAATACCGCCAGCGCTATACCAATCAGAAACAGGGGGTTGATTTGCAGTGCCGACTGTATTTGCGGTGAATCGCTCCAGAACCCGAACGGAATAGCACTCAGCATCGGCGCCTGTGGTTGTACCAGCGGCTTGCCGAGGAAAAATGCCAGTCCAGTACCCAGCAGCATGATGCTGATACCGATGGCGATATCGTTGACCCGCCGCAGACTGCACAGCAAACCATGCAGCAGCCCTAACAACCCGCCAACCAGTCCAGCGGCCAACACACCCAGCCACGCCGAGCCACTGAGCAGCGAAGTACCATAACCCGCCATTGCCCCCATAATCAACACGCCTTCCAGCCCCAGGTTGATGCGTCCGGATTTTTCCGTGATGCACTCCCCCAGACTCACCAGCAAGTAAGGCGTACTGACACGTATGGCACCGGCGAATATCGCCAGCGGTACGCCCCACCATCCCAATCCATCAGCTGCATTCATAAGTTTTACCTGCTCAAGGTTTAGTAAGAATCACCGCACTCATCGGTGACACGGGTTTGAATATCCGCAGCCGCCCATTCAAGGTCTCGCTCGCTATAATCACCACGAAGATAATGCCCTGCAGCACCAGCACACTGGCATCTGGCATATCAAGACGACGTTGCAGCATGCCACCCGCCGCGTTAATGCCCCCGATCAGAATGGCCACCGGAATAACCGCAAACGGATTTTGCCGCGCAATAAATGCAACCAGTATTCCCGCATAGCCATAACCCGCCACAACCGAAGCATTGGCAGAACCCTGTACGGCAGCAACCTCAATTGCCCCAGCCAGACCGGCAGCGGCACCGCCTGCAAACGCCGCACCCACGATCCAGTAACCGACTTGCAAGCCAGCCATTTGTGCAGCTCGGGGATTACCGCCAACAGTTCTCAAGGCAAAACCGACCGTGGTGAATTTCAATACCACCCAGGTAATAAGCGCAAAGATGGCACCAAACAACAGTCCATAATGCACATCCATACCCGGCAGATTGCCTATCATATTGGCGTCCCCGATAGGCGCAGTAGAAGGTTTATTCAGGCTGGCGGGATCTTTCAGCGGACCTTCGACGAAAAAATTGAGCAAAGCAATGCCGATATACGACAGCAGCAAACTGCCTATGGTCTCGTTTACCCCGCGATAATGGCGCAGCCACCCAGACAAGCCTATCCACACGCCACCGCACAATGCCCCCGCTGCCAACACCCCTGCCTGCACCCAATGCGGCGACGCACCATTTAATGTCGCCCCAGCAACTGCCGCAGCCAGCGCACCCAGTGCCAGCGCGCCTTCGCCGCCAATAATCACCATGCCAGCCTGGGCAGGTATCGCCACCGCCAATCCGGTCAGGATCAAAGGTGCGGCGCGCAGCAAAGTGTTCTGCCATGAAAATGCAGAACCAAATCCACCCTGATACAACAAGGAATAAACTTCTACGGGAGACTGCCCGACTGCCATGACAAATCCAGCAAACAGCAACATTGCAACCAGCAATGCCATAACCGGAATAGCAATGGCCTCAGCCAATGGCAGAAAACGCTGCATCAATTTCATAGCAAATCAGCCCCCTAAAAATACCGCACGAGCAGAGCCAATCCAACTGGATCAGCCCTGCATGAACATCAAGCTTTGCCGACAACCCCGGCAACCAGATAATTCATTTGCTCCAGCACCATATCCTGCTGACCCAGACTGACCCCTGCGGCAATCACTGTATTGCCAGCGTTATCCTTGATAGGCCCCTTGAAAATCACAAAATCCCCCTTGAGCATTTTGGCTTTCACACCATCGGCTTTGGTTTTGGCTTTGGCCGAAACCGCTGCGCCATAAGGACTCATTTTGACAAAGCCTTCTTTCAAACCACCGCGCAAGAAATTGACCATAGGCTTACCCATCTGTGCATCACTGACCAGCATTTTGTAAGGGGTAGTCCAGTCCCATTCCGCCCCGGTCAAATACCCTTTAGGAGCTAATGCAGCCTGGCTGGCATGGTAGCCACAGGAATATACGCCGCGCTTTTCTGCCGCCTCAACGATGACTTTAGGTCCATCAACGTGACAAGTCAGCACATCACAGCCCTGATCTATCAGGCTGTTAGCTGCTTCCGCCTCCTTGACGGGTAATGACCAATCTCCAGTGAAAATGACATGGGTAGTAATGGCAGGATCAACTGACTGAGCGCCGAGCGTGAATGAATTGATATTGCGCAGTACTTGCGGAATAGGTTTGGCAGCGATAAAGCCCAGCTTTTTACTCTTGGTTGCATGTGCCGCAACGATACCGCTCAGGTATTCGCATTCATCGATATAGCCAAAGAAACTGCCTACATTCTTGGGTTTGCCTTCTGACCACAGACCACCACAATGCGCAAAACGCACGTCAGGATATTTTTCCGCCATTTTCAGCACATGCGGATCGAAGTAACCATATGAGGTTGCAAAAATCAGTTTGGCGCCATCCTGCTGTATCATCGACTCCATGACTTTCTGCACCGCAACTGTCTCTGGCACTTTCTCTTCCTCGACTACTTTCACCCCAGCCATTTTTTTAATGTTGGCAGCAGCCTGTGCATGTGACTGGTTATAACCAAAATCGCCACGTGGACCAACGTAAATCACCCCTACTGTCAGCTTGCCAGCCGCGAAAGCAACTTTACTTGCCAGCGGCCCAAGTGCGGTCATTGCCGTTGCAGCACCCACAGTTTTAAGAAACGTACGACGTGGCACGGAAAAATCAAATTTGCTCATAGTTAAAAACTCCTCTTAAAAAATAATTTAAATTACAAACCAGCAACACACTTCCAAATCGAACAAAGTTCTGCAGTTTCCTCATCACTCAATAACGATCTGTTGTATGCAACAATGTATGCAAACTCTATGCCAGCAACAACATGACAATACATTTGATCTAAAATATTGAATTAATGGCTTAAACAGGAATTTTTCGTTAGCAGAGCGAGAACAGCGCACGCATCTAATTCGTGCATTTTTCAAAAAACGTGCGCGATAAGAGTGCCCACAAATATCGCAAAGTTAGGCACTAAAGCAGTAAAATATGACTTCCAGTTCAAACTTCAGCAGGTGTATGCAGTGGACAAGCCGAGCGTAAATATCAATGGCACAGAACTTAATAAAACGGACAAGAAAATAGCAGCCAAGCAGGATATCTACGGTATCCTGCGCGAAATGATACTGACGTTCGAGTTATATCCGGGAAGCCGCATTACCGAAACTGAACTGGCTGATTATTTCGAAGTCAGCCGCACACCGATCCGCGAAGCCCTGCTCAAACTGGAAAATGAAGGACACCTCACCATACGCGCCAAGCAAGGCTGCTTCATCCGGCAAATCGACGTTGCCGAACTATCAGAGTACTACCGCGTCCGTACAGCACTGGAAATCGCCGCAGTAGAAGACGCCTGCACGCATATGCCGACCACTGAAGT
Organism: Sulfuriferula sp.; assembly: GCA_041651255.1. Taxonomy (GTDB): domain Bacteria; phylum Pseudomonadota; class Gammaproteobacteria; order Burkholderiales; family Sulfuriferulaceae; genus Sulfuriferula. The sequence goes on along the minus strand of JBAZJP010000012.1, from coordinate 66,563 downwards.
GGAAAGGCTGATCGCACTGTGGACACCAGACAACAAACCAGAAACAGTGACGGCAAATCAGATGGAAGAATGGGATGAATCGTTTCACATCGCCATCGCACTGGGTGGCAAGAATGAAGTACTGGTGAAGTATTTGCAGGACATCAACGATCACATTCGCGTTATCCGACGTGTCGACTTCGATAATACCGAACGCATTAAACGCACCTTCGACGATCACCATAAAATCCTGCAGGCGATCCTGCATCGTGACGTAACTACAGCGCGCAACTTGATCAAACGCCATATCCAGCGTAGCGAAGAATTTGCCAAAACACTGACGCTGACTCAACTGGCGCGGAAGAAATCAACGGCAAATCGTTTTGATAAAATACAGAAAACGCCAATTTGACCTAACCACATGCAACTCACTTCGACGTCAACGGCCTTCTGCATTATTTCCACTAGCACTGATTAATCAATAGCGTTATCAGTATCCATATTTAAACCAGCACATTGGTATAATTTTTGCTTGTTAACCAACACATATGAAATAAATCAAAAAGTAATATAAACATGTTTGAATGACTTAATTGCTTTTTATAAAAACTACAAACTATGAAACCAGTCACCTCTCAACTGAATCACACGCTGGAGATCACTAACCTCCCTTCTTTGCCCCATGTACTATTACGGGTACTGGATATTTGCAATCGGGACTCGGCTTCACTGCAGGCCATCGCAGATATTCTCAGCCAGGATGCTGCACTCAGCGCCAAGGTATTTGGTGCAAGCAGCTCAGCGCAATTCAATAGACAAAACAAGCTGACTACGCTGGAGCAAAAACTTGCCTTACTTGGCCTGGACATGGTCAAGACAATTGCCATTAGTTCGTCGTTTTATCAGGTATTCAACAATCTCAGCATCAGCCCAGGATTTGACCTCAAGACCTTCTGGACGCGCTCTCTGTCTTCAGCTGTCCTGTCCAAGCTGATCGCCCAGAAACTCTCTTATCCTCATATCGAAGAAGCCTATCTCACAGGGTTGCTACTTAATATCGGCCAACTGGTATTGTGGAGCAATTTCCCCAAACAATATGCCGTGTTATTAGCCGATAAAATCGATGACATTGAATTGCTGTCACGGGAGTCGGACAAGCTGGGCAACAATCACTGCGAGGTTGGCGCCTGGCTGGTAAACAAATGGAATCTGAATTCTTTTATGGCTGATGCAGTGCTCTACCACCACATGCCAAAAGACAAGATTAGCGATGCCCAGCAATTGATACAGATCACACATGTAGCTAACAGTCTGGTAGTCATGGGCGCAGATAAGGCAGAGCGATACGCCGACGGTGAACAAATGCTGGGCATTTCGCCAGCCAGTTTGCAAAATATTGTTGATAATGCGAAAGAAATGGTCAGTAAAGTAGCGCTATCTCTCGGAATAGAAATCGACACACCGGAAACAAATGAAGCAGACAACATGCGTCCGCAAAAAATGCAGCTCGCCATGGAATTACGCGACATTGTTCTGATCGGCAGAAACCCATTAGGGGCAGGCACTACTAATTCACTTGAAGACACTCTGGCTTCAATACAGCGTTCAGTGCAGATACTGTTCGGCACTCAGGATGTTGCATTTTTCCTGCCCGCCCAGGATGGCAAGGTACTCAAAGGTGAGTGTCTGACAGGACATTGTGCGATGCTCAATCAAATGACCATCCCGCTGAACAAGAAAAACAGTATCGTTACTGATGCATTTCTGACCAGAACACCCACTACTTCCTTTGCCACAACTGAGGACAACCAGAAGAACTCCAGCATTTTAGACGAACAGATCAAGCGTCTGATGCAAACGGAAGGCTTTTATTGTCAGCCCATGTTTACCCAGAACACAGTGGTCGGCATCATGATATTCGGGCTGTCTCAGACGCAATTGACCTATGTAAAAAAACAGCAAAAGCTCATGACCATGTTTGCCCAGCAGGCAGCCCAGGCCATTGCGTTATTGAATGCATATAACGAGCAGGAAACTCGCATCAAATCCGAGGTAATCGCATCATCCAGAACCCATGCTTTACAAATTGTGCATGAGGCGAGCAATCCACTGAGCATTATTCAGAATTACATCCAGCTGCTAGGTATCAGACTACCCAAGGAAGATCCAGCCCAGGCAGACTTGAAAATCATCAAAGAAGAAATTGATCGGGTTACCCGGCTTTGCCGGGTGGTCACCGCAGCAGCTGATGCAGAGGCAAATCCACAACAAAAATTAAATGCCAACGATGTGATTCAAAATCTGTGCAGGATATTCCTTGAGCCTTTGTTCGCGCTACACCAGGTAACAGTTCAGACTCAGTTAGATTCTGCGCTACCCGATATCATGGTCAATAAGGACAAGTTGATTCAGGTACTAATCAATCTGATGAAAAATGCTGCAGAAGCTATGCAAAATGGTGGTTCCCTGCTTATTTCTACCCGCATTAACACCATGCGTAGCGGCATTGAATATGTTGAAATATCCATCAAGGATGATGGCCCGGGAATACCAGCACATATCATGGAAAATCTGTACAAACCAGTGACGAGCAGCAAAGGCACAAAACATGCCGGACTGGGTTTGTCTATTGTAAAAAATATCGTTGACGAACTGGGAGGGAAGATATTCTGCCAGAGCAATGAAATATCGGGCACGATCTTTCAGATACTACTGCCCCTGCATGGCGGCAATAAAGCATGATCCGCCAAATGCAGGAACCATGCAGAATGTCATTAGCAGCGAATACTCAATTATGAACGCATTAGCTAAAGAACCAACAATACTGGTGGTGGATGATGAGCCACTGTTGCGCAATAGTCTGTGCTCAATACTGGGTTATCATGGTTTTACATCATCTGCCGCAGATGGCGGGAAATCGGCCATAGAAGCACTGAAAAGCAAACCCTTTGAACTGATATTACTCGACCTGTGTATGCCAGACATTAACGGTCATCAGCTCATGGACTGGATTATCGAAGCACAACTCGACACCTGTGTCATCGTTGTCAGCGGTGACACCTCAATAGATTCAGCTATTAGCGCACTGCGTCACGGCGCCTGCGATTTCCTGCGCAAACCCTACGAAGCCGATGAGATGTTGTTAAAAATCAGGAACGCGCTTACCAAGCGGCGTCTTGAAAAAGAAAACAAGGCCATCAATCTCCAGCTGAAAGAGTCCGAGCGCTGGTATCGCTATATGGTAAACAGCTCCCCAGATTTTATTTACACGCTGGATGCCGATGGCTATTGCACCTTTTGCAACGACCGCGTGAAGTCACTGCTGGGTTATGACAAAGAAGATATCATAGGCCAACATTTCTCGACCTTGATTCACTCGGAGGATCTGGACGCCGCGCAATATGCCATTCAGGAAAAAAGATCAGGCAATCGGGCTACCTGCAACATGGAAATCCGAGTTCCGCATGGTAGTGAAGCAGCGCTGCTGACGCTGGAATTTAGTTCTTTTGGCATTTATGACGAGATGGATGGCGAAGGCCCACTCAAATATCTGGGCACTTACGGCGTAGCAAAAGATATCACGGAAAGAAAAAAAGCGACTGAACTCATACTGTATCAGGCTTATCACGACCTGCTGACAGGTCTGGCAAACCGCAAACTGTTCAGGGACCGTCTGGAAGTAGCAATCGCTCAGGCAAGACGTTACAAGCATATGCTGGCACTGATGTTTCTGGATCTTGATCGCTTTAAGGTAGTGAATGACACGCTGGGCCATGTGGTCGGTGACCATTTACTGATAGAAGTTGCTGCACGACTGCAACATTGTCTGCGTGAAGGAGACACCCTGGGTCGCCAGGGCGGCGACGAATTTACCCTGCTACTTCCGCAAATAGATAATAAGGAGGCAGCAATAGCCACTGCAGGCAAAATTATCAAAGCATGTAGCGACCCGTTCTATATTGATGGACACGAACTTTATGTGCCCATGAGTATTGGTATCGCGTTATATCCAGAAAATGGGGACAACATTGATACCCTGATCAAGAATGCCGACATTGCCATGTATGACAGCAAGGCAAAGGGTAGAAACCGTTTTCAGCTTTACTCGGCCAGCATGAACGTCAAGTTTGATGAACGATTTTCGCTCGACGTTCAAATGCACAAAGCTCTGGAAAGAAGCGAATTTCAGGTAGTTTACCAGCCACAAGTCAACATTATCTCTGGCAAAATTTCCGGGGTAGAGGCTCTCGTGCGCTGGGTATCACCGCTGCTAGGCCATTTATCACCACTCGATTTTATTCCGCTCGCCGAAGAAACCGGCTTGATTATCCCCATCAGCGAGTTTGTATTGAGATCGACTTTCCATCAGGCGAAATTATGGAAACAAGCCAATCTGTTACCACAACGTATCGCCGTCAATATCTCATCACGACATCTGGAGCAGGATAATTTCGTGACCTTCATCGCACAACTGCTGCAAGAGTTTGAATTAGTTGGCTCAATGTTTGAAATAGAAATAACCGAAAGCATCCTGCTGAATGACGGTGATCATATTATTGAAAAACTGCACATGATTTCAGAAATGGGAATAAAAATCTCCATCGACGATTTCGGAACAGGTTATTCGTCCCTGAGCTATATCAAGAAATTCCCCATTGATACCATCAAGATAGATCAGTCTTTCATGCGCGGACTGCCTGGTAACTCAGGCGATGAGTCGATAGTCACGGCAATATGCACCCTGGCAAAGAGCCTGCATCTCAACCTGATTGCAGAAGGCGTTGAGGAAGCAGAACAATACCGCCTGTTACAAACACTACAGTGTAATGAAGCGCAGGGTTTTCTGTTCAGCAAACCACTTTCCGCCCAAGATATCACTGAACTTTTGTTAAAAAATGCGCCGCTGGGACCTCAACATTTAAGACCCCAGCATTGTTTCAATTTATAACAACTTCATTAAAACTGAGAATAACCCGGTATCCAGTCAGTACCCGCTAATGGCAACCGCACCATGGCCGCGGCTTCTATGGTCATCGCCGCCAGATCTTCGCGCTCCAGATGATGCACGTTCTGCTTGCCGCAGGCGCGGGCCAGCGTGGTCAGCTCCATGTTCAGCGTTTTCAGGTAATTCTTCAGCCGCTTCGCCCCCATATCTGGCATCAGCCGTTGCGCCAGTTGTTCGTCCTGAGTGGTAATACCGACCGGACAGCGCCCAGTGTGACAGTGGTGGCAATAACCTGCTGCAGTGCCCAGCTGTTCGTAATCATTGCAAGCGCTATGCACTACGCCATCCAGCGTGTAAGCATCGTGATTGCAGCCCAGCGCATAGAGCACGCCCTGACCGATGGCCACTGCATCTGCACGAAAAAAAGCGACAGCCAATAGATTTGGCAGGATCGCTCCCTGACGATCTTGAAGACATTTATTACGTATTCAAGCCAATCCAATTTGAGTGATTGCTGATTTGTCTGCTGCAATTCGCGTAAGGTGAAAGCGAATTGCAGCACAGCCATATTGACAGATTTAATCCTATAAAGTTACTATCCATCCATAACCAAATCAGCATCGATTTACCCCCCTAATCATACCGAATTTGGTTCACACGACTGATTTCCTACCCACTCCCCAAGCAGAATTAACCGAATTGATAACCCACCACAATAACAAATCACCTCTGCCCATATGCTTATTAGCTTCTATACGGATTAAGCTGGAGGACATGACATGAGTGTATGGGAAGATTTTCTGGATGATGTGTTCGGTCAGCCGAACCAACCCGGGAAAGTCATGATCTGCTTCGCAAACCGTTATCTGGAAGGTATGGATGATGTCAAATACAAGATCAAATACGACAGCCATGAGAAAAGCGGTGTGACAACTGCACAAAATTACTGCATCGAACTATCACCTACCAGTTTCAACCCCATTCAGATCTTCGTCTGGTCGCGCCAGGCAAAAGCCTGGAAGAAACTGGAAGATGTCGTTGCCGAGCCCGGCCACAAGAAGCTGGTGCGCAAGATGATGAAAACGTTCAAGGTACCCGGCAAAACCGGGCCGTTACCTGATACGCTTCCGAACAAACGGCCAGATCAGCCCGCCCCGACCCCCGCTCCCGGGCCATCGCCAACCGACCCGCAAGGAATTACGCCAGATCAGAACCAAAACGAAAATGACCAGCCGCAGGCCAAGCCTAGGCGGCCTGTGCCGGGGGAGATTACGGTTGCGCAGTTGAAGAAAATATTTCCGCAGGCGAAAGAAAGTGACCTCCAAAATGTCGCTGATGAATTGAATGTTGATTTGCCAAAATACAAACTTGATACACCTGTAAGGCGTGCGCATTTTTTTGGGCAAATACGACAAGAGTCAGACTCCAAGATGAGTCCTAAAACTGAAAATCTGAACTATAAAAGTTCGGTGTTAACTGAAAAATTCAGCTATTACAGAAAGCCTCAACACCATGGCGAGGCTGCGATTGATGGCCGCCCAGACTCGGTAACCAAGCCACTTAGCAATGCAAAAAGGATCGTCATTGCCAATAAAATTTATGGACCTGATGGCAATCCAAATGGGAATACCCAACCTGGAGATGGCTGGAAATTTCGCGGACATGGGTTCTTTCAATTAACTGGGTACGATAACTATCATGCTTTTAATAAAGAATATGCACATTATTGGAGCGGTAACGTAGACTTCATCTCCAATCCAGACTTAGTGATGCAGTTTCCTTATTCATTACGATCGGCTGTTTGGTTCTGGATTGCAAATAACTGTGTTGCAAAGGCAGATCAGGGTGTCAGCGATGCTGCAATTAACGCCGTAACGCATAAAATAAATTCTGGGATGGATGGCGCAAAAGAACGCCGTGATTACGTTAAAGTCGCTTATGCTGCATTCAAATAAGGAAATTTATATGAACCGTTTTTTACCTTTTTATGGAATGATGCTGTTGCTACTATCCGGGCTTCCTGCTCATGCAGAATTAAGAATTGATAATACTCAGAAATCAGCGTCAGTCTATTCAAAACTAAATAGCGTCACAGCATCAAGACAACGATTTGACAGCGATAAATTTATTTACTCTACCTCTGAAGGTGCCTATTTAAGAGACCCATCAAATGCTAAAAGAAAATATACTTGGTTTGGGATCGACACTCCTGTAGAGGGCTCAAATTTTAGCTGGGTATTCGATGGCAAATCTTATCTTTCAAGTATCAACTCATACAATTTAGAAGAGCCACTCCCTGCCAGATGTAATGTAAATTTAAATCCGAATGCAAACTGCAATCCGCACGAGAACGGTGTGGTATGTCATCTTTTTTTATATGACAGCGAGACAGTTGATACCGTAGCTATCGTCCGGCTCGACATCAAACGTGACAGCAATGAAATAAAGGGTATGCCTTCGTGTGATGGTGTTAATGCAATGGCAATTGCTAAAGAAGTGCCTGACTCAATGTTAATTAGTCTGGAATATACCGATAGCCTGAGTCTTGATAGCACGCCGTTAAAACACTCTACTACTGTTTTACTCCGTCTTACTAACCAAAACGGAAAGCTCAACATCAAGCAAGACGATAGTTGCCTAGGCAACCCAAATAAACTCAAAACTATTTCTGCTGCCCGCAATGCACTCAAGCAATGCGCTACTCAGAATGCGAAAACCATAAATCCTTAAATTTCATGGTCGTTTTATCACGGCTTTGTGGAAGGCTGGAACGCATTTAATATTGCAGAGGCAGCATTCAAATGAGAAGAGTACTTTTTAGTAGTTTACTTTTTTATACAAACTTCATTTTCCTATTTATGCACGCAGCCTATGCAGCTGAACCGACATTATGTAAAGCAGATGAAACAATTATTCTCTCATGCCCAGTTGAGGGGAATAAAGGAAAAATTATTTCCATGTGCGCTAAAAATGCAGGCAACGGTAAAAATCCCAGCTACATTGAATATCGATTCGGCACAAAGAAAAATACAGAAATGACATACCTAGTAACCAAGAATAACGGTGCAAAAATTTACCGTGGTTTATATGATGGAACTTACTCAATTTTTTTCGGATTTAAAATCAAAGACTACTTTTACATAGCTGAAGTTCCGCAAGAGGTGAAGAGAGCTCATATGAACATAATTATTAGAAAAAACACCGAACGTATTGCAACGATTCTCTGTAAGGTAAACAGTTGGGAAGAAAATAAAGACATTAAAACCACATTACTGACAGATGTAGATGGAGAGGCTTTAATGGAAGGCGAAATAGAGCCAGAAAAATAATCTGGTCGCATTCACGCTGGCAACAATTAAAAAACGACGATTACACACAAGAATGAAAATTAAGCGGCAATCCCCTCAAAAATATCTAAAAATAGCATTTTTCCGAGGAGATTGCCGATTATTTAGAACCCAGGCACCCAGTCCGTCCCCGCCAGCGGCAACCGCGCCATGGCCGCGGCTTCTATGGTCATCGCCGCCAGATCTTCGCGCTCCAGATGATGCACGTTCTGCTTGCCGCAGGCGCGGGCCAGCGTGGTCAGTTCCATGTTCAGCGTTTTCAGGTAATTCTTCAGTCGCTTCGCGCCCAGATCTGGCATCAGCCGTTGCGCCAGTTGCTCGTCCTGGGTGGTGATGCCGACCGGGCAGCGCCCGGTATGGCAGTGGTGGCAAAAACCGGCTGCCGTACCCAGCTGTTCGTAATCGTTGCAGGCACTATGCACCACGCCATCCAGCGTGTAAGCGTCGTGATTGCAGCCCAGCGCATAGAGCACGCCCTGACCGATGGCCACTGCATCGGCACCCATCGCCAATGCTTTGGCCACGTCGGCGCCGGTACGCACCCCGCCGGAAATAATGAGCTGCACTTTGCCTTTCATGTCCAGGTCTTCGAGCGCATCGACCGCCTGACGCAGCGCTGCCAGTGTCGGAATGCCGACGTGTTCGATGAAACAGGTCTGGGTAGCAGCCGTGCCGCCCTGCATGCCGTCAACGACGATGACGTCGGCGCCGGCATGGACGGCGAGCTTAACGTCATGAAAAGTACGCGTGGCACCGACTTTGACGTAGATCGGTTTTTCCCAGTCGGTCATCTCGCGCAATTCCTGGATCTTGATTACCAAGTCGTCTGGCCCGGTCCAGTCGGGGTGGCGACAGGCGGAGCGCTGGTCGATGCCTTCTGGCAGGGTGCGCATTTTGGCGACGCGCGGCGAAATCTTCTGCCCCAGCAGCATGCCGCCGCCGCCCGGTTTGGCGCCCTGCCCGATGACGATTTCTATTGCATCTGCGCGGCGCACGTCATCCGGGTTAAAACCGTAGCGCGATGGCAGGCATTGATACACCAGCGTTTTCGACGATTGACGTTCTTCTGCAGTCATGCCGCCGTCGCCGGTAGTGGTCGAGGTGCCCATCTCGGTCGCGGCGCGGCCCAGCGACTCTTTAACGTTGGCAGACAGCGCACCGAAGCTCATGCCGGCGATGGTAATAGGTATTTCCAGCTCGATCGGCTTGCTGGCGAAACGCGTGCCGAGGATGGTCTTGGTGGAACATTTCTCGCGGTAGCCTTCCAGCGGATAGCGCGATAATGACGCGCCAAGCAGCACCAGATCATCGAAATTCGGCACCGCGCGCTTGGCACCCATGCCGCGGATTTCATATAAGCCGTGGGTAGCCGCGTTGTGAATATAGTCCATGATCTTGCGGTCGTAGCCAGCACTGCCTTCCTTGGCGATATGCTTCAATATGTGTTCGTTATCGTTCATTTTACTGCTCCTGATTTAATATTCTTGGTTAGCATCCGCATTCCAGTGATACAGGCTCTTGGCCGATGCAACACGTTTGAATTCATGGGGATCATAGCTGTAGCCCGCTGCTACGAGCAATTCGCCAACAGCCTGATAGTCGCTCTCGGTCATTTCCTCGAGACGCGCATCAGCACCCAGCGATTTAATCGTGCCGCGCACGTAAATCACTGCCTCATACAACGAATCACCCAGTGCATCACCCGCATTGCCGCAAATCACCATGCGCCCAGCCTGCGCCATGAAGCCGGAAAAACTGCCGACTGAGCCACCGACGACGATATCTCCACCCTTGAGCGAAATACCGCAGCGCAGCGAAGTATCGCCGTCCACCACCAGCAACCCGCCATGCGCGGAAGCACCCGCCGACACCGATGCAAAACCCTTGACGTGCACCTTGCCCGACATCATGTTCTCGGCCACGCCGGTTCCGGCATTGCCGTGGATGGTCACCTCGCCGTGTTTGAGCATGCCGGCGGCGTAATAGCCGGCATGCCCTTCAATATCTACCGTAACCGGCGCATTCAGACCAACAGCAATGTTGTGCGCGCCATCCGGATGCAGCACGGTCACCTGCTTGATTCCTTGCGCTATGGCGTCTTGGTGCAGGAAACGATTGAGATCACGTAGCGGCGTTGTCGCCAGATCGAAATTCATGCTGTCCATACGTACATTTCCTCTGGGTTGGGTTCGTAAATGTGAGCATTTTTCACGTCAGGCAAATGCGCCAGCGAGCGAAATTCGGAAGCAATTGCCACGTAGTCATCCGTTTCTGCCACGACCGCAGGTTTGCAGGCGAAAGGGTCACGTACCAGCGCCAGCTTGTTTTCGGTGCCGATGAGGAAAGTATAAAAACCATCCAGTTCCTCGAAGCCCTTCTGTATGGCTGTTTCCAGCTCATCGCCTTCACGCATGCGCCATTCCAGAAAACGGCACGCGGCTTCGGTGTCGTTGTCGGTTTCAAAGTGGATGCCCTCGGTTTCCAGCTTGCGCCGCAACCCGTAAGGATTGGACAGCGAGCCGTTATGCACCAGACAGAAATCTTCGCCCGCCGTAAACGGATGCGCACGATCCGGGGTAACGGCTGATTCGGTCGCCATGCGCGTATGACCTACTGCGTGACTACCCTGCAGACTGCCGAAGTTGTAACGCTGCGCCACTTCACTCGGCGTGCCGATATCCTTGTACAAATCAATGGCGCGGCCGCAGGACAGCACATGCAGCGCAGGAAAATTTTCCTTGAGCCACTGCCTGACCGCTGCCGGTGCCAGCTCGGTAATCAGCACCGCATGATTGCCGTGACCTTCACACTGCGCGGGCATGCGCAGATGGGTAAACAACTGCTGCGCCAGACCTTCCCAGTCAAAGCTGGCTGTGCCCGAGTACAGGCTGTATTTGTGTCCGTTCGCCAGTGGCGCACTGAACACCGCCAGCCCGGCGGAATCCGGGCCGCGTTCGGTCATGCCTATCATCATCGGCACCAGCATTTCGCCCAGCCGCGCACGTAACGCGGGGGTCTTGACGAGTAAACCTACAATTCCACACATATGATTTCTCTCCGTTTCTGTAACCGATTAAAAGAATTCGAGATAGCTGTTAATTTCCCACTCGGATACATGACGCATGTACTCTATCCACTCCATACGCTTCAGCTTGATAAACTCTTGCGCCACCGGGCCTAACGCATCGCAGATGGTGCTATCCGCTTCCAGCGCTGCTACGGCTTCGTGCAGGCTTTGCGGCAGCACGCCTATACCTTTGGCAGTCAACTCTTCAGCACTCAAGTCATAAAGATTGATGTTCTGCGGGTCACCAGGGTCGAGTTCACGCGCTATGCCGTCCAGTCCGGCGGCAATAATGGCGGCAGCAGCCAGATACGGATTGGCCGCACCGTCAGGCAGGCGCAGCTCGATGCGGTCACCGGGAATGCGCACCATGCTGGAACGATTATTGTCGCCATAGCTGATATAGGCTGGCGCCCAGGTCGCGCCGGTCAACGAACGACCTACCACCAGACGTTTATAGGAATTGACGGTCGGCGCACATATCGCGGTTATTGCGGGCGCATGCGCCAGCAAGCCACCAAGGAAGTGATATGCCAATTTTGACAAGCCGAGCTGACGCGGATCGCTGGCATCTGCGAACAGATTGCTGTGGCCGTCAGACAGCGACATGTGCATATGCATGCCGTTGCCGGGACGATTGGCGAATGGCTTGGGCATGAACGAGCAGATCAGCCCCATTTCGTTGGCGATCTCGGATGCTGCCATCTTGAACATGACAAAATTGTCTGCCGATTTCAGGCAATCGCTATAGATGTAATTAACCTCGAACTGACCGTTGGCATCTTCATGATCGATCTGGAACACGTCGATATTGACGGCCTGCAATGCCCCCACCAGCTTTTCCAGATAAGCGCTGCTGCGTGTCAGGCTTTTGTAGTCGTAACAGGGTTTAGCCAAGGTATCGCTGTCGTCAAACGGATGTATCGCACCCTGCTCGTCTCTTTTCAGCAACGAGAATTCAGGCTCCAGCCCTGTATTCAGTATCCATCCGCGCTGCTTGAGCCGCTCTATCTGTTTCAGCAACACCACGCGGGAATCATATTCATACGGCTGTTTGTTGACATGGCCATTGCAGACAATACGGGCAAAGCCCGGCTGCCAGGGCACTAATGAAAGCGTCTCAATATCACCGACCGCCATATAGTCCGGGCCGTGCGGCGCTATACCCAGACCCCAGATTGCAAAACCGGCAAAGCCCGCACCCTGTTTGAGAATATCTTCAAAATGATTCACCGGCACCGCTTTGGTTTTGGCCGCGCCGTGGATATCAACGAATTGCGCCAGTACGAATTTAATCTGGTGCGTTTCGAAAAATGCTTTTGCCTCTACTAAGTTCATTGCGATTTCCCTTCGAGTATCAAGTGATTCAAACCAATTGCGCCGCCGTCCAGCTCAAGAGCGATGTCCAGCAGCGTGCGCCATAAATATTCACCGTAAGTGCCGTCGCACCACAGCCGATAAAGCATGCCGTCGGATGTTGCCTGCGGCAGTATGGTCACCGGCACGCCGACCATGGTAGTCAGCACCAATGGCCGGCTTGCTGCATCCAGCGTCTTGAAATTAAAGCTGCAGGTCTGGCGCAGCAATTGTTGTAATGCCGCGCCAGTCAGTGCGAAGGCGGCATCCTGACGCAGTACTGGATAAACACCATCAGGTCGATCTGCCAGCAGGCTTTGTATGTGCCGCGCCGTATTACCCATCAGTCCGTCTTCCAGCATGAATTCGGTTTTACCCAAGCGGGCGATCAACCCGCCATCGGCTAATGGCGCCCAGCAGTTCACTGCGGGAACGGCTATCCCCTGCGTTTCCAGCCACTCCACGCTGCGCGGGCCCTTGAGACCGTGACGCCACAGACAGGACAAATCTGCGATACCCAAGGTTGCCGAGCGCTGACTGTCGCCTTGATCGAATTGCAACGCCGTCGGCATAGCGTTGACCATGCCCCACTCGGGTTGCTGCCTGGCTATCACATCGTGGAGCGGACTTTTGCGTAAGGGGTTCATGCCGCGAGCTCCTGAGCAGGATGTTGTTGTCGGATATTCTTGGGGTCATAGAATGGCGTCGGGTGTATCCGTGCTTCGACCATGCTGCCGTCACTTAAGCGTATAGCAATAGCGCCGTTTTCAACTGCCAGATCGGGGCGCACGAAAGCCAGCCCAATATGACGCTGCAAACTTGGGCTCCAGGCGATACTGGTGATGCGTCCGGCGATATCACCCTGTTCGATAATCAGATGACATTCCTGTGGCACGGTACCGTTGTAGCCGGCATCGAGGACAAACCCAGTCAGCTTTTGCTGCAGCGCTTGCTGCGCAACGATTTGCAGGCTGCGCTGACCGATGAAGAATGCCTTGTCCATTTTCAACGCCCAGTTGAGATTGGCTTGCAATGGTGTGGTCAAGCCATCCGTATCCTGGCCGATGATGATGTGGCCTTTTTCCAGGCGCAGCAGACGTTGCGCTTCCACGCCGAATGCGCGTAGGCCTTGCGGCTGGCCGCTCTGCCACAAGGCTTGCCACAGTGCATCGGCATATGCTGCCGGAACGTGGATTTCATAACCCAGCTCGCCAACGAAGCCAACGCGCATCAACCGCGCCGGGATACCGGCAACGCTAGCTTCGCGTATCCCCATGTAGGGGAATTCGGCTAGTGACAAATCCAGTTCGGTAAGCGGCGCCAGCACCTCGGCTGCCTTGGGACCGGCCAGATTCACTGCAGCCATTGCACCCGTCAAATTCACCAGTCCGCAATCGAGTTGCCACAAGGTATTCAGCCGCGTCAGCTCGCGATAGATGGGCGCAGCACCAGAAGTTGTAGTGGTGAAATAGAAATGCTGCTCCCCCAGACGCGCGACCACACCGTCATCAATAATCACCCCGGATTCGTCGCACATAATGGCATAGCGGGTCATGCCGACCTTGAGGTTAGCGTAGCGGCTGATGTAAACCCGCTCCAGGAATTCGACCGCATCCGGGCCGTAAATTTCTATCTTGCCCAGCGTACCAACGTCGATAATCCCGACTTGGTTGCGCACACAGGCCACTTCGCCGCGTATGCATTCCGTGCGGGTTAGCCCAGCCTGAGCATAATATTCCGGGCGCTGCCAGACACCAGCGGGCATGAATACAGCACCAAGCTGCACATGCTGATGATGCAACGGCGTAAGCCGTTCCGGCGAAAATCCGCGACCGGCAAGATGCGACAACGGTACTGGGTGGAAAAATGGGCGCGCCGTAGTCGTACCGACTTGCCCAGGCGATTTGCCAGTCAGTCGCGCCAGTATGCGCAAGGCGTTCATATTCGAGTGTTTGCCTTGCGACGGCCCCATACCAACCGTGGTGTAGCGCTTCAATAATTCAATATTATCAAAGCCTTCCTGCACTGCGTTCTCAAAATCCTTGAGCTGCAGATCCTCGTCAAAATCAATGAAATTCTTGCCTTTGGGGTGTGCTACGACCGGCCAGGCATGAGAAGGTGACTCAGTTTCAACGATAGTGACCGCGTTGCCGGCACTACCATAACCAAGATATGCCGCCGCATCACGACCAGCTCGCGCGCCGTCCATCAGCTTATGGACAGTATCGTAAACGCCATTCACCCGACCACAGGCAAACACGCCTTCAGGCAAATTTTCTGGCACGAACTGCTGTACATCATCGGCAAAGCGCATACGCGTACCCGCCTGATACAGCAGATTGGCAGTCGGCGCCCAGCCTACGCTCATGACTATGCCGTCGCAAGGTATGCGCATTGTCGATGCGGCATCGGCATTGCCGTCTGCGTCGAACGGGCAGATGATGGCAGCAGCAACGCCGTTACCGTCAGCAGTGGCTTCGGCTTCCAGTATGCAATGCGCATGGAATATATTGATACCGCATGCCTGCACTGCAGCAGCCAGTTCCACTTGCTGATGATCACTACGCATATCAATCAACGCGGCTACGTTCACGCCCTGGGCTGCCAGATCCAGCGCAGCACGGTAACCGTCGGCATTGGCAGTCAGCACCACCGCACTTTGCATAGGCTGCACCGCATAACGGTAGATCAGGCGCTGTGCAGCAGACGCCAGCATCACGCCAGGCAAGTCGTTGTTGTGGAACACCGCGGGTTGCTCGAATACACCCGTTGCCACTATCACGCTGCCTGCGCGCATCTTAGTCATCTTTTGCTCATCAACCAGCGGTATCCAGTGGTCGGCATAATAGGCAGCCGCCACGGTACTGGTAAACAGGCGTATGCGGGGATGCTTGACCACACTATTCAGCAGCGCATTAATTTGCGTATAGCTATCCGCCTTGCCACCACGCTGATAAGCAGCTGATCCACCAGCACGGGCATTTTCATCAACGATGACGACTTCTGCACCCGCATCGGCAGCTGCCAGCGCAGCATTCAAACCAGATGCCCCGGCACCTATCACCAGCACATCGCAAAAATCGTAATCTTTGGGTGTGCGCAGGTGTGGCGTGTCAAAATCCAGCTTGCCCAGCCCGGTCAGGCGGCGGAACAGACGCTCCCACAGTGGAAACAGTGCTTTGGTGTGGAAAGCCTTGTAGTAAAAACCGACTGGCAGGAATTTCGCCAGATGATTCAGCCAACGCCCGCTATCCGCCTGCAAGCCGCCGAAGGTGTTAACACTGGTCAGTTGCTGTTGCGCAGCCAATGGCTCTACGTCAGCTCGCACATTCAGGCGTTGCCCCGCCTGCATCAGCGCATTGATATCGTGATTGGCCAACGACAGGATGCCGCGCGGGCGGTGGTACTTGAAGCTGCGGCCGAGCAGACGCACCTCGGCGCACCATAGCGCGCTACTAATGGTGTCGCCGCGATAGCCACGATAAGTGTTGCCCTCAAACTGGAATTCAACCTCGGTACTGCGGTCTATCCATTCGCCAGGTATTGCTGTTAGCCTCACGCTGCACCGCCTTGTGTATTCATTTCGTCAAACAGAAAACTGCGTATCACCACATCGCGTGCGGTATCGCGCTCGGCGATGAACCACGTAGTAGATGGTGTATGGCACCACCACTCCAGCTTGACGCTAGGGGCACCATTGCGGTTGAACACATAATCGGCCCATACGACGTCACTCGCCGTTTGCGGGTCAGGCATGGCACGGTATTCACCGCCGTAGGTAAATTCGCTGATGGGGCGCGCGCCGTTGATTGGACAGGTCAGAATTTTCATTTAATGCCCCACTGAAGCAGCACCCTTCTCCCCTGTCAGCGCATATTGCGCGAAACGGGACAGAGAAAAGCCCTCGATCAATTCATGATTACGATCATTAGCCAGAGTGTAAGCCATGGTTTTGCCAGAAATCGGTGTAGCCTTGAAACCCCAGGTACCCCAGCCTGCATCAAGATAAAAACCTTCTATCGGCGTTTTGCCCATGATAGGGGCGAAATCCGGGGTCATATCGGCCATACCCGCCCATTGCCGCACCACCTTGACGTGCGACAGGAACGGGAACATGTCGAGCATGTGCGCAGACAAGCCCTCGACAAAATCCAGCGTTGAACGGGTGGAATGCAGTTCATAAGGATCCAGCGACGCGCCCATCACCAGCTCACCGCGCGCGCTCTGGCTGACGTAGATATGCAGGCTGCCGGATACCAATATCGGATTGAGCCAGGGTTTCATTGGCTCGCTGACCATGGCTTGCAGCGGGTGAATATAGATCGGCGTGCGCAGCCCGACCATGTCGGTAATACGCGGTGTCGAGCCAGCTACCGCACACAATACTTTAGGCGTAGCAATGTACCCCTTGTCAGTGTGCACGCCGCAGACTTTGCCGCCCTGTACGTCTATTCCGGTAACCTGAGTTTGCTGATGGATTTCCACCCCGCGCATACTGGCGCCACGCCCATAACCCCACGCTACCGCATCATGACGGGCAACTGCGCCCGGCGCGTGATACAGCGCGCCTAAAATGGGTGAATGACCGCCGCAACTGAGATCAATTTGCGGGCTGGCCTTGCGTATTTCAGCTGGACCGACCACTTCAGAATCGACACCATAATGCTTGTTCACTTCGGCGCGCCAGCGCATGGTGCGCATCGCCGCATCAGTATGCGCCAGGGTGTAATGGCCGCGTGTCGAATAAAACAGATTTAGATCGAAATCCTGTGACAGGTCTTTCCACAGATCGACCGAAGCATCGTAAAACTTGACACCTTCCGGAGTCAGGTAATTGGAACGTATGATGGTGGTGTTGCGGCCTGTGTTGCCGCCGCCGATGTAGCCTTTCTCGAGCACGGCAATATTCTTCATGCCGTGATCGCGAGCCAGGTAATAGGCTGCCGCCAGGCCATGCCCGCCGCCGCCAATGATGACTGCATCATAGGAAGTTTTGAGCTTGTCGGGCTGGGCAAACATCCGCGGCTCGGGATGCTTTTTCGACAGCGCAAAACGTAAAAGTCGCCAGGGCATTATTGTTCCTTCACTTGAATATCACGGTTTTATTGCCATGCACCAGTGCACGATCTTCCAGGTGGTAACGCAAGCCGCGTGCCAGCACTGCCTTCTCGATATCCTTGCCGTAACGCACCAGATCGTCGACCTGATCGGAATGATTGATACGGATCACATCCTGCTCAATGATCTGCCCCTGATCGAGGTCTTCAGTCACATAATGGCAAGTCGCACCGATCAGTTTCACCCCGCGTTCAAATGCCTGATGGTAAGGCTTGGCGCCGATAAAGCTGGGCAGAAAGGAATGATGGATGTTAATAATGCGACCGGCATAACGCTGGCACAGCGCCGGATTGAGTATCTGCATATACCGCGCCAGCACCATCACGTCGCCGCGGACTTCATCGAACAGCTGCGCGATTTCAGCGTAGGCGTCATCTTTGGTTGCGGCCGTAACCGGCACATAGTGGAACGGGATGCCGTGCCACTCAACAAAGCCACGCAAGGTTTCATGATTGGAGATCACACAAGGAATATCCACATCCAGATCGTTGCTCTGCCAGCGCGAAAAAATATCGTATAGACAATGCTCCTGCTTTGACACCAGCAGCACTACGCGCTTCTTCTCGGCAGAATCAGTAATACGCCATTGCATATCAAACTGTTCGGCGATAGGTGTAAATAGAATACGGAATTGCGCTAT
Source organism: Sulfuriferula sp. (assembly GCA_041651255.1). Lineage (GTDB taxonomy): Bacteria > Pseudomonadota > Gammaproteobacteria > Burkholderiales > Sulfuriferulaceae > Sulfuriferula. The sequence continues at coordinate 48,114 of JBAZJP010000012.1, read as the reverse complement.
GTCAAACGGCAAGGAATCGGCCAGTATCTCCTGGCGCATGAAAAAATGCCGCGTGGTAGCATCGGCATGATGGCTGGCTTCGACTATCCAGCCGTTGTTAGCAGCGATAAAGCTGCTGACTGCGGCAACGATGCCGGTACGGTCCGGGCAGGAAAGACTTAGCGTATAACGTCGTGCATTTGGCATAATAAAGTATGAGCAGCAGAAGATTCATATTGAGAAACATTAGTGAATATTGTGCACACTAGATTCACACAAGTCAACAATATTTCATAAAAAATATCTGATATGCGATAATTAAACCCAGTTGGAATAAATAGGGATACCACTATGGAAAAAGACATCAATCCGGATAATGAGCTGGAACGTTACTTGGGCAACGCCATCCGCGACTTACGGCAAAAGCATGGCCTGACCATCGCCGACGTCGCAGAGCGCGCGGGCATCAGCCGCGGCATGTTATCCAAGATAGAGAACAGCCAGACCGCAACCAGTCTGGATACGCTGTCCAAGCTGGCACAGGCATTGGGCATTTCCCTGTCTACGCTGTTCAAGGGTTTCAACGTGCCTGAGGGCGGCGCGCAACACATCAAAAATGACAAAGGCATGCAAGTAGTCAGGCGTGGTACCAAGCATGGCCACACTTACCAGTTGCTGGCTTACGACCAGGGGCCGACCAAGTTGTTCGAGCCATTCCTGATTTCCATGGATGATGCTTCCGAGGTGTTTCCCACATTTGAGCATCCCGGCACCGAATTCATCTACATGCTGCAAGGCAAAATCGAGTACCGTCATGGCCAGCAAACTTACCTGCTGGAACCCGGCGACTCGCTGACTTTCCGTGGCGAAGTCCCACATGGCCCGGAACAGTTGATCGAATTGCCTATCCGCTTCCTCTCCATCACCATCTACCCAACCGCGCAGGCAGACTACAAATGACAGTACACGCGATTCAATCCGCCCAGCAGGAAGACATCCCGGCATTGTTAACCCTGCTCGATGCGCTATTCACCATCGAGCAGGATTTCACGCCTAATCACGCTGCACAACAAAAAGGACTGGAATTGCTATTGCAGCAACCCGACATGGCTTATATCGCCGTGGCGAAAAATGATAAAGGTAACGTTGTCGGCATGGCTAGTGCGCAACTGGTGGTATCGACCGCCGAAGGCGCATTTTCTGCATGGATAGAAGATGTGGTAGTTGATGCGAATTATCGACAGCACGGTATAGGCTCGGCGCTGTTAGCCAGCGTACTGGATTGGGCAGCCAGCAAAGGCGCCACCCGTGCCCAGCTACTGGCTGATCTGGATAACACCCCTGCGCTGGATTTTTATCAGCGTATAGGCTGGAAAATGACGCGACTAGTTGCGCATCGGTATAGCCTGGTCAAACAATAAACTCGCTGGACTAATTAATGATTTTCATCTGAGTCATGATGTTCGCCATCGCGATCATCATGGCCCCTGTTCTGTTCACGATGACCCTGATCATTCCGATAGCCGCCATCATGGTCTCCGTAGGGGACAACATAGCAACCACTCAAACTCATCGTGATTATGCCTAAAAGCAGCCATAGCTTTTTCATGACATATCCTTAAGGAAAGTAAGACAGGTTTGGGATTGCGGCTACATCTATTGTGTTAATAGATGTAGCTTGATCGAAGAGGGAATCAGATAGAATTCACTTTTTTTGTGATAACTTCCTGCACATCGCCCACCGCTTTTTGCACTTTGCCAGAGATTTGCTTATCCAGCCCTTCGACTTGCTGCTCTTCATTGCCAACTAGCTTGCCCGCTTTTTCTTGCACTTTTCCTACGATGTCTTTTGTGGTGCCTTGAATTTGATTTTTGTTCATGGTAATTCTCCTTAAAGATGCCAGATTGCACCTGTCACCAAATTAAGTCTGTACGGAACCGTACATAACCCTAGAAACGGCAGTTGAGTAAGCATGGCAAATCGGATATTGTGGAGGAACAAAATAACTTTTGTGTAGAGGAGATTGCCATGGTGGTCATTAACCGCAACCGAAAAACCGCACTGGCTGTTCGGCGTACCAGTTGCGCCGTGCTGATGATAGTTATGCGCTCTGGAAAGTTGACGACATCCTATGTAAAACATCAGGAATTTGAAACCGAATGGCGGGAAATGAAGAAATCCACAGAACGGGCACTGATCACGTTTTCCAGACACGCCAAGAAAAATGGCGCAACCCAGTCTGCACTCAATGCACTGAAAAAACTAACTAAGGAACAGGAAACCGCTTCGCTGCGACTGTTCTAAGACCTTACGCGGGCTTCGACTCGCTCTGGCAAACGCAACGACAGCAACCACGCCATAGCGACAAATCCGGCTGACAGCCATAAACAGCCGGTTAAGCCATATTGCTGATACGCCCAGCCTGATAACACAGTTCCGGTTAAACGCCCGCCTGCATTAGCCATGTAATAGAACCCGACCTTGAGTGCGACTTTGTCCTGATCGGCATAGGCGAGGATCAAATAAGAATGCAACGCCGAGTTGATGGCGAATACCACACCAAACAGCATCAGCCCGATAACCAATACCATTGCTGGATCATAGTGTTGCATCAGCGCCCACGCCATGCCCGCAGGTATCAGCGACAGTATGAACACCCACCACCTGGCCGCACCTGCACCCAGATTATGAGTGCTAAGCCGCAACAACATGGGCGCAGCGGCTTGCACGAAGCCGTAACCTATCACCCATAGCGCCATGAAGACCCCTACCCACATGAAGCTCCATTTCAGCTCGCTGTACATGAACACGGGCACGGCAACAACAAACCAGACATCACGCGCACCAAACAGGAAGAAGCGCGCTGCGGATAACCAGTTGATCGCGGCATTATTAGAAAACACCTGAGTAAATTTGGTACTGGATTTGGCCTTGCCCAACTCACGCGGCAACAACCACATGGTGATGAGCATGATAATGAATAAGCTGCCAGACAATATCAGCAAAGCATGGCTAAATCCGACAAACTCCAGCAGCACGGCACCGAGGAAGAAACCTACGCCCTTTAATGCATTCTTGGATCCCGTCAGGATTGCGACCCACTTGAATAAACGTGCGTTTTCACCCTGTGGCACCAGCGTTTTCACGCTGGATTTCGCCGACATTTTATTCAAATCCTTGGCTATGCCCGATATGGCCTGAGCAAACATGACATAGGGCACGGTCAGCATCGCCACCGGCACTGCAAGCATGGCCAACGCGCCCACCTGCATCGCCATGCCCACATGCATGGTCACGTTCATCCCCAGTCGTGCGGCCAGCCAGCCACCGATGAGATTGGTGACAATGCCAAAAAATTCATAAAACAGAAACAGCATCGCCACCGCAAACGGGCTATAACCCAACTGGTGAAAGTACAGCACCACCAGCATGCGTATCGCGCCATCGGTCAGAGTAAAAGTCCAGTAGCCGCCTGTTACCGTCAGATAATTGCGCAGATCACGATGCATGATTTATAAGCTGCTCGCCACTTTCGCTGCCAATTCCATCATGCGGTTCATGTAGCCCCACTCGTTGTCATACCAGGCGTAAATTTTGACCTGAGTACCGTCAATCACCATAGTCGATAGTGCGTCAACTATGGATGAGCGCGGGTCATTTTTATAATCTACCGACACTAGCGGGCGCTCTTCATAGCCTAATATGCCCTGTAAATAAGTATCGGCTGCGGTTTTGAAATAGCTGTTAATTTCTTCAGCCGTTACAGGCCGTTTTGCTTCAAACACAAAATCAGTCAATGATGCATTGAGCAAAGGCACACGCACGGCGTGGCCATTGAGCTTGCCTGCCAGCTCGGGGAATATCTTGGTAATAGCCTTGGCAGAACCCGTCGTCGTCGGTATCAGCGATTCACCACATGCCCGCGCGCGGCGTAAATCCTTATGGCCCTTATCAACAATAGTTTGGGTGTTGGTCATATTGTGCAATGTGGTCATACAGCCGTGAACAATACCGACTTGCTCGTGCATGACCTTGACCACAGGCGCCAGACAGTTGGTGGTACAGGATGCCGCGGTGAGCAAGTGATGCACGTCGGGCTGGTAGAGATGATCATTCACGCCATAAACCACATTTAACGCGCCCTCAACTGGCGCTGCGACGATAACTTTTTTCACGCCCTGATCAAAGTAAGCCTGCAATTGCTCAACTTTGCGGAATTTACCCGTGCACTCAAGCACGATGTCACAGCCTGACCAGTCGGTTTCCCCAATTTCCTTGTTCGCGCTATACGCTATTGCAACGCCATCAATCATCACATGTGCATCATCAGCGCTACAATCGGGCTGCCAAATGCCGTGGACAGAATCAAATTTCAGCAAGTGTGCAGCGGTCACCGCGTTGCCTGCTATTTCATTGATTTGTTTGAACACAAAAGCTGAATTGCCCCAAGCCGCACGGACGCCCAACCGTCCCATACGTCCGAAACCATTTATACCGATAGTTGCCATGTTGCCATTCCAGTTAAATTGATATGCGACGAATTATATGCGCCATATCAAATATAACAAATAGCAAATATAACATTTCATAAAAAATTAATATTTGGATTTGCTTGAGTAGAATTAGGTAGTTAATTTACTGTGGTGACAAAATTTATCACCGCAGTAGGTTTGTTGAAATACTAATTTCGTTGACAGCATATGTCGTTCCCGCCGATACGGGAACGAATTGGGGAAAAACTAAACGGCTACAACTGAAGTTAATATGGTCAGCGCCATTGCAGCATGTTCGGCAACTTCGCGACCTAAATCCGTTAAATAACCACCATCTACTTCAGTAATCAGACCCTTATCGTACAAACGCGCGGTGGTAGCAATGACTGCCGCATCTGCAGTTTTATGGATTTTGATACCCTGTTGATTGGTAGTTAAGTCGTAGCGTAGCAAGGCATTCAATTCATCGACTAAATCTTTGGTATAAATCATGATAACTCCTCGCAGTAACATCATCCCGAATGGGTGACGAAGTTTTACAGTAACTTACTCGCCTGCTTGCGTCAATCGGGCCGGCTATCAAAATAGCGCTATTCAACTTAAACGCACCCTCCTATACTGCTTGATATTTTCCAGCAAAGCTAAAATCCCATGAGCATCACCACGATTACGCCTACTTTTACCCCACTACCCGCTCTGACAAACCAGCTACAAAGCCATGGCTACGCAGTACTTAGCCCGTCATCGGTGTGTCAACTCGCGCAAACTGATTTAACCGCACTCAGCGCAATCCAGCCTGGCTGGGATAATTTGCCGATCGATCAGTTTTTGCGAGATGGTGGACGTTATCGGCAGCGTAGACATGCCAGCTTTATCGTATCTCGCAATGAAGTTAAGCAAATACCACATCGAGCACACTGGCAACCACTGGAATACAACGCACTGCATGGCGGTATGCAACGCATGTTTGAGCCCATCGCCGCAAATACGATAGCCCAGCCCGTTTGGCCACACCTGTTAAGTGCGATAGCCGCAGTGTGCGACAGTATCAAAGGTGCGCAACCCTGGTACGTAGAAGCACACCAGTTCCGTATAGACACCACCGATGGCATAGGTCGTCCCACACCTGAGGGCGCGCATCGTGACGGCGTGGATTTTGTAGCGATATTGTTGATTGCGCGTAAGCAGGTAAAAGGCGGTGAAAGTCGGGTGTTTGCGGCGGATAGCGCTGATGGACAACGCTTTACTTTGGTCGAGCCTTACACATTGCTACTACTCGATGACGAGCGCGTCATTCACGAAACCACACCGATCCAGCCTACTGCTGCTGGTGGACATCGCGATACGCTGGTACTGACTTTCCGGGCAGGTGGATTTCAGGAAGAAAATTGATGTGTTATTAACCTAGAAACGGCAGTTGGACACGTTGAAGTGTGCGTTCATCTCGGTGCAGGGCAAGGCGCGACAGCCTCGAATGTCTATTCCATTCAGGTGCGAAGCAACGTCGCCATGTGCCGTGAGGGGCGTGCAATTCAACGGGTAGCGTAGTTATTAAATGGGTGACAGGTGCACCATCAAAGTAAGCATCAAGTATCACAAGGTTAACTCAACAAATCAGCGGTCAACTGCCGTTTCTAGGTTTAGTCAGACCAATCGTTCCATGCCACCTGGTTTACGATTAAATATCGCCGCACAGCTTCCCCAACAGTCGGAAAGAACTGCTCAGTCCCAATTTTATTAAATAAGCCATAGTGCTTGAGCCGGTCCTTGACAGGCCCCTTCATCTCAGCGAAGCACAGCTCAATATCTGCCTGTGTCAATAATTTATCCAGCTCAGACAGCATGTCAGCCGCTGTAGTGTCCACATCAGTGATAGGTTCAGCCGCCACGACTACCCATCGTGCGGGGGTCGGGGTATTTACCACTGCAAGTAAAAGATGCTCACGAAATAATTCGGCATTGGCAAAAAACAAAGGGGCATCCCAGCGGAATAACACTAAACCAGGAATCTGATTAGCCTCAGGATGCCGCGAGATATCGTGATAGCCTTTCATCCCGGTAACTCGCCCCAGCACTGCATCGTAAGGTCGCCAGGCGCGCCAGATAAAAGCCAGTAATGCCAGCGCAACAGAGATGAAAATACCTTGTATCACGCCTAGCGATACCACGCCTAAAAAACAAACCATGGACAGAACAAACTCGCCAAAACTTAAACGATACAAATGCACCATTCCAGTAATTTCAACCAGCCCAAAACAGGCAAAGATAACCACTGCACCCAGCGCAGCATAGGGCAGGTCCTGCAATAACATGGGTGCATAAATCAGTAATAATGCTATGCACAGTGCGCCCACCAATCCTGCAATTTGCGTCTTGGCACCTGCGGATTCAGCCACGGGGGTACGCGATGAGCTACTGGTGACGGGGAAACCTTGCAGCAGCCCTGTAGCCACATTCGCAACACCTAACGCAATCAGCTCCTGATTGCTATTCACCTCGTAACTGCCGCGCAATGCATAAGTACGTGACAATACGCTCATATCGGCGAAAGACACCACTGCAATTGCTACGGCGCTGGACAACAAGCTGTTGAATTCATAGAGTGAAATGCTTGCCACTTGAAAACCGGGCAAACCTTGTGGCAGCACGCCAACAACAGCAACGCCGGCCTTGCTGGCAAAGTCGAAATACCACACCACCAGCGTTGCAGCAATCACAGCGATTAATATACCGGGTACTTTAGGCTGCCAGCGTTTAAACCCCAGCATGATAAACAGGCAACTTATCCCGATAGCAACGGCATTCCAATTGGTCAAGCCTTGCACCAAACCCTGCCAAAGACCGTGGCTTAGCGCTAACAGACTATTACCTGACACGGGGAAACCGAAAACCTTGGGTAATTGGCTCATCACAACAGTCAATGCGATGCCATTTAAATAACCATAACGTATGGGTTTGGAAATGAGTGAAGTAATAAAACCAAAGCGAGTAATACCCGCCAGCAGACACAATGCACCTGACATGATTGCCAGCACACCTGCCAATAATGCAGCGCGATCAGGATGTCCAGCGGACAGGGGCAGGATACTGGCGGCAATCAAAGCGGCAAGTGCCGAGTCTGGTCCAAGTACCAGAATACGACTGGGGCCGAATATGGCATATGCAATCAAGGGCACTATGGTCGCATATAAACCATAAATTGCAGGCAAACTTGCCGCGACGGCATAGCCCATCCCCACTGGCACCAGTATTGCAGTCAGCACCAAGCCAGCAAAAATATCTTGCGATAACCATGCCAGCTTATAATTGCGCAACATGGCAAGACTCGGTATCCAGCGCGCCATGCCGACAGGCCGTGACTCGTGGAAAAATGCGGGATCAGTCATGGCTACACACCTACCCTATAACGGGATACTGAACTGGATTAATGTCGGGTCACGTCAGTGGTCGCCACATTGGGCAACCACAGCTGTGCCGCATCGATAGGGTCAAACCGATAATGCCGGTTGCAAAACTCGCATTGCACTTCAATTTTTCCTTGCTCTTCCAGCACTGACTCAACCTCTTCTCGCCCCAGCATTTTCAGCATGTCCGCGACTCGTGTACGTGAACAGGTACAGGCAAATTGCAGTGCTTCGGCTTCATAAACACGAATGTCTTCTTCATGAAATAAACGATGCAATATCATGCGCGCATTCAGTTCCAGCAATTCATTTGGTTTAACTGTAGCAACTATTTGGCGAGCGCGGTTCCATGCGTCAGGATCCGCATCGGGTAAATCAGGTAGTTTCTGTATGAGTATGCCCGCCGCACACTCATCATCAGCAGCGAGAACGATATGGGTATCAATTTGTTCCGACTGTGCCATGTAATGCATAAGCGCAGCGGCGACATTATCACCCTGCAGTGGCACGATACCCTGATAGGCCTGTTTATCACTGCTTTCCGGGTCTAATGTAATCAGCAAACGACCTTCGCCCAACAGATCCGCAAAGCTGCCATGGACCAGATCACCCGTCCATTTCGCTGTGGCGCGCAAGGTGTGCGCTGAGGTAGCTTCGACTACCAACAACTGTATTGCACCCTCGCCTTGCATTTGCAATATCATGCTGCCGTCAAATTTCAACGTAGCAATAAGTAACGCCGCAGCCGCCATGAGTTCGCCGAGTAAATTCTGCAAAACAGGCGGATAATCAGCATGCTTCAGCACTTCTTGCCAAGTTTTATCCAAACTCACAATCTCGCCGCGTACAGCAGCTTGCTCAAACATAAAGCGGGTCAGGCAGTCGGTAGTAATCATGTCAAATCTATGTGTCACAAATAATACCCAATTATACCGCTTGTCAGCGCCAAGAACTTTATGCATAGTCACGCTTTTTGCAAATTCATACAGAAATATGTTGCCAACCATAGAACAGCGCCTAGCCCAGGAAATGAACGTCCGCCCACAACAAGTCAACGCCGCAGTCGGCTTGTTAGATGAGGGTGCAACCGTCCCATTTATTTCACGCTATCGCAAAGAAGCGACTGGCGGGCTGGATGATACGCAAATGCGCCTGTTACAAGACAGATTAGGCTATTTACGCGAACTGGAACAACGTCGTGACGCCATTATCAGCAGCATTAGCGAACAAGGTAAACTCACGCCAGCATTGCAGCACGCAGTTGCACATGCAGAAACAAAGCAGACCCTGGAAGATCTATATCTGCCTTATAAGCAGAAGCGCCGCACCAAGGCGCAAATTGCGCGGGAAGCGGGCTTGACGCCTTTAGCCGACAGCTTGTTGAATGACCCCACCCTGAATCCTGAGCATACGGCATTGGCGTATGTGGATACGGAAAAAGGCATAGCTGATAGTAAAGCCGCACTGGAAGGCGCACGACAAATTTTAATGGAGCGTTTTGCCGAAGATGCTGGCTTGTTGGCACGACTGCGTGAACACGTATCCGCTCATGGCATGATGGTATCCAAAGTTCAGGCCGACAAAGAAACAGAAGGAGCGAAATTCAGAGATTACTTTGATTATCGTGAAGCACTTAAAGACATTCCGCCACATCGCGCCCTGGCGCTGTTTCGCGGGCGCAACGAAGGCATGCTGAGTATCGCCATCAAACTACCCGAAGAACTCAGCGAGACACCCATGACGCACCCTGCTGAAACCATGATAGCCCAACAAGTCGGCATCAGCTCACGCAACCGTGCTGCTGATCAGTGGCTGGCAGACACGGTGCGCTGGACATGGAAAATCAAGCTCGCACTACACCTGGAACTAGAATTGCTAGGCGAACTGCGTGAGCGTGCCGAGGCTGAAGCTATCAAGGTATTTGCACGCAATTTGCATGATTTACTGCTCGCTGCCCCGGCTGGCTTACGCGCCACCATGGGCCTGGATCCTGGCATACGCACAGGCGTAAAAGTCGCGATAGTTGATGCCACAGGCAAGTTACTCGACACCGCAACCGTTTACCCGCACCCGCCGCGCAATGACTGGGATGGTGCTTTGCATACCCTTGCGCAATTGGCGCAAAAACACCAAGTTGAACTGATCAGCATAGGTAACGGCACGGCATCACGCGAAACCGATCAGCTCGCCGCAGATTTGATTGCCCGTTTACCGCAACTCAACATGACCAAAATCGTTGTATCGGAAGCGGGCGCATCCGTATATTCCGCATCCGAATTCGCCGCGAAAGAATTTCCGCAACTGGATGTCAGCCTGCGTGGTGCAGTGTCCATCGCGCGCCGCTTGCAAGATCCCTTAGCCGAGCTGGTCAAAATCGATCCCAAGGCCATAGGTGTAGGGCAATACCAGCATGATGTCAGCCAAAGCAAGCTGGCAAAAAGTCTGGATGCAGTAGTTGAGGATTGCGTTAATGCGATAGGCGTCGATGTAAACAGCGCATCAGTGCCATTACTGGCACGGATCTCAGGATTATCGACCAGCCTCGCGGAAAGCATAGTAAATTATCGTGATCAGCACGGCGTTTTTGCCAGCCGTGCCGCACTGAAAAAAGTCCCGCGTTTAGGGGATAAAACCTTTGAACTAGCTGCCGGATTCCTGCGTGTACGTGGCGACAACCCACTCGACGCATCTGCCGTCCACCCTGAAGCCTATCCAGTTGCTGAACGCATTTTGCATGACTTGATGCAAAAGCTGCAGGCACCCAAAGCTGATGCGCTCATTGGTAAAGCAGGTGTATTTAACCAGATTGATCCACAAAGTTATGTGGATGAACACTTTGGCGTGCCCACTATCAAAGATATTCTGCATGAGCTGGAAAAGCCGGGACGCGATCCCCGCCCGGCTTTCAAAACCGCCACGTTCAAGGCGGGTATTACTGCAATCAAAGACCTGACCGTGGGTATGATATTGGAAGGTGTGGTTACCAACGTCACCAATTTTGGTGCATTTGTGGATATCGGCGTGCATCAGGATGGCTTGGTACACATTTCAGCACTCGCGGATAAATTCGTCAAAGACCCACATAGCGTGGTCAAAGCAGGTGATATCGTGAAAGTGAAGGTTCAGGAAGTTGATGCCCAGCGCCAGCGTATTGCGCTCACCATGCGCCTGACTGATGCCGTAAGCATCAGCGCACCCGCACCAGTCAGAGCAAGCAAACACGTTGAACGCCCACAAACTCAACCACAAGGTGCGATGGCAAGTGCACTGGCGGGATTGCTCAAAAGATAAGCTTTTTGCATATATTCTAACGAAAAAAAACGCGGCTACAAGCCGCGTTTTTAGTTTAAAAGCGATTAAGCCTTAGCGTAAGCTAGGCACCAGCCTTTAGGGCTGATATCGCCTTCGATAATTTTGCATTGTCCCTTTTTGCCAGGGATAAATTGCACACAGGTAGAACACTCAGCACCATTTTTAGGGCTGTCTTGATACTGCATCGCAGCCTTAGGTGTTTTTGCAGCAGCAGCTTCTTTACTGACTACTAGAGCAGGAACCACTGAAATGCTGGCTAACAACGCAGCGCCCTTTAAGAAAGAACGACGTGAGACTGGCTGGTTTTTGATATCTTCCACAAATTTCTCCTGACTAAAGATTATAAAGAATATTACAGTTCGCTAATGTATGCCTGTTAAATACACTTGTCAATAAGCAACAAGTACTGGGTCCAGACTGCGCCAAAGATACCATGTCGCCACCGAACGCCAGGGTTGCCAAAGCGCTGCGTGCTGCCTTAACTTGGCCTTGGTATGCGGCAAAGTATCGGGGTAATGCAGTGCAATTGCCCGCTGCAAACCGATATCATCCAAAGGCAAGACATCGGGACGCAGCAGATTAAACATCAAAAACATCTCCGCGCTCCACTGCCCTATACCGCGTATCCGGGTTAAATCGCTGATAATTTCAGCGTCACTCATCGTCTCCCAGGCACTCGGCACAACCAACCCCGTGACAAAATGCCGCGCCAAATCGTGTAAATACTCTACTTTGCGCTGTGAATAACCGCATGCCCGTATATCTGCAACTGAACACGCGGCAATCTGTACTGGCGTAATTTCTGTCAATGCGTTTAAACGTGCCCATATGCTATCAGCCGCCTTGATTGAAATCTGCTGCCCCGTAATCGCACGCGCCAAGGTAACAAAAGCATCGCCACGGCTTTGCAATTGCCCTTGCGGATAACGCGCAATCAGCCCCGCCATCACTGCATCGGCCTGACCTAATTGCACAGTAGCAAGCGACCAATAATCACCCATCTATTATGGCTGGATCGCCTCAACAGGAATGGTTAACGTCACATCATCACCCACGTAAGGTGTGTATTTGGCCATGTTGAATTCCGAACGTTTCACCATAGCAGTCGCATTTGCACCACACGCTGCTTTTTTGGCCATAGGATGTGGCATGCATAGCATGGAGGTGATAGTTAAAGTAACCGGCTTGGTAATGCCTTTGATAGTAAGATTGCCATCAACTGCAACCAGTTTTTCACCATCAAATTTCATCTTGCTGGATTTGAACGTAATTGTTGGATACTTTGCTGTATCAAAGAAATCCTCATCCTGAAGATGCGCGTTGAACAAAGGGAAGCCCGAGTCCACTGACTTGGCATCAATAGTGACATCAACAGAACCCGTTTTGGCAGCGCGATCCAAAGTAATCGTGCCTGTGGCATTATCAAAACGACTCATTTGAGTTGAGTAGCCGAAGTGACTGTAGCTAAATACTGGCTTGGTGTGATTAACGTCAATAACATAAGTCTCAGGTGCCGCATAGGCTGCGGTTGAGAGTGTGGCGGCAATGATTAAAGCTGATAATGTTTTCATAAAACACTCCTAACTGATTGATAAAATAAACAAAAAATCACTTCGCCGAATTCAGCATAAAGTGAAACTTAACCTGAACATCATCCGCTACCACTGATGGATCCGCCCAAGCCCCCTCACCTATCCCATAGGCTGCACGTGAGATAGGAATACTACCGTCCAACAACAAACTCGCTCCCGCGGGCACGGCGGTAAATGGCACGATCACATCCCGCACCTTACCCTTAATGGTGAATTTACCGACTGCTTGATAACGATTGCCGCTCAGCGCTTTGACAGCGCTAGAGACAAACGTCGCGCTAGGATATTGCTTGACGTTGAACCACGCCTTGCCTTTGACTTCGTCGTTAGCTTCGGCACTGCCCGCGTCTATGCTGTTGAGCATTACTGTTATTTGCGCCTTGCCAGTTTCAGGATGTGCGGGATCCAGATTAATCTGACTGTTAAACTGCGCAAAATTCCCCGTGACTGCCACACCCATTTGTTTGGACACAAAGTTAATATTGCTTTTGGAAGGGTTAACCACACTAAAATTCGCTGCCGACACATGGGCCGATGCAATGAGTAACAATAATGCTGAAATCGCTTTCATTTACGTGCTCCCAGAAAAGGTAACATACGACGCAAGGTGTCATCACGCAGCATAAAGTGATGCTGTAACGCCGCACCTACGTGCAAAACCAGCATAGTTAACAGGCCATAATTCAATAGTTCATGAACTGACTTGAGCGTATGTCCCAACGCCTTGTCTGCACCGATTAAGTCAGGAACAGGCAATACACCGAACAGCACTACCTGAAATCCCAACGCAGAGCTCATCAACCAGCCTGATAATGGCACCGCCAGCATCAGGCCATACAGTGCAACATGCACTGTATGTGCAGCCAGCACCTGCCAACGGGGCAAACCCGCGACAAATGCTGGTGGCCGATGCGTCACACGCCAGAACACGCGCAGCACCAACAACATCAAAATCACCATGCCTATCCATTTATGGTAGGCGTAAAGCTGTAATTTATGCGGCGATAACGGCAAATCACTCATGTATAGCCCTAACGGGAAAGTAGCTATCATCAGCAACGCCATCAGCCAATGCAGGGCAATAGCAGGATAGGTATAACGATGCGTCATGTTGCCTCCTTGTCGAATAGACTATGCAAACGCTGTAACGTTGCTTGCATCTGCTGAATTTCTTCAGCATTCACTGTAGCGAAAACTTTTCCCAAATATTCTAAATGATGTGGGAAAACCTCATTAAAAGTTGCCTCACCTGCCTTGGTTAATTGCACAATCTGACTGCGGCCGTCATGTTCAGCATCACTACGTTGCACCAGACCTTTTTCTTCCAGCCTTTGCACTACACCCGTCAATGTGCCTTTGGTAATCAAGGTTTTTTCCCCTAACTCGCGAAAGCTCATCCCAGTTGTATTTCCCAGCGTGGCGATAATATCGAACTGACATCCAGTCAAACCCATCTTGCGAATATCCTGGCTTGAATAGGCCTCAAATGCCTGATAGCTGCGAGCCAATTCACGAATTAGCGGTAAAAAAGGTCGGTTAAATTTCATCTTGTAACTCATATAAAACTAATGTTCTGAAAATATAGTACTAACACGAACTAAATGCAAGTACTCATCCAATTTATTTTGTTAACGTCTCAAGACATAAAAATCGGCTTATACTTAAAAAAACATAAATAATGCGCACTGGAGGCTGTCATGACCAATAACTACATACGCTGGTTTGAAGATATCACCCTGAACGACATCGCATTAGTCGGGGGTAAAAATGCCTCACTGGGTGAAATGTATCGTGAACTCACCCCGCAAGGAGTAAAGGTTCCGCATGGCTTTGCGATTACGGCGGCAGCCTATCGATCGCTATTGGCGCAGCCCGGTGTCGCCAGCGCACTGCATGATGCAATGGATAATCTGAATGCAGATGATATGAACGACCTTGCGCAACGCGGCGCACGGGCACGGGAGATTATTTATAACGCGCCGTTTAGTGCAGATCTCAGTACGCAAATATTATTGTCTTATGCAGCACTCAAAGCTGAATATGGCAGCGAACTCAGCCTGGCAGTACGCAGCTCAGCTACCGCTGAAGACTTGCCCACTGCCAGCTTTGCCGGACAGCAAGATACCTACCTGAATATCAGCGGCGACAATAGCCTGCTTGATGCTTGCAAACACTGCTTTGCCAGTTTATTTACCGATCGCGCAATTCACTATCGTATCGATCAAGGTTTTGGTCACTTTGATGTCGCATTATCAATAGGTGTCATGAAAATGGTACGCTCGGATATTGCGGCATCAGGCGTGATGTTCTCGCTGGATACTGAGACAGGCTTTAACGATGTGGTATTCATCACTGGCGCTTATGGCCTAGGTGAAAATGTCGTACAAGGCACGGTTGAGCCTGATGAATTTTACGTGCACAAACCCACCTTTAATCTGGGTCACCGCATGGTACTGCGGCGGCGCTTGGGCGGTAAGAAAATAAAAATGGTTTACACTGCGGAGACTGCGACGGCCTCGCCTACCCGCAACATTGCCACCCCCGCAGCTGATCAGGCTCGCTTTTGTATTAGTGATGCCGAAGTGCTGACCTTAACCGACTATGCCCTAAAAGTTGAATCCCACTACTCACAACAAGTGGGTTACAACCGCCCGATGGATATGGAGTGGGCTAAAGACGGCATTGATGGTCAGCTCTATATGGTTCAGGCACGCCCCGAAACCGTCAACTCCCAACGCACTAAAAACATATTGGAAGTTTTTCAGCTGGATGGTGATGGCGAAGTGCTCATCACCGGCAATGCCGTTGGCGCGCGTATTGCGGCAGGGACGATACGTGTCATTACTGACGTAACTCATTTGTCTGAATTCCAGGCAGGCGAAATACTCGTCGCCGACACGACCTCTCCCGACTGGGAACCCGTCATGAAGATTGCTGCGGCCATCGTCACCAATCGAGGCGGACGCACCTGTCATGCCGCGATTATTGCACGTGAGCTGGGCATACCTGCCATCGTTGGCACTGATAGCGCAACGATGACCTTGATCAATGGAGATAAGGCTACTGTGTCCTGCGCTGAAGGGGAAACCGGCAAGGTTTATCGTGGAGAAATCCCGTTTCACGTCGCCCAAACCGATCTCGCTGAATTGGCGCGCCCGGCCACGGAAATAATGATCAATATCGGCAACCCTGACATCGCCTTTAAAACCGCACAATTACCCAATGATGGTGTAGGGTTGGCGCGGATGGAATTCATCATTACCCAGGCTATCAAAGCGCATCCGATGGCGCTACTTCACCCTGACCGCATTACTGACTCTAGCGTGCGTGACAAAATAACAGCGCTCACACAGGGTTATACGGATGGCGCAGACTTTTTTGTCTCCCGCCTTGCCGAAGGTGTCGGCACTATCGCCGCTGCATTCTATCCCAAACCTGTCGTGGTACGCATGTCAGATTTCAAATCCAATGAATATGCCTCCCTGCTCGGCGGGCAGGATTTCGAGCCGACTGAAGCCAACCCGATGATAGGTTTTCGCGGTGCATCACGTTATGCACACCCCGCTTATGCCGATGGCTTCCGTCTGGAATGTCTGGCAATGAAACGGGTACGCGAAGCAATGGGGCTAAGCAATGTCATCCTCATGCTGCCGTTTGTCCGCCGGGTTGTTGAAGCAGACACCGTGCTGGCCAAAATGGCGGAATTTGGTCTTAAACGTGGTGAGCACGGCTTGCAGATTTATGCGATGTGCGAAGTGCCAAATAACGTTATTCTCATTGACCAGTTTGCAACTCGCTTTGATGGCTTTTCCATAGGCTCGAATGATCTCACCCAGCTCACCTTGGGTGTCGACAGAGATAGCGAAATCGTGGCGTTTGATTATGATGAGCGCGACGATGGTGTAAAAGCCATGATACAACTGGCCGTAGAGGGCTGCCGCCGCAACCGCATTCATTCTGGCCTATGCGGTCAAGCTCCCTCTGACTATCCCGAAATGGCTGAATTTCTGGTCAAGCTGGGCATAGACTCTATCAGCCTCAATCCCGATAGTTTACTTGCTACCACACGCAGCATACTGGCATTGGAAGCACAATTAGGTCGTGCACCACGTACCACAACAGGAGCATCATCATGAATATCTCTTTTCACGGCGCAGACCGTGGCGTCACCGGCTCTTGTCATTTAATCCATTGCGCAGGTAAAAACATCCTGATTGATTGCGGCATGTATCAAGGCGGTCATGAACTGAACGAGGAAAATAGCAAACCGTTTGGCTTTGATCCCGCCAAAATTGATTATGTGCTACTCACCCATGCCCATCTTGATCATTGCGGACGCTTGCCGTTACTCGTCAAACGCGGTTTTCGTGGCGAAATCATCACCACCTCCGCCTCCCGTGCATTAGCGCGAGTAGTGATGATGGATGCGGCCGGATTACAGGAAGAAGAAGCGCGCTATCAGGCACGCAAGCATCACCGCCGCGGCGAGCAAGCAGACACTGTTCCACTGTATGGCACTGTGGATGCGCTCAACACGCTGGACTACTTTGGACGCACGGCCAACTATGAACAGCCTATTGCTGTCACAGCTGATGTCCAGGCGACATTTTATGATGCTGGTCACATACTCGGTTCGGCCAGTATAGTGTTAACGCTTAACGAAAAAGGACAAAGACGTACTGTGGCATTTTCAGGTGATTTGGGAAACGCAGGCCGCAAACTGCTACGCGACCCCGCACCGTTACCGCCAGTTGATGTCGTAGTGATGGAAACCACGTATGGTGACAGATTGCATCGATCATTGGATGACTCGATCGCCGAGCTCTATTTGGCCATAAATGATGCTAAAGAACGTGGCGGCAATATCATTATTCCAACTTTCGCACTGGAAAGAACCCAGGAACTGCTGTTCTTTTTGCGTGAAGGAGTCGAGCAAGGACTATTGCCGCGTGGCATGCAAGTGTTTTTAGACTCGCCTATGGCAATCTCTGCCACAGAAATATTCAAACGTTATCCTGATTGCTACACCCCTGCTACTGCCGCACTATTTTCCCATGGGCATGATCCGTTTAATATGCCTGGCCTGCACTTTACCCGTGAGACTGCGCAAAGCATGGCAATTAATAATGTAGTCGGTGGCGCTGTGATTATGGCAGGATCAGGTATGTGTACGGGAGGACGCGTGCGTCACCATCTCAAACATAATTTATGGCGTCAGGATTCCAGTGTCATCTTTGTCGGCTTTGCCGCGAATGGCACATTAGCGCGACAAATTATCGACGGTGCCAGCAAAGTCAAAATTTTTGGCGAAGAAATTGCTGTCAAAGCTAAAATTTATACCATCAATGGCTTCTCCGCCCATGCTGATCGCGATGAGTTATTGGCCTGGCATCGCCACATCCACCCTGCTCACACTTTCCTGGTTCACGGCGAAGAACCCGTCATGCAGCAGTTCGCTGCCATGCTTACAGATACCCAGGTTGAAATACCTGCTCGTGGCCAAACATTCAACTTATCCTGATATGCAACTCATGTTCACTTTACCTGAAATCCCGCCGCTATTTGAGGCGCTCGTTGTTACCGTATTATTTGGATTTGTCATAGGCCTGGAAGTCCATAGCTATCGCCGCGCCAGTAATAAAGACTTAGGCTTCGGTACCACACGCACGCTAACTTTACTTGCAGTGATGGGATTTGTACTCGCTGTACTTGACCCGCACTTATGGCTATTCATGGCGGGGATGGGGGTTATTGCACTACTTCTAACTTTGCAATACTGGAATCGCCTTGCAGCAGGTGAACAAAGCTTGCTACCGACTTTTATCGCCTTGCTGACCTACTTGATAGGGCCACTGGCACTGCAACAACCCTTATGGTTATTGATACTGTATGTTGTGACTGTCTTGTTATTGCTCGGTGAAAAACCATTTATCAGAAAATTTTCCGATAATATTCATAGTGCTGAAGCGGTTACTTTAGCCAAATTCCTGATTATGGCAGGCTTGATTCTACCTATGCTTCCGAATCAGCCAATTGCCAGCTTCATCAGCGTCAGTTATAGCCAGCTATGGCTGTCTATCGTCGTTGTCTCGGGGATTTCTTATGTCAGCTATGTTACCCAGACCTATTTTTTCCCCAATGCTGGCGTTTTATTGACTGGATTATTGGGCGGTTTATATTCCAGCACTTCAGCCACGGCCGTATTAAGCCGCCGGGCACGTAAGGTTGAGGCCAGCAATCGGCTATACGCCAGCGCTATTATTCTTGCCACTGCCATGATGTATCTGCGCTTGATGTTATTATTTGTACTACTCGGACATATGGACGTTGCACGTCAACTGGTCTTACCTTTTGCATTATTGATAACGGGGTCTGTCGCTCTTGCCTGGTGGTTATATCGACAAGGCAACCATACTCAAACCACCGTAGATGACACCAGCAACGCCATTCATCATCCACTGGAGTTCTCCACTGCAATGCTATTTGCAGGTTTGTTTGTGTTTTTTGCCGGGCTGACCCAGGCGGTAATCACCAAATTTGGACTAGCCGGTTTACACAGTCTGTCATTGTTAGTAGGCTTCAGCGATATTGATCCATTTATACTTGCCTTATTGGCAGGGAAATACAGCATAGATACACAGATCATCGCTACCGCGATATTAGTCGCAACTGCCAGCAACAACATACTGAAAGCCATTTATACCGTAGGCATCGCACGCAACCGCAATGTCCTGGCAGCCGCTGCATGGCTTGTTTTTACAGGTTTCGCCTCCATTACTTACACATACATCAATCAATAAACAGGAGTCGTTATGGAATTTCAGGATTACTATAAAACGCTGGGCGTGGACAAAACTGCCAGCGCTGAAGAAATCAAAAAGGCGTATCGCAAATTAGCCCGTAAATATCACCCTGATGTCAGCAAGGAAGCTGATGCAGAAAAAATGATGAAGGCGGTGAACGAAGCCAACGAAGTGTTATCAGATCCTGAAAAACGCGCTGCGTATGATCAAGTTGGACAAGGTTATAAATCCGGGCAAGATTTCCGCGCACCGCCGAACTGGGATGGTGGATTTGAATTTTCAGGTGGCAACTTTAACGACTCAAGTGACTTTTTTGCCAATTTGTTTGGGCAAGCGGGTAAACGCAGTCGTGGCCGCGAGCAATATCAGGGACGTGGTGAAGATAAACATGCCAAGATTGTCATTGATCTGATCGATGCCTATCAAGGTACCACACGCAATATCACCCTGCGCGCACCAGAACTCGATGCTACAGGTCACACTGTCAATAAAGAACGCACTATCAGTGTACAAATACCTAAGGGTGTCAAAACCGGCCAGCATATTCGCCTCAATGGACAAGGCAGCCCTGGCTTTGGTGGTGGCACTGCTGGCGATTTATTCCTGGAAGTACAATTCAGGGAAGATGCGCGTTTCCGCGTAGAGGAACGTGATGTCTATCAGACCGTGCCAGTCACCCCATGGGAAGCTGCATTAGGTGGTGGCATTGAGGTCAACACCCCATCAGGTGCAGTACAAGTCAAAGTACCTACCAATTCGCAGACAGGCCGTAAGTTGCGCCTTAAAGGTCGCGGTATACCGAGTACAACCCCCGGTGATTTATATTTACTGCTCGAAGTCGTGTTGCCACCAGCAGACTCAGAAGCCGCAAGGAAAATTTATGAAACCATGGCGCATGAGCTTGCCTTTAACCCACGTACGGGAGCGTAAACATGAGCATAACGGCTGTTATTATTGATGATGATCTACTCACACTGGCTGATTTAGCGCATAGCTGCGATGTCAGCCCAGAATGGATAGCTGTACGTTTAGAAGCAGGCCTGCTTAATCTAACGATTACCGACGCTCAACAAGCACGCTATACCAGCGCCGAACTCACCCGCGCACGGCGTCTATGCAATATTGAGCGCAATTTTGATGCAAACCCAGAATTAGCCGCACTGGTGGTTGATATGATGGAAGAGATTGAACGACTAAAGTGCCAAATTCATCGCTTAGATAAACATGCAATTGATGTATAAAAAACGGCTATTTGCAATCCGAGGTTGAATGGCCGCTTTCCGCACCGTGAAAATCTTGCGCTGTTTTGTGCAAAATTTGGCTGGGTTTGGAATCAATCCAGACTCAACACTATGGGGAAATTTAGGCTAACAGGCGTCAGTCGGCAATTCGGTCTAAGCAGCCAGCTGGCACAACGGTTTATAGCTCATTTCTATACCTTATACTTTCAATATCCTGCAGTATGCCTCAACGGCCAAGAGAAACACTTCCTGAATGCCCCATTCTACTTGTGATGCGTTTAACCAAGAGATCATGACGTCAATCTGATCGGATGTGTAGTTCTTGGAATTCCTCAGCAATTCGAATGTTTTGGGAGAGAGGTCGTCAAGAATCCAGATGGAAACAGTAAGCGCTTTCGCTTCGTCTGGCCGCTCCATATGCCCCCACAGCACATCCTTTTCAACACTTCGAAGTTCACTGTGTCGGAGATGAACTTCCAGGTTTCGAAGTTCTCGAAAAAGATGAAGAAGCGGGTTCGACGTTTCGTTCAACCTTATCGGCGTTCTAGAGATGCCGAGATCTTTGTAATCGAGAATCTGAACCTCTTCCATCGAAGCAAACTCTGTCAACGCTGCGCGGAAGCAACCCTCTCGGAACTGCTGAACTTCCGACTCATGACATCTGAGAGTCTCAGATGTGCCGCCTGCCCAGTAGGCAAATCGAACGGCATTGCTTGCTCTCTCACTTAGCCTTTTCAGTGGCGCGATACCGGCGGCAACATCATCATCTATGCGCATGAACAAGCGACAAGATTTTACGCTTGGAAGCAGCCCGAAGTCTAAAGTGTGCAACATATGTATTGCAATCTAACGTAATATTTTGAGGCGCAGCTTGCTACGTCCTTGCTTAAACGCCTCGTTAATTGCTAAAACCTGATGCCTTGAGATGAATCATGAATTAATAACAACCCGGCCATACGCTGTTGGACATCGTTATTGTCTTTCATTGATTCAAACCATTTATCGACTGCATCAGCTATTTGATTACAGAACACATCAACTTGAAGCTGTAACGTATTATTTGATTGATTACAGTGAATGAGACACCCTTGCTTTGGAGTAATAAAATGAAAATCTTCTAAAGCCTTTTTGGCGCGTTGATCCTCAATATTGGAACCACCTTCATGTAGATAACTGCATCTCAAAGCATAACAATCTTCACCATGAAGAAATACATGCTGTTCGTTATTCGCTCCAATTATGCTGGTATATTCTGGTTGCAACCACTGCTGAAACCACGATACGTATCTGGCTAGCGAACCCATCTCTGGGTTTTCAAGTCTTCCACAAACATCGGGTAACGTAAGCGCAGTAGATAGTGCTCCATACCAATCTTGTGCTGCTATTGATTTTCTAATGGATTCTGAGAATCTGTGCATGAAGCCCCCTGAAATTTAACGTTTTGATTCAACGGACTGTGCGGATTTTTGCGCAGGTCCGGTGGAATGATGGGTTAAGCCGCGCTCTATATACAGCACTTCTTGTACTTCCTTCCACTGCTGCACGGACAGGGATCATTGCGGCCAACTTTCTTGCCGTCAATCATGGGTCGATCCTTCCGCAAATTGGGATACAGACCTTCAGGGGCGTGTACTCCTTCGACCACACTCATGCCCCGCATAATGAAACCTGTGTCGAGAGCAACTGGCTGATTGCACGTATAGGCAGGATGGAGCGACTTAACTAGCTCATGTGCGATCTGTCTCATTGTCGCGGGAACTTGATCTTCACCAGCAATCTGCCGCCCATCACCGAGAACCGTGACCCAACCCAGTGAATTTCTATTCCGTAGGTTGTGGTACCTCTCATCAATCTCGTGGTCTACGTGCGCTCCGCCTTCCTTGTTGGCGAGATAAAGCGTAATGTCTCTACGGCTGAATTCGTGTCTATTTGAGTCAACTAGGACTATGCCATTCCACCAAGCATCGAACGGAAGTGATCCCAGTTGTAAAGCATCATCAAGGTGCGCCTTAGGTTTTGCACCTTGCGGCGTCATATGTATCTGAACCAGAGATGAATGACTTAGCACATTTTCGTCGTCGTAAGGATCTGCGGTATCTAGGAAGCCAATCGTCTTCCTATTTGCTAATGTTAGCAGCGAAGTGGACGAATTGGTGTCATGCACTAATACACGTACTGAAACTGCGAGACGCTTTATCTCACCAGTGAAGCCGTTTTCGAATGATGTACACGAGAGCTTAAGAAATTCGATTTGCTCCTCAAGCAGTGCATTTAGTTCGTCTGGAGTACGGGGAACGGTTGTCATAGCGGCCTAACAATTACTTAGACAGACCCAGCGGTCGGTACTATCGTCAAAAATGAGGTGTACTGTTTTTTTTTTGCAAGTTTTTGATTCATATTCACTTCATCAATGTCCCTGTTCATATTAGATGTAATAGTACGGCAAATCAATGACGATCGTCTGACTGAAATAGAACAGATGAAATTCATTAATCTGGTGGTCGATGTTAAGTGTATTACGGACTTTTAATGATGAAATTATGATCGTCCGGTTGAATACGCACCGAATTGCTGTCTTTCAGGTATGGTATTCAACCAACATGCATTTTCGATGGATTGTGCTGTGTAACCAGAGAGCACGACTCCAACCTAAGATTGCAAATAGCCTAAAAAACATGAGGCTACTAACTACATGTTTTTTTAAAACGCAATATTACTAGGCATCACGCAAATAACTCACAGCATCCTGCAGTCGCTCCACACCTATCACTTCCATACCAGCTATTGCCTGGCGCGGTTTGTTGGCAATGGGGACGATAGCCAGTGTAAAGCCTAATTTTGCCGCTTCGCGCAGGCGCTCTTGCCCGCGTTGCACCGGACGAATTTCCCCCGCCAGCCCAACCTCACCGAACACGACCAATTTGTCCGGCATTGCCTTGTTTTTAAACGAAGATACGATCGCCAATAACAACGGTAAATCAGCAGCGGGTTCATTGATACGCACTCCACCCACAGCATTGATGAACACATCCTGATCATGGCAGGCTAAGCCCGCGTGCCGATGCAGCACTGCCAACAGCATGGCCAGCCGGTTTTGTTCCAGACCCACTGACAAGCGACGCGGATTGGGCATGGGTGAAGACTCAACCAAAGCCTGGATTTCAACCAGCAGCGGCCGCGTACCTTCTTGCGTCACCATGACGCACGATCCAGGCACATCAGAGCGATGCCCTGATAAAAAGATGGCAGAAGGATTGGAAACGCCCTTCAAGCCTTTATCAGTCATGGCAAACACGCCCAGCTCATTCACCGCACCAAAGCGATTTTTTATCGCACGCACCAGACGGAAAGTCGAACTGGTATCGCCTTCAAAATACAATACGGTATCCACGATGTGTTCCAGCACGCGTGGCCCAGCCAATGCGCCCTCTTTGGTCACATGCCCGACCAGGAAAATCACCGTACCGCTTTGCTTGGCAAAACGCGTTAGTTGCGCGGCACATTCACGCACTTGCGCTACCGAGCCAGGCGCAGATTGCAACGCCTCGGAATACACGGTTTGTATAGAGTCGATTACCGCAATAAAGGGTTGATGTGCTTGCAAGGTCGCAAGGATTTTTTCTAATTGAATTTCGGCCAGTAGTTCTAATTTTGCACCATCCAATTGCAAACGATTCGCTCTGAGCGCGATTTGACGGGCTGACTCTTCGCCACTGACATATAAGGTTTTGTGCTGCTGGCTCATGGCGGTCAACGCCTGTAGCAGCAAGGTTGATTTACCCACACCGGGGTCGCCGCCAATAAGCACGACACCGCCCTTGACCACACCGCCACCCAGCACTCTATCCAGCTCATCTACGGTGGTTAATACACGCTCATCTTCAACTGCCTCAACACTGCCCAGGGTTTGCACCTGACTGACTACCGATAATGCACTGTAACGCGATGGTGTGACCGATTCAGCCAGGGTTTCAACCAGAGTATTCCACGCATCACAATGCGGGCATTGTCCTTGCCATTTGGTCAAGGATCCACCGCATTCGGTACAAGTGTAGAGCGTTTTTGCTTTAGCCATGAAGGGTCACATTATTACGTTATAATTGAGTCACTATGATACGCATTAACCGCCACATCAGCATCCCCGAATCCGAGATTAGCGAGCAGTTTATCCGCGCGTCGGGTCCTGGTGGGCAAAACGTCAATAAGGTCAGCACAGCAGTGCAATTGCGTCTGGATGTTGCTCACTCACCCTCAATACCAGAGGATGTGCGTGTGCGGCTAATTAAATTAGCTGGCGGTCGTGTCAATCAAGATGGCATACTCACCATAGAAGCCAAACGCCACCGCACTCAGGCGCGCAATCGTGACGATGCACGGGTAAAGCTGGTTGAGTTAATCACCCTCGCGCTGCATGTTCCCAAGCTGCGCAAAGCGACCAAACCAACCAGATCATCACAGGTAAAACGCGTGGCCAGCAAAATAATCCATGGCAAGACCAAGCAATCCAGAAGCAAGGTTACCGATACCAACTAACTATTCCGCCAGACTCACCGCCTGCGCCAGATCCACCGAAACCGTACGCGACACGCCAGACTCCTGCATAGTTACGCCTATCAACTGCTCCGCAGCTTCCATGGTAATGCGGTTATGGGTGATGAACAGAAACTGTACTTGTGTGGACATCTGTTTCACTAATCGCGCATAACGTTCGGTATTGGTATCGTCCAGCGGCGCATCGACCTCGTCTAACAAGCAAAATGGCGCTGGTGTCAGTTTGAATAACGCGAACACCAGCGAGAGTGCCGTTAATGCTTTTTCACCACCTGATAACAAGTGGATCGAACTATTTTTCTTGCCCGGAGGTTGCGCGAAAACCTGTACACCGGCATCAAGCAAGTCTTCACCCGACAAAATTAATTCCGCTCGTCCGCCGCCAAATAGCGTGGTGAACAACTCCGACATGGACTGATTAACTACATCAAAGGTTGATTTTAGCAACTCACGTGTTTCCCCATCGATAGTGGTAATCACCTCGGTCAATGTTGCAATAGCCAGCTCCAGATCATCAGCCTGTGCCTGCAAATAATTGACTCGCTCTTCCGCAGTGGTGAGCTCTTGCATTGCCGCCAGATTAACTGCACCCAAAGCTTCAATTTCAGCGCTTAATTGATTGATTTCTTGTGTCAATCCGGATATTTTAGCACCTGCATTAAGTTGCTGTATCAACGCTGTTTCATCGGCTTGCAAAGCCGCTAACTGCTCCTCACTTTGTTGTAGCAACAACTCAGCTTCTTGATGCTTTAAGCGTAAGTTTTCCAAAGCAGTCCGCAAAGGAGCAAGGCCGTGTTCCAATTGCATACGATTTTCTTCATGCTCACGCAAGGCAAGATTAAGCTGCTCCAGAGACTCACGATGTGCAGCAAGCGCCTGCTCGGCGCTTAGCCTCTGCGCAATTGCATCTTGCAGCGACTGTGTTTGCTGCGTTTCATCCAACTCCAGCAACTCAGCCGCAACCGTTTCGCGCTGCTCTAGCAAACTTTCCTGCTGTGCCTGATTATGCTCAAGCGCACGTGATATATCTTGTATTTTTTGATGGGATGACTGCGCCTCAAATTTCAAACTTTGTAACTTACGCTCTACTTGCCGCTGTGATTCACGCTTCTGTTGAAATAAACCATCTGCATCCTGCCGCGCACGGCGGGAATCTTCTAATTGCGCTTGCAAGTTGGTAATTTGCTCACGGTGTTGCACCAATTGAGTTTGCAATTGTGCGGCTTCGTCCTGCTCAGCACCCATTTGCACATTGATCTCGGCCAGCTCAGTCGTAATTTGCGCACGACGATAATCAACCCGTTCCATCTCCTGTTGACGACGTGACAGGTGAAGCTGTTGCTGATGCAACTGCTGCTGGGTTTGCGTATGCTGTGAGCGTAGCGTGGTCAGCGTTTGCTGCTGTTCCCTGACCTGCTCAGTTAATTCGCTCAACTGCTCAGTAGCAATAGCTTTTTTAACTTCTACTGTTTCGTGCACTTGCGCTAAATGTTCAATTTCATTCTGACGTGCCAGTACACCTTGCATCACATTATTGGGCGCATAAAAGCACACGCTATGCCGGGTGTATATGTGCCCTTCCTTGCTCACCAATTGCGCACCTAATGGCAGTGTCGCCTGCATAACCCGTGCAATTTCCATATTTTCAGCAAGATAGACTTGTGCCAACCAGTCATGCAATGCGCTATGGGCCGGGGATTTCAAGGTGACTTTATCAAGCAGTCTCGGCAAATTGGGGACATCCAATTCAGTTTCAACATAAGCCTGG
Organism: Sulfuriferula sp.; assembly: GCA_041651255.1. Classification (GTDB taxonomy): domain Bacteria; phylum Pseudomonadota; class Gammaproteobacteria; order Burkholderiales; family Sulfuriferulaceae; genus Sulfuriferula. The sequence goes on along the minus strand of JBAZJP010000012.1, from coordinate 20,970 downwards.
TCAAACAAGGTCAACCGACTATCCGGCAATGCTGCGCCTATTGTAGAGATATCCGCTGCCACAGCTTGCATGCGGCTATCCAGCACCGCTTCTAGCGCTGTTTCCCAGCCTGCGGCAATATGCAAGGTTTGCCATAATCGCGGCGCATCATGCAGTCCATGTTGACGTAACCACGCCTCCACATCCCCATCACGATTTAAACTTTGCTGGATTTTATTCAAACCAGCCAATTCACCAGCGACCTGGTGATGCTGACGACTTAGTTGGTCTACGCTGATTTGCAATGGCTGACGCTGCGCTTCCAGGCTGGCCAATAGCTGCTGGCCATCTTCCACGCGCTCACCTAAGTCTGCCAAAGTAGCCATAACATCTTCCAGCGCAGACGTCATGTTAACGATGACTTCCTCATCGACTACTGGCAAACCACCCAGCTCCTGATTTAATCGACCTTGCCGCGCAAGTAATTGCTGCAAGGTCTTTTCAGCATGCTGTCCGTGCGCTGTCGCTACTTGTCGTGCCTGTTCAGCTTGTGCTAAAGCTTGTTGGCTGTGATGCACACGCTGTGTGGTGGAAGCTACTATTTCTTCGACCTCGGGCAAACTTTCATTAACAGACTGCAATTCATACTCAACTGCTTCTATTGCCATGGCCGACTCTGCATAAGCCTCTTCGGTATCGCCCAGTTGTTGGGTTAAAGCTACATGCTGCTGACTGAGTGTTTGATGTTGTTTACTGAGCTGCTCAGCCTGCTGGTTCAAACGTGTGCGCGTTTCCTGCAAATGACGTGAGGCTTGCTCCAGTTTCGACACTTCAGCAACGGCAGCGTAATACTCACCTTGCGCATCGTTGAGCGCATTGTTGGCTTGCAACGCCGCATCGCGTTGCATTTCCAGTTGTTGAGCCAGACCGCGCAGGCTATCTTCCTGATGTATAAGCTGCTGTTCAGTCAGGCTGATTTGTTCTGCATGGCGCTGTTTATTAGCCTGCGCATCACGTTTTTTAACTAACCATAAGAACTGCTGAGCGAGCTTCAGCCGGTTTTGTAATGAAATATAATGCTGCGCAGTCGCAGCCTGGCCGCGCAAATGCTCTATTTGCTCGCCTAACTCTCGACGTATATCGTCTAATCTCAGCAAGTTATCACGGGTATCTTTGAGCCGTGACTCAGTCTCGCGGCGGCGTTCTTTATACTTGGAAATACCTGCAGCTTCTTCCAGGAAGCCGCGCAGCTCTTCTGGCTTGGCTTCGATAATCCGCGAAATCATGCCTTGCTCGATAATCGCGTAGGAAGTTTTTGTACCTAAGCCGGTACCGAGAAAAATATCAACCAGATCACGACGGCGCACATGCGTATTATTAATGTAATAGCTGGATTCGCCATTACGGGTAAGGATACGTTTAACGGAAATCTCCGCATATTGCGCCCACTGGCCAGGTGCTGTGGCATCAGTGTTATCGAAAGTAAGTTCAACTGATGCACGCGACACTGCTTTACGTGTAGTAGAACCGTTGAATATGACATCGGCCATACTCGCACCGCGAAGCTGCTTGGCTTGTGATTCACCCAACACCCAACGCACCGCGTCGATAACATTGGATTTGCCGCAACCATTCGGCCCTACCACACCGACCATTTGGCCAACGATAGGAATATGCGTCGGGTCTACGAACGATTTAAAACCAGCAAGTTTGATAGCGGTTAGACGCAATGAATTAAGCCAAAGAGAGTAAAATATGGCTTTATATTTTACCTTAAAACAGCCATCTGCTATGTACTACTTAGGCCTGGATTTCGGCACATCGGGTGCACGTGCGATGATAATCGACGACGCCGAACAATTAATATGGTCAACCCAAACTACTTATCACACAGCCGACAGCGCACCAAGTTGGCGTGACACGCTGTTTGAGCTGATTACTGCCATCCCTGCGCCCTTACGTGCGGGTTTGATGCGCATCGCCATTGATGGTACATCGGGCACAGTATTGCTCACTGATGACGACTTTCAACCCGTTTCACCTGTACTTATGTACAACCATCCGCTGGCAGGAAAACCCGCAGCCAAATTAGCATACCTTGCACAAGGCGCAGCTAACGCTCGATATTTGATGCATCAGGTCGATTATCTCAATGCACAATTGACTGGCATTGCAGGTATTTGCGATTATCACAATGCGTTAAAAAGTGGTTATGACGTACGTACACTTGCTTGGCAAGCAGACATAAAAACGCCTGAATTTACCACGCTACTCCCCGCCATCGTCGCGCCAGGCACGCCCATCGCCAAACTGCAACGACGCATTACACGCCACCACAACATCAATGCCAATTGCACCATACACGCCGGCACCACTGACAGCATTGCCGCTTTCATTGCGGCAGGAGCAAAGCATGTCGGCATGGCGGTGACATCATTAGGCAGCACGCTGGTGCTCAAGCTACTCAGTCAGCATTATGTGGCCTCACCCCAACATGGTGTATACAGTCACAAATACGGTGATTTATGGCTAGTCGGAGGCGCTTCAAATACGGGGGGCGCGGTATTACGACAGTTTTTTACTGATGCCGAACTGGAAACCTACAGCGCATTGATTAACCCGTCACAGCCTGCCCCCTATGACTACTACCCGCTACTTTGTGCTGGTGAACGCTTCCCTGTCAGCGACCCCGACTATCAACCACGATTAACACCGCGACCAGAAGATAATGTTGAATTTCTGCATAGCCTGTTGGCAGGCATCACGCGGATAGAACAACAGGGTTATACCAAGCTGGTGGAGTCAGGTGCAGACAAGCTAACACAAGTGATAACCGCAGGTGGCGGAAGTAGAAATCCACAGTGGCAAGCAATACGCGCGCACTATTTAAATGTCCCCATCAGCCCCGCTCCACATACCGATGCCGCCTTTGGTAGCGCACTATTGGCAAAACGACAGACCCTTTGAATGGCTTGCTCTATCAGGTACATTGCGCTATGCTTTCCGAGCAACACAACAATAATCTTACAATAGGAAACAACACATAATGGCAAAGAAAATTAAAGTAGCAATACTAGGCTTGGGTTCAGTGGGTGAAGTTTTTTCTGCAAATTTTCTTGAGAAGATACAAGAACAGCATGCTAATGTTGAAATCGTGGCGGTCGCAACACGTCATGTAGATTCACCTGTGGCATTAGGTTTTGCACACAGCAATGTGCCTGTATTTGAAAACGCGCTAGATGTTATCAGCCTGGGTGAAAATATAGATATTATTTTTGATCTCACTGGCAACGCTGACCTGCGTCAAGAATTACGCAACCAGTTACAAAGCACAAATAACCGCCATACAGTCATCGCACCTGAAGTATTCGCACGCCTGTTATGGAATTTCTTTGGCGAAGAAACTGATTTACCTCAAGGTAAAACAACAGGTTATTGAGCAAAACAGCTAGGGTGGTCTGACCACCCCAGCCAGAACCGGCAAGACATCAATCGTAACGCAATCCCATCGCTTCACGCACGTCACGCATCGTATCACGCGCATGCTCCCTGGCTTTTTCACAACCATCAGCAATTAAATTACGTACCAGTGACGGGCTTTCCATGTACATCCTGGCACGCTCTCGCATCGGCTCCTGTTCTTTCAATACACCGTCTATTACCGGCTGCTTGCACTCTATACAACCTATGCCTGCACTCACACAACCCTCTTGCACCCAGTTACGGGTGGCATCGTCAGAATAGGTTTGGTGCAATGCCCATACGGGGCATTTGTCTGGCGTACCCGGGTCAGTACGGCGAACCCGTGCTGGATCGGTTGGCATGGTGCGGATTTTTTTAGTCACGCTCTCCGCATCTTCGCGCATGCTAATAGTGTTATGGTAAGACTTGGACATTTTCTGCCCATCCAAACCTGGCATGCGTGACGAGACTGTGAGTAAGGACTGTGGCTCAGCTAAAATCACTTTACCACCACCCTCTAAATAACCAAACAGCCGCTCTCTATCACCTAACGACAAGTTCTGCTGTTCGTTAATAAGTGCTTGTCCTGCCGCTAACGCTTCATCATCACCTTGTTCTTGATAACGTGTGCGCAACTCCTCATACAAACGCGCTTTTTTGCCGCCCATTTTTTTAATCGCTGCTTCAGCCTTTTGCTCAAAACCCACTTCGCGACCATATAAATGGTTAAAGCGACGTGCCATTTCACGGGTGAACTCGATATGCGGCACCTGATCATCGCCCACAGGCACAAGGTTAGCGCGATAGATCAGAATATCCGCACTTTGCAGTAGTGGATAACCCAGGAAACCATAGGTCGACAAATCTTTTTCCGTAATTTTTTCCTGCTGATCCTTATAAGTCGGCATCCGCTCCAGCCAGCCCAGCGGCGTAATCATCGACAACAGCAAATGCAGCTCAGCGTGCTCAGGCACTTGTGACTGGATAAATAAGGTTGCATGATTTGGATCAACGCCAGCAGCCAGCCAATCAATAACCATTTCCCATACATTATTTTGAATAACCTCAGGGCTATCATAATGCGTGGTAAGCGCATGCCAGTCAGCGACAAAAAATAGGCATTCATGCTCATGCTGGAGCTTAACCCAGTTTTTCAAAACGCCATGATAATGCCCTAAATGCAGACTACCCGTAGGGCGCATGCCCGATAACACTCGATTTGCGTACATAAATAATTATTGTGTAATAAGTTGAATAAGCATAACCAATTCGCCGTGCGACAAACCTGAAAACGCACTGACAAAAACCAAAGTAAAAGCCAATATAGGGCTTAAAACCAAACCCAACCAGCCAAAAAACATTAACGCTAATAATATATAAAACCCATACGGCTCAAGTTGAGCGAATTTATAAGCATATTTATTAGGCAGCAAACTCACCGCCACCCGCCCACCATCTAACGGTGGCAACGGCAATAAGTTCAGCGCCATGAGGATGGCATTAATAAATATACCAGCAGCGCCCATTAACGCCATTGGCTGACTATAGGCATCGCCCAAACTGACACCAACTTTAATCACCAACGCCCAAAATACCGCCATGAACAAATTAGCCGCAGGCCCAGCAAGCGCAACCCAGAGCATATTGCGCTTGGGATTCCGCAGCGCACCAAAATTCACAGGAACCGGCTTTGCCCAGCCAAACAGTATAAATCCGCCACCCAGCAACTTGCTCATGAGCAAAATAGCCAATGGCACCAATATCGTACCCACGGGGTCTATGTGTTTAATCGGATTGAGCGTAACACGCCCCAGCATCCATGCGGTTTTATCGCCGAAGAATTTGGCAACGTAACCGTGCGCGGCCTCGTGCAATGTAATCGCAAAAATCACGGGTATCGCCCAGACGGCAATTTTTTGTATGATATTGAGTTCCATTAGTCCAATCCGAAAGGTGACAGCGCACCACGCCCTGCCCGCATTAACTGGGGTTCACCATGGGTTAAATCAATCACTGTAGTCGGCTCTATGCCACACGCTCCCGCATCAACAATCAAATCCAACTGATGCTCGAGTTGATCACGTATGGTCTCGGCTTCATGCATGGGCATGGTTTCATCTGGCAAAATCAGCGTCATGCTCAGCAACGGCTCATCTAGTTCAGCCAGTAGTGCCAAAGTAATCGGGTGATCAGGCACACGCAGACCTATGGTGTTACGTTTAGGATGCTGCAAGCGCTTAGGCACTTCACGCGTCGCCTCCAGAATAAAAGTATAACTTCCCGGTGTATTCGCTTTTAACAAACGAAACTGCTGATTATCGATCCGCGCATACACTGCGATCTCCGACAAATCGCGACACAACAAGGTAAAGTGATGTTTGTCATCAACAGCACGTATTGCGCGTATTTTATCTTGCGCATTTTTGTCGCCTAAATGACAAGCCAGCGCATAGCTGGAATCGGTAGGCAAGGCAACCACGCCGCCATCGCGCAATATCGCAGCAGCCTGCTTAATCAAGCGCGGCTGTGGGTTATCAGGATGTATGGTAAAAAACTGTGACATTACATATTCCAATCATGCCAAATCGGCGTGCAAATTTCAGGAAGCGGTGGCAAACGGCCTATATCGCGATAACCCTCACCAGGCGCATGAAAATCGGAACCACGCGAACTGAGCAAGCCAAATTTCTGTGCCAGATTGGCATATTGCGGATATTGATCTGGGCTATGACTCCCGGTGACGACTTCAATGCCCTCACCACCCACTGATTTAAAACATTCCAATAATTCGTGCATTTTACCGCTACCCATTTGGTAACGACCAGGGTGCGCAAGCACTGCCTGCCCGCCACTGGCACGTATCCACGCGACAGCATCGGCTAACTCTGCCCATTTATGTGGCACATAGCCCGGCTTGCCTTTAACCAAATATTTTTTGAATACAGTACGCGTATCTTTGACCAGACCTTGCGCAACCAAATATCGCGCGAAATGCATGCGTCCAATTAAATTAGGATTATCGGCATGCAGATAAGCACCCGCCAAACTATCTGTAATCCCTACTTTACGTAAACCCTCGGCCATTTTAATCGCACGTTCACCACGACCAGTGCGTATCGTCGCCAATCCGGCTACTAAATCAGGATGTTCAGGATCGATATTCAATCCGACCACGTGTAAAGTATGTACGCCCCAAGTCACCGAAATTTCAACGCCATTGACAAGCTTCAAACCCAGCTCCTCAGCTGTCATACGCGCAGGCGCTAATCCCGCAACATCGTCATGATCAGTTAAGGCCAACACAGTGACGCCTTGTGTATGGGCACGCGCAATTAAATCTGCGGGGGGTAACATGCCATCCGATGCGTTGGAATGACAATGTAAATCGTAGTTTTCAGGTGTTTCTGATGGGTTCATCATACTATTACTTGTGGAGTTAGGCTAAATCATAGCAAAATACGAGCTTACTCACTAATGTTAGTTAACAACATGGCCATCCCAGTAGAAATTCGCAGTACATTTGAAGAAGCAAGCAAGATTATTCAAGAGACATTTGATCAATCAGACATACAATCAGGCTCCCAGGTTACGCCCGATCAACTCATCGAAGCAGTAAGCCAGTTTTTATTTGTATTCGACAAAATAGATACTGAAAATGGCGAAAATGGTGCTATTTTATTTGATGACGTAAACCAACTCGGTGATCACGCTATCGGCTTCCTCATGGATCTGGCTTATTGGGCTGATAGATTACGCTTACCTAAATCCAAAATGGATATCGAAAAAACCGCCTTGGGCGTAGCACACTGGTTGATTCGGCATGAAGGTGAATTACGCACACTGGAGCCGTTGGTCAACAGCCTCGCCGCCAGTGCCAACCTCACTCAGGAACCCGCCACTTTAAAGGCCTTGGCACAAGTCATGGGCGACATACTGGAGCACGCCGCACCTAGCGTAAAGGCTGATTTAGAAAAAAATGATCCGACTCGCCCTTGGCGCATATTGAACTTTAACTATGCTATTGTTGCCACACGCACACAAGATACAGATTTAATGGCGCGAGCATTCGATACACTAGGTCGTAACTTGCCTGAGGACTGCCCGGAATTTTTTGAACAGGGTTTGCAGCAATCGCAGAAGGCCAATTACGCACCCGCTGTACAAGCAATGCTGCAAGAACATTTTAACCGTTGGGCAACTAAGCATTAATTATGAAATTTCTATTTGATTTTTTTCCTATCCTGCTATTTTTTGTTGCTTATAAATTTGGTGGCATTTATGTAGCTACTGCAGTGGGCATAGCTGCCAGTTTCATCCAAATCGGCTGGTTGCTATTTCGCGGCAAGAAAATTGACGCAATGATGTGGTTAAGCTTGGGAATAATTGTGGTATTTGGCGGTGCAACACTACTTTTCCACAATGAAACTTTCATTAAATGGAAACCAACTGCACTGTACTGGATGTTCGCATTAGGCTTACTCATCAGCGCTCATGGATTTAACAAAAATGTAATCCGTACGATGATGGGAGAACAATTGGACTTACCTGCCAGTTTATGGACTAAGCTTAATTTAAGTTGGGCGGCATTTTTTATTGTCATGGGGGTTGTAAATCTTTATGTTGCCTTCACTTACAGCACAGATGTCTGGGTAAATTTCAAACTGTTTGGTAGCACTGCGATGATGTTTGCCTTCATCCTGGCACAGGGTTACGTACTTAATAAATACATAGACGACAAAAAAGAATGAGCAATTGGTATGCCATTATTGGCGAAGACGTAGAAAACAGCCTGCCATTGCGGCAAACTGCCCGACCTGAACACCTTGCCCGCTTGCAAGCACTGCAAGATCAAGGTCGTTTACTTGTCGCCGGACCATTCCCTGCAATTGACAGCATGGATCCAGGCCCTGCTGGTTTTACTGGCAGCCTGGTCGTTGCCGAATTTGCCAGCCTCGCTGAAGCGCAAATCTGGGCCGATGCGGATCCTTACGTTAGTGCTGGCGTTTATGCCCAAGTCACAGTCAAACCCTACAAGAAAGTCCTGCCCGCATGAATACAATTGAACTAATGCAGGAAAAACTAGCCGAATTAAAGCCAAATGAAGTTGAAATTACAGATGACAGTGCACTCCATGCTGGGCATGCGGGTGCAAAAAGCGGTGGTGGTCACTATCGCCTGCGCATCATTTCATCTAATTTTGCTAATCTGAATACTCTTGCGCGTCATCGCTTGGTATATGCAACACTGGGGAGTTTAATGCAACAGCAAATACACGCGCTTACGATCACCGCACTTACCCCAGCAGAAATTTAATAATTTAATCTAAAGGAAGATACATGAAATTGAAAAAACTCACTATCGCCACAGTTTGTGCTTTGGGATTAACTGCACTTACAGGTTGTAATGCAGCTGAAGAAGCGAAACCAGCAACTGCTGCAACAGCACCTGCTGCTCCTGCGGCTGGAAAACCATTGGCAGTTGTGAATGGTGTAACACTTTCACAAGCACAGTTTGACGTGTTAAAACAGGAACGTGCAGCACAAGGTCAACCGATGAACGACCAGACCGCAGCAGCGTTGCGTGAAAGCATGATCAATGCAGAAATTCTGGCACAACAAGCTACTAAAGGCGGTTTGGATAAAGACAGTGGTTTTCAGGCTCGTCTTGAACTGGCCAAAACCCAAATGTTAGCGCAGGCTTACATTGCAAATTATGTAAAAACGCACCCTATTGCTGAAGCTGCAATGAAGGCCGAATACGAAAAAATCAAAACCATGATGGGTACTAAAGAATATGAAGTCCGTCATATATTGGTAGATAATGAAAGCGATGCCAAAGATATCATTGCTCAACTGAATGCTAAAAAAGCGAAATTTGAAGACTTGGCCAAGAAAAAATCCAAAGATTCATCTGCAGCTAATGGCGGCAAATTAGGTTGGGTTGCTCCAGGCAATTTAGTTAAAGAATTCGCTGATGCAATGGTGTCATTGAAAAAAGGCGAATATACCAAAACGCCAGTACACAGCAAATTTGGCTGGCACGTTATCCAAGTTGATGAAATTCGTGACTTAAAATTACCGCCGTATGAACAAATCAAAGATCAGTTGCGTGGCGATATGGAACAACAAGCTGTTAAAAAATTAGTTACAGATTTGCGCGCAAGTGCTAAAGTAGAATAAACAAAGTGTTAGCTTGTGCTTGGTTGTTTTCAACCAAGCACAATTTATCCCATATTGAGCGGATGACAAAAATGAAAAACTTACAAGACCAATTCCTGAACGCCTTACGCAAAGAACACATCCTCGTATCCGTATTCTTAGTCAACGGTATTAAACTCGTTGGCAAAATCGAGTCATTTGACCAGTATATGGTCATGCTAAAAGGTCACGACAACGTGAGCCAGGCAATATTCAAGCATGCAATTTCCACTATTTCTCCGTCGAAACAAGTAACTATTGACACGAGTGCTGCTGAATAAACACCAGAAAATTCAAACACGCTGACCGCAGCGCGTTTGTCATATGCTATAAATTATTTAAGCATTTTCACCACTAATTCCTGCACATCTTTAGATAGGTCGGGCGTATTAGCCACTTTATGCAATGCATCCTGCATAAGTGAACGTAACACAGGCTGATATTTCCGCCAATGGTCTAACACTCGAACTAATCGTGCAGCTACTTGCGGATTAATCGCATTTAATGCCAATACCTGTTCTACCCAAAATGCGTAACCACTACCATCCTTTACATGGAGCTGCAGTGGATTCGCGTGACAAAAGCTGAAGATTAAACTCCGTGCACGATTAGGGTTGTGTAAATTAAAATCAGGATGCTGCATCAATTTACGTACTTGCTGCACATCAGTATTGGGTGCGCTGGCTTGCAAGCTAAACCATTTATCTATTACCAACGCATCATCAGCAAAATCCCGGTAAAAATCATGCAGTGGTTCAGCAGCATTATCTTGCCCTGCACGCACTAACGCACTTAACGCTGCTAATCTGTCCGTCATATTCTGCGCACTGCGCACTTGAGTCAACGCAAGATTAACGCTCTGCTCATCAGCATTTTTATCCAGCAAATACGATAAAGCCAAATTTTTCAAACCGCGCTTGCCAGCAGATATGGCATCGGGGCTATAGATACCAGCCGTTTGATTCGTTTGATAAATCGTCTGAAAATCTGCGTGCAAAGCAGTACCTAATTGCTGCCGCATAAATTCACGGGCAGCGTGTATTGCATGTGGATCTATCACTGCGGACAACTCTGCCAACATAGCCTCAGACGGCAAGCTTAAGACCAACTCCCGAAAAGCAGGATCCAAATTTGCATCATTCAGAACCAGACGCAGAGCATCCAGATATAGGCTGTCCAAAGATAGGGCCTCACCTGCCTGTACCGCTTTTATTAACTGCATCAGCCGCTGTGTTGCCAAACGCTGTCCCGCTTCCCAACGATTAAAAGCATCACTGTCATGGGCTAATAAGTGAGCTAATTCAGCATCGCTATAAGCATATTCCAACACGACAGGTGCAGAAAAATTACGTAATAACGATGGTGTGGGCAAAGCTGGAATACGATCAAAGACAAAGCTCTGTTCAGTTTCAGTCAATTCCAGCACACAGCTGGTCACAGCTGAGGTTGCGCCTGACAAATACAAAGGCATATCCTGCCCTTCCGTATCTAGCAAACCGACAGTCACGGGGATATGGAATGGCAGCTTGTCAGCTTGTCCGGCCGTAGGTGCGCAGAATTGGCGTAGCGTTAATGTATATTGTTGCTTATCCGCATCATAAGAAGTCTTCACCTTAACCGTAGGCGTTCCGGCCTGACTATACCAACGTTCAAACTGATTTAAATCATATCCATTGGCATCCGCCATCGCGGCACGAAAATCGTCGCATGTCACTGCGCACCCGTCGTGTCGTGAAAAATACAAATCCATCCCTTTTCGGAAGCCGTCTCGCCCCAGCAGAGTTTGATACATGCGCACTACTTCCGCACCTTTTTCATAGATAGTCACGGTGTAAAAATTGTTAATTTCTACATAGCTATCAGGCCGCACTGGATGAGCCATGGGGCCTGCATCTTCAGAAAACTGCACTTGCCGCAACATACGTACATCTTCGATACGCTTAACTGCGCGCCCGCTTTCCGTACCCACCATATCTGCTGAAAACTCCTGGTCGCGGAATACAGTCAAACCCTCTTTTAACGATAATTGAAACCAATCCTGACACGTAACGCGATTGCCCGTCCAATTATGAAAATATTCATGCCCGACAACCGACTCAATATTAGCGTAATCTGTATCGGTAGCTACACGCGGGTTAGCCAGCACATATTTGGTATTGAATATATTTAAGCCCTTATTCTCCATTGCCCCCATATTGAAATCACTCACTGCAACGATCATGAATCGGTCTAAATCCAACTCCAACCCAAAACGTTGCTCATCCCAACGTATACTGTTTTTCAATGACTCCATGGCGTGTTGAGTTTTATCGAGATTGCCATCTTCCACCCATACTTGCAGCAACACCTCACGTCCCGATGCAAGTATGAATTTTTCTTCCTGGCAGACCAGTTTTCCTGCAACAAGCGCAAATAAATACGACGGCTTTTTAAATGGATCTATCCATTTAGCATAATGTCGCCCATCATCAAGCACGCCCTCATCAACTAAATTGCCATTGGAAAGCAGCACCGGATAATGTTGCGCATCTGCACGCAATTCCACCGTGTATTGAGTCATCACGTCAGGACGATCGGGGAAATAAGTAATTTTGCGAAAGCCCTCAGCTTCACATTGCGTAAATAAATTACCGTTAGATGCATACAAGCCCATCAACGTAGAATTTTGATCCGGTTGAATTTGCGTCACGATAGTGAGAGTAAATGTCTCAGGTGGATGCAACACACGCAAACTATCATTAGTCAGTACATAATCAGTTGCCGCATTTAATTCACGACCATCTAAATGGATGCTCAACAAGGTTAAACCGTCACCATGTAACACTAAGTCCATGTCTGCATGCATCTGTGTCAGCCGCATCTCACTGTGTACGCGAGTATGCGCGGCTTCCAAATCGAATATCAAATTGAGGTGAGCAATTTGAAAGGGATAAGGACGGTAATCTTGACGGTAAACGGTAGGTATAGTGTGCATAATTATTCTCTAAGGAGTAGGTAGAAGATGGCAGTTAACGAAATGTGTAGCACTCAATTGCGTGACATGCGGGTATTGTTGGCGGCAGATAGCCATTGCCTGTGAGCAACGCGGGTGAAAATGGCAGCCTGTCGGCGGATTCGCCGCACTCGCCATATCGCCTTGTAACAAAGCAACGGCAACCTCATGTCGATCTATTCTGGGTACCGCAGCTAATAGGGCTTGCGTATAAGGGTGTGCAGCCTGCTGCATGATTTCTGCGCTACTACCGATTTCAACAATACGTCCTAAATACATCACTGCAATACGGTGCGCAAGATAATCGGCCACGGGCAAGTTGTGGGTAATAAACAAATAACTTACCTGCAGTTCGTCCTGTAAGTCATTTAATAAATTGATAATTTGTGCCTGAACCGAAACATCTAAAGCACTGGTAGGTTCGTCGCAGATAATCAGTTGTGGATGCACCGCTAATGCTCGTGCGATTGCGATCCGCTGTCGCTGGCCGCCTGAAAATTCATGCGGATAACGCTGTAACGCGTTGGCGGGCAAACCAACCTGATCTATCAATCGCCGTAGTTGAATGAGACGTTGCCCAGCATCAAGTTCAACGCCCAAGGCAACCATACCCTCCTCCAATATTGCTTGCACCCGCATATGCGGATTCAGCGAGGCATAGGGGTCCTGGAATATCATTTGCACTTTGGCGCGTTGTCGCCGCAACGCGGATGGATTAAGCGAAGCCAAATTCACTCCATCCAACACCACATTGCCTTGTGTAATCCGCTGCAATTGCACTATGGCCTTACCTACAGTGGTTTTACCGCAACCTGATTCCCCCACTAATGCCAAAGTTTCGCCCTGATAGAGCGTGAAGTTTACCCCATCCACTGCCTTCAACACACGAGATCCAGTCTGTAACCAGCCCCGCTTTAACGGGTAATACACCTTAAGGTCATCTACGACTAACATTTCCTCTGTATGAGGATGACTAGGCAGTGTTGGTGATACATCCTGTTGCACCAATACCTTATTGACTGCCACCTGATTCAACAAGTGACAACGCGCACTATGCCCATCGGCAAGTTGTGTCCAGTCAGGAGATAGCCGGTGACACAAATCAAACGCATAATCACAGCGTGGTGCAAAACGACAGCCAACGAATTCAGTATCTAACGGTGGCACATTGCCGGCAATATTGACTAATTTCCCTAACTGCCGATCAGGCAATGCAGCAAACAGTTTTTGGCTATAAGGATGTTTAGGCTGATCAAAGAAAGCATCGCGTGGCGCGACCTCAACCAGTTCACCAGCATACATCACACCAACCTGATGCGCCATTTCACTGACTACACCCAAGTCATGCGTAATCAATAGCATCGCCATACCACGTTGCCGCTGAATATTACGCAGTAACGCTAAAACTTGCGCTTGAATGGTGACATCCAATGCCGTGGTCGGCTCGTCTGCGATAAGCACATCGGGATTTCCCGCCAACGTCATGGCGATCATTACTCTCTGCTTCATCCCACCTGAAAGCTGGAAGGGGTATTCATCCAGACGCCGTTGCGCGTCAGGTATCCCCACCGCAGTCAATAAAGCCTCAGCTTGCTGACGCGCCACTTTAGTTGATAATGACAAGTGGCGCAGCAGGGTTTCCATAACTTGCTCACCCACCGTCAGTACAGGGTTAAGGCTAGTCATCGGCTCTTGAAATATCATGCCTATCTTGCCGCCACGTACATCGCGCATGGCAGATTCTGGTAGTTGCAATACATCTTGCCCATGCAATATGACCTGTCCCGAGCTGATATTTGCCACATCAGGCAACAATCGCATAATAGACAACGCTGTCATCGATTTACCGCAACCCGACTCACCTAGCAGCGCAAAGGTTTGCCCCGCTGCCACATCAAAACTCACACCGTCGACCAGACGCAATTTACCCAGACGGGTATGCAATGCTTTAATAGACAGAACCATCAGCGTGTTCCTTTCGGATCAAACGCATCACGCACGCTGTCAGCAAATAAATTGGCAGACAATACCAGTGTGAACATAAATCCAAACGCGGCAACCAGCGGCCACCACACCACCGGCTCACGCGCCATTTCCAGGCGGGCAGCATTAATCATATTGCCCCAGCTCTGCATCGCGGGATCGACGCCTACACCTACATATGACAAGACGGCTTCAGCCAATACCAGACCTGAAAAATCCATCACCACACTGATTAACACCAGATGGTATAAATTTGGCAAAATATGTCGCAGCATAATCCGCATATTGCTCACACCAAATGCACGCGCAGCCTGCACATAGTCGAGTTCACGCAGCTTTAAGGTCTCCCCGCGCAACAAGCGGCATAGCCCTGTCCAGCTGGTCACACCCAATATAACACACAGGAATAACAGCCTGAAATCTGTCCGTGCTGCCGAACTGTCAAACATCGCAGCATGGGTTTCGATATACACTTGCATCAACAACACTGCTGCCGCGATCAGCAATACGCTGGGAATAGCATTCAGGGTGGTGTAAACATATTGAATCACGTCATCCAGCCAGCCACCGAAATAGCCCGCGCTTATACCTAGCAATATCGAAAACGGCAGCATAATCAGCGTGGTCAGTGTACCGATAAGCAAGCCCGTGCGTATACTTTTAAGTGTGTTATAGAGCACATCTTGCCCTATCTTGTCTGTGCCTAACACATGATAATGCGCTGCCAAACTCGCCACCGTCGCCACGCTGATCAACATCAATGCTGATACCCACAACACCGTACGCCTAGTAGTATTGCTGTCATGCCATAACGTCGACCAAATATCACGTACACCTCGCGCCCACACGACTCCCAAAAGGATCCATATAAATACGGTCATCCCGCCACCCCATATCAAACCGCGCACAAACAAGCACCCCACACTGGGTTGAGCCGTTTGTGCAATATCTAAACGTGGGTAATCACGAATGATCGATCCATTTGGCAAAGTGACATTTTCTTTTACATACAAATGCTGCGATAACGGGGCAGAATAGGATTTCTCATTATGTGCACGTAATGGCTGCAATAATGCATCCCAGACGCTGACTACTTCCACGCTGTACTGTGGCGTGGCGTGGGTATCCTGTTGCAGCAACGGTCGATAATGCAGCGAATCCAGTAATGCCACCAGCGTAAAAGCCAATAGCACCATGCCGGTTGCAACAGCCATAGGGCTACACAATAAACGTCTAAAGGCATCTCGCACTTGACCATCTGCAGGCTGCTTATAGAGCATCAACCCTATACTCGCCACCAACAAATAAATCAGCGCATCTGTCCACAAGATGACCGGCATTATGACAACCTCACTCGTGGATCCGCCCAACTGTAAGCGATATCAGTCAGCCATAAACCGATGATATACAGCACAGCACCGATGAACACCATAGCACGCACAATGGCAAAATCCTGCGCCTGTATCGCATCTATGATGTAGCTGCCCAAGCCAGGTATGCCAAAGAAAGATTCGGTAAGCAGGCTACCCATGAACAGCAATGGCAACACGACCACAGCCCCGGTCAGTATAGGTATCATGCCATTCTGCAACACATGGCGAAATAATATGCGCGACTCTGACAAGCCCTTGGCTCGTGCAGTGCGGACATAGTCTTTGCGATTTCTTCAAGAAAGATACTGCGATACCAGCGTGTACCGCTACCCAGCCCCCCAACCACAGAAATCAATACAGGTAACAGCACAAATCGCCAAGCATCGATTCCCGGCGCAAAACCGGAAATGGGTAACCAGCGCCAGAGTTTGGCAAGCAAAAACTGGCCCGCAATAATATAAAACAACCCTGAGATTGACATTAAAATCACCGACAACACGACCCCTAACCGATCAAGATATGTCGCACGAAAAAACACCATCATCAAGGCAAAGCTAACATTGACCAACAACCCTAGTACAAATACTGGCAGCGCAATGGCGAGACTGGGGCCTGCCCGCGTTTTAATTTCATGGGCGATATCACGCCCATCATCAGAAGCGCCAAAATCGAGCGCGAACATACGTAATGATTTGTTGAAAAAAACCGTCTCAGTCAAGGCAGCAACATTGGATTGGGTCGCGTTATAAAACAAAGGCAAATCGTAGCCATGTTCGACTTTCCACTGCTTAATCGCCTGCTCAGTTACATGTTTGGTGCCCAAATGCATGCGCGCCATGTCATCTGGTGTATTTACTACGAAAAACAGCACAAACGTGAGTAAGTTCACGCCTAACAATATCGGAATCGCATCACGCAACCGACGCAGCAAATAACCTATCATTTCGCCGCACTCCGCTCATGTCGTCGCCATGCCCATACTGCTGGCCATATCAACACTACCATCACCAAGATTAACCAAATAAACGGCATCAATACAGGTTGATTCCATTGTTCGCGTAGCTGATGCCGTAACTCAGGATCAATTTTGCGATATTTCAGCGTATTGTTAGCAATCACATTAGGCTTAGTCGGCGCAACCCACGCCTGGCGTAAACTGAACGCTTTGGGGAAATAGCCAAATAACCAGGGGCTATCTTCACGCACCACAGCCAACATCTGATTGATAATGACCTGTCGTGCAGGCGTGTTATCCAGATATTTCATCTCATCAAATAATGCATCGAAATCTGGATTTTGATAATTCGCTGCATTTTCACCGTTATGCCCTACTTTACTGTTAGCGCCATACAACAGAAAAAGAAAATTTTCAGGGTCAGGATAATCTGCATTCCAGCCCCATTCAAAAATCTGCGCATTACCACGACGCATTTTGTCTTGAAAACGGTTGTAATCGGTGCCGCGTATAACCAGCTGTATATTCAATTTTGCAAACTGTTTAACCATCCAGTCCAGGCGTGCCTTCGCATCTGGACCACTGGCAGCGGTATCAAAATACAATACTAAGGGTGCACCTGTTTTCGCATCTCGACCATTTGGATAACCTGCCTCAACTAATAAACGCTGTGCATCAGCAATTGGGCGACGCGTAATTTTGCCATTCACATTTTGATAGACCACAGGGTTCATACCTGCCAACCCATCCTGATATCCAAAGATGCCGGGGGGAATCGGACCTTGCGCTGGAATACCACGACCATTGGCAAAAATAGCAATAAACTCCTCATAATCCACCGCGATCGCAATCGCCTGCCGCAGTTTACGAGCACGATCAGATAAGCCGCCAACGACACTATCTTGCATATTAAAGCCCATATACCGATTAGAGGCTGTCACCGCCGTTACCAGACTCATACCTTGTGCACGCATCGCATCGGTTAGCTCAGGTTCACCCTGTGCATTGATTTGCACAGCCTGGTCAAAGCTATCCGAGCTTATCCCCGATAAATCATAATAACCTTGTAAAAACTTGTTCCAATAAGGAATGCTTTCCTTTTCTAAACTAAACACCTCCGCATCAATAAATGGCATGGCTTTTCCCGCATCACGCAACAACCCCGCCGCCGCATCTCCAGCATCACCCTCACGGGGATAAGCCTCACCATGGTAATTAGGATTACGCGCCAGTACCATTTGTTGATTCGGGTCGTTCACCGTCAATTGATAAGGTCCTGTGCCCACAGGATGCCAGTCAAGCGTAAAGTTATGCGTAGTCATCCCAGGCTGACCATAAAATTCGTCAACCTCGGGTGGTATAGGGGCAAAAAATGGCATGGCTAACCAGTAGGAAAACTGAGGATATTTACCATGTAAATGAATACGGTAGGTATAACGATCCACCAACTCAACACCTGACAGAGGGTAGCGCGTCAAATCCAAATAAGCGCCTGCAGGTAACAATTGCAGCTGTTGTGTCAGCATACGGTTGTAATCTTGCAAGCCAACAATATAGCCAGCCATCACACCAAAAATCGGTGAATTGAGCTGCGGTGATGCCAAGCGTTTAATTTGATAAACATAATCTGCCGCAACTAATTCACGTGTGCCCATCTGTTTAAAATCACGCCACGCTGCAATATGTTCCCAGTCTTTAGCCTTCAGATTCGCGTAGCGCAGTTGACCCGATGCAGTGCGTGCAAATGCTGGATGAGGCTGATAATAAATCCCGGGACGCAAATGTAATTCATACACACTTTGTGCTATGTTTTGCGCAGGCGCATCATTTGACAACACCTTGCCTGCTGCATCCAGATAACGCACGCTGGGCATGGCGGTCAAGGTTTGCGGAATCAGCGTATAGGGTCGTTTAAGGTAATGGTACTGTAATGGTGGTTCATAAATCTGCGAGATAATTTCGGTTTCATTACTGCTGTACGACAATGCTGGATCAAGGTGTTTAGGCCGTTCTTCAAATGAAGAATACAGTATATTTGCCCGACTCACGCCTGCAGGATAAGGACTATTCCAAACCGTGTGTTCACAACCACTTAGCAGCAATACCAATAATAAAAAAATTCGCATCATGGGCATGAGTTTAACCTAGTCACACGACTATGGGTATAATCCTAATTCTCATTTTATGTAAAAGGAAAGCACGCATGGGGTTCTTACAAGACAAACGCATACTGATTACAGGTTTAATCAGTGACCGCTCAATTGCATATGGCATCGCGCAAGCCTGTCACCGTGAAGGTGCGACTTTGGCTTTTACTTACCAAGGCGAAAAGATCAAAGACCGTGTCACTGCACTAGCCAGCGAATTCAACAGTAGCATTGTATTGCCATGTGATGTTGCCAGTGATGATGAAATCAATCAACTATTTGCCGATTTGGGTAAAGAATGGGACAGTTTAGACGGTATCGTTCACGCAATAGCGTTCGTACCTAAAGTTGCGCTAACAGGCGATTACCTGGAAGCGGTAACCCGTGAATACTTTCAAATTGCGCATGACATTAGCTCATACAGCTTTGCGGCATTGGCAAAAGCAGGCTTGCCTATGATGCAAGATCGTAACGCGGCCATGCTCACACTATCTTATTTAGGCTCCATACGCTCGGTACCTAGCTACAACGTCATGGGATTGGCCAAAGCCAGTTTGGAGTCCAACGTATATTACATGGCGCAAAGCTTGGGCCCTAAAGGCATACGCGTCAATGGCGTATCAGCAGGTCCGATTAAAACTTTAGCCGCCAGTGGCATAGGGGGCTTTAGCAAGATATTGAATCACGTAGAAAAACACGCGCCATTACGCCGTAACGTCACCATACAAGAAGTCGGTAACACCAGCGCTTTCTTGCTGTCTGATTTGGCCAGCGGGATTACAGGTGAGATCACCTATGTTGATGCAGGCTTTAATACAACGGTAGGGGCTAGCTTCGATTAATACACAACGTGCCGAAATATCAATTTCGGCACGCCTTTGTTACTGTGCAGATTTTTCTAAAGCAGACTTGGCAATCGTGATCTTGGCTGACTTAGTCAAACTGGCTAAATAATCAGCAAATGCTTGTTGGGCAATAATGTTAGCTAATTGCGTTTGCATCGCAAGCAGTTTAGTTGCATCAGGTGTAGTGCCAGGCAATACACGCGTTACGCGCACTAGCTGATAATTACCTTCAACATCCACACCACCCACATAACTAGGCATCGCCTTTTCATCAGCAGCAAAAATCGGTTCAACTAATTTTGGTGGAACGTCTTCAGCATGAACACGACTAATTAACTGGAATGCACTCCATTTAATCGATGCGGGCTCTTTACCTGCGCGTAACTGCGACAATACCTGTTCGCCCTGTTTCTGCGCCGCCGAGCGTGTTTGTTGTTGAACTAACAAGCTTGCAATTTTGTCACTTACCACTGCTAAAGCTTGCACAGTAGCTGGCTTGTATTCCAACAAGCGCGCGGACACCAGCTTATTAGGCGCAACTTCAATCGCCTCACTATTACGCCTATTTTTGAGCACATCATCAGAAAACAACGCTGTCATCATCTTGGGCGAATTCAAAACACCCGCATTAGCTCCACCAATTTTAGTTACCCAATCAGAGTTTAAAACAGGCAAATTCTGCGCTTTTGCAGCTGAAGCTAACTCAGTCGATTGCTCATAAACCTGATTACTAAAGCGCTCTGCAGCGTCCGCAAACAACTTACCCGCCTGCTGCTTTTGTAATTCACTCACAATAGCTGACTTAACCATTTCAAATGGCTGAGTTTGAGCTGGCTTAATGCCACTGAGCATAATAATGTGATAACCAAAATCAGTCGCGACAGGCCCTTTAATTTCATTCGGTTTCATCGTGAACACAGCGTCAGCAAAAGGCTTAACCATGGCATTACGTGGGAACCAACCTAAATCGCCACCCTCAGCTGCCGAACCTGGATCTTCAGAATTCTGTTTAGCCAACTCTGCGAAACTAGCGGGGT
>JBAZJP010000011.1:0-103766 GCA_041651255.1 Sulfuriferula sp. | reverse complement strand
AGGAATTAAATCATGGCAAAAGGCAAGTTTGAACGTACCAAGCCACACGTTAACGTAGGCACGATTGGCCACGTTGACCACGGTAAAACCACATTAACGGCAGCGATTGCGACTATCTTATCGAAGAAATTCGGTGGTGAAGCCAAGAACTACGCTGATATTGACTCAGCGCCAGAAGAAAAAGCGCGTGGTATCACTATCAATACTTCACACGTAGAGTACGAAACAGAAAAGCGTCACTACGCACACGTAGACTGCCCAGGCCACGCTGACTACATCAAGAATATGATCACTGGTGCTGCTCAAATGGACGGCGCAATTCTGGTTGTATCAGCTGCTGACGGTCCTATGCCTCAGACACGCGAACATATCCTGTTGGCACGTCAAGTTGGCGTACCATACATCATCGTCTACATGAACAAAGCGGACATGGTTGATGATGCAGAATTGCTTGAATTGGTAGAAATGGAAATTCGTGAACTGCTAAGCAAGTACGACTTCCCAGGTGACGACACACCAGTCATCACCGGTTCAGCATTAAAAGCCCTTGAAGGCGACCAATCAGAAATCGGCGAAGCATCAATTTTCCGTTTGGCAGATGCGCTGGACAGCTACATTCCAGAACCAGAACGCGCAGTTGACGGCGCATTCCTCATGCCAGTTGAAGACGTATTCTCCATTTCAGGTCGCGGTACCGTAGTAACAGGTCGTATCGAGCGCGGCATTGTTAAAGTGGGTGAAGAAGTTGAAATCATCGGCCTGAAGCCAACAGTTAAAACCACCTGTACCGGTGTTGAAATGTTCCGCAAACTGCTCGATCAAGGTCAAGCAGGTGACAACGTAGGTCTGTTGTTGCGTGGTACCAAGCGTGAAGACGTAGAGCGTGGTCAAGTTTTGGCTAAGCCAGGTTCAATCAAGCCGCATACAAAATTCAGTGCAGAAATCTACGTACTGTCTAAAGATGAAGGTGGTCGTCATACTCCATTCTTCAATGGTTACCGTCCACAGTTCTACTTCCGTACAACTGACGTAACCGGCGCGGTTGACTTGCCAGCAGGTACCGAAATGGTGATGCCGGGTGATAACGTATCAGTATCAGTTGCACTGATTGCACCTATCGCTATGGAAGAAGGTCTGCGTTTCGCGATTCGCGAAGGTGGTCGTACTGTAGGTGCTGGTGTGGTTGCTAAAGTAATCGAGTAATTAGACTTGCTGTAAAGCATAAAGGGCGGTATAATTCCGCCCTTTCGTATTTGAAGTTCTGCTCTTTAAGGTGTGGTTATGAAAAATCAAAAAATTCGTATTCGTCTCAAGGCATTTGATTATCGTTTGATAGATCAATCTGCGTTAGAGATTGTCGAAACAGCAAAGCGTACTGGTGCAGTTGTTAAAGGACCAGTTCCGTTGCCTACTTCAATTGAGCGCTTCGATGTGCTCCGTTCTCCTCACGTTAACAAAACTTCTCGCGATCAGTTTGAAATCCGTACGCATTTGCGTTTGATGGATATCATTGACCCTACAGATAAAACTGTGGACGCATTGATGAAATTAGATTTGCCGGCTGGTGTTGAAGTAGAAATTAAGGTTTAGTTTTCCCGTACCAAGACGGTTTTCTTGGGGTATAAAGCTGGTCAATTGTAATCAGCGCCTTTTTGTTAAGGATAGAAAAATGAGTTTAGGACTCGTCGGTCGTAAAGTAGGCATGACCCGACTCTTTGCTGAGGATGGTAGTACCATTCCAGTAACGGTGTTGGATGTGTCTAATAACCGCGTAACTCAGATTAAAACAACTGAAACTGATGGTTATAATGCGGTTCAGGTTGCTTTTGGTGTGCGTCGCGCTAGTCGTGTAAATAAATCAGCAGCTGGTCATCTTGCTAAGGCGGGTGTTGAAGCTGGTCGTTTGCTAAAAGAATTCCGTTTGCCAGCAACTGAAGCGCCTGCGCTAGTTGCGGGTAACGTGGTTAGTGTTGAGATATTTCAACCTGGTCAACTGGTTGATGTTACCGGAACTACTCTAGGTAAGGGTTTTTCTGGTGTAATTAAGCGTCATCACTTTTCTTCTAACCGTGCAAGTCACGGTAACTCACGTTCGCATAATACGCCAGGCTCAATCGGTCAAGCGCAAGATCCAGGTCGTGTTTTCCCTGGTAAGCGTATGGCTGGTCAATTGGGTGCTGTGCAGCGTACTGTGCAGAAGCTGGAAGTGGTCCGTATAGATACTGAACGTCAATTGATATTGGTCAAAGGTGCTGTTCCAGGATCTAAAGGCGGTCATGTTGTTGTTCGCCCTAGTGTGAAGGTAGGTGCCTAATGGAACTAAAGATGATTAACGACAAAGGTCAGGACGCTACCGCTTTAGTGGCGTCAGATGCTTTGTTCGGTCGTGAATATAATGAAGCCTTGGTGCATCAAATTGTTACTGCTTATATGGCTAATGCCCGTAGCGGTAATCGTGCACAGAAGGATCGTCGTACGGTACACCACAGCACTAAAAAGCCATGGCGGCAAAAGGGAACGGGTCGTGCTCGTTCTGGTATGACTTCAAGCCCAATCTGGCGTGGAGGTGGTCGTGCATTCCCAAATAGTCCTGATGAGAATTTTACACAGAAGATTAACCGTAAAATGTATCGCGCTGGTATCGCTGCCATATTGTCAAAATTGGTAAGTGAAGGTAGTTTGAGTGTGGTTGATACATTGACTGTTGAAGCGCCAAAAACTAAATTACTTGCTAACAAATTGAAGGCAATGGGCTTTAGTGATCGCGTTCTGATAGTTACTGATAATTTAGATGATGATTTGTGGATGGCTTCACGCAATCTACCAAATGTAATGATTGTTGAGCCTCGTCATATTGATCCAGTGAGTATGGTTCGCTTTGGTCGTGTGTTGATGACAAGCGCTGCTGTTAAAGCTGTTGAGGAGATGTTGGCATGAGTACATTAAAATTTAGTGATGCACGCTTGTTGCAAGTTATCCTTGCGCCGCAAATTTCTGAAAAAAGCACCTATGTTGCAGATAAGCATGAGCAAGTAATATTCCATGTTTGTCCTGATGCAACCAAACCTGAAGTTAAAGCAGCTGTTGAAATGCTGTTTAAAGTTGAGGTTAGTAGTGTAAATATGCTTGTTGTTAAAGGTAAGCAAAAGCGTTTCGGTCGTTTTATGGGTCGCCGTAGCGATTGGAAAAAAGCTTTTGTGTGCCTGAAACCTGGGCAAGAGATTAACTTTGCGGCGGGTCAGTAAGGAGTAAAACATGGCACTTATTAAAGTAAAACCAACATCCCCTGGTCGCCGTTCATTAGTTAAAGTTGTGACGCCAGATTTGCATAAAGGCAAACCTGTTGCTTCATTACTGGCACGTAAAACTAAAACGGCTGGCCGTAATAATAATGGTCATATTACTACCCGTCATATGGGTGGTGGTCACAAACAGCATTATCGCTTAGTTGACTTTCGTCGTAATAAAGACGGCGTTCCTGCTAAGGTTGAGCGGTTGGAATATGATCCAAACCGTTCGGCGAATTTGGCGTTGTTATGCTATGCAGATGGTGAGCGTGCTTACATCATTGCCCCTAAGGGTATTTCAGCTGGTATGCAGTTGATGAATGGTTCTGATGCGCCTATCAAGGCTGGTAATGCATTGCCACTACGCAACATTCCAGTGGGTAGTACGGTTCATTGTATAGAAATGATGCCAGGCAAAGGCGCGCAAATCGCACGTTCTGCTGGTACTTCTGCGCAATTGTTGGCTCGTGAAGGCGCTTATGCTCAGTTGCGCTTGCGCTCAGGTGAGATTCGTAAAGTGCATGTAGATTGCCGCGCCACTATTGGTGAAGTTGGTAATGAAGAGCATTCATTGCGTTCTATTGGTAAAGCTGGTGCTAATCGTTGGCGTGGTATTAGACCTACCGTTCGTGGTGTTGTAATGAACCCGGTTGATCACCCACACGGTGGTGGTGAGGGTAAGACAGCAGCTGGACGTCATCCTGTTAGTCCTTGGGGTGTTCCTGCCAAGGGTTACCGTACTCGTAACAACAAACGCACTAGCGGTATGATTGTGCGTAGTCGTCATAAACGTTAAAAGGTCATAACTATGCCACGTTCGATTAAAAAAGGTCCGTTTGTTGACGCGCACCTACAGAAAAAGGTTGAGGCAGCACGCGCAACCAACGACAAGCGTCCAATTAAAACTTGGTCGCGTCGTTCAACAGTTTTGCCTGATTTTATTGGTCTTACTATAGCTGTTCATAATGGTAAGCAACATATACCTGTTTTCGTATCTGAGAACATGGTAGGTCATAAACTAGGTGAGTTTTCTTTGACCCGTACTTTTAAAGGCCACGCGGCTGATAAGAAAGCGAAGAAATAGGAGCCTATGATGAAAGTTTCAGCTATTTTACGTGGCACCCATTTATCAGCACAAAAAGCTCGCTTAGTCGCTGACCAAATTCGTGGATTGCCAGTTGATCAGGCACTTAATATTTTGGCTTTTAGCCCTAAAAAAGGTGCAGTTGTTATCAAGAAAGTCCTGAATTCTGCTATTGCTAATGCTGAGCACAATGAAGGTGCTGATATCGACGAATTGAAAGTCGCGACTATCACAGTTGATGAGGGTCCTTCTATGAAGCGCTTCATGGCTCGTGCAAAGGGTCGTGGCAATCGTATTATTAAACAGACTTGTCATATTGCTGTGACAGTCGGCGACGAATAAGGAACGGTAATGGGACAGAAGATACATCCAATAGGTTTTCGTCTTTGCGTTACGCGTAACTGGAGTTCCAAATGGTTTGCTAATAGCCACGACTTTGCAGCTACGTTAAACGAAGATATTAAAGTTCGCACATTTCTTAAAAAGAAATTAGCTAATGCCTCAGTCAGTAAGGTCGTTATTGAGCGTCCAGCTAAAAATGCACGCATCACCATTCACAGTGCTAGACCTGGTGTAGTCATTGGTAAAAAGGGTGAAGACATTGAGATATTGAAAGCACAACTGCAGAAAATGATGGCAGTTCCTGTGCATGTAAATATCGAAGAAGTTCGCAAGCCTGAAATTGATGCGCAATTGATAGCTGCTAATATTGCTGGTCAATTAGAAAAGCGTATTATGTTCCGCCGTGCGATGAAGCGTGCAATGCAGAATGCAATGCGTCTCGGTGCTCAAGGTATTAAAATCATGAGTTCTGGTCGTTTGAATGGCGCTGAAATTGCGCGTACTGAATGGTATCGTGAAGGCCGAGTGCCTTTGCATACTCTTCGTGCTGATATTGATTATGGTTTTTATGAAGCGTTAACTACTTATGGCATTATTGGCGTAAAAGTTTGGGTTTATAAAGGCGATATGTTAGCTAATGGTGAACAGCCAGTCGTTGTGCCAACCGAACCAGAAAAACGCGTAAGAAAGCCAGGAGCAAAACATGCTACAGCCAGCTAGAAGAAAGTACCGTAAAGAACAAAAAGGTCGCAATACTGGTATTGCTACCCGTGGTAACAAAGTCAGTTTTGGTGATTTTGGTTTGAAAGCTCTAGGCCGTGGTCGACTGACAGCGCGCCAGATTGAAGCCGCTCGTCGTGCCATGACGCGTTATATTAAGCGTGGCGGACGAATTTGGATTCGTGTTTTCCCAGACAAGCCTATTTCTGAAAAGCCTGCTGAAGTCCGTATGGGTAACGGTAAAGGTAATCCTGAGTATTACGTTGCTGAAATTCAGCCAGGTAAAATGCTCTACGAGATGGACGGTGTTGATGAAGTAATCGCGCGTGAGGCTTTCCGTCTTGCTGCTGCTAAATTACCAATTCAGACTACTTTTGTAACTAGAATGATAGGTGGCTAATGATGATGGCGAGCGAATTGCGTGCTAAATCCACGGCAGATGTGAAATTGGAATTGATCGAATTGTTACGTGCTCAGTTCAGCTTGCGTATGCAAGTTGCAACTCAGCAAACTAACAAAACCAGCGAGCTTGGTAAATTGCGTAAAAGTATTGCACGAGTCCGCACTGTGTTACGTGAGAATGAACTGAAAGCGGTGAATAAATGAGTGCAGCTGAAAATAAAGTTGTTCGTAGTATGACTGGTCGCGTTGTAAGCGACAAGATGGATAAAACAGTTACTGTTCTGGTTGAGCGCAAGGTTAAACACCCGGTGCTTGGCAAGGTCATCCGTCGCTCAAAGAAATACCATGCTCATGATCAGAACAATGATTATCACGAAGGTGATTTAGTGATTATTGAAGAAAGTAAACCTATATCCAAGACTAAAACTTGGATGGTTACTAAGTTAATATCTAAAGCTAAAGGCGTATAACTGTTGCACTTTTAATTAAGTGCTGTTATACTCTTTTGCTTTCGTCCTGCCGGTAACGGCATCTTCCCGTACGGGTCCAAAACTAGCTGTCTTGACAGGGAACCCTGGCTCGGCGGGTTAAGTTGGAGAGTTAAATGATACAAATGCAGTCTAGGTTGGATGTGGCTGACAATACAGGTGCGCGGTCTGTTATGTGCATCAAAGTGTTGGGTGGCTCAAAGCGTCGCTATGCAAGCATAGGCGACATTATCAAAGTTGCTATTAAAGATGCAGCCCCTCGTGGTCGTGTCAAAAAAGGTGACGTTTATAATGCTGTCGTAGTGCGTACTGCTAAAGGTGTTCGTCGTCCTGATGGTTCTTTGGTTAAATTTGATGGCAATGCTGCTGTATTGTTAAATAATAAACTTGAGCCAATTGGTACCCGCATCTTTGGGCCAGTTACACGCGAATTGCGCACTGAGCGATTTATGAAAATCGTTTCATTGGCACCAGAAGTGCTTTAAGGGGGTCGCGTGAACAAGATACGTAAAGGTGATAATGTAATTGTTATCACAGGTAAAGATAAGGGCAAGCGCGGTACTGTGCTGGCTGTAAAGAGCGATACTCATCTTATGGTTGAGGGCGTTAATACTGTCAAGAAACACGTAAAGCCTAATCCTGTTAAAGGTGATGCGGGTGGCATTCTTGTTAAAGAAATGCCTATGCAAATCTCGAACGTGGCTTTATTTAATTCCGCTACCCAGCGTGCTGATCGTGTTGGATTTAAATTTTTAGAAGACGGGCGTAAAGTTCGTATTTTTAAATCCACCAACGAAGTCGTCGATATTTAAGGAATTATAATGGCTCGTTTACAAGAATATTATAACACCACGGTTGTGCCTGAATTGGTTAAACAATTCGGTTATAAGTCTGTGATGGAAGTGCCTATGATCGAAAAGATCACGCTCAACATGGGCGTTGGTGAGGCTGTTGCTGACAAGAAGGTAATGGACCATGCTGTTGGTGATATGCAGAAGATTGCAGGTCAAAAGCCGGTGGTTACAAAATCGCGTAAATCTATAGCGGGTTTCAAGATTCGTGATGATTATCCTGTGGGTTGTATGGTTACTTTGCGTCGTGAACGTATGTTTGAGTTCCTCGATCGCCTGGTTACTGTTGCAATTCCGCGTATTCGTGACTTCCGTGGTTTGTCAGGTAAGTCATTTGATGGTCGCGGTAACTACAATATGGGTGTGCGTGAGCAAATCATATTCCCGGAAATTGAATATGATAAAATTGACGCTTTGCGTGGTATGAACATTACCATTACTACAACTGCAAAAACTGATGCTGAAGCGCGTGCTTTGCTTGCTGCATTTAAGTTTCCATTTAAGAACTGAGGATGTCATGGCTAAATTAGCAGTGATTAATCGCGATATTAAACGTCGCGCCACGGTAGAGAAATTTGCTGCAAAACGTGCTGAAATTATGGCAACAATTGCAAATACGGATTTATCTGATGAGGCGCGTTTTGAGGCGCGTCTGAAATTGCAAAAGTTACCACGTGATTCGAGTCCTGTTCGTTTGCGCAATCGTTGTGCGCTGACAGGGCGTCCACGTGGCGTGTTCAGGAAATTTGGTCTGGGTCGCATTAAGTTGCGTGAACACGCTATGCGTGGTGAAGTACCAGGCATGGTTAAGGCCAGCTGGTAAGCGGGAGAGTATCGAATGAGTATGAGTGATCCAATTGCAGATATGCTAACGCGTATACGCAATGCCCAATGTGTAGAGAAATCTACGGTTAAAATGCCTAGCTCTAAAGTCAAATTGGCTATTGCTAAAGTTTTGAAAGACGAAGGTTATGTCGACGATTTTTCTGTCGATGATAATTCAGGCAAACCCGAATTGCATATAGGTTTGAAATATTATGCAGGTCGTCCCGTTATTGAAAAAATTGAACGGGTAAGCCGTCCCGGACTGCGTATTTACAAGAGCAGTCAGGAACTTCCAAAAGTGATGAATGGACTCGGTATTGCTATTATCTCCACTTCAGGTGGGTTAATGACAGACCGCAAAGCTCGCGCAAATGGCGTGGGTGGCGAAGTTCTTTGCATCGTAGCTTGATGAGGAAATGCAATGTCTCGTGTAGCTAAAAATCCAGTAGCAGTGCCTGCTGGTGTAGAAGTAACAATTAACGCGAATGTTGTTGCTATTAAGGGCCCTTTGGGGACTTTAGAGCAAGCGGCAAACGCTAATGTGGTGATTGCTCGTGAGGGCGATACTTTAACGTTTGCCCCTGCTGATGATTCTATTCGTGCAAATGCAATGTCCGGAACGATGCGTGCATTATTGGCGAACATGGTTCAAGGCGTTACTAAAGGGTTTGAGCGTAAACTGCAATTGGTTGGTGTTGGTTATCGTGCGCAAGCTGCGGGCGATGTGCTTAACTTAACCTTAGGATATTCTCATCCTATAGCGCATAAAATGCCTGATGGCATTAAGGTTGAAACGCCTAGCCAAACGGAAATCCTGATTAAAGGGATGGATCGCCAAAAGGTTGGTCAAGTTGCTGCTGACGTTCGCGCATATCGTAAGCCTGAGCCTTATAAAGGTAAAGGTGTGCGTTATTCCGATGAAGTGGTTGTGATTAAAGAAACCAAGAAAAAGTAAGGTTAAATCATGGATAAGAATACAGCGCGTCTGCGCAGAGCACGCAAAACCCGTGCTCGCATTGCAGATCAAAAAGCTACACGTTTGGTTGTCTATCGTTCGAATTGCAATATTTATGCGCAAATCATAGATGCAACTGGCGGTAAAGTTTTGGCAAGTGCCTCTAGTGTTGAAGTCGAAGTTCGTAAGGAATTAGCAAACGGTGGTAACGTTGCTGCTGCGACTTTGGTTGGTAAGCGCATTGCTGAAAAAGCTAAACAGGCTGGTATCGTTGAAGTTGCTTTCGACCGTTCTGGTTTCCGTTATCATGGTCGCGTTAAAGCGTTGGCTGATGCCGCGCGTGAAAACGGTCTGAACTTCTAATTGGGGTGTACATATGGCAAAGATAGAAACTAACCAAGAGAGTAGTGATGGTTTGCGCGAAAAGATGGTCGCCGTTAATCGCGTTACTAAAGTGGTTAAGGGTGGTCGAATTTTAGGTTTTGCAGCGTTAACTGTTGTTGGTGACGGTGATGGCGGCATTGGCATGGGCAAGGGCAAGTCACGCGAAGTGCCAGTGGCAGTTCAAAAAGCAATGGATGAGGCTCGTCGCAAATTAACTAAAGTTAATCTGAAGAACGGCACATTACATCACGCAGTAATCGGTAAGCACGGAGCTGCTGTGGTCTATATGCAGCCTGCTTCTGAAGGTACTGGTATTATTGCTGGTGGTCCGATGCGTGCTGTGTTTGAAGTTATGGGTGTGCATAACATCCTGGCTAAGTGCATAGGCTCAACTAATCCGTACAACGTTGTTCGCGCAACGATTAATGGCTTAATGCAAATCAACTCTCCTTCAGAAATTGCTGCAAAGCGTGGTAAATCTGTTGCGGAAATTACGGAGTAAGCGATGACTGCTACTGCTAAAAAAATTAAAGTAACGTTAGTTAAAAGCGTTATTGGTACGAAGCAAGATCACCGCGCTTGTGTTAAAGGCTTGGGTCTGCGTCGCTTAAATCATACTGTTGAAGTGTTGGATACTCCTTCAAATCGCGGCATGATCAATAAAGTTTATTATCTCGTTAAATGCGAGGGTTGATATGGAATTAAATAATTTAAAACCTGCTGTAGGCAGCAACAAACCTTGTCGTCGTGTTGGCCGTGGTATTGGTAGCGGACTTGGTAAGACAGCTGGTCGTGGTCATAAGGGTCAAAAGTCACGTACTGGTGGATTCCATAAGGTTGGTTTTGAGGGCGGTCAAATGCCTATTCAGCGCCGCCTGCCTAAACGTGGTTTTGTTTCATTAACAGCTGGCGATACTGCTGAAGTTTTGTTGAGCGTTATTGATAAATTGCCTGTTGATCAGATCGATATTCTGGTTTTAAAGCAAGCTGGTCTGATTTCAGCTAGAGCAAAAACAGCCAAAGTTGTTATGACTGGTTCTATTTCTCGCGCTGTTCAACTTCAGGGCTTAACCGCTACTAAAGCTGCGCGTGCTGCTATTGAAGCAGCTGGTGGAAGTTTTCAGGACTAAATCTTGACTGCTAATAAAGCTAAAGTTGGTAGTGCCAACAAATTCGGTGATTTGAAACAAAGGCTATTGTTTCTGATTGGTGCCTTGGTTGTATATCGTATTGGGGCACATATCCCAGTACCTGGTATTGACCCAGTCGCTTTGGAACAACTGTTTCGTGCTCAACAAGGCGGCATACTGGGAATGTTTAATATGTTCTCAGGTGGTGCTTTGTCGAGATTCACTGTGTTTGCACTAGGTATCATGCCCTATATTTCTGCTTCAATTATTATGCAATTATTGACAGTGGTTTCCCCACAGTTAGAGGCATTAAAGAAGGAAGGTGACTCCGGTCGCAGAAAAATTACTCAATATACGCGTTACGGTACTGTTGCATTGGCTTTATTTCAAGCATTAGGTATTGCTGTCGCACTAGAGAGCCAGGCGGGTTTGGTTATAGAGCCTGGTATGCTGTTTCGATTAACGGCAGTTATGACTCTAGTTGCTGGTACGATGTTTTTGATGTGGTTAGGCGAGCAAATTACTGAACGTGGAATTGGTAATGGCATATCAATGATTATCTTTGCAGGTATCGTTGCGGGACTGCCGCATGCTATTGGCGGAACTTTAGAGTTAACAAGTACCGGTGCTTTTTCTATTCCATTAGTATTGATGTTGTTTGTAGCGGTTATTTTAGTAACAGCCCTGGTGGTTTTTGTAGAGCGTGGTCAACGCAAGGTATTGGTTAATTACGCTAAACGACAAGTAGGTAACAAAGTTTACGGTGGACAAAGTTCACATTTGCCATTGAAGCTGAATATGGCGGGTGTTATCCCACCAATTTTTGCTTCTAGTATTATCTTGTTCCCAGCAACACTAGCGGGATGGTTCGGCAGTCATGAAAGCATGAGTTGGTTGAAAGATGTCGGTGCAGCACTTTCTCCCGGTCAACCGATTTATGTCATGTTGTATGCTACAGCCATTGTTTTCTTTTGCTTTTTTTATACTGCGTTAGTATTTAATCCAAAAGAAACTGCTGATAATTTAAAGAAAAGTGGTGCGTTTGTTCCCGGTATCCGTCCAGGTGAACAAACATCGAAATACATCGATAAGATTATGACTAGATTGACATTGATCGGTGCCATTTATATAACTTTAGTCTGTTTGTTGCCTGAATTTTTGATAGTTAAATTTAATGTTCCATTTTATTTTGGTGGTACGTCATTATTGATTATTGTAGTTGTTACTATGGATTTTATGGCGCAAGTTCAAGCCTATGTCATGTCTCAACAATATGAAGGTTTGCTTAAAAAGGCAAATTTTAAAGGTAATGGTTTTGTTTCACGTTAATTGTATGGTGGCTTAAGGATGTCTAAAGAAGATACCATCCAGATGCAGGGTGAAATTTTGGAAACGCTGCCCAATGCAACTTTCAAGGTAAAACTTGAAAATGGGCACGTAGTATTAGGTCATATTTCTGGCAAAATGCGTATGCACTATATTCGTATTTTACCGGGTGATAAAGTAACGGTTGAGCTTACGCCTTATGATTTATCTAAAGCACGAATTACATTTCGAGCTAAGTAAGGTTTCTACCCGTTTAAGCAGTTTTGTTAAGGAGTTGTCATGAGAGTACAGGCATCGGTAAAGAAAATTTGCCGTAAATGTAAGATTGTTCGCCGTAAAGGTGTTGTTCGTGTGATCTGCGAGGATCCACGTCACAAGCAACGTCAAGGATGATTGTCTTGACAGTGCATTGTATGTTAAAATTTAACGTTTTGATTCTGGAGTAAGCAGATGGCCCGTATTGCTGGGGTAAACATCCCGAACCACCAACATGCTGAAATTGCATTAACTTCAATTTACGGTATAGGTCGCACCACTGCACACATGATTTGTGTGAATGCGGGTGTTGGTACAACGACTAAGATTAAAGATCTTACTGATGCAGACATGGAGAAACTCCGTGAAGGCGTTGCTAAGCACACTGTAGAAGGTGACTTGCGTCGTGAAGTAACGATGAACATCAAGCGCTTGATGGATATGGGTTGTTATCGTGGATTGCGTCATCGTCGTGGCTTGCCATTACGTGGTCAACGCACCCGTACAAATGCTCGTACACGTAAAGGCCCTAAAAAAGCTGTTCGTGCATCGAAATAAAGGATAAATGATATGGCTAAAGCTAATATAAGAGTACGTAAAAAGGTTAAAAAGAATGTTGCTGAGGGTGTTGCACACATTCACGCTTCTTTTAACAATACCATCGTTACTATCACAGATCGTCAAGGCAATGCGTTGTCATGGGCTACTTCTGGTGGTGCTGGTTTCAAAGGTTCACGTAAAAGTACACCTTTCGCCGCACAGATTGCAGCTGAAAATGCAGGCAAGCTAGCGCAAGAATGCGGTGTTAAGAACCTTGAAGTGCGTATTAAAGGTCCTGGACCTGGCCGTGAATCTGCGGTTCGTGCATTAAATAACGCTGGTTTTAAAATTACCAGTATCTCTGACGTGACGCCAGTGCCGCATAATGGTTGCCGTCCGCCTAAGAAACGTCGTATCTAAGCAGGAGTTGTAAAGTGGCCAGAAATTTAGATCCAAAATGCCGCCAGTGTCGTCGTGAAGGCGAGAAACTGTTCTTGAAAGCTGAAAAATGCTTCACTGATAAATGTGCTATTGAACGTCGTCCTTTCCCACCAGGTCAGCACGGTCAAAAGAAAAATAATCGTTTGTCAGATTATGGTGTTCAGTTACGTGAAAAGCAAAAATTACGCCGTACTTATGGCGTGTTAGAGCGTCAATTCCGTGATTTGTACAAAGAAGCTGATCGTCAACGTGGCGTGACAGGTGAAACACTGTTGCAGTTGCTTGAAGGTCGTCTTGATACTGTTACTTATCGTATGGGCTTTGGTGGTTCACGTTCAGAATCCCGCCAGATAGTTCGTCATAACAGTATTTTAGTTAATGGCAAACGTGTCAATATTCCATCCTATGCTGTTCAGCCTGGTGATGTGGTTGAAGTCGCTGAGAAATCTAAGCAACAATTGCGTATTAAAGCGGCTTTAGCTGCTGCTGAACAACGTGGTTTCCCTGAGTGGATAGAAGTTAATGCCAAAGATATGAAAGGTACTTTTAAAGCGCGTCCACAACGTGCCGAATTGCCTGCAACTATCAATGAGCAACTTATTGTTGAATTGTATTCTAAATAATCCCGAAGCATTTAAGAGGGAAACCATTCATGCAAAGTAGCACTGCTGATTTATTAAAGCCACGAATTATAGATGTAGAAGCTGTAACCCCTACACGTGCACGCGTCATTATGGAGCCATTCGAACGTGGTTACGGTCATACGCTAGGCAATTCATTAAGACGTATTTTATTGTCTTCTATGCCAGGTGCAGCACCCACTGAAGTAAGCATCAGTGGTGTATTGCACGAATACTCAACGATTGAGGGCGTTCAAGAAGACGTAGTTGATATCCTTTTGAATCTTAAAGGTATTGCGCTTAAGCTGAACGATAGAAGCGAAGTTACGCTTAAATTGAGCAAGTCTGAGCAAGGTTTGGTAACAGCTGCTGATATTGAAGTGCCACATGACGTTGAAATTGTGAATCCTGATCATGTTATCGCTCACCTTACCAAAGGTGGCAAGATAGAGATGGAAATTAAAGTTCAACAAGGTCGTGGCTACCAACCAGTGTCGGCGCGTCGCCAAGCTGAAGATACACAAACTTTGGGTTCAATTAAAGTTGACTCTTCATTCAGCCCTGTGCGACGTGTTGCATATGCCGTTGAAAGTGCTCGTGTAGAACAGCGCACCGATTTGGATAAGTTGATTTTAGATGTCGAAACTAATGGCACTATCGATCCTGAAGAAGCTGTGCGTTATGCAGCGCGTATTCTGGTTGAGCAATTAGCGTTGTTTGCTGACTTGAAGGGAACTCCGGTTGCTGCTGAAGCGCCTAAAGTGCCACAAGTTGATCCAACTCTGTTGCGACCGGTAGATGATTTGGAATTGACTGTGCGTTCGGCAAACTGCTTAAAAGCGGAAAACATTTTCTACATCGGTGATTTAATTCAGCGTAGTGAAAATGAATTGTTGAAAACACCAAATTTAGGCCGTAAATCTTTAAATGAAATTAAAGATGTTTTGGCTTCCAAGGGTCTCAGCTTGGGTATGAAACTCGAAAACTGGCCACCAGTTGGGCTTGAGAAGCCTTAATTAAGGATAAGGAATATAACGATGCGTCACCGTCTCGCCAATCGTAAATTAAATCGTACTAGCAGTCACCGTGCTGCTTTGTTGCGTAACTTGACCAATGCTTTATTGCGTCATGAAGTGATTAAAACAACTTTGCCTAAAGCGAAAGAATTACGTCGCTTTGCAGAGCCTTTTATTACTTTAGGTAAAAAACCTACTTTAGCTAATCGTCGTTTAGCGTTCAACCGTCTGCGTGATCGTGAAATGGTTGTTAAACTGTTCGATGAGTTAGGTCCTCGTTTCGCTACGCGTAACGGTGGTTACTTGCGTATCTTAAAATTCGGTTTCCGCAATGGTGATAATGCACCTATGGCGTTAATTGAGATGGTAGATCGTGCTGCTGATGCAGAATTAGTTGAAGATGTTGCTGCTTAACACTTTTATACTTATAAAAAAAGCCGATTAATTCGGCTTTTTTTATATCTGTAAGATATGTAACTTATGGGATTGATGGTAAATCTGGTCAAAATGATATTGAGTATTCCGTCTTGTTGACTCAAGCTATTCTTCGTCATTCTCCATTAAGTGAGAATGACGAGTGCTTGTAATGTTTAGTTCAATGGTTCAAACAGGCTAATTAATTCATCCGGACTAAATGCACTAACCCCAACGCCTTCGTCCCCGAGTATTCCTTGTGCCAATGCCCGCTTTCGTTCCTGCATTTTGATTATCTTTTCTTCTACTGTTCCTATAGTGGTAAGTTTATATGCGAATACCGGGTTCAATTGGCCGATACGATGTGCACGGCCTGTTGCTTGATCTTCTACAGCCGGATTCCACCATGGGTCATAATGGATAACAGTGTCAGCTGTAGTTAAATTCAGACCCACGCCACCGGCTTTCAGACTGATGAGGAATAATGGTACATCTCCGTTCTGAAATTGTTGTACTGGCGTTGCTCGATCCTGGGTGTCACCCGTTAAACGTACAAACGGTATCTTCAAGCTGTTGAGTTCAGGTTCGATTAAATCCAGCATCGATGTGAACTGCGAGAATAGCAATACTCGACGGCCTTCTTCTATCATGTCGGGCAACAGGGAAGTTAGCATCTCAAGCTTGGCTGATTGTTGTACACGATGTGCCGTTGGCAGTTTGAGTAGCCTTGGATCGCAGCACACCTGGCGAAGCTTGAGTAGCGCATCCAGAATAACAATCTGACTCTTTTTAAATCCTTTGCTGTCAATTTCCCGTCGAATTTTATCTTGCATTACTGCGCGTACGGATTCGTATAGGTCGCGCTGCGCCCCTATTAATTCGCAGCTACGAATTATGTCTGTTTTGGGTGGCAGTTCGGTAACAACTTGTTGTTTGGTGCGTCGTAGCATGAAGGGCTTGACGCGCTGTGCAAGCGCGATGCTGCGTTGTTTATCTTCATGTTTTTCTATCGGATTGCGGAATTGTCGTTTGAACGTATCCGCACTGCCAAGTAAACCTGGTAGCAGAAAATGGAACAGTGACCATAATTCACCCAGATGGTTTTCCATCGGTGTTCCTGTTAATGCCAGTCGATGTCTTGCTTGTATCTGATGCACAATCTGAGTGGACAACGCCTTAGGATTCTTGATGGCGTGTGCTTCATCAAGTATTAACAGGTGGAATGGTTGTGCGGTGAGGAATTCCTTATCGCGCGCCAATAATGGGTAAGTGGTAAGCACAATGTCATACTGTCCTACTGATTCAAAATGCTGCTTGCGTTCCTGTCCGTGTAGCAGCAATACTTTTAATTCCGGTGTGAATTTGGCCGCTTCTGCTTGCCAATTAAACATCAGGCTGGTTGGTGCTATCACTAAACATGGCCGGTCGGCACGGCCAGACTGTTTCTCTACTAGGACATGGGCCAAGGTCTGCAGGGTTTTACCCAGTCCCATATCATCGGCAAGTATCCCGCCTAAGTTGTATTCGCGTAAAAACTGTAACCAGTTCAGACCTTCCTGCTGGTATCCGCGTAACGTTGCATTTAATCCGGTAGGTAACGGCACTGGCGCGATGCCGGTGAAGTTTTTCAGCTTCTGTCCTAATGCTAATAAACGCTCACCACCAAGCCAGCGTGGCCGCGCATTAGCTTCTAATTCTGCTAATCGGGTTGCATGGAGTGCATTTAATTCAAGTTTGCCATCAGGGGTAAGGGTGCTTTTACCGTCAAATAGTTCGACGAGAACTGATAAAATTCCTTGTAAACGCTGTAATGGTAACGCCAACATACGCTTATCCGGCAACATGCAGACTAATTTGCGCTTTGGGTCACAGTTAGGATTAGTCAGTTCACGTATTTGTTCTGGACTGTATTGCTGGAATGTTTGCGCCAGTATAGGCAGCAAACTGATGCGTTCACCATCAACGTCTATGCCTAAATCTAGACTAAACCAATCATTACCTGATGTCTCTTCGATATCCGCGGTGAATTCGTCTCCGACTTCTGCTACGCTGTACGGAAACTCGTCAGTCATTTCTACTTTCCAGCCGAGTTCGCGTAACCTAGGCACGTCTTCAATCATGAAGTCGAGCCAGTCAGATGGTTGTGCCAAACTGAGCGTAGTAGATTGCTCTTTAGTTAATGCGAGGGCAGGAAAGAGTACATCGACTTGCGATAAATCGGTGTGTGCCATGATTAGCTGGCTGAACTCACGCTCTTGCTGCAAATCACGCTGCGTCGTGTAGCGTGTATTGTCTTTGCGACGACTAATTGATGTATTGGTAGAGTGATCGATGACCCGAATACCATGATACTCAAAAGCTATTTGTGCACATGCAAGCAAATGCACACTAGTATCATCGCGTCGTTTCCAGTGATCGTTCAGATTTACAGCGATCTCTTGCAAAATCAGAATCGGATTCGGTGGCACTTTATCCAGCTGCAGTGTTGTCAGTGACTGCGGCTCAGGTAAGGTGATATTTGGTAAACGTTGTTTTAACGTGCTGGTGATCTCTGCCAGAGCCTCACTGGGGATAGCAGGTGAATTAACCAGAATACTAGCCAGATGGTCTGGTACCCCGGTTGCCAGTGCGCCGCACTGCATGGTGTGGGTATTGAGCCACCAAGGTGGCGTGATTGGGAGTATGGTCTCATTTGCATCAAGTGGTACACTGAGTTGCTGATTGCCTTCTTCATCTGCAATCCAGTTCAATTCGCACTCACGCGTTTCTCCCAGTGTGAGGGTGGGGGCTTCACTATCCTGCCAGCATGCACGGCCACTCATGACCATGTCCTGCAGTAATTCTCCACTATGTGGCCCCGTGATTTTTGGATCTGATGGGGACAATGGATTGGACTGAAATATTCGTGCGCACAGCTTTCTGTCTAGTTCGCTAGCAACGCTACCACCACGTCCCAGCGCAACTTCGAAAAACTGTGTATAGCGCATAGCTTTACCAAATCCACCGTCTTTTTTTAGTCGTGAGCGCATTAAGCGTACTGTTAATCCGGATCCGTACATAGCTGGAGCCAGCACATAAATCAAACGATAAGCCTCGTGCGGAGGGTATTCGGGTGCATCGACCTCGGCCAGCGCCTCATCGATTTGGGCTAACCAGCTTTGTGCAGTGTAAGTCGGTTTCTTCGCAGGCACGATGGACTTTAACGACATTGGTTGCATGTTTTGTTCTTGTGCTGGTGGCGTGTGCAGTGTGTGTATGAGTGCCGCGATTACGTGTTTGCAATTCCGTCCTATTGGGCAGTCACAGGCGCCATCTATAATCAGTTTGCCATTCCGCATTTGTAAACTGATGCGTTGATGGTAAGGCAGCGCACGACTGCCTTGTA
Source organism: Sulfuriferula sp. (assembly GCA_041651255.1). Classification (GTDB taxonomy): domain Bacteria; phylum Pseudomonadota; class Gammaproteobacteria; order Burkholderiales; family Sulfuriferulaceae; genus Sulfuriferula. Next base: position 85,301 of record JBAZJP010000011.1, on the reverse strand, counting down.
CTTCCCCTAGCAAGAGATTGTTATTGTCGTCATAGCTGACATGTTGCACTTTGTGTTGTTCATAAATACTCAGTCCACGATCGTAAAATATGGTCGGGAAGGTTTTTTTAATATCGGCAAGGGTGTATCGAATGTGCATGGGATGGCTTAAGCAAGTAAAGGTTTAAGATAGCGACCAGTGTGGCTATCAGGATGTTGAGCGATATGTTCGGGTGTGCCGCTGGCGACGATATACCCACCACCGTCACCACCCTCAGGGCCAATATCGAGCACCCAATCGGCGGTTTTAATTACGTCTAAATTGTGTTCGATGACAACCACAGTGTTGCCTTGGTCAGCGAGTTTGTGAATCACCTTGAGTAGCAGATCAATGTCGGCGAAATGCAAGCCTGTGGTGGGTTCATCTAGTATGTACAAAGTGCGGCCTGTGTCACGCTTGGAGAGTTCGAGTGACAACTTGACCCGTTGCGCTTCGCCGCCTGACAGCGTCGTCGCGGCCTGACCGAGCTGGATATAGCCCAGGCCAACGTCTAACAGTGTGCTGAGCTTGCGTGCGACCACGGGAACGGCGTTAAAAAATGCATAGGCGTCTTCTACTGTCATTGCCAATACTTCAGCAATGGTTTTACCCTTGTAATTGATTTCCAGCGTCTCACGGTTATAACGTTTGCCATGGCAAACGTCGCAAGGTACATACACATCGGGTAAAAAATGCATTTCGACTTTAATCACACCATCACCCTGGCATGCCTCGCAACGCCCACCTTTGACATTGAATGAGAAACGCCCAGGGCCATAACCGCGTTCACGTGCAGCAGGTACGCCTGCGAATAGCTCACGGATAGGCGTAAATAGCCCGGTATAAGTTGCAGGGTTGGAGCGTGGAGTTCGCCCAATGGGGCTTTGATCCACGTTAATCACTTTATCAAATAAAGCCAGCCCGTCAATATGCGTATATGGGGCAGGCTCAGCGGATGAGCCATACAAATGCCGCGCCATTGCGGCATAGAGTGTGTCGTTAATCAAAGTTGATTTGCCTGAGCCTGATACGCCTGTTACACATACCAGCAAACCAGCGGGCAATGTCAGCGTAACGTTCTTCAGGTTGTTGCCCGTCGCGCCAGTGAGCACTAACTGACGTGCAGGATCTACTGCGCGGCGTTGTGCCGGAATCGCAATGCTACGACGCCCTGACAAATAAGCTGCGGTGAGCGAGTCAGGGTTTTGCATAATTTGTTCAGGTGTGCCGCAGGCTACTACATGTCCGCCATGGACACCTGCACCTGGTCCCATATCCACCACATAGTCCGCCATGCGTATGGCATCTTCATCGTGCTCAACCACGATGACGCTGTTGCCCAAATCACGCAGTCGTCGCAATGTGGCTAACAAACGGTCATTATCACGTTGATGCAAGCCAATAGAGGGTTCATCGAGCACATACATCACGCCAGTCAGCCCTGACCCTATCTGCGAAGCCAGACGTATGCGCTGGGCTTCACCGCCAGAGAGGGTTTCTGCGGATCGGTCTAGTGACAAATACTCTAGCCCTACATTATTCAGGAACTGCAAACGTGCAGTGATTTCCAGGATGATACGTTCAGCGATAGCCTGTTTGTTGCCGGCTAATTGCAGATTCGTGAAAAAAGTAAGTGCCTGCTTCAGTGGCAGTGCTGATAACTCATATAGCGTTTTGCCCGCCACATAAACATAGCGTGCTTCACGGCGTAGCCGCGTGCCGTTGCAACTGGGGCAGGGCTGATTATTCAAATACTTGGAAAGTTCTTCGCGTATGGATTGCGAATCGGTTTCTTTATAACGCCGTGCCAGAGTATTCAAGATGCCTTCAAATGCGTGCAGCTTGGGGCGGCGCTCGCCTGGGTAGGTAAATGCTAGTTGATCTTTGCCGCTACCGGAGAGAATAATGGTCTTCACAGTGTCCGTCAGTTGCTCAAACGGCGTTTCCAGATCAAAGCCATAATGCAGCGCCAGGCTTTGTAACAACTGAAAGTAAAATGGATTGCGCTTATCCCAGCCCTTGATTGCGCCTGCCGCTAACGACAAGTGCGGAAAAGCCACCACGCGCTTGGCATCAAAAAACTGGATCACGCCCAATCCATCACACTTGGGGCAGGCACCAGCAGGATTGTTAAAGGAAAATAAGCGCGGCTCAAGCTCGTTCAGCGCGTAATCGCAAACGGGGCAGGCGTAGCGGGCAGAGAACAGCGTTTCGACATTGGTTTCCATATTCACAGCCAACGCTCGTCCATCGGCGTGACGTAACGCAGTTTCAAATGATTCGGCTAAGCGCTGCTTTACATCAGCGCGAACTTTTAACCTGTCGACTACCACTGCCATTGTGTGTTTCTTGTTTTTATCGAGCTTGGGCAGTTCATCCATCTCGTAAACATTGCCATCAATACGTACGCGTACAAAGCCTTGTGCACGCAGTTCATCAAGCAAATCGACATGTTCACCTTTACGGTCATTGATAATCGGTGCCAGGATCATCAGCTTGGTATCTTCTGGCAAGGCTAATACATGATCAACCATTTGCGATACGGTCTGTGCTGTCAGCGGAATGTGATGTTCAGGGCAATGCGGCTCCCCCACACGGGCGAACAGCAGGCGCAGATAATCATGAATTTCAGTCACCGTTCCTACGGTCGAACGTGGATTATGACTGGTGGCTTTTTGCTCTATGGAAATCGCAGGCGATAAGCCTTCGATGGAATCCACATCAGGCTTTTCCATTAACTGCAAAAATTGCCGCGCATACGCCGATAGCGATTCGACATAACGGCGTTGACCTTCGGCGTACAGCGTATCAAATGCCAAAGAAGACTTACCCGAGCCAGATAAACCGGTAATCACCACTAATTGGTTGCGCGGTAAGTCGAGCTGTATGTTCTTTAAATTATGCGTTCGTGCACCGCGTATGCGGATATTATCCATGCCTGTCATACTCTAGAAAGGGCTAACCTGTTAATATACCTTTTTTTACTCATGTTCCCAAGCAATGAATAAAGTAGATGTCGATACTGACAAAATGAATGCCAGCGAAGTCCGCGCCAGCGTTGGTTTGGCGAGTATATTCGGTCTGCGTATGTTGGGTATGTTTTTGATCTTGCCAGTGTTCGCACTTTACGCAGAACACCTGCCGGGCGGCAGTGACCATACTATGGTTGGATTGGCACTTGGCGCATACGGACTGACTCAAGCTATGTTGCAATTGCCCTTCGGTATGGCATCAGACCGCTTTGGGCGTAAGCGCATTATTTACATAGGTTTGATACTTTTTGCGATTGGTAGCTTTGTTGCTGCCAACGCAACCACCATAGAAACTATTATTATTGGTCGTATTATTCAGGGTGCAGGCGCGATTTCGGCAGCGGTAACTGCGTTGCTGGCAGACTCCACGCGTGAGGAGCACCGTACCCATGCCATGGCGATGATAGGCGGCACCATAGGACTGACCTTTGCCGCGTCACTCGTCCTTGGCCCCGCGCTGTACCAGTATATTGGTATGCACGGCATATTTATGCTTACTGCTGTGTTGTCGCTCACCGCGATGGCAGTGGTTAAATGGTATATTCCCGATCCTATCCATAGCCAGTTTCACTTAGACGCTGAGGCGAGTCCTGCCAAGCTCGGTGAGGTATTGCGCAACACACAATTGCTGCGTTTAAATTTCGGTATTTTCGCACTACACGCTGCCCAAATGGCAATGTTTGTGGTCATTCCTTTTGCGCTGCGTAGCACGGGTAATCTCGACATTAATCATCATTGGGAAGTCTATTTACCTGTTGTCGTCATCGCCTTTATCGTCATGGTGCCAGCAATCATCTACGGCGAGAAGCGGGCTAAATTAAAACAGGTTTTTGTCGCTGCTGTTGCACTCATGCTCATGGCGCAAATTGGTATGGCAGCCAGTATGCAACATTTCTGGGGCATAGTCGGCGCCTTGCTGGCTTACTTCATCGCTTTTAATGTGCTGGAAGCAACCTTACCCTCAATCATTTCAAAAATCGCACCTGTTGGTTCCAAAGGTACAGCGATAGGGGTTTATAATACCTCGCAGTCGATAGGCTTGTTCGTTGGTGGCGTTGTGGGTGGCTGGTTATCGCAACATTATGGTTATCCCGCGGTATTCATGTTTAGCGCTGGTTTGATGGCGCTATGGCTGATTGCTGCTGTGGGTATGCGCACACCACCCGCCGTGCGGACTCGTATGTTCCGCCTGGGGGTGTTAACAGCGCATCAAGCCGATCTATTGAACCAAAAATTACGTGAAATACAAGGTGTGCATGAATCCACGGTGGTTGCTCAAGAGGGCATCGCCATTATGAAAGTAGCCCAACTAGGTTGGGATGAAGCGAGCGCGACTAAATTGATAGAGGAGAGCAAAAATGGCGTCAGTAAATAAAGTTATTTTGGTGGGTAATATCGGCAAAGACCCGGAAATTCGTTATATGCCTAGCGGTGATGCGATGGTTAATTTAACCTTGGCAACAACTGACAACTGGAAAGATAAAAACGGCGAAAAACAAGAGCGTACTGAATGGCACCGTGTCGCTATTTTTGGAAAACTTGCTGAAATTGCAGGGCAGTATTTAAAAAAAGGCTCTCAGGTCTATTTTGAAGGCAGCTTAAAAACACGCAAATGGACAAATAAAGAAGGTCACGATCAGTACACCACTGAAATCATCGCTGACAAAATGCAGATGCTAGGCGGACGTAGCGGTGGTGGTTCAGCCAGTATGGATGATAGTGGCGGTTATCCAGAAAGCCGTCCTGCTCAGCGTACCAGTGCCCCTGCGTCAAATAATGCCCCAGCTAAATCCAGTAGCCCTAGCTTTGAAGATATGGATGATGATATTCCTTTTTAAATAGTACGTTTTGTATATATGTAGAAAATAATTAAGAAAGGCCCGCATTAGCGGGCCTTTCTTATTGTTCGGGGATTGCCCTTCAAGAAGTTCGGTTAAACAGGAAAATTTCATGTAAGATAAATTCATGCGAAAATTGTACACATTTCTGTTGCCGGTCGTCAGCATAAGGCACATAGCCATAAAGGTGCCGTTGCGCTTGTTGTGCTTGCGTTGGCGATTATTGCATTGATTGTGTTTCTGGTATTTGAAGCTTATGTCGGAAATGTCCAGCGCAATGCGCATGATAATTTAGAGGCAATAGCTCAGTCTAAACATACTCAGATAGAAAGTTATATCGAGGACCGCCGTGGAGACGCCGGGGTTTTTTCAAAGCTGAATGAGGTTTGGCAGTTTTTTGAGACTAGCACCAGCCCAGTAAAGTCTGCGGCGTTGCAAGCAAGGCTGAAACAAATAATGCGTGATATGCAGTCTAGCTATGACTATCGTGATATTCGCCTGCTTGATCCAGCCTTGAATACCGTTTTTTCGTTACGTAGTGAAGCTTTGCAACCAGCCGAGTTAACGGCATTCAAGGCAGTGGTTAATACACACCGCACGGCTTTTGTGGATATGCATCTATCGCCAGATGGCGCATATAGTTTCGGCATAGCTGAGCCGATTTTCGAGCATGGTGACAGGTCTAAAAAATTAGTCGGTATTGTCTACCTTGAGTCGGATGCAAGTGTGAGTCTGTTCCCGCGTATTGATGAATGGCCATTACCCACTTCAAGTGGCGAATCATTGCTGTTTCGGAGGGCGGGTGCTGATGAGATAGTCTTTCTCAAGCCGTTGCGGTATCAACTTTCTGCAGCGCCATTGAGTGTTCGTCGTCCCATCACGCGGGATGGGGATTTTATTATCAAGCCTTTACTGAATGTGCATCAGCTTACTTCGATGCAAGGGCGGGATTATCGGGGTATTCCTGTCTTGGCTGTGTTTGTGCCCATTGTAGGCACAAATTGGTTTCTGGAAGTCAAGGTCGACTATGCTGAGATTGCGGCCCCAATTTATAGTTTTGCTATCGGTTTGTCGATTGTTGCTATCCTTTTGCTTGCTTTGCTGGGGATAATCATTCGGCTGATTGTGCGTGCAAAACATGCGGAATTTGCAGCCGCCCAGGCAGCGCTGGATGCACGGTATCTGGCAGCTAGAAAGGCATCGATTGATGGCTATCTGGTTATCAATGACACTGGGCACATACTCGAAGCTAACAATGTAATTGCGCATCTGTCAGGCTATTCGATAGATGAGCTTTGCCAGAAAACGTTGGCCGATGTCGACACCAGGTACAGTTCGGAAGAAATTATTGCGCACCTCGAAAAGATACGTGATACAGGTGGATTACGATTCCAGAGCCAATGGCGTTGCAAGGATGGCAGTCTGCTCGACTTTGAGGTCAGTGTCAGCTATGTGCTTGAATCTGGCGGTGGTCGTTATTACTCTTTTTTACACGATATAGGCGATGAACTCGCTGCACGGCGCAGAATTGAGCGGCTGAATTATTTCTATATCTTTCTGAGCAATGTGAATACTGCAATTTTTAATCTCAGGGATGCTCAGGAAATTCTTGAGGTTGTTTGTAAGGGGGCAGTTCGTGATGGAGGATTCATTCTGGCTTGGGCGGGGGTGCTCGATGAGGCCACAGGACAGGTGAAGTCAATTGCTGCGCATGGTGTGGCAGTCGATTACGTAAAAAATTTAATTGTTTCGACCGACCCCACATCGCTGACCAGTCATGGTCCGACGCGAATGTGCATGCTGGAGCGGCATATATTATGGACTGACGATTTCCAAAGTGACAATCGAACTGCGCCTTGGCACGATATAGGCAGAGAATATGGTATTAATGCTTCAGCATCGGTGCCTATTCTGGTTAATGGCAAAGTGGTTGCTGCACTTTGTTTTTATTCAGCAACGAAGAACTACTTTGATCCAGAGTTCAGGATGTTGCTTGAAGAGGTTGCACGGAATGTGTCACTCGCCATGGAGACGGCAAGTGCAATCAATGACCGACAGTTAGCCGAAGCTGAAAAGAACAGGAGCGAACAGCGGTTTCGACGCGCTTTTGATGCCTCTCCGATACCTGTACAGATATATTCGCTCGATACACGGATGCTTCGGTCTATTAACAAAGCACATGAGCGTACCTTTGGCTACAGCGCAGCTGAACTTCAGCATGAGTTGGACTGGTTTGATAAAATTTTCCCGGATCCTGTTATTCTCAAGCAGGTTAAAACTCGGTGGGAAGCCGACATTCAGCGTGCAATACTTGCAGGGCCGACGATGATTATCACCTCGCCAGAGTTGTCTTTGCCTTGTAAGGATGGAACCATTCTTGTCGTCCGTGCCTTCATGAGCGTTACCGGTGATGACATCGTTGTGCAATGGGAGAATCTGACTGATATCAAGAAGGCCCAGGCAGATCTGGTTGAAAATGAGGAGAAATTCCGCAACCTGATTGAGCAAACCCTCACGGGTATTTATGTCACTCAGGACAGAAAAATCGTCTATGCCAATCCACGTCTGACCGAGATTCTTGGTTGGCGTAAAGAAGAGTTGCTCGGTAAGGACTCCCTGGAGATTTTTGCGGATTTGCCTGAGAGTAAAAAGCTGATCTTAGATGAACGAGCACAACTTGATTCTGGCGCTCGTAGCGTTGCACGGCAAATTCCATATAGAAGTCGAGATGGTAAAGATATCGTGCTTGGTATCCATGCCAGCATCGGTGTGTGGGATGGCCGCCCATGCACGATTGTGATGTGTCAGGATATTACCGAGCGTAAGCATGCGGAAGAAAAAATCGCCGCTTATATAACACAACTGGAAGGAACGATGCGCGGCACGCTACAGGCTGTCGCCAATATGGTGGATATGCGCGACCCTTACACTGCAGGTCACGAGCGGCGGGTGGGGATTATTGCCGCAGATATCGCCCGCGAAATGGGTTGGGCCGAAGAAAAGTGCCAGAATCTTCAGCTAATCGGATTGGTGCATGATATTGGAAAGATTGCGATACCGGCTGAGATACTTTCCAAGCCAGGTAGATTGACGCCACTTGAGTACCAAATCATTCAGACTCACGCGGAGAAGGGTTATGAGATTCTAAAACACATGGAATTTCCGCTGCCTATTGCCGAAATTATCCGTGAGCATCATGAGCGTATGGATGGTAGCGGTTATCCGCAAGGTCTTAAAGGTGAGAATATTCTTCCCGAAGCGCGCATTCTGGCTGTTGCTGATGTACTGGAATCCATGGCTTCACACCGCCCTTATCGGCCAGCATTGGGCCTTGATGCGGCGCTCAAGGAAATCGAGGGGCATCGTATCACATGGTTTGATCCGGACGTGGTGGATGCAATGTTGCGCCTGTTACGGGATAAGGGTTATCAGATACCTGATTGATTTTTTAGTGGGGCGACTGCCAATTACGAGCGAATGCTGCAAACTGTTCTGTACTTAGTGGTTTGCTGTGATAGTAGCCTTGTACTTCATCACAGTTGTGAATACGCAGAAAATCTAGTTGCTCTGCGGTTTCCACGCCTTCAGCAATAGTTTGAAATCCCAAGCTGTGTGCCATGTTTATAATAGCAGTGACGATAGCTTTGTCTTCGGGGTCGGTGTTGATATCACGGATAAAGGATTGGTCGATTTTGAGCTTGTATACCTTGAATTTTTTCAGATAATTCAGTGATGAGTAACCTGTGCCAAAATCGTCTATAGACATGCGCACACCACGGCCATGTAAATTATCCATTACCGCGATGGCCTCCAGTGGCTCGTCCATGGCGACGCTTTCAGTGAGCTCTAATTCCAGGTATTGTGCGGATAGACCTATCTCATTGAGGAGTGATGTTACAAGGTCAGGCAAGCCTGCATGACGGAATTGCACTGCAGATAAGTTGACCGCAATAATCATCGGCGGTATGCCAGCATCTATCCAGGCTTTGAGTTGCTGGATAGCGGTGCGCAACACCCATGCGCCGATTTTGTAGATCTGCCCGCTGTCTTCGGCAATCGGGATAAATTCTGTGGGTGAGATGAGTCCCAATTCTGGGTGATGCCAGCGTAATAAAGCTTCTGCACCTATGAGTCTGCCTGTGCTGATGCTGATCTGGGGCTGATAGTTGACCTCTAGTTGGTTCTGTTCCATCGCGCGCCGAAGCGCATTTTCCAGCATGAGATTACGTGCGGATTTGGCCTGCATTTCTTCGGTGTAATAACGATAACTGTTACGACCTGAATTTTTAGCCCGATACATGGCTACATCGGCGTGCTTAATTAGCGTGTCAAAATCAGTGCCGTTTTGCGGATAAATTGCGATACCTATCGATGCCGTGAGGATGAGCTCATGCTCTTGGATATGGTACGGGCGTGCAGCGGCGGCGAGGAGCTTTTCTGCCACATATGCGGCGGCATCCGGGTGGGTGTCGGGCAAAACCAGGATAAATTCATCCCCGCCTAAGCGGGACACGGTGTCTTCATCGCGTATCAGTTGCCGCAGGCGTTGTGCTAGCTCGACTAATAATGCATCACCGACACGGTGTCCCAGATTGTCATTGATGTTTTTGAAATGATCGAGGTCTAAAAACAGGATGGCAAGTTGTGTGCCTGCGCGTTGTGCTGCACTGATGGACTGATGCGCGCGATCCTCAAGTAATAAACGGTTGGGCAAATGAGTGAGCGGGTCAAAGTGGGCCAGATAATGGATATTGCTTTCATCTCGCTTGCGCTCTATGGCGATGGCGATAAAGTGCGCCAGCATTTCAATCAGTTGAACATCGCCCTGACTGGGTAATGCAGATGTATGGCTATAGACGGCAAAAGTACCCAGGACTCTTTGCTGGCTACCGATAATGGGTTCTGACCAGCATGCCGCTAATTTTGCCTGGGTGGCAATAGCCAGATAGTTTGTCCAATAAGGGTGGTGCGCAATGTCTTCGACGATGGTGCGCTGGCCCGTGTACGCGGCATTACCGCAAGAGCCTACTCCTGCACCAATTTTCTCACCGTCAATCGCTGCATTGAAAAAATCAGGCAGACTGGGAGCGGATGCAACATGCAAAGTTTGTTTGTTTGAGTCCAGCAACAGGATGCTACAAAACCTGCCGGGTTTAAGCTCTTCCACCTTGTGGGTAATGGTTGCCAATATCTCATCGAGTGACTTGTCACTGGTAATCAGCTCCAGCATGAAAATACGTTGCTCGGTCATCATCTGGGTGTGTTGCTGTTCTGCCTGGCGAGCAAAATTAGTCAAGGCAAAATCGATATCAGTGGCCATTTCTTCCAGCAGTCTTTGTGCAGCCTCGTCAAAGGCTTGTGTCTGACTGCTGTACATATTAAATACACCGACAATGTTGCCGTCACAGTGTATGGGCAAAGTGGCAGAAGCACCCCAGCCATAAGATTTTCCAAGCTCATGCCAACGCACAGTGGCGGGGTCGTTGAGGAAATCCTGACAATAGTATGGACTATCCGTGTGAATAGATTTCACTGTGGGGCCAGAAGCATCAGTGCTTTGAGTATCTATATCAATATGGATGTTATAAAGATAGTCTGTACCTTCGCCATATTTACTGACTGGCGTGATTTGTTGAGTGGTTGTATCTAACCAGCCTATCCAGGCCATTTTCATGCCGCCATACCTTACGGCAACTTCACAAATTTTGGCAAACAGTTCGGCTTGATCATTGCTGCGCACAATGGCTTGATTACATTGACTTAGTGCGGCATAGAGATTGGTCATGCGCAGCATTTGTGCCCGCGCGAGATTTCTGGCGGTGTCAATTTCGTTGAGCTTGGTTTGAGTTGCAGCTAGCCAGCCCAGTACGCTGTTTTTCATGCCACTGGATACGGGTATAAGTGGATAGAACTTGCCCTGTGCCAGTTTTTCTACCTGTTGATATATCGTGTCTAATGAGCCGCCGAGCATCCGCTGCACATTGCGGTAAATACGCCACAGTGTATAAAACAGTACCAACGCTAACATGATAAATGTCCAGCGTAACTGGATCGCTAGGATCTTGGCTGCTTCAACACTGGCATTGGTGCGAGTGGCCATCATGTGTTGAAATTCGTTGATAGGCCGCATGATAGCGGCTTTGTCTTGATAATAGCCTGGTGATTGCAGCATGGCCAGCGCATCAACGTGTATCCCTGACGAAGGCTGCGGTGCAGTATTTTCTACCAATTTGAATGCAGCCAGTTCAGTCCGGGTGAGTGCGTCAGAGTTGGCTTTGGCGAGAGCGAGTTTGGCAAATTCGGCGTCGGTAAAATGTGTTTTCCGCATCAAATCTAATAAAGTGATAGTTTGATGGCTGGATGGACGGGGACGCAGATTATCTGACTGCACCAAATCCCAATAGATGTTTTCATAATGCTCTGGGCGCGCACGCTTGCCGTTACGGATGTCGAGTATTTCTTGATAATGTTGTTTGTAAATAGGATTGCCGGTTGCCGCGTAAGCACGAGCCATGCGGGTTAAGTCATCAGACGACTGGCGGAGTTCATCAGCCAGCAGGTAGGACTGTAGACGCAACTCGTTCGCGGTGTCGATGGCTTTTTCGGCGCGAACATATACAGTAAAAGCCACTATCAGCGCGATATAAATGGCTAATGTGAGCCATAAATAGGCCGAGAATCGGCTGCTGTTCTGGGTGGGTTTCATTAACTGCAGTACCATCAAATCAGACAAAGTTGCGGTATTAGACCGTGATTCAGTTGATGCGTCAATGTGAGCTTATTCCACTCTCGTTTAAGCTGATGTTCGCCTAAGTTACAGGTGATATTTAAGGATGATTTAGGCAAATGGCGCATATCTGAATACGCGTTTGCAGAGGTCGTCCGTTATGCCTGAGTGGTGTATTCAGGCACCCAGGTTTTCAGCATGTGTTTGACTTCGGCTTCACTGACGATGTGTTCCTGATTGAGCCAAGTCACTGCATATGTCAGCCATGCATCATCTACAGTACGAGCTTGAGCGATACGTAGCTTGGGGTGTGGCGTGGTGAGGGTGTGTTCGTCGTCGGCGAGGAGTTCTTCGTAGAGCTTTTCGCCTGGACGCAGACCTGAATAAACGATTTTTATGTCATTTTCGCTAAAGCCTGAAAGCCGGATCATGTCGCGGGCGAGGTCGGCGATTTTGACCGGTTCGCCCATATCCAACACAAATATTTCACCGCCGTCACCCATAAGTCCGGCTTGTAACACCAACTGGCAAGCCTCGGGGATGGACATGAAATAACGGGTGATATCAGGGTGGGTGACGGTAATCGGTCCACCTAGCGCAATTTGTTCCTGAAATTTCGGGATGACGCTGCCTGAGCTACCGAGCACATTGCCAAACCGAACTGCAACAAAACGTGTGTGTGGTGCGTCGGTTGGCGCTGCGTGCAGGCTTTGGCAAACCATTTCGGCAAGGCGTTTGGATGCCCCCATCACATTGGTGGGGTTAACCGCTTTATCGGTGGAGATGAGGACGAACTTGGCGACACCATGGCGCTGGGCTGCGTGGGCGAGGGTGTAAGTGCCGAGCACATTGTTGCGCATGGCTTGCCAGGCATTGCCTTGCTCCATCAACGGTACATGTTTATAGGCGGCAGCATGAAAAATCACACTCGGTTGATATTGGCCAAGTAGGTTATCAATAACTGCCGCATGTTTGACATCGCCTATTGCACACAATATTTTTACATCAGGAAAATGCGTGTTGAATTCCTGTTCGATTTTGTATAGCGCAAATTCGCTCAACTCGAATAAGATGAGTAATTTAGGTTGAAAACGTGCAATCTGGCGGCAGAGTTCTGAACCGATAGAGCCGCCTGCACCACTGACGAGTACGACCTGATTATGTATGAGCTGATATAAGCCCGCATCATCCAATTGCACAGGATCACGGCCTAATAAATCGTCTAATTCGATTTTGCGTAATGCTGAAACCGTGACTTTGCCACTGGCGAGGTCGTCAAACGCGGGAACGGTAAGTGCAATGACATTGGCTTCTGTACAAATCTGCGCGGCATGGCGACGCACACTGTGGCTGGTTGACGGCATCGCAATCACGGCATGTTGCACGTTCAATTTTTCAGCGTGACGCGCCAGACTATCGAGTTTGCCAAGCACAGGCACCCCATATAAATCACGGCCTTGCTTGGTTGGCATGTCGTCGAGTAAACCTACTACGCGCCACTCACGGCTTTGCGCCAGTTCGCGAACCAGGGAAGCCGCGGCGTTACCCGCACCAAGAATGATGATGGGTTCGAGCTCAGTCGCCAGCGCACCAAACCGGTGTTCTTTCCACGCCCGATAGACCAAGCGACTACCACCCATTATAAGGAGTAACAAGATGGGGTCCAACACCAGTACCGAGCGTGGCACAACGGCTTTGACTTGAAACATGAACAAAGCCAGTGGTATCAGCAACGCCGCCACGCCCACCGCAAACAAAATCCGCCGTAAATCAGGCAGGCTGGCAAATCGCCATATTCCGCGATACAAGCCGAAGCGCCAAAAAGCCAATGCCTGTAATGGCATAACCCAGGCCAATGTACCCAGTGCACTTGGCCAGAATTCAGCAGGAATATTCAGGTTGAATCGCAACCAATAAGCGCCAAGCCAAGCCAGGCCAGCAGCCGCTAAATCATGGAGGAATGCGAGTAGTATGCGGGAGTTGAAACGGGAGGCCATATTCAGCTTGGGTAATTAAACTGCATGGATTATACCCCTATAGTGTACAGGTGCACTGTTTGCGGTGTTTGGTGAAATGCTAATATTGATGAACAATAAAAAACACGAAAATCCAGGGCGCGGATCGCACTCTGAGTTTTCGTGTTGTGGACAGGCATTTAAAAGCGCTTTACATGATGAGGGAAAATATCAACGTCATGTAACGTACTGATAAATCAACCGATTAGCTTATCGTCCGCGGCCACCGCTACGGTGCGGGCTGCTAGGCGCGCGGGCTGCTGGTTTAGCTGCTGGGCGTGCGCCGTTACCTGCGGCTGGGCGACGGTTTTGTCCACCACCACTGCCACTGCGTTGGCTGCCGTTCAGAATTGGCTCGGCCTGGATACGTGGATCAACTTCAAAGCCAGGGAATACTTCGGCGATGATTTGGGTCTTGGTTAAGCGTTCGATCGCGGTAAGGAGTTTGAGTTCGTCGACGCAAACCAATGATGTGGCAACCCCTTCGCTACCCGCGCGGCCAGTGCGGCCGATGCGGTGGACGTAATCTTCCGCGACGTTAGGCAGTTCAAAGTTGACGACGTGCGGCAACTCGCTGATGTCGATACCGCGAGCAGCGATGTCGGTGGCGACCAGCACTTGCAACGTACCGTCTTTGAATGTCTTGAGTGCGCGAGTACGGGCTGCCTGGCTTTTATTGCCGTGTATCGCCATGGAAGGAATGCCGTCCTTATCAAGATTTTCGGCCAGGCGATTGGCGGCATGTTTGGTGCGGGTGAAGACCAGTACCTGAAACCAGTTATTGTCTTTAATCAGCTTGGTGAGCAATTCACGTTTGCGTTCGCGATCAACAGCGTAAGCATTTTGTGCAATCAATGTGTTGGTGGCATTACGGCGCGCGACTTCTATCGTGGTTGGCTTGATGAGCAAGCTATCTGCCAGCGCCTTGATTTCATCGGAGAATGTCGCTGAAAACAACAGGGTTTGACGCTGTTTAGGGATGAGTGCCATGATCTTTTTAATATCACGGATAAATCCCATGTCCAGCATGCGGTCAGCTTCGTCGAGTACCAGGATTTCAACTTGCGATAAATCCACCGTGCGCTGTTGCGCATGGTCAAGTAAACGGCCAGGGGTGGCAACTAATATATCGACGCGTCCACGCAGCTTCTGGATTTGTGGATTGATGTTGACCCCACCAAACATCATCATCGATTTGAGTGGCAAATATTTACCATATTCACGCACGCTTTCTTCTACCTGTGCTGCGAGTTCGCGAGTAGGCGTTAAAATCAGCGCACGTATCGGGTTGCGGTCAGATTTGGCGGGTATGGTGGACAAGCGGTGCAAAATCGGCAACACAAAACCAGCGGTTTTACCCGTGCCTGTTTGTGCGCCACCAAGCAAATCGCCACCTGTCATGACGACTGGGATGGCTTGTGCCTGGATAGGGGTAGGTTCGGTATAACCGCGCTCAGTAACCGCGCGAACGATGGCTTCGGACAAGCCTAGAGTAGCAAATGACATAAATTTCCTGAAAACAGATCGGCCTGTCGTTACGTTGAGTGTAACGCCAGTCTAGGGCAGGCAGATGGAGAGAATAAACCAGAATTGTTAGCGCTAGGACTGGAGCAGGCATAACAAGATCTTGTATTATAACAGAATATCAGGTGGATGCTGCTTCTGTTGTTGACGGTAAATTTTGTATGAATTATTCTTGCTGTGTTGTCGGTGTTGGTCTGGATAATAATGGTGAATTTTAAATGATATGGAGGGGATATGGGTTATAAATTCAATGTTGTCTTGGGCGCAGTAGCGCTAAATTTAATTGTTTTGCCCGCAGCTCACGCAGAGTTGGTACGTGGTGTAGTGCAACAAATTACGCATCAGCCTTGGGAAAATGACAATATGCCTACGGGTAAGGGATGGGCAGTTAAAGCACCTCCAGGTCAAGGGTATGCCGTAAATGTTGCAAGAAAATCCACCGGTGCGAATGGTATTAATTATCATGGTGGCCCATTAATACTGGGGACAACCAATGTTTATTATATTTGGTATGGTAATTGGACCGGTAACACAGCTACCAGCATACTTTCTGACCTGATTCCCGGATTAAGCGGGTCGCCTTATTACAACATTAATACCAGTTATTACAATGGGGGTTCGGTCGCCGTTAGCAATTCAACATTGCTGAAAAAAAGCGTCACCGACAACTACTCCCATGGCAAGGTGTTAGCGGACGCTGATGTTTCCGCCATCGTGAGTGGTGCGATTAGTAATGGTTCGCTACCGGTGGATGCGAACGCAGTTTATTTTGTACTGACATCTGCTGATGTGACCGAGACTTCTGGCTTCTGTACGTCTTATTGTGGCTGGCATACTCATGGCACAATTAGCGGGCAGGATATCAAATATTCTTTTGTTGGTAATCCTGATCAATGCCCAAGTGCATGCGAGGCTCAAACCACGAGTCCTAATGGCAATGCGGGTGCCGATGGCATGGCAAGTGTGCTGACGCATGAGTTGGAAGAGGCGGTGACAGATCCTGATTTAAACGCATGGTATGACACGCTCGGTAAAGAAAATGCAGATAAGTGTGCGTGGAAGTTTGGCACAACGTACACTACTAGCAATGGTTCGCTAGCGAATATGAAGTTGGGTGCCCGTGATTATTTGATCCAGCAAAACTGGCTCAATGCATCGGGAGGTTTGTGCACTTTGTCATATTAAAATAAACCTGTCGGATGTGGACACACATCCGACAGAGACTAGTGCTAATCTGCAGTCGCCATCCTCAAGGGAGATACTCGTATGAAATATCTGATTTTGTTGTTGTGGAGTGGCATTATTATCGCTAACACAAGTTATGCGGCTGAATATCTGCCTCGCAACATCCCTACAGTGACACGGTTGGTACTGATTTTTAGTCAACTGGAAGCTGAATTGGATGCTGCCACGCAGCATGGTGACACTGAGACTATTGATAAACTGCTTGCGCCGACTTTTGAAATGCGGGTCGGGGCAATGCCCGGCAACCCTGTGCCACGTGCGGCTTGGTTGCAGCAGTTGCATGTCGCTCCTGGTGCTGCACTGTCACCAACGCAGATGGCTGTACACGATTATGACACTGTCGCCATAGTCAGCTATTTGAGTAAACGCACGTTACCTGCCGGAGATATTTACATTGTCGATGTATGGAAAAAGAAAGAGTTAACCTGGCAATTGGCTGTGCGATACGCGAGTCCCGCTGGAAGGACTGATTTTGCTATTCCTGGGGCTGTGTTGGATACCCCTCAGCTGGACAAGCGTTACTAGTTTTTATTTCCCGCGCATAAACATTTTATCTAACTCTGCCAAACTGATTTGAAACCAGGTCGGTCGACCATGATTACATTGGTTGGCTCGCTCGGTTATTTCCATTTCACGCAGTAGCGCATTCATTTCAGTGATAGTTAATTGTCGGTTAGCCCGCACAGCGCTGTGACAAGCCAAGGTACTCAGGCGTTCGTTGCGTTGTTCGGTGAGTGCGTTACTTGCACCTGATGTGCGCAGTTCGTGGAGCAAATCCCGTGCGAGTTGAGCGGGGTCGGCGGATTGCAATAGTTGTGGCACGGCACGAATGGCGAGGCTGGTAGGTGAGAGCTGCGCGATTTCAAAACCCATGGTGGCCAAGGTGTCAGCATGCTCATTGGCAGTGGCGACGTCCAGATTGTCAACATTAATGGCAATTGGGATGAGCAAGGGCTGGCTGGCAATGGTTTGCTGATCAAGCGCAGTTTTGAATTTTTCATACATGATGCGCTCATGTGCAGCATGCATGTCGACGAGGACTAACCCTGCCTGATTTTGCGCCAGAATATAGATGCCGTGGAGTTGCCCGAGGGCGTAGCCTAATGGATGCGTGTCGGTATTGAGTTGGGGTGCCGGTGCAGTGGGTGGCGTAGTGTCACGCGCCATCAAATCATAATAGTTTACGGGTTGCGCTATGCCCAAGGGCATCGCTGCCTGATAGGATGGGGTGTAACTGGGGCGTGGTGCATAAATTGGGGCGTGGCTGGTTGTTGCTGTGGGCGTTCCCAGTTGCGCTTGTGCTGCCGGGGCGTCGCCCGCGCGTCCAGCCAGCGTCTTGTTGATAGCGTGGTAAATAAATTGATGCACTGCGCGGCTGTCGCGGAAGCGCACTTCAGTTTTGGCAGGGTGGACATTCACATCCACCAGCGCAGGATCCAGTGTGAGAAACAGGCAGTAAGCAGGGTGGCGATCATGATGCAAAATGTCGTGATAGGCTTGCTTGAGTGCATGAGCCAGCAATTTATCGCGCACAAACCGCCCATTCACAAACATATATTGCGCATCGCGGCTGGCGCGGGAATACGCGGGTAATGCACTCATGCCATGTATGCTAAGACCCGCCGTAGTTTCGGCAACGTTGACTGCAGCCTGATTGAAATCCACTCCTAGTACAGCAGTAATCCGTTCTGCCATGTCTTGTCCACGCCAAAGCTGCACGGCGCGGTCATTGTGATGCAGGCTAAAACTGACATCTGGTCGAGCGAGCGCTATACGCTGAAAAACGTCGTTGCAATGGGCGTATTCAGTTGCTGCAGACTTAAGAAATTTGCGCCGGGCGGGGGTGTTAAAAAACAAATCACGCACTTCGATCGTTGTACCTGCCGTGAGTGCAGTGGGCTGCACTTCACCCGCTGCCGCTCCGTCAGCACGGATCTCGTAAGCATGTTCCGCATCCCAGGTACGGCTGGCTAAACGCACTCGTGATATTGACGCAATGCTTGCCAACGCCTCACCACGGAAACCCAGGCTGGCGACGCACTCCAGATCTTCCAGACTGCTGATTTTGCTGGTGGCATGGCGGGCGAGAGCTAAATTCAATTGGGCCGCATCTATCCCCACGCCATTATCTGCGACACGGATTAACTGCGTGCCACCTAATTCCAGATGTACGCGAATTTCTGTTGCGCCCGCGTCCAGGCTGTTTTCCAGCAACTCCTTGAGCGCAGCGGCAGGCCGTTCAACTACCTCGCCAGCAGCGATCTGGCTAATGAGGATGTCGGGGAGATGCTGGATGATAGGCATGCCGAATTTAATCTCTGATCGCCATTTTCGACCTGGCTGTTGCTGGATTGCTGGCGAAGTAACGTTTGATACCGTCAACAATCGCATTGGCGAGTTTGTCCTGATAGGCTTCATCCCCCAGGCGGGCTTCTTCTTCCGGATTGGAGATGAAAGCCGTTTCTACCAGGATGGAAGGAATATCAGGAGCTTTGAGCACAGCGAAGCCAGCTTCTTCTACTTCACCCTTATGCAAACGGTTAACTTCGGATAGCTGGCTGAGCACCGAGTTTGCCAGGCGACGACTGTCGGTGTTAGTAGCGGTTTGTGAAAGATCGATCAGAGTTTTGGCGAGGTTTTTGTCTTTTACGCCCACATTCACGCCGCCAACCAAGTCGGCATCGTTCTCGGATTTGGCCAGCCAGCGTGCAGCGGCGCTGGTTGCACCATGCTCAGACAGCGTAAATACGCTGGAGCCGCGTGCGTCTGGGCGAACGAAAGCATCGGCGTGGATGGACACAAACAAGTCAGCATTGAGGCGGCGGGCCTTATTGACGCGTTCAGCCAGCGGTATAAAGAAATCACTGTCGCGAGTGAGAACGGCGTGCATGTTGTCGATGGCATCAATTTTAGCTTTAACGCGCTTGGCTACAGCGAGGGTGATATTTTTTTCCAGTGAGCCATTTGCGCCGTGCGCACCGGGATCCTCACCACCGTGTCCGGCATCAACTGCGACGGTGATCAGGCGAGTGATGACATAGTTGGATTTTTTGCTGGATTTGCCAGTTTTATCTGCGGGCTTAATAACTTTATCACTGGTGTCGCTGGAGACGTCATTGTTCTCGGCGATTTTTGTGTCGGATTTGAGTTCGGGTTTCAAGTCAGCTTTAACATCAATCTTATTGTCTGGTTTGATGTCTGATTTAATCCCTGCAGGTGGGACGTAAGCAGTCGTGTCGGTGTCCGCTGGTTTTGCTGCACCCGGTTTGGCGGGATAAACATCGAGGACTAGGCGATTGCCATAATTACCTACGGGTTTGAGCGTGAACAAGCTGGGTTTGACTTCACCGCGCAGGTCTAATACCAGACGGAATACACCAGGGCGATTTAATCCCGCGCGTAATTTGGCTATCCATGGATCGTTAGTCCCGATTTTGTTGGTGAGCTCCTGTATCGCCGGTGCGCTGTTCACATCTTCCAGGTCGATAACCAGGCGCGCGGGATTTTCTAACGAAAATACTTTGTAATTAATGGGTGTGGCGGATTCAAGGGTTAAGCGGCTGTAATCATTGGCAGGCCAGTAGCGGGCATCGTTGATGGTATTCGCCGCTGTTGCCCACAAAGGCGCGAGACAAAGTGCAGCTACGGTATAGGTGGCGATGCGGTGAGCAATTGATTTAGACATGTGCGACCTCCTGGCGTAATGGCGACCAGCTCGGCATTACGAGCATCACCATCAGGCGTTAAATACAAACGTATATCGGGGGCGGGGAGTAATTCGGCAGCTTTTTCAGGCCACTCGACCAAGCACACACTGGCGTCATTAAAATACTCTCTGAATCCCGCTTCCTCCCATTCTAACGCATCATTGAAACGATATAAATCAAAGTGATATAAATTTAAGCTAGAAAGTTCATAAACTTCAACCAGCGCGTAAGTCGGGCTCTTCACTTTACCGGTGAAACCCAGGCCACGTAGTATGCCCCGGCTCAGGGTGGTTTTGCCAGCACCGAGGTTGCCATACAGGTAGATCACCAAGCCTGGCGTGAGGTTGCGGGCGATAGCCGCACCCAAAGCCAGGGTGGCTGCTTCATCAGCTAGGTGTACAGAATAGCGGGGCGGGGTATCATTCGCGATATGGATCATCATCAACTCACATTATTGGCGCAGCAAATTAAATCTTGGGCGACGGAACTGGGTTTGCACGGCGTAGGCATCACTGATTGCGATTTAAGCACAGCAGAAACTGAGTTGCTCAACTGGCTGGCGCAAGGCTACCATGGCGAAATGGATTATATGGCAAAACACGGCACTAAGCGCACTCGTCCTGCGGAATTGGTGCCAGGTACAGTGCGTGTGATTTCGTTGCGGCTGCATTATTTGCCGCCTGATGCGCGGGATAGCTGGGAAGTAATGGCCGACCCACAAGCGGCATTTATCTCACGCTATGCACTGGGACGTGATTATCACAAAGTCATGCGGGCGTATTTGCAAAAGCTAGCGGAGCGTATACAGGCCGTTGTGGGCGAATTCAATTATCGCGTATTCACCGATTCCGCGCCGGTAATGGAAGTGGCTCTGGCGACCAAAGCTGGGCTAGGCTGGCGCGGTAAGCACACATTATTGCTTAACCGTGAGGCAGGGTCATGGTTTTTTCTGGGTGAAATCTACACAGATTTACCTTTGCCTGTCGATGAGCCAGTCAGTGCCCACTGCGGAGTGTGCCAGGCGTGCCTGGATATTTGTCCGACACAGGCTATCGTTGCGCCATATGAACTGGATGCGCGGCGGTGTATTTCCTATCTCACCATCGAACACAGCGGCGCGATACCTGTGGTTCTGCGGCCACTAATGGGCAATCGGATATACGGTTGCGATGATTGCCAGCTGATATGTCCGTGGAATCGCTTTGCGCAAACCAGCAGCAGCGCAGATTTTACCGTGCGTAATGGTCTGGATAGTGTGCAGTTAGTGGCGTTATTGGCGTGGACTGAGGAGGAGTTTAATCAGCGACTGCAAGGTAGTGCAATCCGTCGTATCGGGCATGAACGCTGGTTGCGCAATATCGCTGTGGCACTGGGGAATGCGCCGGCAAGTGCCGAAATCATTACTGCATTAAAATCTCGCGCCGAACACCCCTCGGAAATTGTGCGTGAGCATGTACAATGGGCGTTATCGCAACATCAAGTTTAATGAAATGCAAATCGACTCTAAACAGGCCATTGGCGTATTTGATTCGGGTATAGGCGGGCTAACCGTCGTACGTGCGCTGATGGAGCGCCTGCCGTTTGAAAATATTGTTTACTTCGGCGACACCGCCCGCGTGCCATATGGCGTGAAATCGGTGGAAACCATCGCCCATTACACTACGCAAATCGCTCAGTTTTTACTGGAAAAAAACGTCAAATTGCTCATCATTGCCTGCAATACCATGGCTGCTGTTGCTGCACAAACCGTGCGCGACATGTCGCCAGTGCCAGTGCTTGACGTTATCGAAGCGGGCGCATGGGCGGCGGTGCAAGCCAGTAAAACGCATCAAATCGGCGTTATTGGCACGCCCACTACAGTCAACAGTAACACCTACGCTCGCGCTATCCATAACCTGACTCAAGACGCGCGTATTTATTCGCAAGCCTGCCCATTATTCGTTCCGCTGGTTGAAGAGGGCTGGCTGGATCATGAAGTTACACGTTTGACCGCCCAGGAATATCTCAAGCCCGTTATCGCCGAGCATATCGACACCCTCGTATTAGGTTGTACCCACTACCCGCTGATTAAACCGCTGCTGCAAGAAGTGATGGGTGACGGCGTCAAGTTAGTCGATTCCGCCGAAGCCATGGCCAACCGTACTGCGGCACTCCTTACCGAACTCAATCTTGCCAATACCAGTCATGCTTTGCCACGCTATGAGTATTACGTCACTGATGTGCCGGTGAAGTTCCAAACTATAGGTGAACGTTTCCTCGGGCGGTCGCTGAGTCATTTACACGTGGTGAAGTGGTAGGCTTGGTTGATGAAGCAGCATGAGTCAGCTATAATGCGCGCGCTGGCCCGGTTAGTTCTAGTGGTAAAACAAGGCACTCGTAACGCTTAGTCGACAGTTCGATTCTGTCACCGGGCACCATGTATCAGTTTTAAGAAGTCCTAAAAAGCCCGTAAAATCCTGTTAATATGAGGTTTGCGGGTTTTTTTTTGTCCAATAGTTCGACTAATCTGGCGGATTTGGCTCTGTTTTTTTGCCCATCACGTCAGTTTTCTGTTATGTGTTTGTAACTATGCAACTATTTGATTATGCGCATAGTAATGAATAATTTTTTAGATGTGAGTGTATGAAAGCAATTATTCTTGCAGGTGGATTGGGTACGCGGATAAGCGAAGAGACCTCTACGCGTCCTAAGCCTATGGTTGAAATCGGTGGTAAGCCTATCTTATGGCATATTATGAAAAGCTATTCAGCTCATGGCATTCATGATTTTATTATTTGCTGTGGGTATAAGGGCTATGTAATCAAAGAGTACTTCGCCAACTATTTTCTGCACATGTCAGATGTGACGTTTGATATCCGTAATAATAAAATGGAAGTGCATCAGCAGAGTGCTGAGCCTTGGCGAGTTACCTTGGTGGATACCGGGGAAGAAACCATGACGGGTGGGCGTATCAAACGTGTGGCCGAGCATATTGGTGATGAGGATTTTTGCTGTACTTATGGTGATGGAGTGAGTGATGTCAATATCACAGAGCTCATCGCTTTTCACCGGCAACAGGGCAAGCTCGCCACGTTGACGACGACTCAGCCGCCTGGACGTTTTGGTGCAATTAATTTTGAAGGCAATAGCGTGACTAGTTTTCAAGAAAAACCTCAAGGTGATGGCGGCTGGATTAACGGTGGCTTTTTTGTATTGTCGCCTAAGGTGCTCGATTATATTGAAGGTGACAGCACTATTTGGGAACGTGAACCCATGGAAAAAATTGCCAGTGAGGGGCAAATGTCAGCTTATTTCCATACTGGTTTTTGGCAGCCTATGGATACCTTGCGTGACAAAAATCATCTTGAAGAGTTGTGGGCAAGTGGGAAGGCTCCTTGGAAAGCATGGTAGAGCCAGCATTCTGGGCGGGTAAGACCGTACTGTTAACCGGGCACACCGGCTTCAAGGGGAGTTGGCTTTCCTTGTGGCTGCAATCCATGGGTGCAAATGTGATCGGGTTTGCTTTGGCTCCTCCCAGCGATCCAAGTCTGTTTGAGACCGCTAAGGTGGCTGAGGGTATGATCAGTATTGATGGCGATATACGCGATTACGCGGCGCTGGCCGCAGTGTTTAAAAAATATCAGCCCGAGATCGTCATCCATATGGCTGCACAGGCTTTGGTTCGTTATTCCTATGTCAATCCAGTTGAGACTTACGCCACCAACGTGATGGGCACAGTGCATTTGCTGGAGGCTGCCAGACAGGTAGACAGCGTGCGCGCAATCGTGAATATCACTAGTGACAAGTGTTATGAAAACCGTGAATGGGTATGGGGATACCGTGAGAATGAGGCGATGGGCGGTTATGATCCCTACAGCAGCAGTAAGGGCTGTGCCGAATTGGTTGCATCCGCTTACCGCAGTTCGTTTTTTAACCCGCAAGATTATGTACATCACCGTGTGGCATTGGCCTCGGCTCGTGCAGGTAACGTGATTGGCGGCGGAGACTGGGCAGATGACCGACTTATACCAGATATCATGCGCGCCATAGTGCAGGGCAAGCCAGTCAGTATCCGCAACCCGCATGCCATTCGTCCCTGGCAACATGTTTTGGAGCCATTGTCAGGTTATTTGCAACTGGCACAAAAACTCTACCAGGACGGCATGGCTTATGCCGAAGGCTGGAACTTTGGTCCGAATGAAGTGGATGCCAAGCCGGTGCAATGGATCGTGGACAAGCTGACCGAAGCCTGGGGTGAAGGTGCCAGCTGGGTGCTGGATGATGGCAATCATCCACATGAAGCGCATTATCTGAAATTGGACTGCTCAAAGGCTGGATCTCGCCTGAACTGGCATCCGCGCTGGCATCTTGAAGATGCGCTGGCAGCAATTGTGGAGTGGCAGCGAGCTCATCAGCAAGGACAAGAAATGCGTGCGGTTACACTGCAGCAAATTGCCGCATACAACGCCTGACGGGCACAACGGATTTTGAATTAATAAGCAGAGGTTTAGTGTGAGTAAAGACGCGATAAGGCAGCAGATACTCGAGTTGGTTGAGCAATATAGCGCCCTGCAATATGCAGAGCAGCCATTCACCCCTGGCACCACTGTTGTTCCGCCAGCCGGCAAGGTCATTGGAGCCAGCGAGTTGAAGAATATGGTGGATGCTTCGCTGGATGGTTGGCTAACCACGGGTCGATTTAATGAAGCATTTGAAAAGCGTTTTGCCGAATTTGTTGGCGTGCCTTACGCATTGACGACAACTTCTGGCTCTTCTGCCAATTTGTTGGCATTTACAGCACTGACTTCGCCAAAACTGGGTGATCGCGCCTTGAAGCCGGGTGACGAAGTCATCACGGTGGCAGCAGGTTTCCCAACCACCGTGAACCCCATGTTGCAGAATGGCATGGTGCCAGTGTTTGTGGATGTAGATATCCCCACCTACAACATCGACCCACAGAAGATTGAGGCTGCTGTCAGCGAGCGCACCCGTGCCATCATGATTGCGCATACATTGGGCAATCCATTCGATCTGGATGCAGTGATGGCAGTGGCGAAGAAGCATAACCTCTGGGTCATCGAAGATTGCTGTGATGCCTTAGGCTCGCGCTACAAAGGCCAGCACGTCGGTACCTTTGGTCATATCGCCACCTGCAGTTTCTACCCCGCGCACCACATCACCATGGGTGAAGGCGGCATGGTGTTTACCAAAGATAGTGAGTTGCGCAAGATCATCGAGTCGTTCCGCGACTGGGGGCGTGATTGCTATTGCCCGCCGGGTTGTGACAACACCTGCGGCAAGCGTTTTGGCTGGAAACTGGGATCGCTACCAGCAGGTTACGATCATAAATATACCTACTCGCACTTGGGCTACAACCTCAAGATTACCGACATGCAAGCCGCTTGTGGTCTGGCGCAAATGGATAGATTGCCTGAGTTTATCGCAGCGCGTAAACATAACTTTGCTTTCCTCAAAGAACGTCTGAAATCTTGTGAAGAATTCCTGATCCTGCCTGAGGCAACGCCTGGTAGTGAGCCATCCTGGTTCGGTTTCCCTATCACCATTCGCGATGAGGCAGGCATTAACCGCGTTGATTTGCTGAAATACCTTGATCAAAACAAGATTGGTACACGTTTGCTCTTTGCGGGTAACTTGACGCGCCAGCCGTATTTTGAAGGCAGAACTTATCGTGTCAGTGGCGAACTTGCTCGCACTGATGACGTGATGAACAACACCTTCTGGATTGGTGTTTATCCCGGCCTGGATGAAGAAATGCTGAGTTTCGTGGTCGAGAAAATCGAAGCATTTCTGGGTGTTAATTTCTGATATGCGTGTTGAGCAAACAGCTACCCCAGGTTGTTACCAACTGTTTCCACTAGGGCACAAAGATAACCGCGGCAGTTTCGTGAAGACTTTCCATAAGGAGGTGTTTGCGAAGCATGGCTTGGTCACTAACTTTGCCGAGGAATATTATTCAGTTTCGCATAAAGGCGTGTTAAGGGGGATGCACTTCCAGACTCCGCCGCATGATCACTTTAAGTTGGTCTATTGTCTTGCTGGGCAGGTGCTGGATGCGATTGTTGATCTGCGTGTAGGGTCGCCTACCTATAAAAAATCTGAAACCCTTAAATTAAGTGCGGAGCTCGGCAACATGCTCTATATTGCACCTGGCGTAGCGCATGGCTTCTATGCGCTGACAGACGAAGCTATTATGCAATACAAGGTAACGACCGTTTATGCGCCAGAGCATGATGGTGGTATCAGGTGGGATAGCGCCGGGATAGAGTGGCCGAGTGCGACTCCAATACTTTCGGCTCGAGACTGCTCTTTTCCAAGGCTAGCCGATTTCCAGAGTCCGTTCCAGTTCCAGCCTGTCGAGCCAACCTATGGTTAAGGCGCGTGTTGCATTAGTAACTGGCGGGACAGGGTTTGTAGGTGCTAATTTGGTTGGTAGGCTGGTGCGTGATGGCTGGGAAACTCATGTCATTGTCAGGTCAGACTCTAATCTGAGTGTGCTTTCTGGTGTCGAGCATGCTATTCAGATACATGTGCACGATGGTTCTACTGAACAGCTGATTGAAATTGTAAAGTTTGCCTCCCCTCTGGTTGTGTTTCATTTAGCATCGCTATTTCTCGCGCAGCATACGCCGCAGGATATAGAGCCGCTTATTCATAGCAACCTCCTGTTCTCGACGCAGTTGATTGAGGCGATGAGCCGTGTTGATGGCGTATGTCACCTGATTAATACAGGCACTTCTTGGCAGCATTTTGAGAGCAAAGAGTATAGTCCTGTCTGTCTTTATGCGGCAACTAAGCAGGCATTTGAAGCCATACTGACCTATTACGTAGAAGCCTCGAATATCTCAGCAATTAGCCTGCAGCTCCATGATACTTATGGACCAAATGATAGCAGGGCAAAATTGTTTACCCTGCTACGCAGAACTGCGCGAACCCAGGAGAAATTGCTTATGTCACCTGGGGAGCAATTGATCGACTTGGTATACATAGATGATGTGCTGGACGCTTATTTGCTCGCTGCTGAACGCTGTTTGCAAAATGAGGTTGTTCGTCACGAAATATATTCTGTTACTTCAGGTAACCCGATCAAGTTGCGTGATTTAGTTGCGACTTATGGGCAAATAACTGGCCAAACACTAGAGGTTGAATGGGGCGCGCGTGCATATCGTCCGCGTGAGGTTATGCTGCCATGGAGCAAAGGAAGTGTGGTGCCAGGTTGGGCACCAAAAATTACCCTTGCTGAGGGGATAGCGTTGATGGAGAAGCCGACTCAACTGCCTAAGTCAGAATCTGAAGTGATGAATAGAAAAATCAATGCCGAAGATTAGTGTTGTTATTCCTACCTATAATCGTGCCAAGTATCTAGATGAGGCTATTGCCAGTGTTTTAGCACAACGTGGTGCTGATTTTGAGATTATAGTTTCGGATAACTGTTCTCAGGATGAAACAGCTGCCGTGGTTAGCAAATACCTGGTTGACAGTCGTGTTCACTACCACAGAAATGAGCAGAATATAGGCATGGTGCGTAACTGGCGCAAAGCCGTGTTTGAACAAGCCAGTGGTGACTGGTTCATTTTGCTTTCAGATGATGATTATTTAATCGATCCAGATTATTTGGCTAAAGCTAGTCGACTGATAGCGGATAACCCATCATTAGTTCTGGTTTATGCTGAGGGGTACAAGTTAGACGAAAATACTGGCGAGCAGGAATTGATAGCCCTGCCGTTTGAAGGGGTGGTAAGTGGGGTTGATGTGTTTCTTAGTCGTGGCACGGTCCTGCCTCAGGATTTTACCCTGTGTAATATTGTGTTTAACCGATTAATGGCGATTGAGCTGAATGCATTTTCAAATCCAGACAATATCTGCTGTGATTCGGAGTTGTTTTTAAATCTGACCTTGATGGGGGAAGTCGGCGTTGTTAAAAGTCCCGTATCAGTGTATCGCTTCCATTCTGGCAACTTAATTAAAACGGCGAAAAAATCACCAAAAATTATTTACGGAAATCTTGACCATTTGGTTGCGCCTTATATGCTTGCTAAAGGACATCTCACCGCTGAGCAACTTGCAATCTTTAGACAAAATACCAAGCTGGATCTATATGTAAATAATTCCATGCTGCGTCTGGCGCGTTATGATTGGGAAAATTATCGTATCTGTCACTATGAAATTGCTGGAAAAATTCCAGAAGTGGTTAAGCCAGTGGCTAACTCTTGGAAATATCAGGTTAAATTGCTTTTTGCACGTGCTCGTGGTTGGAATGATCTCGCAATTTTAAAATTGCGGGGGAACAAGTTGAAGAGCTGATTTTGAATCATACTATAAGCAAAAGCGATGTCTATTGGGGCTTTCTCGCGCAGGGGTTAAATGTTGCATCTGGTCTCTTGCTTCTGCCCATAGTCTTGCGTTATTTACTGCCGGAGGAGGTTGGGCTTTGGTTTGTGTTTATGTCTCTGGCTGGAATGGCACAGTTACTGGAGCTGGGATTTCAGCCAACTATTGCTCGTAATGTTGCTTATGTATATGCCGGGGCACAAAAATTAGATGCCCATGGTTGCGTGCCAAATTCCACAGAGCATAGCCCCGTGAATGTCAAATTGTTACAACAGCTATTTTGGACTGCGCGCAGAATTTACTTAGGTGTTGCAGCGGTTGCAATGTTGGTGCTTGGAATCATAGGTTCGATATATGTTGTCACCCTACTTACCCCAAAAATGGAGATGCTCCATGTTGTTTCAATATGGTTGGTTTTTTCATTTGGGTACGTGATTAATTTCTATTATGGTTATTTCAACGGATTCCTGCAGGGCAGGGGAGATGTGACGGCAACAAACAAAATCGTTGTAGCTAGTCGTATAGTATCGATACTGTTAGCCAGCATATTGCTGGTGATGGGTTTTGGTTTATTTGGCATAGCCATTGCCTCTTTAATATCCAGTTTGATTGGGAGATTCTTGGCAAGCAGGTTGTTCTGGTCTGGCGCCGGCGTCGAGATGGCAAAAATGGCGAAAGGTAAAGTATCTGCTGATCACTCACTGTTATCCATATTATGGCCAAATGCCAGCAGGCTTGGGTGGGTTAGTCTGGGTGGATTTCTTATTACACGTGCCAATATTTTAATTGCATCAAGTTTTTTAGGTCTTCAAGATGTTGCGAGTTACGGCCTGACTTTCCAAATACTGCTGACAATTTCTGGCGTTGCGAATGTGATACTGAATTTGAATATGCCACGCCTGAGTGGCGACCAGATCAGAGGTCGGCAGGATAGAGTATTGGAGAGTTTTGGCAAGTCTTTGGCATCTGCCTGGTTGATTTTTATCATTGCTAGCGTGTTTTTTATTGTGTTCGGCGGTGAAATGCTGCAGGTGATAGGGAGTCGTACGCATCTTTTAAGCACAAGTCTGATGGTGGTATTTGCAGTGGTCATGTTTCTGGAAATGAATCACAGTCTTTGCGCCGCCTACCTTACTACCCATAATGAAATTCCCTTTGTGCGAGCCGCTCTGCTATCTGGTTTCGGTATCGTGATTGTCAGTATCACCCTGGTGACAGTCCTGCATTTCGGAGTATGGGGTCTGGTTTTATCTCAAGGAATGGTACAGCTCGCTTATAATAATTGGAAATGGCCAATAGATGCCGCAAAACGAATGCAGCATTCTTTTGCTTATATAATGACAAATGGTTTTAAAGCATTATGGCAAGCTCGAAATGTTTAGGTTAATCGTATTTAACTTAATTTCAAGTTGTAAAATTTCTAATTATGCGGGAATGAAGGTCTTTTATTTATGCCAAAAGTGACTATTGCCATACCTACATTTAACCGTGTTGTTTTTTTGCAGCAAGCATTGGACAGCGCCCTCGCGCAGACGTATCCAAATATAGAAGTAATCGTTTCTAATAATGCATCAACTGACGGTACTGAGAAATTGCTTTCTACCTACAGTGATGAGCGTTTGAAAGTAATGCATCAGGTATCAAATATTGGCATGATGGGCAATTGGGATGCCTGTCTTGCTTCCGCTTCGGGAGAGTTTTTTTTGCTATTGTCGGATGATGATATGCTTGAAAAAAATGCAATATTTGAGTTGGTTACAGGTTTCTGCGATAAACAATTAATCAATACAGATACATCTGCCAGTTATTTAATTGATGATCAGATAGGAATGGTTTGGTGCTCTTCAAGAATAATCAATGAGCATAACGAAGTGTTGCGATATAGCAGTAGGGCACCTGAGGAAGAAGATACCTTTTCTATGATAACCGGGTTTTTTCGTGGAGAGCGAGAGACATTCCCCTGTAGTATTTTGTTGAGAACAGCAGATATTCGTCAATGTGGGGGATACGCGGCATCCCAATTAACTCTGATTGCAGATGCTTATATTTGGATGGCTTGTTGTTTGCGCAGAAGTAAAATTCGCTTTATAGAGTCTTGTTTAACAAACTACAGGGTGCATACAGACAGCGGTACTTCTAATGCAACTATTGATGAATGGTTACATAATAATTCCGAGCTGGCTCGGTTTTGCATAAGTTTTTATCAATCGATTGGTGAACAATCAAAAGCTAATTTGATTATAAAACAGATAGATGTGTTCAATAGGAGGGTGACGGAATCTCTAATAAAGAGTCAAATACGAAAAAATCAACTTAATTGGTTTCGTGCAATTGCGCGATATCTTGATTTATGTGGAAAATATAACATTAGCCATTGTTGTTTTGGTGCTTTAAAGGAAGTTGTTCGTATGGTTGCCGTCTCAGATTGGTTTGGTGTTGTGCGAAATAAAATTAAAAAGTAATTGATTTTATATGTGGATCCAAGCGTGAACGTATTGGGTAATTGAAGAGTATGTGTTTTCGCTTTTGAGTTTTAGTGACGAAAAGTTAGGAAGAGTGGTGTGGCTTACATCCTGAGTTGAGGTTGGTAAGACGTTTTATTTAATGCTTCAATTGACATGGTAGTTGTTTTAAATATGAATCAAGATGCCTTATGGAAATCAATCGCTTTAAATAAATATTATTTCCTTCCTGCGATTTTATGTGTCATAGCCTGCGTTATTGCAATTGAAAATATAGCATTAGTTATATATTGGCATATGCCAGTGCCATTTTCGGATGAGTGGGATGAGTTTCCTCGATTAATTGCTTTGCATAATGGAGGGGTAAGAGATTCGCTCGCATTTATGTGGGAGCAACACAATGAACATAGAATTGTTATACCCAAAATTATTTATTTAATAGATATGACATTTTTTAAATATCAGGGATATTTTCCGATTATATGTATTTTTTTATTGCAGGCTATGGTTGTAGGTATGTTGTCATGGTTGTTTGTTGGAAAGGCGCGTAAATCTCCAGAAAGTTTGTGGTTTGTTGGTTTGACCATCATCTCCGCATTTAACCTAGTTCAATGGGAAAACTTTGCCTCAACATTTCAAACGTCTTTTGTTGGCTGCTTTGCATTTTCAGTAACTGCATTTGTTCTTTATGCAAAATATGCGATAACAAATAGAAATCTATATTTTTTGGGTGCTGTGTTGACAGCGATGCTGGCGAGTTTGTCATTAGCTTCAGGACTTTTTGTATGGCTGGTACTTGCTTTGCTTGCATATCTGATTCGAGGGAAGTGTTATGTGCAATCATTCGCCTTCGTTGGTACATTTTTGTTGTTATTGTTGTTTTATCTTTATGGTTACACAAGGCCAGAGCAACACGCTAATCCGGTAGACAGTCTAATATATCATCCACTATTGGTTTTGAATTACTTAACCATTTGGATGGGGAATGTTAGTAAAACAATTGCATCAGCTAATTTGCTGGGTACGATAGCGCTCTTCGTAGTGTTGGTAATCACGATATACTCTATTAATGATAAAAATCGGAACCATCGGATTGAAATTTATACCCTGCTTGGAATTTGTTTGTTTATTTTAATTACTGGTTTCATCACTGCTTTAGGGCGAATAAATTTTGGTGTTGCTCAAGCGATGTCAAGCAGGTATGGAACGCCTGTTTTGATCTTATGGGTTAGTTTGCTGGGGATGCTGCTTTTGTTTGCTTTGGAGTCCAAGAGGGTTTTGTATGTGCGGAGTATTATTGGATTGATATTGATTATTTTTATTGGATTGGCGATCCGTAATCATCAAAAAGAAGCAGATCTCACGATTTTTCAGAATGAGCAGATTGAAGCATATTTGGCGATAGTTGTTGGTGGATATAAAGAACAACCAGAGTTGTTACGACATATTTATCCGGTACCAAACTCGATTTTTGATAAAATTGATTTATTGAAAAGTCAAAAAATATCTTCTTTTTATGGGTCAGATAGAAATCCATTTAGTATTGGAACTATGTTTCCGCTATCAGGTATGCAGCAAACCAACGATTGCAAAGGGCATATTGATGCGGTGAAATCAGTCGGGGAAAATACATATCAAGTAACGGGCTGGGCGTGGAATGAAAGTTTGTCTTTCTATCCAGAATGGATTTTTCTTGTACAGAGTGGGAAAGTTATTGGTTTTGGTAAGCAGGGAATTCCACGCCCAGATGTGCTGGCAGCTCTTCCGTTAATTAATAAAATGAGAGTTGGGTGGCAAGGTGTTGCAAGGGACACTGGCGGTATTGGGCTGGATAATATAGAGGCTTATATTTTTACCCAGTATGGTAAGTATTGTCGTCTTTAATTTTATTTAGGGACATAGGCGTCTAAGTGTGTAAATGAAAATGGCACGTAAATTACGGGCATCTATTGGTATAGCCATAAGCTTAGGGCTCATCTTCCTGGTTGCTCTGCAGGTTGACGTGCCCTCCATTTACCAATCGTTACGTCGAACGAGTTTTTTCTGGTTGTTGGTGGCCTTAATGTTTTATTGGGCTGAAATATTTATGAGAATACTTCGATGGAAGCGAATTTTGATCAGTGTCGATAGCACAATTCGCTACTCTTCAATAAGAAATTCATTTTGTGTTAGTTCTGCCGCAAATAATATTTTCCCGTTTCGCCTTGGTGATATTCTGCGTGCTCATCTTGTCGGCATTCAAAGAAATATTTCTCGTTACTCTCTTATGGGAACGATTGTGTTGGAGAAGTTGATTGATGTAGCGGCTGTGTTGTTATTGACATGTTGGGGTGCGTTTGGAGTGTTAAGCCGGTTAGGAGCTATGTCCAAGCTGGAATTTATATTTCTAATGGGTGGAATAGCTATTGTTGTGCCTGGCCTTATTTATTTGGTCATGAAAAACAGATTGAGTTCGAATAAGTTTGTGTTGTTCTTTCATGAAAGACTGGCGCATTTTAAAAGAGGCTTTGGTGTCCTTCTCCAACCAAAGCACTTTACAATGGTTTTATTAGAAACAGCGTTGATTTGGTCATTTAATACTTTGGCAATCTGGGCAATTGTCAAATCACTTGGTACATCACTTTCAATCTCAGAGATATTGCTACTGGAAGGTATAACCGGACTGGCGGCGGCCATACCTTCCGCACCTGCTGGTATCGGTACCCTGCAATATGCTTTTCTCCTGACATTTGGAATGTTGCATCTTGATAAATCAGTTGGTGTGGCTGCTTCGTTATTGGTTCAAGGTATTTTGTTGGGCAGTATTACCCTTGTAGGGGTGCTGATTATCACATTTGATTCGAAGTCGAGACTAGCCCTTAAGCGTATAAGACATGAGTGAAAAACTTGTAAAGGAATCAACTTTTATTTCATTTGATGGCGCGGTTGAGTTGAACGCAAGTCATCAAAGGCCTGATCGTTATAGGCATCTTGAGATGGACTTTGGAAGTCAGGCTCGGATAGCGCGGGGGGGCGGGTACTCGTTCTCTGCGGCTAGTTTCGGTGAAAAAATGCTGGTTCAGGAAATGCGTGGTTTTGATCGTTTTCTTGATTTTGATCAAACTCATATGACCGTTAAAGTTGAGGCTGGTATGCCTCTTGGAAGGTTAGTTAGTTGGGCAATGGCGCGAGGGCTTTATTTTCCAGTATTGCCAGGTTACCCAGAAATCACAGTTGGCGGTTGTATTGCGGTAGATGCGCATGGTAAGAACCCATTGAGAGATGGGACATTCTCGGAATGGGTTATCGAAATAAGTTTGTTTCATCCTGCTCACGGATATTTGAGATTGTCTCGAGATGAAAACCCAGGGGTGTTTGAGTTGACTTGTGGCGGGTTTGGCATGACAGGAATCGTTGTTGATGTTACTTTGCAGCTAGTCAAGTTACCCGCAAACGCATTTACAGTTAGAAAAATTCCAGTTGTCTCGCTCATCGAGACTATGTGGAAACTCGCCGAATACAGTGATAGCTCGGATTTTATCTACAGCTGGCATGACGGTGTGCGGCGTGCTGAAACCTTTGGTAGCGGTATGCTGTTTTTAGGTAATTGGCTTGAGGGCAAGCAAGCCGAGATTAAAGTGCCGTCTAGAGATAAAACTATGTCTGCTCGTAGCAGGGCAGGCATGCCATTTTCACTTTGGAATAGGTATACAGTTCCAGCTGCAAATAGCCTTTTTATGGCATTGAATAAATCGAGTCCTGTTAGTGTTGTAGATGTAGATAAAGCCACTTTTCCATTTGCATATAATACCTTGTACCACAGGTTTTATGGGCGAAAAGGTTTGACCGAAATCCAGGTGCTTGTGGGGCGGCATATTGCCGAAAAATTTGTTCGGAGGCTGCAGGATTTGATTGAACAATACAATCCACCATTGGTGATGATGTCTTTGAAAATGTTTCGAGGTAAGCAAACTTCACTAAGTATGACGGGTGAAGGATATCTCATTGCGTTAAATTTTTATCAAACCAGTAAACTTTCGAATTTTTTGATGCTGATTGATCAGTTGGTAATTGAAACGGGAGCGCAACCTAATTTAAGCAAAGACTCGCGAGTGTCAAAAGTGGTGGTGTCTCAAACATTGCCTAACTATGCAGAATTTAAATCCAGATTGCAGTTTTTCGATCCTGCGAGACTGTTTCAGTCAGAGCTAAGTAATAGGATAGGTCTCTAGCATGTATGTAATCGTTGGTGCGTCTTCTGGCGTAGGTCGAGCTATTGCTGAGGTGTTTGCCGCTAAGGGATGTGATCTGCTTCTTGTTTCAAGGGAGGATCGTGATACCAATGCGATAGCTTCAGATTTGATGCTGAGATTCGGCGTGTCAGTAAATTCCGTGATGTTAGACCTTGCGGCACCGCATTCGGATTTTTCGGCAATATTGGAAGCGGTAGATGCAGCAGGTAAGAATTTTAAGGGAATGCTTGTTCCGGCAGGCACCGTGATCGAAGTAGATACTTTGGCAATAGATACTGCAGCAATTGATAGTTTGTTCAGTGTGAACTGCTTGTCGATTTGTCATCTCATAATTGAAATATTGGGAAGGGTACACAAAGATAGTGTGATATCACTTGTTGGTTTCGGTAGTGTTGCGTCAGTACGAGGGCGAGGTTCCAACATGATTTATTCAGCAGCTAAAACTGCCATGCGATTCTATTTTGAAAGTTTGCGACATGCGTGTGCAGATAGGAAAGTTGCAGTTCAGTTTTATGTGTTGGGATATATGGATACAAATTTGGCCTTCGCGTATAACGTACCCTTGCCTAAAGGTGATCCTGATAAATTAGCGCGACAGGTATATCGTGATATTCACAAAGATATTGGTGTGGCTTTCTTCCCGCGCTATTGGTTACCTATAGCAACGATAATTAAATTAATTCCATGGCAGATTTATAAATATCTGAAGTTTTAAAATAAGTTGGAGAGTGGATGAACAAGCCTGATATTAGTTTTTTCTTTCCTGTTTATAATGATGAAAGAACAGTGCGGTTAGTGACTGAAAAAGCCATTAAGCTATTTGATGAAATTGCTAATCAATACGAAGTAATCATTGTGGATGACGCGTCACCTGACAAAGCTGGAGAGGTTGCTGATCAACTTGCGCGCGAATATCCTCAAGTTAAAGTGGTGCACCACGAAGTAAACAAGGGGTATGGTGCAGCTGTGAAATCTGGTATTGAGAAAGCTGAATATGATTGGCTTTGTATGGTGGATGGTGATGATGAATACGATATTCTTGATCTTAAACGGATGTTAGCACTGCGTCAGTACTATGGTTTGATCATTGCCTTCAGATATAAAAAACTTTATTCGACAAAAAGAATATTTATCTCGCATATTTATAACGCAGTACTAAGATCACTGTTTAATACGCAATTTAGGGATATTTCAACAGGTATAAGGGTATTTCATCGTTCAATTCTTGAACATATTGACTTGAATTCGAATAGTCCATTTATTGGGGCAGAATTGGCAATAAAAACTATGTTGGGCGGGACGCCGGTGGGTGAGGTAGGGATACAAACATTTCCAAGAGAGTTTGGAGCGGGTTCTGCTACATCTACAAATAATATAATCCGCACCATACGCGATATGTTACGAATGCGGAGAGAAGTATTTTCAGATACATACCATTTGCCTGATGGCAGGGGACGGGGGTGATATGGGTATGCAGGGATTGAAAGAGCTGTATGAAAATAGATTCAGCGCGGCAGATAGAGCAAAAAAAGATGCTGTTTGGAAAGTGTTATGTGATAGCTTCTTTAGTCGATACATTAAACCAACTGATACTATTTTAGATATCGCATGTGGATATGGAGAGTTTTCTAATCATATTGAAGCGGGTCGAAAAATCGCAATTGACCTAAATCCTGATGCTAAGAAATATCTTAAAAATGATGTTGAGCTGCACCTTTCAAGTGCCAGTGCAATGAATAAGGTGGATTCATCATCCATTGATGTGTGTTTTAGCAGCAACTTTTTTGAACATCTGCCTGATAGACAAACTATGGACGATGTTTTGAAAGAGGCATTTCGTGTATTGAAGCCAAATGGTCGATATGTGGCAATGCAACCAAATATACGCTATGAGCCTGGTAGATATTGGGATTATTACGATCATGTTTTGCCGCTTAGCCATTTATCCTGCAAAGAAGCTTTCGAGAAATCGGGATATGTGGTCGAGGAAGTGATTCCTAAATTTGTTCCTTTTTCAACCGCCAGTCGATTGCCTCAATGGCCTGTTTTAGTTAGACTTTATTTGGCATTCCCACCAATATGGTGGCTCCTTGGTGGGCAATTTGTCATCGTCGCAAGGAAACAAGTTGAACAATGAGTATCTTGTTATTTTGATCTATTACAGTTAAGCAGATAATCTAAATATCGTCGCTGTGGATTAACGACATCGGTAGTATCAGTATGACTATGCTGCCGCGAGCGAACTGCCCTAAGCTGCTTATGTGGCTAAAAAATAATTATGAGAAAATTAAATGATTAATAATGCCAACAATTTTACTGAAATTTGCGCTGTATTCGTATGTTTCTATCCCGATTTAGCATTGTTCCGCTCTGCGGTACAGGCATTGTCTAGCCAGGTTGGCAAGATTGTAGTTGTAAATAATGGCGCTGACGCGGAAGTTGAGCAGTGGCTTAATAGTAATGATCTGATCAATCTGAATTACGGCAAAAATGTTGGTGTGGCTACAGCGCATAATAAGGGAATTGAGTGGGCGCTTGAGCATGATTTTAAGTTTGTGTTGCTTATGGATCAGGACAGCGTCGCTTCGTCAGATATGGTTGCTACTATGGTTGCGTCAGCAGCCAGGCTGGATCAGTCCGGGGCAAAGTATGCGGCAATTGGTCCGCGGATAGTTTCAATGAAAACGGGTGAAACACACCCAATAATTCAGCTTGGGTTTGTAAAAAATATTATTCGATATGATGAGACCATGAGAAAGATTGTGAATGTCGATATTTTGATCTCATCTGGAAGCCTGATCCCATTGCGGGTAATTGACGATATTGGCGGTATGAATGAAGGTTTGTTTATCGATAATGTGGATATTGAATGGTGTTTCAGAGCCAGCTATAAAGGCTATAAGCTTTATCTTGATCCTCAGGCAGTGTTAAAGCATAACCTGGGTGACAGTACCAAAAATGTTTGGTTATTCGGCAACCGATCTTTTGTTTCACATAAACCGATCCGGTTATATTACATGATGCGCAACCGGATAATTTTGTATTCACTGGCACATACGCCCCGAGTTTGGATCATGCAGGATATTTATCGTGTGGTGGCGAAATTTTTGATTTTCTCGTTGCTGATGTCACCCCGAAGAAAAAATGCCGTGATGATGCTGAAAGGAATTAAAGACGGGATCAGCGGTAAACAGGGTGGTTACCAAAATTGACGTACCGGGTAGTAGCGCACCATCCTGGGTGCTCCGTGGATATATGACAACAACGCTGAAAGGTTCGGTTACACTCTTTGTCGACAACATTGCCTGCGATTTCGGTTTCGATAGTCAGTCATGCTCAAGCGCATTTGCTAAAGGCGCTGCTGGCTGATCTGCACCGGTATTGCAATTCCACTTCTATTGAAGTGCTGCTTACGCTGAATTTGCCCGAGATCTTGCCCTTTGGCTTAACTGATTTTGGTTTTCCGGTGATCGTGCTTGAAAATCCGCAGCCTAAAGGTTTCGCGGCCAATCATAATCAAGCGTTTGTCAGATCATCAGGGCAATTCTTTTGCGTGCTCAATCCGGATGTGCGTCTGACCGATGATCCCTTCCCGGCGTTGCTTGCCTGTCTGCAAAGTGGCGCGATAGGCGTAGTGGCTCCCATGGTAGTCGATGAACAGGGCAAGGCAGAAGATAGTGCACGGCGTTTTCCAACACCGTTCAAAATTATTTGCAAGGTGTTCGGCGGATGTTATGGCTCTGATTATGATATGAAGGGCGAGATTATTTATCCGGATTGGGTTGGCGGCATGTTCATGCTGTTTCCCAGGGCGGTATTTGAGAAATTGACTGGATTCAATCAGCGCTTCCATCTTTATTATGAGGATGTGGATTTGTGCGCCAGATTGAGATTGCAGGGATATGAGGTGGCCTTGTGTCCGGTCGCCAGGGTAATTCATGAAGCTAGAAGAGATAGTCATCGCAACTTGAAGTATCTGATGTGGCATCTGAGCAGCATGGTGCGATTTTTTTGTTCGGTTACTTTTTTAACGGTGTTCTGGCGTAGCCTGATGAAGCATTCCCGGAGTGATGGTTAGAAATGCTAATGTTAAGTTGTTACTTCCCGGTAGTGCAGGTCTCGGATATCCAGTGATGAAATTTTTGGTAACCGGGGCTAATGGTTTTGTAGGCAGGGCGTTATGTGCAGAATTGCACCGGCGCGGACATGCGGTACGCTTTGCAGTACGGACTGTAAATGCGGGCTTTGCCGACTTTGACCAGGTGGAAGTTGGCCAGATTGACGGTAAAACTGACTGGACAACTGCACTGGCCGGAATTGATGTGGTGATGCATCTGGCCGCACGTGTGCATGTCATGCATGAAACCGCTGTTGATCCGCTGGCAGTTTTTCGTGAAGTCAATGTGGCAGGAACGGAACGCCTTGCTCGTGCTGCTGCCAGCAGTGGGGTAAAGCGTCTGGTATATGTCAGCTCTATCAAAGTGAATGGCGAGCAGACCGGGGGCATCCCGTTTGTGGAGGGGGATGTGCCAGCCCCGCAAGATCCGTACGGGACCTCGAAATATGAAGCCGAGCAGGCATTGCACAGCGTTGCAAAAGAAACCAGTTTGGAAGTGGTTGTTGTGCGTCCACCGCTGGTTTATGGCCCCGGTGTCGGTGGAAATTTCATGCGGTTGTTGCAGCTGGTGGCTCGGGGCGTGCCATTGCCGTTAGCATCCGTGCAGAATCAGCGTAGCATGATTTATCTGGGCAATTTTGTGGATGCTCTGATCACTAGTGCGATGCATCCTGCGGCTGTAGGCATGACCTACCTGGTAAGTGATGGTGAGGATATGTCGACGGCATTGTTAATACGACGTATGGCTGATTTGATGGGTAAACGTAGCTGGTTGTGGCCGTTGCCACCTGTTTTATTGACGTTGGTTGGTGAGATGACGGGTAAGTCGAATGAGATAGCGAGATTGTTAGACTCATTGCAAATTGATAGCTCAAAAATCCGTAGTGAACTTGAGTGGGTGCCGCCATATTCGGTGCAACAAGGTCTGTCTGAAACGGTAAAGTGGTTTCTTAATTTACCCATCCCAAAGTAAGTAATTATCCTCTTAAACTAATAGGGTTAATAAAAAAGCCGCAGTATCTGCGGCTTTTTTATTGCTTGTTACAGCGGCTAATTACTTAGCGTGTTCATCCAGCTCAACACGACGGTTTTCAGCACGACCTGCTTTAGTTTTGTTGCTTGCAACTGGGTCAGCTTCACCCATGCCTTTAGTGGTCATACGGTCAGCAGCGATACCCTTGGATTCCAGGTAGCTTTTAACTGTGTTTGCACGCTTTTCAGACAGTTTTTGGTTGTAGGCTGCAGATCCGACGCTATCGGTGTAACCAGTGATGTCGATCATGATTTCTGGATGATCTTTCAACACAACTGCGTTATCGTCCAACTTAGCCTTGCCTGCAGGGCGCAAAGTAGCTTTGTCGAAATCGAAGTGAGTACCTTCCAATTTGATAATGACATGTTCCACTGGCGCAGGAGCTGGTGCAGGTGCAGGTGCAGGTGCTGCAACTGGTGCAGGTGCTGGAGCTGGAGCTGGTTCAGCAACTGGTGCAGGAGCAACTGGTTTAGCACCTAGTGGTATCATCAGACCCAGAGTAGCGATCCAGTCGTTACCCACTGTTGCATCACCTTTACCATCAATAAAGCGGTAACGCACATCACCACGCACAGCGATATCGCTGAGCCACTTCATTGCGCCAACACCTAAGTCAGCCATGAAATGGGTTTTTGACGCGCCAGGTGCACGACCTTGAATTGCGCCGATACCACCAAGGATATAGGGTGAGAAAGAGGCATCACGATTGAAAATATACAACGCATCACCGGTTACTGAAACGTCTTGTAACTGGCCAGCTACGCCGTTTTTGAAGTCTTGGCTTGAATAACCTGCGTTTAACTCCAAATTCAAGTTTTGGGTAATTGCTTTACCAGCACCGATACCGAAGCCAAAACCATCATCCAGCCCCCATAGGTTGTTGTCAGGTGTGGTGTAACTGATGCTAGGTGTTAGATAAGTGCGTGTATCCAAATCTGCAGCTGCTGCTGAACCAGCCATTAATACACATGAAATTGCGACGAGATTACGTAAAGTGCGTGACATATTTTTCTCCATTCTAATTAGTTACTGTTCAATAAGACATTGAAGCTGGACATATTGTACACAGAAAAAGTTTGGTAAATTAATACTAGTTGTTAAAAATCATGGCTAATTCAGTTTGTTGTTGCTTTTATGCTACTTTTTGGGCGGAACGCTGCAATGACTTCGGGTCTGGTTTCCAAATAGGCGCCACCTATAAGGTCTATGCAGTAAGGAATTGCGGCAAAAACGCCATCCAATGTTTCGGCGATGGCTTTGGGCTGGCCGGGCAAGTTGATGATTAAACTACTGCCGCGTACCACGCCAACCTGGCGCGAGAGTATTGCGGTGGGGACGTATTTCAAACTCACCGCGCGCATGGATTCGCCAAATCCTGGCAGCACTTTGTCTGCCACGGCGATAGTGGCTTCAGGGGTGACATCACGCAGGGCTGGTCCTGTGCCGCCAGTGGTAAGGATAAGATCGCACTGCGCGACATCGGCTAGCTCGCGCAGTGTCGCTTCAATGACGGCTTGCTCATCGGGAATCAGGCGTGCACTGAATTCGCAGGGATTAAGTAGTGTATTTTGCAGCCAGGTTTGTAATGCGGGTAAGCCTTTGTCTTCATACACGCCTGTGGATGCGCGGTCGGAGATGGATACGATGCCAATTTTTGCGATGTCCATAATGCCTCAGAAAGGAAGTGCTAAATCAGGTGCAGCGGCGTGAAATACGCTGCGAAACTCGGCCTGGATACGTTCTAGCCCGGCTTGGGTTTCAGCCTCAAAACGCAGCACGATGACAGGCGTGGTATTGGATGGGCGGGCCAGACCAAAACCATCGGCGTATTCCACGCGTAAACCGTCGAGTTTGATAATGTCCTGCGCTTGTGGGAACACGGCGCTGGTTTGCAGTTGTTCCATGAGTTTGTAATGTTCACCCTCGACCAGGGTGATGTTGAGCTCCGGTGTGTTCACCGTATTGGGCAAGCCGTGAAGGGTGTCATTGATGTCGGGCTGCTTGCTTAAATACTCCAGCAAGCGCGCACCTGCATATAAGCCATCGTCGAAGCCATACCAGCGTTCCTTAAAGAATATGTGTCCCGACATTTCACCCGCCAGCAATGCACCTGTTTCTTTCATTTTGGCTTTGATAAAACTATGCCCTGTTTTCCACAGCAGCGGGCGGCCGCCGCGTGCGCGTATCCAGTTGAATAAGTTACGCGTGGATTTCACGTCAAAAATAATCTCTGCACCGGGGTTGCGAGAGAGTACGTCATCGGCAAACAGCATGAGCTGGCGGTCGGGGAAAATTATCGTACCGTCTTTGGTGACTACGCCTAATCGGTCACCGTCACCGTCAAACGCCAGGCCGATTTCCGCGTCGCTGGTTTTGAGGCGAGCGATCAAATCGACCAGATTTTTTGGCTGCGATGGATCTGGGTGATGGTTAGGGAAGTTGCCATCAACTTCACAAAACATTTCTTCTACTTCGCAACCTAAACGACGGTATAGCTCGGGGCCAAATGCACCTGGTACGCCATTACCTGCATCAACGATGATGCGCATAGGGCGGGCAAGTTTGATGTCGCCGACGATGCGGTCCAGGTATTCAGGCGCGATATCGTGTGTGCTGTAATTGCCGCTGCCATGTGTCAGGTTGCCATCGACGATGCGCTGGCGAAATGCTTGTATGCTGTCACCCGACAAGGTTTCACCAGCAATGACTATTTTCAGGCCGTTGTAATCAGGCGGGTTGTGCGAGCCGGTGACCATGACAGCGGAGTTAGTATTGAGTTGATATGCGGCGAAATAGGTCATGGGTGTGGCGACCATGCCCAAATCTATCACATCGATGCCCGATTTTTGTATGCCTCTGGCGAGTGCGGCGGCAAGTTCTTCACCTGATAGTCGGCCGTCACGTCCTATGCAAATCGTAGTTTGGCTACGAGCAATTGCTTCAGAGCCGATAGCGTGACCAATCGCTTCGACGATTTCGGGTGTGAGTGATTTACCGACAATACCGCGTATGTCATAGGCTTTGAAGATTTCTGTGGGCAAGTTTTGCATGGCGCGATCCCAGGGTAGATGAGTGATGTAATTGGCTCTATATAATTGTAATAGAGTTATGTGACGTTTTTGAAATATTCGAGCACCGTATTTGGTAGCCAGTTTGCATGTCCAGGAAATGCGCCGCTATGGAAACCAACGTGTCCGCCGTGTTCGGGGTAATGTAATTTAACGAACGGTGAGACTTCATGCGCCTGGGGTAAATGTTGATGCGGCAAAAATGGGTCGTTTTTGGCATTGATAATCAGTGTAGGAACACGGATGTTGATCAGGCCCGCTTTGCTGGCAGCTCGCGCCCAGTAATCATCCGCATTTTTGTAGCCATGTATAGGCGCGGTGACTACATCGTCAAATTGACGCAATGTGCTGGCAGCGCGGACGCGTTGGGCATCATAACTGTCTGGAAAACGCTTGAGTTTGTTTAGCGCGGTGCGTTTGAGGGTGATGAGAAAGTGTCGGGTGTATAGCCATTTATTCAAACCCTTGTCCAGCGCATTACCCGCAGCAGTTAAATCGATGGGTGCGGAAATGGCTGCGGCGGCTTTCAATAGCGTCGCGGCAGTGGCGGATTGTTCGCCCAGCCATTTCAGTAAGGCATTGCCGCCTAGCGATACACCAACTGCATATAATTGTGGGTGGTCAGGGTGCAGGCGGTTGATGACGTAGTCTATTTCTGCGCTATCTCCCGCAAAATAAGCGCGGGCAAGCCGATTTGATTCACCCGAACAGCCGCGAAAGTGCACGACCACGCCGCGCCAGCCAAGTTGCTGTATTTTTGCCATCAACGCCAGCGCATAGTAGCCACGTGAATTGCCTTCCAGGCCGTGAAATAACACGACCAAAGGCGCGTCATGGTTGCCATCTACCCAGTCAAGATCAAGAAAATC
Organism: Sulfuriferula sp.; assembly: GCA_041651255.1. GTDB lineage: Bacteria > Pseudomonadota > Gammaproteobacteria > Burkholderiales > Sulfuriferulaceae > Sulfuriferula. The sequence continues at coordinate 41,085 of JBAZJP010000011.1, read as the reverse complement.
ACCATCAGGTAACTCCCAGCGCTCGCGACGGTATTTTATGCGGGGTTTGTGTGCAAAAAAATAGGGAAACAAGGTTTGCAGGTGACCATTAGGTAACCAGGCCGGTGGATGATAGGGTGGAATGTTGGGCATGATGGCGGTGATGGACTGAATAGGCGATAATGTAGCGATGAGTGTAATTTACTACAATATTGAGCAGCCATTGTGACTATCCGTATATTAGGCATAGATCCGGGTTTGCGTATTACTGGTTTTGGGGTCATAGATAAAATCGGCAATCGCCTGGTGTATATTAGTAGCGGCTGTATTAAAAGTGGCGAGGGTGAATTGCCACAACGTCTGGGTGTGATTTTAGCCGGGCTGGGTGAGGTTATCGGCTTGCATCAGCCACATCAGGCAGCAGTGGAAAAAGTGTTTGTGAATGTGAATCCGCAATCGACTTTGCTACTCGGGCAGGCACGTGGTGCAGCGATATGTGCTGCGGTACTGCAGAAGCTGCCGGTGGCCGAATATACCGCATTGCAGGTTAAACAAGCCGTGGTCGGCAATGGTCATGCAGCAAAAGAACAAGTGCAGGAAATGGTTAAGCGGCTGTTGAATTTGCCAGGCGTGCCGAGTAGTGACGCGGCGGATGCGCTGGCATGTGCGATTTGCCATGCGCACGGCGGGCAAGGTTTGGGCGCGTTGGCGACGGCGGGTTATAGGGTTAAGAATGGGCGACTGGTCGGGTAAAAATATATGATAGGTAGAATCACAGGCACGTTAATCGAAAAGCATCCGCCGCAAATTGTGGTTGATGTCGCTGGCGTGGGCTATGAGCTGGATGTCCCCATGAGTACGCTGTATCACTTGCCAGCCATTGGCGAACGCGTGGCATTGCATACGCACATGGTGGTGCGTGAAGATGCACAGTTGCTGTATGGTTTTGGCAGCGAAGCCGAGCGTGCGAGTTTTCGCCAGTTGATTAAAATTACCGGCGTGGGGCCGAAAATGGCATTGGCGGTATTGTCCGGTCTGAGCGCGGCGGATTTGGCGCAAGCAGTGGTAATGCAGGACGTGATGCTATTGACCAAGATACCTGGCGTGGGCAAGAAAACTGCCGAGCGTTTGCTGTTGGAGCTGAAGGGTAAAATCGCCGATGCATTGCCTGGAGGGGCTGCGCCGCAGCAAGTTACGTCAGTCAATAGCGATGTGCTCAATGCGTTGTTGGCGCTGGGTTACAACGAACGCGAGGCGAGCACGGCGGTGCGTCAGATTGCTGTCAGCGCAAGTGTGGAAGATGGCATCCGTTTGGCGCTGAAATGGTTGTCTAAATGATAGAAATAGACCGTCTTATCGCTCCTGCCCCGCAAAGTGCAGCGGAAGAACAAATCGAACGTGCACTACGTCCTAAGCAACTGGCTGAATATGTTGGGCAGGAAAAAGCGCGTGGTCAGCTGTCGATATTTATCGAAGCGGCGCGTAAACGCAAAGAGTCGTTAGATCACGTATTGTTATTCGGCCCACCTGGCTTGGGTAAAACCACTCTAGCGCATATTGTGGCGCGGGAAATGGGCGTGAATCTGCGTCAGACTTCAGGCCCGGTGCTGGAACGAGCAGGTGATTTAGCCGCGTTGCTGACCAATCTTGAACCGAATGATGTGTTGTTCATCGACGAAATTCACCGTTTAAGTCCTGTGGTAGAAGAGATACTCTATCCCGCGTTAGAAGATTTTCAGCTCGACATCATGATAGGGGAAGGTCCAGCTGCACGTTCAGTGAAGCTGGATTTGCCGCCATTTACCCTGGTCGGCGCCACGACAAGAGCGGGGATGTTAACTAATCCATTGCGTGATCGATTTGGTATCGTTGCACGTCTGGAATTTTATACTGCGGAAGAGCTCACCCGCATCGTCACCCGTTCAGCGCACTTGCTGGAAATGGAAATGGTGCCTGAAGGCGCGTTTGAAATTGCGCGCCGTTCGCGTGGTACACCGCGTATCGCTAACCGCTTGTTACGCCGTGTGCGTGATTACGCCGAAGTGCGTGCGGATGGGCGAGTGACCGCGCAAGTGGCTGACGAAGCGTTGCAGATGCTGGATGTGGATCATGCGGGTTTAGATGTGATGGACAGAAAGCTGCTTAGTGCGGTGCTGGAAAAATTCGATGGTGGTCCTGTGGGGTTGGACAATCTTGCTGCAGCGATAGGTGAATCGCGTGACACCATAGAAGACGTGCTCGAGCCGTATTTAATCCAGCAAGGCTATTTGCAGCGCACCCCGCGTGGACGTATGGCGACACTGATGGCGTATAAGCATTTTGGACTGGGTGCGCCGGCGAAAAAAGACATGTGGGATGCGTGAAATGAACTTTGATTGGCCAGTGCGCGTCTACTATGAGGATACTGATGCTGCAGGTGTGGTCTATTACGCTAATTATTTGAAATTCATGGAACGTGCGCGCACTGAGTGGTTGCGTGCACTGGGTGTGGAGCAGACCGATTTATTGGGTGATCATGAAGTCGTGTTTGTGGTGCATCATGTCGCAGCCAAATACCATCAGCCAGCACGGTTTAACGATGCATTGCTGGTAGAAACGCGTATTCAGCAACTTACCCCGGTGCGTATTAAATTCGCGCAACGCGTGATGCGTGATGGGGTGCAGTTGGTAAGCAGTGAAGTGGCCGTGGTGTGTGTCAACGCAATGACATTTAAGCCAGCTAAAATACCGCAACATATTATTGATTTATTGGAATGAAAAAGTGGATATAGGCGTTAATCAGGATTTATCTATGCTGGCATTGTTAGCCAGCGCGAGTTTAACTGTGAAGTTAGTGATGGGTTTGTTGCTGGTCGCATCATTCATGTCATGGTGGTATATCTTTCTTAAGCTGTTTGCGATCAAACGCGCGACCAAATTGGCGCAGGAATTCGAGCAGACTTTCTGGAATGGCGCGGATTTGCAGCAGCTGTTTCATCAGTTCAGTCCAGAACGCAGTGGTGAGCTGGAGCGCATATTTGAAGCTGGCTTCCGTGAATTCATGAAGCTGAAAAAGCAATCCAACATGGATGCTGCCACGATGACGGAAAGTGCCCGTCGTGCCATGCGCGCAGCCTATCAGCGCGAAATGGATAGTCTGGAATCACATTTGTCGTTTCTGGCTACGGTGGGTTCAGTCAGTCCGTATGTAGGGCTATTCGGTACGGTGTGGGGGATCATGAATGCGTTTCGCGGCTTGGCGAATGTCGCACAAGCAACACTGGCGCACGTCGCACCGGGTATTGCTGAGGCTTTGATCGCCACCGCGATGGGCCTGTTTGCGGCTATCCCTGCGGTGGTTGCTTATAACCGTTATACCTATGACATAGATCGATTGGCGAATCGTTACGAGAGCTTTATCGAAGAATTTTCCAATATCCTGCAACGGCAAGCAAACCAAAAATGAATCCGCGTCGCCCTCGTAAACAGATGAACAACATCAATGTCGTACCTTACATCGACGTGATGCTGGTATTGCTGGTGATATTTATGGTGACTGCGCCCATGGTTAATCCTGGGCAGGTGGATTTGCCTAGCGTCGCAAAAACGCAGACGGTTGCGCTGCAGCCGTTGCAGATTACGATACGTGCCGATGGTGAGCTGCGTGTGCATGACCAGGCGCAGGCGAACAGTGACGAGCAGACGGTAGATAAAACTGAGCTGGTGAATGTCATCCGCCAAAAACAGGTGGATCATCCTGACCAAGCCGTGGTGATTGCGGCAGATAAAAGCGTGCGCTATGAAGAAGTGATGAAAATCATGAGTTTGATGCAACAAAATCAAGTTAAACGCGTCGGGCTATTGGCGGCGATGGGCGGTAAATAATGCACGCGACCATGCGTGAAGCACCGGGGCGTGTCCCCGCAGCGATGTTAGCTGTGCTGGTTCACGCGGTGTTTTTCGTTTTGTTGGTGTACAGCTTGGATTGGAAAACTCACGCACCTGAGCCAGTGATGGTGGAATTGTGGCAACCGCCTCCCCCCGTTGTATCTAGTCAGCCAGCACCGCGCCCCACACCGCATGTTGAGAAAATCAGCAAGCCAGAACCTGTGCAGCCTAATCCTGATATTGCAATAGCAGAGAAAAAGCGGAAATTAGCTGAACAAGCTGCCCGTGAGGCGGAGCTGGCTGCACAGAAGAAATTAGCAGCACAAAAAGCCGCGCAACAGCTGGCTGAACAAAAAATGGTTGATCAGGCCCAGCAAAAGCAGGCCGAGCAAAAAGTGATTGCACAGAAACAGGCTGAACTGGCAAAACAAGTTGAGCAGCAAGCCAAACTCAACACACAAAAGCAGCTGGCGCAAAAACAGGCTGCATTGCGGCAGATGATTGCACAGCAGACTCAAAGTGAGTTGAAAAACGAATCGGCACGGGCGTTAGCGGGGCAAAAGCAGGCGGCCAGTGCAAGCAGGCAAGCGGCAGAGATGTCCAAGATGCAAAATGAATATGTTGCGAAAATTAGAGCCAAAATCTATGGTCAGACGCTACTGCCTGAAAGCTTGCAAGGCAATCCAAAAGCGGAATTTATGGTTGCTGTTTTGCCTACGGGTGAAGTGCTGCAGGTGAAATTACTGCGCAGCAGTGGGCAACCGGCTTATGATGATGCAGTCGAGCGTGCTATTTTGAAAGCTTCACCGTTACCCATGCCTCCTGATGCTGATTTAATGAATCAGTTTCGAGAGTTAGACCTGAAATTCGCAAAGGATAAAAAATAATGCAATTGATTAAGCGTGTCGTCAGCCTGATGCTGTTATGTTTGCCGCTGGTTTCGCAAGCGGCAATGACTATAGAGATAATTGGTGGGGCTGCGAGCAAGATTCCCGTGGCGATTTCACCTTTTGCAGGTGCAGGGACTGCATACCAGACCATTACCGATGTGGTCGCGGCAGATTTGGCGCGTACCGGTGAGTTGAATTTAATCAACGTGGCGGATTTGACGCCGCCGATTACTGAACCTAGTGACCCACGTTTTGGAATTGCTCAACAGCGCGGCGCAGAAGCGATCGTGTTAGGGCAAGTGAATGTGTTGCCGAATGCGCAAATTGAAGTGAAGTTCAGGCTGATGGATGCGGTGAAAAAAACGCAATTGGCTGGTTATAGCTACACTACCGATATCAAGCAACTGCGTGTGATAGGGCACAAAATTGCAGATGTGGTGTATGAGAAATTGATAGGCGTACCTGGGATATTTTCAACGCATATTACCTATGTGTTGAAGCAGGGCAAGCGTTATGAGTTGCAAGTAGCAGATGCAGATGGGCAGAATGTGCAAACTGTGTTGAAATCGGCTGAGCCGTTGATTTCCCCTGCATGGTCACCTGACGGGAGTAAAATTGCCTACGTGTCGTTTGAAGACAAGAAGCCAGTGATCTATGTGCAATCCATGACCAATGGTTCACGTCGTGTTTTAGCTAATTTTAAAGGCAGTAACAGCGCACCAGCCTGGTCGCCAGATGGTAGAAAAGTCGCGCTGGTGTTGACACGTGACAATAATGGTTCGCAGCTTTATGTCATGAATGCTGATGGTGGCGGGTTACAGCGACTGACTTATGGGGGCGGGATAGATACCGAACCCAGCTGGAGTCCGGATGGCCAGTCTATATTATTTACCTCAGACCGAGGCGGTAGTCCGCAGATATACCAAATGCCAGCATCTGGTGGTACGGCGCGGCGAATGACGTTTGATGGTAGCTATAATGTATCGCCGAGCTGGAGCGCTGATGGTAAACGTTTTGCGTTTGTGCAGCGCAGTGAAGGCCGTTTCCGTATTGCGGTACAGGATATTGCGACGGGGCAAGTGCAAGTGCTGACTGATACGAATTTAGATGAGTCGCCTAGCTTTGCAGCGAATGGTAAAATGATCGTGTATGCCACAGAAATTAACGGCCGTGGCGTGCTCGCAGCAGTTTCCTCAGATGGTAAGACGCAAGTGCGTTTATCGGATCGCGCAGGTGATATGCGTGAGCCGAGCTGGGGCCGTTAGGAGTTTTTGTAGTCGTTGTTTTGTTTAATTTTTAAGGAGTGAGTAATGAAAAAGACCGCATTAAGTTTGATCGTTGTTGCCATGTTGGCAGGTTGTTCAACCACAGCAACTCAGCCAGCACCTGTAGTAGATAATACCGCGCAAGACGCCGCTGCTCGTGCCGCCGCTGCAAAAGCTGCTGCGGATAAAGCTGCCGCTGAAGCTGCAGCATTAGAGCAGGCTCGTCTGGCTAGCCAAGTTAACCCTTTGACAGATCCTAATAACACGTTGTCCAAGCGTAACGTTTATTTTGATTTTGATAAATATGTTGTGAAATCAGAATACACTCCATTGGTTGAGGCGCATGCAGCATATTTGACCAGCCATAAAGACGCAAAAGTGGTATTGCAAGGTAATACCGATGATCGCGGCAGCCGTGAATACAACTTGGCATTAGGTCAGCGTCGTGCAGATGCAGTGCGTAAAGCATTGAACCTGCTCAACGTACCGGAAGCGCAAATGGAAGCAGTCAGCTTCGGTGAAGAAAAGCCTAAAGCCACTGGTAACGACGAAGCAGCTTGGGCGCAAAACCGCCGTGCTGATATCGTTTACCAAGGCGAATAAGGAATGTGGAATAAGTCTGTTTCCCGCTTAGCATTAGGTTTGTTATGTTTAGCAACGACGTCTATGGCGTGTGCCAGTGATGACGAAGTTGTGAAGCGCTTGGCTGATATGCAACAGCAACTCAATGCGGTGACTGCACGGCTGACCGTGTTGGAACAACAGCCGCAAGCGAGTTCGTTGTTGACGCTGCAGTCGCAAATTGATACGTTGAAAGCCGAAGTAGAGCGCTTACGCGGGCAATCTGAAGTGCAAACGCATGACATTGAAACCACACAAAAACGGCAAACTGACTTATACCAGGATCTGGATACCCGCTTACGTAATATGGTGCGTACTGATGCAGCTGCTGCGGCTGTAGCCAGTACGCCATCAACCACGCCTGGCGTGGCAACAAAAACCGATACCAAAACTGATGGCAGTGCCGAGGAACATAGTTACCAGGCTGCGCTGGCGTTATTTAAGCAAGGCGATTACGCAAGTGCATCAACTGGTTTCAAGCAGTTTCTTAAAACCTATCCTAAAAGCAACATGGCTGCCAGTGCGCAATACTGGATAGGCAATGCTTATTTTTCTACCAAAGATTTCAAAAATGCACTGAGCGCACAGCAGAAACTAGTCACCACTTACCCTAATAGTCCAAAAGTCCCCGATGCATTGTTAAATATATCGAGCGCGCAAATTGAGCTGGGTGATATGGATGGCGCACGTAAGACGCTGGAAACTATCGTTAACAAATATGGCGCGACTTCCGCTGCTGAATTGGCGAAAAAACGTTTGGCGTTGTTCAAATAATGCTATCTGCGACGCTACGTATTACCGAGATTTTCTATTCTGTCCAGGGCGAGACTAGTCGCGTTGGGCTGCCTACGGTGTTTATCCGTTTAACCGGCTGTCCGTTACGATGTGGTTACTGTGATACCGCTTATGCGTTTCATGGCGGCGAGACGTTGTCGCTGGAAACGATATTGGCGCGTGTCGCGGAATTTCATCCGCGCTACGTGACAGTCACCGGCGGCGAACCGTTAGCGCAAAAACATGCTCACACCTTGCTCACCGCGCTGTGTGATGCGGGCTATGATGTTTCGCTGGAAACTAGTGGTGCATTGGATGTTAGTGCAGTCGACAAGCGCGTATCGCGTATCGTCGATATTAAAACGCCAGGTTCTGGCGAAGTCAGCAAAAATCGTTGGGAAAACATCGAGCATCTCACCTCGCATGATGAAATCAAGTTCGTCATTACTGACGAGGCCGATTATGAATGGGCGAAGCAGATGCTGGTTGAACATCAATTGAATCAAAATTGCCCCGTGTTGTTTTCACCCATACATGGCAGTGAAGCCCGTGATTTGGCTGAATGGATATTGCGGGATCGTTTGCCTGTGCGTATGCAACTGCAATTACACAAAATTTTATGGGCAGAATCGGCAGGGCGCTAATGCGAGATGTTAAAATTAGCCATTCGGTGCAGATGACTCGCATCCCGGCTAATTATTTTAGGGTAATTCTTTAAATAACGTTTTTTCTGCTTTCGCAGGAATGCTACGTTGTTAGAGATGCCTTTTTAGAGGTCTCGTCGTGACTAAACACGCCATTGTTCTACTCTCAGGTGGGCTGGATTCCGCTACCGTCCTTGCCATCGCTCAGCGCGAAGGCTACATTTGTCATGCTTTAAGTTTTGATTACGGGCAGCGCCATTATGCTGAACTCGCTGCTGCTGCGCGAGTTGCGCAAACACAAGGCGCGGCCGAGCATCGCGTATTCAAAATGGATCTGGCTATGTTTGGCGGTTCATCGCTCACTGATAACAATATTGCCGTACCTGAAACGCCCAGTGAGGGTATTCCGTCTACCTATGTGCCTGCGCGTAATACCATTATGCTGTCGATAGCATTGGCGTGGGCTGAAGTGTTAAACAGCAAAGCCATCTTTATTGGTGTGAACGCGGTTGATTATTCGGGTTATCCTGATTGCCGTCCAGATTATATTGCTGCTTTTGAACGCATGGCGAATCTGGCCACCAGGGCGGGCGTGGAGGGGCAGGATCTGCATATCCACGCACCGTTAATGTACTTGTCCAAAGCTGAAATTATACAATTGGGTACGCAGTTGGGCGTAGATTATGCTGCTACTGTATCCTGCTACCAGGCAGACGAACAGGGGCGTGCCTGCGGTGTCTGTGATTCGTGTCGCTTGCGCCAGCAAGGTTTTGAACAGGCATTCATAGCAGATCCGACACGCTATCGATAGTTAGGTATAGACGGATTTGTCGTAACCAAGATTAAATATTTTCACCAAGCTCCTTGCTCTGTTAATTAGCGTAATTGTATTGGTTTCAGTGATAAACTTGTCATGAAGCTGCCTATCCGACGTGCTGGGCAGTTAAAATTTTAAGACTCTCGTAACACACGAGGGCTGTATATTCGAATGATGGAACTTGTTCAGATGCCGTTTCTAGGTTAAAAAATGTCAACGCCATCCAACGCTCAATATGTTACCCCCGAGCAGCTGTGTATCGGGCTGTATATCCACCTTGATATGGGTTGGATGGATCATCCATTCACATTTAGTAGCTTCAAAATCAAGAATCAACAGCAAATCGACACCATACGCAAACTCAGGTTGAAGCAGGTGCGCTACGATCAGGCATTGAGCGACGTAGAGCCTGTGCTGATTGAAAATAGCCTACCGCCGCCCGTCATGGTTGAAGTGCTTGATGCGGAACAGGAAGCTATTCTGGCGGGAAAAAAAGCCAGAGTTGAACAGCTAAAAGCCATACAGAATGATATTGCACGGGTTGAGCGGGAGTTTGTGAAGTCTGTAGATACCGTGCGAAGTATTACCCGTAATATTTATTCCAGACCTGCAGAAGCTTATGCGGATACCAGTGCGCTGATTAACCAAATGTTAAAAAGTTTGCTGGAAGATGGCGATGTGTTAATTCATGCGATGGGTAACCAGCTGGGTGAAGATATTTATTTCCACTCATTGAATGTTACCGTGCTGAGCTTGATGCTGGCTAAATCATTAGGCTTCAGCAGCGCAGATATGCAAGACCTGGGCATGGCGGCAATGTTGCATGATATCGGTAAAAACGACATCCCACATAAAATTCTGGCTAAAACGGATCCGCTCACCAAAGCGGAACAGACTATAGTGGAGCAGCATTGTGAAATCGGGGTAGCAGTCGCAAAGAAAGCCGGACTATCAAATCCGGCTCTACTCGCTATTTTGCAACACCATGAATATGTCGATGGCAGCGGTTACCCCCGGCAACTCAAAGGGGATAAGCTATCCCCAGTCGCCCGTGTATTATCGATCGTGAATACTTACGATAATTTGTGTAATCCAGGTCATGGTTTGACTGGATTGACACCTGCCGAGGCGTTATCTCGCATGTTTGCCAAGCGCCGTACGCAATTTGATGATGATATGCTTAAAGCCTTTATCAAGGGGCTGGGTGTTTACCCACCAGGTAGCATAGTACGGTTATCTAACGATTTTGTTGGGTTAGTATTGTGCGTGAATACGACCAGTCCGATGAAACCCGATGTGCTTATTTATGACGTGGATACGCCAAAAAATGAAGCGGTGATACTCCATCTTGCCGACGAGCCTGATATTAAAATAACCAAGAGTATTCGTGTGGCCGAATTGACGCGTGAAGCCCATGCCTATCTCAATCCACGTACGCATGTAACGTACAGCATGGACTCGAAAGAAAAGATTAAGCCGCGCTAGTCATGGTGAGCTTAATGAGAACCTTCAAAACCGCTCCAGCACCGTTAAATTGAAATCACAACTGGTTTGCAGTGCAGCAAGCTGGTCTTCACGCACACGTTTTACCCAGCATTTCTCATAGACTTTGCTGCCATCCTGTTGCCAGCGGAAACCTTTTTCTTTCGCCAGTTCACGTTCTTCATAACCAACATTGGCTTGTACGATGAGCCATTTGCGCTGGCTGTTCGCGATGACCTGTTGGATATCGTAGCGAGCGAGGATAGTGAGCATGGTGAGGACATCGGTGACCGCACGGTGCGCGTAGGGATTAACCATACCGTGGAAACCCGCCAGATAGATGAGGCTGCGACTTCTGCATGGGCGTGGATAATCCACATCGTACTGGGTGTCCAGCCACGCGGTAGCAGGCATTTTAAGACCAAACTGGGTAAATGCCGCTTCCAGCAACGGGCGATCAAACTCACGCCCATTGTGCGCAACGATATAGTCAGCTTTACTCATCAGTTTGGCGATAGGTTGCAGGGTACGTATATCGGCCGGATGCCCGTGACGTGCCAGTAGTTCGTCGCTGATGCCGGTGTATTCGACTGACTCTGGCGAGACTGGCTGACTGGGTTTGATGAGTAATGAGAGAAAATCAACTGGCTGGGCGAAGTCGGTATCCCATAGCACCAGGCCGATTTCGGTAATGAAGTTGGTGTCCATCGGCGCGTTAAATGCGCCACCAGTTTCGAGGTCTAGTCCTAGTAGTAGCATGATGATATGGCTGAAATAATAATGCTTGGAGTTTAGCGTATTTTCGTGCCCAATACATTGGGATCAAGATGGCAGATGAATGAGTAGATATTATAATTCCGCTATCCAATTGTGCAGTATATTGATTTCGTTCTGCAACAATGTCGTATCGTGATAAACGTGGGCCAGCAGTGTTATGCCCTGCGCGCGTCCCAATAAATGGAGTGCGAGTGCCTGCGCATCATTACCTTTACCCAGCTCACGGAAACAAACAGCTAGCCAGTCACGAAATAAGTCAAATAAAGCGCGGGCAGTTTGCTGTTGTTCGCGTTTGTCTTTCGCTAGTTCAGTGTTGAGTGTGCCTATAGGACAGCCATATTCGACCAGTTCCATTTTGCGCCCCGCAATCATGTCTACAAAAGTGTTTAATTTAGCTTTGGCATCAGGCTGTGTCGTGTCCCACAGGGCGAGCAGGATACTGAAATCCTCGAGATGCTGTGCAATCACGGCGTTGAGTATGTCGTCTTTAGTCTTGAAATAGTGGTAAATATTGCCGCGGTGCAAATTAGACGCGGCGACAATGTCCGAGAAGGACGTGTGGGCGTAACCGTGCTGATAGAACAGCTGTTTAGCGCATTCTACAATGTCAGCACGGGTTTTTTCGCCTTTGCTTATTAGTGTCATTTTGTCGTTTCTAATGGCTCAATCAGGTTAGTCATGTACATGGACTGGTTTGCCGCTTTGGCATTTATTGTATATTGTCTCATGCCAGTTATACATTGGGCGATAGCATGGCAGTGAGCCCCTGTATCGCTCGCTGCCTGGTCATTTTTTCTGTCATGCCACTGATTTTGCCATCGACATGGGGGTCTTCTGGTATATGTGCATTTCTTGTATCTGCGCGCGTACCGCTTCCTGCCAGGCATGAGTTGGTTTATAACCAAGTAAACGTTGAGCCTTGCTGTTGTCTGCGTTCACTTCCTCCATGAGATGAATAATGCTGCGTGTCACCAGTGGTTCCCAGGGCACAATTGGGTCAAGCTTTTCCATGAGCCATGCAAAAGGGTAAGCGACGGCAAACGGCACGCCAAAGTGTGGGCTGGGCAAGTTAAACTCTTTGCTAAGTAAGGTAATCACTTCGCGTACAGTTGGTACTTGCGGGCCGATGATATTAAGGCCTTCATAGTCTGCTAATCCATTGGCGACCGCGGCTAAAGCGAAAGCCTGGCCTATGTCGCGTCCGTCAACTATCGGTAAACTGGTGCGCCCACCAGCAACCCAGGGTACAAGATGGGTTTTCAATCGTGGGGTAAGTATGGGTAATATGCCCAGACCATAACGCTGACCCGCAAAGATACCCAGTCTGAGATTAACTACCTGAAAGCCTGAACGGGCTTGTTTGCGCAAGGCATCTTCAATGGCAACCACGTTGCAAAGATGTGGCCAGAATGCGCGCGGGATGCCGTGGCTCATAGCATCGGATGAGTTCAGCGGCGATGCTGCACTGGTGGTGCTGGTATTGATGAAGCGCTTTACGCCTGCCGAACGTGCGGCATTAATCAGTGCTAATGTGGGCTGCAGATATAAATCATTGGATTCTTGCGCATGCCCCCACAAGGATGTCCATGCTGCCGCATGACATAAAACGTCAACATCTGTTACTAATGAATCACGGTAGTGCTTATCACGCAAATCGCCTATGCGGATTTCACCTTTGTATCCCTGTGGCAGTTTTTGCGGGTCACGACAAGCGGCGATGATATGAACATCATCCAGTTGCTGTAGAGCCTCTATGATATGGCTGCCGACAAACCCGTTTGCACCCGTCACTAATACTGTTTGCATTGCTGTCTCCTAATTATTGGACTATCGTCCAAATATATTAGGACGACAGTCCAATTTTGTCAAACGCTATGATTGGGAGATTAAGTTACGGATGAAGTTATGCGCTCAACCCGCGCAATATATCCTGATACGCAGTCAGCCGTGCGTCGCTGATTTTGCCTGCCTGGTGCGCATTTAGCACAGCGCAGTTGGGTTCGTGGGTGTGGCGGCAGTTGCTGTATTTGCAATGACCGATGTAGGGGCGGAACTCAACGAAAAGCTGATCGAGCTCACCCGCGCGGATGTGGTTGAGCCCGAATGCCTGCATGCCTGGCGAGTCGATGATGTTGCTGTCAGCGTTGAGGTGGTAGAGCGTGGCACTGGTGGTAGTGTGTTTGCCAGAGTCGAGTGCGCTGGAAATGTCGCGGGTGGCGACAGCCGCTTCGGGGAGCAGCGCGTTGATTAAGCTGGATTTCCCCATGCCTGATTGTCCAACCAGGACGCTGGTTTTGCCTTGTAAATACGGTGTGAGCTGGCTGATGTCGTGCATGGCTGAGACGCGGACGACGTTATAGCCGAGCTCGCGATAGCTGCAAAGCTTAGCGTAGGCGGCATCGGCAACTTCACCCAGATCGGATTTGTTGAGACAGATCAGGCTCTCTATACCCGCGGCCTGTGCGGCAATGAGGCAACGATTGACCAGTAAATCGTAATAACTGGGTACGGGCGAAACGACGATAACGGCGAGATCAACATTGGCGGCGATGAGTTTGCTACGATGTTCGACAGAGCGGTAGAGCAAACTGGTTCTGGGGATGATGGATTCAATCACGCCCTGATTGGGGCTGGTAAGTTTGAGCTTAACCCGGTCGCCACACGCGACATTGCTTTGCTTGCCGCGCGTCACGCAATCCAGCACTTGGTCATTGGCTTCGACCTGATAATGGCGCCCGTAGCTGGCAATGACGTGACCTTCAAGTAAGGGTGGCAGGCTCATGGGTTGAGTGATTTCAAAGTGTAAAGTAACTCCAATGCGGCTTTGGGGGTGAGGTCATCGGGATTAATGCCATTCAGTAATTCTATCGCGGGATGTGTTGGGGTAACAGTGACGGTGCTGAATAAATCAGGTTGCTGCGCGTCATGGGCTGCGGCTTGTTCCAGCTCAGCGAGTTTCCGCCGTGCAGCGCTGATAGTGGCAGGCGGCACGCCAGCGAGGGCGGCGACTTGCAAGCCATAGCTTTGGCTTGTATGGCCGTCCTGGATGCTGTGCAAGAAGATGATGCGGTCTTTATGCTCTATCGCCTGTACATGCACATTGGCGATTTGGCGCAGGCTTTGCGGCAATTGTGTGAGCTCAAAATAATGGGTGGCGAATAACGTATAGGCGCGCGTTTTTTCAGCTAACTGACGCGCGACTGCCCAGGCCAGTGCCAAGCCGTCAAAGGTGGAGGTGCCGCGTCCGATTTCATCCAGCAGCACCAGGCTGTGTTTGCTGGCGTTGTGCAAGATATGTGCGGTCTCGGTCATTTCCACCATGAAGGTGGAACGTCCGCCTGCCAGGTCGTCCGAGCTACCGATGCGGGTGAATATCTGGTCTATGGTGCCGATGCGCGCGCTGGTGGCGGGTACCCAGCTGCCGCAACATGCCAGTAGCGTAATCAGCGCAGTCTGGCGCATGTAAGTGGATTTACCACCCATGTTCGGTCCCGTAATCAGCAACATCTGACGGCTGCGCGAGAGCTGGGTGTCGTTGGGGATGAATTCGGCGATGCGGCTTTCTACCACGGGGTGCCGCCCTGCGATTATGCTGATGACGTTATCGTCAACCAGCTCCGGCTGGCAAAAATTCAGCGTACTGGCGCGCTCAGCCAGACAACATAGTGTGTCGATCTGCGCGAGCGCGGCGGCGAGGGTTTGCAGTGCCGGGACATGCATGAGCAGATCGGCCAGCAGCGCGTCATAGAGCATTTTTTCGCGAGCGAGGGCGCGGTCGGCAGCGGAGAGCGCTTTGTCTTCAAAGGCTTTGAGCTCAGGCGTGATGTAGCGTTCGGCATTTTTCAGCGTCTGCCTGCGGCGATAATCGTCAGGCACGTTGTCGGCCTGGGCACGGCTGATTTCAATGTAAAAGCCGTGGACTTTGTTGTATTCGACGCGTAGTGTGGCTATCCCTGTGCGTTCACGCTCACGCGTTTCCAGGGCAATGAGAAATTCGTCGCTGTTGGTTTGCAAGCCACGCAGTTCATCGAGATCGGCATCATAGCCGTCAGCGATAACGCCACCTTCACGCAGTACGACTGCGGGTTCAGGACGGAGGGCGGCGACGAGTTGCGTGTGCAATGCGCTCTGCGGTGCGCAATCGGCAGCGAGTTGCGTCAATAGCGGATTATCGAGTTGTGCGAGCAGCGGCTGTAGTGCGGGTAACAGGCCCAAGCTGTCGCGTAAGCCTGATAAGTCGCGCGGCCGTGCGCTCGCTAATGCTATGCGTGCGCTGATACGCTCGACGTCACCACAATCGCGTAATGCCATGTGTAACTGTTCGCGCTCGCGGGGTGCAGTAACTAGTGTGGTTATCGCACTGGAACGTAACCGTAGTGTGTCGCGATCACGCAGCGGGTGATGCAGCCAGTGGCGCAGTCGGCGTGTGCCCATGTGCGTGGCGCAGGTGTTAAGTAGCGAAAGCAAGGTGGGTGCAGCTTCGCCGCGTAGTGTTTCGCTGATTTCCAGATTGCGTCGCGTTGCTGCATCCATGCCGACAAATTCATTGTCACGTGCAACCTGCAAGCCGTTGATATGCGGTAACTGTCCGCGCTGGGTGCCGTGGGCATACTGTAATAACGCACCTGCAGCTTGCACCGCGTTGTTCATGTCATCGCAACCGTATGCACGTAAATCATGGGTGGCGAATTGCTGGCACAGTAATTCCTGCGCGCGTTTATGGTCAAAGTGCCAGGCGGGTAAGCGATGCAGGCTGATACTGTCGGTGATGGTAGGGTATTCAGTGTCGTCAGCTATGAGTATCTCTGCAGGTGCGATGCGTTCCAGCGTGGCGGTGAGTTGTTGGGTGGGTATCTCGCTGATAAAAAACGCACCACTGGATAAATTGAGCCAGGCCAGACCCAATGTGCCGTTATGAGCGGGGGCGATAGTGAGCAGCAGATTGTCCTTGTGCTCATCCAGCAACGCCGCGTCAGTAACGGTGCCGGGTGTGACGATACGCGCGACACGGCGTTCAACCGGCCCTTTACTGGTTGCAGGGTCACCTACTTGTTCGCAGATGGCAATGGATAATCCGGATTTCACCAGCTTGGCAAGATATTGCTCGGCGGCATGATAGGGCACACCTGCCATTTTAATCGGCTGCCCCGCTGTCGCGCCACGGGTGGTCAGGGTAATGCCGAGTAATTGTGAAGCACGTACCGCGTCATCGAAAAACAGCTCATAAAAATCACCCATGCGGTAAAACAGTAGTTTATCCGTGTGTTCTGCTTTGATGCGCAAGTATTGCTGCATCATCGGCGTGTGGTGTTTAAGTGCGTCGTCTAGCATATCCGCTTCCACTCAAAATAAGGCCCGGGGTCGGTTTTGCGTGTGGGTGCAATGTCACTGTGACCTGTGAGTGCAGTATTAGGATAGCGGTGTTGCAGGGCGCGGATGAGGGTGTTGAGTTTGGTGTACTGGCTATCGGTAAACGCAGTGTAGTCGTCGCCTTCCAGCTCTATGCCGATGGAGAAGTCATTGCATCTATCCCAGCCTTGCCAGCTGGAAACGCCAGCGTGCCAGGCGCGTTTGCTGCAGGGTACAAACTGTATCAACTCACCATCACGACGGATGAGAAAGTGTGACGAGACGCGTAAATGGACAATATCGGCATAGTAAGGGTGAGCGTGGGCATCGAGTTTGCCGGTGAATAGTTCGAGTATGCCGTTGCCGCCAAATTGTCCTGGGGGCAATGATATATTGTGAATGACGATGAGGCGGATGTCGTTTTCACTGGCACGAAAGTCGCAATGCGGTGAGGCGATAAAACGGGTATGGCTGGCGACGCCGTTGTTGTCTATATTCATGGTTCTTCGTGGGCTGGGGCGTTGAGTGCGTGTTGTATCGCAGCGACGACTGCGCTGGGCTGCGCTTCGGCCTGTAGCGGGGCATGGTAGTGCCCATCAACAAATAAAAACAGGCTGGGTAAATGAAATATGTCGTATTCCCGCGCCAGCGCCGTGGCGGTTTGCACATCGACACTGTAGGCGTGCTGGATGAGCGGGGTGGATAAGTTTTGCAATAATTGCACCCATACCCGACAACTGCCGCAATGCGGTGCGGTAAACAGCACCAGACTCACACCCGCGCTGTGGTTCAAGCTGGGGTGGAAGTCGAATTCATTGAGTGCGGTGAGGTACATGTGTTATTGGATGTGGTCTAACACGCGGTTCATGGCACCGACTTGAAGCTTGAGCCATGCATGAGCCAGTTGTGCGCGTTGCTGGCCTTGTTCTGGATCATCGATGAGGGCTTTGATGTGATGGAAAATCTGCTCATTATCAATACCAGACCATACCACGCCTGCCGCGATGGCGGCTGCCAGCAGTGGGTTTTCACGGTGTGCTGCACCGACGATGACGGGTCGGTTATGCAAGATGGGGGTGATGATGTCTGGTGTGTTTTTTGCGTTCTGGTTAAGGGTCGCACCGACAATGACGAAATCAACGCAGCCATACAGGCTGGCGATAGGTTCGGCTTGTTCTATGTAATAGACGCGCGTTTTAAGCGGTACAAATGAAGTCGAGAAGCGTGCATGGCGTATGGTTTGCAGGCGATATCTGATGGATTCGCGGTAAACTGGTTCGCAGCGGGCTGGGTCGCGTGGCGCAAGTAACATCAAGCCCATTTTGTGACGCATAGCGCGGCTGAACAAGGCGTAGGCCATGTCCTCTTCGTCTTCACCTGTGGCGGCAAAGTAACCTAGCCAGCGGTCACTTTCGTGTTGCTCTTTGAAGCGCAGGCAGATTTCAGTGTCCGTTGTTATTTGCGGCAGGTTGGTCAAGTCAGTAAGCGGATCGCCTAATGCGAGTGCACCATCAATCTGGATGCCAGTGCTGCTGGTGCTGACGAGTTTGCAGCCAGCCTGGGAAATGCCTGCATCCTGCGCGTTAAGCCAGTAACGTGGGCTGGATGTGGCGAGCGCTAATGGCATGTATTGCTCACCTAAACCTAACATAATCAGGCGCTGTGGCTGGGCTTTGACTATGCGTTGCGCGGCAGTGGCGATGTCAGCAGGAAGCACAAAGTGGGGCAAGGTCGGCGCAGCGTGAGCGTGGTCGACCAGCGCAATTGCGACATTGTGAAATTTGGCTTGTAGTGCGGTGATGAACTGGCCTGCGCGCGCATAAGTGGCTGCGTCGGTAACCACTAAAGTGGCATTGGTCACGCCTGCGGGTAGTTTATTAAACCCTAAAAAATCGAATAATCCCATGATGTGCAAACTGATATCAACAAACGGCTAAGCATACCGCAAATGTGGCAGTCTAGCCATGTTTGCGGGCTCAGTAATAGCGATTAAATGGGTCGTAAGGGTTGTAGCGGGGATAGCCATAGTCGGGACGGTATCTGCGTGGTGGCAGTGGCGCATCGGTGAGGCTGATTTGTGCTGCAGTAATCGTGGGTGGGGTGATGTCGGCTTGCAGCAGGCCAGTTACTTTTAACCATTTACCCATGCCGTATTGTGTAGCATCATAATAACCGTATACGCAGGTTTTGAATTTGGCGGGCATGGCGTTGTGTCGGTTTAGCTCAAAGCAGGTGTTGTCGCCATCGCGATATTGTTGAGTGATTTGTCCTGACCATGCCACCGCATTGCCGGTGATGTCAGCATCAGCATGTGCAGTGCAGGATAACAGCGCAAATATAAATAGCCGTAGGCGCATGGCGGGTAACTCCGTAGAATGAAGGTTCAACTTGAATAAGAGTATATAGATTATGACCGATGTAATAACAACTATCACCTATCATCCCCGTGAACAAAAATCTGCTGTGTTGCAGCACTGGAACGAATATCCAGCCAGTTGTAAGGGCATGTCGCTGCAAGTGGCCGAGCTGGATAGTGGTGACTACGATTTGAGCGGTGGCGTAGTGGTCGAGCGTAAGTCAGCGACTGATTTCAGTCTGGCGATTATGGATAAGCGTTTGTTTGGCGAAGTTGGCAAGCTGAAGTCCAGTTATGACCAAGTTATCTATATCGTCGAAGGCGATATCTACGGTGGTCGTTTTCATACTGATCCGATAGCGATACGTGAGGCGATTGCGTGGTTAACGGTGATGCAAGGGGTGCCATTGGTGCCTAGTCCGAGCGCGGGTTTTACTGCTGAGGTGCTGTTTACTATGGCTCATCAGGTGCAGCATGGTATGGGGTATCCTGTGGTAATGCGCAATGGCAAGCCATTTGACCCAGTGAATGGTCAGCGTTATCTGGTTGAAGGTTTGCCTGGGGTGAACGAGGCGATGGCCAAGGCGTTGTTGAACCATTTTGGTGGTGCGGCAGCAGTGTTTGCAGCAGATGTCGAGGCTCTGGCGCAGGTGCCAGGGATGAGCCCGCAGGCAGCGGCACGTATGCGTAAGGTGCTGGACGCGAAATGGACAAGGACGGCATAAACATGGCATTTGCTTACGCACACTCAAATGTAGGGCAATGGATGGAAGCAGTGCAGGATTGTGTACGGCAATTGCAACCTGTATCGGCGGCGGCAAATCTGGGTTTTATTTATGTGACTGACTTATATGCGAACAGGCTGAATGATATGTTGACGCAATTGCGTGAGCAAACGGGCGTTGCGCATTGGGTAGGTTCAGTTGGGATCGGAGTGTGTGTGACCGGGCATGAATATCTCGACGAATCAGCCATGGTAGTGATGCTGGGTGAATTTCCTGAAGATGCGTTTCGGGTGTTTGCACCCGTAACCGAGGTGGGGCGCGTTGCCGAGGATCTGGACGGCTTCACTGTGCATGGACAAGCTGCTTATTATGCTTTGGTGCATGGTGATGCGCGTAATGCCGAGATTCCCGCCTTGATTACGGCGACAGCTGCAGGTATGGCGACGGGGTTTATTACGGGCGGGATAAGCAGTTCACGCTTCCAGTCGCTGCAAGTGGCTGATGAAGTGGTGCACGGCGGGTTGTCGGGTGTGATGTTTACCGAGGCCGTTGCGGTGATGACGCAGTTGACACAAGGGGTAACACCGATAGGTCCGCGTCATACAGTAACTGCGAGTCACGAAAACATTCTGATTACGCTGGATAATCGGCCAGCTCTGGATGTGCTGTATGAAGACATAGGCGAGATTTTGGCACGAGACTTAAGTCGAGCAGCCGGTTATATTTTTGTGGCCTTGAGCATCCCGGGCTGTGATAGTCGCGATTATCTGGTGCGTAATTTGATAGGCGCCGATACCACTGAACGTTTGGTGGCGATTAGCGAAGAAATCCCGGCAACGGCAGAAGTGCTGTTTTGTCGACGTGATGCGGGCGCGGCACAAGCAGATATGGTGGCGATGCTGGAAGACTTGCAAGCACGTTTACCAACACCACCGCGGGGTGCGGTGTATTATTCATGCTTGGGTCGTGGTGAGAGTTTGTTCGGTGCCAAATCGGCTGAATTGGCGTTGATACAGCAGATTTTAGGTGATGTGCCTCTAGTGGGTTTCTTTGCTAATGGCGAGATTTCACATGACCGTTTGTACGGCTATACCGGCGTACTGACTTTATTTATTTAGTTTTAGGGGATAACCATGCCACAAACACAACAAGAAGTATCCATGTTACGCAATGAGGTTGAAATGCTGATGCGTGAACGTGATGCCTTACTGCGCGTATGCGGGTCAGCCGCGGTATTCGTTGCCGAGATGGATAGTGCACAATTACCCGAAACGAGTTTGGTTGCAGCTGAAATGCTGGGAGAGTCGTTGAATGAATTGAGCGAAGATACTTTGCAGGATGCTCTCAGTGCAGTGCAGGCACACATAGAGCAGAACGAAACAAGTCAATAAGCACTGCGCGTGACAGCCTTGCCAAAATTCGTCAAGCAACCCAGTTATTGGCTGGGTTTGCTGGTGTTTTCCCTGGCGAATTTTGGCTTGGCAAAATTTGGCTTATGGATAGCGCCCTTTGTTCATGGCAGCGTAAGTGCAATCTGGCCTGCCAGTGGGCTGAGTATTGCTGTTGTGGTGCTGTTTGGGCCCCGGTATTTGCCAGGTGTGTTGATAGGTAACTTTTTTGCCAATGTGAGCATGGTGCCTGCGCCGCTGGCTATTATGTTTGGTTTGGGTAGTAGCGTCTCGGTGATATTGGCCTGGTGGATACTTAATCTGCACGAACAGTTTCGTTGGCAGCTAGGGCGTGTGGCAGATGTGGTCAGATTGTCGTTTTTAGCTATCCCCCTGGCAGCATTAATGAGTGCCGTTCTGGGTGCAAGTGCGCTGGTTGCTGCAGGTGCTATGCCAGCTACGAATTGGTTGAGTGCTTTGGGTGTATGGTGGCTGGGCGATATGGTGGGGGATTTGGTGGTCGCGCCTGCTGTTATGTTGCTGTATGCCGCTTATGTTGTGAAACCATCGCGTGCGCAGTTAATTGAAGTTGTGATCTTGATCGCGCTGATGGTACTGGTTATCGTATGCCCGCATTTGAAGTTGATGGGTCTGCCTAATTTCGATTCCGAGTTTCACCTGTTGTTTCCCTTTGTAGTCTGGGCGGCGTTACGCTTGGGTGGTTTTGGGATAGCAGTAACGATATTGAGTACGGCTGCGATAGTGGTGGCGCTGGTCTTGGGTGAGTCCAGATGGGCTGGTGTGCCGGTGCCTTATCTGGAGGTCGCGCATTTACAGACTATGTTGATTATTTTTAGCGTGCCCGGCTATCTAATCGCTGCGGCTTTAGCGGAACATGGTCATGTTGAGCGGCGTTATCTGGAAATTGCTTATCGTGACAGTTTGACGGGTTTGGCTAATCGTACTGCGTTAGTTGAAAAGCTGGAAAGTGTTGTGAATGCAGCTTATGTGACTGGGCTCGATGTCGCGTTGTTGTTCATGGATTTGGACCGATTTAAAAATATCAACGATACCCTGGGTCATGCGATGGGAGACCTGGTGTTGAAGGAATATGCGCGTCGAATTCAACGCTGTTTGCGTAATGATGACTTTGTGGCCAGGTTGGGTGGCGATGAGTTTACGGTATTGATTTCGGGTCATAATGCTCGTGATGCTGCTGCTGCAGTGGCGCATAAGATACTTGACACCATGCGTGCACCGATTAATTTAGACGGTCATGATTATGTGATATCAGGCAGCATCGGTATTGCTGCGCTCGAGTCCACAGTGACACAGCACTGGACTGCAACGAATCGAACTAGTGCGGCAGAAGAACTGATGCGTCAAGCTGATACGGCGATGTATCGGGCAAAACGTAATGATGCTGGGTTTATGCTGTTTAACAGCAGCATGGATAGCCACACTAAATTGCAATTGCAATTAGAGAGTGAGCTGCGAGTCGCTTTGTCGCAACACCAATTTGAACTGTATTATCAAGCGAAAGTGGCGACAGTAAGCGAGAAAATTGTGGGTTGCGAAGCCCTGATTCGTTGGCATCATCCCACCAAAGGCTTGATTGAACCAGATAAATTCCTTGAAGTGCTTGAATCAATTGGGTTGATTTTGCCAGTGGGTGCCTGGAGTTTGCGTGAAGTGTGCGAACAGATGCATCGATGGCGCGAGCAAGGTCTGCCAACACAAAGAGTGGGGGTGAATCTATCCATGCGCCAGTTTTTGCAACCCGATTTGCTGGTATTGATAGATCAGGTGCTGGCCGACACGAAAATCCCGGCAGCCATGCTTGAGTTGGAAATTACAGAAAGTGTTGCGATGAGCAACGCGAGTCTTACCATAGATACCTTAAACGCCCTGAAGCAACGTGGTATTTATATTTCTATCGATGACTTCGGGACGGGTTATTCCAGCTTGAGTTATTTGAAGCGTTTCCCGATTGATGCCGTGAAAATTGACCGTTCATTTATCCAGGATTTGGAGCATGAGGGTGAAGATGCGGCAGCCATAGTAACCGCAACTATACGCATGGCTCATGCAATGAACTTATCTGTGGTGGCGGAAGGGGTGGAAAACGCTCAGCAACGCGATTTTCTGATGAAGTATGGCTGCGATGTGCTGCAAGGCTATTATTACAGCAAGCCTGTCTCAGCTGATGAATTTGCTGTCATGCTGATGCGTGGGTATTGCCATTAAATACTTGTCCACGAAAGACTAGGGTATTTGCTTGTCTTTCGTGGCCGCGTAATTATCAGATCGTCACAGTTTCTTCCGCAAACTCAAGTTTAAGTGCGTCATTTTCATCTATGTCGACTGTTACCGTACCGCCATTAGCCAGTCGTCCAAACAGCAGTTCGTCTGCCAGTGCACGGCGTATCGTATCTTGTATCAGGCGCGCCATGGGGCGAGCACCCATCAGCGGGTCGAAGCCTTTTTTACCCAGATAAGCTTTCAACGCATCAGTGAAATGCGCATCGACTTTTTTCTCGTGTAGCTGGTCTTCCAGTTGCATGAGGAATTTATCTACTACGCGCAAAATGACATCTTGCGAGAGTGGCGCAAATGAGATGGTGGCATCCAGGCGATTGCGGAACTCGGGTGTAAACATGCGCTTGATTTCAGCCATCTCATCACCGACATTTTTCCCTAAGGTAAATCCTATCGAGGTTTTACTAAGAGACTCGGCACCTGCGTTGGTAGTCATGATAATAATGATATTACGGAAATCGGCCTTGCGTCCGTTGTTGTCAGTCAACGTGCCGTGATCCATGACTTGTAGCAGCACATTGAATACATCAGGATGCGCTTTTTCGATTTCATCGAGCAGCAACACCGCGTAAGGTGTTTTAGTGATGGCTTCGGTCAATAAGCCACCTTGGTCAAAACCCACATAGCCAGGTGGTGCGCCGATTAAGCGTGATACAGCATGGCGCTCCATGTATTCAGACATGTCAAAGCGAATAAGGCTGATGCCCATGGTGTAGGCGAGTTGCTTCGCCACTTCGGTCTTGCCGACGCCAGTAGGGCCAGAGAATAAGAACGAGCCTATGGGTTTCTGCGGGTTGCCCAAGCCGCTACGCGCCATTTTGATGGCTGCCGTGAGTGCGGCAATAGCAGGATCCTGGCCAAATACCACGGTTTTTAAATCACGATCCAAATGCTTGAGCGCATCTCTGTCATCGCTATTGACGTGCTTGGAAGGAATGCGCGCAATTTTTGCGATAATCTCTTCGATCTCTTTTTTGGTGATGACTTTCTTTTGCTTGGATTTCGGCAAAATACGTTGTGCAGCACCGGCTTCATCGATGACGTCGATGGCCTTATCGGGCAAATGACGGTCGTTAATGTAGCGTGCTGATAGTTCGGCTGCCGTAGTAAGGGCAGAGGCAGTGTATTTGACGCTGTGGTGAGTTTCAAAGCGTGATTTTAAGCCGCGTAAGATAGCGATGGTCTGCTCTACGCTGGGCTCATTGACATCCACTTTCTGAAAACGTCGTGACAATGCGTGGTCTTTTTCAAAAATACCGCGATACTCAGTGTAAGTAGTCGCACCTATGCATTTTAGCTGACCGGATGACAGCGCAGGCTTGAGCAAGTTGGATGCGTCCAATGTGCCACCCGATGCCGCACCTGCACCGATAAGAGTGTGGATTTCATCAATAAATAAAATCGCTTTAGGGTCATCATTGAGCTGCTTGAGTACCGCCTTGAGACGCTGCTCAAAATCACCACGATATTTAGTCCCGGCCAATAATGCGCCCATGTCGAGTGAATAAACGGTGCTGTCTTCCAGTACGTCCGGAATGTCACCTTCAACGATACGACGCGCCAAGCCTTCGGCAATCGCCGTTTTGCCTACACCAGCCTCGCCTACCAATAACGGATTATTCTTAC
Source organism: Sulfuriferula sp. (assembly GCA_041651255.1). Lineage (GTDB taxonomy): Bacteria > Pseudomonadota > Gammaproteobacteria > Burkholderiales > Sulfuriferulaceae > Sulfuriferula. The sequence continues at coordinate 16,206 of JBAZJP010000011.1, read as the reverse complement.
GGCGACGGCATAGTGTTTGAATCACGCGCTCAAGCTCCTCGGCGCGGCCTATGAGCGGGTCGATTTTGCCAGCCAGTGCTTGCTCATTGAGGTTGCTGGTGTAGCTGTCCAATGCAGATGCGGTGTTGGCTTCTTCGCTATTGCCAGTGCCGGATTCGTTGGGCTGAGATTCTGGCTGTTCGGTTTTGCTCGTGCCATGTGACAGGTAGTTGACTACATCCAGTCGTGTTAAGCCCTGTTGGGTAAGGAAAAATACGGCGTGTGCATCCTTTTCTCCAAACAGTGCGACCAGTACGTTCGCTCCCGTCACTTCTTTTTTGCCAGAAGACTGTACGTGCAGGATTGCGCGTTGAATGACGCGCTGGAAACCCAAAGTGGGCTGGGTATCGATTTCCTCTGTGCCCGCTACGGTAGGCGTATGCTCAGCGATGAAGTCGGCGAGCTGTTGACGTAGTACGTCAATATTGACAGCACAAGCGCGCAGAACTTCAGATGCGGATGGATTATCCAGCATGGCATAAAGCAAATGCTCTACGGTAATAAATTCGTGGCGTTTTTGGCGTGCTTCCATAAACGCTAAATGTAGACTGACTTCGAGCTCTTGGGCAATCATTTAATTTTCCTCCATCACGCATAGCAGCGGATGTTGATGTTGGCGGGCAAATGCCAAAACTTGTGCGACTTTGGTCGCGGCTAAATCGGCAGTATACAAACCACAGATACCACGCCCCTCTGTATGTACTTTGAGCATGATTTGTGTGGCTTGTTCATACGATTTGTGAAAAAAATGTTGCAACACATGCACAACAAAGTCCATAGGTGTGTAATCGTCATTGAGCAATAATACTTTATACATAGGCGGAGATTTTAATTTCGCCTTACTGGGTGAGAGTACTGTACCTTCCCGTTGTTTTATCGCCATTTGGTGCGGTTACACTATGAATTTACTAAGTCTTTATTTTGACGTTTTGTGTAGATATTTCAAGCATTGATTAAAAAATAAAAAAAATAATATAAAACGCTTGCCAAGAACATATATCTAGCGTAAAAAGTCACTTGGAGTTTGGTATCAAGGTTTAAGCAAGTCTGGTATTGCCGTTGTGCAATCTTGGTTCTCAAATATTCCGTAGCCGTTTTTGGCGTATTTTTATCAAGGAATGTAACAATGGCAACTGGCACAGTTAAATGGTTCAACGATTCTAAAGGTTTTGGCTTTATTACTCCTGATGATGGTAGCGAAGATTTGTTTGCACACTTCTCTGCAATCAACATGGGTGGTTTCAAAACACTTAAAGAAGGTCAAAAAGTTAGCTTTGAAGTATCGCAAGGTCCTAAAGGCAAACAAGCTTCAAACATCCAAGCTTCTTAATTAGTCGCTTGAATTGAAAAAGGGTGCGATTTATTCGCACCCTTTTTTATTGCCTGCCGTTTGGGCAGGCAAGCTAGTTTTACATATTTGCTATCATCGTGTCGCCAAATGCTGAGCATGATAACTTGGTCGCGCCATCCATGAGTCGTACGAAATCAGCAGTCACAGTTTTGTTGGTAATCGCAGTTTGCATGGCTGATACGATTAAATCAGCTGCTTCTTCCCAGCCGATATGACGCAACATCATGTCGGCCGACAAAATGGCGGCCAACGGATTGGCAATGTCCTTCCCTGCGATATCAGGGCCAGTACCATGCGTCGCTTCAAAAATTGCTACGCTGTCGGATAAATTCGCGCCAGGTGCGATACCGATGCCGCCGACTTCTGCTGCCAATGCATCAGAAATATAATCGCCGTTTAAGTTAAGGGTGGCGACAACATCGTAATCCGCTGGCTTTAGCAAAATTTGTTGCAAGAATGCATCGGCAATCACATCCTTGATGATAATGCCGTTAGGTAATTTACACCATGGACCACCATCAATATCAACCGCACCAAATTCGCGCTTGGCCAGTTCATAACCCCACTTCTTGAAGCCACCTTCAGTGAATTTCATGATGTTGCCTTTGTGTACCAGAGTCACTGAGCTACGGTTGTGGTCTATCGCATATTGTATGGCTTTGCGGATTAAACGTTCGCTACCTTCGATGGAGACAGGTTTGATGCCGATTGCAGATGTGTCTGGGAAGCGGATTTTAGTAACGCCCATTTCTTCTTGCAGAAATTTGATAACTTTTTGTGCTTCTGGTGAGCCAGCTGGCCACTCTATGCCAGCGTAGATGTCTTCAGTGTTTTCGCGGAAAATCACCATGTCGACTTTTTCTGGTGTCTTTACTGGGCTAGGTACGCCCTGGAAATAGCGTACTGGGCGCAAGCAAATGTATAAATCCAGTGTTTGCCGCATAGCGACGTTGAGTGAGCGGATGCCGCCAGAAGTCGGCGTAGTCAGTGGGCCTTTAATAGAAACAACATAATCGCGCATCGCATTGATGGTTTCTTCGGGCAACCAGCTATCATTGCCATAGACTTTGACTGCCTTCTCACCGGCATAAATTTCCATCCATGAGATTTGGCGTTTGCCTTGGTAAGCTTTGGCAACGGCAGCGTCGACAACTTTGCACATGACTGGGGTAATATCAGCACCTGTGCCATCTCCTTCAACAAATGGGATAATGGGCTGATTGGGTACATTGAGAGTGGTGTCAGCATTGACGGTGATCTTTTCGCCAAAGCTAGGCAAGTGTATGTGTTGGTAAGTCATGATTTTCCCTAATTTAAAGTAAAAATATATCCTGTATGCGGCAAGTTATTCTATTTAATAAACCTTATGGGGTGGTTTGTCAGTTTAGTGCTGATGGCAAACATCCTACTTTGAAGGATTATATCCCCATTGCGGAAGTGTACGCAGCCGGGCGCCTGGACACCGATAGCGAGGGTTTGCTTATTTTAACCGATGATGGGCGTCTACAGCATCAACTTGCGCATCCTAAGCATAAATTACCGAAAACGTATTGGGTGCAGGTGGAAGGGACGATAACGGACGAAGCATTGTCGGCTTTGATGCACGGGGTGAATCTGGGTGACTTTGTGACTGCGCCTGCGCACGCGCAACGCATAGCAGAGCCAGACAATCTGTGGCCACGTACGCCGCCCGTGCGTGTTCGCTTATCGATACCGACTAGCTGGTTAGCGTTAACCATTACCGAGGGAAAGAATCGTCAGGTTCGACGTATGACAGCAAAAGTCGGCTTTCCCACTTTGCGTCTGGTCCGGGCGAAAATTGGTGATTGGACAGTGGATAGTCTTGCGCCGGGGCAATATCGACAGCTATCACCAACAGAAATGAAAAATATTTAAATATTGTGTCAACGCTATTAAACGCTATGGCGTTATTCGCTGTGACGACGATGATTTCGCGTCATGTTACTTACACTAAACTATTTTTAAGGATGTCATAATGAGCAAATTATTATCCGCTTTGATCGTTGCTGCTTTCGCTGCTGTTTCTTTCTCTGCTGTTGCTGCTGATGCGGCTCCTGCTGCAGCACCAGCTGCTACAACTGCAGCACCAGCTGCTGCTCCTGTTAAAGCTAAAGCTAAAAAACACCACGCTAAGAAAAAGGCAGCTAAAAAAGTAGAGGCTGCACCAGCTGCAAAATAATTAGCCACAAGCTAATTGTAGTATGTCAAAACGGGAGCTGGTCTCCCGTTTTTTATTGCCTGAATTTTGGCAATCAACTTCATGCTGAACGTTGCTCGTTCAATAGGCATTTCTCGGTTAGAATTGAGCTTTTGCGAGTCTATATGGTGTGGAAGCCGCATGTCACTGTTGCTGCTGTTGTTGAACAGCAGGGCCGGTTTTTGCTGGTGGAAGAACAAACCTCAGAAGGGGTGCAGTTTAATCAACCTGCAGGGCATCTTGAAGCTGATGAATCTCTATTGGAAGCGGTTATACGTGAGACTTTAGAAGAATCTGCATATCATTTTCAACCCACTGCATTGGTGGGCATATATCAATGGCATTATGCTTTGCATAATCGAACCTATTTACGTTTTGCTTTTGCTGGTGAAATCACCGGTCACAATGCGGAACGGCCACTGGATACCGGTATTATTCGCGCGGTGTGGCTAACCCCTGAAGAAATTCATGCGCAAGCGCATTTGCATCGCAGTCCGTTAGTCGTGGCGTGTATGCAAGACTATTTGCATGGTGTGCGCTATCCCTTAGCTGTGGTGACAACCTACTGATGAAGTTTTGGTGTGTATTGGCGGCATTGTATACAGCACCAAGTTGGGCTGTGAGTGTTGATATTTGCTACAACTATGATTGTGCTGTGCATGCCAGTGTACGCTTAACCAGTACGCAGATGCGCGATGTGCGTGAGTTGTTTGTCGCAGTTGCGACACCACGACAAGAGCGTGATGCAATTGCGCTGGCAATGGGTTTTCTGGCAGGATATGCCGCACAACAAACGCCGACAGGTAATGATAAAGGCGGTAATGTTAATGATGGTGGTGTTGATGGGCGTATGGATTGCATAGATCACTCGCATAATACGACCGCTTATTTGCAACTATTAAAGCGTTTTGGATTTTTGGCCTATCATGATGTGTTGCCACCTGTGGAGCGCGCACCATTATTGTTGGATGAGCATTGGGGTGCGGAAATTATGGAATATGGTAGTGGGGATAAGTTTGTAGTGGATACCTGGTTTAGAGATAATGGCGCACCTGCGGTGATTTATCCGCTGGATAAATGGTTGCGAGGAGCATCACCTGATGAGTAATGTAAATACGCATATTGTAGTGGGTATGTCGGGCGGAGTAGACTCGGCGGTGACGGCCTTGCTGTTAAAGCAGCAAGGCTATCGTGTAACTGGCGTGTTCATGAAAAATTGGGAAGATGATAATGATGACAATTGTCCAGCGCGCCAGGATTTCCTGGATGTGCTGGCGGTGGCTGACGTTATTGGGCTGGATGTAGAGTCAGTTAATTTTAGCGCGGAATATAAAGACCGTGTGTTCAGTTATTTTCTGCGCGAATATCAGGCGGGGCGTACGCCGAATCCTGATGTGTTGTGCAATGCTGAGATAAAATTCAAGGCATTTCTGGATTATGCGATGTCCCTGGGCGCAGATAAAATCGCGACTGGGCACTATGCGCGTTTGTCTGAGCAAGACGGACAGTTTTATTTGCGCAAAGCCGTAGATTTGAGCAAAGACCAGAGTTATTTTTTATATCGACTTAATCAGGCGCAATTGTCCAAGGCGATGTTCCCGTTAGGCGATATGCTCAAAACGGATGTGCGTAAACTCGCTGAACAGGCAGGTTTACCGAATGCCGCAAAAAAAGACAGTACCGGTATATGTTTTATCGGCGAACGTCCGTTCACTGAGTTTTTGCAGCGCTATCTGCCTATTACCCCAGGTGTAATGCGTACGCCAGAAGGCAAGGTGATGGGGCAGCATCAGGGTTTGACTTATCACACCATAGGGCAGCGCCAGGGTTTAGGTATAGGTGGTGCGGGTGAGCCGTGGTTTGTTGCCGCGAAAGATATGGCGAATAATGAGCTGATTGTGGTGCAGGGGCATGATCATCCACTGTTGTATCGTTCACAGCTGATTGCCGCAGATTTGAGTTGGGTGGCGGGTGTGTTGCCGGATGTGGCACAAAGTTATGCAGCGAAAACGCGCTATCGTCAGGCCGATGCGGCATGCCGTGTTGCAGCGTTGGGTGGGGATAAATGCGAATTTGACTTTGCTGCGCCGCAATGGGCAGTAACCCCGGGACAGTCAGTGGTGGCCTATCAGGGGGATGTCTGCCTGGGCGGCGGGATTATTCAGTGAATGTGCCGGATTGGATACCGACACATTTCGGGTATCAGTCCAGCTTAATAAACACTTCGCGATAATGCAACATTTCAGCGATTGAGTCATAGATGTCCGACAGGGCTTCATGTTTGCTGTTTTTAGTGAAGTTCTTTACCGCATCAGGTTTCCAGCGTTTAGCCAGCTCTTTGAGTGTGCTGACATCCAGATTGCGATAGTGGAAATAATCCTCCAGTTTAGGCATGTAGCGCGCTAAAAATCGCCTGTCCTGACAAATGGAATTGCCGCACATGGGTGATACGCGATTAGGCACATGCAGTTGCAGGAACGCTATCATTTCCGCTTCTACACTGGCTTCGTCACGGGTAGAGGCTTTGACTTTTTCGATCAGACCAGACTTGCCATGGGTGCCTTTGTTCCAGCTATCCATGCCATCTAATACCGCATCACTTTGATGTACGACTAACACAGGTGCTTCAGCGATGGTGTTGAGTTGCGAGTCGGTGATGACCAGTGCGATTTCTAAAATACGGTCGTTATCAGGTAGTAAACCAGACATTTCCATGTCTATCCAGATGAGGTTGTTTTGATCTTGTGGCATTTTGCTTATTCAACGATTAAAAATGAGATTGTGGCATAATCTGACTATGAATACATTTACTTTAATTTTTATATTGGCATTAAGTGTCACGACAGTATTACGTGTTTGGTTAGCGTTACGCCAGATCCGGCACGTGAAGCAGCATCGTAATACCGTACCGCAGGCTTTTATTGGGCAAATCAGCTTGGAGCAGCACCAGAAAGCAGCGGATTATACAGTGGCTAAAAGCCATTTTTCGCTGGTTCAAATCGGTGTGGAAGTTATGTTGTTGCTGGTGTTTACCCTCATAGGTGGCATTAACGTGGTGAGTGAAGTATGGGCGCAGTATGTGGATCAGCCTTTGCTGCGCAATGTGGCGTTGATTGCGAGCGTGTTGGTGCTGAGCAGTTTGGCGGAATTGCCACTGGATATTTACCGGAAATTCAAACTCGAACAGCAGTTTGGATTTAACACCATGACGCCGCGCCAGTATGTACAAGACATGCTCATGCAGGCTGTGGTGGGTGCTGTGTTGGGATTGCCGTTGTTGTTTGCAGTGTTGTGGATAGTGGCATCGATGGGCGCGTACTGGTGGCTGTATGCCTGGCTGGTTTGGGTAAGTTTTAATTTATTGATATTGGCGATATACCCGAATTTTATCGCGCCGTTGTTTAATAAATTTGAGCCACTCCCCGATGGTGAATTAAAGCAGGGGATCGCCAAATTGCTGAATAAATGCGGCTTTACTGTACAAGGATTGTTCGTGATGGATGGCTCGAAACGCAGTCGTCACGGCAATGCGTATTTTACGGGTTTTGGTAAAACCAAGCGGATAGTGCTATTCGACACCCTGATTAAGCATTTGCAAGGTGGTGAAATTGAAGCGGTATTAGCGCATGAATTAGGTCATTTTCATCATCGTCATGTGGTGAAGCGCATGGTGTGGATATTTGGTATGAGTCTGGTGTTTTTGTGGGTGCTGAATTTGCTGATGACCAGCACTTGGTTTTTTGCCGGATTGAATGTGCATGAAATGAGTGCTGGCGCAGGCTTGATGCTGTTTTTCCTGGTGTTGCCTGTGTTTAGTTTGCCATTGCAGCCATTATCCAGTGTGTATTCACGCAAGCATGAGTTTGAGGCAGATGCGTATGCTGCAGCGCATGCCGATGCACAAAGTTTAGTGAGTGCGCTGATTAAGCTGTATCGTGATAATGCCTCGACATTGACCCCTGATGCGTTGTATTCTTTGTTTTATGATTCGCATCCCAATGCGCAACAACGTGTTGCACGTTTGTTGGCGGTGAAGCCCGCTTAATGATTTGAGAGGTTCAAAATGAAAGCCACTTGGTTAGTGTTATGTGCAGCAAGTATGACTTTGTCTGTCAATGCGATGGCGTTTGATAAAGGCGACCCTAAAATAGGGAAGGCTTTAGTAGATAAGTCGTGTTTGAGTTGTCACGCATCCATGTATGGCGGTGATGGTTCTAAAATTTATACTCGTCCTGATCACAAAGTAAAAACGCCGCAACAATTGGCGGCGCGGATCAGTGGTTGTAATGCCAATACAGGTGCAGGCTGGTTCCCGGAGGAAGAGGCGCACGTGGCGGCGTATTTGAATCAGCAGTATTACAAGTTCAAATAAAGCACCGCACAAGGCTGGCTGGTTTACTTGCTGAGGTCTATTCCCTCAGTAATGATGTCATTAAGTAACTGCTCTACCTGTTTGAATATTGCCCGTGAACCAGCTGCTTTAACTACTGGTGGCTTGCGGTAGCTGACATAAATGGTATTGGGTTGCGCCGGCAGGTTGTAAACAGCGATGCTGTACGGACAGACCATAATATTGTTAGCGTCAGCCTCCATCATGCTGCGTGACAGTGTCGCACTGCAAAACTCTATTTGTTCCGCGTTCAAATACACTTCTTTTCCTGCGCCCAAGTCTTTTCCAGTGCGCGCCAACATTTCGCTGATGTGGTTGATGTGATTGATTTTTAATCCACGACCTTCTACCGAACTGACTACAGCATCACGTACAGTGGCAAAATCGCCTTGGGTTGTGTAAATTTGGGCGTAGTCATTGTTGTCAGCAGCCATGCTCGCTGCGGCGTAGCTTAGGAATAATGCTAAAATTAAATTTTTCATGTAGCACCTCGTGGATATGAATACAGAAATGCAAGTATGGGGTAGAGTCTGGGTAACGCGCAATGGTAATAATCTCATAGGGCGTGGGCGTGTGACCCTGCTGAAGAAAATTGCAGAGACCGGCTCGATCTCGCAAGCGGCGAAGTCTATGAAAATGAGCTACAAAGCGGCCTGGGATGCGGTTGACGCCATGGGTAGAACCTTAGGCGAGCCACTTGTGGCGACCAGCACTGGTGGGCGTGGCGGTGGTGGTGCGCAATTAACAGCAAAAGCACATCAGGTGATTGCCGCATTTGATGTGATGGAGCTACGTCATCAGCAGATATTGCAAGAGCTTGCTGTCGAATTTAATGCGGCGTTGGCTTAGTCCAGCGTTGTTGTGCTAACTCATCACTTTCTCGTGCATCGACCCAGTGTGCGCCATCGGATGTATGTTCTTTTTTCCAGAAAGGTGCACGGGTTTTTAGGTAGTCCATGATGAATTCACAGGCAGCAAAGGCATCGTGTCTGTGCATGGAAGCCACGGCCACCAGGACGATTTGATCGCAAGGCGATAGTTTGCCGACACGGTGTATGATGGTGGCGTCGATAACTTGCCAACGCTGTTGTGCGGCAATGACGATTTCTTGGAGAGACTTTTCCGTCATCGCAGGGTAATGCTCCAGCTCCATACAGGCTACGCTGTGATCATGGTTAATGTCACGTACCAGGCCGACAAAGCTAACCACTGCACCGATTTTCGGCTGATTTGCTCGCAGTGCATTAACCTCAGTGGTTAAGTTAAAATCGGCTGTCGTGACTAAAATTTTCATCACTTAACCACCCGTCACTGGTGGAAATATTGCGACTTCATCACCTTCTTCGAGCGGCATTGTCATTTCGGCCAATTCCTGATTGACGGCCACCCGGAAGCTTCCCCCAGCCGCTAGCGCTTCAGTCCATACCCCACCGCGTGCACGAAGCACATCCAGCAGCATTGCCACCATCGCTGCGCCATCCGGCAGATCCAGCGTTTCTGCGCTGACACCTAACTGTTCCCGCAGTTTGGCAAAATAAAGTAGTTGGATATTCATGTTAATGCAGTTCGTTAAACGGAATGAAGTTGATCATATCGCCTATTGCTATAGTTTGCCCAATTTCCAAGTCGATAAAGCCATTTGCCCATGTGGTGGATGTAAGCACGCCTGAGCTTTGATTGGGGAATAGCGTTGCTGCAAGTACGCCATCTACGCCAACTTGTGCACGCGCGCGCAAGAATTCACGGCGGTCGCCGACTTTTGTCCATGCGCTGGCTGCGCGAACTTTGTAAATGCTAGGTAAAAAATCCTTAGCACCCATGCGTTTTAATATGAATGGACGGGCAAACAGACTGAAAGTGGCAAAGGCAGAAACAGGATTGCCTGGCAAACCAATAAAATCGGCTTCAGCTATGCGTCCATAAGCCAGGGGTTTACCCGGTTTCATGGCAACTTTCCACAAATCGATCTGGCCTAATTGTGCGACTGCAGCTTTGACATGGTCCTCTTCGCCGACTGATACACCACCGCTGGTAATGATGACGTCGGCGACTTGGCTGGCTTGCTTCAGTGCTGCTAATGTTGCATCCAGCGTGTCAGGAATGCTGCCTAAATCTATCCAGTCGCAGTCTAATGTGGCGATTAGGCCAGCGATGGTGTAACGATTGGAGTTGTAAATTTTACCTGCCGTGAGCGGTGAGCCAGGCTGGACTAACTCATCGCCGGTGGAAAAACTGGCGATTTTTAAACGAGTATAGACGGGCAGTGCTGCGTAGCCCACGGAAGCAGCGAGCCCCATGTGGGCCGCGCTCAGGCGTGTGCTTGCGGTTAATGCCGTGTCACCAGCGTTGATGTCTTCTCCCGCACGACGGATATTTTCACCAGCTTTGACTGTGCGGTTGATGCGTATGCTGTCGCCTTCTACGCTGCAATGCTCTTGCATGATGACGGCATCTGCATCAACGGGTATTGGTGCGCCGGTGAAAATGCGGGCGACGGTGCCAGATAGCAAGGCATTGCCAACTTGTCCGGCAGGAATGCGCTGGCTGACAGGTAATAATGCACCGGCTATGCACTCTGCAGCACGCACCGCGTAACCATCCATTGCGCTATTGTCTAGCGGTGGCACGGTGATAGCCGAAGTGAGGTCAGTAGCAAGTATGCGACCCAGGCACGATTCAGTCGCGACTGTTTCTGTGTCAGTGCGCTCACGTGCACGCAGGAGTAGTTCGGCAAGTAATTGGTCAGCGGTGAGCATGGGGTTCCTCATAAAAGAAAAAAGCAGCCGTAGCTGCTTTAATCAAATTAACTCGACATGCGAATTAGTTTACACGACGTTTGAATTCGTTGGTACGTGTGTCGATTTCGATTTTGTCGCCGATTTCGACGAATGCCGCAACCGGGATTTCAAAACCTGTAGCCAAACGTGCAGGTTTCAACACTTTACCTGATGTATCGCCACGAACCGCAGGTTCAGTGTAGATGACTTCGCGCACAACAGTGGTTGGCATTTCAACAGAAATTGCTTTGCCATTGTAGAACATGACTTCCAATGGCATCGCATCTTCCAGATAGTTGAGTGCATCACCCATGTTGTCGGCTTCGATTTCGTACTGGTTGTACTCTTCGTCCATGAATACATACATAGGGTCGGCGAAGTAAGAATAGGTACAATCTTTATATTCTAATTGTACAGACTGGAATTTTTCGTCAGCTTTGTAAACCGCTTCTGCTGTTTGACCTGTCAGCAGGTTTTTCATTTTCATTTTAACTACAGATGCATTGCGCCCGGATTTGCTGAATTCGGCTTTCTGCACCACCATCGGGTCGCTACCGACCATAAATACATTACCTGCGCGTAATTCTTGAGCTGTTTTCATCTGCGTTTTCCTACCAAATGGTTAAGATAATAAATAATCCCGCTATTTTAACCGAAACTGGCAAATTTCACCAAGCTGACGTACTGATATAATAGAGATTATTGAATAACAGAGAGATTTACAGCATGAGCCTACGCGCCCCTGAACTTTTATTACCTGCTGGTAGCCTAGATAAAATGCACACTGCTTTCCGTTTCGGCGCGGATGCGGTCTATGCCGGGCAGCCGCGTTACAGCTTGCGCGCTCGCAATAATGAATTTCAGCTGGATCAAATTGAGCTGGGTATTAACCAGGCGCGTGCATTGGGCAAAAAATTCTTTGTTGCCAGTAATTTAATGCCACATAACGCCAAAGTTAAAACCTATATGGCGGATATGGAGCCTATTATCGCCATGCGTCCTGATGCGCTGATTATGGCCGATCCCGGGTTAATCATGATGGTGCGCGAAAAATGGCCAGAAGTGCCTGTGCATTTATCGGTGCAAGCCAACACAGTGAACTATGCTACGGTCAAATTTTGGCAGGCACTGGGCTTGACGCGAATTATCCTGTCGCGAGAATTATCGCTGGATGAAATCGCCGAGATACGCCAGCAATGCCCTGATATGGAGCTGGAAGTGTTTGTCCATGGCGCGCTGTGCATCGCGTATTCCGGGCGCTGTCTGTTGTCCGGTTATTTTAATCACCGCGATCCCAATCAGGGTACTTGTACCAACTCTTGTCGCTGGGATTACAAAGTTCATGATGCTGAAGAAAATCCCGCAGGCGATATCCAGAAAATCGATTTCAATTTCGGCAGCGCACTGGAACAGGCCGAAACCAGCTTTGCCGATTGCGGCCAGCAGCAACGTCATCCGCTGGCAGATAAGGTTTATCTGATCGAGGAAAGTGCGCGGCCCGGTGATTTGATGCCGGTGCTGGAGGATGAGCATGGTACTTACATCATGAATTCAAAGGACTTGCGCGCTATCGAACACGTGGCGCGTTTGGTTGAAATGGGCATAGATTCGCTAAAAGTTGAAGGACGTACCAAATCTGCTTACTACGTCGCACGCACCGCGCAGTCTTACCGTCAGGCTATAGACGATGCAATGGCTGGCAAACAATTCGATACTAATTTGCTATCCACACTGGAAGGGCTGGCCAATCGTGGTTATACCGACGGTTTCTATGAGCGTCACCATACTCATGATTACCAGAACTACATGCGCGGGCATTCAGAATCCAACCGCAGCCAGTATGTCGGTGACATCACTGGCTATGACGCGCAAACGGGCGTGGCTGAAATCGCGGTGAAAAATAAATTTAGCGTAGGGGATAAGCTGGAAATTATTCATCCGACAGGTAACTTCGATGTGGTGATAGACGCCATGTTTAGTAAAAACAAGCCCGTAACCGTCGCACCAGGCACCGGGCATACCGTGCAAATTAAAGTTGGGCAAGATTGCCGCAATGGCATGGTGGCACGGTTTTTATAAGCAATCCTGACTAGCCGGCCAAGTTTGCGTTTTTTGGCCGGCTATCCACACACGTTTATCTGTAATGTGAAGCTGATTATCCCCAAACAGACCGCAGCAAGAGGGAGCCAAATGTCATGAATATTGAATTTCCGTTTATTAAGCCAGTTGTCCACTATCACAAATAGCGAACCTACGCTGGCAATGGATGTGACTATAAATAAAAAGCCAGACATTAAGATGATAACCATACTGGCGTTGCTGGCCCGTTCACAGATTAATCGATTCGGTGTACGGGTATCGAATCCATAAACAAAAATCAGGGTAGATATGGTAATGAAAATTACCACCGCTAAAATGATCAGCCAGGACGCAGGTCGGGTGATGAATTTGTACAGCGCTTTAAAATCATAAAATTGAATTTTCATGTTGTCCCCGCTATCAAACTTTACACAATCATATCACCAGAAATGCAGTGATGAGTATAGTTAATCAGGGTCGGGTTGTTGAACCATACTTCTGCAGCAATTAGGCCGTTAAGGTTATCGTAACTGGCTGCAAAGTGGTAAAATTACCACTTTTAATACGCAAGCCAAGAGGATGTTATGGCAGGTCATAGTAAATGGGCGAATATCAAGCATAAAAAAGCGGCTACAGATGCGAAACGTGGCAAGATTTTCACGCGTCTGATTAAGGAAATTACGGTTGCGGCAAAGATGGGTGGTGGCGATGTTTCAACTAACCCGCGTTTGCGTTTGGCGATGGATAAGGCGTATGACAATAACATGCCGAAAGATAACGTAGAGCGCGCGATTAAGCGTGGCTGCGGTGATTTGGAAGGCGTGAATTATGAAGAGATACGCTACGAAGGTTATGGTATTGGTGGCGCTGCGGTGATGGTTGATTGTTTGACCGATAATAAAGTTCGTACCGTAGCAGATGTGCGCCATGCTTTCAGCAAATTTGGCGGGAATATGGGGACGGATGGCTGTGTGGCTTTTCAGTTCAAGCATTGCGGCGAGTTGTTGTTTGCACCTGGAGTGGATGAGGATGCGCTGATGGAAGCTGCTCTCGAAGCGGGTGCCGACGATGTGATGACGCATGAAGATGGCAGTATCGAGGTGATTACGCCGCCGTATGAGTTACACACGATTAAGCAGGCGCTAGAAACAGCTGGATTTAAAGCTGAGTTTGGTGAAGTAAGCATGAAGCCGCAAAATGTGATTGAGCTAACGGGGGATGACGCGGTCAAAATGCAAAAATTGTTGGATGCGCTAGAATCCCTAGATGACGTGCAAGAGGTTTATACTTCTGCCGTACTTGACGAATAATTTAAGGATAGCTGTGTTTACAGGAATTATTCAGGCTGTTGGTAAAGTCGCCGAAGTTGTACCCAGTAACGAAGATGCGCGTTTATTGATAGACGCGGCGACGTTGGACTTAAGCGACGTAGCACTAGGCGACTCTATCGCCTGCAATGGCGTTTGTCTAACAGTGGTCGCATTATCGCCACAAGGTTTTAGCGTGGATGTCTCGGCCGAGACTTTTCGTTGCACGGTGGGTTTTCCTGTTGGCGCATTGGTTAATTTGGAAAAGGCGCTGCGCCTGGCGGATAGATTGGGCGGGCACTTGGTCTCTGGGCATGTTGATGGTGTCGGGGCGGTGGTTAGTTTTGCACCTGTGGGAGACTGTTATGAACTGGTCATACATGCGCCTGGTGACATCGCACGATTTATCGTGACTAAAGGTTCTGTTACCGTGAATGGTGTGAGCCTGACAGTTAACCGCGTGGTGGGTGATGAATTTAGTATTAACTTGATCCCGCACACCCTCTCGAATACTAATCTGCATACCTTAACAGCTGGCAGTCACGTCAATCTGGAAATCGACATGATGGCGCGCTACGCTGAACGTATCCTCAATTATCAGGAATCTAAATGAGTTTAAGCCCTATAGAAGATATTATCGCTGACATCAAAGCAGGTAAGATGGTGGTGTTGGTTGATGAAGAAGATCGTGAAAATGAGGGCGATTTGGTGATGGCGGCGGAATTCGCTACACCCGAAGCCATTAATTTTATGGCGAAGCATGGGCGTGGTCTGGTTTGCCTGACTTTGACCGATGAACGTTGCAAGCAGCTCGGTTTGCGCCAAATGGTTTCGGATAATCAGTCGCCTTACAGCACTGCGTTTACCATTTCGATTGAAGCTGCTGAAGGTGTGACCACGGGTATTTCAGCAGCAGATCGTGCTTGCACGATACAGGCAGCAGTAGCCAAGAATGCAAAAGCCACAGATATTATTCAGCCCGGGCATATTTTCCCATTACGCGCGCAACCTGGTGGTGTGCTGATACGTGCGGGGCACACTGAGGCAGGGTGTGATCTGGCAGCAATAGCGGGATTAGAACCTGCAGCTGTGATCTGTGAGATTCTAAAAGAAGATGGCAGTATGGCGCGTTTGCCAGATTTGCTACCTTACGCCCAGGAGCATGGCTTGAAGATAGGTGCGATTGTTGATTTGATTCATTATCGCAATCAGAATGAAAGTCTGATCGAACGAGTTGGCGAGCGGGTGATTACAACGGCATTTGGTGAGTTTAAGCTCATTGCTTACCGTGAAAAAATCTCAGGTGCGGCGCATCTGGCGTTGGTTAAAGGTGATATCAGTCCTGAACATGAGACGCTGGCACGTGTGCATGAGCCTGTTTCGGTAATGGATGTGCTGGAAATGGACAGCCCGTTACACAGCTACGGCGTTAATCGCGCACTGGAAAAAATTGCCGCAGCCGGTACGGGTGTGCTGGTGTTATTACATCGCCCAGAAACCGCAGCTGAATTGCTTGGTCATGCGTTGCCCGGCAACGAAGTAAAACCTGCGCAAAAATGGGATGTGCGTAATTACGGTATTGGTGCGCAAATTTTAAAAGATGTCGGCGTAGGTAAAATGCGCATAATGGCAAAACAACGCAAAATGCCGTCGTTGGCGGGATTCGGGTTGGAAGTTGTTGGGTATAGCGAAGAATAAAGGTAAATAGTATGACTGAATTTAATGGTATTGCACAAGTTGAAGCGAATATGGCAGGAGACGGATTGCGTGTCGGTATTGTCATGAGCCGTTTTAATCAGGATATCTGCGATGCTTTGTTGGCTTCGTGTGTGAATAAATTGGCGAAGTTGGGTGTGAAAACCGAGAACACCGTGATTGTTACCGTGCCTGGCGCGCTGGAAATTCCATTGGTATTGCGCAAGATGGCGTTGAGTGGAAAATTTGATGCGCTGGTAGCTATTGGCGCAGTAGTGCGGGGTGATACTTACCATTTTGAGGTGGTGTCGAACGAAATGGCGAGCGGGATTACACGTGTGCAGCTGGAT
>JBAZJP010000010.1:0-110346 GCA_041651255.1 Sulfuriferula sp. | reverse complement strand
AGGTCATAGTGATCCGGTGGTTCTGTATGGAAGGGCCATCGCTCAACGGATAAAAGGTACTCTGGGGATAACAGGCTGATTCCTCCCAAGAGTTCATATCGACGGGGGAGTTTGGCACCTCGATGTCGGCTCATCACATCCTGGGGCTGTAGCCGGTCCCAAGGGTATGGCTGTTCGCCATTTAAAGTGGTACGTGAGCTGGGTTTAAAACGTCGTGAGACAGTTTGGTCCCTATCTGCCGTGGGCGCTGGAAATTTGAAGGGACCTGCTCCTAGTACGAGAGGACCGGAGTGGACGGATCTCTGGTGTACCGGTTATCACGCCAGTGGTATCGCCGGGTAGCTAAATCCGGAAGAGATAAACGCTGAAAGCATCTAAGCGTGAAACTCGCCTTGAGATGAGATTTCCCGGGGGTTTAACCCCCCTAAAGGGTCGTGGAAGACCACCACGTTGATAGGCTGGGTGTGGAAGTGCAGTAATGCATTAAGCTTACCAGTACTAATTGCCCGTGAGGCTTGACCCTATAACCTTAAGTATGAGGTTAGTGTGACGTAGTGATAAACAATGCAATTTAGAACCTGACTTTACTTCTTCCGAATAAGAGATGTTGAATAAACGCAACATCTCACCCCTTACGTCTGACGACAATAGCGTCTTGGAACCACCTCTTCCCATCCCGAACAGAGCCGTGAAACGAGACTGCGCCAATGATAGTGTGGATTACCCATGTGAAAGTAGGTCATCGTCAGACTCCCCATTCTAAAAACCCCCTCCATTTATTTGGTGGGGGTTTTTTATTGCTAAAAATTCTCTGAATAATATGGTTGAAGCAAGTAATATTGGTTGTTAGTAATCAATCAGATTGAATGTTGTAATTTTGTGCGAGTGCAACATAGTAATCTGCGGATTTTTTAAAATAAGCTAGCTCACTGTCTGTCAATGCGCGTATACACTTGGCGGGCCTGCCAAGATATAGAAACCCCGACTCTAAAATTTTTCCTTCAGAAACTAGGCTGCCTGCACCGACGATAACATTTTTCTCTACGATCACATCGTCCATAATTAAACTGCCCATGCCAATTAGGCATTCATCCTGTATGCAGCAACCATGCAGGATAACGTTATGTCCAACAGTGACATAATTGCCTATGCTGAGTGGCGAACCATTTGTATTATCGATTGTAGGATGGGACACATGGAGTACGCTAAGATCCTGTATGTTGGTATGATGACCTATGTCGATTTTATTGACGTCACCACGAATAACCACACCACACCAAATGGATGTATGTGCGCCAATATTGACATTGCCTATGATATTAGCACTATGATGTACCCACGATGAATCTGCAATATCTGGATAATGTTTGAGATATGAGGATATGTTGGTTGGCGCGGTAAGCACGGCTTCTCCTTGTTAGTGGGTGTGCTGCGAGATGCTTATTATATGTGGCATAATTGCCAATTGCATATGATTTTTTAACCGTAATGAAGGTAATAAATAGACTAATGAACCCACTGATTGCTTGCGCAGGACTCCCAAAATTTGAATTAATTGAAGTCGCTCATGTGACACCAGCTATTGATGAGATATTGGCGATAAATAACAAGTTAATAGACCGGTTGGTGCACGATGATGTTGCGCCTAGTTGGGATAGTTTTGTTGCCCCTATGGAAGATGCTAATGAGATGCTTTCATGCGCATGGGGACCGGTTTCACATCTGAATAGTGTAATGAATACTGATGAGTTACGTGAAGCTTATAATGAAAATCTTCCTAAAATTACACAGTATTATGGGAAGATGGCCCAGAATCTGGATTTGTATGCAAAGTACAAGCAGTTAAAAGAATCTGCAGATTATGCTTTGATGTCAGTTGCGCAGAAAAAAATAATTGAAAATGAGCTACGAGACTTTAAATTAGGTGGTGCTGAGTTAGAGCCGGAACAAAAACAACGTTTTTTAGAAATACAAGAACAACTATCTAAATTGGCATCACAGTTTGAAGAAAATCTGTTGGATGCCACTAACGCGTTTGGTTTGATAATAACGGACGAAGGTGCTTTGGTTGGACTGCCTGCCGATATATTGCAGTCTGCGGCTGAACTAGCTGCTAGGGATAATCAAAGTGGATGGAAGTTTACTTTGCACGCACCTTCATTCATACCTGTTATGCAATATGCGGAAAATCGTGAGCTTCGTGAAAAACTGTATAAAGCCTATGTAACCAGAGCGTCAGAGTTTGAGCCTGCGCAGTGGGATAATAGTGATCTAATCACGCAGATTGTAAGTTTGCGTCATGAAGCAGCTGTTATGTTGGGCTTTGCTAATTATACGGATTTATCGCTTGCAACCAAGATGGCTGAATCATTTCAGCAAGTCGAAGCATTTTTAATGTCACTGGCGCAAAGAGCACGGGCTTCAGCAGAAACCGATCTAGCTGAGTTGCAGTCGTATGCTAAATCAACATTGGGTATTAGTGAATTACAGGCTTGGGATATCAGCTTCGCTAGTGAGAAATTGCGATTAGAAAAATATGCATACTCAGATCAAGAATTGAAACAATATTTTCCTGAAGATCAAGTGTTACAAGGCTTATTTAAACTCATAAATACCTTATATGGATTAAGCGTTTCTTCGGCATCTACTCAAGTGTGGCATAAAGACGTGCGTTTTTTCGATATAAAGGATCAAACTGGACATTTGATAGGGCAGTTCTATCTGGATCTATATGCGCGTGAGCATAAGCGTGGTGGTGCGTGGATGGATGATGCGTTAGCACGTCGACGCAAGGGGGCTGATATTCAAATACCGGTTGCTTATTTAACCTGCAATTTTTCGGCACCTGTTGGGAGTAAGCCTGCTTTATTTACCCATGATGAGGTTATTACCTTGTTTCACGAGTTTGGTCATGGGTTACATCATATGTTGACGCAAGTTGAGGAGTTGGGAGTTTCTGGTATTAATGGCGTTGAATGGGATGCGGTCGAACTGCCATCACAATTCATGGAAAATTTTTGCTGGGAATGGGATGTGCTGCGGTATATGACCAAACATGCTGATACTGGTGAGGCTTTGCCACGAGCATTGTTTGAAAAGATGCTGGCAGCAAAGAATTTTCAAAGTGGGCTACAAACATTACGTCAGGTGGAGTTTTCCTTGTTCGATTTGCGTTTGCACAGTGGGGTCGATATCCATCAGACATCGGCGCTGCAAGTGCTAAAGCAGATACGGGAAATGGTCGCTGTGATTACGCCGCCTGACTATAATCGATTTCCAAACAATTTCTCGCATATTTTTGCTGGTGGTTATGCCGCGGGATATTATAGTTACAAGTGGGCTGAAGTGTTGTCGGCTGATGCTTATGGTTTATTTGAAGAGCACGGTGTGTTGTCCCCCGAGATTGGTAAAAAGTTCTGGGATGAGGTGTTGTCTGTGGGTGGATCGCGACCTGCACTAGAGTCTTTTGTTGCCTTCCGTGGTCGTGAGCCGAGTATAGATGCATTGTTGCGGCATAATGGCATGTCTTGAATTTATATGAAGGGGCTGTGATGGAGATGAAAAGAAATCTAATATTATTGTCGTTGGCTTTCTATGTACAGCAAGTTAGTGCTGCTGAGGTGTATCGCTGGATCGATAAGGCGGGAGCGGTCCATTATAGTGACCAGGCACCGACCAGCCCAGTTAAAAAACTGGAGCAACGTAAATTAGAAACTAACGTAATTGATGGGCAAGGCTCTTATGTAATGAAAGATGCCGCGACGAAAAACCCAGTTACTTTATTCGCTGGCGATTGCGGTCCGCTGTGTACAAATGCTAAAGCACTGTTAGAAAAACGTGGCATTCCATACGCAATGAAAGATCCACAAAAGAATAAGGCGGATGCTGAAGCGCTTAATACGCTTACTGGGGCTATGGATTTGCCGGTATTGAAAATTGGCAGCAACCCCATTAAAGGGTTTGAGGCTACTCGCTGGAACCAAATGCTGGATGAAGCGGGCTATCCGAAATCCAGAATGCCAGGGGATAGGAATGTGGAGAAAAAAACTGCCGCTCAGGATAAACCAGATGCTACCAAACCATGAAGCTTGCCGCATGGAATGTTAACTCGTTAAAGGTTAGATTACCTCATTTACTGGACTGGCTGCATCTTCATCGGCCAGATGTCGTCTGTTTGCAGGAAACCAAAACTGAAGACGCTAATTTTCCATTAGCGCAGATCACTGACGCAGGTTATAAGGTGGTTTATAGTGGTCAGAAAACTTATAACGGCGTCGCAATTTTAAGCCTGCAGGATTTGGAAGACGTAGTTGTTGGTATTCCTGATTTTGAAGATCCGCAACGGCGGGTGATCGCTGCCACCGTGCAGGGCGTGCGGACAATTTGTGTTTATGTACCTAATGGACAAGCGCTTGATAGTGACAAATATAGTTATAAGCTAGCCTGGTTACAGGCGTTGCGGGCTTATGTGTCAAACGAACTGTTGACGCATCCAAAATTGGCTATTTTGGGTGACTACAATATCGCTCCAGCAGATGAGGATGTGCATGACCCGAAAGGCTGGGGTGATGGTATTCTGGTGTCGCCAGCTGAGCGTGATGCATTTCTGCAACTTTTGCAGTTAGGCTTGGTTGACAGTTTTAGATTGTTTGAGCAACCTGAAAATAGCTATACCTGGTGGGATTATCGTATGGCTGCATTCCGTCGCAATATGGGTGCGCGCATAGATCATATATTGTTATCGGACGGCTTGGCGAAGCTGTGTGAGAGTTGTGAGGTTGATGTGGTGCCGCGCAAATTAGAGCGACCTTCCGATCACGCCCCTATCATTGTTACGATAAGGGTATGATTGGCCATTTACTTACCGATGACTTCCAAACAACGTTTTAGAAACGTCTCAGCAACTTGATCATTGATGGTTAATTTAATGAGTTTTTTGCATGAGAGTAACGCTTGTTCCAGCGCTTCGGGTGTTCCGTCCACATCTTCAATTTTCTTGATAATGCGATCTGCATTACTACCCAATAGTTCTTTGGCGATTTTGACTATTTGCACTTTGAGTAACAAGCCAGCCCCACCTGACTGGGTGACGGTAAAGCCTTGTATGGTTTTTACATCATCATGAATAAGCCCTAAGGAATATAATTCTTTGAGCACGGTTGTGACATCACTGACCCAAAATACTTTTTTAGTCAACGCGGCTACTGATGTTTTACCATCCACGGCCAGCAATGCACGGCGTAAATTGGCGGCGATTTGCTTGTCGTGTCCGTGACCATTTATAACTTCTTCACCTTGTGCGGTGCGGAATAGAATCAAATCTGGATGCATAGTCGACCCTGTTTATTCAGTCAATTCACGGATAATGTTAAATATCAGGCGAACAGTAACCACTACATAGATTGCGCCAAATAAGAATATAAGTGAAACCACTAATTGCAGAATGTCGGGGGGAAGTTGATCGAAGAATGGAGTTGCCAAATACCCTATGGTAAACAATCCGACCAACATGGTTAAAAAATTCCAACGCTTACCAACCATCCCTCCAGGTATTGCTGACTTGAGTGAAAGTACCAGATACAAGCAATAAAACATGGTAAGAATGGCTAAGTAATTAACAACCATGGTGATATCAAAATCCATTTGTTCGTCTCCTATTTTGAAATTGTAATTAACTTCTGATTGTACTATGTTATTTTTCTTAAAACCAATGTTTTGATTAGTATTTAGCTCAAGCTTACTCCTAGTAAACTGCCAATGTAATAAGTGATGGCACCGGCCATGCCGCCTATGCCTAACATGCGCAAACCGCCCCATAGCGCTTGCCGTCCTGTAAACAGGCTAATGCTGGCGCCAACAATAAATAAGGAAAAGGCGGTTGCGATAATAACACCCTGTAATGCGGCTTGACCCGTACTGAATACAAATGGAAGCAACGGAATGCTGGCACCAGTGCAAAATGCGATAAACGATGAAATGGCTGCACCCCAGGGAGATCCCAGCTCATCTGGATTGAGACCTAACTCCTCGCGTGCCAGCGTGTCCAATGCGCGTTCCGGGTCTGCGATCAGTGTGTTGGCAACGCGTTTTGCTTCTTCTTTACTCATTCCCTTGGCGATATAAATAAGTGCCAGCTCGGCAGCTTCTTCCTGGGGATATTGTGCGAGCTCTTCACGCTCCAGCCCTATTTGATATTCAAACATTTCTCGCTGCGAGCGCACCGAAATATACTCGCCTGCTGCCATTGAAAAGGCACCAGCCAATAGGCCCGCTAGTCCGGATACCAATATCATTTGGCTGCCACCGGCATGTCCAGCTGCAGCACCTGCAACACCCAGAATAAGACTCGCATTTGATACCAGGCCATCATTGATACCGAATACGGCTGCACGCAAATAACCATGCCCACCGAGTTTATGGCGTTGTCCAACATCTGCCAGGGTAGTTGGCATCTGGTGTTTTGACATCGCGCGATTATAAATAGCCATGCCGCGCACCTTCATGGCGGCCAATACTGGTTTCATTGTGCGTGTGCCAAATAAGCGAACCAAACCTGCTACTAAACGACTGCGTATATCAGGATGGAACTCGGATGGACTGGTTATGTTCATCTTCCGTAGCTCTGCTTCCCATAACTTGGCTTGCTGCTCTGCTGCGTTGGCAAGGTCAGTGAATAGCGGCTGTACAGGTGTGCCAGTTTCAGCTCGTGCAATACTGCGATAAAGATAAGCGGAGCGTTTTTCTTCTAACCAGCCTTCAAGCGCGTGATTCTTTGGGGTCATGGTAGTGCTCTTTAAGTGTGCGTTAATCGGCGGTATTGTATGGTTTCAGCAATATGTTGACTCGTGATGTGGGGGTGCAGGTTCAAGTCTGCGACAGTGCGTGCGACTTTGAGAATGCGGTGATAGGCGCGGGCAGATAAATTCAAACGGTTAATTGCATTTTTTAACAGACTCATACCCGCAGCATCGGGTGCGCAGTACAAATCAATTTCATTACTGCTCAGCATGGCATTGGTTTTGCCTTGACGGTCTAGTTGCACACCGCGCGCCGTGCTTACTCTCTGCTGTATGGCTGCGCTGGCTTCTCCTGTGGAAGCGCTGAGTAATTCATCTTGATGCAGGCTGGGTACTTCAATTTGTATGTCGATACGGTCTAATAGCGGACCCGATAAGCGTCCTCGATATCGTGCGATTTGATCAGGCGTACAACGGCACTTGCCTGATGTATGACCCAGATACCCGCAGGGGCATGGATTCATTGCGGCAATGAGCTGGAATCGTGCGGGGAAGTCTACCTGCCGTGTTGCACGTGAAATGGTGATGTTGCCTGATTCCAATGGCTCACGTAAGACATCGAGCACTGTTCTGGGAAACTCAGGTAATTCATCTAAAAACAATACACCATGGTGCGCCAATGAAATCTCACCTGGGCGCGGATTACTGCCGCCGCCAACCAGGGCGACTGCTGATGCCGTATGGTGTGGCGCACGGAACGGGCGTTGCCGCCAATTGGCAATGCGAAAGCCGCTGTTGAGCGATAATAGTGCGGCGGATTCTATGGCCTCAGCTTCGCTCATGTCAGGCAATATGCCGGAAAATCGGCTGGCCAGCATGGATTTACCCGTGCCAGGTGGCCCTGACATCAATACCGAATGCCCGCCCGCCGCGGCAATTTCCAGTGCGCGTTTGACACCAGCTTGACCCTTGACGTCACTAAAATCAGGATAGTATGCGCGTGCAGTCGTGACTTGATGTGGTTCTGCTGTTAATAGTGTCGTGCGGGTCAGGTGCGCGCAAACAGCGAGTAGTGAGGTGGCGGGATAAACTACTGCGCGTTCTACCAATGCAGCTTCGGCAGCGCTGGCTGAGGGCAAAATAAAGGCGCGACCACTAGAAACGGCGCCTAGCGTCATGGCTAATGCACCACGTATCGGGCGCAACTCCCCGGTAAGCGCAAGCTCTCCAGCAAATTCATAGTCGCGTAGACTGGCAACTGGGATTTGGCCCGACGCAGCTAAGATTCCTAATGCAATCGGTAAGTCGTAGCGCCCTGACTCTTTGGGCAAATCTGCGGGTGCAAGGTTGACGGTAATACGGCTGACGGGGAAATCAAAGCGTGAGTTTTGTATCGCGGCACGCACGCGGTCACGGGCTTCTTTTACCTCCGCTTCAGGCAGGCCGACAATCGTAAAACTGGGTAAACCATTGGCTAAATGCGCCTCGACGATGACTTCGGGCGCATTCATGCCCGTGAGTGCACGACTATATAAAACTGCAATCGCCATGCGTGAACGTTTAGTCAGGCTGTGGCGGGATGATGGCTTTTTCGAGTTCGACGACGCGTGCTTCTAACGCCACCAATTGTTCACGCGTGCGTAACAATACTTCCTGTTGTATATCAAATTCTTCGCGCGTCACGATATCGAGTTTTTGTAATGCGCTTTGTACTAGTGCTCGCAAATTATGTTCCATGTCCTTAAGTGGACCTTGGTTGACTGCCTGGCTGATTTTTTCGCCGATATCGTCCAGGAATTTCTGGTTGGGTAACATGATGCACCTCTATATGAATAATACAAAAGCTATTCTAACTGGCAAATTGATTGACCGCTAGGTAAAGCATGTGGAAATTTACTGCATTACGCACGACTATGGTGCCTGTGGTAAATTGTAGGCGTTAAATTGGTGCATGCCTGTATGTGGGCTATGAATGAAAAGATGTATCTTGTTGTTTGTAAAGAAAAATATTTCTGGCACGGGTTGTGCTATATTAATTTTCGCAATGTTGCGATTTTTTTACATAGGAGTTTTTGATGCGTACTTTGAACAAAACCATTTTAGCTGTTGCGTTAACTGCTGTAACAGCTTCTGCATTTGCTGCTGACGCGCCAGCCCCATCTGATTTCACATTGACGGGCAACGTTAGTATGATTACTGACTACCGCGTTCGTGGTATTTCTAACACATTCAAACAGCCAGCTATTCAAGGTGGTTTTGATGTTACGCATTCTAGCGGCTTGTATGTGGGAACTTGGGCTTCGAATATCAGCAGTACTTACAACCCAGGTGCTAGCATCGAGACCGACTGGTACGGTGGTTACAGAGGCAAGATTACTGATGATTTGACATACGATATTGGTGCGATTTATTTCTACTACCCAGGTAGCACTATGAATCCTACAGAAAATACTTGGGAAGCTTATGCTGGTGCAACCTATAAATGGTTTAACGTTAAATACACTCAGGATTTGACTGATTACTTCGGTTTTGCAGATTCTAAAGGTACTAACTATACTGAAGGTAATGTTACATTGCCATTGCCAGCAGACATCACTTTGGTTGCTCACTATGGACACCAAGATACTAAGGGTGCCGCATATGCAGCTGGTGGTTTCAGTAAAATTGATGACTGGAAACTTGCTGTTTCAAAAGATATGGTTGGTTTGACCTGGACAGTCGGATACTTCGATACCAATAGAACTGTTCTTTCCACCGAAGGTACTACAACCAAGAACTTGTCTGATGGTTCTTTCTTTGCTTCTGTTGGCAAAACATTCTAAATCTTAATCCATTTAGGTTAGCCACATAGTTAATCAAACTGCGGACGCAATAAGTTTTGCGTCCGCGCTAAGGAGAAAACATGAAATTCGTTACGGCAATCATTAAGCCGTTCAAGCTGGACGAGGTACGTGAAGCACTTTCCGCCATCGGCGTGCAAGGGATCACTGTTACTGAAGTCAAAGGCTTTGGTCGGCAAAAGGGGCATACCGAACTGTATCGTGGTGCGGAGTATGTGGTTGATTTCCTGCCTAAGGTCAAGATTGAGGCGGCGATTGCAGACGAGTTACTCGATCAAGTGATCGAAGCGATAGAAAAATCAGCCCATACTGGCAAGATCGGTGATGGCAAAATATTCGTATTCAACCTGGAGCAGACTGTACGTATACGTACTGGCGAATCCGGGCCTGAAGCACTGTAAGGGAGAGCAAGATGAAAAAATGGCTCATAGCATTAAGTATGGTGTGTAGTTTCGGTATTGCTGGCATGAGTAATGCCGATGATACAGCTGTACCCGCTGCTGCACCGGCAGCAACAGCTGTAGCGCCTGACGCTGCACCTGCTACAGCGACAGCACCTGAAGCAGCGGCACCTGCACCAGAAGCTGCCGCTCCAGCAGCAGCGACACCTGCTGCTGCGGCACCACCTGTTGCTGATAAAGGTGATACCACCTGGATGTTGGTGGCGACTGCACTTGTTATCATGATGACGATTCCAGGTCTGGCATTGTTCTACGGTGGTTTGGTGCGTCAGAAGAATATGTTGTCGGTATTAACGCAAATCTTCACCATCTTCTGCATTATTTCGATTTTGTGGGTGGTTTATGGTTATTCAATGGCGTTTGCTCCTGGCAATGAGTTTATTGGTGGCTTATCCAAAGCGTTCCTGAAAGGGGTTGATGTTAATGCAATGGCTGAAACTTTCTCCAAGGGTGTTTATATCCCTGAGCTAGTGTTCATGGTGTTCCAGTTGACCTTCGCTGCAATTACAGTTGCCTTGATCGTCGGCGGTTTGGCTGAGCGTGTGAAGTTCTCTGCAATGCTGGTGTTCGGTGTGTTGTGGTTCACTTTCTCTTACTTGCCTATGGCTCACATGGTCTGGTTCTGGGGCGGTCCATCAGCATTCAGCGATCCATCTGGCTTCTTGTTCGGTAAAGGTGCATTAGACTTTGCTGGTGGTACGGTTGTTCACATCAACGCAGGTATGGCAGCATTGATGGGTGCGATAGTATTAGGTAAGCGTATTGGTTACGGTAAAGAAGCAATGGCACCACACAGTTTGGTGATGACCATGATCGGCGCATCCTTGTTGTGGGTGGGTTGGTTTGGCTTCAACGCTGGTTCTAATCTGGAAGCAACAGGTACTGCAGTGCTGGCGATGGTTAACACGATAGTTGCAACTGCTGCAGCGGCATTGTCCTGGATGTTTGTTGAATGGATGATCAAAGGCAAGCCTAGCATGTTGGGTGTAACTTCGGGTGCGGTGGCTGGTCTGGTAGCTGTTACGCCGGCAGCTGGTTTTGCTGGCCCTATGGGCGCCATCGTACTGGGTGCGGTAACTGGTGCGGTTTGCTTGTGGAGTGTGACAGGTCTGAAGCACATGTTAGGCTATGATGACAGTCTGGATGTGTTCGGTGTGCACGGCATCGGCGGTATCATCGGTGCGCTTGGTACAGGCATCGTAGCCAGTCCAGCATTAGGTGGTTCAGGTGTGTTTGACTATGCCGCTAACAAGGTTGCTGAGTACGATATGTCTACTCAATTGGTTAGCCAGTTGTGGGCTGTCGGTACAGCAGTGCTTTGGTCTGGTGTTGTGAGCTTCATCTTGTTCAAGCTGATAGATATGTTTATGGGTTTACGTGTTCCTGAAGAAGAAGAACGCGAAGGCTTGGATACAACCACTCACGGTGAACGTGCTTACAATATGTAATCCCGGTTGGCTGTGAAGTTAGAAGGGCGCTCAGAAATGAGCGCCCTTTTTTATGCGGGTAGGATTTCTTTCAGTAATGGTACGGTAATCGCACGCTGCGTTTGCAGCGAGTATTTATCCAGACTGTCCAGTGCCGCCATTAATGATGGCAAGTCACGCCGCCAGTGGTGGATAAGATAGTCTGCCACTTGTGCTTGCAAGTTAAACCCGCGCGCTTCCGCATGTTTGCTGAGTGCGTAACTTTTATCGGCATCAGATAAGGGATGAATCTGATAGACAGCATCCCAGCCCAGACGAGTGGTGACATCGACTCGCAGGGGTAATTGCATGGGGGCTACATTGCCCGCCGTGACAAGTCGGCCTTGCCCATCGCGGACCTGGTTGATGAGGTTGAATAGCTTGATTTGGCTGTTGGCATCCAGTTGCTCGGCGTTGTCGATAGCAATGAATGTCAGATTGGTGGTATCCGCCAAGGCAAAATCTGCCGCATTAAAATAACCGGCTTGTATCCCACGGGACTGCGCGAAATGCACGCAGGCGTGCAATAGATGGGTCTTGCCACTGCCCGCCGCACCCCATAAATAACACTGTGGCGCTGCGCCAGTCAGGGTGACGAGATTGTTAAGGGCGCTGATTAATTCAGCATTAGACGCAGTAACAAAATTAGTAAAGCTGGGTACAGGCGGATCGATAATGTCCAGTATCAGTTGCTGCATAGCTTACAACGCTTGTCTTGATGCACCCGCATCGGCTAATTGTTGTAAATAACGTGACCACAACATATCCTGATTTTTACCTATTTCAAACAGATAATCCCAGGAGTAAATTCCCGAGTCATGGCTATCAGAAAAGGTAGGCTGTATCGCATAACTGCCTACAGGCTCAACACTCGTAATCGTCACATCTTGTTTGCCCACTTGCATCACTTCCTGTCCGTGGCCATGCCCGCGCACTTCGGCTGAAGGGGAGAACACACGCAAGAATTCATAAGGAAAAGTGAACAAGCTGCCATCATTAAAAGCCACTTCGAGTATGCGCGAAGTTTGATGTAATTTGATTTCCGTTGGGATTGGGGTGTTTTTGTCTAAACCTGCCATAGTGTGCTCCTGGATGAGACCACGATGATAGCATAGCTACAGCAACGCCGCCGCTGTGCGTGCTATGACCGAACTCCAATCGCCTGCTTTTTCTTGAGTGTATATCTGCATGGTTGGATACCACGGGCTATCTTCTCGGTCACGTAACCAGCGCCACTCACTGGCGTGGCGATTCAGCAGCCAAATGGGGCAGCCAAGCGCGCCTGCCAAATGAGCAACCGAGGTATCAACCGAGATAACCAGGTCAAGATTATTGATCAGTGCAGCAGTATCATCGAAGCTGCTAAATTCATCCGACCAATCAATCAGCTTTCCTGCGGCTATCCATGATGCCTTATCTGCATCGGGTTCTGTTTGTAGACTAAAGAATACGCAGTTATCTAAATTAAGCAGCGGGCCGAGCTGTTGTAAAGTCAGCGCACGTAACGACGCGTTTTTCATCAGGCTGCCTGGCTTCCACACTACGCCTATCTTGTGTTTCGTGGTGGGGAGATTGAGAGTAACGATCTTAGCCGCCCAATAGTCCGACTTGATGGGGTCTGGAATGAGATAAGGTACCTGGTCGGGAATGCTGCTCAGCTGCGTATTGAATGCCAGCGGTAGCGACATCAGCGGACATTGCCACTGCCAAGCCGTTTGGTCAATTGGCATGCTGTCGAGGATTTCGACAGAAGGGAAAGCGCGCTGGAATAGCGCATGCAATGCAGGTGTCGTGACCATGCTGACCCCTGCAGGAAAACGTTGTGCCAATAATGGCAAATAGCGTGAAAGCTGGATTTGATCACCCATGCCCTGTTCCTTGAAAACCAGGATGCGGTCGCTGGGGGATGGGGTTTGTCCCAGCCATTGTGGCAGTGTAGTTGCGGGGCGTTGCATTTTTTTAAGGGTGTTGGCATCCCAGCGATATTCATATTTTGGCCAGGCTTCAACCAATTTGCCCATGGTTAATAAAACATGGCTTAAATTATGCAGGGCATCAGCGAAATTCGGGTTAATGCTTAGTGCTTGTCTATGGCTGGCTTCGGCATCCTCCAGTCTGCCCAGGTCTTTGAGTGTATTGCCCAGATAACTATAGGTTTCCGCATCATTTGCATTAAGTTGCAGTGCATTTTGGTAGCTGGCTTCGGCCTCATCAAGGCGATCCAGATCATGCAGCGTAATACCTAAATTGCGGTGCGCGTCTGCATAGTTGGGATTGAGGGCAAGTGCCTTGCGGTAGCTGGCTTCAGCTTCATCCAGACGCCGCAAGTCGTGGAGGGTAGCACCCAAATTATTGTGCGCTCTGACATAGCCAGGATTATGTTGTAATGCTTTACGGTAACAGGCTACCGCATCATCCAGACGCATGAGACTGTGCAGAGCCGCACCCAGATTGCTGTGTGCCTGAGCATAAGTCGGGCTGAGTTTTAATGCGCGACGATAACTGGCTTCGGCTTCATCATAACGACCTAAAGCGTTAAGCGTAATGCCCAGATTGTTGTGTGCTTCAGCATCTTGAGGAACGAGTTTGGTGGCGCGTTGCATGGGCGCCAGGGCGTCAGCATGACGTCCCATTTGCTGGTATGCCACGCCTAACGCTTTCCATCCTGCATCGTGATTTGGATAGCGGGTGCTTAACGTTTGCGCCAACGCGAGTGCTTCAGTCAGTTGCCCCTGATTGAAGTGAGTAACGAGAGTATTGATTTCTTGTTGATCAGGCTGGGTGTTGGTCGGCGCTGTAGCGGGGCTTAACTGCATGGCGAGTTTGTCTACATCCGCGCCTGATAGGCCGTGCTGTTGTGCGAGCGCCAGGATTTGCCGCGCATCATCGAGTTGCTCCGCCTGGCAGAGTGCGTCTATGTAACTTAGCCAATAACGCCCATTGGCCGGGTCGGCATCCAGCGCTACCGTAAAATAAGGCAGACTGGCAATTGCCTGATTGTTCTGCAACGACAGCACACCCAGATTGTGATTCGCTTCGGCGTGATTAGGTTGCATTCGAAGAATGTCTCGATAAAGCTTTTCCGCCCCCTCAAAGTCATTTGCCTGATGACACGCAACCGCTTGTTGTAAGGTTTTTGCTGCGATTTCTGCAAGGGCTTGCTGGGGCGAGGTGTGCGATGTCATTATTGGAATACCAGTACGCATGAGATGTAGCGATTATGTAGGCTGTTTGTAGCGCTGTAAAATTTTTCTTGGGCATGCACGTGGCGTGGGACGTATATGCGAAAACACAGCTAAATGATAAGCTGTCGCATGTGCGCTATGCGTTCAGGTATCATGAGTCCACAGCCGCCGGATTGCCTGGTTATGTTATGGCGAATAACAAAATTTTATGAGGAGTTAGGAATGTCCGCAATCATCCCCGCGCCACTGTTCGTGTTAGAGATGGCCAATAACCACATGGGTGATGTCGAGCATGGATTATCCGTTATTCGTGCGTTTGGCGAGGTTTGCCGTGACTTTCCTTTTCGTTTTGCATTCAAGCTGCAATACCGTGATTTAGATACTTTTATCCATCCAGCAGCGCAGGGGCGAGATGATATTAAGTATGTTAAACGCTTCTCAGAAACGCGGCTAAGCCGGCAAGATTTTGATCGCCTGATTGCGGCAATGCGTGAAGCTGGGTTTCTGACCATGGCGACACCTTTTGATGAGCCATCCGTTGATGTGATTGAAGCGCAGGATCTGGATTTTATTAAAATTGCGAGCTGTTCTTTTACCGACTGGCCACTGTTAGAACGAATAGCCAGAGCGGATAAACCCATTATCGCCTCAACAGCAGGTGCGGATCTGGAAGATATTGACCGGGTCTTGAGCTACTTTGAGCACCGTGGCAAATCCATTAGCGTGATGCACTGTGTGGGTGAGTACCCCACGCCGCCTGCGCATCTGCAGCTAAATCAAATCGAGTTGTTCAAGCGTCGTTATCCGCATGTGCCAATAGGTTATTCGACTCACGAGTCCCCCGATAATTGCGAGGCTATCCAGATGGCTATCGCCAAGGGGGCGGTGATTTTCGAAAAGCATGTGGGTGTGCCTACAGCAAAGTGGCCGCTTAATAATTATTCTGCATCGCCGCAACAAATCGCGGCTTGGTTGCAGGCCGCACAGCGGGCTTACGAAATGTGTGGTGTGCCAAATGGCGTACGCGTTGAGGCGGCTGAAGCTGAAATAGCCAGTTTGCGTTCTCTGCGTCGAGGTGTTTTTGCCAAGCACCCCATCAAGGCAGGTGAAATGGTGACTGATGCCGATGTATTCATGGCCTTTCCCCCGCAGGAAAACCAGGTCACCGCGAATGACTGGTCAAAATTCGCCAAATTCGTGGCGACGCAGGATATCGCCGAAAATGCGGCGCTCACTGACGTCAACGCGCGTTGCGACGACACCCGCGAAAAAATCGCCGAGATCATTCAGCGGGTTAAGATTTTGCTTCAAGAAGGGCATGTCATCGTACCTGCTAACACTGACTTGGAAATTTCCCATCATTACGGTCTGGAACAATTTGACGCTTATGGTTTGGCACTCATTACCGTAGTGAATCGGGAATACTGCAAAAAACTGATCGTGATGTTGCCCGGACAGACACATCCTGAACAGTACCATCTGAAAAAAGAAGAGACCTTTCATATTCTGCATGGTGAGATACATATGGCTTTGGATGGCGATGAAAAAATCTATAACCCGGGTGAAGTGGTCATGGTCGGCAGAGGTGTGCGCCACATGTTCTATAGTCCTCTGGGGGCGGTTTTTGAAGAAATCTCGTCTACTCATCACAAGGATGATTCCTACTACACAGATGTAGCCATACAGAACAACAAGAACCGCAAAACGCTATTACCGCACTGGATGAAATAATGAGCAATATGGTTAGAGTCGCCGATTACATTATGTCCCGTCTGGCTGCTGAAGGTGTAAAGCATGTGTTCGTTTTGCCGGGTGGCGGATCTATGTATTTGGTGGATGCGCTGGGGCTCAATCCCGATATGGACTACGTGCCGAATCATCATGAGCAGGCATGCTCAATTGCGGCTGAGGCTTATGCCCGCGTCAATGAGAACCTGGGTGTGGCATTGGTGACCACCGGGCCTGGTGCGACTAATGCAATAACGGGCGTGGTAGGCGCATGGATAGAATCCGTGCCAATGATGGTTATTTCTGGTCAGGTTAAACGTGCAGATATGCTGGGCAACAGTGGTGTTCGTCAGATGGGACCGCAGGAAGTTGATATTGTCACTATGGTTAAATCGGTCACCAAATATGCGGTGACGCTGGATGATCCATTGCAGGTGCGCTATCACCTCGAAAAGGCATTGATGCTGGCACGTGATGGGCGGCAAGGCCCGGTTTGGCTTGATGTGCCGTTAGATGTACAGGCGAGCCAGATCAATCCAGATGAGTTGGTGGGGTATGTGCCAGCGCCGCAGATGGCGCTATTGCAACCTGATGCTGGGAAAATTGATCAGATATTAGCGCTGCTTGAGCATGCCGAGCGTCCTTTGATCCTGGCCGGTCATGGCATTCGTCTTGCTGGTGCGGCAGAGCAGTTCAGAAATTTATATGAGCAACTGAATATTCCGGTCGTGACTACCTGGAATGCCATGGATCTGATTTCGCACGCGCATCCGTTATGCGTAGGCAAACCTGGCGTAGTTGCCTTGCGCGCGCCCAATTTTGCCATACAGAACTGTGATTTGCTGATTGCTATTGGCTCGCGACTGGATAATGTGGTCACTGCGTACAACCCGAAGAATTTTGCGCGCACCGCCAAAAAAGTGGTGATAGATATTGATGCCAACGAATTGGCAAAACTCGACATGGTCATTGATGTACCCATACAAGCGGATGCGGGATACGCTATTGATGCGCTGCTTGCAAGAATGTCAACGCATCAGCCTGAGCGCAAAGATTGGCTGGCACGCTGCCAGTCATGGAAGCAGCGTTACCGCGTGATGGACGGCGCACCGTTTCCGACTGAGGGACCTATTAGCCATTACCAGTTCAGTGATGTCATGTCAGACGAAATTGCTGAAGATATGCTTATTGTCACCGGCAGTTCAGGTTTGGGCGTTGAGGCGTTCTATACTGCCTTTCGCAATAAACCTGGGCAACGGGTTTTTCTGACCTCTGGCTTGGGTTCCATGGGCTATGGACTGCCTGCAGCGATTGGTGCTTGCCTGTCTGCGGGTGAGACCCGCATGGTCGCTATTGAAAGTGACGGCAGTCTGCAACTGAATATTCAGGAGCTGGCTACGCTGCGCGGCCTGAACCTGCCTATCATATTGTTTATCATGAACAATCAGGGATATGCCTCTATCCGCAACACACAACGTAATTATTTCCAGGAACGCTATGTTGCCACCGGGCCTGAAGGCAATCTGACGCTGCCTGATTTGCAGGAAATTGCACAGGCTTATGGCATTCCATCCATGCGCATTGATGATGTGACCACGCTGCAGTCTGGCATACGCACCGCTTTGAGCCAGCCGGGGCCATTTATTTGTGAGGTTATGCTGATGCCAAATGAAACCTTGTGGCCCAAAGTAGCCGCGATACCACAAGCGAATGGCAGCATGATTTCCATGCCGCTGGAAGATATGTCGCCGTTGTTGCCACTGGTGCAGTTGCAACAGGAGATGCTGGTTCCATTGCATCCTGCGTCGTTAACCGTCACGCGTTAACAGGCAGCATGCGTGACCTGGCCCCTCATTTAAACCGCGGGTTGTGACTATGTTGCCAGTTTGTCCAGCTTGTCTTGGCAATGAGACGATGCGCCATAATAGTCCGGTAGCTTATTGTTTGTGCCGCAGCTGTGGGCACCGTTGGCTGGAATCCGCCGATAGACCGCAGCAACAACGGCAGGATTATTATGCGCAACTGAGTGGGCGTAATGTGCTGGCTGATTCTGCCCATGAAAAAAAGATGGTGGACAGGCTGAATACGCTGGCGCCACTGTTGCACGATGGCATGCGTATATTGGAAATTGGCTGTGCCGAGGGGGAGATGGGTAGGCGCGTCAAAGCAATTGCAAATGTAGAGTATGACGGGATAGAGCTTTCCAAAGATGCGTTGATCGCGATGCAGTGGTTGGACCATGTCAGTCGGCATACCGCAGCAGTGCTCAAAACTGAGCCTTATGATCTGCTCCTCTCTTTTCATGTGCTTGAGCATATCCCAGATATTCGTGCCGAGCTTGGGCATTGGTCCAGATTGCTAAAACCATCCGGTAAGCTGGTCATCGAAGTGCCGAACGAAGCAGGCCACCCGTTATTGTCCTGGGATGCGAATGCTGAACATCTGCATCAATTCACCGCGACCTCGTTATCCGCCTTGTTGCATCATGCTGGTTTTGCAGTGAGTGTGTTATCTACCGGGCATTTTGAATCGGTAGTTTATTCGGATAGTTTGCGTATTCAGGCGCATATGAGGATGGCAGGGCAGACGCGCCAGCATCAGCTTATTGCCAGATTCAAGTCGGTTTTACCGGGTGCCTTTGTTGTGTACGGTATTGGTGGTGACTTTAATAATTATGTCGCGCCAATTCTGGCAGAATTGCCCGTCGCTGCGCTGGTTGATGCTGATGTCGATCGACATGGCGCAATTATCGCTGGGCACCAGATTGTGGCTTTTGATGTAGTTAAATTCTCAGGGCTACCTGTATTGGTGACCAGCTTGCGCTATCAGGCCGAGATTGCAGCAGCATTACAACAACAGGGTGTACCGTCCCCGGCTATCTACGGTCTTGACGCTATTTTCGGATGAATCCATGTTGACCTCTTCTTTTCATCGACATCGTCCCTGTCCTGTATGCGGCAGTGATCGTACCACCCATTTATATACCAACACCTTGGCGCCAATTGGCGGTCTGGATATGTGTTATCAAATTGCACATTGTGATGAGTGTGGTTTTGTCTACGCTGCTGAATTACCCACATCGGCAGTTTATGAGACTTATTATCGCGAGCTGTCAAAATACGATGTCATGACTACAACCGCCAAAATACGCCCTGTTGATCAGATGCGCATGGCTGCGGCAGTTAATTTGTGCGCGCCGTTCCTGAACGCTGACTCCCTTGTTGCCGACATCGGTTGTGGTACGGGGGCGTTACTTGCGGCGTTTCAGGCGGCGGGATGGTCGCGGCTATATGGCATAGATCCTGCACCCGAGGCGTCGGCCAAGGCCAGTTCGCTATTTGGCCTGAAAAATGTACATACAGGCAGTCTTAGCCAGGCGCAGCAGTTATTGCCGCTTGATCAGGCAGCGCTGGTTTGCCTGACGGGCGTGCTGGAACATTTACCTGATTTGCGAGCCGATTTGACCGCGCTGGTTGCAGGTTTGAGCCAACAAGCCATGATTATGGTGGAAGTGCCTGCGCTGGAGCGTTTTGTGCGCACACCACTGGAGCCTTACGGTGAGTTTTCATTGGAGCATATCCAGTATTTCTCGACACAATCGCTCGCCAATTTGATGGCTGAATTCGGTTATGTTTATCAGGCCAGCGAGATCGTGCCGCTATCGGGCGGCGTGACAGACAGTTTATTTGGTCTGTTTGTGCGCCGAGCAGCGACGGCCACTGACAGGCCGCGTAGTCTGGATAATCTGCAGGCTTATATTGCACTGTCCGAACAGCAGATGAAGCAGGTGCTTGATATCCTCAAGCAATGTCCTGCTCAGCAATGGGTGATTTATGGTGCAGGCAGTCATAGCGCAAGACTGTTACCTAGAATCGAAGCTGCAGGCATGGCTGAGCGGGTAGTCGGCATAGTCGATGGCAATCCCAATCTGCAAGGCAAGCAGTTAGGCCGTTATCTGACGGGTGCGCCGGCTGACCTGTTGCAATGGCCAGACGCGACCATCGTTATCTCCTCATTTGGCGCGCAGGGTGCTATCGCCGAATTCATTACTAGCCAATTCCCCAATCCCATATTGAGACTCTATCCATGACCCGTAAACCTGTATTGATTTTTGATCTGGATGGCACGCTGATTGATTCGGCGCCCAGTATACTCGGCTCACTTGCCATGGTGCTTGATGAGGCTGGCGTAACCGCCAAAGTCCCCTTCGCCAGTCATCTGATCGGCCCGCCATTGCAGGAGACGCTGTCCATACTGACGGGTGTGGATGACCCGCAGGTGATCAATACTTATGTTGAAGCATTCAAACGTCACTACGATGGTGGTGGCTACAAACAAACTGAAATATATCCAGGCGTAGCCGACTTATTAGCGAACTTGCACGGCAGCGAATTTATCCTGCATCTGGCAACTAACAAACGCCTTGCGCCAACCCAGCTGATTCTCGATTACCTGGGTTGGGGGAAATATTTTCAGTCTGTCTATGCGCTGGATCGGTATCAACCACGCTTGCCAGACAAAGGCGCTTTGCTACAGCATCTGCTGACAGAACAGGCGCTACAGCCAGCAGAAGTGCTCTACATCGGTGATAAAATCGAAGATGGTCTGGCCGCAGAGCAAAATGATATGGCGTTTCTGGGCGTGACGTGGGGTTATGGGGATTTTGCTAGTGCGGGCAAGTGGGCGGTACTGGATGCCCCCGCAGCGTTATTGCAGAAGGTATGCAATGGCTGAACCGCAATCCGCAGCCTGTCGCGCGGCCGTTATCACTGATATCGCGCGCGTATTGCAGCTGTATCCCCTTCCCGAATTGGCTGGCAAGCGCATATTTATGACGGGGGGTACTGGGTTCATCGGTTATTGGCTGTTGATGACACTCGCTCAACTGAATGCTCAGGGTGCGCATACTTCTGTTGTGGTTTTATCCCGTAACCCATCACGTTTCCTCCAGCGTTACCCGGAATTCAACACTGCTACATGGCTGCAATTCATCAGTGGGGATGTGCGCGATTATCCCATTCCAGAGGGGAAGTTTGACCTGTTCATCCACGGAGCAGCAGACACCAGTCCTGATGCTGCTCATCATGCGCGTGAGCTGTTTGACACTATCACGCGGGGGACGCAGCGTGTTCTTGATCATGCCGTTGTTTGCGGATCACCCCGCGTCCTGATGATAAGTTCGGGTGCTATCTATGGTGAACAGCCTTCTGAAGTGTCACACATACCAGAAAATGCACCTTACGCGTGTAGCTCAACCGACCCGGTGGATGCCTATGCTGAGGGTAAGCGTGCGATGGAAATGCTAGCGGTATGCTATGGTCGTGAATATGGGATTGAACCCGTCATTGCCCGATGTTTCGCCTTCGTCGGCTATGGCTTGCCGCCGCATCTTGCGGTGGGCCAATTGATAAACAACGCCTTGGCAGATGGTCGTATTGTGATTACGGGTGATGGGAAAACGGTCAGGAGCTATTTGTATGCAGCTGATCTTGCTGTCTGGCTGCTTGCGCTTGTGAGCAAGGGGAAGTCAGGTGTGCCTTACAACGTGGGTTCTGATGAAGCTTTCAGGCTGGATGAGTTGGCGCAATTGATAGGTGAGACTTTAGATGTGGACAACGCCGTGACCATTCTTGGCCACACTAAATCTGCGCGGCGCATCCGTTATGTCCCAGATGTGTCGCGCATTCGGCAGGATATTGGTGTCGAGATATGGACGGGTATGACGACGGGAATCAAACGTATGGCCTGTGACTCTCATTTCAATTGCGAAAGATCGCTTTAAGCCGTGAAATCTGCGAGGTTATGATGCGGTCAGTGGTTATAGCTGCTCCAATAAGCTGTAAGGATTAAGCGCGCACTATAAGCTTGCCTTTGATGCTTAGTATGGTCGCACCAGCCTTCATTATGGATATTGATGTGCTGATTATTTCATCAATAAACTCCCTGCGCGTACCAATGACCAGAATGTCCAACGCTGCGTCAGACAGTGTAGCAGGATGGCTAATATGCAGTGTTGTACCATTGAGCAGTGTGCCATGTTGCGAGCTATCTCGATCAGCAACCCACACCAGATTTTTGTGCAGCTGAGGGGAGGATTTTACGAATGACTGACCTCTTCCCAATACGCCCCACAGCCCGATTTTAGCATCTGGATTTTCTGTTATTAGCTGGGTAACCCATGCAGATAAGTTTTTAGCGTCATGTTCTGTTTCGAAATTCAGGTGCGACTCTGCCATAAAAGCATCCCAGAATAACGGGTGGCCAGCAGAGGCAGGAATGGCTCTGTCCAGCACGATATCGAGCCCTTTATGTTCTTCCTTGTTATGCAGCATGCGGAAAAATAGCCGTCCAGCCATCTGGTAATAACTGTTCCACAGATGCTGCATGGCATCGCTGGCAAACGAGGTTTGTGCCAGCCATTCAAAGAACTGGTGAGTGCCAAAAATCATATTTTTGTAGGCGTAGCCACCCCATTCCCAGCCGCTGATGCCCTGCATGAGGCAGGGTGTGCCGACATAAGCAACTGGTTTACCTGCCACTCTGGGTAGGGAAAGCATGGCGTGAGGGAAGCAGTCGGCAATGATAGTAGAAGAACCATCCAGACTGTCGCTGGGATGTAGTGTATCGACAGCATCAATGAAAAACTGTCTGCGTGTCACAAAACAAAACACGCCGCTAAAAATGGCAGAAGGGTTGTCGGCGGGCAGGAAAACCAGATCCTCAAGGCGCGGCAAGCGCTGCCAGCTGGTATCTTTGCATTGCAGTCGATTGAACGAAGACGCTGGCGGTTGCCCATCCAGCTCCCGAACTACCTGAGTGCGGAACTGGCAATCTATCCAGCCAAAGTTGAGGTAGTGATAATCAACATCGGGCGCTTTGCCGATAGACTCAAGTACGCGTTCAATGCCGCCAGGCAAGATGAGATCGTCATCTCCGATTACCCATACGAACTCACCTGAGGCAAGGTTTGCTGTGGCAAATAGCACATTACGGGCAAACCCGACGGTGCTTTCCTGTCTGCCATAGGTGATCGGCAAAGTGCTGCGTCGTACGATCTCCGGGGTGTCATCTGTTGAGGCATTATCAGCAATGACAATTTCAATTTTATCCAGATATGCTGGTGCTACACGAGCCAAATTATCCAGCATGACTTCCAGTAGCGCGCCTCGATTAAGCGTGGGAATGCAAATGGAAAGTATGGGTTTCATGATAAGTTAGGCAAGAAAGAAAATTAAGCCCATATCATATCGTCATACTGTGCAGTTTGAAATTATTTCTGTGTGGCAATGGGGCTTGTCAGGGTAAGGCGAATCAACGAGAATGCTAGTGGTTACTGGTATTTCTGGCTGGTTCCGAACGGCACGGTTTTTTGCCATCATCTCATTTCAAGAAGAACACTTAATGCGCAATTTTTATTCAACTGATCACGCGCCCTACTATATCTATGGCCTGGATTATGTTCAGCAGTCTGCGGGTATCCGTGCATTGCATTATCTTTGTCATGCGCTTAACGAAAGTGGTCTGGAAGCATACATCACCTGTGAGGGAACAGCGCCGCAGCTCAGGACGCCTGTATTAACGCCTGCAGTCATGATGCAACACCACATGGCGGGCAGAAAACCAATCATGGTTTATCCGGAAATCGTGCACGGGGATCCACTTGCCGCTGGCGGTGTTGTTGTGCGCTGGTTGTTGAATACGCCAGGCCATATAGGCGGTGATACTACTTTCCCTGAGCATGATCTGATTTTCGCTTATTCATCTGTCTTTCTTCCTGCGGGTATGTCCGGTCATTTATTGCACATTCCTACTTGTGATCTTTCCGTCTTCAATAATGACAATAACCCCGATGATAATGACAGGGATCTGGTTTGTTTTTATGCCCACAAGTATCTGGTAAATGGCGGTGTGCTTACCGAACATGTGAACGGCGCGATCAGTCTGTGCAAAGACCAGAAACTGACTCATGCTGAGATTGCGGCATTGTTGCGGCGCAGTAAGTTGCTCTATGTCTATGAACCGACGGCGCTGGTAGTAGAGGCTTTGCTGTGTGGTTGTCCGGTCGCGATAGTGGAAACGGATTATTGGCGCAATCATGTGGTGAACTTTTCATGCGGGGTAGACAGCGGTGTGATTATGGGTGATAGCCCAGAACTGGTCACACAAGCGAAAGCGAGTCTACGCGATTTTCGCGCTAAACATGAAGCGACTGTGATCAAGCTGGCCTGGGCGCAGCTCGATTATTTCGTAAAAGTTACCCAGCAGGCGGCAAAGCAGGTTAGTTAATATAGTTATTCATCATGCCCTGTAACGCAGTCTCGAAATGGCGGGCAAAGCATGGCGCATCCATGATGGGTGCAGCCAATGCCTGTTGTCGTAATCCATGGCGGAGGGTGGCCAGACGCGACAGATCTCGAGTATGAGATAACGCCAGTGCAACGTAGTCATCCGCGCTGCTAGCAACCCAATCTGCCAATCCTGCATTCATCAAAATTCCCGCACCTTGTCTTGATAAGAAGCTGGTTCCAGCCAGAGTGAGCACTGGCACTCCCATCCATAATCCTTCTACAGTCGTGGTGCCGCCAGGGTAGGGGAAAGGATCCAGCGCAATATCTACGTGGTGGTAGGCGCGCAGATAAGAGGCTCTGTCGTCCTGGCCTTCGAGTATGAGCCGTTGCTCGGCAATGCCGTGTTGTGCATAGCGATCCAGGGTTAGTTGGCGCTGGCTGGGGTCGTTGAGCTGTTTGGTTTTGAGGAATAGTTTGCTGTCGGGCAGCGCGGTCAGTATCTGCGCCCAAAGTGTCACTACGTCGTCGTTCATCTTGGTCAGGTTGTTAAAGCAGCCAAAGGTGATGTAGCCATTGGCGAGTGCAGGTAGGGGCGATACGGGCACGTCGATATTTGGCGGAGTGAAGCACAGCCGCGTTTCAGGTAATCGCCAGATGGTCTCGGTAAAATTTTCGGCTTCGCTTTCGGGGAGTGTCCATGCATCAGCGACCAGATAATCCATCTCGGTCATACCCGTGGTCGCAAAATAGCCTAACCAGCTGACTTGTACAGGTGCCGGTTTCCACGCGAATACAGGAAGTCGGTTATAACGGGTGTGGCCAGCCAGATCGATGAGGATATGGATGCTGTCGTCGTGTATCAGCTTGGCAGCGGCTTCATCAGAGAGCCCGAGCAATGAATGCCACGCACAGAAATACGGTTGGATGCGGGTGGTGAGTTCATCGGTGCGATGGTTGGTTGGATAAGCAATTAATTCAAAAGCGCTCGGATCAAGTTGGCTAAGCAGGTTTTCCAGGAAATAGCCCACAGGGTGATTATTAAAATCGCCAGATACAAAACCGATGCGGAGTTTAGCGGGGCGTGGGTCGCATGACCAGGACGTATAGCGCTGCTTTGCCTGTCGCGTGACGGTTTGACCATAACGCAGCGCTTCTGTGAAATTCTGTTCGGGCGTGCTGAGTGGGTCGTAATTCAGCATGAACAGCAGATTGCTGTGCGCAGTGGTGTAATCCGGATTGAGTGTCAATGCATCAAGATAACTGGTAGCTGCTTCTGTCAGCCGGCTCAGTGCTTGTAAGGTATTGCCAAGATTGTTGTGGATTTCAGCAATATTGGGGTTGATTTGCAGCGCGTGTCGGTAGCAGTTTTCGGCTTCTATTAGGCGTCCTGAATCTTGCAGAATATTGCCCAGATTGCTATGCGCCTGAACCAGATTGGGCTGGATTTGCAATGCGCACCTAACCTCAGTTTCGGCTTCAGCGGATAGCCCTGATTCATGTAAAGTGATGCCCAAATTGCTATGTGCTTGCGCGTACTCGGGCTGGATGGCGAGGGCTAGTCGATAAGCGCTTATTGCGTCATGATGTTGCCCCATAGCTCTGTATAGATTGCCAAGATTGTAATGCGCCTCGGCGAGGTCGGGTTTGATCGCAATCGCACGCTGATAGCTGGCTACCGCCTCAGCTGACCGCCCCATGTCCTGTAACGTGCTGCCCAGATTACTGTAAGCCTCAGCAAAGTTCGGGTCGATAGTGAGTGCATGGCGCAGACTGCGTTCGGCTTCGGCATATCGCCCCAAATCATTGAGCACATTGGCCAAGTTGCTGTGCGCATAAGCATCCTGAGGTGCGAGCTTGGCTGCTTTTTGCAGCGCGGCAAGCGCTTCAGTATTCCGCCCTAGTGCCTGTAGCGCCGAACCCAATGCTTTCCAGCCGAATCCGTCACGCGGGTAACGTGCCGTCATCGCAAATCCAAGTTTGACGACTTCAGTATATTGGCCTTGGGAAAACAGCGCGACGATGGCGTTGGTTTGATCCTCGCGGGAAAGCTTACTTGTGGTCGATTTCTTGGCGTGCTGCGCGGGTGCGGGCGATATGGCCTGAGGCGCTAAATGTAATGTCAGGTTATCAAACTCTGTCCCTTGCAACCCCTGCTGGCGCGCAATGGCCAATACCTCACGTGCAGCATCAGGCTGATTCGCCTGTATCAGTGCATCAATATAGCCCAGCCAGTAGGCACTTTGTGTTGGGTCAGCTTCCAGTGCGGTCATGAAATAAGGCAGTCCAGCAATCGGCTGGTTTATCTGTACATATAGGATGCCTAAGTAATAATTCGCTTCTGGGTGCTGTGGGTGTTGTTGCAAGATGTCGCGGTAAAGTATGTCAGCTTCATCCAGCAGCCCCGCCTGATGTTGGGTAATAGCCTGTTGCAATGCTTGTGCTTGTGCTAGGGCTAATGGTGCTGCGGGTTGTGGTGGTGGATTCATGGTGGTAGTTTAGCATGAGTTATTTGCAAAATGCCTTTGCAGCGTATACATTGGA
The DNA here is from genome assembly GCA_041651255.1 of Sulfuriferula sp. Taxonomy (GTDB): domain Bacteria; phylum Pseudomonadota; class Gammaproteobacteria; order Burkholderiales; family Sulfuriferulaceae; genus Sulfuriferula. Next base: position 83,100 of record JBAZJP010000010.1, on the reverse strand, counting down.
ACGCAAAAATATACATGTGCACACGTGAGGTGAATGATGGCAATAATGCCGAAAATTTTTAAAAATGGTAACTCTCAAGCTGTTTGCATACCGGCTGAATTGGCTTATGAATGCAGCAATTTGGAAGTGGAAATAGAGCGTATTGGTGAGCAAATCATCATTAGACCTGCGGGTGTGAGTTTGGATAAGATGACGGAAAAGTTTGCACAATTTTCCCCAGATTTTATGGCGCAGGATCGGGATGAAAATGAAGAGGCCGAGCGAGCAGCCTTATGAATTATCGTTATATGCTGGATACTAATATTTGTGATTTGCTATCCCAATTTGAGAAAGGAAAATTGGGTAGCTAGTTATTAGCTAAATTAAGGCGCCAATTAGTTTGCATTTTATATTGATACGAACTAGACTAAGTCTGACTAAGTTGTCTATCGAGGTGTTCATGCAAACAATTAATATTCACGATGCCAAAACGCAGTTTTCTAAATTGATTGAATCAGTATTGCAAGGCGAAGAAATCATCATCGCAAAAGCGGGAAAACCTGCTGCAAGACTCGTGCCGTTATTAGCAAAAAATCGCGTTGTTCGTCGGCCAGGCTCTATGAAGGGGGCGATTACAATTGCCGATGATTTTGATGCGCCATTGCCAGATGATATTCAAGCGGATTTTGAAGGTCGGTAATGAGAGTTTTACTGGATACTCACATATATTTATGGTGGTTGCAGGATAGTCCGAAGCTATCTACACAAGGTAAGGAAATAATTATTGCTGCTACTGAAGTATATGTGAGCAGCGCTTCAATATGGGAAGCCGCAATCAAGTCTGGAATAGGAAAGCTTGATGTGAATGTCGATACATTAGTTGATGAAATAGGGAAAAATGGTTTCCAAGTGTTAGATATAACACCAAAACATGCCGCTAGAATTATGCAGCTTCCAAACATTCATCGTGACCCGTTTGATCGGATGTTGCTTGCACAGGCATTGAGTGAGCCACTTAAATTTTTAACAGCAGATAGCTTATTAGCAGGATATTCAGATTTGGTTGAAGTAATTTAACACCCTCCTGATTTAATGCAGGGTGCGCAATAAATGTTTTTCTAGTTCTAGCGCGCCAAACAACTATCCAGCGCCACTTTCCAATCTGGCATGATGATTCCAAAAGTCTGTTGTACCTTATCACCCGACAATACCGAATTCACTGGGCGTGCGGCGGGGGTAGGGTACTGGCTGGCGGGGATGGGATTGATGCTGACTTGCTTGCCTGCGGCGAGTTCGGTTCTGGCTAATATTGCCTGTGCAAAATCATACCAGCTAATGTTGCCTGCACTGGTCAGGTGGTAAATGCCGTTGTGATCTAAAAACGGGCGTTGCGCGAGGATTTGAGCGCTGGCTTCGGCGATCATGCGTGACCAGGTTGGTGCGCCGTATTGGTCGTTGACCACATTCAACGCGTCGCGTTCGCGGAACAGGCGTTGCATGGTCAACAGGAAATTGCCACCACGCAAGCCATACACCCAGCTGGTACGCAAGATAATGTGGGGAATCCCTGACGCGATGATGGCCTGTTCGCCTGCCAGCTTGGTTTTGCCATACACACCTAGTGGGTTGGGCGTATCAGTTTCAACATAGGCACTGGTTTTGCTGCCATCAAACACATAGTCAGTCGAATAATGCACCATGGCTGCACCCAGTTTGGCGGCGGCTTCTGCCATCACGGCGGGAGCGACGGTGTTGATGGCATGGGCGAGTTCAGGCTCGGATTCGGCTTTGTCCACCGCGGTGTGTGCGGCAGGGTTGACGATGACATTCGGGCGCGTGGTGTGGATAAATTCACGCAGCGCGGTAGCGTCAGTTAAATCCAGTTGCGCACGGGTAGGGGCGATCACCTCTCCCAATGTTGCCAGGGTGCGGCGCAGTTCCCAGCCGACTTGGCCATTTACCCCCGTGAGCAATATTTTCATGGGAAGACCTCACACTGGGTAAATGGCAATCCAGCTGCATCTTTAGCGGCGATAGTGGGTTCGCCTGTCAGCGGCCAGGTGATGCCTAATGCAGGGTCATTCCACAACAGGCTGCGTTCAAATTCAGGCGCCCAGTAATCCGTGGTTTTGTAGAGAAACTCGGCATTGTCAGAAGTGACTACAAAGCCGTGGGCGAAGCCAGGCGGTATCCACGCCATGCGTTTATTCTCGGCGGAGAGCTCTATACCCACCCACTTGCCAAACGTGGGAGAAGATTTGCGCAAATCGACGGCTACGTCGTATACGCTACCGCTAATCACCCGCACCAGTTTGCCCTGCGTGTGCTGGGTCTGGTAGTGCAAGCCGCGCAACACGCCACGCGCAGAGCGCGAGTGGTTGTCCTGCACGAATTCTGCCGTAATCCCTGCCGCTACCATGGCACGCTGATTATAACTTTCATAAAAAAATCCACGCTCATCCCCAAAGACTCTGGGTTCAATGATAAGCACGTCAGGGATGTCAGTCGGGATGATGTTCATGATTAAAATAAGCGTTCATTTAACATGGATAACAAATACTGCCCATAACCATTTTTCTTCAGTGGTTCAGCCAGTTTTTCAACTTGCGTGGCATCAATATAGCCCTGGCGGTAAGCGATTTCTTCCAGGCATGATACTTTCAGACCCTGGCGTTTTTCTATGGTCTGGATAAAGGTTGACGCTTCCAGCAGTGACTCATGCGTACCCGTATCCAGCCAGGCATGACCGCGTCCCATGACTTCAACTTGCAGTTGGCCCATTTCCAGATAATGCCGATTGACGTCAGTAATTTCCAGTTCGCCACGCGGTGAAGGCTTGAGGTTACGGGCGATGTCGATGACCTGGTTGTCGTAAAAATACAAGCCCGTTACCGCATAGCGTGATTTTGGTTTGAGTGGTTTTTCTTCCAGGCTGATTGCATTGCCCGCTGCATCAAACTCAACCACGCCGTAGCGTTCAGGGTCGTGTACAGGGTAGGCAAACACCGATGCGCCGTCTGGTTTGGCGGCGGCAGTGCGTAAATCGTTGGCGAATTCATGGCCATAAAAGATGTTGTCGCCCAGTACCAGCGCGCTATTGTCTTTGCCGATGAAATCTGAACCGATGATAAACGCCTGTGCCAAGCCATCGGGTGATGGTTGAATCTGGTAGCAAATATTCAGGCCCCATTGCGAGCCATCACCGAGTAGTTGCTCAAAGCGTGGCGTGTCTTGTGGTGTGGAAATAATCAGAATATCGCGTATTCCCGCCAGCATCAGCGTGGATAGTGGATAGTAAATCATCGGTTTGTCGTAAACCGGTAACAACTGCTTGGATACGGCTTGGGTTACTGGATACAAACGCGTGCCTGAGCCGCCTGCCAAAATTATGCCTTTACGTGCGCTCATGCCTTGCTCCCATATTGTTTTTCTACCCAGTGTCTATACTCGCCGCTGGCGATATTAGCCACCCATTCCTGATTCGCCAAATACCAGGCTACCGTTTTGCGTATGCCTGTCTCGAACGTTTCGCTCGGCATCCAGCCTAATTCGCGTTGTAATTTAGTCGCGTCTATCGCATAGCGGCGGTCATGTCCGGCGCGATCTTTAACGTAGGTAATCAAATCAGCATGCGGCGTGACCGGTGAGTCAGCGTGCAGTTCATCCAGCATAGTGCAGATGGTTTTCACCACATCGATATTGGCTTTTTCGTTCCAGCCACCGACGTTATACACCTCGCCCAGCTTGCCATTCGCCAGCACCGTGCGGATCGCACTGCAATGGTCGCCTACATACAGCCAGTCGCGCACATTCAGGCCGTCGCCATAGATAGGCAACGGCTTGCCTGCAACCGCATTCATCATCACCAGCGGGATGAGTTTTTCCGGGAACTGCAACGGGCCGTAGTTGTTGGAGCAATTGGTTGTCAGTACAGGCAAGCCGTAAGTATGATGATAAGCGCGCACTAAATGGTCGGAAGCGGCTTTGGATGCGGAGTAAGGGCTATTCGGCGCATAAGGTGTGGTTTCGGTAAACGGTGCATCGTCAGGACCGAGCGAGCCGTAAACCTCGTCAGTAGATACGTGCAAAAAACGAAAGGCCGATTTAGCCGACTCGTCTAATGCAGTCCAGTAAGCTCGCACCGATTCTAGCAGGTGGAAAGTGCCGACCACGTTGGTCTGGATAAAGTCTTCAGGACCCAAAATAGAGCGGTCTACATGGCTCTCAGCCGCAAAGTTAATCACAGCGCGAGGTTGGTGCGTTTGCAATAACTGCGTCATCAGCGCGCTGTCACCAATATCACCCTGTACGAAAATATGGCGAGGATCATCGACTATCGTCGCCAGATTTTCCATATTGCCCGCGTAAGTGAGTTTGTCCAGATTGATAACAGGCTCATCTGACTGCGCCAGCCAATCCAAAACAAAATTCGCGCCGATAAAGCCTGCGCCGCCTGTGACAAGTATCATGAGTTATCCTGTTTAATCTTTAACGTAATGGATTTTACAGTATCGGCTATGCTTGCGACATCCCTGCCCACAATGATGTCGGGTGAAATGGGCGGTTCATAAGCGCTGCTGATACCCGAAAAGTTAGGCAGTTGCCCAGCGCGGGCTTTTTTGTACAAGCCCTTCACATCGCGCTGTTCGCAGACTTCCAGTGGGGTATCTACATAGACTTCGACAAAATTTTCTGCGCCTATGAGGTCGCGCGCCATGTCCCGTTCGCGGCGGAAAGGTGAAATGAAAGCAGTCATGACGATGAGACCTGCATCCATCATCAGTTTAGCCACTTCTGCAATACGGCGGATGTTTTCCACGCGGTCAGCATCGGTAAAGCCCAAGTCCTTATTCAAGCCGCCACGGATATTGTCACCGTCGAGGATGTAGGTGCGGTAACCCTGGTTATGCAGTGCGACTTCCAGAGAGTTGGCGATAGTGGATTTGCCTGAACCGGACAAGCCGGTAAACCATATTACCTGGCCTTTGTGACTATTCAAGTGTTCGCGTTCAGTTCTGCCTATGGTCAGCGCTTGTTTGTGGACGTTTTTGGCGCGGCGCAAGCTGTGGTTGATCATGCCGACAGCAACGGTCGCATGACTAAGCTTATCGACTAGTATAAACCCGCCCATCATTTTAGACTGTGCATAGGTATCACAGACGATGGGCTTGCTTAGCGAAATATTACACAGGCTGATATCGTTCATGGCGAGCTGTCTTGCTGCTTCCTGTGCCATGGTGTTGACATTCACTTTGTGTTTGATGGAGGTGATAGAAGCTGAGGCCCATTGGGTTGCCAGCTTTAACTCATAGTTGCGGCCGATCAAACCCTCTTCTTCATTCATCCACACCAGCGTGGCTTCAAACTGATCGGTCATTTCCAGCGGGGCTCGCGCAAGTGTGATGATATCGCCGCGAGAAGCATCGATTTCCTTGTCCAACACTAAGGTGACAGCTTGCCCCTGGGTGGCTGTGTCGAGCTTGCCATCCATGGTGACGATTTCATTGATGGTCGCAGTTTGGCCAGAGGCGGTGACGCGGATGGGGTCGCCTACACTGACGCTACCCTCTTCCAGTGTGCCTGAAAAGCCACGGAAACCCGAGTTAGGGCGGTTTACCCACTGTACCGGGAAAATAAGCTTGTCGGATAGTGCTTGTTGAAAATCCACCGACTCCAGGTATCCCATCAAGGTGGGGCCCGCATACCAGTTTGTAAAGGGTGAGCGGGCGATGATGTTGTCACCCTTGAGCGCAGATACGGGGATGGCGGTAATGCTCTGGAAGCCTAAATCCTGTGCAAACGCATTAAACGTATCACGTATGCTGTCAAACACTTCGGCATCATAATTCACTCGGTCCATCTTGTTAATTGCCAGCACGATATGGCGTATGCCCATGAGCGATACCAGATAAGCATGGCGACGAGTTTGGGTCAGTACGCCCTGGCTTGCATCGACCAGGATGACAGCCACATCAGCAGTGGATGCGCCAGTGATCATATTGCGGGTGTATTGCTCGTGCCCTGGGGTGTCGGCCACAATGAATTTGCGTTTGTCGGTGGCGAAGAACCGATAGGCGACGTCGATAGTAATGCCTTGCTCGCGTTCAGCAGCCAGACCATCAACCAGCAATGCATAATCAATTTCATCACCTTGGGTGCCGAATTTTTTGGATTCTTGCGTGAGCGTGGCAAGCTGGTCTTCAAATAACTGTTTGGACTCCCACAGCATGCGCCCGATGAGCGTACTTTTACCATCATCGACACTACCACAGGTAATGAAGCGCAGCAGTTCCAGTTTTTGTTGTTGCGCCAGAAAAACATCGAGACTGGCAGGTGCAACGTTCTGTTGTTTGGTCTTGGTAGTCATTAGAAGTACCCCGCTTGTTTTTTCTTTTCCATTGAGGCGGATGAATCTGCGTCGATGGCACGGCCTTGGCGCTCAGAGCTGCTGGCACCGAGCAGTTCAAGGATAATCTCTGGTAAATTGCTGGCTTGTGATTCGACCGCGCCAGTCAGTGGGTAGCAGCCCAGTGTACGGAATCGTATCTTGCGGCGTTCAATGACTTCGCCTGGCAGCAGGCGCATGCGTGCGTCATCCACCATGATTAACATGCCGTCGCGCTCGACCACAGGGCGTTCCTTGGCAAAATACAAGGGCACGACGGGGATATTTTCCTGATAGATGTATTGCCAGATATCCATCTCAGTCCAATTGGATAATGGGAAAACGCGTATGCTTTCACCCTCGGTTTTGCGAGTGTTATATAAATGCCATACCTCTGGACGTTGGCGCTTGGCATCCCATTGGTGAGTGGCAGTACGGAAAGAGAATATCCGTTCCTTGGCACGTGATTTCTCTTCATCACGCCGAGCACCACCGAAAGCAACATCAAATTTGTAATGGTCCAGCGCCTGTTTCAGCCCTTCGGTCTTGGTGATGTCGGTGTGCAAAGACGAGCCATGATCGAACGGATTGATGTCCTTTTCTATCGCAACGGGATTGATGTGTACCAGTAAATTCATCCCGCTGACTTGTGCCATGTGGTCGCGGAATTGGTACATCTCCTGGAATTTCCAGCGTGTATCGACATGCAGTAACGGAAACGGTGGCGGGGCAGGGAAAAATGCTTTGCGTGCAAGATGCAGCATTACGGCACTGTCTTTACCAACTGAATAGAGCATGACCGGATTTTCGGCCTCGGCCACTGCTTCACGCAATATGTGGATGCTCTCGGCTTCCAGTCGAGCCAGGTGAATAGCTGTCGCATTGCGAGGGCTGCCAGCTGGGGGCTGGTTGCTTAAATCCAGCACAGGTGGGTAACCCAGCATGCAGTAAGTGATGTTAGGGGTGGCATGGGCTGAGCGACACCATAAAGTTAAATCGCCATGCGGCACGATTGCAATCGGCTTGTTTACGTGGGCTTGCAATTGCTGCAATGCAGCGGCGACGGTCTCAGCGGTAATGTTGTTAGCGGTAAATGGCACCCAGTAGCGCCCACCTCGCGCATCGTTGGCGTGCAGGCAGGCATTGCCATTGGGTAAGTTGTGTAGTTGGGCGAAGAGTACAAGATTGCGCTTGGCGCGGGATTCGGTAATGTCGCTGTCTAAAACGGCAGGAGTGGGTGCGCGGTCAAGTTCATCACGGACATCGTTGGCTTTAAGCTCGGCTGGTAACAGATTAAGTTCGTGAAGACGGCGTTCAGCGGTACGCTTGGTGTCGGCTTGTCCAAGTTGGCTCAGGTGTTGAAACGCCAGCTCCGTATCCCATGCTTGTGGCTGGTCTAGCCCTAGTAGTGCATTCGTAGTCATATACCACCTCGTGTCGCAATTTGCGAATTACATAATATAAAATGATAAAGCGTGTTTATGATAGCACTTATATTTTATATTTTGTTAATTTTTAATATTGAGACACGGGTGTTTTAATGAGGTGGTGCTGAAAGATGCTGTTGCAGATAAGAGAGGGTGCTCTTTCTGCAAGATTGCAGAAAGAGCTATTACTTCAATTACTGAGTACAAGTGCCTAACATGGTAGGGCAAGTCGTGCTTAAGCCACCTGCAGGATTATTTGTCCAGTTGATGGTTGCCATGTAATTCAATACATCCTGATAGTAGTTAGATGCATGGTAGTCATTTGATGCGGAGGCTGATTCAGCAGTGCGTCTTAGCCAAAATACATAATTAGCTTGTAATTGAAGTTGATTGAATTGATAGAGCGATGTGATGCCGGGAGGATTGTACGGTCCTCCATGGTATCTGGCTGAATAATCTTCGTATTGCACCGCCATTCCGATAGGCACCTGATTGGCAAGGCCTTTAATGTAGGGATAAGACCCATTAATTAATCCTGAGTCTTCAACTAGCACGTCAGGCCCACCAACACCGATACCAGCGGTTTTGAGTGAGGTTAGCAAGGTAGGAAGGGGTGAAGTTGGATAGTTAATATATTCAATTACAACTGTGTGAGGGAAAGACGACTTGGCGGCTAAAGCCACTCTGTTAATGCCAGCCATAAAGTTGTCGAGGTAAATTGGGTTCCACGTTGTCGGATCCGTGACGCTAGGCGCAGTTTCGTCATGTAAAACGACAGCCTCAAGACTGGTGTTGAGATCAAGCTGACTTCCAAGCGCTTGAAATAGCGCGACTAAACGATCTTGTACTGCACTACTCCAAAAGGAAGCGTTATTCCCATTTTGAGTTGTATAAACACCGCCGTTATAAGTTGAGCTAAGTAGATAGCTAGGCACTATAGGAGCAGTTTGATTAGCTGTGTTGTTCTTAACTATGACTTGTACAACTAGCTTTTTATTAACCTTAGCTAGATTCGTCAGGTCAGTTTTTATGCTGGCAAAATTATATTGCCCGAGGGTAGGTTCCAAACTTTGCCAAGTATAACGTCGCTGTATACCCCTAAAATACTGCGGGAGGGTTGCAATGATATTGGGCATTTCTGCGTCACTAGTAGTAACGTAGGTGAGAAGGTAATGACCAGGATGCCATTTAACTCCAGAAAGAGTTGCTGCTTTTGTGGTTGTTGTTGAGCTGCTGGTTTTGCTAAATACTGTCACTTTGCTAATTGTTGCTGCCGATGCAAATGCTGGCACCGTTAGTAAAGTAACAGCAAGTGCAATTGCGGGTCGGGAAATACGTTTTGACAAAAACATCATAGCCTCCATTAACTAACTAGTACGCACACAAGAATTGAGATGTTTCAAGCTTTGGTCGAATAGCATGTTGTTAAATTTCCTTGATCAGTGTAGTTAATATATTTTTATTTTAAAGGTGTAAATTGCGATTTTTTTTGTTTATTTAATTACAAATGCATTTTTGAAGTTTAATGGCACTTTTAATGATTAGCGTACATCATTTCAAACTGTTCATAAAAAAATAATAGATCTGCTGGGGGCAGGTTATTTATACCCGCCGCTCCTTTACGCCCGCCCCCACTTGGGAATTTGCGGCAGAGTTCGTCTGCGCCAGTTTTGTTTTGCATCGGTGCGCGTACACTGACCGTGTATCCACCTGTAGAGTTATGGCTGAGTATGGCGTGAGCACGATTTGGATGGCTCGTTGCTAAGTCATTGCTGTATACGCCGCTTACACGTCGACTCCAAACCATATCGGGCAGAATGAACACAGCACTTGTTGTTGTTTCACGAACTGGTTGCAGTTGCGCGGCCTGTGCCATATCTGCAGCATACCCGGCACTCAGCGTGCTAAAAACATGCGTATTAGTAATGAAATCGAACGGGCTGGCATATGGTCGCATGTGCATGGATAATTCAGCCGGTTTGAAATACAAATCGTCCTGCGTCTCACCATAGGCATTGTAGTTAATGCATTCGCCCAACTCTTTTAATAATGCAAGTTGCTCGGTTGATAGGTCTAGTGGCGCTGCGATTTGTTCGGCCAAGGTGGCGAGATTGTCGCCATAAGCACCCACAACTGCCCAGATAGCAAATTGACCATTAAGTGATTCGTTCACCAAGGCGCTGGTACACATCTCTGCACTCAGATTGATATGCTTATCAAGGTTGGGATGCGCTGGGATATCGCCAGCAAAGTGATGATCGAAATAACTTACTTGTAATCCCAGATCCAGCAGCGCAATCAAAGGCTCTCGGTTTTTATCCAGAGAAATATCCAATACGGTAACGATATCACCCGTTTCTGCCTGTACTAGTGAGAGCAGTTCAATATCGCGCTTGACCCCAGTAATGAGGATGGAGTTAGCCGGGTGGGATAAGCGCAATTGTTGCAGGGCGCAAAGCCCATCAGCATCCCCGTTGAATACGTCTATGTAGTTCATTTTGTAACCTCGGATAGTTTGTTAGTGTTGACTAAATTACGCAGTGTATTTTGTTCCCAAGCCCAGGCATGAGATACAATGGTTTCGAGATTGGCAAACATCGGTTGCCAATCTAGTTGTGCACGTGCACGAGTCGAGTCAGCAACCAGGCGTGCGGGATCACCAGCGCGACGTGGTGCATCAACGACCTGAATTTTATGTCCTGTTACTTTTTCCACCGTATCAATTACTTGTTGCACAGAAAAACCAGCGCCATTGCCAAGATTAAATCGTTCGCTGATACCTCCATCTCGTAAATAATTTATGGCTAAAGCGTGTGCAGCACATAAGTCAACGATATGGATATAGTCGCGGATACAGGTGCCATCAGGCGTGTCATAGTCACGACCAAATACCTGGATATTGACTTTGCGTCCAGAGGCGGCCTGTAGTATCAGTGGAATTAAGTGCGTCTCGGGGTCATGCCGTTCACCTAGCAGGGCTTCAGGATCGGCACCTGCTGCGTTGAAATAGCGCAAACACACGGATTTCAAACCGAAAGCGTGATCGTAATCAGCCAATACTTGCTCTACCATCCATTTTGAACGTCCATAAGGGTTGACTGGGCGGTTAGGGTGCGACTCATCAATCGGCACATAATCAGGCTCGCCAAACACTGCTGCAGTAGAAGAGAAAATGAAGTGCTTAACACCGTGCGCTACCATGGCATCCAGCAAGTTAAGCGTGTTGGAGAAGTTGTTACGGTAATACATGTCTGGGCGACGTACGGATTCGCCGACTTGAATGTATGAGGCAAAATGCATGACCACTTCTGGCTGGTATTGTTTGAAAACAGCATCAAGCGCTGCAGGATCTGCCAAATCTCCAAGGACAAATTCACCGCCGAGCACGGCATCACGATGCCCGCTGGAAAGGTTGTCAAAAGTCACCACGGCATGCCCTTGTGCGGTTAGCATTTTAACCATGTGTGATCCAATGTACCCGGCACCGCCTACAACTAGTATTTTCATTAATTTCTCGTTTTAAAAATTTAATTCAGGTTAAAGTAAATGACTGAAATTTTACTAACATGATAGATTTCAGCTTTATATTAAATCCACTGCAACAATAAATCCTCATATTCTTTCAGTATCTTCTCCCAAGTGAACTCTTGGTTAAAGCGAGATTTGCTCGCTAACTTCATCTGGGTAATTTCAGTTTCATTGTCGAGTAACGAGTCAAGCGCAGCAGCACATTCATCTTCATTTTTGAAATAACGTGCGCCATCCGCTACCACCCAACGGTTGAATGGATTGTCATGCGCCAATACTGCATTGCCAGCACCTAGTGATTCAACCAGCGAAGGATTGGTGCCGCCCACCTGATGCCCATGCACATACAATTGCGCATGAAAACGCAATGCCGCCACCGTAGGTTTGTCGTAAACCGCACCGATAAAGCGCACTTCATCGGAAGCTGCTTCTTTCACTGCACGTTGATAGGCGTGATTAGGATCGTATTTGCCTAACACCACTAACTGCATGCCACGCGGATGACGTGACCAGGCGCGAACGACTTCGAGGATGGAATTTTCTGGTTCCGCACGCGCAATCAAAACTGCATAGCGATTAGGGGTAAGTTGATATGGCGCTAATGCGCTGACATCTGCATGATCAACCGCATCAGCGCCATAAGGTATGGTCGTAATCTTGTCACGGCTCACGCGTGTGGCAAGGTGATTTTTAATCTCAGGATGATCTGCGACTAAATGGTTACCCAGCCAGCACCCAGCCCAATCATTCATCCAGAACCAGAGCTTGGCAATTGCGCCCCATTTTTGCCGATGCCACTCGATGCCATCCATATTGATGAGATTCTTGTGACCGCGCAAACGATAAAGCACACAGAAAATTGCAGTGTTATAGCCAAGCGTTAATATCAAGCCAGATTCGCCAGCGGCATGTACCGTGGATTTCCAGTCAAATACTATCGTACCTGCTGCGCCCTCAGTTGCTACAGGCATGCGCACACGGCGCACACCTTGCCAGCTATCTTCAAATACGGGGCCTTCTCCATCTTCCTGGCAATAAACCGTGACCTGCCAGCCTTGCCTGACCAGATATAGTGCCAAATGCTCGGCAAAGGTTTCAAAGCCACCATGAGCAGCGGGGACGCCTCGTGTGCCGAGGATGCGGATGTGTTTTGTACTCATGGTGTGTCGTATCCTAATTCTTTCATGGTGTCTCTAAATAACGCATCTACCGCTGGATGTAGTGCTGGCCAACCTTTGGCTGGATTGTCATAGAGTCGTTTTTTTGCATAATCTGCTACCGCTGGGTCTGGCTCCAAGCCACATTGTTGCTGTAGTCGCACTAATTCCCCAACTGGGTCTGCGAGTAAAGCTTCATAAGCCACGCGAATAACTGAATCGGGATGGTTTTTTTCCTGCTCCAGTCCTTCTCGCATGGTTACTATCCACTCAAGTGCTGCCCGATTAGCGTGATCTAGGTCTGCCTTAGCCAGTGACCATACCGATTCATATGCTGCGTTATTCAATAGCAATTGTTCGCAAAGGTAATTCCACTTGATATCGTTACGACCCCACCAATCGTCGGTATCGTCTCCCGACTTTACGCCAAGACGTTTAGACCATTGCACCACAGAGGGCACGGCATCTGCTCCGCTACGCGTGATAAAAATAAATTTGGCATCGGGAAATATTGCCTTTACATAGTCCACACGAAAGATCAGCTCTGGATATTTGTCTACCACCCGACTAGCGCTAGTGAATTTCAGATAGCGAGAAAACAGACGATGTGCCCGAAGGCTAATCAATGAGGTGATATCATCCGCACCTAAATGATAACGGGCATCGTTTCCAGAATAATTCCCGTTGATATCTTGGCGTGGATCTATTACATGCCAGAGTGCTTTGGGCTCATTGAGATAACCTACCTTGCCATGTAGTGACAACAATATACCCAATATTGTTGTCCCAGATCGACCTAAGCCTGTAATGAAGATGGGGCGGTCTACAGTTGGAGTGCCTGGTGCTGCTGCCAGCGTATTTAGCCAGGAGAATACCAGCGGGTTAATAAAACGCCCCTTGGTAGTCAGTGGGCGGCCTTCATAAAAGCCATAACTGGCCAAGCGACGTATCAGTCGACTTGGGCCATAATTTATATACAAACTGTCAATCTGGGCAACCATTTATATCTCGCTTTCGGATTTTTCTGAACGACCGTTGATAGGTGCCGGATGCATAACGTCAGGAACGCAGTTATGTTTGACGATGGTTGATGGATTGCCGCTAACCATGGAATGTGGGGCAACACTTTTGATGACAAAAGCTCCGCCCGAAATACGACTACCTTCTCCGACGGTTACGCCTCCAACAATGATGGCGTGTGGCCCGACCCATACCTCGTCCTCTAGAACAGGATATTCAGTTGATCTTACGCCATCTGGTGAAATGTAGTCGCTACGGCCAAGTGTCACACCGTGAAATAGCGTAACGTTTGCACCAATCCGAGTCTTTGGGTTGATCACTAACCCCCATCCATGGGTAATGGCAAAACCGGGACCTATTTCGGTTCTCCAGGAAAGGTCGATGGCTGCATTATGAGCAGCGATGCGGTGTAATACCTGAAATGCTGGGAGTGTGCTTCTGACTATTTTTTGAGAGTGCGCAATGATTTGGCATAATCGCATGGTGACGATTACCCCAAAATTCTTTTTGGTGAGTGCGCCTATGACCAGATTGCGCCAACTAAAAAGGCCATATTGTCTGAATGTGTCAGCCTTGAGCGCTGACCATATATGTAGGTGATCGACCTGTGTAATCATGTGCAGACTCCCTGATATTTAACTTGGTCTGAGATTTGCTCTACGTCTACTACCACACCCAGTTCTGCATATAACGATATCGTTTCTTCCAGATAACGTTTCGCTGTGAATGTGGTTGCTACATAATTCCTTGCTTCTTCCCCCATTGCCGATATTTTCTCGTCGGGTTGACTGGCAAAATGTGCCAGCACGGCGGCCAGTTCGCTGATGTTGCCACTTTCAAACAGAGCGCCTGTTTTTTCTGCATGTACCATCTCCGGAATCCCCCCAATTCGGGCACCAATCACCGGCTTGCCGCTGGCATATGCTTCCAGCACACTCATGGGCGCATTTTCATACCACTCGGAGGGGAGGACTATGGCGCGTGCTTCTCTTACCAATGTCCATAATGGTTCTCCACTTACAAAACCAAGGAATTCGATATTTCCCCCCACTTCCTGTGCTAATGCTTTTAAGGCGTCACATTCCGGCCCCGTACCGGCAATGCGAAGTTTTACTTTTGCCTGTGCTGCAGCACGTATAAGTGTGGCTACGCCTTTCTCCAACGCCAAACGGCCGAAAAAGAAAAAATAATCGCCTGGTTTGTAATTCGGTGTATAGGCAGCAGCGTCAACATAGTTCGGGATGTAAGTTAGTTGTTGTTCTGGCCAGCCCCATTCCATCAGTTTTTGTTTGTAGAACAGGCTGGGTACAACAACTCGATCAAGATTGTGTTTGTAAAGCCCTAGCGATTTATGTACTGCAGATTCCAGCATGATCAAAGCGCTTACTGCTAGTGAATCGCGAATGCAACGGTTGGTCACAACATTTAGCAGGTTGCCGGAGCGGCATTTCTCACATATGCCACCTCGGTTTAGCATTTTGTATGCTGGGCAGGCTAACTTAAGATCGTGAGCGGTCATCACTGTGGGAATGCCGCGCTGCTTTAATTCACCAAGTACCGAGGGAGACAGGTGATGGTAAATACAATGGGCGTGTGCCACGTCGGCAGGGAACTCATCAAGTAGTGCAGATATTTTATTCTTGGCTTCACCCGAATAAATGACTTTGCCGGCCATCTTTAATTTATCGAGTATTCCATATTCATGACCGAACTCAATCTCGTCTGCAAAAAAACGATCCCACTGTGAAGGTTCGTTCTTTGGGTGATGCATTGTCATGACCGCAGTATCCCAACCTTGAGCGCGGAACATTGCATCATGCTCAAGAAATACTACGTCGGAACCGCCGCGACGGTAATTGTAGGAATTTAGAGAGAGTAGTTTCATGATCTCTTTTGCTCAGTATGTGGGTGTTCGGCATTAGCTTGGATGCTGAAAATTTCTGAATATTTACTATATATCTGGTCTGCTATTCGCTTGTATGTTCTGTTTTCAGCAACCCAGGCTGGGCCCTTTGCGCCCATTTCGGCTGCAGCATCAGGGTCATTAAGCAGGCTTAAGATTGCATCGGAAAATGTCTCAACCGACCATGGAACACATAAGCCAGCGCCACTTGATTTCAATATTTCTTGTTGTTCGGGATGGTCATTGGCAACGATGGGTTTGCCCTGCGCCATATATTCAATCAGTTTCGTTGGCGATGTTGAGCGCAGGACAAACGTTGGATAGAAAGGTGAAACACATATGGCCGCGCGTGCTACACGCTCTAATGCCTCGCGCATTGGCATTTGCCCCGTAAACTCAACCGAATTTTCAATACCTAATTGGTGCGCTCGGTTTTCAAGAAATGTACGGTCTTGAGGACTATCTCCTTCACCCACAAAGATTATTCGAGCATGGGGGCGTGTTTTAATCACCTCGGCCATTGCTTCAAGCAGCACTTCCAGTCTGCGTACCCGAACCAGTGTGCCTAGATAAAGTACGGTGTCTGGCTCAATATCCTGCTTTGGCGAATCTAGCAGGCGCTCGTCTACCCCCATTGGCACAGATGTCATCTTATTCAACGGAATGCCATTTTCTGCTATATCACGCCGCATTTGCTCACTTTGCACAAAGATGTGATTTGCGTTGGGCATGATGATTTTGTACAGTAACCAGCCGCTTAATTTGCCAGCAAGCCATGACAGCGCGGGAATACGCGCTCGACCTTCTTTGGCATCCAAAACGCGTGATTCAGGAAAGGGATAGGAAAGCCAGTAGGTGTATAGTCGTCCCCTTAATTTAGCTGCGATCAGACACAATAATGCAGAAACAAACTTGTCACGAACCTGAATCAATTCGTAATCGCCACGCAAAGCAATCCCGAATGTACGTAGATCAGCTCCCAGTTCAATCAATTTGATTTGGATTGCACTGCGTAAGCCTTGTTTTGAAGGACGACCAATCCAGTATGCTGTCGCTCCATTCCAGTCTTCCTTACGCCAAGAAATGGAAGGCTTGGGGTCGAACACAACCCAGTCAATATTAAACAAATTGCGCCCCAGATGCTCTCCAAATAGTACTGCCACATCTACTCGTGGTGCGGCGCGGCGCCCTCCTACGACGTAGAGTAGGCGTTTTTTTTGCTTGATCATGTGGTCGCCCCATATGATGTATTAATGCTTTGCTTAGCCATATGTGTGCATGTTGCACCTGCGATATTTGGTAGTGCAACAAGCATGGTTTCTGGCCGCCAATCTAGATGGATTTCGGATCCGCTGAGTTGGCTGTATGAATGAATTGCGATTGGCGATTTCATTAATTGATCGCTTTGTTTTTTGCAAAATGGCTTTGTAACAAAGTCATTACAGGGGTATCCAAGCTACGTGCTTTGGTGGCGGACTCTTCATTTGCAGGCTTGCCAACCCATGATGGCAACTCTTGATCCCAAGCGTGAAAACCACGGAAACTGTGGAAAGTCCAAGACCATCCCTCAGCTTCAAATAGCGCTGTAACATCCTTGTTCCAAAGGTATGCAGAGTTGTTCGGAGCGTATCTTGCACAACTGAATTCACCCGCGTAGATGGGGACGTTATATTTGGCCTTGAACTTTCGTGCTTGATCTAGCTGCTTGGATAATTGTTCTTTATTCCATGAATCATTAGGATAAGTCATGCCTAACGGAATTCCATATATTCCCTGATGGGTAAGCTCTAACGGCTGATAGAAGTGTAGAGAATATAGTACATTGTTGTAGGGTAATGGTCCGCTCAGCGCTTTGAAACCATAGTTGGCATTGCCTCGAGGGGCTGGTTCGAAGACTATCATGCGTTGTGGGTCAATCGTCCTAATTGCCTTGATTATTTTCCCCGCAAATTCAACATAACTGGAAGAAGCTGCTTCCAGACGCCCAGGAGGGCTGGGTTCATTGATGAGATCAAAGCCACCCATGGACGGACGTCCTTTGTAGCGTTTAGCCAACTGTGTCCAGATATCAATAATACTGGTTTGTAATTCCGTATCTGACCAGTACTTTGCATCTTTGGGTGGCTCAGGAATTATGGTGAGTATGATATAGATGTGTTTTTCCTCGGCGAGTAATACTGCTTGGTCTATTTGTGCCAGTTTATCTGGCGGAATCGTATATGTTGTGCAATCACCACAACGTTCCAGGTTGAGGAATAACCGTATTAAATTTACATTCATAGCGGCTAATGCATCAAAATTAGCAGCGGATTTTTTTGATGCATTGTCTAAATTAAAGCCACGATAGGTTTGTTTCATGAAATCTATAGATGACAGATTAGGCATTTCAGCAGCATAGCTCGCATTAATAATTAGGCAGCTAATCACAACCGTTATGAAATTACGCAGGTTGGACATTATTTGCCCCCTTTCTTAGTAGTTTCTTAAATTGCATTATTTCGGAATTAGTAAATGATTTTAGTATGACCAGTAGTGTTGCGAAAACTATCAGGCTAACTATGCCAGCCAATATCCAATTGCTGATAATTTGAATTTGGTATCCTGCACCAGTTGCAAGAACTAGGCTGAGTAACGTACTTAGTATTGGGAAGGTATCAAGTTTGAAGGTGACGTTTTGTGGCGAAAATTTAAAATGGATATAAATGATACTTAAAATATTACCCACCAAATTCGCTAGCACGATAGCCCAAGCGCCTATGGCAGGAAAAAATGGCAGGGAGAAGACTAAGGAGAGAGATAGAATAAGATTGCTATAGATTAATATCCCATTTTCTTCAATGGTTTGACACAATAGAACATATTGCAGGCGAAGACTTTCTAATGCCAATACACCCAACATTGCGGCTACGAGATAGACCGTATCGCCATATTTGCCAGACGTGAGTATATCTAACACAGGCTTACCAACAAATAGCAGGGCTAGCGCCGCCATGCTTAGAAAAACCAGATTTATTCTAAAGATTAAATTGGCCATGCGTTCCAGGTCATGCAGTTGTTTAGTCTCAGCATAACGTGCGAAATATAGCGGACGGATAAATCCAATTAGCAGTGCGCTAGGCAAAAAACGGCGGAATAGGTTGGTAAGCGAATCAGCGAATCCATAGTCACCCATGGCTGGTGGTGACAGGAATCGTGCTGAAATTGCTCGGTTGGAATGGCTGCCATATAGCAGCGAACTAAGGGAGAAGCCATAGCCATGTAACGCATAGCGTGATATACGCTTTTTGTTATCTTGAAACCATGTAAGGTTGCCTGAGTGGCGATGGGGATCTTGACGCTGGTTATACCAAGTCCCTAGTAGTAGCAGAATTAGAGTGAGGCTATTGCATATAACTTCAATCCATACTACTCGCTCCAAGTCGGCCTCTCCACGGCTATAGCTTATTCCGAGCAGTGTTAACCTTAGCGCAGCCGTAGCCGCAATAGTATATTGAGACGTTTTTTGCCACATAAGTGATTCCATCACCTGCGCGATCAAAAACCACATCAAGCTTGTCCAGCCCGCTATCAGAAACAAAGGGAGCAGTGAGATACGTCCACTGAAGTGTAACCATTCGGCTAGCCATGGGCCTGCTGCCGCGAGGCCAATGATGGCTAAGCCAAAAACCCAAGCGCGGCTGATAATCGCATTTAGAATGAGACGGTATAGTGCAAGGCCATTGTTTGCTACTCTTAACTCGGGAATGTAGCGTAGTAGCGTTTGGTTGATGCCGAAAGAGGCCGCCATGCCAGTAAGAGTCACGATTGCCTCGAGTGTTATCACAACTGCATAGTCTGCCTTGGGCAAGGCTCTAGCCAGTAAGAGCATGACTGACAGGGTTGAAATGGCGGTAAATGCCTTGCCTGTCAGGAAGTGGAGTAGGCTGTGCCTGATCCTACTTGCGTTATAGTGCTTACTCATTTGTACCCTCTATATGAGCAGGGACTGGCTGCACTAAATAGACCAAATACCCTTTCCTAACTTGGTTGTGTTGATTTGAGCCGTCTGGTTGAGATCTGCGGTGTGCATTCATTACTGACGCCAGCCTTCCAGATTGCGGTTGATCAGCTTCTCGAGTTTTGATATTTCTTCAAGATATGTTTTCTTCAAATAGCTGATGGTGTTAGTTGTAATCGGAGGGATAACGGCTTCGCTTTTAGCGCGGTTAATTTGGCGATAAACTTTTCTTAGTCCGCTATTGCCAAGCGTCTGCCAAACGGTTCCCAAACCCATATGTCGGGCTGACTTTCGTAAGTATCTGATGGTGCTATCCATCAACTTAGATCGTACTACATAACTTGGATTGCTCTTCTCATACAAAGCAGCAGAGTGGTGATTGGTTGCAATACCAAGAAATTCATACACCTTGCGGGCAGTTTCTTCAGGCTCTTTTTTGATATCGTCCATTAATACAACAAATACTTGGTTTTCAGGAAAGTGTGCCAACCAGTGAGAAAGGTGCGTGGCATATCTACCCTGATCGATATAGCTTGGATTGTCAGCTAATGCAGTTTCAAAACTATAATCAGGACCTGATATTGCACCTATTCTAATTGAGTGTCGATGTTGAGATAATGCACGTTCTACAGGGTCGCGTAGAGATAAAAGAATACGCATATTGGGATTATAAAGTTTGACCCGTTCGGGTACGGAAGCTTCATGAAAATATGAGGGTGATATTTCACCAATCGCTTTAACCCCTTGCTTGTCTGCAAATAGATGTTCATACCATGCATATCCATTTTCATAATGATACGAAAAAAAATCCAATTCCTTTGTTTCACTTAGTGCGGTTTCTGGATGATCCGCCAATATGTCGTATAACCACGAGGAGGCACATTTTTGCGCGCCGATTCCAATAAATGTTGGTTTCATTCGTATTTACCTATCCGTTCTGATTTGGATTCTTTGTTTTCTGCGCTGCAATAGAGCTTATTTGTGAGTCGTAGGTTATTTTTCTTGCTAAATAGGCCAAATAACCAAGTTGCATTACAAATATAATTTGGAATGTTAGTGTTTCCAAAGGTGAGTTACGATAAAAAATAAATATTAAAATGATGGGTAATGTGGACTTTATCGCTGTGATATCGGCACTTTGCTCAATGCTGGTTGATTTTTTTAAAAGTTTGCTGGCGGTGAGCCATGCTGATAAGAAAATAGAAAGATATAAACTTAAACCCATTAATCCAGTTTCCCAAAGCAGTTCAGATGCTGCAGTTAAGTCAATACCATACCCAGTAAAAAGTTGGGCAATATGACCTGGTTTTAACGCGCCTGCACTTGAGTGGGCACTACCAAGTCCGTGGCCAAATATGAGGTGAGCTGGATCTGTAATGTGCTGTGCCCACCAAAAACTGATTGCTGTTGTCCGGTTAAGATAGTCGTTACCATAACCGCGACTACCAAAGTTATAACTTAGCGTGTCTTGAATCACCGTTAGAAATGGCTTGTTAATGTATATCTCTGCATACATATACCCAGCAGTGACAGTGATTAAGATAACGATAATAGTTGTTATTAATCCTTGCATAGGATTGCGTAACAGAGCTTTCCCATAAATTCCAAAAAACATGACTGGAAAAAAAATAACTACGATTTTGGTTTCTCCTAAAAATAATGGGAGTAGCGTTGGAATCGAGCACCAAATAAACTGTTTGGTAGTCAGTAATTGGCTGCGCCAACGCGATAACAGAAACGCAAACATAATGATCAAAAATGTGGCCATCGACCCATTTTCACCACCTCCGAGCATTTCTCCGCCAAAAGTACCAGCGACTATATCTATTGGGACCAAGCCTGGTATGCTGAGCGCTAGTGCCTTACGCATAGGTACAAATTTGAACAGCTCATAGAGTGCAAATGGTAATTGGGCGAATGCCAACCAAAGCATGAGTCGTTGTATGCGCTGGATTTCAGATAGGCTGAAAGCTAGCCATGTTAGCGCGAACATCAGTCCCCATACTTGGTAATAGCGTTTTATTGCTGTGAACAGTTCGCCTGGTGAATACCATTGTATGACGCTAATAACGATGCTGTAGACGAAAAAAATAAGGGCAATTTTGATGAATAATGGGGTTTTAAGTTTGCTTTGGTAGCGGGTAATTTGTTCAAAGGTGGCGCCCGCAAACAATAGTAAACCCAGCATTGATACCCCCCAGCCTAGTTTGTTCAGACTGGGTATCCATAAAGGTAATGTGCCTGTCGCTAGTAAACCAATTGTGAGTACTATCCACATAGTCCATTTCGGTTGCATGAGTAAAAATATACCGCCAAACGCACTGATGATGAGCACGATGATGATAGGGTTCGCTGTCGTAGCCGCTAATCCAGAAAATAAGGCGGCAAATATACTCAATAGCCCGAGCATGATCGGGAAGTTTTTGCTGTTGCCGCTCATGTTTTGGATTCTCCAATGAGGTGTTGTCTGGATGACGCATCAATATTGGAGAGTAATTGGTTGATGAATTGCTCGTGTAATGCGTACGAATAAGCTTGGTTGTTGGATAGGTTAGAAACCCGGAATAGCAACCCGTCAGGGATTAATCCCTTGAAGCCATATTTCAATTGTTCCAGTTTGGATTGAGTGCCGCCACGAACAATTTTATGTCCAAGTAAAGTCCAGTAAGTGAGTGGCTCGGCACGTTCACCCATCGTAGTGTAAAGGTGCTGAGCAGGAATGTTGCCAAAAGGAGTTTTTAGTAACGTGGGTGTGTCGGCAAGCACTTGGAATCCTTGTGCTGGATAGCAGACTTCGGGGTGGTGTAATTCGTTAGCATCGCTTTGATCCTCTCCATAAGCGATAGATAGCATGATTGCATCGCCTTTATCGTTGATAAAAGTGCGGGAGAGGGTTTGGCTGTAAATTCTTTCTATGGTTTCTGCTTGTTGTGGGTTGATTATTTCCAGATTTTGCTCGGGAAGCTCGCGCCAGTCACCGAATTGGTGAGGGATGATATTCTCAAGTCGGAATGTAGGGTCGTCTGCAGCGATTTTATGAGTGGGACGGGCTGCATAGGCAATTACCGAAGCCGTTATCATTAACAGCATGAGTATCATGTTTCGGACTTGCGTACTCATGAGGGTTTTTTTCCTTGCAAGCGTCGACCAATACGTTGTGCAGCACTATCTACACCCATGATTAAGATCAGGGCTACTGTGAATAAAAGTAATCCAGAAAACTTGTGGATGAAGCCCTGGCCTGCTTCATCTCCCAGATAGTAGGTGATGAGAGTGAGGGTGATGACGCGAGTTACATTGGCAGTAAACGAAATGGGTATGATCAATATGGCAATTGCGATGTTGCGGAACGCTGACGGGTGCTTAACCAGATTAAGGTAGAGCAATCCCAGAGCCTCTAACGAGATCAGTGTGTGCATGCCAGCGCAGGCATCGGCTACTAATAGCTGATATTGCCCTATTTGCAGGATCACCCCTGTTCTGGCGATGGGGTAATCCAGCCAGTACAGCACCTGTTCTGCTGCATACGAAACGCCGATTTTCATGGGTTGTGTCACGGCATCAACGATGAAACCTGGTAGCGGAATCATGAAGATGATGAAGAATAATGGAAACCAGACTGCTTTGACTGCGGATGCGCCTCGGACGTATAGTAATATGCCGATGAACAGGAATATTTGTGAGCCCAGGTCGAGCATGATGATGTCTTGTGATCGACCGATGACATAGGTCAATAAGCCCAGACTAAAGAATAGGCCGCCTAAGATGGGTTGCGGTTTACTGGTGGTGGATGGCTGGATTTTGTCGCGTTGCTGCCAAAATAAATAGAGCACAACCATCAATACCAGAGGGCCGTGTGCCTGATCTTCAGTTGTCCAAAGGGTGGTGGCTACCCAGTAATATGACGGTGTGTATAGTGCAAGGAGACCTAATAGAATTGGCCACCATGCTTTTAGTTCGGGAGTCGCCCATTTGTATGTGGGCGATGAGGCGCTAGTCATGACGGGCTAGAACTCATTGATAACTGCGCCGACTATCGTGGCGCCTGTTGCCAGTATTTGATCGCGCATGCTGGCGACATCACTCACTTTGGTATGGTTGAGACGAGATACTAGCAGTGCCCCGCCACAGCGAGCGATGGTCGCTTGTGCATCCATTGTGACCGCAGTAGGGGTGGTGTCAACAAGGACTATGTCATATTGCCCGACGACATGTTTCATTAAAGCCGAGAAATTCGGCCTTCCTAATAGTTCTTGCGGGTTAGGTGGTATGGTACCAGCGCCAAGTACTGACAAATCTACGAACGATACTATTTTACTTATTACACTCATGTCAGCTCGTTCGGCAAGAATGTCAGATAAACCGCGTTTTTCCTTTAAATTAAATAATTGATGCTGAGATGGGTTGCGTAAATTTGCGTCAATTAATAAAGTTTTCTGGCCTAACTGAGAAAAGACGATTGCGAGGTTCGCGGCCAGACGGCTTGTGCCCTCACCTTGATTGGCGCCGACGATGGCGAGGGATCGATAGCCTTCGTTGAACCAGCGCATCATGATTTGGCTGCGCAGTGCGCGTAACGCTTCCACTTGCGGGGTGAATGGTTCGTAAGCTGCGATTAATTCACTGCTGTAATCGCCTTGGCCTGGTTGCAGATAAGGGTAGTCAAACTGCAGTGCTAACACTTGGCTGATATCGGATTGGGTGATTAGCCCCAGTTTCATTGCCGCATCGCCAAATCGCAAATGGTGCTCTTGCTGAGCCTTCGCGATTTTATCCGCTTCAGTTGGCGTGATTTTACCTAGCTGGAGGAGTAGACGACCTATACTTCCGTCTACTTGCTGACCAGATTCAATCGTCGTGTTTGGGGTGATGTTGATAGGATTAGGCATGCTTTTTCCTTAGGCGTTCTTCAGCAGTCGGCGAGAAATGTTACCCCCAAGCAGTTTGCGAGATTTTGGAGTGTTGGGGCTTTGAATAATGGCAAAAACAGGCACTTCAAGTAATTCACTAATGTCGCGGCTGCTGCGTACACGTCTGTCATTCATTTCTGCTATTAGTCCGAAGCCGACACCTAGCATGCCGCCAAGGAAAATAGAGAGCAAAATATTAATAAGTAACTTTGGACTGGTGGGTTTTTGTGGCGGTGTGGCAGGATTCAAGATGGCGATGTCAGTTTGGTTGGCATTGCCTTCCAGTCTGGTTTGAGTGAGTCGTAAGCTGGTCGCATCCAGGGCGCGCTGAGCATTGTCGACATCTTGTTGTAATAAAGTAAGTTCGGTTCTATAGCGGTTTAGCTCAAGTACCCGATTTTTTTGAGTGGCGACAGCGCTTGCAATTTCGCCGACACGTTGCCGGTACATGCGGGCAGTACCGTCCACGTTGCTACTGGATTTATTGGTTTCGTCCGCAAGCTGGGCTTCAAGTTTCCGCAGTGTCGCTTGGGCAGCAAGATATTGAGGATGATTCGCACCCATGCTTTGGGATAAATCAGACAGCTTGGTTTTGGCATTGGTTATATCTATTTTTAGATTTTGCACAACCGGGTTGGCAGTGACGTCGGACTGTGATTGCGCCATGACTAATTGAGAGGACAGGTCGTTCAGTCGGCCTGTTTCTACGTCAAGGTTGCCTGTTGCGCTGGTGATGCCTTTTTCTTGTTGGAAGCTGGCCAATTTGGTTTGGGCTGCTTCTAGTTTGGCATGTAGGGTTTTGGCCTGTGTATCGAGAAAGTCGGCTGCTTTTTGTGAGGGTTCGGTTTTAAGCTGGATGTTGGTCTGTTGGTACGCGCTGGCGAATTCATTGGCAATGGCGGCAGCTGACTCAGGGTCGGAAGCGGTGAAAGAAACGTCGACTACGCTACTTTCCAGTGATGGTTTTACGTCTAGTTTTTCTAATAACAGGTCTGCCAACCATTCGTTGATATCGCCTGTGCCATTGCTGTCTTTGAAACTTTGTTGCACTCCTGGATCTTCTGTTAATTTGAGTGCTTTTACGACTTTAATCGCGACATTGCGGCTGGTAATAATGTCTGTTTGGGTGGCAATATACCCAGGCATGAGTTGTGGCGCCATTGCGCTGCCTGTAACGGGATCTACCCCTTTGTAATTAAGTACCAGTGAGGTGGTCGCCGTGTAGGATTTCGGCATAATTAAGCTAATTGCAACCGTTGTGCCAACAGTGATGAAAAACGTGATTAGGATGATTTTTGATCGTGCTTTCAGTATGCGCAGGAACTGGGTGATATTCATTTTCGCTATCCTAATTTAGAAGAGGCTTTCTTTGACGTAAAGCACGTCATCTGCTTGTATCTGTTCATTCGCGGTGGCAGGGAGTGTGATGGCGTTGCCGTCTTTATCGTGACGACGAATCTGTGCGCCACGTTCTGTGCCTCGAAGGGTAATGCCTCCGCCCGCTGCGATTGCTTGCATGATGTTCATGTTCTTTTCAACACGGTAGGCACCAGGGTGTTGTACTTCACCATAGATGTAAAACACCTCTGCACGAGGTACGAATATGATGTCGCCATCATTAATTGCGTAGTCAAGAGAGAATTGACCATCTTTAAACAAAGCCAAAGTATCGATTTTTGTCTGTTTTAATTGGTTGTTTTCTTTGTGTATCAAGATGACATTGTCGGATCCTAGTGTGCTGATGCCGCCAGCAAGGGCGAGCAAGTCAGTAAGTGAACTGTTGAATTCCAGTGCATATTTCCCTGGTTTGTTGACTTGTCCGAGGACGGAGATTTGTTTGCTCCGGTACTGCTGAACCATGATGTTAATGTTGGGCTTGATAACAAACCCCCCTTTTTCCAGCGCGCTCGCGATACGTTTTTGTGCGGCGCTGGTAGTGAGGCCTGCAACGGGCGTTGAGCCTATTAGCGGTATGGACAGGTTGCCGTCTTCATCAACTTGCGCGGCATCGACCAGTAAATCGGGATGGTCGTAAACAGTGATGCGAACTACGTCCCCGATGCCTAGTTTGTATTCTTTAGCATGTGCAGGCAGTGTGAATGCCAGTAACGCTAACATGAGAAAATAAAATAGTTTACGCATGATGTTCTCCATCGTGATGAGGTTGTGTGGGGCTGAAAGATCAGAACGCATTGTTAATGCCTAACATGAAGCTGTTGTAGCGGTAACTATTGCCATCTAGGTTGGACTGGCGCACACCACGTTCCGCGATGAGGTCGATTTTAGTCTTGCGGAATAATTGGTAAGTTAAATCCATGCTGGCGCTGGTGAGCTTATCCGTACGCGCAGGTGTGCTTTGGTAATTGATGGTTTCATGTTTTCCTGCGACAGTGGTTGTGATTTTATTGGTGGTCAACCAGGTGGCTTGCACGGACATGCCCTGAGCTACGTCGTAGCTGGAATCGAAAGTGGCGCTCTGAACCAGAAAGGAATTGAGTTCACGGTAAATAGCGAGGTTGAGTGTGGTTTTGCTGGTCACTAACCAGTCTGCTGCGATTCGCCCGGTGACACCTGAGTAGTTGTTTTGTTGACT
This sequence comes from Sulfuriferula sp., assembly GCA_041651255.1. Lineage (GTDB taxonomy): Bacteria > Pseudomonadota > Gammaproteobacteria > Burkholderiales > Sulfuriferulaceae > Sulfuriferula. The sequence continues at coordinate 56,201 of JBAZJP010000010.1, read as the reverse complement.
ATTCGGATAGTCGCGTTTGGTGTAGTTGATTTTTCCACTCAACTTGGTTTTGCCTGTGGCAACCCATTCAAAGCTGATGCCGTTGTCATATTGGGTGTAGGTGTGTATGGGCGTGAGTTGGCTAGGATAGTTGCCGTTGCTTACTTTGCTGTTGAAATCAAATTTGCTGCCTTTGGGTGTCAGGTAACGGAAGCCCGCGTTGTAGCTGTCGATATTGATGTCGTTGTTTTGTTGGCTGGCTTCGCTATTAGTTTTGTGGGTAGTGTCTGCACCTAGCTTGATCTGCCAGCGATTGTTTAGTTTGATAAAGCTGTTGATGTATGCTTTGCGCGTAGTCAGTAAATTTGCAATGGGTTGTTTTGTATATAGAAATGGTGCGAGTGTGAGTGTGTCGGATACGCCAACCTCACCCTGTAAAATGCCATCAACCAACCAGTCCCATTTTAATGCGAGATCATGGCCTGTGTAGTCCATGGTCTTATAGGTATTGAAATTGACCTGGTTGATTTCGGCGCGGCCGCTAATGAGTTGTCGGCTTAGTTGCCAATTCATGGTAACCCCCGCCGCATAGGCTTGATAGGTTTCTGACATATCAGTAGTGCCTAGTGTTGCAAGTGCGGCCTGGTCATTCTGTAATAAAAATAAATTGCTGTTGTAGGCAGTTGTTGCGCCGACGTAAGGTGAAAAGGTATTGCTCAAATCCGCATGTGCGAGTGCGCTAACGCTCATTAGGCTGATTATGAGCGTAGCCTGGCGCGATGATTTATACATTGCGCAGGTATATGTCTTCATAGCGAACAATGTCATCTTCACCCAGATACGCGCCAGACTGCACCTCAATAAGATGTAATGCGACTTTGCCTGGGTTTTCCAGGCGGTGCTTGCTGCCAAGCGGAATGTAGGTGGATTGATTTTCCGTAAGCATGACGGTTTCGTCATTGCGGACTACCATGGCGGTACCTGACACGACCACCCAGTGTTCGGCGCGGTGGTGGTGCATTTGTAATGATAGCTTTGCACCTGGGTTGACCATGATGCGCTTGACCTGGAAGCGGTCGCCACTGTCTATGCCTTCATACCAACCCCATGGACGATAGACGCGTTCGTGGTGGATGTGCTCATTGCGCTTGCTGGCTTTGAGTTGGTCAACAATGAGTTTGACGTCTTGAGCGCGGTCTTTGGGTGCGACTAATATGGCATCGGCGGTTTCTATGATCATGAGGTCATCCACACCCAGCGCAACAACCAATCTGGATTCGGCACGAATGAGATTGCGGTTTGCATCTTCCAGGATGACATCGCCGCGTACGGCATTATGCTGAGCGTCTTTTTCGCTAGCCTCCCAGACCGCGCTCCATGCGCCAATGTCGCTCCAGTCTATATCTGCTGGGATAACGGCGGCTTTGTTGGTTTGCTCCATGACGGCGTAGTCTATCGAATCGGATGGGCATGCGCTGAAAGCTTCGGGATCCAGACGAATAAAATCGAGGTCGTTTTTAGCGAGGTCTAGCGCTTTGGTACAGGCGTCAAGAATGTCTGGACGCAGGCGGCGCATTTCACTGATCAGGTCGCTGGCACGGAATAGGAACATGCCGCTATTCCAGTAGTATTCTCCACTGGCAACATATTGTTCGGCGATTTCGCGCGCAGGCTTCTCCACAAAAGCTTGTACATGGAAAGCGTTTTCGGTGATGGCTGCGCCTTGGCGGATGTAGCCAAAACCAGTTTCAGGTGTGTGGGCGATAATGCCAAAGGTGGTGAGATAGCCTTGCTGGGCTACGCTTGCCGCATGTTGCACTGCAAGGGTAAAAGCGACAGGATCACCAATCAGGTGGTCTGCGGGCAGGATGAGCATGAGCGCATCGGGCTCGGTACGCTGCAGCATGAGCGCGGCAACGGTAATGGCCGGCGCAGTATTGCGACCGATAGGCTCCAGCAATATGCCTTGTGCATTGATGTTGATGGTGCGAAGTTGCTCAGCAACCATGAAGCGGTGTTCCTGGTTACAAACGACTAGCGGTGCGGCAACATTGGGTAGTGCTGCGACGCGTTGTATGGTCTCTTGTAACATGGTCTGCGGTGACAGCAGCGGTAATAGTTGTTTCGGCATGGCTGCGCGTGATAACGGCCAAAGGCGAGTGCCTGAGCCGCCTGATAAGATTATTGGATGTATGCTTGGTGTCGTCATTTAATATACTTTGTTATTCGTTGCGTTAACGTGGTGGTTAAGATTTGCGTAGAAATCTATAAGCGATTTTCATGCCATAAATACAGCAATCAGAGTATAGCTTAATTCATAATTCAACTTGGCACATTTAGTCGTGTGGTACATTAACCTACGATTATATCTATTTTTTCTTACAATAATATGTCTAAATACTAATACAATAATATTCTTATTTTAATACTAGTGGTTTAGTATGACATTTTTACTGGTATGTTTTGTGCTCCTGCTTTATTTGTCATGTTCTTTGTTTAGTCTGATGGATGAGCTGTACTGGGTGTGAAAAGTGGATGTTAAAAGTGGTTTCAATATGGCTCTTTTGATGATGTGTTTAGATTGTATGGCGCATATTTTACGATTCGATAGCGAATTGAATTTGTGTGATGAATTTATTAAGGTGTCCTTATGATAGTAACTGGCTATGAACATCCCGCGCTTGGTTTGGCTAAGCGTTTGGTAAATCCACTGGTGATTTTTGTTTCGCTGATGATAGCGGTTGCTTTTACGGCGCCGCCATTTAGCGATATGGATTTGTTGTTGGGCGTGCTGGCGTTTTTTGTTGGGTCGGAAGTGTTCGATGGATTTAAGTTTTTTGAGGATACAGAAGAAGACCAGTCGCATATGCGCCGATATGTATTCGATTTGATTGTGGCCTGGTCGACATCGATACTGATTCTGGGTGGCTTGGTGTTTGTGACGAGCTTGTATGTCTGGTATGCAGTTGAGATGCTTGTGGCATGGGCGTTGTTGGCGTTGGTGTTGTTGTACGCCAGCCAGTCTGCGGTACGTGCATATTTGGGCGGATTGCGTAAGAAGGATCAGGTGCGACGGGCAGTCATCGTAGGGGCGACCGAATTGGGTTGTAAGTTGGCTAATCGCATTCATAAACAACATAGTTTGATGACACGAGTCGATGCGTTTTTTGATGATCGCGTGGATGATAGATGCGATCAACGATTGATATCTACGGTAACAGGTGGGTTGAATGATGTGGCTAATTACGTTACCGAGCATGATATAGATTTGGTATATATCACCTTGCCTATGTTGAATCAGCCCAGAGTGATGGAGCTTGTTAATTCTTTGCGCGATACCACCGCGTCCATTTATTTTGTTCCCGATGTGTTTATCTTTGATCTGGTGCAGGCGCGACTGGAAAGCGTGAATGGCGTGCCCGTTATCGCGGTGTTCGAGTCGCCCTTGGTGGGGATTAATGCGGTGCATAAGCGTATTTTTGATGTGCTGGCATCAGGTTCGATATTGGCGCTGATTTCACCCGTGCTGCTGGTGATTGCCGCGCTGGTGAAATTAACTTAAAGGCCCCGTATTTTTCAAACAGCGTCGCTATGGTATGGATGGGGAAGAGATTTTTGTTTACAAATTTAGGTCTATGTCTGTCACTGAAGACGGTGAAAATATAACGCAAGCGACCAAAAATGATGCACGCGTGACCCCACTTGGTGCATTTTTGCGTAAATCATCGCTGGATGAATTGCCGCAGTTGATTAATGTATTGCAAGGTTCTATGAGTATTGTCGGACCACGCCCACATGCAGTTGCACATAATGAACACTATCGTAAATTGATACATGGTTATATGTGGCGGCATAAAGTGAAGCCTGGTATTACTGGTTGGGCGCAGGTTAACGGATTCCGTGGTGAGACGGATACCATAGATAAAATGGAGGGTAGAGTCCTGCACGACATCGCTTATTTGAAGCATTGGTCGATAGGTTTGGACATTTCTATTATGTTGAAAACAGTTAAATTGGTGTTTAAAGATACGCAAGCATATTAAGCCGTTTGTGCTAAACGCAATAAGCCCGCTAGTCGTTGAAATATTATTTCATAACATTAACTTAATGAAATATTGGCTTGGCATGCAAGTTGCTTTTGATTAATTGCGGTGTCATGAAAATTCATCAATGCGATGAGATTGTTGAGTTGGGTGGTGCTTCATAAATATTTAATATTGTAAGACTTGTTCTCTAGTTAGTATTGACGTAAAGTCTGACAAATAAATTGATCAAGCTCTGGCATTGTTGTGATGCTTACTGATGGTCATGATAAAGGCGGATGGGAGACTGCTGGTTTATTTGTTGTTATGTTTCTTGTTAAATTTTGTATTCAAACCGTTTTTAAAGGATAGTGAAATGAAATCTATTAAGTTATTGAGTGTGGCTGCGGTTATGGCTTTGGGCGTTGCTGGTAATGCTAGTGCTGTTGATATCACCACGCCAGGTGGAAAATTTGTTATTACTGGTTTGGGTTCTGGTTCGGGCTCATGGTACAAAGTGCCGGCTGTTCCTGAAGCAGATACTTGGGCGATGATGGCAGTAGGCTTGGGTTTAGTTGGCTTGCGCTTGCGTCGTAAAAATCAAGACGATGCCAAGTAAGTAATTGTGATGTTTGAACTGTAAAAAAACGAGGGTATCCCTCGTTTTTTTACGTCTCATGTCCGTGGTCAATCCTAGAATTCAGGGTTTTGGCTATAAGCCGTAGCTTTAATCTGTCAAATGTTGTGGGATATTGGCTGTATAAACGACCGAAAATGATGCGTGTGCGACCACACTTGGTGCGCTTTTTTGTAATTTTTGATAAATCAATTGCTGTAATTAATTAATTAATTAATTAATGAATTGCAATGTTCTATGAATATTGCTGGATCATTTTTACACATAATTACATATCAATTCCCGCTGTCGTGAATTGATATGTTGTTCTGCCTGTAGCGGCATGGCAGATTCTGTGATGAGACAGATACTGTGCGTGAATTGGAGCAAATGCCGCATTCCATCGTATATCTGAAGGGTATGCTCAGGAGAATTGGGCGTCTCAATTGAGTAAAATTGGTGTTGAAAAATACATAGTCATATTAAGTCATTTACGCTTCAGCTATGCGCCATTGCGTGGTTGAAATATTGCGTCATAACATAAACTTAAAGAAAGCTTAATCAAGATGGCATATAAAGTGCTTAAGATTAAGTGGGGCGTTATGACGGAATTAGGTTGCTCCATTGTTTATTTTTTAATTTTCAAGGAGATTTATCATGAAAGCGTATCAAGCTATGAAGTTGTTAGGTGTGGCTGCGGTTTTGGCTCTGGGTGTTGCAGGTAATGCTAGTGCGGTTGATATCACTACACCTGGTGGAAAGTTTGTTATTACTGGTCTAGGTTCTGGTACGGGTACATGGTACAAAGTTCCAGCTGTTCCTGAAGCAGAAACTTGGGCAATGATGGCGGTAGGTTTGGGGTTGGTCGGTATGCGTTTACGTCGTAAGGATAAATAGTTTGTGTGGGCATTAATGGTGGGGTTGCACATCGTGCGAGAGCATGGTGTGCAAGGAGTTGGGGCAGTGGTTTAGTGTTTTCGTATTTTGCTGTATATTGCTATTCATAAATATTTAATATTGTAAGACTTGTTCTATAGTGTCGTATGTTGTAATATCTGTATCAATAAATTGGTACGCCTCCTGGCTTATTCCCATATCTTCTGGTTATCAAGATAAAAGCAGAATTTGATTCTGCTAAGCACTAAGTTGGAATTTTCTTGTTAGGTTTATATTTCGATAGTTTTTTAAAAGGATAGTATAATGAAATTATTAAATACCGTTAAGTTGTTAGGCGCTGTTGCTGTAGTTGCTTTTGCGGGTAGCGCAGCGGCTTCTGTTACTGTTAGTGGTTATCATGGCACTACTACTTTCACTGGTGCTGGCGCTCCTAGTGCACACATTGTTCACGTACCTGCTGTACCAGAAGCTGACACATGGGCTATGATGGCAGTAGGTTTAGGTTTGGTTGGTTTGCGTTTGCGTCGTAAAGCTGGCAAGCCTTCGGCTGAATAAGGATTTGGTGTAGGCAGGTTTTCTGTTGTTACAGGAATCCTAAATTAGGAGTATTAAAATGAATGTACGTAAAATATTGAATGTGTTGGCTCTAGCAGCCGTTGTTAGTTTTGGTTTTGCTGCAAATGCTAACGCAGTGTCCATAAATGGCAATAACGGTCATCACCATGGTGGTGGCAATAGTGGTAATGGTATCGGTAATGGTGGTCACGTACCTGCTGTACCAGAAGCTGATACATGGGCGATGATGGCTGTTGGTTTGGGTCTGGTTGGTTTGCGTTTACGTCGTAAAAGCAAAAACGCTGCTTAAATCTTAGCCTGTCGGTTTTAAAAAGCGAGGCTATAGTCCTCGCTTTTTTTCGTCTAGCGTTTGCCATCCATTAACGGGCGCATTGCCGTGAGTAAACTGGCGAAGAGTTTGGGGTGGGATTTTTCCTGATCGGCGAGCATGAGTTTCATACTTTGACGTTGCTGTGGCTTACTGAAACACGCAGGACAATTGTCGTGAACTACGGGCAGGTTTGCGCTTTTGGCAAAGTCGCTGGTCTGGCGCTCACGCGCATAGACTAGCGGGCGGATGATGCGTACGTCGCCTGCGTCATTGGTGTAGTGGGCTTGCATGGTGCGCAGCTTGCCGCCGAAAAAGGCGGACATCATAAAGGTTTCAGCCAAATCATCCAGATGTTGACCCAGGGCGAGCACATTGTAATGCTGTTCGCGCGCGACGCGATAGAGTATGCCGCGGCGCATGCGGGAACAATAGGCGCAGTAGGAGTCCCCTGTCATGCTGGTTTTGGCCGACTCTATGATGGGCTGGCTTTCATAAAAATACGACACATTGAGTGCGGCTAAATAGGGCTTAAGCACGCTGGGATCGAATTCATCTGATTGCGGGTCGACTGTGCAAGCCGCCAGTTCAAATTTAATCGGCGCGCGTTTTTGCAAGTCCAGCAGTATGTGTAGCAATGACAATGAGTCTTTGCCGCCTGATAACCCTACCAAGATGCGATCGCCATTTCTAATCATATCGAAATCGGCGATAGCCTTGCCTGCGGCAGACAGCAATGAGCGCGGTGGTTTGACTGCAATCTCATTCATGGAACTGCAGCCTGTGTAAGTGTGCATAAATGCCATTGTGTTGTATCAGCTCAGCGTGTTTGCCGATTTCAACGATGCGTCCTTGCTGCATGACGATGATGCGGTCTGCGCTTTCTATGGTGGATAAACGATGCGCAATGACCAGCGTGGTGCGGCCTTGCATCAGTGTTTCCAGTGCGGCCTGGACGTGGCGTTCGGACTCGGTATCGAGTGCAGAAGTGGCTTCATCCAATATCAGTACGGGTGCGTTTTTCAATAGTGCGCGGGCAATAGCGATGCGCTGACGTTGCCCGCCTGAGAGTTTCACGCCATTTTCGCCGACCATGGTTTGTAAGCCTAGCGGTTGTTCGCGGATAAACTCCATGGCGTGCGCAGCTTCTGCGGCGCGGATGATGTCAGCTTCGGTCGCACCGGCCTGTGCACCATAGGCGATATTGGCAGCGAGGGTGTCGTTAAATAACACCACATCTTGTGACACCATGGCGATATTGGCACGCAGGCTGTCCAGACGGATATCGGTAATGTCGTGATTGTCCAGCAATATGCGCCCGGCACTTGGGGTGTAAAAACGCGGGATAAGATTGACCAGGCTGGTTTTGCCGCTGCCTGACGCGCCCACGAGTGCGATGGTTTCACCTGGCTGGATGTCCAGGTTGATGTTGTCCAATGCGGGGTTGGGCTTGTCGGTATAGTGCAGACTGAGGTTCTCAAAATGCAGTTCACCATATGCCCGGGCGATAGTTTGTGTACCTGTGTCGCTTTCAGTTTCGCTGTCGATGACTTCGAACACCACTTCTGCGGCTGCCAGCCCGCGTTGCAGTTGTTCGTTAATACCCGTTAAGCGTTTCACTGGGCCAAAAATCATAAGCATAGCAATCATGTAGGAGACAAACCCACCCACTGTCAGCTCGCCGCGTAAGGCTTGTTGGGTGGCGATATAGACAACGATGGCTACACCACATGCTGCAATGAGCTGAACCACGGGACCATTTGCTGCAGCAGCCGTGACGCCTTTCATGGTGTAACGGCGGGCATTGTTGACTGCGCTGGTGAATCGCCGAGATTCGTATTCCTGGCCGCCAAAGATTTTAACTACTTTGTGTGCGCCGACTGACTCTTCCACCACATGGGTGATTTCACCCAGATTTTGTTGAGCCTGGCGGTTGATATTGCGCAGCCTGCGGCTGACCTGGCGTATGGTGACAACGGCAACGGGCGCGATGGCGATGATGATGAGGGTAAGTTGCCAGTTCAGCCATAACAGCCAGCTGAGCAGTCCGATGATGGTAAGTGAGTCACGGACCAGCAGGGTGACGGCACTGGTGGCGGACTGAGTGACTTGGGTGACGTTAAATACCACATGGGCAATCAGTGTGCCAGTTGAGCTGTTGTCATAGTATTGCGTAGGCATGGCGATCAGCTTGTTGAACATCGCGGTGCGTAAGTCCATCACCAGTCGGCTGCCTACCCAGTTCATGGCATAGGTGCTGGCGAAATCTGCCAGACCACGAATGAAAAACAGCACTACCATGAGCACGGGAATGATGCGGATAAAGTTGGGGTCTTTTTGGACGAAGCTACCGTCCAGCAAGGGTTTAAACAGGGCAGGTACGGCGGGTTCCGCTGCGGCCATTATCGCCATTGCCAGTATTGCACCTGCAAACATGCGCCAGTAAGGACGCACGTATTGCAGCAGGCGCAGGTAGAGTTGCAGGCTTTCGTGTTTAGGATTTGTCACGCGCCAAATACCTGTTTGCTCAAACCCCATTTGTTCGCCAGGGTTTCGGTGGCGTTCTGGATTTCTTCGGTGCGAGCCGGGTGGTTATAGAACATGGATGCGAAATGCGCGAGTGCATCTTCGTTGCCGTATTGCTGAGCGATGGCGTGGATGATTTCGCCGGCTTCCGCACCTACGACTTCTGCACCTAACAGCGCACCGCTGTCCATGTCGGCAATGAGACGAACAAAGCCGTTGATATCATCCTGACCCAATGCACGCGGGTTGCTTTCAAATGCGGCGAAACCAACAGCGGGTTCAAGTTCGTTGTCTTCAGCTTCGTCTTCGTTCATACCGATGCGGCCTAATTCGACCGCAGAGTAGACCAGTTCAGGCACGGCAGCGATATCCTGTTTACGTGATTTAGGTACGAGTATATTGGCAACTGCAACGGATGCATCTGCCAGTGCCTGATTCGCGGTCATGCGTGAATTCGCTACGTCACCGATGGCATAAATGTGCGGGATGTTGGTTTGCAGGTAAGCGTTTACTTTCACGTAACCCTTGGCATCTATTGCAACGCCAGCAGCGTCGACATTGAGCGCGTCAGTGTGCGGACGACGACCTGAGCCGAGTAACACCCAATCGACGGTTTCACTGTTGCCATCGGCAAAGCTGAGTTTGACGCCATCGGCTAAGACGTCCACTTGCTGCGCACGGCTGCGGGTGCGTGGAGTGATGTTGAGTTTGGCGAGGGCTTCATGCAGGATTTTTAGCGCGGGCGCGGAGTATTGGCTGTTGGCCAGCGGCTTGCTGTTGGCTATCCATACGACTTCACAACCGAGTTGTGACAGGATAAAAGCGAATTCAGTGCCGATGACACCGCTACCCACTACGGCAACACGCTTGCCTGCAGGGGGTGGGTTGTCAAACAAATTGTCGGTGGTCAGTACGCGTCCTGCGGTGAGCGGGTAGTTGTCCGGGACATACGGGCTGGAACCTGTGGCGATGATGATGTTTTTGCTGCTGATTTGCACATCGGCTATCGCAATGGTATTGGCGTCAACAAATTCACCGTTACCGGTAAAGGCGATGATGCCCAGGCGTTTCATGTAATCGGTGTAGCTGTCCCGTACATTTTCTACGACTTTGTGCTGGTGATCCCAGGCGCCATGTATGTCGGCACTGAGCGTACCGGTGATACCCCGTTTAGCAAATTCCTGGCTGTGGGCTACTAATTGTGCGGTATGGTGCCAGTCTTTTTTCGGCACGCAACCGCGATTCAGACAGCAACCACCCCAATCAGCTTTTTCAATAATTGCGACATTCAAGCCGCGTAAGGTGGCCAATACCGCCGCGCGATAGCCGCCAGGGCCTGAACCGATTACGATGAGATCAAATTGTTGCATGCTGCTTCCTTACGATAAATAAGGCATAAATAATGCCGCCAGACCGAGAAAAATAAAAAAACCACCACTGTCGGTAACGGCAGTGAGGAGTACGCTGGAACCCACCGCGGGGTCGCGCCCGAATTTATGCATGACGGCAGGAATGGCGACCCCCATGAAGGCGGCGAGTAACAAATTGAGCGTGAGCGCGCCCATCATGACCACGCCCAGGGCGGGTTTTCCATAGAGCAGGTACGCAAAGATGCCAACGACACTTCCCCAAATCAGGCCATTAATGAACGCTACGCCGATTTCCTTGCGGAAAAGTTTTTTAGCATTGTCCGGGTGTATTTGTCCTAATGCGAGGGCGCGCACTATCATGGTTAGCGTTTGATTACCCGAGTTGCCGCCAATCCCTGCGATGATAGGCATGAGCGCGGCAAGTGCCACCAATTTTTCTATCGTGCCTTCAAATTCACCGATGACGCGCGAGGCAACAAATGCCGTGACCAGATTAATGGCCAGCCACGCCCAACGGTTTTGCACGGATTTCCATACGCTCGCAAAAATATCTTCCTCTTCACGCAAACCCGCGATAGAAAGCATGTCGCTATCTGATTCCTGGCGGATATGGTCAACTACGGCATTAACCGTGAGTCGCCCGATCAAGCGCCGATGCGTATCAATAACGGGTGCGGAGACCAGATCGTAACGTTCAAAAGCGTTCGCGGCGTCGGAGGCGTCATCTTCCGCATGAAAAGTGACCACTTCCTCTGCCATGACGTCGGCTACCTTGGCATCAGGGTCTTTGAGTAACAGGCGTTGCAGTGGCATCACGCCTTGTAGTGCGCCATCCCGGTCGACCACAAATAACTTGTCAGTCTGTTCGGGTAGCTCACCTAATCGGCGCAAATAACGCAGTGCGACTTCCAGCGTGACATCGGCACGAATAGTCACGATGTCGTAATCCATCAGGCCGCCGACGGTGTCTTCTGGATAGGATAACGCGGATTGTAGACGTGAGCGCTTTTGGGTATCTAGCGACTCCAGCAAATCCTGGATCACGTCTTTTGGTAGATCAGGCGCCAAGTCGGCGATTTCGTCGGTGTCCAGCGTTTCTGCCGCTGCCAATAGCTCATCGCTGTCCATCGCCTTGATCAGTGATTCGCGGACTGCGTCGGAAACCTCAAGCAGGATTTCACCATCTCGCTCGGCTTTGACTAAATCCCAGACTAATAAGCGATCGTCCAGCGGCAACGCTTCGAGCATCCGCGCGACGTCGGCGGAGTGCATGTCATCGAGCAGGGTGTGTAATTCAGTCAGATTTTGCTTGTGGACGAGGTTTTCTACCAGGTCGCGGCGCGGCATGTCCTGCTTGTGTACCAGGCGCGTGACCAAGTCGTGTTTACGCAACAATTCCACCACCCGGTTCAGGTTGTCTTCAGCGCTGTCGTGGGCTTTGCCCGTATCGAAGTTATCAGCCATGATAGGTGGAGGGGATAGACGTAAAGTCGTGATTGTACGGGATTTAGCAGGAAAACGGCAGGGGTAGTGATGGCTAAATGGATGGTTTTGTCTTTGTTAGTGTCTGCCTGAGTTTAGATTATGTTTTACTGCTTAGAATACAACGAATATTTCAGTCCTCAGGACGTAAAAAACCCCGCCACAAGGACGGGGTTTTCGTTGGTGTGACGAATCACATCGTGCAGAATTACATCATTCCGCCCATGCCACCCATACCACCCATGTCGCCCATGCCTGCACCGCCAGATGACTTGTCATCTGGTAGTTCAGCCACCATTGCGTCTGTGGTCAGCATCAAGCTGGCTACAGACGCAGCATTTTGCAATGCAGTGCGGGTTACTTTAGTTGGATCCAATACGCCCATCTCTACCATGTCGCCGTAAACGCTGGTTGCTGCGTTGTAGCCGTAGTTGCCTGTACCTTCCAGCACTTTGTTAACTACAACAGAAGCTTCATCGCCGCAGTTGATAACGATTTGGCGTAATGGCTCTTCGATAGCGCGCAAGATGATTTTGATACCAGCATCTTGATCAGTATTGTCACCAACCAATGAACCGATACCTGCTTTAGCGCGTAACAATGCTACGCCGCCGCCAGGTACGATACCTTCTTCAACAGCTGCGCGAGTAGCGTGCAATGCATCTTCTACGCGAGCTTTTTTCTCTTTCATTTCAACTTCAGTAGCCGCGCCGACTTTGATCACTGCTACGCCGCCAGCTAATTTAGCTTTACGTTCTTGCAGTTTTTCTTTGTCGTAGTCGCTGGTTGCTTCTTCAACTTGACGATTGATTTGTGCAATACGGCCAGTGATGTTTTCAGTTTTGCCAGCACCGTCGATGATGATGGTGTTGTCTTTGCTTACGTCGATACGCTTAGCTTGACCCAATTCAGCCAAGGTGATTTTATCCAAAGTCAAACCAACTTCTTCAGCAATCACGGTACCGCCAGTCAGAATCGCGATGTCTTCCAGCATGGCTTTGCGACGATCGCCGAAACCAGGTGCTTTAACAGCACAAGTTTTCAAGATGCCACGGATGTTGTTCACAACTAAAGTTGCCAATGCTTCGCCGTCGATGTCTTCAGCGATGATCAACAATGGACGACCGGCTTTAGCCACTTGTTCCAGAGCTGGTAGCAAGTCACGGATGTTGGAGATTTTCTTGTCGTGTAACAATACGAAAGGATTGTCCAGACCAGCGATTTGTTTGTCGTTGTTGTTGATGAAGTAAGGTGACAAGTAGCCACGGTCAAACTGCATACCTTCAACTACGTCCAGTTCGCTTTCCAGGCTGGTACCATCTTCAACAGTGATCACGCCTTCTTTACCTACTTTGCTCATTGCACCAGCGATGATGTCGCCAATTGCGCTTTCTGAGTTAGCAGAGATAGAACCGACTTGAGCGATTTCTTTGGTAGTGGTGCAAGGCTTGGAGATTTTTTGCAATTCTGCAACGATAGCTGCAACTGCTTTGTCCATACCGCGCTTCAAATCCATAGGATTCATGCCGGCAGCAACGAACTTCATGCCTTCTTTCAACATGGCTTGAGCCAATACAGTAGCGGTAGTGGTACCGTCACCGGCTACGTCAGAAGTCTTGGAAGAAACTTCCTTAACCATTTGCGCGCCCATGTTTTCGAATTTGTCTTTTAATTCGATTTCTTTAGCAACAGAAACACCGTCCTTGGTGATGGTAGGCGCGCCAAAAGCACGATCCAACACTACGTTACGGCCTTTAGGGCCTAAAGTTACTTTAACTGCGTCGGCCAATACGTTAACACCGATCATCATTTTTTGACGGGCTACGTCACCGAATTTTACGTCTTTTGCTGGCATAATTTACTCCTGAAATACTTAGATTGATTAAATGGATTAAGGCTAAATGGATTACTCCATGATGCCCATGATGTCTTCTTCACGCATAACCAATACTTCATCGCCGTCAATTTTTACAGACTGACCTGCATATTTACCGAACAGAACGCGGTCACCTACTTTGACATCCAAAGGACGCACAGTGCCGTTTTCATTGATTTTGCCATTGCCTACAGCGAGCACTTCGCCTTGGTCTGGTTTTTCAGTTGCGCTATCAGGGATAACAATACCTGAAGCGGTTTTACGCTCTTCTTCCATGCGTTTAACAATGATACGGTCGTGTAAAGGACGAATTTTCATTACTGAAGCTCCTAATAAATAAACTAACTAAAAAACAGTGTGACGAAATGTCACGCAAAAATCATCTCGGGCGGTGCGATTTTAGCACTCTCGCCCGAGGAGTGCTAATAATAGGGGCGGTGGAGTGGATTTTCAAGAGGCAAACGAATAAATTAAATGGATTTTAGTCGAAGCGGAAGGTATAAAAAAAATCGAGTGCTGATTCATCCCCGCTTTGTGCACGGATAGAAAAGCGGCGAGATATATTGTAAGTAATCCGAACTAATTGTTTCGTACCCGTTAAGCCTTGTTGGTAGTTGATATAAACCTGATCGGAAATCCGTTTGCCCAGGCTGAGCATGTTGCTGTCCAGGGTGCCTGTGCCGTTGATGCCGATTTCATCGAGTCCAGTGAGCTGGGTAAGCCTGGACTGCATGGAGACAGAGTTGTTTTTGCCGAGGTAGTAGCTGGCAGCGGCTTGTAAGGCTCTGATGTCGGCGCCAGAGCTGCCTTTGTCGCTACCGTGACCGAGTACCAGCCAGGATAACTTCTCGCTGTCGGTCATGCTGGGGGTGGAGACTAACTTTGCGACGGGAGTCAGGGCTGTTCCTGTGATTTGAGTGCCTACGGTTACGTCAGGGTAAGTGCGTATGGCCAGTATGTCCAGGCCGGGGTTGTTGATGGGACCGGCAAAGTTGAGTATGCCTCGGTTAATATTCAGGCGCTGGCCAAATGCGGTATAGGTGCCTTCTGCGATAGTGATGGTGCCGTTTGCTGCGGGTGGGTTGTTGCCGTGTTGGGCTAATTTGAGCGTGCCTTCTAATCGCGCATCCAGCCCTGAGCCGCGTATTTGAGTGCGTTTGCCCAGATTTACTTTAATGTCGCTGTTGACCTGCCATGCGGAGGCGGGTTGACTGGCAGATTTGCTGGTTTTATTCGGGGCAGGCGTGCGTCCAATAATAACGACATCATTACTCAGTTGCGGCACGCTGTTGTCATTAAGACCGAGCGCGGCGTGATCAATGGTTATATCGGCTACGGTGGTAATACGCTGGTTCTTGCCGGTAATGTCAGCAGTCCCTGTTAAGGTTATCTGGCGGTCGGGGCGATTGACCAGATCCAGACGCATGGCTTGCGCCTGGAGTTTCAACTCTGCCACTCCCTGATTGAGCTTGATGTCGCCTTGTACATTAAGCTCGCCTCCTGCCTGAAAATGCAGTTGTTTGATGTGCAGCACATTTTGATCAAATGCCGCGTTCAATGTGCCATTTTTCAGATTGATGCCCTGTGCTGAGTGGGAGAAAGTGAGCTTGCTGGCATTGATGACGCCGTTAAATATCGGCGCGTAAAGACTGCCGCGCAGGTCTACTTGCGCTTGCAGTGAACCGTTCAATTGCATTTCGTCACTCAGGCTGGCTGTGATCCAGTCGAGGGTGGGGAGGTCGATTTGTGCATGGCCGGTGATGGGCGCATGCGTGGTGAAGATGAGCTGATGGGCATTTTGCGCTAATGCGGTACTGGCCTGCACGTTGATGCTGCCTAGTGTTGCGCCGTGTATATCTACCTTCGCCGTGATCTGGTTGTGCTGGGCTTGTAGTGCAATGTGGGTGCGATCTAGCCTCATTGGCGTGATTTGGTCACCGGTGACACTGATGTCGCCCTGTTCCCGCCACAGTTCCAGTTCGCCATTCAGCTGTTGATCGACACGCGCCAGCCATTTGCCGCCGACGATCAGCGTATTGTGCAGGTTGCGAACAGGGTGGATGTGTTGCTGAAGCTCGCCTAAGTCGATATGGCTGGCGCTGCCACGCGAGGATAGACCGGATTTGCTGTATTCAATCTGGTCGATATTGAGGGTGCCATTGGCGATATGGAATTGTGCGTGATTTAACTGGGTCTGGTCGCTGTGGATAGCCAGTTGGGCGGGGCCGTTGAGGCTGAAAGGGTAGGATGTGCTATTGCTGAGCTGATTGATGTGTCCATCCCAGCTCTGATCATGCCAGTTGCCTGCCAGCGTGGCGATGAGGTTCAATTCTGGATTCTTTGCTGTTAACTGGATGGTGTGATGATGTCGCGTACCTCGCACTGTCATCGTCGCATGCTGAATATGGTTATTGCTCATATGCATATCCTGTATTTCAGCATTGGCCTGTATCGCGCCATCGGCACCTGATGCGAAATTGATATGGGTGTTGATACTGGCGAGGCTTAGCGCCGAGCGCCAGTGCAAGTTATCTCCTCGTAAGCTGAGTTCTCCAGCAGGATTAGCTAGCGTGCCACCCAGCGTGCCGTGTGCCAACACTTTGCCAGCATATCCATCCCCCAGGTTGGCAATATTGGGCGCATTGAGCTGCCAGTTGATATGGTCATTCACTGCGCCATAACTGCCCTGCCAGTTCAATATGTTGTTGCCCAGTTGCAGTTGCACGATACTGTTGTGCATGCGTTTCTGGGCGATTTGCATGGTTGCGTGCCCACTGAGTGCCGCATGGTTGTAGGTGCTGTGAATAATATTCAGCTGTAATTGGGTCTGCAGCTGCGGCTGAATTTGCCCCTTGGTATTGAAGTCGGCGTTAATGTTGGCTGTTGGATAGTTGCCAAATTTTGCGGGATCGAACCGTTTCAGCTGTCCTGATGCAGAAAACGGGTGGTTGCCAGTAAAGCTGAGTGCGCCGGTGAAATTGAGTGCGCTGGTGCCCGAACTGAGTTGCGCGGTGGTGATGTTCAGGCGCTGTTGCTGGTAGGTGGCGTCGAGGTTGATTGCATAGTCAGGCTGCGCCAGTGTGGCGTGCAATGTTTGCTGTTTGGCGTCCGCATGTGCAGCTAGTTTGCCATTAAGTCGCGTGCTGTATAGGCGGGTGTGCAGGGCGTGAAGGTCAATTTGCCTGGCGTCCAGTTGTAAATCCAGGCCATTGTCGTGCCATTTCCCTGTGCCATATATGGTCGATGATTTGCCGAGTGTGAGTGCTAACTTGTCAAAAATGACTGCGCTGGGTGAGCCGCTAAAACGGGTCGCTAGCTGGGAAATCGGCAATTTGTTTTGGTCCAGGCTGCCAGTTAATTGGTTGTTGAGGGTGATGCTGCCGGTGTAATTATTGGCGTCACTGGGGCTGATGTCTGCACGTCCATCTATCATGGCTTGCGGTAGTCCGTCAGCGATAGCGGCGGGATTGAAGTTGCTGACGTTGAGTCTGGCCTGGGTCAGCGGCTGGGAAGCAAAGGGTGCCAGTTGTGCGTTGATGGTGGCGCTGGCTTTGCCTGATTGTGCCTGGCTGTTTAGCGCAATGTGGCTGAGCGTGCCTGTCAGTTGGGAGCGTGCATCATAAGCATGAATGCCATCGTGCAGCCCGAATTGTATGTCGCTGCTAAGTTTAAATGGCGCCAAGTCTGCCAGGGCCGCGTGTAATTGCGCGCTACCCCATGGTGATTTTGCCTGCGCCTGAAGTTGGTAACTTTTCCGGTCGTACAGTAAATCGAAGGTAACAGGTTGCAGTGTGATCGCGACGCCGTTGCCCTGGATGATGAATGTGCTGATATGCGCTTGTCGCAAGCTAACAGCAAATGGCAGCGTCAGGCTGTTGGGCAGTGTCAATGGCTGGTTATCGGGTTTTTTTAACAGTATTTCCAGGCGATTTATGGAAAACTGCTCAATGTCCAGACGTTGATGTTGCCATGCCGACTTGGCAGACCATGAGTAATTGAGTTGTTGCAGGGTAATGGTTTTGGTTGGCGAGACGAACTGGATATGTTTGATATGCAGCCCATTAAATAACGAGCCAGTGATACCGTCTATCGACACTTGCCCTGCGCTGACGCGGTGGATAATTTGCGCGGCTATATGCAATCCAGGTGTGCTGCCTGATGCGGCGATAAGTACAACTAATAGTAGCGCGGTGCCCAGCAGGTAACGTAACAGCCGGACGTAAATACGCCAGTTTAATAAATGAGCGGTGTTCAAAACGCAGTTCCCAGGCTGAAATGAATGCGATATTGTGAGACTGCTTCACCATAGGCCAGGTCAATGCTCAACGGGCCAATGGGGCTGCGCCAGCGAGCACCAGCGCCATAGCCTGCTACGGGGTGCAGGTTTGATACCGAATCTGCGGCATCACCCAGATCATAAAATAGCGCCGCACCCCACTTTGGTGTGAGCCAGCGCGTATATTCCACACTGCCTGTTGTCAGGTAACGCCCGCCCACAATCGCATTGCCATCAGCAACACCCAGGCTTTGGTAATCGTAACCCCGCACCGATTGATCACCGCCGGTACGGAACAGAAAGTCTGATGGAATGCCGTGACGATCGGGTGCGATAACTATACCCACCTCGCCGCGCAAAGTAAGACTGTCGCGCTCAGTGATGGGGTAAAAATAGATAGCACGGCTAGCGCTGCGCACAAAACTCTGGTCGGAAAGCAGTGATTTGGCTGCGCCGCCAATTTCAGTGCTGAATATATAGCCGCGTGTGGGGGTGATGAGATTGTCGAGATTACGATACGTCCAGATGTAGTTGAGGGTAAGTGCCTGGCGGTTATCGCCCACCGCGCCTGATACGGTTTGATGCTCGGTAACATATTGGGTTGCGATGCTGGTTTCTATGCGGCCCTTATTGCGTGTGCGTTTGAGTCCGATGCTGTTCTGGGTGGTGATTTCGCCTTCAATGTCGGTGTGTTTAACGGCTGTGCGCAGGCTGTCGATGTAGCCCAATTCATTACGCGGGCGCTCAATTTTCGCGTCTATGCTTTGTATATTGGGGTCAAGTTTGAGCTCGCTGGTGAATAGCAGGTTGCTGTTTAACAGATTTAAGTTCTGATACTCAATTTGCACGTGAGGGCCGTTATCAGTGCTGGCACCCACACCTAAACCTAGTTTCTGACTGCGTGCTTCTTTGACGTTGACGATGATGGGGAGGCTGGTGGTATTGCGCTCATCTGGCTCGACCAATATTTCGACAGATTGAAAATAAGGCGGGCTTTGTAGTCGGTATTGGAATTCCAATAATTTGGCTTGATCGTAAGGATCGCCGGGTCTAATTGGATTCAGGCGTTCTACGATGCTGGCAGGATAGCGCTTCAGTCCATTGATGGTGGTGGTGCCAAACTGGTAAGCTGCGCCACTGTTCAGGTGGATTGCTATGGCGACTTCACGGGTTTCGGGATTAACCTGTGCCGTGCTCTGTGCAATCTGCGCCTTGGGATATTGGTGCATGATCAAGCTGGAGAGCAGTCCATTTTTCGCGGATTGCCAGCCGTCCTGGGTAAAAATCTGGCCCTTTTGCAGATACGGGTTTTGGGATTGATCCTGCAGCCATTTCTGGTATTGCGACGGGTTGTTAGCGATCGCGCCTTCAGCGCTAATGGTGACACTATTTATACGGCTGGGGAGGCCAGGATCTACTGTCAAATGGGCGATGAACACGCCATTATCCTGTTGTTGCAGCGATGTAGTGGTTTTGGCGGAAAAATAACCTGCTGTGGCTAATATCGTGTTGATGTTATCTGGCGTCAGCCGATAAATTCTGCGTAGTTGCGCTTCGTCCAGCGCGGGATTGGTACGCCAGCGGAAAATGTCCAGATATTGCGTCAGCAGCGGTTTGATATTGGCTGGTGCATCTAATTTGACCTGATAATCTAATGCAAGCGCGGGTGTGCTGATGCTGAATATGAGCGGTATGAAGAGGGCGGCTAGCAGTTGCCGCATCATATTGCGCATTTAGATGTCCACATCAGGAAACAAGCAGAGTAAAATGCGACGATGTGGCTTGAATGAGAGAATATCCATGACTTATGTAGTAACTGAAAACTGTATCCAGTGTAAATATACCGATTGCGTCGATGTTTGCCCTGTGGATTGTTTCCGTGAAGGTGAAAACTTTCTGGTCATAGACCCAGACGAGTGTATTGATTGTACTTTATGTGTGGCTGAATGTCCTGCTGAGGCGATTTTTGCTGAGGATGATGTCCCAGCCGATCAGCAGCATTGCGTTGAGCTTAATGCAACTTTAGCGACTGGCTGGAAAGCTATCATAGCGCGCAAGGATCCATTGCCTGATGCGGATGACTGGAACGGTAAAACGGATAAGTTAGCGCTACTGAAACGGTAAAGTGTTACCCGCCTTTTATGCGCGGGTGGCGCGTGACATAGTTGCGCATTGCCAACTGGCGCAAGTCGAATTAGCCGACACGCTGATACTGGTGCCCAATTTTCATGCAGCACCGTTGCTTTATCAGCAATTAGCCGCTGTCAGTGGGCGTGAGGTAATCATCCCTCCACCCGTACTGACCTTGCCCGCCTGGGCACAAACGGTGAATTTGGGCACCGCAACATTAGCCAGCAGTCAGCGCAGTGCGTTGCTGTATCACGCACTCAAAGCCCAGGGCTGGTTTGATACTGCATTGCTTTGGTCTATGTGCGATGAAATTGCGCGCTTGTTTGATGAATTGACGCACCAGGCGGTTGATATGCCGCTGGATGCGGATGAATTTGCTGCGCAATTGCAAAATTATTATCAAGTCCAGCAACATCAGGCGGTGACGTTTGAAGCGCGGCTGGTGCATGATTTGTGGTTTGCGCTTAATCAGACAGCAGACAGTCCCGCTGCGCACTATGCGTTGCAACTGGCACAATTGGCTGAACATGCACGTGCGCCGCTGTTTGTGGTGAGCTTGTCCAGCTTGTCGCGACTGGAACAGCGTTTTCTTGCCGGCTATGCCGAGCGCGCCCCCGTAAACTATTACCACCTTGAAGATACACTGACGCCGGTTGCACAGACGCTCACTGCCGCCTGGCCTGAAACCCTGACGGTGCCGTTACGTCAACGTGCGCTGCAATTGCGTCAGGCACTGCCGGTTAATCCTGTTTCCTCCCGATTAAGTTATTGTGCCGCCACCAGCTTGGAAGATGAGGCGCGCGCTGCTGATACGCAAATACGACTGTGGCTGCATCAGGGCAAGCGCAATATCGCTGTGGTGGTGCAGGATCGCGCCAGTGCGCGGCGTTTGCGTGCATTGTTGGAACGTGCGCAGGTATTGGTGGCTGATGAAACTGGCTGGACGTTAGATACCACCACGGCGAGTACGGTGGTGATGCGCTGGATTGATGCGCTGTTGACGGGTTTCAGTCATGTCGATGTGCTGGATTTGATGAAGTCACCTCATGTCCTGAGTGAGGTTGCCGATGAGCAACGTTTGCTCGCAATCCATCAGCTGGAACAAGGTTTGCGTAAACACGGACCGGCACAGGGGTGGGCACGCCTGACAGCATTATTGCCAGCGGAGGCTGCAGTAGCACAGGCGACTTTGTCGGCGCTACAAGCCGCAGCTGCGCTGGTGCGTACACAACAGTCTGCCAGTTTGGCGAGCTGGCTGGATCAATTACAAAGCAGTTTGCAGGCGCTGGGCGCGAGCCTGTGCCTGGTAGATGACGCAGCGGGCGTGGCACTGTTAGAGGTGTTGCGGCAGCGGCGGATGGAGTTAGCGGGGGATGCCGGACTGTTTGAGCTTGCCGAGTTTCACCGCTGGTTAACACGTGAATTAGCCAGTGCGGCATTTGTCGAAACGGATGTGGATAGCCCGGTGATCTTTACGCATCTGGCTGCGACACGTCTGCGCCAGTTTGATGCGGCGCTATTGCTGGGCGCCGATGCGCGTAATTTGCCGTCATTATCTCAACAGGGCGTATTTTTTAATCAGGCCGTGCGCAGTGCTTTGGGTTTGCCCACACGTGCGCAGGCAATCGCGCAGATACAGACGGATTTGCAGCAATTGCTGATTACGACTGCACCTGTGCAAGTTTTGTGGCAAGCGCTCACTGAGGGCGAGATTAATCCTGTCAGCGCGTGGTTAGAGCGGCTGGACAGTCTGTGTCAATTGGCGTGGGGGGCGAGTCTGGTGAGTGAGGACTTGCATGCACAGGCGGTGGTCGCTACCGTCATCAGCCCTGATAGCGCGGCATTGCCTACGCAGCAGTCTACCCCGCGACCTTGTGTGCCTGCCGCACTGATTCCTGCCAAGATTAGCGTCAGCGCTTATAACGCGTTATTGGCGTGCCCGTATCAATATTATGCGCGTTATATGCTGGGCTTGAACGCCGTTGATGAAATTAGCGCGGACGTGGAAAAATCGGATTATGGTCAGGTAGTGCACCTTATCTTGCGCCATTTTCATGAGCAGCATCCCAGTATTTTGGACTTGGGTCAGGACGCAGCTATTGCGGCCCTGATTGCTCAGAGTGAGATCGATTTTGCGCCTTTGCTGGTGGGTGATTATTTTGCGCGTGCGTGGCATGTGCGCTGGCTGGCGCAAGTTGACAGTTATATTGCCTGGCAAATCGCGCGTGAACAGGAAGGCTGGCGCTGGTATCAAGGTGAGTCTGATGCAAGTCAGGTGTTAGCACTGGATGGGGGCTGGTCGATCAAGCTCTATGGTCGACTCGATCGTATCGACAGAATCGGTGATGATTATGCAGTCCTCGATTATAAAACCAGCAATAGCAAAGACCTGCTAAATAAAGCCAGTAAAGACGTAGAGGAAGACGTGCAGTTATCGGCTTATGCCTTGTTGCTGAGTGAAGAAATCGGTCAAGCCGCTTTTGTGAGTCTGGATGATGGTGACGTTACTACTATTGCGTTAATGCAAGAGCCCGAAGCCGCTGCCGAAACCTGCGCTACGCGCCTGGTGACCGTGTTTAACCAGCTCTATCAGTCCGCACCATTACCTGCTAATGGCATCGCCAAAGCCTGCCAGTATTGCGAGATGTGGGGTGTGTGTCGGCAGGATTACTGGGTATGAGCAATATGCTGATGTAAAAAAAGGGAGCCATATGGCTCCCTTTTTCGATAGTGCTGGTGACTTAACGCAATGCTTCGCGTTCGATTTCTTCTACCGTGGTATGGCGTACGTCTTTACCTTTAACCATGTAAACCACATATTCCGACATGTTTTTAGCATGATCGCCCATGCGTTCTATGGCTTTGGCGATGAACATGATGTCGATGAAAGTGGAAATGGTGCGTGGATCTTCCATCATGTAGGTAATGAGGTTGCGTAATACCAGGTGGTATTCTTCGTCAACCTTGATATCGTTACGACTTACTTCAATCGCGGTAGTCGCATCCAGGCGCGCAAAACCGTCCAAAGCCTGATGCAGCATATCCAGCACGATGCTGCTCATGAATTCGATTTGATTGAATTTAGGCTGGGTGATGCGCCCGTTTTGATGGATCTCTTTTGCCATGCGCGCGACTTTGGCCGCTTCATCACCGATACGTTCCAGATCAGTGATGGTTTTGATGACGGTCATGACCATGCGTAAATCAGAAGCGGTAGGCTGGCGACGCGCAATAATCTGGGCGCAGTCTTCGTCGATACCGACTTCCAGTGCATTGACCAGGTGATCGTTATTAACCACTTGATCAGCCAATACAAAATCAGCATTAATCAGTGCGTCTATAGCTTGCGTAATTTGTTGTTCAACCAGACCACCCATCTGCAAGACGCGCGCGCGCATGTTTTCCAAATCGGTATCGAATTGTTTGTAGGTATGTTCCGTGGGCATGCCGCACTCCTTTAAGTTCGTGTGATTATACGGCGTAATTATGACATTTTGGTGACGGTTTTAGCCAGTAAAAGGGATGTCGACCTGCTTGCCGTCTATGTTTAACGTCAGTATCCAGTCATGTCGCCCCGTGACACAAACGGGTAAGACGACCCGTGCTTGCCAGTGTTGCGGGGATTGCGCTACTAATCGATATTGATTGTATCCCATTTCCATCTCTTGCATGGTGAAATGGGCATGTATCTCCTGTGCTTTCGGAGTGATAACGCGCATGGTGAATGGATGCAAGCCTGATGGCGGTTCTGCAAATTCAACTCTGACTGGTTGCTGGTCAAGCTGGAATTCGCAACCCTGCAATGGGGTGGCGCAAGTGATACGAGTGACCTGGTTGTGCTGATGCTGCCAGGCTTGGTAAATACCGCCAGCGATAGCGGTACTGATGAGTAGTGCAGGCAAGGCGTATTTGAGCAGCCAGTCGCGGTTCATTGCCAGGCTCCACGCAGCAACGCAATGCCGTGCGCACCGTGTTGTTGTGCAGTCGCTAAATCAGCTGGCGTGAGCCCGCCTAGTGCAAATATTGTCAGGCTGCGATGTTGTGATAAGCGGGCAAACTCATCCCAGCCCAGCGTTGCCGCACCAGGGTGGCTGGCAGTCGGTAGCACCGGCGAAAGCAGTGCGTAGTCACAGCCTAATTGTTCGGCGCGGTTCAGTTCGTCGGCGTTATGACAGGATGCGCCTACCCAGAGTAAATCCGGTCGTGTGTCGAGTTGGGCCAGCTGGCTGGAGGTGAGCTGTACGCCGTCAGCGCCTACGGCCTGCGCCAGGGCAATGTCGCTGTTGACTATGGTATAGGCTTGCTGGGCATGGGCGCGTCGCGTGACCTCGCGGGCAAATTCCTGTAATGCAGCAGCCGGCATGTCTTTTTCACGGATTTGGATGAGTTTCAAGCCGTTGGCCAGCGCGACATCCAGTTTAGTGAGAAAGCCTTGCGGATCTGCCTGTGCCTGAGTGATGCCCATCAGTGTTGGCAGCGATAGCGCTTTGAGTATGGGGGAATTGGCGGGGAGTAAGGGCGCAACACTGATATGTCGTGCGTTTTGCCAAGCCAATGTTTGTCCCTCGCGTGGTTGGGGCTCGCCGTCCCAGCCCGTTACGCGATAAAAGTGAAGAATGACGCGTACTGTTGCGTAATCATGGGTGCGGGTTATCCACGGGGTGGCTCGTGTGACCTGTATGCCTAGTTCCTCATCTAGTTCGCGTACCAATGCCTGATAGGCTGACTCACCCGCTTCTATCTTACCACCTGGAAATTCCCAGTAACCTGCATAAGGTTTGTCGGCTGGGCGACTGGCGAGCAGGAATTGGCCGTCAGGGCGAATAATGGCGGCTGCGGCAACGTGGATGTGGGGTAGCTGCATTAGTATTTCCTAATTTATCTGGGTGACGTACAATAAGGACATTAATATCTTTTTAGTGGGTCTCGATGTCAATAGAACTTTACAATGATGGTGACCATGTTTGCACGATGTTTAGTGATCTGGTTGATGATAATGCCGCAGCCGTCCAAGCAAATCAATTCCTGATTGTATCAAATGGTGAGGGCGCATTGATCGATCCGTCGGGCAACATGACATTTAACGGTTTGATTGTCGGCATGGGCAAATATTTTCATTATAAGAATCTCAAATATTTACTGGCATCTCATCAAGATCCCGACATTGTCGGTTCGTTAAATAAGTGGATGATGTCCACCGATGCTGATTTGTACGTGTCCAGCCTGTGGTCACGTTTTGTGCCCCATTTTTGTACGGGTGACAAGACCTCTGGGCGCATTGTTGGCATCCCCGATGGCGGAATGCGGATTCCCTTGGGAAACGATGAGATAGTCGCTGTCCCTGCCCATTTTCTGCATGCCGAAGGTAATTTTCAGTTTTATGATCCGCGTTCGCGTATATTATTCAGCGGTGATATGGGCGCATCTATGGTGCATCACGATCAAGTGACGCAGCCTATCGTTACTCCTGCTGAATTTCGTGAACATATACAGCACATGCAGGGATTTCATCAGCGTTATATGGTGTCGAGCAAGGTTTGTCGATACTGGGTCAATATGGTGAAAGAAATGAATATACACGCCATCGTGCCGCAGCATGGGCGCTGGTTTCAGGGCAAGCCCGCAGTCCATGCTTTCCTTGACTGGATTGCGACATTGGACTGCGGTATAGACCGATTTGACCAGTCCAATTTTACCTTGCCACGTTAATCACGCCCTGCGTAGTCGCGTGCAAATTGCCAGGCAGTACGCCCTGAACGGGTGCCGCGTGCGAGTGCCCATTGTAATGCTTCGCGGCGAAGCAGGTCGGGGTCAGTAATTTCAACCTTGAGAGCGTCCAGCCATACGGCAACGGCGGCAAGATAGGCATCCTGATCGAACGGATAAAACGACAGCCATAGTCCGAAGCGTTCTGATAGCGAAATTTTCTCTTCTACCGCTTCGTTGGGGTGAACCTCTGCGCCGTGATGTTGCGTTTTTTCATTTTCGCTCATGTATTCCGGCATGAGGTGGCGGCGGTTGGAAGTGGCGTAAATGAGTACGTTGTCAGGCGGTGCGGCGAGCGTGCCGTCAAGCGCAGCTTTGAGCGCCTTGTAGCCGGCTTCTTCAGCTTCAAACGATAAGTCATCGCAGAATATGATATAGCGTTCGGTTCTGCCCGCAAGTTGTTGGGTGATGTCGGCTAAATCAATCAGGTCGGCTTTATCCACCTCAATCACGCGTAAACCCAGCGGGGCGTATTCGCTAAGCATGGCTTTAATCAGTGAGGATTTGCCGGTGCCACGTGCGCCTGTGAGCAGGACGTTATTGGCGGGTTTGCCCATGACAAAGTGCAGGGTGTTTTGGCTGATACGTTGCTTTTGCTGGTCTATGCCTGTGAGTCGGGTCAGATCCAGCATTTGCGGAAGGGAAATAGCCTCCAGCCAGCCGCGTTCGCCACGCCGCCGCCAGCGGTAGGCGATGGCGCTGTCCAGATTAGTAGCTGGTGGTGGCGCGGGTAGCCAGGCTTCCAGTCGCGCCAACACACTTTCTGCGCGGGTAATCAGCCCGCTCAAATCAGCTGCGGTATTCGGCATTGATCTTGACGTAGTCATATGAAAAATCGCAGGTCCACAGAGTTGCATTGGCATTGCCGCGATTGAGGACAACACGCACGGTGATGTCAGCCTGTTGCATGATGCGCTGACCGTCTGCTTCCTGATAGCTGGCGGCGCGACCACCATGTTCGGCAACGAGCACGTCACCTAAATACATCTGCAGGGTGTTGACGTCCAGGTCAGTCACTCCAGCGTAACCTATCGCCGCGAGGATGCGCCCAAGATTGGGGTCTGACGCAAAGAATGCGGTTTTGACCAGCGGTGAATGGGCAATGGCGTAGCCGATTTTGCGACATTCATCGCGATCACGTCCGCCTTCGACTTGTATGGTCATGAATTTGGTTGCACCTTCGCCGTCGCGCACGATAGCTTGCGCCAGTTCACGCGAGAGATCAGTCATCGCGTCAGCCAGTGTCAGATAATCTGCGCTGGTGCAGTCAGTGATTTCAGCATTGCCAGCCTGCCCTGTGGCGATGAGCATGAAGGAGTCGTTGGTGGAGGTGTCGCCATCGACGGTGATGCAGTTGAAGCTCAAGTCTGCCGCGTGTTTGACCAGTGCCTGTAATGCTTCCTGGCTGATCGCCGCATCGGTGGCGACATACCCCAGCATGGTTGCCATGTTGGGGTGGATCATGCCTGAACCTTTGGCGATGCCGGTGATGCTGATGGTTTTGCCGTCCAGTTCGATTTGCCGTGATGAGGCTTTGGCAACAATGTCTGTGGTCATAATTGCATTCGCCGCTGCAAACCAGTTATCTGCGCGGCAGTCAGCAATGGCTGCAGGTAATGCGGCAATGATTTTGTCTGCAGGCAGTGGTTCCATAATCACGCCAGTGGAAAACGGCAGGATTTCAGGTTCGCGGCACGGCAGCAGTTCAGCCAGTGCGTCGCATACAGCGCGCGTACGTGCCAGACCATCATCACCCGTGCCAGCATTGGCATTGCCCGTATTGATGATAAGCGCACGCGGTGAGGTTTTGCTCAGATGCTTTTTTGCGACGATAACGGGCGCGGCGCAAAAACGATTTTGCGTGAACACACCCGCCACACGGCTGTTGGGCGCAAGCAGCATCAGAGTCACGTCTTTGCGGCCTTCTTTTTTAATGCCTGCGGACGTGATGCCTATGGTAACGCCCGCAATGGGTAATAAGTTTTCAGCAATGGGTGGCGCTAGATTCACGGGCATGGTGGTTAGTCTCGCAATGTAAAAGCAGATTCTAACCTGATTTGTAGGTTGATGCAGCTTCATCATATTGAAACAAAGTTGCAATAAACTGACGCCTCTTTTGAGTTGTTCAGGTGTTTAAAATTATGTTGATTTTTCTACGAATATTTTTTCTGGTGGGCTTGTCCCTGTTTGCTGCGATAAATTACGCAGCGGAGATCCGGGTGGGCCAATCCATAGATATGACGGGTGAGAATGGCGATTTGGGTAAGGATTTCCTGGCCGGCGCGCGAGTGTACGTGGATTATATTAATGGCAGTGGCGGCGTGCATGGCAAGAAAATAGTATTGGATGTGCGTGATAATCAGGGTTCAGTTGAGAAATCCAATCAGATTACGCATGATTTTTTGACTAAGGATAAAGTTGATGTGCTGTTTGGTTACTATGGTGACAACGTGGTGGAAGCGACATTGATCAATCCCGAATTTGTGCATAGCAGTATGGTTCTGGTTGCACCATTTTCAGGCGCGAGTGTAGCGCAAAATGCGAATGTGTATTTTATGCGGCCCAGTTATGCTCAAGAGGTAAAAGCAGCGCTGGATTACTTAAAAACCTTGGGATTAACCAAAGTGGCTGTGGTTTATGCGGCAGATGCCTATGGTCAAAATGGCCTGCAGGCAGTGAAGTCGAGCTTGCGTGGCAGCTCACTGCAATTGGTCGCCGAGCAGTCCATGCGCGAGAATAATGCTGCGGATATGGCGGCCGCTGTACAGAAAATAAAATCCGGGCACGCGCAGACGACCTTAATGATATTGGAAACCTTGCCTGCGGCGGAGTTCGTGAAAACCTACCATCCATTGTCACCTGGTGCTTTGTTGGTGGGCTTGTCGCAAATCAACCATCAAACCCTGGCCGAAATCGCGGGTAAAGCGGCAGCTGGAGTAGTGATTACCCAAGTCGTACCGCATCCGGCGAATTTTTCTATGGCTTCAGTGCGCGAGCTGGATAAACTAATGAAAAAATATCGGGATGAAGCGCCATCGCACTTGACCATGGAAGGCTATTTGGCGGCAAAATGGCTGGTGAAAACCTTGATGCAGGGAGATGCGCCCAAGCAGTTTAATCAAGCTTTGGCTAATACGCGTAATCTGGATTTGGGCGGCTATTATTTGACAGTCAATCCAGCGCATCACGCATCTGATTATGTGGATATCACTGCGATCAGTATGCGTGGCGGTTTATTGCACTGAGGTGAGTAACATTTTTATGCCGAGGACATAGAGCAAAACTGCAAATATGCGTTTAAGCACGGCAACAGGCAGGCGATGTGTCAGGCGTGCACCTAACGGAGCCGTGAGTATGCTGGTGCTGGCGATGGCAGCAAACGCAGGCAGGTAGATATAACCTGCGCTGTAAGCTGGCAAATTGCTGGCTGACCAGCCGGTGATGACATAGCCGACAGCACCCGCAACGGCAATAGGAAAACCTATCGCGGCTGAAGTAGCAATCGCCTGGTGCAGTTTGACATTGCACCACAACATGAAGGGCACCGACAGCGTGCCGCCACCTATACCTACCCAGCTGGAAACGATGCCGATGACGCTGCCAGCGAACGACATGCCAGTATAACCAGGCAAATTTCTATGTGCCGCAGGTTTGAAATTGAGCAGCATTTGGGTCGCTGCATAAAATAGAAATGCGACAAAGAAATGGTGCAAAAACGTACTGGGTAGCTTGCTTGCCAGCCATGCGCCGAACAAAGTGCCGAAGATAACGCCCGGGCTGATGCGTCTGACTGTATCCCAGTTCACTGCGCCGTGGGCGTGATGAGCGCGGACGCTGGAGATGGCGGTAAAGCTGATGACCGCTAATGACGTACCCAGTGCCATGAGCATGATATGCGCGCTGTCAAAACCTTGTAAGCTAAATAACCAGACCAGAACGGGAACAAGGATTAGACCACCACCTACACCCAGCAATCCCGCGATAAAGCCGGAAAGCAGCCCCATCGCGAGATAGTAGGCGAGATAAACACTCACGCCTTTAAACGCATAGCTTCGTCGTTAAATGCGCCGTCGATGGCATGGACGATGTTCTCAACCAGACGGAAGCCTTCGACAGGCGCATCGTCTTTCATATAAAACAGGCGGATGGGACCCAGGGTTTTAATGGCCAGGGCGCGCTCGATCTCGGCATTGGTATCGGTGAGGCCGCTGTTCTTGTACATTTGCGCAATGATATTGCCGATAACAGCATTTTTGTGTGTGCCTTCTATGGCAACAGTCAGCGTGTGGTTGATGTCGCCATCGGTAATGTCATATTTGCTGTGAGTGCTGATGAAGGTGAGTAGCTCGATAAAAGTCATGATAAGTCCTCGAAAGTTAATGTTGCGTGATGAGTCCTGCGCGTAAGCTGGCGTGGCAGGCAGTTTCAACGCGCTGTATGTAGTACATCAAATCCAGTGGCATGGTAACGCCATCCAGTAATTGTAGCGGAAATAGATCACCAGCGATAACGATGTCGCAGGCACTGAGACTGTTGTTGAGGTAAAAGCGCTGTTTGGATAAATGTTTGCCTAATGCAGCTAAATTGGATTGCGCAGTGAGCTGCTTAAAGCCGTCATATCGGTCGTTGGACAGGGCTTCTACGCTCATGCCATAACGATGTTGTACGCTGGCTTTGTAGCTGGCTAAGTCCGCTTCGGTGCCGCCCATGTCTATGAATGCTGGCAGTACAGGCGCATATAGGCGTTCACGTATATGTTGAACATTATTACGCCATGCAAGCAAAGCTTGCCATGCGTCCTCGCTGACCAGGTCGTTGAAAATTAGTGTGCCGCCTACCCAGTCATCGAGGTGGCGCAGGATGGTGATGGCATCAGTTTGCAATGCCAGTCCAGGTAATGCCAGAGCCACGTCTGCCCGGGCATGACCCAGTTCAAACCAAATGTTGTCGTCATCTTGTGGCAATGCGATAGTTTCCGCTGCGATCCCTTTGTAACTCAATGCCATGCGCACCTGCTGCGCGGCCATGGATGACCAGCGATGATAGAGTTTGATCATAATTTGCTGAGTATGAACTCGTACTCGCGCGGGTCAACCGGCGTGATGGAAAGTCGATTGCCGCGTTGCAAAATGCGCATTTGTGCGAGTTCAGGGTATTCACGAATTTCCTTGAGTGGCATGAGGCGCGTTTTTTTCACCAGTTGCACATCGACATTGAGCCAGCGCGGTGTTTCGCGAGTGGCTTTAGGGTCAAAATAGTGATTGCTGGTATCGAATTGGGTTTCGTCCGGGTAGGCCAATCTGCTCACGCGCGCCAGGCCGGCAATGCCCGGTTCCGCGCAACTGGAATGATAAAACAACACAGCATCATCGACCTGCATTTGATCGCGCATGAAATTTCGCGCCTGATAATTACGGATGCCATACCAGGCAACCGATTGGTCAGGGAAGCTGGCAAGGTCATCAATGCTGACATCGGTGGGTTCGGACTTCATTAACCAGTAGCGCATGGGGGTTCTCGACGTATAATAAGAATCTGCTTATTTTACTGGAAAACACCATGACTGCGCTTGAACAAAAACTGACTGAATGGTTTCAACATCCTGCAATCCAATGCCATAGCTGGGATGTGGGTTTATTTTGGGTGCCAATTGATGGGCGTCATCCATTTGGACGCTTGAAGGTTGAACCGCGTGAATTGGAAGTGCTGTTTGCGGCATTGCTTGATGTGCCCTCAGAATGTATGGCAGAACTCAATGCTGAGTCGCTGGCACGAGGCGATTATATGCAGCGCGGTGATTTTTTGGCAGCCAATGCGCGCCGTCATGAGCTGCCATTGTTAACCCGTGTGTACGCTACAGGAGGCTGATTTGAAGCAACTGAGTTTTAACCAACTTGATAGTTTGAGTGAGCAGGCCCAGGCTTCACCGCGTTTTCGCATGAATGCGAATATGCATGACGACTTGAGCGACAGCATACAGCGTCTGGCAATCGCAATGGAGCCGAACACCGTGATACGCCCGCATCGGCATGCGCATACCTGGGAGCTACTCACGACATTGCGTGGCCGCTTTGTCGTGCTGTTATTCAGTGATGATGGTTTTGTCACACATCGCGTGGTGTTGGGTGAAGATAGTGCCGTGGAAGAAACACCTGCTGGCGTGTTGCATGGTGTGTTGTCACTGGATCAGGGTGGTGTGATCTTTGAAGTCAAGCATGGGCCATACACAGTAATCAATGCGAGTGATTTTGCACCTGGTTATGAGCTGGATGATGTGGCGCAAGGTGAGGCGCTTAACCGCTGGTACGCCCAAGCTAAAGTGGGTGACAGGTTGTGGGGTGGTTGATAGCGCTTGAATCATTTGCGATACCCAATAAAAAACCCGCATGTAGCGGGTTTTTTATTGGGTGAGGTTAATTACGCGTAGCTACGCAATTTATGTGAAAACGATTGCAATGAGCTGATGTTGCTGGTTTCAGCACGTTGACACCAATCTTGTAACTGCTTGAGCAATTGCTCTTTGGATGCGTTGGAGCGTGACCAAAGTTGAACAAGTTCCTGACGCATGGTGTAGATGGTATTGAGTTGCTGGCTTTGCTTCAGCACTTCAGCCAACTTGGCTTTTTCAGCTTCATCCAGATCTGCCGCATCAGTGTGCAACCAGGCTTTTAGCTTCTTGACCTTCTTGTTGTCATGTAGCTGAGGCAAGGAAGCTTGCAATTTAGCTAACTCTGTACCATAAGTAGCGGTAACAGTGCGCGCGTAACGGGTTAAAACGTCGTAACGATGCGTGATGACCGCATTGAGCAGATCCTGATCGCATACTTGTTTTGCGTCGTTAAATTTCGCTGTAGGCGCAACCTTCTTAACTTTAGCCAAGCCAACAATTTCCATGCTGCGTATGTATAACCAGCCAATGTCGAATTCATACCATTTGTTAGACAGCTTCGCAGAACTGCCATAAGCGTGGTGATTGTTATGCAATTCTTCACCACCGATCAAGATACCCCAAGGTACTACGTTGGTGCTGGCATCTTCACAGGCGAAATTGCGATAACCCCAATAGTGTCCAATACCGTTAATAATACCTGCTGCAGTAATTGGTATCCATGCCATTTGTACCGCCCAGATGGTCAGGCCGATAGGGCCAAACAGCATCAGGTCGATTACCAGCATCAAATAAATGCCCAAGCCGCTGTGCGGGGTGTAAACATTCCGCTCCAGCCAGTCTTCAGGTGTGCCTGAACCGTATTTTTCCATAGTGGCGCGTTCTTTACGGGCCGCACGGTAGAGTTCTGCACCTTCAAAGAATACTTTTTTAATACCCAGTACCTGCGGGCTATGCGGATCTTCCGCAGTTTCGCATTTA
Organism: Sulfuriferula sp.; assembly: GCA_041651255.1. Lineage (GTDB taxonomy): Bacteria > Pseudomonadota > Gammaproteobacteria > Burkholderiales > Sulfuriferulaceae > Sulfuriferula. The sequence continues at coordinate 23,009 of JBAZJP010000010.1, read as the reverse complement.
GCGTGGTGCTTGCGGTGGATGGCAGCCCATTCTTTGGTAATCATGCCCGTGGTAAGCCACAGCCAGAAACGGAAGAAATGGCTAGGGATAGCGTGTAGCTCCAGCGCACGATGCGCCTGGTGGCGGTGCAGGTAGATAGTGACCGCAGCAATGGTGATATGAGTAAATGCCAGCGCAACCAGTACGTAACCGTACCAAGGCAGATGTCCCACTAAACCGTTTGCAATAAAATCCATCATAAGTGTGTTACCTCATTGTGTGTTTCAAATATCGCTTGAATAATTCAGGACATATTTGTCCTGTTATCAAACTTTAATGCATGAATATACCAGAAGTCAAGCAATTGTCATAATCAAAATTGATGTGGATATATATATTTTCCAAAAAATCGTAGGTGATACAAGATTGATTATGTAAGATAAATCCCGGATTGCATGGCTGCCGTTATGTGTTTAGCTGTTCTTTTTCCGGGGTTGGAATGAGATGTATGTCGCTACGAGGATAGGGAATGCTGATGCCTTCGCGCTGGAAGGCTTGCCAAATGGCAATGTTGAGTTCGGAGCGCAGATTGCCCTGTCCTTCTTCGGGGTCGTCTATCCAGATGCCAAGTTCAAGATTAATGCCGCTGGCAGCAAATTCGGTGAGCAGTACGACGGGTAGGTGATCTTCGATTTTAAGTACGCGGGGATGAGCTAATGCGACGTTTTTGAGAATTTCACGCACATGTTCTACATCGCTGTCATAACTGATTTGTATCGGCAGCTTGATGCGTACATCGCGCTTAGTGAAAGAGTGATTAATGACAGTGGAGGTGAGCAGGTTTTCGTTCGGAATAATGATCTCCGTGCCATCAAGGGCTCGCAACAATGTGTAGCGGGTGTTGAGCTGGCTGACTTCGCCATAGCTGGTACCGATTGTAATCATGTCGCCTGGACGGATGGAACGGTCTAGCAAAATAATGAAGCCAGATACATAGTTGCTGGCGATCTTTTGTAATCCCAGCCCCAAGCCTACGCCCAGTGCGCCGCCAAATACAGAAAGCACAGTGAGGTCTATGCCCACCGCAGGGAGTGCGAGCAAAATGGCCAAAATCAGCAGCAGGGTACGAACGGTCTTGATCAGTGCCAGGCGCAGGCTTGCATCCATACTGGTGACGCGCTGCAGTCGGGATTCTGCGAGTTGCGCTAACCAGAGTGAGGCGATGATGGATAGCGTAATAACGGTAAGCGCTTCAATTAACAGCAAGAGCGAAAAATGATGATTGCCCGATTCAAAAGCAACGGCATCCAGCGCGCGTTTGATGCGCGGTAGCAATCCGGTAATATGCAGTGCAAAGCCCACCCATATCGTCCAGGCAATATAACGTTCCCAAGTTTTGAGGGCTTCGCTGTCATTAAAAGCATAGCGCAACATATAAACTAGGATGCGCACAATGACTAATGCACCCAGCAACGGCACTACAATGTTGAGTAGGTGGGCTTCATGCCATTGCTCGAGTAACTCGCGACCGGTCGCAACAAGCGACAAGCCAATTAGCGGCAACCCTATGCGTTTGGCGGCGGCATTGCCTATGCGCCATGTGGCTCCTTCATGAGCAAGATAGGGTGTAATCCAGCGCATCAAGCCCCAGCTGATCAGGCCGCAGATAACCAGGAGCGCAACTTGCCATAACAGCTCCGTCTGATGCGAGTCATTGAGTAAGTGTTCTAGTAAATTATCAAAAGGGATAGGGGCTGTCATAGAGGTAGTGAGTGCAGGTAATGGCGTTGCCAGTTGTCGTAATAGGCCCGAGTCAGGATAGGGTTGTCGCGCAATATCAATAAATTTTCAGCATTCATATATTGCGCGGCATGGGTGAAATTGTAACTGCCGGTAATGACGGCTGGATGCGGCGAGTCAGCATCGATAATCATGACCTTGTTGTGTGCGCTGCTATGTTCGCTATCTGTCAGTACCGTGATTCCAGTCAGCGCAAGATCATGGATGAGGCTGGTGGGGATGTGTTCATCCTGATTTTTATCAGCAATGACTATGACGTCTAGGCCACGCTGATGCGCTTTTATTAATGCGTCAGCAATGCCCAGATGCGTGAAGCTGTAAGCTTGTACTAAAATTTGTTGGCGTGCGTGCTTGATCGCATAGATGATAAGCTGGTCGGCCGCATCACCTGGGGTGAAGGCAATCTGTATGGTGCCTGCCGCAGTTTGCGGGGTGGGATAGGGCACCGCTGCAGCGGATTGTGCCAGCAGCAGTGTACATAACAGAGCAATTGTCTTATGTTGCATCTGCAATGACTTCTTACTTGGCAGCAGGTGCCGCTTCGAGTACCGCAGCAAAAAATCCATCCGTACCATGATCGGCAGGATTGAGACGTAAATATTCGCCGGTATCCAGGTCAATTTGCTGGCTGTGTAATACTTCAGCGGCATTTTTCAAATGAAAGCGCGGGTTGTTGGCCAAAAATGCGGTAACGATATCTTCGTTCTCTTCAGGGAGCAGGCTGCAAGTTGCATAAACCAGGCGGCCACCAGGTTTAACCAGGTTGGCCGCAGCCGCCAGGATGCTGGCTTGCTTAACCGTTAGTTCAGCAACGCTTTGTGGGTTTTGGCGTAATTTCAGGTCAGGATTGCGGCGCAGCGTGCCCAAACCGCTGCAAGGCGCATCAACCAGTACGCGGTCGATTTTGCCAGCGAGGCGTTTGATGCGATTGTCGTGCTCGCTGGTAATTAACTGTGGGGTCAAGTTAGATAAGCCTGAACGTTTCAGTCGAGGCTTGAGCTTGGTTAGGCGTTTTTCAGATACGTCAAAGGCGTAGAGTCGCCCCGTCGAATTCATTAGTGCACCAAGCAATAGCGTCTTGCCACCCGCACCTGCGCAGAAATCCACGACCATATCGCCGCGTTTAGGTGCAACCAAGTAGCCCAATAATTGGCTACCTTCATCTTGTACTTCAAATTGTCCGGCGAGAAAGGGTTTGTATTTGTTGAGCGCAGGCTTGTCCGCCAAACGTATGCCGACGGGTGAGTAAGGTGTGGCGGTTGCGGTTATGCCAGCTTCGTTGAGCGTGGCTAACAACTCGTCACGCTTGGTAAGGATGGTGTTGGTGCGAATGTCTAGCGGGGCTGGACGGCGGAGCGCGGCGGTGAGTTTGGTAGCTGTCGCTTCACCAAAGGTGGCGAGCAGGCGTTCAGCCAGCCAGTCAGGTACGTCCCATTGCACTGCAAGCGGCTGTTCGGCCAGATTGAATGCTTTGATTTTTGGCAGCATATCCATTTCGGGGCCGCGTAAATATGGCTCGAGCTGGCGTGCACTCATGCCCTGGATGCGCGCTAACCAGGCAATAGCCAATAAACGTGGCGTGGGTTTTTCGCAGGCATTGTCGAGCGAGCGTAAATTGCGCAATACACCAAATACTAATTCAGCGATAAACGCGCGATCTTTTGCACCCAGTTCAGGATTCTCACGAAAAAAGCGGCTGAGCAAAACATCGGCAGGGGCATCCAGTGGCAGCACTGAACGTAGCGCGATAACTGCAGTTTCGAGAGGAAGTACGGTAGGGAAGTTGGTGTGTGCCATGATTAATGTGATTCAGTAAAGTAACGCTAAGTTTAGCTGATGCGGGCGGCTAATCCAAATCGGTGTGATAGGTGTTTGCTGTGACAGCATAAATAAGGGATAATTCAAGGGTTTTGTTGCTAGTTTTTATTATAAATCGAGGTCGCTTTGAAAAATACAATTGCCTGCCCACTCTGGCTTTATAAGGTCTTTCCGTTCCTGCGCTGGTGGCCTATGGTGGATAAATCCACCACCAAGTCCGATTTAATCGCGGGTTTAACAGGTGCGATGATCGTATTGCCTCAAGGTGTGGCATTCGCCACTATTGCGGGCCTGCCACCTGAGTTCGGTTTGTATGCAGCGATGGTGCCGGCGATTATCGGCGCAATGTTTGGCTCATCCTGGCATTTGGTCTCGGGGCCAACAACGGCTATTTCGATTGCCGTGTTTGCGTCAGTCAGTCCGTATGCGGAACCAGGTTCTGCGCAATATATCAGCCTCGTGTTAACCCTGACTTTTATGGCGGGTCTGTTCCAGCTGATTATGGGATTGGCGCGGATGGGTGTCTTGGTTAATTTTATTTCACATACGGTGGTGATAGGATTTACCGCTGGCGCTGCGGTATTGATTGCGGGCAGCCAGATCAAAAACTTCCTGGGTTTGCAAATGGCGCGAGGCTTGCCATTTCATGAAGTGTTACAACAGGTGTATTTGCAGTTCGATAAAATAAATCCCTATGTAACTACGGTGGGAGTGGTGACATTGGTGTCAGGTATGATCCTGAAAAAATACATGCCTAAGCTGTTTATGATTTTGGCGATGGTGATAGGTAGTGTGGCGGCATTGATTATTAATCAGATGTATGGCGGCGCAGATGTGACTCACATTAAAACTGTGGGTGCGTTGAGTGCAAGTTTGCCACCGTTGACTCATCCTGATTTGTCATTGGTTGCAATTAAGCAGGTGTTGTTCCCGTCCTTGATTGTGACTATGCTGGCGTTGACTGAGGCGGTATCTATTTCACGGGCGATTGCGGTGAAGTCAGAGCAGCGTATTGATGGTAACCAGGAGTTTATTGGACAGGGTTTGTCGAACATCTTTGGTAGCTTCTTTTCCAGTTATGCTTCCAGTGGGTCGTTTAACCGTAGTGGTGTGAATTACGCAGCAGGTGCAAAAACGCCATTTGCGGCGGTATTTTCATCAGTATTCCTGGTCGTTATTTTAATACTGGTGGCTTCGTTAGCAGCGTATTTGCCAACGGCGGCGATGGCCGGGATATTGTTCCTGGTGGCTTATGCCTTAATTGATTTCCATCACATACATTCCATTTTACATACCAGTCGTCAAGAAACAGCGATTTTGGCTGTGACTCTGATCGGCACTTTAGTTGATCTGGAAAAAGGTATCTTCCTCGGTATTATGCTGTCACTGATGCTGTATTTGTATCGTACTTCACGCCCTGAAGTGGTTACAGTCGTGCCTGATACTGAGCCTGACAGTTATCATTATGTGCCCGTTAATGGTTCGCCTGAATGTCCGCAACTAAAGATTCTGCGTGTGCATGGTTCAGTATTTTTCGGTGCGGTGAACCATGTGCAGCAAACTTTGCTGGATGTGGATGAATATAATCCGCAGCAAAAGTCTTTATTGCTGGCATCCAGCGGGATGAGTTTTGTGGATATTGCTGGCGCAGAAATGCTGGTGCAGGAAGCGCGCCGCCGTAAGAAAATTGGTGGTGGTTTGTATTTCTATCGTATGCAAAAAGATGTGCATGATGTGCTGGTGAAAGGTGAATACATGAAAGATATCGGCGAAGAAAATAGCTTCCCTGCTAAATCACGTCCGATAGACACTATTTACCCTAAGCTGGATAGTGAAATTTGCCGTAACTGTACCGCACGCATTTTCGCACCTTGTCATATAACCTTACCTAATGGAGAGCCTCGCAAGTGATACGTAAAAATCCCAGTGGTGATTTGCCCGTCATACATGAATCTGCATTTGTTGATCCTACAGCGATTATTTGCGGTAAGGTGTTTATTGGCGAAAATGTATTTATCGGTCCTTATGCTGTAATACGCGCAGATGAAGTTGATGACAATGGCGAGATGGAGCCGATTGTTATTGGTGCGAATTCCAATATTCAAGATGGCGTGGTAATCCATTCCAAATCAGGTGCGCGCGTGCAAATCGGTGAGCATACATCGATCGCTCATCGCTCTATCGTGCATGGTCCGTGCGTAGTGGGTGATAACGTGTTTATCGGTTTCAACTCGGTGCTGTTTAATTGTACAGTGGGTAAACGCTGTGTGGTGCGGCATAATTCTGTGGTTGAGGCATGTGCGCTACCAGATGGATTTCACATTCCATCGACCACAAATATTCATGCAGATTCGGATTTGAGTTTGATCAAACAGGTTGGTTTTAGTGAAAAAGACTTCTCTGAAGATGTCGCACAAACCAATATTAATTTGGTTAAAGGTTACAAGAAATTGCAGAATGAGTTTTGATTTGTTATTGTGATGTGAGTCGTTCTATTTAGGATACTCAATCGAATTTACACAAGAAGCCGCCTATTCATTATGAACAGGCGGCTTTTTGTTTTGGAGGTAAGAAATGATAGTGCTGGCTGAGGCTTATCGTGCAGGATTGTTTAATCGGCGTGACTTTATCAAGAATGTGATGGCGGGAGTCATAGTCGGTATCGTTGCGTTGCCACTGGCAATGGCTTTTGCGATTGCCAGTGGCGCCAAGCCCGAGCAGGGAATATACACTGCGATCATTGCGGGTTTGGTGACTACCGTTTTTGGCGGTAGTCGGGTACAGATTTCAGGGCCGACCGGTGCATTTATCGTTATTCTGGCCGCAATTACTGCTAAATATGGCTATGACGGTTTGCAGGTTGCTACGCTGATGGCGGGAGTGATGCTCATGATGATGGGCTTCGCCAAGTTTGGTGCGGTAATACGATTTATTCCCAAGCCAGTGATTACGGGTTTTACCACGGGTATCGCGGTGCTGATTTGGGTAGGGGAGTGGAAAGATTTTTTTGGTTTGCATCCTGTCGTGGCGGGCACGCATTTCCATGAAAAACTATTGCACTTACTCACGGCATTACCTGAATTGCATGTGGCGACAACTTTATTATCCGTGTGCGGTTTGGCGATTACGCTGATTGCGCCACGTTTTGTTAAACGCGTTCCTGCACCGTTGATTGCGATGGTGGTGGTTACGTTGATTCAGTATTTCGGCGCTTTTTCAGGTGTTGCCACCATAGGAACTGCATTTGGTGGGATACCGAGTAGTTTGCCTGGTTTTCATGTGCCAACGATGACTTATTCGCAAGTGGTGGAGTTGATTGGACCCGCGTTTACCATCGCCTTGCTGGGCGCGATAGAGTCATTGCTGTCAGCGGTAGTGGCGGATGGTATGACTTGCACTAAACATAACTCCAATCAGGAGCTTATCGGGCAAGGTGCGGCTAATGTGTTATCACCATTATTCGGTGGTTTTGCAGCAACAGGCGCAATTGCGCGGACTGCAACGAATATCCGTAATGGTGCGACTAGTCCATTGGCGGGGATCGTTCATGCGCTGACTTTAGTGCTGATCGTGGTGATATTCGCGCCCATGGCGGCGTATATTCCATTGGCTGCTTTGGCGGCGATATTGTTTGTGGTGGCGTGGAATATGAGTGAGATACATCATTTTGTCGACATCGCTCGCCATGCGCCTAAAAATGACAGGGCACTGTTGCTGATAACGTTTGTGCTGACTGTATTTACGGACTTGGTCATTGCGGTGAATGTCGGGGTGATGCTGGCTGCTTTGCTGTTTATGAAGCAGATGACGGAGTCAGTTAAAGTTCAGGGTGAAACTGATGAAAGTATGGTTGATTTTTGTCCGGTCGGCGTGCCTAAAGGTGTGCAGATTTACTCTATAGATGGCCCCTTTTTCTTTGGCGCCGCATCGAGTTTTGAAAGCACGCTGGCCAGTTTGCATGAGAGTATGACAGTGCTGATTATCCGTATGGGACGAGTGCCATTTATTGACGTGACGGGGATTTATATGCTGAAAGATACGATAGCGCGTTTTCAGAAACGCGGTGTGCGGGTGATTTTGTGCGAAGCAAATCCCACGGTGAGTCGTAAATTGGCACAGTCAGGGGTCGATCAGTTATTGGGGGCGGGCAATAGTCTGAGTGGTGTTGATGTGGCTTTAGCATCATTACCGACTCAGATAAGCCGCCCAGCTTAGCGGACTGCGCTCATTTTTTGGTGAATATGATATCCCAGACGCCATGCCCCAGGCGTATGCCGCGCTGTTCGAATTTGGTCAGTGGACGGTAATCTGGGCGTGGTGCGTAATCAGCAGCTGTGTTGGCGAGGGTGGGTTCGTCGCTGAGCACTTGCAGAATCTGGATAGCGTAATCTTCCCAATCTGTAGCACAATGAAGATATCCGCCTGGTGCAAGTTTTTGGCTGATAAGTGCGACAAATTCTGGCTTGATTAGACGTCGCTTGTTGTGACGTTTTTTATGCCATGGGTCGGGGAAAAAGATGTGTACGCCTGCCAGACTATGATCAGGTATCATGTCGCGCAATACTTCCACCGCATCGTGCTGGACTATGCGCAAATTGTGCAGTTCACGATGCTCAATCTGATTGAGCAGGCTGCCAACGCCGGGGCCGTGTACTTCTATGCCCAAATAATCATTTTCTGCATGTTCCGCTGCAATGGTTGCGGTAGCGTCACCCATGCCGAAACCGATTTCAAGGATTTTCGGTGCGCTGCGCTGGTAGATGGCGTTCAAGTCTATTGCTTGTGGTGTATAGGGAATGCCATACACCGATTGCAATTGGTCGTATGCCCGCTGTTGGGCGATGGACATGCGCCCCTGGCGCAGCACGAAGCTGCGGATAGGGCGGCCAACTGGGCTGGTGCTGTCTGTCATTTAAGAACCAATCACGCCGGTGGTAGGGGAGGATGGGCTGGCAGTATAAATTTTCTTTGGCATACGCCCAGCTAAAAATGCGTTGCGTCCTGCTTGCACTGCCTGATTCATCGCACTAGCCATTAAAATTGGCTGTTGCGCGCCTGCAATGGCGGTATTCATGAGCACGCCAGCGCACCCCAGTTCCATGGCAATGGCAGCATCACTTGCTGTGCCTACGCCAGCATCAACAATCACAGGTACTTGTGCCTGGTTAATGATGATTTGCAGATTCCACGGGTTTAATATACCCATGCCAGATCCTATCAGTGAAGCTAAAGGCATAATGGCTACGCAGCCCATTTGCTCAAGTTGTTTGGCGATAATAGGGTCGTCTGAGGTGTAAACCATGACTTTGAAACCTTCTTTGATGAGGATTTCAGCCGCCTTGATGGTTTCGATGACGTTAGGGTACAGGCTTTGCGGATCACCCAATACTTCAAGTTTCACTAAATCATGGCCGTCTAATAGTTCACGTGCCAGTCGCAGCGTACGCACAGCGTCATCTGCGGTGTAGCAACCTGCTGTGTTGGGTAAATAGGTGTAGCGGCTGGGTGGTAGTGCGTCAAGCAAGCTCGGTTGGCTGGCATCTTGGCCGATATTGGTGCGGCGGATGGCAACGGTGATGATTTCGGCGCCACTGGCTTCAACTGCCAAGCGCGTTTCGTTGAAGTCTTTGTATTTGCCCGTACCAACCAATAGACGTGATTGATAGCTTTTTCCAGCAATGATGAGATTGTCCATGAATATCCTATGAAATGATTAACCGCCACCGACGGCAACGACAATTTCGAGCTTGTCATCACGCTGAAGTGGGGTGGTGTTGAACAGACTGCGAGGCACGATTTCGCCATTGCGCTCAATTGCAACACGCTTGCCAGTGAGGTTAAGCTCTACTATGAGCTCGGCGATGTTAGATGATGCATGCAATTGTTGCGCGACACCATTGATAGTGAGTGCTATCAAGTTTTCCTCGGCTATATGCTGGTTAAGTGGAGTGTTATTCTAACACAGTGCTCTGTGCAATGAAGCGTAGTTGAATATTCCACTAAACCCACGTAGAATCAAAGACCATGCGGGTGTAGTTCAATGGTAGAACTTTTGCTTCCCAAGCAAATAGCGTGGGTTCGATTCCCATCACCCGCTCCATATATTTCTACTGTTAATTATCATAATTTATACTACACTGGTAAACGTATGTTGGCTGCCTTGTTTTATGCCTAACATTTGAAAAACGCAAACTCAGTGAAAATTGAGGACGCAAAGCTTCCAGTCTAATGCGTAAGTTACATTGCGATGATAGTGGGGTTGCCAAGTGGGTGGTTTATACCCATTAATGCCGATTGGTATGTGTCATCCATCACCTGATGGTTGAGGAGGTATGTGAAATGAGCCAGCGTAACGTTGTCCCTTTACCGCAATTTGATAAGTCTCGTAACGTGCTTAGTGCAGCCGACGTGTTGGTTGTGCTCAATGCTTGCCGAGATCAGCTGATTACTGCGGTTGACCTTGTCTGGAATGAACGGCGCGATCAGATTGAAGATGATTTGCTGGATTTCGCTGACCGCTCTCCTATATTGGAAACGCGTAACCTGTATTATGCTGCGCAGAGTTTGTTGCGTAATCGCAATGAATCACTGTCTACCGCCATACGCAAACAGTTCGCTCAGCAATTTGATAAACAGGTCCGTGGTGATCAACAGGCTGAGAAACCTAATGTCAGCATAGACTTAGACCTTACTTTGATGGATGAGGACGTCTTCGAAGAAAATTTGGCATTAAGCAAAGCATCGGCGCGAATGCAGTCAAGTGCAGTAGAGGAGTTAGCCGCGCTGGATCAGCGTATGGCTGCCTTAATGCATCAATCTCATAGTAAATCATCGATCAACCCGATGGCACCGAAATTAATTTGTGATGCTTTTTTAGAAGCATGCAAGTCTATTGATGCAACTGCGCGGATGCGTTTGATATTGCTACAGCATTTTGATGCACATCTCGCGCCAGTGATGCCTGATATTTATCGCAAATTGAATCAGTATCTGGTCGATAAGGGGATACTGCCTAATATTAAAATTGGTGCAACGGCGCCACGTGAACGCCATCAGCCTACGCCGCCTGCCGCTAATAGCGGAGCGGCTGGTGCTGCTATGCCGTCTGGTGCTGAAGAAGGCACCGATGTCTTCGCGTTATTGCAGCAGTTACTTATGAAGCAGTTTGCTGGGCAAGTGGGTGGTCAGGCCGGCGGACCGGCGTGGATGCCGCAGGGTTATACGGGTGGCGCTGATGGCGGAGGCGCCATGAGTGCACACTTGTCACCAGTTTCCATGCAAGAGCGCATTGCTTCCTTAACCACCTTGCAGCGTGGCCAATATACAGGGGCAGTTAACACCGCATTTGATCCTGCACTTATACAGATGGGGACCGCCAATGTATTGCGGGATATGCGTGATGCTGGATTGGTGCCGGTCGATAATCAGGCAGATGGTTTGACCATAGATATTGTGGCCATGCTTTTTGATTATGTGTTTGATGATAAAAACATCCCTGCCGAATTGAAAGCGCTGATAGGGCGGTTACAAATTCCCGTGTTGAAAGTTGCATTGTTAGATAAACAATTTTTCTCCAAAAAATCCCATCCTGCACGGCGTTTGCTGGATGAGATCGCAGAAGTTTCGGTTGGCTGGACTCAGCAGGGAGCAAACAATGCCGCTTTATTCGAGAAAATTGATGCCATAGTGCAATCTGTGCTTAATGATTTTACTGACGATGCGGAAATTTTTGCCCGTTTATTGCTGGAGTTACAGGATTTTATTGCATCGAATGAAGCTGAGGCGGAATCTGCAGTAGCTGAAACTACACACATTATTGAAACCGCAGAGCGTGCTCAGTTGGCACAAGCTGTGGTAAAAGACGAGATTGCCAAGGCTTTGGCTGTCAGTGACGACTTGCCTGAAGTTATTGTCGAATTTGTGCAGACTATATGGCAACAAGTACTTGCGCATGTTTATATGCAAGAGGAAGAACTGGGCGCTGCGTGGTATGCGGCATTGCAGACTATGCAGGATTTGATCTGGAGTGTTGCTCCTAAGCTTAATAATGAAGACCGGCTAAGGCTGGTTGCGATGTTGCCTACGCTCTTGAATCAATTGCGTGATGGCATGTCTTTTCTGAACATCGATACTGAGCGACGTGATGCCATTTTTGCGGGCCTGGTGGCTTGCCATGCGGTGGCGATTAAAGCGGGTTTGCAAGTGAGATCTGAGCCAGTGCGTGATGAGGAAATGGTTAAAGCAATTGAAGCAACTCAGCTAGAGATGCCTGAAACCTTGCCTGAAGTTGCGGCTCTGGATGAGGTGGTTGTTAGTATGGACGAAAATGAGTTTTCAACATCAGCCGATATTGATGAGGAAGATGAGTTTACTGAACAAGCCAGATGTTTAAAAAAAGGCGAGTGGTTGAGTTTTGATAATACCAATGGCACCGTGCGAAATGCACGTTTATCCTGGGTGTCTGGCTTGCGCGGTATGTATTTGTTTACTAACAAGCAAGGTTTGGAAGCGATGACTATCGCGTTGCCGCGTCTGGCGGCTCGATTGCGCGCAGGTGAAGCGCGTGTAATTAAATCGAACTCGCTCACTGAGCGGGCGGTTGAGCGTTTAATCGGGAAGCTGCAAGGTAGGTAAACAGATGCAACGTGGGTAATGACTTCTCACGCGGTTGCAGTCGTTAATACGTGATAATGGCTTGCACGTGTAGCCAGGTGTCACCTTTTTCCAATACATGAGCCAACTTTACCAGATGTGTTTCATGTCCCATCGTGACTTTAAATGTACGATTGCCAGAATATTGGGCGCCATCGATAATTAGATTAAATTGTCCATTGATAATACTGGTGGTCATGAGTACGGGTATGGGGAGGTTGTCGTCGATTGCACTGATGTCATTCGTTAGGGAAAGCTGCGGTGTTCTGGGGGCGTGGGCAATGTGCAGCATTAATACTGCAGGATGCTGAGCGATAATTTCCATGCCCGCGCGCGTACCTTCTGCGGGTGCTCGAAATAATCGTCTGACAACCCCCAGCTTCCATGATTTTTCGCCATCAGCACGAACCGCAACCAAACGGCTCAAGCGCAGCCAATCATTTTTAATTGATGGGATATGTGTGCGGTAACCTTCGCGACTTTCATCTTCTACGCCCCAGTTCTCACATGCGACTTCAGTTAAATGAGGTTTGGGCACGCTTTGATGCTGGCGGTTTCTGGTGGCATCAGTGACAAAGCCATACAGTTGTATATCAACCATTTCGGCATATTTGATGTCTGCATCAAACTCTTGTATGTGCTCAGTATCTTCGGCAGTATCCTTGACCGCAGAGCAAATTTTGTTGAATCCATGTATAACATTTAGGACTTTTTAACGGCAAGGCGGGGGCTTTTGCGTAACTTGCCTAAGTTGATTGGATCCCACTGGCGTTCAAGGTAGTCCAGCATTTTCAGGTGTTCGGCTAGGTTAAGTTGTGATTCTGCCTGATTGTGTGTGGTATGAAGCTCGTCTTGCGTGCGTCGAAGTTGGCCTAATAAAACAGATGCATCCCAGCATAAGAATGTCTCAGGGTAGATTTTATCAATTACAGGCATCGCCCCTGTAGGTTGGGATGGATCTACATAGAAATGATGCTGGGTAAATTTGGGATGCTTTTCCAGCTTTACTAAATGTATCCATTTTTTGAGCCAGTGGTCTGCAATTTCAATTTCTCTTGCAGGTAAAGCGCTAGGATGTATCTGCGTCAGCAAAAGAGCACGTATGTACTGTGCGGTGCATTTCGATGGTTTGTCTTCATACATTAATACAGATTGGTCCGCATAGTGCTGGTTATCTGCATGCTGGAATAGCTTATGCAACATGCGCCAGAGTTTTTCATCGGGCTGTTCATAATGAAAAAACCGCCATTTAAATAGATTGCCCAGATTGTGCAAAGCACGTACTGTCATGATAGGTAAGAACGCGTGTTGCTTGATCAGACTCGGTTCTGCAATGATGGTGTTGATGTGGCTGTAATAGGCCAGGCTGATTTCATGGTAATAGGTGTAAATGGCCTGCCATAGTTTGGCTTCCACAGCAGTAGATATGCGTGTATTGCGCAAGTATTGCCTGCAGAGTGTTTTTTGGATTGGCTGCGCATACTCATCCAGCGCCAGCAATACGTCTAAGCTATCAGGGTTATATTCGGTATCTTTATTACGCAAGCGAATTAAAGCATTTAATATCTCGGCATGGTTCTCAGTGGGATCGGTGTTGGGCAAGCTGGCTAACCATTGCATCGCCGTTTTACGGTTGGTGAGAGGGTCGATGGATTCGCTTGTTTTATTCAGAAAAGATAAAAAATTCAGCATAGCGTATTGCTACTCCCTCAATGGTGTGTTTCCTGCCCAAACGTTATTGTTATATTTGATCAATGCGGTTGGAATAAGTGAGTTCCGCTGTGCAGGAATGCGGATTGTCACTTATTCGTTTGAGCAGAAACTACGTAGCTCAGCCTAGCTGCTGCTGTACCCATTGTGCCACAGAAGTCAAAGCAGGGTGAAGTTTTGTAGGAATGGTTCCGCCTGCCTGTGCCATGTCTGGCCTACCTCCGCCCTTCCCTCCTACCTGTAGTGCTACGAAATTAACCAGGTCGCCCGCCTTGATGCGCTTGGTATAATCTGCACTCACACCGGCAATCAGGCTCACCTTGTCAGTGCCGGTGGAGGCCAATACAATTGCGCAAGGGGCTAGCTTATCTTTGAGTCTGTCCAGGGTGTCGCGCAAGACTTTATTGTCTGCATCGTCCAGTTGCGCCGCGAGCACATTGAGTTCCCCGATTTTGACTACTTGGCTCAGTAGTGCGTCGCCTTGGTGTGTTGCGAGTTTGGTTTTGAGCCGATCCAGCTCTTTTTCCAGTAATTTATTTTGCTCAAGTACAAGTGTTACTTTGTTTTGTAATTCTTGACTCGGGGTTTTGAGTAAGCCTGCAACATCGTTAATCTGCTGTTGTTGCGCCTGTGTGTGTGTAAGGGCTATGTCGCCAGTAACCGCTTCGATACGACGAACACCAGCAGCTACACCTGATTCAGCAACTATTTTGAATAAGCCAATATCGCCCGTGCGCTTAACGTGAGTACCGCCGCACAGCTCAGTGGAAAACTCGCCCATGCCGATAACGCGGACTTCGTCGCCATATTTTTCGCCAAATAAAGCCATGGCGCCATGTTTAATAGCTGCATCATGGGACATGATTTGCGTATTAACATCGTGGTTGCTTCGTATCTCCTGATTCACCAGTGCTTCAATTTTCTGAATCTGCGCCGAGCTGATGGATTCGTCATGAGCAAAATCGAATCGCGTTTTTTGGGTATCAACCAAAGAACCTTTTTGACTGACATGGGTGCCTAGTACAGCGCGTAACGCAGCATGCAGTAAATGCGTTGCTGAGTGATTACGCGCAGCGCGGCTACGTAAGTCTGCATTGACGGTTGCGGTAATTGTATCGCCGATACTGAGGCTGCCTTGAGTGAGTATGCCGCTGTGGCCAAATACATCAGGCATGATCTTCTGCGTGTCTTCCACAGAAAATTGAGTGCTGTTAGCTATTAGCTCACCCTGGTCACCCGTTTGTCCGCCTGATTCGGCATAAAACGGTGTCTGATCCAGCACGATGACGGCATGGTCGCCAGATGAGATGCTTGCCGCAGGTTCACCATTTTTATAAATGGCGAGTATTTTAGCTGTGCTTTGCAGTTGGGAGTAACCCAGGAACGCAGTGGTAGGGCCATCATAGCTTAACCCGGCGGCCATAGAGAATTTGCTTGCAGCACGGGCGCGGGCGCGTTGGGCAGCCATGGCGCTCTCAAAACCAGCTACGTCAACACTGAAACCACGTTCACGTCCAACGTCGGCGGTCAGGTCCAGTGGGAAACCATAGGTGTCATATAATTTGAATGCGGTTTCACCATCGAGCAGGTCACTGCCTGCTGGTACGGCTTGCTCCAGGATGGTCATGCCATGTTCTAGCGTTTCAGCAAAACGCTCTTCCTCCAGTTTTAGTACCTGGGTCACACGTGCTTGTGCGGCAACCAGTTCGGGGTAGGCGGCACCCATAACTTCAGCCAAATCGGCAACAATCAGGTGGAAAAATGACTGTTTCTGCCCCAATTTATAGCCGTGACGTATAGCGCGGCGTATTACGCGACGCAATACATAGCCTCGTCCTTCATTGCTGGGGATAACGCCGTCGGTAATCAGGAAAGAACAGGCGCGGATGTGGTCAGCGATGACTTTGAGTGAATTGTTGGTTAAATCTGTGGTGTTAGTCACGCGAGCAGCGGCGTGGATGAGGGCCTGAAACAGGTCTATCTCATAATTGCTGTGTACGTGTTGCATCACCGCTGAGATACGTTCCAGCCCCATTCCCGTATCGACGGATGGCTTAGGTAATGGATGCAAGGTGCCGGTTTCATCACGGTTAAACTGCATGAATACCAAATTCCAGATTTCTATGTAGCGGTCACCGTCTTCATCGGGTGAGCCTGGTGGGCCACCTGCTACATCTGCACCGTGGTCGTAGAAAATTTCAGTGCAAGGGCCGCAAGGGCCAGTGTCGCCCATTTGCCAGAAGTTGTCCGATCCGCCACTGGCTTTGTCACCGATGCGAATGACGCGTTCAGCAGGAATCCCCATTTCTTCTGTCCAAATGGTGTGCGCCTCGTCGTCTGTGTGGTAAACCGTGACCCATAGCTTTTCTTTTGGAATGTTGAGTTCGGTAGTCAGAAATTCCCAGGCAAATTGAATTGCATTGCGCTTGAAATAATCGCCAAAACTGAAATTGCCCAACATTTCAAAGAAAGTATGGTGACGCGCGGTATAGCCGACGTTTTCCAGGTCATTGTGTTTGCCACCTGCACGGACACAGCGTTGTGAGCTGGCGGCGCGGACATAGGGGCGATGCTCTCGTCCCAGAAAAACATCCTTGAATTGCACCATGCCTGCATTGGTAAATAACAGGGTAGGATCGTTGCCAGGGATGAGTTGGCTAGAGGCAACAGGAGTATGGCCGTGACGGGCAAAGAAATCGAGGAAGCGTTGGCGAATTTCACTACTTTTCATGATGAGCGGCTAAGTAAATAGAATAAGCCTCATTTTAGCGTGGAAACGCAATAAATTCACCACAAAAAAGAGCCGCACTATGGCGGCTCTTGGATTTGCGGGAATATTTGCTCAGTTAAGCAACATAACCAGTATTGTTGCCTATGCCGACGATTTTTGGTGTATTCAGTTTTCGTGGTGTGACAACCTTAATGTCGCGCAAATAGGTTGCGACAACATCCCAGATTGGGGTGCCAGTTACTCCCTCACCAACCGGTGCCCAGCCAGCAACTTTATATTTGCGACTTGCATCTACAGGTTTACCCTTAAGCGTCATGTTGCTGATACGGTTGCCTATAGTGTTGTTAGGATTGACGGTATATTGTATGCCGCCAACCCGAACCATGTCGCCACCTTGCTGGTAGTATGGATCGCTGTTGAATAAGTTGTCGCAAACATCTTCCATGATGCTTTTGATTGTGGCGCCGGTCATTTCGTTCAAGGTGGAAGACGGATAGGTAATCGCCGTCTGGTCCATCAGTTTGTCCATGGTGATCACATCACCGGATAGCAGGCTCGTGCCCCAACGGAAACCAGGGGAGAATGCAGCATCAGCGCCTTTAACGGTCATAAGCGCATCAAGGATGAGCTGGTCAAATGTGCCGTTGAAATTGCCGCGACGGTACAGCATGTCCTCTGTGACAGCCAGTTTTTCATTGAGTTTGTCGGCAAATGGTGCACGCACATCGTCAATGAATTTAGCCATTTTTGCATCAGGTGCGATGAGGTTGGAGAACACGGGAAGTAAACGATATTTCCAGCCCACTATTTTGTTGCCGCGTACGTCAAAGTCCATCACGCCGAGGAATTTGCCATTAGAACCCGCGTTAGTAACCAGTGTAGTGCCTTTGGCATTTTTAACCTGGTAAGGTTGTGGCACGCCGTCGTGGGTGTGACCGCCAAAAATTGCATCAATGCCGGTGACGCGGGAGGCCATCTTGATGTCTACGTCCATACCGTTGTGCGACAGTACGACGACGACTTGGGCGCCTTTAGCACGGGTTTCGTCGACGATTTTTTGCATGTTTTCGTCTTGTATGCCGAAAGTCCAGTCTGCGACCATGTAGCGTGGGTTGGCAACAGGGGTGTAAGGGAAGGATTGGCCGATAATCGCTACTTGTACACCATTCATGACTTTCATCACATAAGGTTTGAATACCTGATCGCCGAAATCATTAGTGGTTATATTTTGAGCAACGAAATCGATATGGTTTTTGAAGTCGTTATCAACGATGTGTTTAACGCGTTCTGCGCCATAAGTGAATTCCCAGTGGCCTGTCATCACATCTACGCCTAACAGTTTGCAAGCATCCACCATGTCTTGTGCGTTGGTCCACAATGAAGTCGCTGAGCCCTGCCAGGTATCGCCGCCGTCAAGCAATAATGATCCTGGGCGTGAAGTGCGGATTTGATCTACCAGGGTCTTAAGGTGAGCAAAGCCACCAACCTTGCCATAAGTGCGTGCAGCAGCCTGGAAATCCAGGTAAGTAAACGCATAGGCTTCACGAGTGCCAGGGCGTATGCCATAATGTTTTAACAGATACTCACCGACTAAATGCGGAGGCTGGCCCAGTGCGCTACCTATACCAATATTGACATTGGGTTCGCGGAAATAGATAGGTAATAATTGCGCATGGCAATCTGTCATGTGCATCAGTGAAACATTGCCGAAGGTGGGGAGGTTGTAAAATTCGTTGGGGGCATTACCCGCTAAGGCTTGTTTGCTATCGATAGCCATGCCAGAAGCGGCTGCAACGGCGAGTAACTGTAAAAATTCACGGCGATTCATCATACTAAATTGCTCCAATATAGAGATTTGTTATATTTAGGCCCTTGTACAAATTTTTATTGCGTTGTTTGAGCAAAGGTTCCATATCTGCGGATTCTAGACGCTTGCCAAAATATGTAAATGGTATGAATAACCCATATTGAACGGGTATAAAAAACGGCGAGGGGTGGCCTCGCCGTACTCTAGTGTTTAGCTGCTTGTGGCAGTTTATTTACGGAACACAGATGCTTTCATTGGCAAACCATTGCTGATATAGGAATGGAAATACTCCAGGTTGTTATATTCTTCGCTACCTACTTTGAAGGGTTCTGCGCGCACTAGCTTATTACAACCTACATAACGTACTTGCAAGCTGACCAAGTTGTCGCCACCACGGAATACCGGCCAATGTGTCGCCTGACCTATAGCCGGTGAGAGCACTTCAGAACGAATGTGGTTACCGGCATTGTCAACGTGACAGCTGGCGCATGAGAAACCAAATTGACCACGGCGGGTATAGAAATGATGTTTACCTGCGTCAAAAGCTGCTTGCGCTGCTGCACCGTTGACTTTGATATTCATTTTCATGCCGTCAGACAAGGTGCGGGCGTAGGAGGTGAGTTTACCCATGGTGCCAGCATCATCTTGTTTGTAGGCTTCTTCGCCATTGGTAGTGCGGCATTCGTTGATAGCCATTTCAAAGGTAATGACTTTGTTGGCTTTGTCGTCAAAGTAAGGGTAGTTACCCGCTACGTTTTTGCCTCCGTTAGGAAAGCAGCTGGCGTAGGTTTTACCATTCTTGAATGGCGTTTCCCACATTTTTTGACCTTGTTCGACAACGGAGCTAAATGGAGGAAAATCCATAATGCTATCGTACTGTGCCATCGAGTCCTTATCGAATGCGAGTGCACCGTAAACATATTGGTTTAGTTTGATATCTGGATATTTGCTGGTGTAATACTTAACAAGATTTTGTCTGTCTTGTTCTGGGGTTGCATACGCGGCGACTGCCCCCAACGTCAGGCTGGTTGCGACTAATGCTAGCAGCGTTTTCTTCATGCTGTCCTCCTTGGAATGTTTGGGTGTGTCGAGATAAACACGACACACCTGATTTTAATTAGCGTCGACTTTATATTGGCGCCAATTTTTTAGCTAACTGTTGCGTCGGCACTATTGGTTGCGCCTGTGTTGTCTTTCCAGGCTACGGTAACTTTATCACCTGCTTTTGCACCCTTTACCTTGAAACCCAAGTAAGGGTTTTTGGAAATAGCGCCGCTCCATTCAGCTTCCATCACGGTTTTGCCATTAAGGGTCGCGGTCACTTCTGAGATGAAATGTGCAGGAATCAACTGACCTGTTTTTGCATCTTTACGTTGCCCAGTTTCCATAGGGTGGTTCATTAGTACTTTAATATCAGCAATATCACCTGCCACAGTGGCGCGGATTTTCATTGGTTCTGCCATGGTAATTCCTTTAGTAAATGAGTAATGTGTTGGGTTAAATACGGAGATTAACCGCCACAACCACCGATGGTTACTTTAACTTCTTTAGCTGCTGTATAGGTTTTTCCACCTGCAGTAACGACTGCACGTATCATGGCAGTCTGGCCCATTTTGATGCGGACGGAAACGTAAGGCTCAGCGCCATTTTCCAGTTTAAAGCTGGCAACCAATGGGTTAGGGTTTTTTTCAGCCAAAATTGCGATGCCGGTTGTGCCAGCGATCTTGCTAGTAACTTCAACAGGAACTACCGCGCCATTTTCAGCAATTTCAGGTGCCTTGATAGCAATGTCTTTGCTTTCGGTTGGTGCGCTTGCGCCCATACCTTTTAATGCATCAGCAACTGATTTTGCACCGAATGCTGCGCTGTTGTATGCGGCAAAAGCATTGCCTGTACCGAACAAGCCTGCTGCAACAGCCAGTGTGCTAGCAGCGCTAGCGCCTTTTAAAATATTACGACGTAACATGTTCATGCATTTCTCCTGTGTGGATTACAGACCGTAAACGAAATCAGTGACTTTATCGATTTCAGCTTCGGTCAGAATTTTGTTTTTGCCAAACGGTGGCATAACCGTGTTTGTATTTGCGTCCATAGAGTTCCAGATTTGAGCGCGCAGCTTGGCTTTGTTTGGGTAGCGTGCTGACATCGCTATTAAAGGTGGTCCTATTGTGCCTGGTGAATCCGCATCTGCCTGGGTAGGCATGGCATGGCAAGCCAGGCAGTTACCCATTGAGCGGTCATAAGCAATCTGTTTTCCGGTCATTTCAGGCTTGGCTGCATCAGCTGCTGAAGCGACGCTGACTAAGCCGAGTACGCCAATTAAACCGACGACTAGTTTTGATAAAGTTGCGTGTGAACGCATGTCATCCTCCTGACTTATGAGTGCTAGTAAACACTAGCGAAATCTTGCTTTATGTGCCTCTATCCTTTTGGGATTCTGTAAGGATAGTGCAAAAAAATCTTGAATCCAATAGGGGGAACCGAATTTTTACGTAAAAACTTGATTTTGAGTATATTTGTACTAAGCCATACTGAGCTGAAATGTACTATTTCTTCTCTGTCTTTAGTGTTTTGTTTTGAGCAATCAGCTGTTTTAATCGTGCATCGGCAATTGCAGTTTGATAAAAATCACCATCCTTGGTTTTAAGCGCGATTTGTAACTGCTCTATTGCAGCAGTGAGATTCCCCGATTTTGCATAAAATTCGGCTTGTGCATAATGCCGTAGAAAATCCTTGCCTTGCTGTGCATATACATGGGCCTGCTGTTCGTAGAGTTTTGCATCGTCGGGATAAATACGGATTAAGTCAGTCAGTAATTTTGCGGCATCACTGGTTAGCCCGGCATTGATGAGGGCATCTGCGTAGCTGTAGACGAGTGGACGATAATTGGGGTAGCGTGTGCGTGCCTGGTGATAACGCTGTAATGCGGTGTTGATGTCGCCGGCTTTTTGTTTGATGTCGGCGCCGAGTAAATCGATAATGGGGCTGGAGAGTTTTGTTTGTTTAAGTTGTTGATAGGCAGCTTCAGCCGCATCATACTGGCGGTTCTGTAACTGGGCGAGGCTCAAGCCATAGAGAATGGGCGCTAAATTAGCGTAGCGCTGATCCTTGATTGCACCCTGGTATTCAGTCACAGCCAAATCGGGACGAAGATTGAGTACGTGCAATTTGGTTCGTACCAGCTGAAATGCCAGGCTGTCTGCAATGGTTTTGTTGGTAAAGCCTGTTGCGCGGTTTTGCATATCTGCAATGCGTTCGGTGGTGAGGGGGTGAGTACGCAGGTACGCGGGAGCATTGTTGTCGTAGATACGCCCATATTTTTGCAAACGTTCAAAAAAACTTGCCATGGCATGGGGGTCAAAACCTGCGTTGGTCATGGTCTGGATGCCGATACGATCTGCCTCCCGTTCATTGTCACGGCTGAAATTGAGTTGTTTCTGGATGGCCGTAGCCTGCGCTGCAGCAATGGCACCGCCTGTAATTTGCGGATTCGATTTAGCTGCTAAAATAGCTATTGCCAACGCTGCTAAAGAGGGCAACATGCCTTTGCTTTGGCTGTCTATCATGCGTGCCAGGTGATGTTGGGTGACGTGAGCGATTTCGTGTCCCAGGACACCCGCGAGCTCGGATTCGTTTTGTGCAGCTTCAATCAGTCCCGTGTGCACACCGATATACCCACCAGGTAAGGCAAAAGCGTTGAGGGTGTTATCTTTAAGTACGAAAAACTGAAATGAGCGTTGTGGTTCGGTACTGGCGGCGACTAGGCGGTCACCCAGGTTGTTGAGGTAGTCTGTGAGTTCCGGGTCGTCGTAAAATTGCGGATCAGTGTGAATTTCGCGCATAATCTCGCTACCTACACGCGCCTCATCGTTGGCGGAGAAGCTGCTTTGGGATACGTCGCCCAGATCAGGTAATTCGCTTGCGCTGGCCGATTGCCCGAATAAGGATGTTATGAGTATGAATGTAATCAGTTTCATGCGTGTTTGATATGTGTGATTATTTTGGAGTTCCTTAAAATGCAAGCTTTTACCCATTTCGATCAACAAGGTCGTGCACAAATGGTGGATGTCGCTGATAAAGCTGATACTAAGCGTATTGCGGTTGCCCGTGGTCGCATTGTAATGCAGCCTGCTACTTTGCTTATGATACAACAAGGTTCAGCAAAAAAAGGCGATGTGTTGGGCGTGGCACGCATTGCTGCGATACAGGCATCAAAACGCGCTGCCGATTTAATTCCTCTGTGTCATCCACTGGCATTGACGCGGGTTAATGTGGATTTTTTCATCAACGAGGCTTTATCCGCAGTCGAAGCTGAGGTGAGCGTGGAGACAGTTGGTAAAACCGGTGTGGAAATGGAAGCGCTGACCGCATTGAATGTCGGCTTGCTGACCATTTACGATATGTGCAAAGCCGTGGATAGAGGGATGCGGATGGAGGCGATACATTTACATGAAAAGCTGGGCGGAAAATCGGGACATTGGTTAGCCGCGGAGTAACATGTTGTTACAGTTT
>JBAZJP010000009.1:0-117590 GCA_041651255.1 Sulfuriferula sp. | reverse complement strand
GCCAGGATCAAACTCTTCAGTTTAATACCTGTTGTGCTACTCACCACATAAATGCAGCTTTCGCCTGTCGCTTGCTTCAATATTACTATTTCAGCATGCGTATTTACTACTTTTAGTTTCGTTTCAGTTTAACCCCAGTTACCCAAGGCCAAACCAAACTCACCGCAGCAAATACCCACACTTATCGATTGTCTGTTTGTTAAAGAGCGTATTACCTGGTTGCGGGGGCAGGATTTGAACCTACGACCTTCGGGTTATGAGCCCGACGAGCTGCCAGACTGCTCCACCCCGCGTCCGATTGTTTCTTTACTCTTCGCTACGTTGTTCACGCTGCGTCGAGAGGTGAGACTATAGCAAGCCTTGCCTATCCAAGTCAACACTTTCTTTAAAATTCTTGGTCAGCACCTACTGAATTTCCTACCAACATCTTAAATACATACTGATTATCAATTAGTTACAAAACATATTCACAATTTATTTATTTTCGTATAGTTTCTTGCACAAACACCGCTTATTCAACCCACACCAACTCAAGTCCTTAAAAACTCAATAATACTATTGCTCTGGTTGCCAATCTAACGTTACGGCCGTCTCATTTTCTTGCGCTTGCCATTCACACGCCACACCTATGCCAGGTACGCATATCAATATGTCTGCACTATAAATTAACGGCAATCGCTCTCGCTGCCACGCCGGGATCATGCTTTGCTGTAACAAATCCTTCAGACGACGCCTGGGCCGCTTACAGTCCGGACGCATTACCTCACCACCTTGCCGCAACCGAACATTAATATTAACGAACTTATCCTCCGCTATACCGGAACCTACACCAGACTGAATTTGCAATTGACCAAGTGCCGGGATATACAAACCCCCTTCATCCGGCCATTGCCAGTGCGCCAACCTGTCCACCACAGGCAACCGCTTAATCAGATAAACATAGTCTTGATAACGATACAATGCATGTTCGTCATGCCGAATAGCCAAATGGTTATCGTGTTGCGTGTTGATTATTTGCGCCAGCATATCAGCCAACCTGGCTTGACTAGGCATGCGAGAACCATGCAGCGATATGAAATGGCGCATTAGGTTGCGCGCTCGTGCAGGACTAAGTTGTTTTAGGTAGGGACAGTAAAGTCGGCGTTCATGTATAGCCTGCTGCGCATCCATCTTAGCCAGCTCATCCAGTAGCTCGGCTGCCTCTGCAAGATTTTCAGCACTACGCGCTATGGTTGCGCGCCAAGCAGGATAGCGATTGTTGAGCAGGGGAAGAAAGTCATGGCGCAAAAAATTTCGCGCATAACGCGTATCGACGTTGCTTTCATCTTCTATCCAGCAGAGATTGTGCGCCTGAGCCCAAGACACTATAGCGCTACGATCAACACCCAACAAAGGACGCAGGTGGCCAGGCTGACCAGAAACACTCCGGCATGTAGCCATTGCGGCCAACCCTTTCACGCCCGCACCTCGCAGAAGCTGCAGCATCAACGTTTCAGCTTGATCATCCCGGTGATGTGCAAGCGCTATAAAATCTACGGATTGTTGCGCATATTGCTGATAACGCGCAGCACGTGCTTCCGCTTCTAACCCTGAAGCGGCATGATGATCAAGCGCAACGCACCTCACCACACATGCAACATCAAGCTGGACACATAATTGCTGACAGAAATTTTGCCAATCATCAGCGTGAGGGCTAATGCCATGGTGAACGTGGATGGCTGATAAATCGAATTGGAATTTTTGACGAAGCTGAACGAACAAGTGAAGCAGGACTACCGAATCAACACCGCCGCTCAAACCGACACAAACACGGCTGCTTGCGGTGATATAGGGCATCACCGCAGCACAGAACCGCTCGTAAATATTATTTAACGGCGATTTCTTTATAGCGTCCATAGCTCATTAAACGCTGGTAGCGCGTCTTGAGCAAGGCGTCCACTGGTTGCTTTTGCAAAGTAGCCAGCGTTTCTTGCAAGGCAATTTTCATGTTATGCATCATCATGGCCGGGTCACGATGGGCCCCGCCCACAGGCTCGGGAATAATACGATCAATCAAATCAAATGATTTTAATTTTGTCGCTGTAATCCCCAAAGTTTCAGCAGCGACAGGCGCGTGCTCAGCACTTTTCCACAAAATGGAAGCGCAACCTTCAGGTGAAATAACCGAATAAGTTGAATATTGCAGCATATTGAGCTGATCACCCACACCAATGGCCAAAGCACCGCCCGAACCACCTTCGCCGATGATAGTACAAACAATAGACGTACGCAGTTCGGCCATGACATACAAATTCCGCGCGATCGCTTCCGACTGACCCCGCTCTTCAGCACCGATACCCGGGTATGCACCTGGTGTATCGATAAAGGTCATCACCGGTATATTGAATTTTTCCGCCAAGCGCATTAAACGCAGCGCCTTGCGATACCCTTCTGGCCGGGGCATACCAAAATTACGGTGGATCTTCTCTTTGGTATCACGACCTTTTTGATGCCCGATGACCATCACGCTTTGGCCATTGAAACGTGCAATGCCGCCAACTATCGCATGATCATCACCGTAAGCGCGATCACCGTGCAGCTCTTCAAAATCAGAAAACAATGCACCTATATAATCCAGGCTGTACGGACGCTGCGGATGACGCGCCACTTGCGAAATCTGCCAAGGGGTCAGTTTCGCATAAATATCCTGAGTAAGCTTCTCGCTTTTCTTTTCGAGCAGAAGCAGCTCTTTAGAAATATCTAAACTTGAATCATCTTGCACGCAGCGCAATTCTTCAATTTTACTTTCTAACTCAGCAATAGGTTGTTCAAAATCCAGAAAAGTGGTTTTCATGTGTCAATAAACCGTGCTAAAACGGCATTTTAGAGAAGTTGGATGCTGATAAGGGTGGCGTAATTGCACGCCACCCAAGAAATCAATGATGATGACCGTGGTCGCCATGAGCATGGCCGTGGGTAATCTCGTCTTCTGTCGCTGGGCGAACATCAGTAATACGGCAGCTAAACTTCAAAGTCTGGCCGGCCAATGGATGATTGCCGTCTACAATAACGGCCTCATCGGTCACATCGGTCACGGTATAGAGCATGAATTCATCTGTACCTTCCGCCGCGCCCTCAAACTGCATGCCCTTTTCAACTTCGGCCGGGAATAAATGACGCGGCTCAGAACGAATCAATTCAGCTTCATATTCACCAAATGCATACTCTGGTTCCATAATAACCTCAACATCATCACCTACCTTTTTACCTTCCAGGGCTTCTTCTACAGTTGGGAAAATGCCATCATAGCCACCGTGGAGGTAGCTGACTGCCTCGCTACCATCTTCAAGCTGTTCACCAGCCAAGTTGCTAAGTTGATAAGTGATGGTAACAATGGTGTTTTTTGCAATTTGCATGTTTTAGTCCTTGAGGGGCAGAATAAGTTATATGCGCATATTTTAACGCATTTCAAGATTATAATTCACAACTATGAATAAACAATTACTTGGCGGTATCAGCCCCGATGTTTTTTTACGGGATTATTGGCAAAAAAAGCCGTTATTAGTCCGCAATGCCATTCCTGGCTTTGCCGGATTAATTGGCCCTGCGGCACTATTCGAGTTGGCAGGGGATGAGGATGCCCAGGCGCGACTGATACGACAAAAAAAATCGGGATGGGATTTGCAGTTCGGGCCTTTTAACTCGTCCACCTTTAAACCCAAACGCGATAATGCACCCTGGACATTATTAATACAGGAATTAAATCACTACCTGCCAAGTGGCGATGCGCTTTTACAGCAATTTGACTTTATTCCACATGCGCGCCTGGATGACTTAATGGTGAGCTATGCACCTAAGGGTGGCGGAGTGGGTCCGCATTTTGATTCATATGATGTGTTCCTGCTACAAGGCCATGGCCATCGACGCTGGCAAATTAGTTCGCAGACAGACTTGACACTCATTGATGGCGCGCCGCTGCGCATCTTGAAACATTTTGTGCCAGAGCAGGAGTGGGTATTGGCACCAGGCGATATGCTGTATTTACCGCCGCATTACGCCCACGATGGTATTGCCGAAGATGAATGCATGACCTACTCTATCGGCTTCCGTGCGCCGACCACACAAGAAATCGCCACCCAGTTTTTGGTTTATATGCAGGACAAGCTAACGCTGCCCGGCCGTTATGCCGACCCTGACCTGACTTTACAGAAACATCCCGCAGAAATGAGCGAGGCCATGCTGTCACAATGGGCAGAGATGATTGCACAAATACAATGGGGACAGAGCGACATTATAGACTTTGCTGGACGCTATCTGACCGAACCCAAGCCGCACATCTATTTCCACGCACCCGACGAACCAATGAACGAGCAGGCCTTTGCCAAAAAAATGAACAAATTTGGCGTGCGGCTATCACCCCCTTCTCGTTTACTTTTCCATCAAGACCGGTTTTTTATTAATGGAGAACGCATCGTGCTTACCGGGTGTGATGATGCACTAATGACGCTGGGAGACACGCGAACATTGCAGTTGCGCGCGTGGCCAACAAATCTAGTGGACTGGCTGTATGAATGCTACCTCGACGGCTATGTCATAGTAGAAATGTCTACCCATGACTAGCACTTCAACACCTGATGACGCCTACCAAACATTTGCTACACTGAGCGAATATAGATGTGCTATTGATACCGTTATTGCATCGGCAAAAAATGAATTGGTCATATTTGATACCGACTTACAAGATATGGCACTTGATACAGCTACACGTATAAATTCATTAAGCGCATTTCTCGCGGTCAGCACAAATCAGCATATGCGCATCCTGTTGCGCGATGCGACATATTTAAACAGCCGCGCGGCACGCATGCAGCGCTTACTGCGTGACTTTGCCGCACAAATTGAAATTCGGGTAGTTACCGAAGCAAAAGAAGACAGCACTTTCATTTGTAGCGACAGTGGCATTTGTTTATTGCGACCACATTACCAGCACCTTAAGTCTATCCTGACCCTTGACGACAAGCCACGCTGGCGGTTACTCAACGCACGCTTTTCCGCTGCGTTTGATGCAGGCGAAGCATCTGTTGCGCCAACCCATTTGGGTTTATAACCCCACCATTATCTATTTTTAAAAAAATTGTTGACAAGAAAGTTATTATATTAGAAAATACTAATAACGCTGATTCTTCAGCTCTTTCCCCAAGAGCTTCAGTGTTGTCTCCTCCATCCTCCTTCATAAGAGGATTTTAAACCCAGGTATAATTACCTGGGTTTTTTTTGCCCAGAATTCATAGGCTTCACCAAATTCGACACCCACACACTTAAAGACGCACACCACACCACCCAAAATTATTCTTCGATTTGTCACAAACTAGTATTAAATCTCGGTTAATATGTTTCTGGTTATCAATTGAAAGGATGGATATGATTTATCCCGACGCTTTTTTAAGTTTGGAACGTGTGCGCTGGAACATGGCGCAAGATGTGCCTTGGGACAAATTTGATGGCGCTTTATTAACAGATGAGCAAGCCGCCACTATCAAAATGAATGCAATTACAGAATGGTCCGCACTGCCTGCTACAGAAATGTTCATGCGCGATTTTCGCGACGATAGCGATTTCTCTGCATTCATGTCCGTTTGGTTCTATGAAGAACAAAAGCACGCTCTAGTTCTCATGGAATATTTGCGTCGTTTTCGTCCAGACATGATGCCCACAGAAGCCGAATTACATGCAGTTCGTTTTGAGTTTGACCCAGCTCCGCCTATGGAAACGCTAATGCTGCATTTTTGCGGTGAAATGCGTTTAACCCAATGGTATCGCTGCGCAGGACAATGGCATACCGAACCGGTCATTAAACATATCTACGGCTTATTATCAGGCGATGAAGCGCGCCATGGCGGTATATATTTCCGTTACATGCAACAGGCAATTGATAGACTGGGGAATGAAGCACGCCTGGCCTTTGCAAAAGTTGGTGTGTTAATGACCAGCGCATCGCGCACGGCCAAAGCACTGCATCCAACCAATCTGCATGTCAATCAGTCGATGTTCCCAAATGACACGGTACAGAGCCACTTACCGGATCCAGCCTGGCTGGAACACTGGCTGGATAATCAAATTAAATTTGATAGCCAATGGGAAAGCAAAGTGATCAACACGATATTAACCAAACTCTCGAATTTATTTGGCCGCAACTTCGCCAACACCAAAGAGCTTAACCACTATCGCAAAGAAGTAGGCACTGCTGCAAACGCAACTTCCTAGCAGGCCACAATCCACCGCATCACGCTTGCTGACGCGGTGGATCTCCGCAAGAACTCAGCGCTACCAGATAGCGCCCACAATCACACCACAATCCACACCCGCAGCAAATTCCATAACTAACGGCAATAAAAAAGCACCTAGGCAAAATGCGCTAAGTGCTTAATTTGTTGTTGTGGTGGCTGGAGCGGGAATCGAACCTGCGACACGCGGATTTTCAATCCGCTGCTCTACCAACTGAGCTATCCAGCCACAACAGCCCGCTATTAGACGCTAATTAACCGCCTGCGTCAAGCCATTTTTACTTGGGCACTGCGACCTGACCCATGCGCGCCTGGATAATGGCCGTCCTGCGCAACAAACCACGCGCGTTGCGATGAGTATCGTAATAACGCGGGTTCGGCACCATCGCGGCGAGTTTGGCAGCTTGTGCCGCACTCAGATTGGCCGGTTTGGTACGATAGTAGTAATACGATGCAGCTTGCGCACCAAACACACCGTTACCCCACTCAATCACGTTCATGTATATTTCCAGAATGCGGCGCTTGCTCATCATTTTCTCTAGCATGACAGTGATCATTGCCTCTTCGATTTTACGCCAAGGCGTGCGCTGACTTGTTAAAAACAAATTTTTAGCGAGCTGCTGGCTAATGGTAGAACCACCCGCAACAATCTTGCCTTTTTTAATGTTTTTTTCTGCGGCGTTTTGTATACCCTCCCAATCGAAACCGTCATGATTCAAAAACTTGCTATCCTCAGCAGCGACTAATGCCCGCTTAAGGTTAGGGGAAATCTGACCGTAAGGAACCCACTTAAATCTCAATTCGGCATCCGGATTTTGTTGCTGCATGATATTGAGCCGCTCATCCATAAACGCACTGTTATCCGGGTTGTGACCGACCCACCACCAGACGTGAGCGAATAACCATAGCTGGTACAACACTATAAGCACGAGCAGCGCGAGGACGCTGCGCTTAATCCATTTGAATATCATAGGCTTCTAAGTAATGAAATAACAGGTTGCGTGGCAGGATGCAGGCCATGCCATATATGAAAAGATACCGCGGCTTGTTCAACCAGCATCCCCAGCCCATCGGCCACGTGAGCCGCACCCTGTTGCGTCGCATATTGCATAAATGGTGTTGGCTCAGCTGCATACATCATGTCGTACGCCAAACTCCCCTTGGCAAACACACCTTCAGGCAAAGCAATCAACTCCCCCGCTAGGCTCGCAGAGGTTGCGTTAATGACACAGTCAAACTGCATTCCGCATAATGCTGCATAGTCGGCAGCCTCAACGATGCCGTAAGGGGAAAATTGTGAACGCAATGTTTGTGCACGTGCCAAAGTACGGTTTGCGATGATCAGAAACGCAGGCTGCGCAGCAAGGATAGGCGCAATCACTCCCCGCGCAGCACCACCTGCGCCCATGATCAGCACACGACGTCCCTTTAACGCATATGCCAAATTGTTTTGTATATCTGCAATAAGGCCCGCGCCATCAGTGTTATCAGCATGGATACCCAAGTCTGAGAACACCAGTGTATTAGCTGCACCCGCTAGGCGGGCGCGGTCGGTAAGGGTATCTGCCAATTGGCAGGCTGTTTCTTTAAAGGGAACGGTTACATTTGCACCTCGCCCGCCAGCGGTTTGAAATTGACGAACAGCACCCGCAAAATCATCCAGCGGCGCAAGCAAGCGGTCGTAGCGTATAGACAATCTAAACTGCTCAGCAAAAGCAGTATGAATTAACGGAGATTTTGAATGGGCAACAGGGTTACCAATAACAGCATAATGATTTTCCACAAGCAAGCTCTGGTGGTTAAAAGCAGGATTCTAACGCCATCCGCATCTTCGCAGCATGACTATTTATGCTTCCACGGCAAACCAGCGACTTTCCAGCCATTTTTGTAACCACGATGACCCGCTTCATTCTTGTCACCTTCAAAACCTTCGAGAATATTAAATACCTCGCTATACCCTGCGGCCTGTGCTGCAATTGCCGCACTGTTGGAACGTCCACCCGTACGACACATGAACATGACTAGCGACTCAGGATCAACGGACGCTTTTAACTGTACGATAAAGTTAGGATTTGGCTGCCAGCCAGGATAAGTTTGCCACTCGACATTCTCCGCAGACTCAACGACACCAACCAGATCAAGCTCGGCATGGCTACGCACATCTATGATTCGCGCACTGGGCACATGCTGACTCAAATAATAAGCCTCGGCGGGTGTTAATGCACCGGAATACGGTAAATTAGCGGCAGCGGCACGTTCTCGGGCGGTTTGCAATATTGCACTTAGCGTAGGCATGGCAGATTTCCTTTTATAATCGGGATGAGGAACCCGAAGTTCAGTATAGCCATAGATATAAAACAGTACAAATCCAATTTGCGCACCATTTTGGTGGTTATTTTTTCAATACGCACCATATTGGTGCGCAAATCCCTGTGCAGCAGAAAATTGTTTATCAACATCCTTTACATCCACCAAGTTAAACCAGCATAATCACGGCTATGTTTGCGCTAGCGTGATTTTGTGATTAATTATGTTTTGGCATAAAACATGCTTGTATTTTGCGATAAGTTAAATAAATTGCAATTTTTAGATTATTTTTGAGCGAGGAAAACACGATGATGGTGGTTGCTGATGTAATGCAAATGGTTAAAGACAACGACGTAAAATTCGTTGATTTTCGTTTCACCGACACCCGCGGTAAAGAACAACACGTTACCGTACCAGTGAAACAATTTACCGAAGACAAGTTCACTGATGGCCACGCATTTGATGGCTCATCTATCGCCGGCTGGAAAGGCATACAAGCATCAGACATGATTTTGATGCCTGATCCGGACACCGCTCGCATGGATCCATTCATGGATGAATCCACCATGATTATTACTTGCGACGTTATCGAACCTTCTGACATGAAGGGCTACGATCGCGATCCACGCTCTATCGCTAAACGCGGTGAAGCCTATTTGAAGTCTACCGGCATCGGCGATACCGCTTATTTCGGCCCTGAACCAGAGTTCTTCATTTTTGATTCTGTGACGTGGAAAACCGACATGTCAGGCACGTTCGTCAAAATCAATTCTGAAGAAGCTGCCTGGAGCTCCGGCGAGACCTATGAAGGTGGCAACATGGGCCACCGTCCAGGCGTTAAAGGCGGTTATTTCCCAGTACCTCCAGTCGATAGCCTGCATGACATCCGTTCAGCAATGTGCCTGGCTTTAGAAGACATGGGCGTACCTGTTGAAGTGCATCACCACGAAGTAGCTACTGCTGGTCAATGTGAAATCGGTACTGTATTTAACACTCTGGTTAAGCGCGCTGATCAAACTCAGACATTGAAATACGTGGTTCACAACGTAGCGCATGCTTATGGCAAAACTGCGACATTCATGCCTAAACCTATCGTTGGCGATAACGGTTCTGGTATGCACGTACACCAGTCCATCTGGAAAGATGGCAAGAACCTGTTTGCAGGTAATGGTTACGCAGGTTTGTCAGAGACTGCTTTGTACTACATCGGCGGTATCATCAAGCACGCTAAAGCATTGAACGCAATTACCAACCCAGGTACTAACTCTTACAAGCGTTTAGTACCAGGCTACGAAGCACCAGTAATGCTAGCTTACTCTGCAAAAAACCGCTCAGCTTCTATTCGCATCCCACACGTAGCTAGCGAAAAAGGCCGTCGTATCGAAGTGCGTTTCCCAGATCCATCTGCTAACCCATACTTGGCGTTTACCGCGTTAATGATGGCTGGTCTGGATGGTATTCAAAACAAGATCCACCCTGGCGATGCTGCAGATAAAAACCTGTATGACTTGCCTCCTGAAGAAGAAGCAAAAATCCCTAAAGTTTGCCACTCTTTAGAAATGGCGTTAGAAGCATTAGACGCAGACCGCGATTTCTTGACCCGTGGCGGCGTGTTCTCTAATGAAATGATTGATGCATACATCGAACTCAAAATGGAAGAAGTCACGAAGTTCCGCATGACTACCCATCCAGTTGAATTTGAAATGTACTATTCACTGTAATTTAGCAGCACAAAAAAAAGGGGCGGAAATCCGCCCCTTTTTTATTACACTTGTATGTTCATAGCGCTTATTCTAAACTTAGCCCATGCATAACATCCACCTAAAACTACTTATCCCGTTATTATTAACGAGTTTCTCTGCCCATGCCGAGATCTACAAACAAGTGGCTCCCAACGGTGAAGTGACTTATACCGACAGAGCCGTTAAAGGCGCTAAAAAGCTGGATCTGGGCCCGATGCCATCATCCACACCCACACCTAGCAACAAATCCACTCACAGCCCATCCAGTCGCAATACAAGCACGCCAAGCGATTTTCCACGCATAGACAGCAATACCCAAAATCAGCGCGACAGTGTGCGCCGCAGAGTTTTATCCGAGGAACTGCACGCCGAAGAACAGGGTCTGGAAGATGCAGTCAATGCCAAAAAAGATGGTGAAATACTACGCACAGGCGAAAAAGCCAGCAGTCCCAGCTATTTAACCCGCATCGACAAGCTTGACCATACCATCAAGTTACACCGGGACAACATCAATGCGTTACGCAAAGAACTTAGCACAGTCAAATAATCCCACGTAACCGATTAACTGGCTTACAAATTGCTTAATCTAATTCAAAATGGTGCATATCCACAATTATTAGGTAGTTAGCCTAGCGCACGCACTCATTTGGTGCGCTCGGTATAAATGGTATCCTTGAGATGAATCCTTACTTCGTAGGTTTAGAATGGTTAGCAACGGCAGTCATCGCGTTAGATGAGCGTCGTTGCGTACAATATATCAATCCTGCGGCAGAAAATCTCTTGGCATTGAGTGCAGTGCAAACACAAGGCCTGCCATTGGATCAGGTGTTCCATCAACCGATCCAGATTCATGCCGCACTCGACTATGCCATCAGCCATAACGCCAGCTTTACCGAACACGAGTTACACCTGCAGATTGATGACCGTACTCTGCAACTCAGCGGGACATTTACCCCGGTTGAGTCTCCCGCAGCGGCGTTCATGCTCGAATTTCACGCTATGGATCAGCAGCTGAAAATATCGCGTGACGAGCACATGCTGCTGCAACAACAAGCCAACCGTGAACTCGTGCGCAATCTGGCGCATGAAATCAAAAATCCACTTGGCGGTATACGCGGTGCGGCACAACTATTGGAATACGAACTTTCCAGCGAAACGCGCGAGTACACCCAAGTCATCATCCAGGAATCCGACCGTCTGCAAAGCTTGATGGACAGACTGCTCACGCCGCACCGTTTGCCACAAATCAAAGCACTTAATATTCACGAAGTACTGGAGCGTGTACGCAGCGTCACTTTAGCCGAAACACCCAAGGGCTTGCGCATACAACGTGACTATGACACCAGCATCCCCGACATTATCGGCGACCGCGAGCAACTCATCCAGGTGGTGCTCAACATCGTGCGCAATGCCGTACAGGCAATGCACGGACAAGGTGAAATTCGCCTGCGCACACGCATTGCTCGCCAGGTAACGCTGGCCATGAAGCGTTACCCTCTGGCAGCACAGATACAAATTATCGACAATGGCCCGGGCATACCCGAAACCATCCGTGATCGCATATTTTTTCCACTGGTTTCCGCTCGAGAAGGCGGCAGCGGCCTGGGACTCACCTTGGCACAGACTTTTGTCCATCAACACCACGGCACCATAGAAGTCAGTAGCGAACCAGGCAGAACCTGCTTTACTTTACTCCTACCATTGGGCGTGACGCCCACCACTACATAGTGAATTTATCATGACAAAACCAGTTTGGATTATAGATGACGACCGCTCCATCCGTTGGGTGTTTGAAAAGGCATTGCAGCGCGCAGGCATCGCTTTCGTCAGCTTCACCTCCGTTGCCGAAGTTGAAGCCGCATTGGCTACCAGCTTACCGCAAGTCGTGGTCAGCGATATTCACATGCCAGGCGGTTCTGGACTGGATTTATTACAACGACTCAAAGCAGAATTTCCCAAGCTGCCCGTGATTATCATGACGGCGTATTCCGATCTGGAATCCGCTGTAGCCGCATTTCAAGGTGGCGCGTTTGAGTATTTGCCCAAGCCATTTGATGTCGACCATGCCATTGATCTCATACGCCGTGCCATAGATGAAAGCCTGCGGGTCGAAGATGCCGCCGCTGTGCAGATAGACGAAGTACCGGAAATACTCGGCCAGGCACCCGCCATGCAAGAGGTATTCCGCGCAATTGGACGACTGTCGCAATCCCACACCACAGTATTGATTACCGGCGAGTCAGGTACAGGTAAAGAACTGGTTGCTTCCGCACTGCACAAGCACAGCCCGCGTGCACGTCAGCCATTTATCGCCCTCAACACTGCCGCCATTCCCAAAGACTTGCTTGAATCTGAGTTATTCGGACATGAACGCGGTGCATTTACAGGTGCAGCTGTACAACGCCGAGGACGGTTCGAACAAGCCGACGGTGGTACATTATTCCTGGATGAAATCGGCGATATGCCCGCTGAGCTGCAAACTCGCTTGTTGCGCGTGCTCTCTGATGGTCAATTCTACCGCGTCGGTGGCCATCAGCCGATTAAAGTCAACGTGCGTGTTATTGCAGCTACTCATCAAGATTTGGAAACCCGGGTAAAAGAAGGTTTGTTCCGCGAAGATTTGTATCACCGCCTCAATGTCATCCGCCTGCGCTTACCTGCATTACGCGAACGCAGTGAAGACATTCCTTTGCTTGCCCGCCACTTCCTGCAGAAGAGTGCGCAGGAACAAGCCGTCGATGCTAAAAAACTATCTGAGGCCGCGATTAAACACCTGAGCCAATACAGCTGGAGCGGCAACGTCAGACAGCTGGAAAATGTCTGCCATTGGCTCACGGTCATGGCGCCGGGCAATACTGTGGACGTGTCCGACCTCCCGCCAGAAATACTCAACGCGGGTCCAGCAGAAATCAGTGGTGGTGACTGGCGCGCAGCTCTGGCTCACAGCGCAGAGGCCGCGCTGAATCAAGGTGAAACTGGGATTATTGAGCACTTAACCCAGGAGTTTGAAAAAACGCTGATTACCATCGCCCTCAAACATACGGGCGGGCGGCGGATAGAAGCAGCAAATTTATTAGGTTTAGGGCGCAATACGTTGACGCGCAAAATTCAAGAGCTGGGCATGGGAGATGCCTGAAGCTGGTGGAGAGGTTAAAACACGACCTATCCAACCAATCTCGCCACTGCCTCACGGTATTTATCTGCGGTTTTAGCAGCCACATCAGCAGGCAATTCAGGCGCTGGCGGCTGCTTGTTCCAACCGGACGACTCCAGCCAGTCACGCACAAACTGCTTATCGTAGCTAGGCGGATTGCTCCCTGTTTGATAACCTTCAGCAGGCCAGAAACGCGATGAATCCGGGGTCAGCACTTCATCAATTAAATGCAGCTTGCCTGCCGCATCCACGCCAAATTCAAATTTGGTATCCGCAATAATAATACCCTTGGTCAGCGCGTAGGCTGCAGCTTGCGTATAAAGCGCGATACTTGCATCTCGCACTTGTGCTGCCATCTCGGCACCAAGCAACTTAACCGTTTGTGCATAATCAATGTTTTCATCATGATCGCCCACTGCCGCCTTGGTTGATGGCGTAAACAATGGCTGCGGCAATTGTGCTGCCAACGCCAGCCCTGCAGGCAAAGGAATACCACACACGCTACCGCTGGCTTGATACTCTTTCCAGCCCGAACCCACCAGATAGCCACGCACTATGGATTCTATCGGCAACGGCTGCAGCCGCTTCACCACCATCGCCCGCCCCGCTACCTGATCCACTTCATTCGGCCGCACCACGGATTCAGGCGCATCCCCCGTTAAATGATTCGGCATCACCTGAGCCAGCTGCTTAAACCAGAAATGCGAAATCTCCGTCAGCATCAATCCCTTGCCCGCGATCGGCGTAGGCAAAATCACGTCGAACGCCGACAACCTGTCCGTCGCTACCATCAACAATCGTTGATCATCAACCGCATACAAATCCCGCACCTTACCGCGAGAAAGCAATTGCAAAGAAGGAATATGTGATTCAAGTAGCGCTGTCGTCATCTTTAAAATATGAGCAAGTTTAAGATAAAACAACATTATACATTTGAACCAGCAACACGTATATTTATATGGGGTCAGTTCTAACTTTATTACATTCAATCACTTGCATTCGTCTATCATCACCAGATCAACTCCTCCAAACCCCCTTTCTAGGTTAAAATATCGCTAATTAAATCAATGCATGGAAATCATAGTGACGCTACCTACCCAACCTTCTCTTTCGTATCGTGATGCTGGCGTAGATATAGACGCTGGCGACGCGCTTGTTGACCGCATCAAGCCATGGGCCAAGCGCACCATGCGCCCCGAAGTCATGGGTGGCATCGGTGGGTTCGGCGCACTCATGGGATTGCCTGAACGCTACAAACAACCTGTTTTAGTATCTGGCACCGACGGTGTAGGTACTAAATTGAAACTCGCATTCATGCTCAACAAGCATGACACCGTAGGTATCGATTTGGTCGGCATGAGCGTGAATGATATTCTGGTACAAGGCGCTGAACCATTATTCTTCCTCGATTACTTTGCCTGCGGCAAACTCGATGTGGATACTGCTGAGCAAGTCATCAAAGGCATTGCACTAGGCTGCGAACAGGCCGGTTGCGCGCTCATTGGCGGTGAAACCGCTGAAATGCCAGGGATGTACCCTGCTGGTGAATATGATTTGGCAGGCTTCGCCGTCGGCGTGGTAGAGCGTACTGCGATTATCGATGGCAGCACCATCTGCCCAGGTGATGCGGTGTTAGGCCTGGCTTCCAGCGGACCACATTCAAACGGCTACTCACTCATCCGCAAAATCATCGAAGTCAGTGGCGTGGATTTAAACAGCGATTTCCACGGCCAACCGCTGCGTGATGTATTGATGACACCGACACGCATATACGTGAAGCCGCTATTGGCATTGATCGCGAGCCTGCCGGTTAAGGGCATGGCGCACATCACTGGCGGCGGCTTGACTGGCAATGTACCACGCATCCTGGCAGACAATTTAACAGCTGAAATTGATGCCAACAGCTGGGAACTCCCGGCAATATTCCGTTGGTTGCAACAACAAGGCGGCGTAGCGGATG
Organism: Sulfuriferula sp.; assembly: GCA_041651255.1. Taxonomy (GTDB): domain Bacteria; phylum Pseudomonadota; class Gammaproteobacteria; order Burkholderiales; family Sulfuriferulaceae; genus Sulfuriferula. The sequence goes on along the minus strand of JBAZJP010000009.1, from coordinate 102,164 downwards.
CTGAAATGCACCGCACTTTCAATTGCGGTATCGGCATGGTGGTCATTGTCGCTGCCGAACACGCGCAAACAGCAATGGCACAACTCACTGCTGCAGGCGAAACCGTGCATCACATCGGCACTATTCGCGCTCGCGCTGCGGACGAAGAGCCAACTATTATCAATCTTTAAGCATTTAGGAGCAGAACATGGCACGAACAGTCAATTGCATCAAATTAGGTCGCGAAGCTGAAGGTATGGATTTTCCACCGTTACCTGGTGAAATGGGTCAGCGCCTGTACGCCAACGTATCCAAGGAAGCCTGGGCAGGTTGGTTGCGTCAACAGACCATGCTGGTCAACGAAAACCGCCTGAATCTGGCCGACGCTAAGGCGCGTAAATACCTGATGGAACAAGTTGAAAAATACTTCTTCGGTGATGGTGCAGATCAAGTGCAAGGTTACGTGCCACCGGCAAATTAAGTAACATGGCACTCCCCGACCGCGTCCAGCAGATCATCATCAGCTACGCGCCGTTTATCCACGGCGTCGCTACAGCATGTTCGCAACCTGCGCTCACACATCAATTGCAACCGATGTTGGCGCAAGCAGAACAGCAAGGCTGGGGTAAACTGGTTGCTGCATTGCGCCTGGTCATTGCGGGGCGGCGGGACAGTGGCATTTATGCGGATCTGGATGCTGATGAGCAGATTATCGTCGAAGCAATTTTGCGCGGCATTCAGGACCCGACTACGCTACCTAACCCCAATCAATCTGCCGACCCGAATGCAGCCGCACCTGGACTGGCTTCCATGATAGACGCTTCAGCCAAGGGTGATGTTGCTGCATTATCAGCATTGGCAAACATGGCGGAACAAATGGTAAAGGCGGGTGGCGATATGGCGAAGCTGGGTGGTTCTATGCGCCGCATCATCAATGGTGAGCGCGATATCGACTTGCTTAGTCGTGGCATGAGTGCCAAGGGTCGTGACTTAATGGCGAAGCTGATAGGCGAGCTGTCCAAATCTGATTAACACAACTGCATAAACTGGACACCAGCCCAGCTCATGCAGCAAACCCCGCTTACGCGTCCAGCACGCGCTCCAGCTTGAACAAATCAGCAATCTGCTCACGCTCGCGCACGAGCGTAGCAACGCCATCTCGCACCATCACTTCAGCCGCGCGCGGGCGGGTATTATAGTTAGAGCTCATAGACATGCCATATGCGCCTGCCGACATGATTGCCAACAAATCGCCCTCAGCTAATGCCAACTCACGCTCATGCCCAAGAAAATCCCCCGTCTCACATACCGGGCCGACCACTTCATAAACTGTCGCTGGCGATGTGCGCGGATTAACTGGGACTATGGCATGGTAAGCGTCATACAACGCAGGCCGCATCAAATCATTCATGGCCGCATCAACAATGGCAAAATTCTTTTCCACACCCGTTTTCAAATATTCCACGCGGGTCAGCAACACACCTGCGTTACCCACCAAAGCGCGACCAGGCTCTAGTAATATCATCTGGTTGCGCCCTTGCAGTTTTTGCAACAAGGCTGCAATATAATCAGCAACAGGCGGCGGGGTTTCATTGTCATAGCAAATTCCCAAGCCACCACCCAGATCCAGATGCTCCAGAGTGATGCCCGCGTCAGACAGCGCATCCACTAATGCCAATACGCGATCCAGCGCATCTGCAAACGGACGAGTTTCTGTAAGTTGCGACCCTATATGACAATCTATACCCGTGATTTTCAGATTAGGCATGGCTGCGGCGAGCTGATAGATGCGCAATGCATCCTCATGCGCCACCCCAAATTTGTTGCCCTTCAGGCCTGTAGAAATATATGGATGCGTCTTTGCATCGACGTCAGGATTGACGCGCAAACTAATCGGTGCGATTTTACCCATCTCACCCGCAATCTGATTCAGGCGCGTTAATTCGCTGGCAGATTCGACATTGAAACATTTGATGCCGTAAGTCAGAGCCTGCCGCATTTCATCGGCAGTTTTGCCCACACCCGAGAACACCACCTTGCTTGCATCACCACCCGCCGCGATGACTCGCGCCAGTTCGCCACCAGAAACAATATCAAAGCCAGCACCCAGGCGGGCAAATGTGTTCAATATCGCCAGGCTGGGATTGGCTTTCACCGCGAAACACACCAAATGCGAACGCCCTTGCAATGCATGATCAAATGCCTGAAACGCACCCACTAAAGCTGCATGGTCATAGACATAGCACGGCGTGCCGTAGGTTTCAGCAATGTGATTAAGTTGAGATGCAGGTAATGCGGTTAAATTCATGATGATGTCGCTTGCGTTTGGGTGGGATTTTGAGGAAGATACAGTGCGCCTTTAGTGCCGCATGCAGATAAACTTAGCAATGCGGCTAATAATAACAGGCGAATAGAATACGTTAATGCGCGATATTGCATAATGCTTACTGAATCAATAAAAGGACATAGTCTAACATGACAGAAACCGAATTTAATCAGCTAACCGACGAAACCTTTCGTCGCATCGAATCCGCACTTGAAAATGCTGATGGTGATGTCGATTTTGAACTGGCTACAGGTAACGTTTTAGAGATAGATTGCGGCGCAGGCGGTAAAATCATCGTCAACCGCCAAATCGCCATGTTTGAAATGTGGGTCGCAGCGAAATCCGGTGGTTTTCATTATCAATGGCAAGATGGTGCATGGCGCAATTCGCGTGACGGCAGTGAATTATTTGCCAGCCTCGCCAGCATGATCCTTAATCAGGGCGGCGGAACCGTCGTGTTTGATTAAAATATCAAAAACCGCGAACCTGCAATTTGAGTCTAGTCACTTAGGCCTACAACGTCAGTTCCAAATCCACAGGAATAACGGTATTATCGTCCTTATAATATAGGAGGATATATGCTCGGGAATTTTTTCAAAGCATTAGGCAAAAAAGATACTGCACCACAACCCCCTGATGCCAAGCCCGTCACCATTCCCGTTCCCAGCGTTGATGAAGCCGTGCCCGCGCTTAAGCCACAACAGCATACAGCTATTGCCAATACACACAGCATCAATACCAGCGCCGTTGATGCGGCGGCGACGGTTGTCGATGCACTCGACATCCCCACCTATGGCGAACGCAATAACCCGGCTGAAATGACTAAGCGTTTTCTGGGACGACAGCCTGTCTTCAGTGCCAGCAAGTCTATCATTGGCTACGAATTTAGCTTACGCAACCGGTTAGACAGCCCTGTCACCGCAACCATACAACAAATGCAAGATGAAATGCTGATTGCCAGCCTCATCGATTTAGATCTCAAGCCCATGCTTGGCAACAAAGTGGCGTTCATTGCCATTTCACCAGCCACACTGGCCAATGAATGGCTAAGCATGCTGCCCAGTTTCCATTTAGTATTAGCCATTAACAGCGAACAAATTACCGAGGTCGACAGCACGCTCGCACTCTGCAAACAACGCATTGCTGAAGGCTTCTGCATTGCCATCGACAATCCCAGCTTTAGCGATGAACAAGCACCACTCATAGCATTGGCAAAATATATCCGCTTCGATACTGACCAACTTAGCGCTATCGAATTAAGCAAACGCGTGATTGCCACGCTGAGACAAACAAAAGCAACGTTGATCGCAAAGCACGTCGAGTCAGAAGATGAGTATGTGGCCTACCATGCCATGTTATTTCACGCCTTCCAGGGATATTTCTTCACCCAGACCATCCCCAGCCAGGCAAAACGTATTGATAACAACCGTGCCCACGTCATTGAGCTGCTTAACATGGTGATCAAGCAAGCCGAGATCCATGAGCTGGAGGCCGTACTCAAACGCGATGCCGTGCTGTCATACAAACTATTAAGCTTTATCAACTCTGCTGCCAATGGTTTGACGCGCAAACTGGAATCAATTTCACAAGCGCTGATACTGTTGGGCTACCAACAATTCTACCGTTGGCTGACTTTGCTGATGTTTAGCAGTGGCGATCTGGATGCACGAGGAAGAGCGCTACTGCAAAATGCGCTGATACGCGGTCGCTTGACTGAACTGCTGGGCGAGAATGCCCTCCCCGCGAGTGAGAGAGACAGCCTGTTTATTGTGGGTATTTTTTCATTGCTGGATACGCTATTAAACATGCCTATGCAGGCTGCGGTAGCAGAGCTCAACCTCAACGAGGCACTGACACAAGCGCTGGTCGAGGATACCGGGCCTTACGCCCCCTACCTACGCCTGGCCATCGCCTGTGAAAAGGGTGATCAGGTCCAAATCACCCAACTGGCTCAGGCCATTCACTTAGACGTGAACAGCGTCAATGTGATTCATGTCAAAACGCTGATCTGGGCAGAAGGATTTACAGTTTAGTAAGCAGCTGCTCAGGCGTATTCAAATTTGCAAAAGCGGCCTCATCACCAAACTGTGCCATGGTGTGATTCTGCTGCGCTTGCCAAACCTGAACCTTACGCTCGCCACGCGCCAGAAATTCGGCAAGATTATCCGCCAGACTGCGCCGACACAACATGACTATTGCATGTACCCTTGCAGCCTTGGCAACAACGAGGTCTTTGCCCGCACTCGCCGCCATCATCTGCGCAACCAAATCCGCTGGCAAACAGGGTGTGTCACACGGCACAGTAAGTACCCACTCCGACTGCGCAACCCGTAATCCAGCGAGCACGCCTGCCAACGGACCCCAATAATCACCAGTTGCATCTTGCACGACAGGATAACCAAAACGCTGATACTCAGCAATATGACGATTTGCACTTATCCACAAAGTATCTATCTGCGGTGCAATACGAGTGATCACATGCTGCACTAGTGGTTGCCCATCCAGCAGCAGCAACCCCTTATCGTGTCCACCCATACGCCGCGCGGCACCACCGGCGAGAATAATGGCCTCAACCATGTTTTCTAGGCTTGATCTTCTTATATAGAATATAGCGTTCTGTGCGATTGCCCGCGCGATTGCCATGCCATACCACACGCCAACCCTCTCGTTGCGGCAGCTCAACTTGCTCACTGTTCTCTTCCACCAGCAACACAGGACAGCCAGGCGCATGGATATTTTCGACACGCAAGGTTTGCACGCCTAAATAATAATCCAGCATCGCCCGAGCACCGGCATTCACGCCCTCACTGGCAACGCACGCACGGCTAGGCAAATGTGGCTGCATGGATTTCATCACCGCATCGTAACCCATGCGCTCGTCCATAGGACGTTCAAACAAACTGGCCGCCAACCCCCAAGTCAGCGCCATCCCTGCCGCCCAGGCAATCAACGGACGCTGCGGTGAGCGCTGCATACGCATTAACAGCACCACCCACGCGATACAATACAAAACCGCCATTGCCACAGGGAATGGATGTAACTCACCTTGATATCCGGGCTGCAACTTATGTAAATGCGCGGACAAAGAGGCAGGAACACCTAAATCCAGCGCACTCCAATACACCCACGCCGTGATTGCCACTACGCCGAAAGTCATCATCGCAAACCAATACAGCGCATTCGCCGCACCACGTCGCAACGTATAGGTACTGCCTGCCGCCAACCATGCCAGGGGAATCAGCAAAGGCAGACCGTTATCTGGCGAAGGATCAACGGTAAAGCTAAGTACCAAAGTCAAACTAAACCACATTGCCAGCGGCAGAACGATACCGGTGGTGGTTAATTGTTCACGGCGGGCATGCCATAACATCCATAACGCTAATGGCCATGCCGGCCATGCAAACCAGGGCAGAAATTTAAAATAGTAACCCGTCCACGACTGCGCATGAGGCCCCCAAAAAACGAAGCGGGTCTGCACCTGGCTATACCACCAATCAGCTAACAACCCTGGAGAAGATTGCCACAATGCCCACGGCCAGATCAACAGCCACGGCGCTGCAAACAAGACAGTCAACGCAGCGGCCTTCACTGTATTCCCCTGTCGCCAATGCGGGCTAAATACGGGCAACGCCAATAGCGCCATCGCCAAGGCCAGCGTTTCCGCCACCCCCACACTCATAAAACTGATGCCTAGCCCGGTGCCAACGACCGCACCACCGACATACGCCCGTCGTACTGACAATGCCGCACCATAACCCACCATAGCCACACCAGCCAGCAAAATCGTTTGCGGTATCGCCTCATGCGCTCGCACCCACAATCCCACACTGCCAATCAAAATCAGTGCGGCTAAACGTCCATGCTCACTGCCGTATAACTCGCGCCCCGCAAAGCCGGCAAATAACAACGCCAACAATACAAAGAAACCACCCGCCAAGCGCGCCGCATCATGCGCAGGCAACCAGGGTGCCAACACCTGCGCAAACCCAGCACCAATCACGCTATACAAAGGCGGCACTTCTAACCAGGGTTCACCCGCCAGGGTTGGCACCGCCACAGGCAAACCCGAGAGCACGCTGTGTATCAGCCCCATGGTTTCTGCCTCTTCACCTTTCCACGGCTCGTGGCCTATTAAACCGGGTAGCAACCAGGCCAGGCACAACACCAGCGTGAGGAGGCTCGGTACAAATCGATAGGGTCGAACAGTAAACAGATTAGACACGCGGCACTCGCTGACGAGATAAAGTCATAATTTTACGCCAAAAAACAAAAAAGACAGCCTGAGCTGTCTTTTTTATTAACACCTGCAATAGCGCAGTTGATTATTTCATACCGTATTTTTGACGGAATTTCTCAACACGACCAGCGGTATCAACTATCTTTTGCTTACCCGTGTAAAAAGGGTGGCACTCTGAACATACTTCAACGTGCAAAGCTTTATTCATGGTTGAACGAGTAACGAATTTATTACCGCAACTGCAAGTTACGTTAATCTCTTCATAAGTTGGATGGGTATCAGCTTTCATATTTTTTCCTAAGGTGCTGCGGCGTGTACGCAGAAAGGACATTATTATCAGTCAAAATTCCAATATGCGCAAGGTGCAAACTTGATTTTATTGCATTTTAAATAATAGCACCTTGACAGAGCACCCAATTAACCCGCATAATGCGCGGCTTCGTAGTATGTTGGTGATGTAGCTCAGACGGTTAGAGCGATGGATTCATAACCCATAGGTCGGCGGTTCGATTCCGCCCATCACCACCACAGCAACGCCCGAGACAATCCAAAGACATCTTAAAAAGCCCGTAAAACCCAATAAATATAAGGTTTACGGGCTTTTTTCATTCCTATGGCGTCCTAAGCTGTTTTAAGAAATCCTGTTATAAGTGTTGGTTCTTTTGCTGGTTCTTGCTATATTTATACCAATTTAATACAAAAAGAACCAACAAAATTATCGAAAGGTAGGCAGGATATGGCTTTAACGGAACTGCAGATTAAGAATATCAAGCCCACAAAGAACCAACAAAAGGTATCAGACGGTGGTGGTCTGTACTTACTGGTAAAGCCTACGAGTGATAACCCCAAAGATCCTAAAAAACCATTAGGTGGTGGTAAAGAATGGAAACTTGCGTACAGGTTTGGTGGTAAGCAGAAAACGCTTGCACTTGGCGTTTATCCAACGGTTACATTGGCACAAGCACGCATCAAACGCGATAACGCCAAAGCCCTATTAACTGCCGACAAAGATCCCAGCGAGATTGTTACCAAGAAAGCAAAGAAGACCATCATTGTTGAGACTCAAAAGGTTGAGGCCATCATTGAAGAAGGCTTGTTTGAAAATGTGGCTATCGAATGGCATACCAAACATGCACCTAATTGGAAGAAATCTCATTCAGATAAAATCATAGGCAGATTAAAGGCTGATGTCTTTCCGTGGATCGGGAAGCGTCCGATGATAGAGATTAACCCACCTGAATTGCTATCTGTGATTCGACGTATCGAAGCACGCGGTGCATTAGAAACTGCTCACAGGGTATTAGCGAACTGTGGGCAAATATGGCGATATGGAGTTGCAACTGGACGTGCAGAACGTAACCAAGCAGCAGATTTACGTGGTGCATTAGCACCTGTTCAAGGCACGCACTTTGCGTCCATTGTTGAACCCAAAGATATAGGTGAATTGCTACGCAAGATTGACGGGTACAAAGGTGGTCTAATTACCAGAACTGCATTAGCAATTGCACCACTGGTATTTGTTCGTCCAGGTGAACTACGTCATGCCGAATGGAGCGAGATTGATTTAGATAAAGCACTTTGGACGATACCAGCAGCCAAGATGAAAATGAAACGTGCTCACCTAGTACCCTTATCTACCCAAGCCATAGCGATATTAAAAGATATACAGCCATTAACTGGTGCGGACAAATATGTTTTTTGTGGTGCACATAACGCGAATCGTCCAATGTCAGAAAACACCATAAACAAAGCATTAAGAACACTAGGATATGACACCAAAACACAAATGACAGGACATGGCTTTAGAAGCATCGCTAGCACACTACTAAATGAACAAGGCTACAACCGTGATGCTATTGAAATGCAATTAGCTCACAGCGAAAACGACAGCGTGAGAGCTGCATACAACAGAGCCCAATATTTACCAGAACGTACAGCGATGATGCAGGCTTGGTCTGATTATTTGTTTTCCCTGAAACAAGGCGCTGACGTTGTAGCATTTAAACGAGCCTAATTTTTTCACACCAAGAATGTAGTGGCTGTAGGCTGATACAGCCTTGATACCGTTGCGGGTGAAACGCAACGGCTATCTGCCAGACTGATCACACGTTGCAATTAAATTGGGTAACAATGCTATTGCTTGCCTTCATCATTAGCTCATTCCCCCACCATTCAGCAAGCGCACGCTTGTGGAAATTAAAGGAGGAAAAACGAGGTTCGGCCTTGCATTTATTAGCAACGGCCTGATCAATAAAAGTCGATTCGAAATAGCCATGTTCACGCGCCATAGCCCCGATAAACTCCTGGAATGAATTTGCATCTACCATATAGTACCCCCAAATCACTTGAATTGCTTGGGCGATTTGCTTGTCCCTGTCAGCCTTTTTAAGTTGCACTAAGTCTGGGAACAAATATTCTTGATGACCATTAAGTTGGTGCAACGCGCTTAAGCATTGGATCGCCATGCCTGATAACTCGGCTATGCATGGTAGGCTCCATCTCCCGGTGTTAGGGTTCTGACGAGGCCGTTTGATTACCCAGTGCCACTGGTTAAAGTCAATATCACCCCACTGCGCATTCAATAGCTCTGCAGGCATTGATGGGATCAGTAGCAATAACCTTAGGGCATAAATTATGTTGTTCGGTTGTTGATTCAACAAATTTTGCATGAACTGCCCAGCATCATTGGTGTTATGCAAGCTGCGATGCGATCTAATGTTGATGGTATCGCGTTTACTCATTTTCACCCCCTGATAAAGCTTGTTTGCGAGGCCTGCCTGCCGCTGATTTTGCCTTGCGAGGTGGTTGACCCATAAAAAATAGTCGGCTCCGGCTCCTGCAATCCTCCTGTTTTGTTTCCTGTTTTGTTTCCTGTTTTGTTTCCTGTTTTGTTTCCTGTTTTGTTTCCTGTTTTGTTTCCTGTTTCGTTTCCAAAAATTGCTCCTTCTTACAGAGATAAGCGATGACATCATTCACCAAAATTTGACGTTTCTGCGTATCAAAATGGTTGACCATGCCGATGCCGACGCGCTTATACCGATAAGCTTTGGTACCAAAAGCCTTGGTATTGCAGTTGAAATATAACCCCTCACCTTGAGTTACGACTTCCTGCCAATGCTTGCCAATTTCTTCGGCGATATGTTGATCGTGATGAACGTGCTGACCGTTCATAAAGACGATGAGATGGAAGTGATAGCCATGGCTGACAGTTCCGAATTCCAGCTTTGCTATATAGCCGACCCAATGGTCAAAAATCTTATTTCCTCTCCGGTTGTTCAACAAGTGCTGAAAATCGGCTTTCGCCCTAGCTTCAGTAATGTTCCTGGCATGTTCGGCTCTATATGACAAGTCGATGCGCAGCACCAGCAATTTCGAACAATACTCAAACAGGCTGCCAAGATATATCTTGGCACTCGCAAAGTTCTGCTTTATTCGGGCTTCTAATCTGTAAATGCGTTGCCTGAACTCCTTCGATTTGGCACGAGTCCGAATTTCTTCCACAAGCCTACTGAATTGATCAACTAGGCTTTTGGATTCCATCAGTAGGGGGCTGCTGCCATCCCTTTCCGCCCTGTCTTGAAGCAATATCGCACTGACTGCTTCGTAATATAGGTTCACGTATGCACTGGGTTGGGCACTGAAATCTGTAATTCCAAGCAAATCTAGCTTGACCAGATCGATAAAATCTCTCCGCAAATATCCTATTGAAAAATCAACGGTTTTATTGTCTTTGGTTTGTTTGATACCTTTCTCACCCCACTCTAATATCTTTAAGACAAATTGTTCCGTTCTTAAAAACTTGTAAATCGATGTTTCATGTCGCTCAGCAATAGTAATTCCATCTCGCACACAATAATGCAGTTCATTTTCCGCTAGTATCCGTCGCATGATTTCATCGTCGGTTAATGCGATGATTTCCCAATCATCGTATTGCGACTGATAGTTAATTTCTTTTCGTAGGGGTGTCATGCTATTTATTCCTTTTGCTAATTTTTACTGTGAGTTTCACTCCATTAAAATGATGCTCAATGATGTGGTCTGAATAATTAATTTATCCTTTCTATTTGTTTTTAATATATTGATAGATATAAATAATCTTATTAAAAACCTAAATTCCCCTCCTTATAAAATCGCTAGGCTGTAGGGCCTGCTGTTTTTCGAAAATACTGATGGTGCTGTGACTGCGTTCCATCTCCTTTCATACAAAGTTATCGCAAAAGACTGCTAGTTTTGATGCTTTAAATTGGCTCGAGTTAGCGTTATTTGGGTCTGTCAGCCATGCGTGCTTGAAGCCAATCTTGGATTTCAGCTTCAACAAATCCGACAGACCTTTCTCCGAGCTTGAGCGGTTTTGGAAATGCGGCATCATATCGGGGACTGGCTGGGTTGATGCGATCGTAAATTGCCGATTTCGATATACCAATCAGGGCAATCAGCTGTTTGAGCCGGATAATTGGGGAATAAAGTGTTTGTTCCATGTTCTTCCTCACATTTAACACCGTTATGCGGAATTGCTTAGCGGTATGGAAGAAGAATAATTAAACATTTTGGAAAGTAACACAGGTGGAACGAGGGGGATAAACAGAGACCCTTATGTAGCATGGGTTCTAGCCGAATCATTCCCCCTTTAATCCCCCTTTATTTGAGATAGTCTGGAAATAATTCGAGATACGGATTTACCGCATTTGTTATGGGTTGTCCTGGCGCAAACTTGCATATCTTTATAAGATAGTCATAAAAAGTCGAACTAGCTTTATTAAATTGTCTTGAATTATATTTTTTTGCTAATTCGTGCAAATTTTCCTTTGAACCAGGCATTCTGTTTCTATCAAACTTATACCCTTTAGCTTGCATTCGCTTACTGATTTCGTCTAATAGCTCGTTTAACGCTTCAATAACAGGCTCTGGAGGGGTTCTTTTCTTAGGCGGTTTTTTTTCACTGACGATATGTCGTAGTGGGTCGGTCTGTTTAACTCCATTTTTGTAGTATTGAGGTTCAGCTGAACTCTTTTCGGCGGAGATACATTGTGTTTTAGGTTTATATTCCACGTGGATAATAGTGTTTGCGGATTTGACGAATTCGAGTAATTCAATATGCCTAATAAACAACTGGCTAATGGTAAGTTCAATATTCTGCTTTTGATTTTGCTTAAAGGCACGCCAAGTGGCTTGTTTACCATTAAATATATCAGGGATGTTTAATTTTATAAATTTTCCATAATTGATTCGATAGGCAACTTCAAAATCACTTTGAGTAAACTTTCCATAAATTAACAGTTGCTGGCAATCATGTGGGTATATGGATAAAAAGTGAGGAGCTAGCCCTGTTTGAGCCTTACCAGGTAGCCAAAATTTGTCTGCAGGTAAAAACTCAACATCATCTGGTGCAAACATGACAATCTCAATCTCACCCATTTCGCACAGCTTCACGAACCGCTTTACATCAAATTTGAGATTACCAGGGGTATTGCTGGCCACAATTTCGGATGCTGCTTCCAACGAGTAATATAATTCAGCTGGTGTACCATCTCCCCAGGGCGCCATTTTTTCTGAAGCTTCGGGTTGGGATAACAGTGTATGGCATTTGGAAAAGTCGGCATGCGGCCATGGTTCAACTTTATCGGAGTTTTCCGTCAATAATGATGTTGTGAAGTCATCCCATTCATCTTCAACTTTTTGCTGGAAATTTATATGATCAGTATGCCCATTGCTAAAGTTAGTCGTCTTATCCACCTCATCCGAGGAAGAGGTATTAAAGGGGGGGAGTGTGGATTCCTCGGTAGTCATTCCTATCCTTTGGCGCTAGTTAATACAATTTTTGTGTTATACAAGTTAAGCGGATATTTTTTTAATTCAATGCGTTACGCGGATGCTGTGAGAACGGCGTAGTGCGTAATCTATCCCAGACTTATTCTAACCCACAGCCTAAACACTCCCACCCATCCCCTCAATAAACGTATTGATGAATAGCTGAATCTTATCCGTTACCCGTTCCAATATGGTTTTACGTTCCAGTATCTTCGGCTGGAAGTTTAACGCTTTCACAATCTCATGGTCACGTGGCAAGCGGTTTGCGAATACATAATTCTGCAGCAGCTTTTCCAATTGCTCAGGCTGGATATGCTCATCGGTGCATAGTTGCTCAAAAGCATTTTTCTTGTGCTGGCTCCAGTAGCTTTCAAACTCACCAATTACATTGTCGTTAGGCTTGAGCTTGGGTAAGTTCTCCTCAATGAATTGCTCTATCAGCTGGCGTTTGCTGCGCAGCTGCACTTCACCTGCGACCAGATCAATAATTTCCTTCTGACGCTTCTTGGCTTCAGTAGGGTCTAGCTTGTTCAGGCTAACTAGCAGGTTGAGGATGTATGCCACATTGATTTCATCACGGTGGATCAGGCTTAACTCAAAGTCCACATCTTCCAGTATGGATGCTTTGTCAGCATCGTTCTCGGATTTCACCTTGTCGTGAATATCCAGGTACTTACTCTTGTAGTCTTCAAATTGTTGCGCATCCAGCGCCAAATCAGCTTCATCAAAATCAGAGAAGCTGGTCAGGATGTTCTTAAGTCGTAGCAATGCCCTAAAACGGGTGACGAATTCCAGTTCGGCTTTTTCATCAACTAGTGAGTCAACACTGGCAACGGTAGGCGTAACTGCCAACAGAGCTTCAGTTGCTTCATTGAACTGCTTGACGTAATCCTCATAGGGTTCCAGCAGCACAGTTTCTTTCGCATCTTTGTTGGAGAACAGCGCAATGGCTTCATCAGTGGCGGTTTTCAGATTCCTGAAGCAGACGATATTGCCTTGGGATTTCTTGTCATTCAGTATTCGGTTGGTGCGTGAGAAAGCTTGTACCAGTCCATGAAACTTGAGGTTCTTGTCCACGTACAGGGTATTGAGCCGTGGGCTATCGAAGCCTGTCAGGAACATGTTTACCACCAGCAATATATCCACCTGTCCTGCACGTACGCGCTTGGCAATATCCTGGTAGTAGTTGTAGTAGGACTGACTGTCCTTGGTGGAATATTTACTGCCAAACATAATGTTATAGTCAGCAATGAATTCATCCAGCTTGTCACGGCTATATGGGTTGATCTTGGTGGTGTCTGGGATAGGGTTTTCTTCTGGAATTAAACCATCGGTTAATCCATTGGCATTGGGATCTTCTTCGTTGGCAGCATAGCTGAAGATAGTGGCGATTTTGAGTGGCTTGGTGGACTCTGCTTGTTTTTGTTTGAACAGCTCGTAATATTTGATCAGCGTTTCTACACTGCTGACACAAAACATGGCTGTAAAATCAGGCGACTTGGTTTTCTGAGCATGGTGCGCCAGTATGTAATCAGTAATTTTGCCTAGCCGTTTTGGGCTGTCTAACAGCTCTTTGGTATCTATGGCTTCCACTTCTATATCCAGCTCATTGGCGCTGTCTTTGCGTTGGTATTTGCCCACATACTCCACTGCAAATCGTAATACGTTCTCATCCTTAATAGCATCGACAATGACATACTTATGCAGGCATTCACCGAACAAATCCTTGGTGGTCTTTTTCAGGCCTATACTGCCTGTGGCATTGTCGGCAAAGATAGGTGTACCAGTAAAACCAAACATCTGTGCGTTTCTGAAGAACTGTTTGATGTTCTGGTGTGTGTCCCCAAACTGGCTACGGTGGCATTCATCAAATATGAAGACGAATTTTTTGTCTTGCAGGTGCGTGACTTTACTGAGGTAATGTTCTTTAACGATGGCATTGTTGAGCTTCTGGATGGTAGTCAGTATCAGCTTGGTACTGTCGTCATTGAGCTGCTTAACCAATGTACGGGTATCGGTGGTTTCATCCACACTACCTTTAGCAAAGCCATTAAATTCTTTGGCGGTCTGATAGTCCAGGTCTTTCCTGTCCACTACGAACACTACCTTATGCACCTTGGGCATACGCTGGATAATCTGACTGGCTTTGAATGACGTGAGCGTTTTCCCAGAGCCTGTGGTGTGCCAGATATAGGCATTGTCATTGCTGTGCCTGACTCTATCTACTAAGGCTTCTGTGGCGTAGAACTGATAAGGTCTCAATACTTTGATGATCTGCTCTTCAGTCATTACCATGTAATGCGTAATCATTTTAGCGATATGGCATGGCTTGAGGAATTCAGCACTGAACTCATGTAAAGCCGATAAACGCTTGTTAGCTACATCTGTCCAATAGAAGGTCTGCTTAAAACTTTGCTGTTTGTTATTGGCAAAATACTTGGTGTTTACGCCATTACTGATGATGAACAATTGCACATACTGGAATAAGCCCACACCTGCATCGTAGGAATTATGCTGGTAGCGATTGATCTGGTGAAATGCAACTTTCAGCTCGGCACCACGACGTTTAAGCTCTATCTGTACCAGTGGCAGGCCATTGATGAGCAAGGTGACGTCATAACGGTTCTTGCGTTTGCCTTCCATGGTGATCTGGTTGGTGACTTGAAACTCATTCATGCACCAGTCATCAGAGTTCATGAAACTGATATACGCGGTATCGCCGTTATCACGCTTTAATGCAAACTTGTCACGGAGGATTTTGGCACGTTCAAAGACACTACCTGTATTGAGGTGGTTTAATACCCTGTCAAATTCAGCTGCAGTCAGCTGTATGCTCTGATTATGGGTTTCTAATTGACGTTTAAGATTAGCTAGCATGGCCACTTCATCGTCTATCACCACACTGGCATATTCCATGCCGTTGAGTTGGGTGATTAAGGCTGCTTCCAGTGCATATTCAGATTGGGTAGTGGTCATGGGCATGTTTGCGTAATAAGCATTAAAAATCTTACGTGTATCTAATATCGGCTAAATATTGTCTTCGTTAGATATCCAAAATAAAGCCTCGTTTATTTTCCAATTTCAAGCAAGAAATCTTTATATTCCAGCTCATGGCTACCTGTGTGATTTAACATGCCTGGCTTGGTTAGGTAGCCCTTTGGTGAGACGTAGCTATAAATAGTTTTCTCAGGTTCTTGATGCCAACCGATATTGAAAGCAGCCAGTTTTGGAAAAAAACACATGGTCGAATAGCCTGGAATATTGTCATGTATCCACCAGGCCATCGCTTGCCAATGTTTTGTTCGATCATAATAGGGTAGGAAACTATTGACCACAATACAGGCCATTGCACCAAGATTTTTTCCATCTTCCTTGTTTTTCTCAGGCATGTCCCATATATGACGAGCATAGTTGTTTATGTTACTTGCACATTTATATTGATTATTATTTTCCGCACCTTTTTCATTAACGGCGCACGAACGATACGCCGAACGAATACTGATGCGTCCAAATTTTTCTTGAATGGGTTCCAAGACGTTTAAACATAATTCTCTTCCGACCTTAAGTGCCAAGTCTGGATTGTCAGGAATATTGGGAATCCCTTCAATTTGAGAGATTTCAGAATACAGAAAGTCGCGCATGAAAAAGGAAGGAGAAAGCTGTTTTCGTCCTAACACTTCTAACGCTTTAACAGTTTGTGGTCGTTCCATATGACTCCTTTGAAATATCACAGTTAATCAAGAGATCCATAATCCCATAACATCTACTATATAAGCATCTACGTAGCTTTTATCATCGTCGTCAGTTGTTAAGTAATCCTTAATAACTGAATTCGCCTCTAACTCGTTATCTTTCAGTATGTTAGTAATATGGGTGCTGATGTTGGGGACTGAGGTGGCAAAAAGTTCAGCCAGCTGGGCTTGGTTCATCCAAACAGAACCATCCTTACTTAATAGCGATACCGATGTTAGCCCATCGACGGTGTTATAAATAATGAGGTTCGGTGCTGACATAATGGGTAGCCTATACGAACATCTGCTGTAACAAGCCTTTTTTGTACTGCTTCATGGCGTTGAGCTGGGTTTGTACGGTGGTGAGTTTGTCGTCTAGGGTAGTTAGGAAGTTAGCGATTTTGGTTTGTTCTTGTTTTGAAGGAGCAAGCAGTTTGAGCTTTACTAGTTTATTAACTGATAAACCTGGTTGAGCTGATGACTCTGATAGCCGATTAAGTTTCAAAGTATCAAGTCGCTGTGCAAGCCATTCTGTATCCGCATTTTCATTGGCACATACAGCAATTGCATGTTCAGAGATGTACGCTTTCCCTTTTGAACGATTTATGTTTCCACATAGCGCACCTTGACGTCCAATTAATGCAAAGAAACCATCATGAGTAAATGAATTTGTATAACCGCGTAAGCCATTGCCACCAAAGACAGGATAATCACCATCTTCGTCAATTTCATCTGATGTAATCCCAGCACCACTTTTGAATGTTGCACATAAGTCACCAAGCTCACGTTCCTCCCACTCAGGAAACTCCCGCCCATCCTCATCCTTAAACCGTAATTGCTGGCTAAAAATCTGCTGCATCACGCCTTTTTTATACTGGGTTAGTAGGGCATGCTTTTGGGTCAGGTGAGTGATTTTTTCATCGACTGCTGTGAGGAAGTTGGCGATTTTGGTTTGTTCGGGAAGTTCAGGAACACAAATCTTAATTTTAGAGAATGTTGTTTTATTGATGATTGGAACAGCCTGCTTACCTGCAAGCAGGCTGATTTCTTTTGCATCTCTTTCAAGACGCGAGTATATGAAATTATTTGAGTGATTGCCATTGGGTACAACAGAGTTGATCTGCTGGTTAGTAATGCACTCCACTTTATTTTGGGCAACCTTACCAATTGTGGATCCAATGCAAACAAACAAAACACTTTCTGCTTTTATTTTCCTGCCTCGCTTAAAACCTGCATCAGTCAATGTGGTTTTGGTTTCTGAAATAAAACGACTAGAATTCATATCAACAGGTGATACAAACATTTTCTGACCACTATAGAAACCATGCTCGCTTGTATCTGGTGTGCTTCCAGTGATAACGTCTCCTACATTGCCAATTTCGATATATTTCCAGTCTTCAGAAAATTCATTGAACCTCAGCACAGGTACACTCATGTTAATTGCCTCTGCACAGCAAACGGTGGTGCAATACCCAGCTCTTTGCAAAACGCCGCAATAGTTGCATCCGTAACAAGACTAGCTTGATCCAGCTCAATCAACTGTGCTGATATTGCCCCAAGATCAATTGCATCTTCTGCCTCAAACGTATCCACATAACGTGGAATATTCAAGTTGTAGTCATTGGCTTTGATACTAGCAATACTGGCTACATGGCTGTACTTGTCTTCATTGCTGCGTGCTTTGTACGCATCCACAATCTTATTAATGTGCTCAGGACGCAGTACGTTTTGAGTTTTGACTTTATCAAAATGTTGGCTAGCATCAATGAATAGAATGTCATCAGGATTTTTACGGCATTTCTTGAATACCAGTACACAGGTGGGAATACTGGTGCCATAGAAAATGTTGGCAGGTAAGCCTATCACGGCATCCAAGCAATTCATTTGCTCGATCAGGTATTGGCGGATATGCCCCTCAGCTGCACCACGGAACAATACACCATGTGGTAATACCACTGCCATGGTGCCTTCTTCTGCCAACTGGTAAACCATGTGCTGCACAAACGCCATGTCTGCTTTACTGCTCGGTGCAAGTCTGCCATAAACACTGAAACGATCATCACTCATGAACAGTATGCTAGCACTCCACTGAGCTGAGAATGGTGGATTAGCCACAATCGCATCAAAACGCAAATCACGGTGCTGCGGTTTTTCTAAGGTGTCTTCCTGCTTGATGTCAAAATCAGCGTAATGCACATCATGCAGAATCATGTTCATACGTGCTAAGTTATAGGTCGTACGATTAAGCTCTTGTCCGTAGATTTTATCCACCTTAGTAGCTTCACGTTTTACACGTAGCAGCAATGAGCCACTACCACATGTTGGGTCATACACGTTTTTCAGTACTTTGTTATTTGCGGTTACCAGTTTGGCAAGCAAGGTAGAAACAGGCTGTGGCGTATAGAACTCACCTGCTTTTTTACCTGCGCCACTGGCAAATTCACCGATCAGATATTCATAAGCATCACCTAACACATCGGCAGTGCTATCACTCAGATTGAAATCTATCTTATCCAGGTGCACTAACACCTTAGCAACCAGATCATTCTTTTCCTGCTCAGTTTTACCCAGCTTAGATGAAGTTAAGTCCAGATCTTCAAACAGATTCACAAAGTCATCGGCACTATCTGTGCCCAGCGTGCTCTGCTCAATATTTTTCAGAATTTTGGTAAGGTCAGACAGAATGAAGTTGTGTCCTACACCTTCATTGTTGGCATCCAGCTGGTTACTGCCTTTCATCGCTACGGCATGGAATAACTCGGATGGCTTCAGGAAATAACCTAATTCACCCAGTGCGGCATCTTCCAATGCAGCAATGTATTCTTGACCTTGCGCTGATTTTTCATCAAGGGCGGCAAATTGGAGGTTTTCTTGAGCAAGCTCACCATCTGCAAAACGCTGGATTTTTTCAGAGAGGTATTTGTAGAAGATAAAGCCCAGTATGTAATCCCGAAATTCATCGGCACCCATCTTGCCGCGTAGGGTATTAGCGATATTCCAAAGCTGCTGTTGTAACTGACGACGCTGTTCTTCTGACATGGCATTAATTCGAGTAAAGTGGGCAAGGCGACGATATATCGCTCTGTATAGGGGATTATAAAGCGATTCAGCAAAGTCTTGGCGTGAGATTGCGTTGTCGTTTAAATTGATTGGTTATGATTTCGTATTGTGGACGCTTAGAGGTCACTGCCCATATTTTTACTATGTAACGTCATGAAGCTGGTGTTTGATGAGTATATAATAATCCTGCACTCACCACCCATAATCGACTACAGGACTACTTGGCTTCACTTGTCCGAGAGTTGAAGACCGAGGAGAAATACGGTAAAAATGAAATTTAGCCATCATGCCGTTGCATATCTAGATATATTAGGGTTTTCCAATTTTGTTGAAAATGCTGAAAAAAATTCAGATAAACTGCAACAACTTGACAAGCTGTTTAACGAAGTTATCCCGAGAGAAGTATCACTGGATGGTAAGAACTCCACTTATCCAGAAATTTTTGGAATGAAATGCTTGAGCATTTCTGATAGCTTTATTATTTCAGCTCCGATTTCAGAACATCCAACTCATACGGCTTTAGTGGCAGTGTCAATGAAAGCCATCCAGATTGCACACGCATTATTGGATATGGGATTTTTGGTACGCGGCGCCATTGCTGTAGGTAATGTGTACCGCACAGATTTCAATATTCTGGGTACAGCTTATCAAGAAGCAGTCGAAGGCGAAAAGAATGCAGTTAATCCACAGATTGTACTGACCGAATCGGCGGAACAGAACCTCAGCGAGTTTATAAACAATGGAGGAGTCAAATTCAGTACTTTTACAAAAAACGAATTGGGGAAAACTATTCTGAATTCTATACATCCTGAACAAAGTTATTTGCCTGATCCGCATGGTGATGCTAATGCATATTTCAAGCAATATCGGGATACGATTCTGGAAAATCTATCTCATAAAGATACAAAAGCAAGGTCGAAGTGGCTTTGGTTTGCTGGATTGTTCAATGCGAATGTCCTGTATTTTTCAACAATAGAAAAGACTATGCTGATCGACACGGAATTACCTAATATCACGATCAATTACTTGAACCCCCCAAGTGAAAAGAGTGACTGGATTCAGGATTTACAGAAAGAGCTGCTAAGGCAGTCTTCAACCAACCACTTGATACAAATGCCAAAATAAAAAATGAGTAGCATTCATTTGTTACGCCTTTATATATTACGTTTGTTATCGTTGAATTGTGGTGGCGTTGCTGCCACCACAAGTTAGTTGGCTTACACAATGGGATTACGCTGCTGCTTGTTCACCATTGGCCAATTTATCCGTCAATTTGGTCGGCATAGGCACCAACACAGGCTGATTATCACTCAGCCCAACTTCCGGATAAAACTCTTCCACTATCGCAGGAATTTCTTCTTCGCTATCTTCAAATGCACCATTACCTAGCCCAGTTCTAGCAGCTAGTTCGAGCGCTTTGATGCTCACACCTGATTGCTCAGCCTTAATGGCTTCCATCCGAGCTGCACTCACTGCATCTTCCAAACTGATACCATCACGCAAGCACAAATCCACGTAGTAAACAGGAGTACGGTGTGATTGTGTCGTGGACTTTGCTCTCAGTTTTAGTTGCAACGGTAGATAACGAGTATTACCACCACTTACAGCTTCAAAATATTGCAATCTAGCAGTCAAAGTACGGATGGAATTAAACCCAGTGGTACGAAACACAAATGAAGCTAATTCTTCCTCCTGTCCTTCAATCGCCACATTCAATCTACCATAAGGCTTACAGCCATTGGTCTTAGCAACTGCACAGCTATCGGGACTAGTACAAGCTACGTCAGCCATGCCATCATCAGTCACACGTTTGGCTGTTTCACCATTGCCGACACAAATAGGTCTGCCAGTCGTCCTATCAAATAGACTGTATTCAGCACGCAGATTCAGGTCGCTGCTGTTGAATAGCACCTTAACTGGGATTGCGCGGATTTTGGTATTCGCTGAAGTTTCTATTAGCTTGGTGTGAAGTGGATGTAATAACCAGCCTTCGCGGTTTTGTACTTGGGTGGTAATAGTGAAACTATCGTCTTTCTCTGGAAACCGCTTGCCATTGCGTTCAATGATTTTACCTATGGCAATACGTCCTATTACGGGTGGGGTTATAGCGAGTCCTTTAATCATGATGTTGCTCCTTTGGTAATTAATTGAGTTCAAAAAAATAGCCCTATCAGGATCACTGATAGGGCTGAATGGTTGGGTTGATGAGATATGCTTTACTTACCAATTTGCACCACAAACCGTCTATAGCCTGGCTTGGGCACTTCATAAGCTTTCACCCAATCAGGGTGGTCTTGCTCCAGCTTCTTATAATCAATGGCAGTTGAGTCCTTAATTTTTCGCCAACTGATTTTGCCGTTACTTAATACTGCACCGCTGGCAAAGCCTAGTCGGGTTTGCAATTGTTGCTTGAGCAAACTTTCCTGTTCTTCTGCCGCTTCACGCTGTTGACGATAAGCCCAGTAATCTGCAAATAGTCGATTCATGTCCATGTCATCACTACAATCTAGTACGTCACCACGATCAGCTGGGTACATACTGGCTAATGCACGTCCACTAGATTCTGAACCGTCTACTGCTGGTGGTACGTCAGTCATCACGCACTGCCAGAACTGGTTTTCTCGACAGATGAGATCAGCAATCTTTTCTTCATCACGACAGATACGATAAACACGAAAGTCTTGACCACCAATGAGCACAGCCACATCACACCAATTTTTACCAGTGACCGCTAGTTGATGCAGTACCTGACATTGATAGGAATCGGGCACACCATCTTCCCAGAATCGAGCTGAATTGACGCCAGCGGTTTTAACTTCCAATATGCCACTACCATCTTTCGGATGAGACACCACGCGATCCAGATTAGCCAGCATGAATGGATGCTTTGGATGTTGTAATACTGAGTTGAGTCGCCTAACTTTTGCGCCTGTCTTTTCAGCATAGACTGTGGCGATGATGTGCTCCAGGGTTGTGCCCCAGAAGACAGCATCGTTCGCAGCTAAGTCTGGTGCTGGTTGACGTTCAGTTTTCTCTAACCACAGTTCTAATGGGCTTTTGAATGGTGAAATACCGACTGCAACGGCTGCATCACTGCTGCCAATGCCACCACCACGGACAGATAACCAATCTTCACGACTCATATTTTTAGTTGATACCAATCTGACTGCGTTATTCGATTTCATGGAAATACTCCTGTATAAACGACAACAGCCCAGGCAATATGCCTGGGCTGTGTCTGTGTGGGTCAAATGACCAAGAGAATGCGGTTGTGTCAGTTTATTGTCCCCATCACTACCGCGATAGAGAGACTTGTTATTGTTTGTTGTTGCTAGGTCGCCAAGTAATTACGCCACTAATGCCAGTGCAGCTTCAAAGCCTTTCTGCTTGATTTGCGCACCTTGTCCAAACCATGCTGAATCCAGTCGATAATCCTGATTTCTTGCACGACGATGCGTATCAACATACTCGGTAATGCCATTGACTAAGCCCCAAGCAGTGTTAGTGGCTGACGGCATGTCACTACCTTTACCTTCACCTGCAAACAACGCATGAACTGCCTGGATAGCTTTCTGGTTTGGCTGCTCTTGCAGTGGTAGGCTAGGATCACCCAGCACGTTGACTAGATAATTCATCGCTTCAAACTTGTTGACGTGACGATTCGCCATGGCATTGATAGAGCGGCTGAACTCATCCCATGCAGTGATACCCAAACCTAATGACTGCTTTACTGCCACTGGATCAAACAGGGTGGAATGCGGTACACGTACTGCTCCCAGATTGTCACCTACTGCCATTTGCAGAGTGTTGTTGCACACCACGCGTATGGACGTGAATTGTGCAGTAGTAGCTAATGATCCATCACAGCTAGTAGCGAGTAATAGATAGGCTTTCACTTTATCTACTCCCGACAGCATGATTTCATCACCAGTTCTAGCTAACGCCCAAAGCTTCTTACCACCTTTGAGTACACCAGCTGTTTCCAGCTCAAAACCGCTTACAGATACCAGGTCACGATAGAAACCCAGTACATCACGAGGTTGAACTACTTTATATCGCTTAGATACCACTGACAGGGCTTCATTGGTATCGCTGCGATACAGTACCGTGGCTTCTTTGTTACTACGCAGGTTGAGCATATTGCCGTTTTCGTTTGCTGCATTGAATAGGACTTCGGTTTGTTTGATTTCCCAATCCATACCAGTGGCCTGTTGCCAAACTTCTATTGGTTGGTTTTGTGGAAGTTGATTGCCTAGACCATGCCAGGGAGTGTCGTTGACATAGGCCATAGATTCGACGAGGTGAGCCATGATGAATCCTTTCAGTTTGTATGCACGTGTATGTGCCGCTGAGCGATTTACAGCGGTGAAAGATGTGCGTTGGATTAATTAAGGGGCTGTGAGATGCAAAGGTAAGGCAGATAGATAATTAACGTGTGTGATGCTGACTAAAATTGTGGTCACAGGCTAAACAATGGTAGTTATCCAGTATGCCGTCATCAACGGTGATACCAAATTCTTCACCGACTGCACCACCTGCACTGGCGCCAACCAAGCCACCAATGATTGCACCGAAGAAACCACCCAGCACAGCACCCGCAGGACCCGCTATTGCGCCTGTGGTTGCGCCAATTTCTGCGCCGCCCATTGCACCTGCTGCACCAGCGGCAGCACCTGCTACTGAGCCGATTGCACGTCCTGTTTTACGACCATAATTTTTGGTTTCTATACAAGTTGATTGACATATTGGGCATGAGATTGCCATGGGTATTACTCCTTGAGATTAGCGGCACACGTGCGCGCACGTGTGCCTTGGGTTAAATTGAGTGGAATGAAATTAAATTTGAAAAATGAAGTTTTGATTGAGGCGTGGCTTGGGTATCCACATTGGAGTTATATATTGCTGAGATTTTTTGGGATCGAGATTTGATGGGATGCTGATTGCGGGGGCTCAGTAATTTACTTTACCGAGTCTGGTGATTAGGTTAATCTTTCCTGCAATTCTTGGAGAAATGAAATGGCTGCTTTCAAACGTGAATATAGAAATTGGGTGGAATATCGTCAACTACCTGACCTTGTTGAACGTGATTTTCATTGGGCAAAGGAAGAGCAATATCGTGGCTTTTACGAAAATATGGAGCAGGTTTTAACTGTAACGCTTAAAGCTCTTCAAGATGCCCAAAAAAATGGAAAACAATACGTGTTGTTAACTCATGGATCATCAACATCAGGACCAGGTAGGCTTTCTGCAAGATCACAAATTCGCAAGTTGATGAGAAGCAAGGAGGCAACTCCGTTTATTGTGCGTAATCGCTGTATTCAGCATGACAGTGTTTTTGTTGCTGCGATAAAACCCCTTTGTGCATAAATATATTTGATAAAGTGTTCGCAAAATTCATTCAGGATATAAACTACCGTAGTTGGTCAGATGAGTATCCCATGCTATACACCGATTCATTAAATAATATAGATACCGATTTCGGCGTTTATTGAACGTTAGCCCTCGGGAAAGGCCCAAGATGAGCGAAAAGAGCCCGCTATTCATCAGCTCGATGGAATTGCTCAGCCACGCTGTTGAGCTACTGGAGCAAGATGATGGCCGCAAGAATAAGTTCGTCGTATTGCACCTTTCAAATGCCGTCGAACTGCTTTTGAAAGATATGGTTATTGACTGCAGTGAATCAATCTATGAAGCAAACTCAAAAACAACCATCAACATTTGGACTGCACTGAAAATTGTCGAGAAGTACGGCGCATCACTTTCAAAGCGACCACACATAGAGATGCTCATTGATGACCGCAATGCGATCCAACATAAATTTGGGCATCCGACGAAGGAATGTGTCGTTTACTACCTCGATATCGTCATCGAGACATTTCGTGAATGCCTCAAGAACAGGTACGACGTAGAATTTAACGACGTTGCGAAAGAGTACTTTTCCGAATCAGGTCTTCTGCTGGTCGGGGTATCTCAAAAGAGTGAATTCGAAACGGTTAAGGCAATTGCGAAATATGATCTTCTTTCTGGGGTTGCCACAGCGTACAGTTTACTTGAAGCAAAGGTTCACCAACTTTTGACATATAGCCTGAACTCTCGACCAATCATGATTTGGCACGACCCACGGTTCTACATGTTGCTCAAGGCGATTGATCGTAGTCTGATTGATGAGCAAAACCCTAAGGCTTACTTCGACGAAATACGACGATTGAGAAATCTTGCAGTTCATCGTCAGCATCACGATGTTTCAACTGAGGGTGACGCAATGTCCAATGGCATAGAAAAGATCGAAAAACTCATAATGGCATTGGATGCGATTCCAGAGTTGCAATTGGAAATAATCAGGGCAAACACGGCGGTCAACCCATAAGGTGCAATAATTATGCTACTCGATATAAAGCCTGACTAGCCATCATGGATGGCGTCCATGCCGCCAATTTTGGCACGCCATTTGTAAAATGGCGCTGAACTCATGCCGCGTTCTCGGCATAGTATAGGCACTGTCCTGCCTGCCTCCGCCAGCTTCAATATCTGCAAAATCTGGCTGTCGCTAAATCGGATAGTCCTCATGTAAAAAATCCTTGAATCATCTTTAAGAATACTCCATTTCTAAATGCACTTACTCCCAGGGGGAATTACCAACCCACTCTCAACAAAATGATTGATTCAGCATTGTGTTGTTGCTACATAATTCCGCATAATGTTAGATAGATAATAGAATTAATACGATGTAACATTAAAAAAACGATAGAGAATTTAAGTGACTATAGAAAACACCCCATTCAAAACCAGAGCTAGAACGATCGATCACCTAGGCCGTGAGCAAATAGCTGACTGCCCAACAGCAATTTCAGAACTCTGGAAAAATTCATATGACGCCTATGCAAGAATGGTGGAGCTCAATATATTTGATGCAATAGATAATGGGTTTGAGGTTGCATGCTTGGTTGATGATGGACATGGCATGTCTAAAAAGGAATTTATCGAGAAATGGTTGGTTGTAGGGACTGAGTCCAAAGCAACAGATCAGCAGTTGTTCGAGGAAGATAGAAATAACTTGCCAATAAGGCCTAAACAAGGTCAAAAAGGAATCGGCCGTTTGTCTTGCGCAGCAATGGGTAATTTGTTACTCCTTGTTTCGAAGCGGAAGTCTGAGCCATTTGTTGCCGCATTGATTGACTGGCGTATTTTCAGCAATCCTTTTCTAGTACTGGATGACATTAAACTTCCAGTAGTGGAGTTTGATTCGAAAGAAGATCTATCAACATATTTACCTGAAATGTTTGATGCTCTCATGGGTAATTTATGGGGCTCTCAAAAAATAGAAGACAAAGATAGGGATTCCAGAATATTGGCTGCATGGGAAAGGTTAAAGCATCAAGAAAGTAAACAAAATATAAACCTATCAACTCAATCAGAGATTGAAAACACCATTATTCAATCAAGCTTCGAAGAAAAACATTTCGATAGTTGGCCTGTTTGGAAAAATAATGCAGAACATGGTACTGCTTTATTTATATCTAAAATTTCTGATGACTTAATCGCACAGCTTTCCTTGGAGTCAGTTGAAAATGACAAAAGCTTAGTAAACGTAACCAAAAGAAAGTTATTCGAGACGTTATCAGGTTTTATTGATCCTTACAGTCGAGAAAATGAGGAGGCTGAGATAGCGGATTTTTCCGCATCAGTTATAGCTTGGAATGGGAATCTTCAACGAGTTATTATTGACAAGACAAATCAATTTAATATAAAAAATATTGACCAGTTAGAGCATATGGTTGAAGGAAATGTTGATGAATATGGAGTATTTAGAGGCACTTTAAGAGTTTTGGGTGAAGAAATACGAGATGTTGAAATAAAACCATCGGAACCCGTTTCTTTGAGCACATCAGGTCGGGTAGGCCCCTTTTCTTTACGGTTTGGAACTTTTGAATATCAAATCGGCAGCACAACCCACACGAAGGAGCAGCTTGCGTGGTTGAATGAACAAGCCAACCTCTACGCGGGGTTTAGAATGTATAGAGATGGCTTTCGAATCATGCCCTATGGGCGTGAGGATAACGATTACTTCAAAATTGAGAAAAGACGATCCATGAATGCTGGTGCATATTTTTGGGCATCAAGACGCATGTTTGGCGGAATAAAAATCAGTAGTAAAGAAAATCCAAATTTAAGGGACAAAGCAGGACGTGAAGGCTTAATTGACAACATGGCCTCTAAGCAGTTTAGAGAAATCACAACTAATTTACTCATTGTGCTCGGGCAAGAGTACTTTGGGAGAAATTCAGATAATAGAAAAGACTTATTACCCAAAATTCAGGCAGAGCGAAGAGCCGAGAAATATGAACAAGACAAGAAAAAACTTATTAACAAGCAGCGTAAAGACATAAGAAATCAGATTAGATCAAATTTGAATAGGTTAATCGACCTCGGAAACTCTATCGATTCAATAGTAACGGAGCTTGCTAACGGAAACCTGTTAAATACAGAAAGTGAAGCTTTAGAGCTGCAGAAAAATATCTCAGCGTTATCTGGGGAGCGCAAGGAGTTAACTATAGGGCCAGTGTCGTTTAAACTAGGTTCAGTGGAGGACGAGTATTTAGAATATCGTAAGCAAGAGAAAAAGATTGCGACTTTACTTTCCCAAATAAATAGCAGCCTAAGCATTGCACTTGAAAAATTTAGTCCAAAAGCGCCAGAGGAAATAATTGCAGCCGAGTTTCAGCGAAATAAAACACAGATAATCAAAAGAGTTAGATCGTGGGCATCTGTAGCTCGCAATGAATTAAAACAAGAAGAAGATAGGTTGGATGGGCTAGTCCAATTAAGAACCAATGCATATCAAGAGGCTGTTGGAGATGTCTCAGAAAAGGTTCTTGAGAAAAAATTAACTTTATCTGAAGCTTTAAATAAGCTTTCAGAGGAGTATGAAGTTCAGTCAACAGAGAATGAGGAGATATTTCCCCCTTACATTACTGCATTACAAAGCTTAAGAGAAATGATTGATCTGCAAAACCTGGCAACTCTCTCGTTAAGTGAGTCAGAGCAGTTAAGAGAGGATCTAGATAGAATCAATGCTTTAGCTCAATTGGGAATAGCAGTTGAAATCGTTGGGCATGAAATTGCAGGTCTGGACGTTACAATTGAAAGAGGCTTAACTTCCTTACCTGATACAGTTAAATCAACTGTTGTTTATGAAAACATTCTAAATGCACATCATAGCCTTAGTGACAAATGGCGCTTCCTATCTCCGTTAAAGCTATCTGGCGAAAGAATTCCTAGAAAAATTAACGGTAAAGAGATCGAGACTTACATAAGAGAGTTTTTTAGGGAATATTTAGACCGTAGTGATATTAAATTCGAAGTTACGGAAGGCTTTAAGAGCTTTCGATTTACAGAGTTACCATCAAGAATATATCCCGTATTCGTCAATCTTGTAAATAATGCGCGTTACTGGGTAAGGCATAGCTCTGAAGTTGAGAAAAAAATAGTACTGGATTATGTGGGTGGCAAAGTAATTATTGCTGACAATGGCCCAGGAGTAGAAGAGCATGACTTACCAAAACTATTCAGCTTGTTTTTTACTAAAAAAGCCAGTGGTGGGAGGGGGGTAGGCCTGTATTTATGTCGAGTGAACCTTGCCGCAGGTGGGCATAAGATTCACTATGAGACTGATTTAGAAAAAAAACTTTTGCCAGGTGCAAATTTTGTGATTGAGTTTAAGGGGATTAGGTAATGAATGAGCCGGGATTGGCAACTGTTGACATGGCGATATCAAAAAAAAAGGATACAATCGAAGCTCGACCATATATTGATTTGATTAAGGAAGTCTATATAGATCCAATTAGATCTGCAATTATTGTTGATGACAGCTATCCCACTTTGGACTTGCTTTTAGACGCAAGCGCTGAAGGTATTAGTAAATTAAAAACAAGGGACCCAACAGGGTTATCAAAAATTGTAAACTCCTGTAGAACTAAAGATAACCCTTGGTTAGTTGATGTGCACGACGGTTCAGGATTAGAGGAATTATACGAGGCCAATCAGCATTTCAAACGTCTTCATCAAAGTGACCTTATGATTCTAGACTATAGTCTAGATGGAGATTATGGTGGTAATCAAAAGGTCTGCAATATACTTAAATCTCTGACCTTAAATAATTATTTCAACTTGGTCATCATTTATACCAAACGCTCGGATAACGATTTATCTCAATGTGTAGCTGAATTAGCTAGAAGCCTAACATTTCAAGCTCCTGAACACGAATTATCAAGACACCTAAATGCCCCTGAAGAGTTCATTCTTTGGGAAGAGGAAGGTATTTATGATAATTTACAAGACAAACTATTAAATGCCCTGACAGGGTCTTTATTTCTTAAGCTATTTCAAGAAAAGAATTACGGAGCATGGATTGAAATTATAAAGAATTCAGACTTAGGAGAGTTTTTCCAAAGTAGAGCGGTGCCACCGGAACAATGTTTAATACCCGTATTGAAGTGGTTATTAAGTATTAAGTATCGAGAATATTCACCCTCAATGTCACCTGCTGATCTACAGAAGGTTGAATTTAATATTGACTCGGAAAATTGGATCCGAACGGAAACATTATTCGTAACGGTGATTTCTAAAGAAGTCGACCCGAATGAATTGACGGATCGACTACTAGCAGCTCTAGCGGCCTCAGACCCGTCACCTCATAGATTACTAATGTCCAAAATTAGAACCATTCTTGACGAAAAAGGTGTTACTGCCGAACGATCAATTCTCGATAAAAAACACATGCAAGCTGGCTGGTTAAAGGAAATGTTAGGGGCACAAGAAAGCGATGAAAGAGATTGGAAGATAAAGCGAACAGTCATCCATCATTGGGAAGAGCTAGCAAGCCATGTGAATCATGACATTAAAAAGTATGCTAATGAGCTACTTATTTCAATACTAAAACAGGAAGCAGACAATATTCAGAAAATAATTCAAAGATTTACATCTCTAGACATATTGAATGCAATTCAATTAGAAGAAGTCCTTCGAGAATGGAATAGTTTTGTTTGCAGCAAAGAAGTTGATGGCCATCATTTACTTACAGGACATATTTTAGAAATAACAACTTCTAATTCAGCACAAGCTGATTTAGTTGAGCTTTGGGTCTGTTTAACCCCGGTTTGCGATTTAGCTCCTAGAGATGCGAATAAATTATGGGGAGATAAAGATTTAAAAGATGTAAATTTAATACCATTTAAAGCTGTCAAACTAATTGAATACGATATAAAAAAAGGACTGAAAGACGCTACTAAAAACGAATGTATATTCATAGATTCGGGTCAAGGTACAAAATGTTATAAGTATTCAAATTCTTCCAACACCAGTCCAACTTGGGACCAATTTTTTGCACATAATAGTGGAAAATTTGGAGATGATAAAACACTAGCTTTGAGCAGTATCAATTTAATCAACGATAATGGAATACGAGCCTCAACAGTAAATCACATGGCAAAATTGACCAATCAATTAAGATATGAGTACGCATTGCATTTGCTACAAAAGCTTGGAGGCACATTCTCTAGAATAGGTCTAGAATTCGTACCATTCATTTCTCCTCAAGCACAGGCACAGAAACCACAGAAATGAAACTTACTCGCTTAGATGATTGAAAATGCTTGATGCATGGTGACGAATAAACTCAGGAGGTAGGGCATTCCCAATCATGAGAGCAACTTTGTCTCTTGATTGGTCTGTTGGGAAATAGTAGTTTTTTGGAAAAGTTTGCAATAAGGCAGCTTCTCGTAGACTAATCACCCTGTTTTCTTCAGGATGCAAAAAACGCCCTTTAGAAGGATTGTTGCATCCACCCGTCATAGTAGGGGAAACATCATCCCAAGCTATGCGTCCATATACATCTTTAAAGCCCTGTGGATAGCGCTTGTGGCATTCAAGCCACATAGACTGCGGTAAGCTGGATCTACTGCCGCCATCCTTAGGTATAGCAGCAATTAAATTCTGAATTCTTGCTGTGCGCTTAGAACTTAGATTGTGTAACAAGTCTTTCGACCTGCTGGCCTCATCCAATGGCTCAAAAGCTTTACGGACTGTTACCTTTTCTATCACCTTCGGAGTTTCTGGAATCATTCCTAGCCGGCTCGCCATTAGAATCATACGGCGGCGGCGTTGAGGCACACCAAAATTAGCGGCATCTTGCACTTGGACAGTCGAATTGTCGACTTTATAACCCAGTTCAGCGAGCCTTACCACCACATCTTCAATACGTTGATCACGAGCCAGAGCAGGAACATTTTCCATCATGACCGTTTTAGGAAGGAAGGCTTCAACGAAACGGAGGTATTCAAAAACCAGATCGTTTCTTACATCTTCAACAGATGATGCTTTGTTTCGTGTTCTTATAGAAGAAAATCCCTGGCAGGGAGGGCAGCCAGCAATGAGGTCTAACTCACCTTTTTTGAGCCCCCATTTTTTCATTAAATTTTCTGGGGAAATAGCTCGAATATCAGATCTCTGAAGATCAACATCAGGATGATTTTCTTTGTAGGTATCTGCAGCTACGGGAAGTATTTCAACCGCACCAATAACTTCAAAACCAGCTTGCTGAAGGCCGAGAGTAAGTCCTCCCGCACCACAAAAAAGGTCTATTGCTTTCAATTTTTGTAAGTTTACGCTCTTCATAGGGAAAAATTTTCTCACGTTTCCGTGCATTTACCAAATATTTATGAATTAAGCAACTACCCGCACGCCTACTGATACCCAAGGACTTTTAAGTACTCCATATTGCCCGATAAGCCGTAGGTTAGAAGTCCTACATGTTGATGTCCCTGGGGTGTGATTGAGAACGCTGCATAATGAAGCCATGCAACGTTCAATACTTCTACGTTATACGACCGCTTTGCAGAAAACCCAACTACGACAATATCTCGCTTGCAGACATCTGATTAAAGTCAGTTGGATGGCAGCTTAGGCCGAATTCCTGACAATCGTTGTTATTGATGCAGCTCTCTTAAAACTTTCGACTATTTCACTTACTGATGCCCAACAGTGCCTTCTGGATTCTGTCTATGGACGATAATGCAGCTTCTGGAGTTCGATCGAACTGTGCTCGAATAATGGCGCCATCAACGGCTAGCGCCAAAGCTTGAGCATCATGCTTTTGGTATTGAGATGCTGGCAGTAAGCTGGCAATGGCTTCAGTCATGTCCTGTTTGTGCCGTTGTGAGATATCAACTACTTCTGGCATGGTTTCCCCAAGTTCCCCAACGCTATTGATGAAGGCGCATCCTCGAAAGTTCTTATCGTGAAACCACTCAGCCAAAGTTGGCACAAGCGCTTTGCTATCCCCACCGTGCCGAACAAGCGCATCAATGAACCACGCCATCCAACGTTGGTGTCTATACTCCAAAAATTCAAGGATAAGATGCTTCTTACTAGGAAAGTGGCGATAGAAGGTGACTTTCGTAACCCCCGATTTCGAAATCAGACGGTCAATTCCGGTTGCGCGTATTCCTTCTTGGTAGAAGAGGTCATGGGCAGTCAGAAGAATACGCTCACGCGCACTGGGTGCCTGTTGAGGTGCGGGATTAATAGTTTCCATATATGCATTGTAGACAACTCGGTCTACATCGCATAGACTTATTTATATAGACAGTCCTGTCTACCAACTTCCGAGGAGCCAAATATGGAAACTAAGCCACCTATTCCACCATTTACAAAAGAAACGGCAACCCACAAAGTACGCATGGCTGAAGACGCATGGAATACCCGTGATCCAGATCGTGTCGTACTCGTTTACACAGAAGACACCCGCTGGCGAAACCGCGTCGAATTTCCCATCGGACGTGAGCAAGTGCGAGAGTTTCTTGTCCGTAAATGGGCCAAAGAGTTGGACTATCGATTAATCAAGGAGTTGTGGGGATGCTCAGGTGATCGTATCGCAGTACGCTTCGCCTATGAATATCATGATGATTCCAGCCAATGGTTCCGTGCTTATGGCAACGAAAATTGGGAATTCAATGAGTTTGGTTTCATGATGCGTCGTTTTGCCAGTATTAACGAACTTCCAATCAAGGAATCAGAACGAAAATTCTTCTGGCCTATTGGGCGGCGTCCAGACGAGCATCTGGGATTGAGTGATTTAGGGTTATGAAAAATTTCAGCGTTGGACTTCTGATTAGTACGAAGCCAATAGTTGGCTCTGGGCCAAGAGTGATGGTTCGTAATTGTTGAGGGTGGATCTTTCGGCAGATTAATCTGACCACCGATTTAAATGAACACCATAATCCGGTAAGGTCGAATTACTGTCTATCGCTCTGTTATTGATACAACTGTCCGGATCTCGGTCAATCCGGACGGTCGTAATCTCATCATTAAAGGTCCGAATTACGCTCAACAGCGGCCACCAGATTGATGAATTCCCCCTGTTCCATTCCAGTCAGGCGAGCGTCATTGATTTGCCGTATTATTACATCTTATACGAACAGAGAAATTGATGGAGTGAATATGAATCAACAACTTACCAATAAACAACACGCCTCATTATTAACAACACTACTGACCGCTGGGTCCGTCTAATTACTGTTAGGCAATACTGCTATCTATGATGGCATCAAAGTAAGGATTAGTGATGTCAAATTTATCTGAAATGTACAAGTTCACAGAAGAATGGCGCCATAAAGAAAATTTTATTGTTCTTCAAAATGGGCATCTTCAATTTAGCTCGTTTGTTAACTATTCCTCGCCCAAATTCGGAGTAGAAAGAGGCTGTTGTTTGGTCACGGTAGAAAGAACTGGTCCATCAGATGGTAATATTAATATACTTGAAAGTAGCCCGTTTAAAACAGGAACACATCACCTAGGTTTCTGCGAGCGATATCAGACCTATAAGTTTAATAAATCTATAGGCGCTCTAGTTATTACTGGAGACTCTCCAAAAATGGGCGGGAAATATGAGGTTTCTCTTATTCCTGATGGGAAAAAAGTTGATTGGAAACCTACGTAGCCTGAAAAAATTATTGCCTGACCCTTCATTCAAACGTTGGGAAATACAAGTTAGTGATAGATACGAATCATATTTTTACGGAGATACAGATGGAAGATTTTCAAGCCAAAGCACAGGAGATGGTTGACATTCAAAGGCAGATTCGCCAACTTGAGGAACGCCGAAACACTCTTAAATATGAAATTATTGCGGAAGTGTTAAACCGTGGTCAGATCACATGCAATGGAGGTGTCGTTTTGCCTGTTGGGGGTTTCGATGTTAACAGGCTTGACCAAGATGCTTTGAGGTTTGAACTTCAGTCCCGCCTCTCACTTACCGAAGGTGAGGCTAACGAAATCATTCAAGCAAGTAGAGTCGCTGGCTCTCGCCTTCCTACCATCATGGTGCGCCTTGCCTAACTCTGCAGTCAAGGGGGACTGGCCGTTATACTACTTCGGTTTGGCTTGTGGTACTGCATTGCTTTCTGGGTTACGTTGCGTTTCATGTGCGGTCTACCCCTTGCTTTTACGTTATGCCACGAAGGAAGGACATGGCTGATTTCATCACGGCATCAACACACGAAGAGCGATTGAGGCATGCAGTGTCAGCCGCGTGGGGAATCTTCGCTCGAAAAGTTGGCGGTAAAACTATTCCAGTGAACAAAGAAGCGTCAATGCAGCTTCAGTACGCCTACATTCTCCGTCAGTTAATTCCGCTGACGTCGCACTCCGGTCATGAGGTTGCAGACATTGAGTTGGAGACAGGAGTTAAAACTAAATCGGGAACAAATGAGATTGATATCCTGCTTAAAGGCGAATCACCCCAAGGCAAGTCGTTAATCGCAATTGAACTTAAGTGCTATCGCGCTATCGCATCGTCCGGCGGACCACGAGGAGCCCACGATATATTCATGAAGGATGTATATGAAGACCTTGGTATTCTTGAAGAGTATGTATCTTTAGGTCTCGCTAGCCGTGGTGTTGCATTGGTAATGAATGATCTGGAGCGGTTTGTAAGTCCCAAGACAAAGGGTGGCAAGTGTTGGGCTTACGATATTTCAGATGGCCATTCAATATCAGGAGCCAATCTGTCAGTGCCTATCGGTGGAAAGGATATTTCCATCGAACTGCAGAAATCATACCAGTTCAATTGGTCAAAATTTGGTAGCTTCTGGTTCATGGAGCTGGAAGGTGTTTAGGCATAACTCGGCAGTCAATCGGATGCTGTGCGATATAACTGCGCACTGCCTGTTACTTCTACGTTAGACTGAACGATTCAGTTTATTTTTTGCCTCACTTATAATGAGTGCATTCAGAGAAGTGACTGGTTACCAATGGATAGTTCCGCTGAGTAATCGTCCAAATACATAAACTAGACTTCACCAGTCTGCACAAAATTTGCACAGGGCGTTGAATTATAGCGTTATGTTCTCAACCGAGGTTTTCAAAATTGCAACTAATAGCACCAAACAAGATTCGCTTTATTAAGCTCGGTGAGGGTGGCGAGTGGGAACATCCATGCATCCATGAAAACACAATTCGCCTTGGTTACCACAGTCCACATCACCAAGACTCTTTGAATGGAAATTGGGGTGAAGTCCGAAAGTACTGGCTAAATGTTCGACAGGGTAATGAAGGCTCTGCAACGCGAGATATCAACCAAATTCGCGATTTTTATGAACTTGAAGAAAGCGATGTCTGGATTACGTTCTATAAGAAAAAACTGTATTGGTGCCGCGCTGCTAGAGGGGTCAAAGAGCTTGGTGACAAGAGCCGTATTAGGCAAGTCATCGGTGGCTGGTCATCAACGGATTTAAATGGGCAACCTCTGAGAATTGAAAACATCGATGGGCGTGTCACAAAGGTTCAAGGCTTTCGTGGAACGATTTGTTCTATTGAATTGCAGGATTACCTTGTAAGAAAAATAAATGGGCAAACTATAGATGAGGTCGAAAACGCAAAATCGTCCCTTGATAAATTAACATTAGACGTTGAGGATTTAATCAAAGGTCTATGGTGGCACGACTTTGAATTACTGATTGACCTGATTTTTTCAAAAGCTGGATGGCAACGATTTTCTGTTTTAGGGAAAACAGAAAAAGATATCGACCTTGATGTTTACTCTCCAACAACACAAAAAAGGGCGTTCGTACAGATCAAATCAACCACCTCTCAAGCTGAACTTAAGGCGTACATTGGCACTTTTAATGAGTATGAGCAGTTTGATGAAATGTACTTTATATATCACACCTGTTATACAGATTTATCTTCCCTCGAATCATGTTATCCAAATGTTCACCTTTGGGGGCTGAAACGAATTTCAGCACTTGTTGTTAATGCAGGCTTGGTCGAGTGGCTAATAAACAAAAGAACATAACAATTCGTACCAACGGATGCCAAAAAGCTATGCTTTTTGGCATCCGCGGAACTCAAACTTTAGGCTTATTCTCGAGAGTGACATCAATATGACCATTCTTTTACAACGACTCTGTTGGAATACAAATAGCTGGCGCGGCCCCACCGGAGACATGTATGGAAAGGAGGATTCTTACGTCGGTCAAAACGGATTCGGACACGAAGAATGGAATCTGAATACTTCAGACTTGCTTGATAGGAAAGCCTTCGGCTATATCTACTACAACCCACCAGGCAACAGCAGTCTGATAGGCAAAACGCATGACGTATTCTTCTATGCAATCAACCCCACCAAGGCAAGAGCCCTCGTTGGCTACTACGAGGGTGCAACCTTCCTGGATCAAGAGGGACGCGAAAAATTGAAGAATGCATTCGAGCGAAGTGACATTCTAGTTAAGCGAGTCGAAGAACTACTTGCTCTAGGCTTGCCATCGATCAAGACGACGAAAGAGGCGCGCCACCTTCTACTAAATCAATTTGCCGCAAATATTGTTGTCAACCCTAAGAATGTCCATTTTTTCGGTACTCCCGTAGTCTTGTCCGCGGAGATGCTAGAAGGCCGGGAACCAAAATACCTGAGCCGCTACACGAAACCTGTCTTTCTGAAGACAAAGCCCACCATCCGGAAGCGCAAGTCTGGTGCCAGCTCGCCCTCTTCCACCGGGTCGGATCAGAAGCTTATAGAAGACGCATACCTTCGCTTTACAAAAGCACAACAGAAGGTTGTCTTTCGGCTTCACAATCAACTATCGAATAGGTTTCGCAAATGGCTACGAGGCATTGGGGTTCAAGACATCTCAGCAGAATCAGCGTTCGTCGACATTCAATGCACGTTCCAGGGAAAGCTTCATCTCTTCGAGTTAAAAACTTGTTATCAACAAGCGACCAAGCACGCCATCCGTGACGCACTTGGCCAGATTCTCGAATACAGCTATTTCCCCGGAAGAAAACAGCCCAGCTTCTCGGCAGTGGTCCTCGATACAGAGCCAACTGACGATGAAATTACTTGGTGCAAGGCGATGGTAGCCGATAGTATTCAGATTGAATTGTTCTGGCTAAAAGGAGAGGAGGTATATTCCGCCAGCATCACAACCCATCCTCTTGCTGTTTCCGCTTCCCACCATA
Organism: Sulfuriferula sp.; assembly: GCA_041651255.1. Taxonomy (GTDB): domain Bacteria; phylum Pseudomonadota; class Gammaproteobacteria; order Burkholderiales; family Sulfuriferulaceae; genus Sulfuriferula. Next base: position 64,510 of record JBAZJP010000009.1, on the reverse strand, counting down.
CCTAACACTACGTTCGAGGCGACCTGCGCGTTGATGTTACCCCCTGAAATTGCTTTCCTGAATGGCTACTGTTCGCCGTATTGAAGTCTGTCATCTAGATGTTCACCTGGCTGCTTATGGCACATAGCGGTCATATTACACAACTGCATGAAAAGACAGCTTAGGACGAGACGTTCAGGTGATTCAGCCTGAGTTTCCGCTTAGTGTCGAATCAAGCATTCACATTTCAAGACACTACAAACATTGATAGTCGCTGGCATAACATTGGAATAAATTGCTGATTTTTGGTGGTGGTTCTGGGGTAGAATATCCAACTGAAAATCATAATTTGTACTAAATTAGTCATTGTCTTAACGATAAGCGGATATATTTGTTGGTTCTTATGTTGGTTCTTTTTATAAAATGCAACCAGACTATCAATAAATACATGCCTTACAAGATAAGTTCGAGTGAGCCCATCACCACCACCCCCCTAAGCACCAATCAACACACAAGCCTTCCATCAAACTTACCAAGCAAGCCTAATCCATTTCTGAACAAGAATCTGCAGCATAAAAAAACACCCAAAAACTGAAAGTCTTTAGGTGTTAATTGAACTGTCGCTGGCAATACTTTACACAACTTTACGAACTATAAACCAGCCTCTTTTTTCAGATGCATGATAGCAACGCCGACTGCACTTGAAATTTTTGCATAGCTTGTACCACCGTCAAGCATGGCCTCAGCCTCACTGTATTTCTTGGAGTTAATCGCTGCTGCAACCTTACCTGCCTCAGTATGAAAACTCGCATGCTTTTGCAAACACTCAGTGTAACTAGACAAACGCCCGAACTGCGCTTTAGCCTCGCCATGCAGCCATTTCCCCAGCTCACAACAATTATCTTTTGCTATCGCTACCGAGTCCATTTGCTCTTTTTTCGTAATTGCACTACGAAATTTTGTTTTCCACTCAGCATGCTTGCCTACTGCACTTGTCAAATCCATGGTCACCCCTTCTTGAAAATTAATAATAGTTTTATATGAAATCAACACCATGACCTGAATCGTAAACAACAAACGAATCTGTAATGATGCAACCACTTTAACCACATTAAAGCAGTGGTTATCAGACTATCACCAATTCCCTACCTGCTAAAGGGACATATATACTATTGGGCAATCACGTTCATGATGTGCGCAGTAAAACCAATATGACCGGACTTTACTTCACCAACTGAAAATCCAGCACCTGCATATTCATTACCAAACCCGCATCCTGTATAGGCAAAACGATAGCGTCTTGTCCAGAGTGATTATGATGAGAATGCCACCAACCTGGCGGGGTAATAAAGGTAGCACCAGGAACCCACATGGCTTTAACAGGGTTAATAATATTGCCTTCCGCATCAACATCCTTGCCGATGAGCGTGTAAGTATCTTCGCCGGCAAAAACGCAATGATCTATCGCTATAGAATTATGGCGATGCGGCTTTTGCACCACACCTTTAGGCAGAATATTGTAGAGCGACCATAAAGTGTGAGTCAGTGTCATGGTGGTAGGAAAATGCGGGTTGGACAGCAACACACCCACGCGATTGCGATCCTCACCCATGGCACGAACTTTGTTGAGCTCTTCCGTGATGCGCTCTTGCGTGTAAAGCACGGGTTCAAAGCGCTGTTCGGTTGGGGTCACGCCTAAATAACGCATCAATGGTGCATCATTCACCCAGAACAATACGGTATCTGCACTGGCTTGATGCAACGCTGATTGAATCGATGGCAGGGTGAACAAGTCGCCCGTCTTCCAATGTATCGTCCCCAAGTCCATGACTGTACTTCCTGCACCACTGATGACAAAGAACATTTGTGATGCGGCAACAAAGTCGGTTTGCAACTGCTCGCCTGCGCAAATACGCAAATAGCCGGCATAAAGATTAGGGGTAGTCGCTGCGTACCGGGTTTGCAAAGTGGCGGACAAATCAAACGGAATCAGCCGCGTTGCGCCATCCGCATGCATGGTATTGGGAAAACCAACCACCTCGATTTTGGGCATGGAGGGGTTGACTGCTGACATGTATTCTTTGAAATCAGCCTGGGCTTCCCAGATTTGGGATTGGTCTAATGGCGTTGCGGCAATGGCGGACATAGCGTGTTCAGTAAAGCGAGTAATAAAAGCGTAATTTTACTCGAAAACCATCGCAAAATACGACCTTATCGTCATGGTACATAACGCCAGATAAAAATCACAACTTTACCATCATCCCTGAGGAGCACTTAGGGATGTCAGCTAAACTGGCAACGCACTTGGCCTGACGATCAGGTTGCTGCCTTTTTAGCAGCAGGCTTCTTGGCAGCAGGTTTTTTAGCCGCACTGGTTTTAGCAGCTGGCTTTTTGGCAGCAACAGGCTTGGCAGCGACTTTTTTAGTTGCTGCCGGTTTCTTGGCTGCTGCAGGCTTCTTCGCCGCTGTGGTTTTGCTGGCGGCTTTCCTGCGCGCAGGCTTACCTTTACTGGCGCGCTCGGCGAGTAATGGCAACGCGATCTCCAGAGTCACTTCATCTGGCTTGGTATCTTTTGGTATGGTGGCATTAACGCTGCCATGTTTGACATACCACCCATAGCGACCTTCGTTCAAGGTAACAGCCTTGCCATCTTCAGGATGATTGCCCAAAGGCTTGCCCACAGGTGCGCCGGCACGAGGAGCACGCTCCATCAGCAGCACTTCCAGCGCTCGCGGCAATTCTATGGTGTAGACATCGTCATCTTTAGGCACTGATTTGAACTTGCCATCGTGCTGCAGATAAGGGCCAAACCGACCGATGTTGGCGACAATAGTCAGCCCTGTGTCCGGATGCGTACCCACGTCACGCGGGAGCGACAGCAGGCGTAATGCGGTAGGCAAGTCTGCCGCTTCATGTGGCACCGTTTTCGGCCAGGATGCCCGACGCGGTTTGATTTTTTTATCTTCCGGCGTTGCACCCACCTGAACGTACCAGCCATAACGTCCATTCAGCAATAAGATATCTTCGCCGGTGGCAGGGTCGCTTCCCAGTACGACTGGGCCTTCTTCATTGCCGCCATGTAATGGCCGCGTATAGTCGCAGGTAGGGTAGCCCGAACAACCGATAAACAAGCCGCGCTTACTGGCCTGTAAAAATAGTTTTGCGCCGCATTTAGGGCATGGCTCATCTTCTATTGGACAGCCACGCTCTACATCAGCCTTGGCGGCCAATGTGCTGGAAAAGCCATCCCAGAACTCATGCAACAAAGGCAGATACTTCATCTCACCATTGGCGACATCATCAAGCTTGTCTTCTAATTTGGCGGTGAAATCGTAATCAACATAAGACGTAAAATGCGTGGTTAAGAAGCAATTAACCAGCCTGCCTGTCGGCGTAGGCGTGAAACGCTTTTTATCCAGCTCAACGTATTCCCTGTCTTGCAGGGTTGAAATGATGCTGGCATAAGTCGATGGACGACCGATACCATACTCTTCCAAGGTCTTAACCAGACTGGCTTCAGTGTAGCGCGGTGGTGGCTGGGTAAAATGTTGCTCACCTGTTAACTTATCAACCGGGATCGTCTCACCTTCAGCGAGCACAGGCAATTTGGCCTCATCTTCTTCCGCTGCGTCATCCTGATTTTCCTGATAGACAGCAATAAAACCCGGAAACACCAAGGTCTGTCCGTTGGCACGGAACAAGTTGGCAGGACTCCCTACCGCAATATCCAGACTCACGGTATCAAACTGTGCCGGCGCCATTTGGCACGCCAAGGTGCGCTTCCACACCATCTCATACAAGCGAGCCTGGTCTTGCGTCAGGAACTGGCGTACAGATTCTGGCGTGCGCGCAATCGCTGTCGGGCGTATCGCCTCGTGTGCTTCTTGCGCATTCTTGGATTTGTTGCGGAAATATACCGGGGCGGCAGGCAAATAATCTGCGCTGAAGTTCTTCTGGATATAGCCACGCACATCCTCTATCGCTTCGCGCGCCAAATTCACCGAGTCGGTACGCATATAGGTGATCAAACCCACAGCGCCGCTACCTGTATCTATACCTTCATATAACTGTTGCGCAGTGCGCATGGCACGGTCGGTAGTCATGCCCAGCTTGCGCACAGCTTCCTGTTGCAAGGTTGAAGTCGTAAACGGCGCAGCGGCATTACGTGATTTGCGTTTTTTCTCGACGCGGGTGACCGTGCCGGTGTCAAACGATGCGAGCTGATCGAGTATGTTCTGTTGTGCGTCCACGGTGGGCACGCTGAATTGCTCCAGCTTCTCACCCGCGAACTGTACCAGGCGCGCAGAAAATGGCTGGCTGGCTTTGTGACTGTCGAGGTGAATACTCCAGTACTCACGAGCAACGAATTTTTCAATCTCAAGTTCGCGCTCGACTATCAACCGCAGCGCTGGACTTTGTACCCGCCCAGCGGACAGACCCGGGCTGATTTTACGCCATAGTAACGGCGACAAATTAAATCCGACCAAATAGTCCAGTGCCCGTCGTGCCTGTTGTGCATCAACCAGCGGCATGGCAATTTCACGTGGGTGGTCAACTGCGTGCTGTATCGCACTTTGGGTAATTTCGTGGAACTCTATACGCGCTACAGGCTTCTTCGGCGTGATTTTCTTCTCCGCCAGAATCTCTGCCAAATGCCACGCAATCGCCTCACCTTCTCTATCCGGGTCGGTTGCGAGCAGGATGCGGTCGGCTTTTTTTGCCGCGCGCAGTATGGCATCGACATGCCGCTCATTACGTTCTATGAGCTGGTATTTCATGGCGAACTCATTATCCGTATCGACTGCACCCGTTTTCGGCACAAGGTCACGAACGTGACCATAGCTGGCAAGGATAACGTAATCCGGGCCTAAATATTTATTGAGTGTTTTTGCCTTGGAGGGCGATTCTACAATGACGAGCGTGGACATGGGCTTAATGTACAGGAAGACCAGTGCCGTCGTTAAACAGCATGTCTTCTAAAAGTGAGTAATCTTGATTGGGATTTTGACTCCACAACACCATGAGTGCTATCCATTTGATTTTTTCCAGGCTCACTTCACCCTCATCCAGCGCGAGGATGCGGTCTATCACCCACTCACGCTGCAATGGATTAAGTATGCCAGCTTGCTCCAGGAACATCAGAAAGCCACGGCTGGGCGTGTCTATGCGAGCGAGTTCTTCCTCAGCATAAATACGCACGCCTTGATGTTGCGCCAGACTGGTAGGATACTGCGATGAATTAAGCGCGCCCAAATCAGCGAACCAGTCTAATGCCTGATTGATCTCCAGCCCATTAAAGCCAGCCGCATGCAATTTTACCGTAAGCGCATCCCTGTCGGGCGCTAACTCGATCTGTGGGTAGCTCTCAAATAAAAAAATCAGAATTTCTAGCATAGTCACTTAAAATATTCGTTGGTACATGCCGCCAGGGTGTGTCGCCACTTGCCCCATCAGCTCTTTTTCTAACAGCATGGCGGAAAGCGTTTGCGCCGTCAACCCGCTACGCATAATGAGCGTATCAATATGACACGGCTCAAACCCCATTGCAGACAATAGCGGATCACTTTCATCTGTTTGCGCGACACCAGGGGCAGCAGCTGTCTGCCAGCGCAATTCATCCAGAATATCTTGCGCACTTTCCACCAGTTTCGCGCCCTGCTTAATCAAATAATGGCAGCCCCGCGCCACTGGCGAATGTATTGAACCGGGGATAGCAAACACTTCACGCCCTTGTTCCGAAGCCAGCCGCGCGGTAATCAGTGAGCCACTTTTCAACGCCGCTTCGACCACCAGACAACCTAAGCTCATACCGCTGATAATGCGGTTGCGACGGGGAAAATTACTGGCAATAGACGGCGTACCTAGCGGAAACTCGGACACGATCGCGCCTTGCGCGACGATTTGATGTGCCAGGGCTTTGTTACTGGCGGGATAAACAATATCCAGCCCAGTACCGACTACCGCCACCGTACTCGCCGCGCCACGCAAGCCGCCTTGATGCGCTGCTGTATCCACACCCAACGCCAGCCCGCTCACGATAGTTAACCCGGCATCCGCCAGACTATGCGCAAAATTTTCTGCGTTAAGCCGACCTTGCGGGGTGGTACTGCGACTGCCAATGATGGCCAGACTCGGTTGATTCAACAATTCGCGCCGCCCTTTGACGTACAACAACGGCGGCGGATCAGGGATTTCTAACAAACGCTGCGGATAATCGCCATCCGCTAATGTCACCAGGTGATTATCAGCTTGCGCCAACCAGTCCAACGTCGGCGCTATGTGCTCCAAGTCCACACCGAGCGCGATGCGCTGTGCCAATGCGACAGGCACATACAATTTAAGCGTACTCACTGTTGCGGCATATATTTGCTCAGGTCCGCCCAAGGCGGTGAGCAACTTGCGATATGAAAGCGCGCCTAGCCCAGGCGTAAGTGACAGCCCCAGCCAGGCGTTACGTTCTGCGTCGTTCAAACTTTACTCAAGGATTGCGCACAAAATCTAATTTGTTGATAGGGCGCTTGGTCTGCATAATCAGCGCATAGGACACTTTATCAAACACGCGATAAACCATAACCAAACCAGAACGCGCATCAGGCAGGGTTATATCATCAACTTTGCCGCCATTCTTATAGGCAGCCAACACCGTACCTTCATCAACGCCATCACGTGAACCTTTGTTGATAATAATGGTAGTAAATTGACCGGCTTCAGACAAGCCGCCATACACCGACACCACTTTCCCGTTGATATTGCCGGCAGGTGCATGTGGCACATAGCGGAATGAATAATTATCATCAGCAGGAATCAGCCTGTCTTTAGCCTGTATTTCTTGTGCTGCCGCAGTAATTAATACGCGCTGTGGATCGCCTTTCACCTGTGTGCGCGCCTCCCCGAGATAAATCACCTCGTAACCCAGCACTTCTTTGGTGTCTGGATCGGTCAGCACCTTACCTGGACGAAGCACTTTCCAGTCGGTGGTATCGCTACCATCATTGGTTGCGTAGGCCAGATCGCCGCCGCCCAGCATCATGCGATCTTCTTGCGCGGCAAGGATGCGAGGCGCTTTATCCAGTGCGTCCTCACCCATTACAAAGGGCTGTTTAATAAAAGCATTAATTGCTGAAGCAGGGATAGGTGGTATACCCATTTCATCCACGCTGGTGGCACGCACTCGCGGGCTGAGCTTCACGGTTTGTAACATACCTGAGCGTTGCAGGGACAAGCGCGGATTTTTACCACTACGATCAAGAACAACAATATCACCAGGGTAAATCCAGTGTGGATTTTTGATTTCAGCCTTATTCATGCCCCAGATTTGTGGCCATTTCCATGGATCTCTCAGGAACCGGCCTGAAATATCCCATAGCGTATCGCCTTTGACGACGGTATAACGGCTAGGCGCATTTTTCTGTAGCTGCAATTCATCAGCATAGCTGGTCAAACTCATCAGCCCTGCCAATAAAACTGAAATCCCTAATTTATACATTATTTCCCCTCGCGCCTGATTGATTATGATTTAACACTATATTTTAACTCTACGCGCAACCATCGTATAATGGTCATACATTTTTCTAATTCTGCATCTAATTATCTTTGCAGGCAAGCACTTATGGCTAAACTCTCGATTTTACGTTACCCAGACTACCGTTTGTACACGGTAGCACAACCTGTTGCACAAGTGGATGAGCGCATCAAGCGCCTGGTTGCCGACATGGCTGAAACTATGTACGACGCGCCGGGCATAGGCCTGGCCGCCACGCAAGTTGACGAACATATACAGCTCGTTATCATCGACATCAGCGAAGAGCACAATGACTTGCGCGTGTTTATCAATCCTAAAATTCTCACCGCTGACGGTAGTGCCGTGCATGAAGAAGGCTGCCTGTCTGTGCCTGGCATATACGACAAAGTCACCCGTGCAGAAAAAGTCACGGTAGAAGCAATGGGGTTAGATGGCAAGACCTTTACCATGGAAGCTGAAGGCTTAATGGGCGTATGCATACAGCACGAAATGGATCATTTACTGGGCAAGGTATTTGTCCAGTACTTATCTCCACTCAAGCAAAGCCGCATTAAAAACAAGCTTAAAAAGCGTGTGCTCGAGACCATGTAATGCGGATAGTTTTTGCCGGCACACCCGAATTTGCCCGCGTTGCGCTTACCGCGCTATACGACGCAGGTCATGAAATAGTCGCTGTACTGACCCAGCCTGATCGCCCTGCTGGACGTGGCATGAAGCTGACGCCAAGTGCAGTGAAGCAGGAAGCAATTCGTCTCAACCTGCCCGTATTACAGCCGCTCACACTGAAAGACAGCGACATTCAGCATGAATTAGCCGCACTCAACGCTAATGTCATGGTGGTTGCAGCATACGGCCTGATCTTGCCACAAGCCGTATTGGATATGCCTGAACATGGCTGTCTTAACATTCATGCCTCCCTGCTTCCACGCTGGCGCGGTGCCGCACCGATACACCGTGCGATCCTGTCGGGTGACAGCACTACCGGCATCACCATCATGCAAATGGATGCAGGGCTGGATACCGGCGCAATGCTGGCGACTCAAACCCTCGCCATTGCCAATGACGACACCACCGGCAGCCTGCATGACAAACTGGCAACGCTAGGAGGCACGATGATAGTGGACGCACTCGCCCACATCACTACGCTCAGCCCTACACCGCAACCCGAAGCAGGTGTGACTTATGCAGCAAAAATCACCAAAGCCGAGGCACTACTGGATTTCAACTTGCCTGCACAACAATTGGCTCGCAACATTCGCGCCTTTAATCCAGCCCCCGGCGCATATTTCCTCGCGCAGGATAAAATCATCAAGGTGTGGCAAGCCCACGTAGTCGACCAGTCAGCTGCTCCTGCCAAGTTAATCAGCGCGGACGTCCACGGCATCACCATTGCCTGTCAACAGCAAGCGCTGTGTATCACTGAATTGCAATTAGCGGGCGGCAAACGCTTATCCGCAGCACAACTTATCGCTGGACAAGGTATTGAATTTTTAGAAAATATCGCCATCTAAGTACGCAGATACAGAGGCTTCTGGGTCTATCTTTGAGTGCTTCCAGACAGGAAAAGACATGTTAGATAATTGGTTCAAGACCACGATTTTAATGGCCGGTATCGTCGTGTTATTTGCGACGGTAGGCATGCTGCTGGGCGGCAAAAGCGGCATGTTAATCGCACTGGTATTTGCGGGCGCGATGAATATCTACGCCTACTGGTTTTCCGACCAGGCTGTTTTGAAAATGTACAACGCGCAACCCGTGGATGCCTCCACTGCGCCTGAATTTTACGGCATGATAGCTGAGCTGGCACAACGCGCAGGCTTGCCTATGCCCAAGGTCTACATTATCGACGAAGCTCAACCCAATGCATTTGCCACCGGGCGCGATCCTGAACATGCTGCCGTAGCCGCGACCACAGGCATCATACGTTTGCTCAGTCCGCGCGAATTACGCGGCGTGATGGCGCACGAGCTAACCCATGTAAAAAATCGTGACACGTTAATTTCCACCATATCCGCAACCATAGCCGGTGCGATTTCATCGATTGCGCAATTTGGCATGTTATTTGGCGGCGGCAGCAACAGCCAGGGCGAACGCAATGTACATCCGGTGGTGGCGATCCTGATTATGCTACTTGCACCGATAGCAGCCATGTTGATACAAATGGCGATTTCGCGCGCGCGGGAATTTGGTGCAGATGCTGGCGGCGCGGCGATATCAGGCGACCCTGAAGCGCTGGCAATCGCCTTGCAAAAAATCGAAGCCTACGCCCACGGCACGCCGCTGGAAACCGCTGAACTACACCCCGAAACAGCACAAATGATGATCATCAACCCGCTCACCGCAAATGGCGTGCAAGGCCTATTCCGCACCCACCCGGCAACGGAAGAGCGTGTCGCGCGATTAATGGCTATTCGCAGCGGCGGATTGCGCTAACCAGCTCACCATATCATCCAGCAATGCGGTACTGGCAAGATTAAACGCCGCTGCCGCACCCGCTGCATCATAGGTTTTTACCGCAGCGCTTTGTTCAAACACGCGCTGTGAAATCAGCACATGCTGTTGATTATCATACAAAGTTGCACGCATGCGCACCCGCACCTGACCAGGCTGGGTGCTGGCATCATGATAGAAACTCAACAGCTCAGTCGTGAGCAAACGCTCGGCCGTTACATCACTATCCTCAGGCACGGTATTGGCATATATCCGGCTGTTCATTAAACGACTGAACACCAACTCACTCAACCGGCTGCTTGGCCGCTCACTCCAGCGCGCCAATTGGTAAACTCCACGCGTGTTCGCAGTTCGCGAAAATACCAATTTATCATTATCGTCATAACCATTGCTGCGCGTCGTTGCGACCATTAAAGTCTGCGGCTGTGGCACTGCGGCAGCCTGCACATTCTGAGTATCGAGCAAGATATAAGTTGTGTTCGGCCTGGTTTCACCGCCTAAATTGACACACCCAGACAGCATGATCGCCAATAGCAAGATTAATGACTTCATTTTCACTCTCCTGGGGCGGCAGCAGACTTGCCTGTGTTAAACAGTAATTCACGTGGATTAGCATAGCGCTGACTGGTTTCGGTAAGAGCGTCACTACCATCACGCACATCCCTGCCCATCAGCTTGAATTGATAATTTGCAGTGTTGGTCAGCATCTGCAATTGCTTGGAAACGATCACTGACTGCTGCTGAACCTCAGCTATACCCGTCGTCGCCTGATCCAGCGTCAGGCTGGCTTTTCGACTCAAGGTTTGCAGCTCGGTATCCACATGCGAGGTGGTTTGATTGAGATTCAGCGCGGCCAATTTCATCGCTTTCGCAGCCGCTGCAAAGTCATTAATCGTACCATCCAGTTCATGTTTGTGACCTGCCAGCTGCCCGGTTACTTCCTGTAAATTATTTATCGTCTTCGACAAGGCATTACGGTTTTCGACGCTTAATAACAAATTAACCTTATCCAGCAGTTGCGCACCATTTTCCGCCATTTTGGAGAGATCTGTGGTCACTTTATCGATGGCCGAACTGCCTTCAGCAATCACCGGATAGTGTTCATTTTGCGGAGAAACGGTAAGCAAGGGTGTGTTCGCATGCGGGTTGCTGATTTCAACTGTGGCGATACCTGTCACCACATTACGCTTGATGAATGCACGGCTATCTATATGGATAGGTGTGCCGCTTAGCAGTTTGATATTCACTCTGACCGCTTCATTAGTGCCCGCAACAAAACCGTAATCAGCAACTTCACCCACTTTCACCCCGCGCAACTTCACTGCACTGTTAACATCCAGCCCGTCCATCGACTGATCATGGAAATAGATACTGTAATACTGATAATCATGCTTATCGGATCCGCCCATCAGCCACACCAGACTTGCTGCAAGCAATAGAACAATTACCAGCACAATCCCGCCTATCAAGCTATAACGTGCATCATTTTCCATTACTGTCCCCTGTGTTGGCACGCGCTGCGAAATACGCCTGTAACCAATCATCACCAATTTGCTTAATTTCCTCGACCGTGCCCGAACCTAACACCTTACCGTTAGCCAGCACAATCACGCGATCTATAATACTCAACAGGGTATCCAGGTCATGCGTTACCAGCAAAACCGTCAATCCCAAATTGTCCGCCAGGGTTCTGATCAAATGATCAAACGCCCGTGCCGAGATGGGATCCAGCCCTGAAGTAGGCTCGTCCAGAAACAACAGCTCAGGATCCAGCGCCAACGCCCGCGCCAGTGCCACACGCTTGCGCATCCCGCCGGATAACTCATTCGGCATCTTCATTGCCGTATCGGGAGGCAGCCCTGCCAGCGCAAGTTTGAGTTGCGCTAATTGCAGGCAATCAGCTTGCGCCAAATCAGTATGCTCAAACAGCGGCGTAGCCACATTGCGCACAACATTGATAGACGAAAACAGAGCCCCATCCTGAAACAGCACGCCAAAACGCTGGCGTAAACTGCGCAATTCCGCCGCACTCGACGTCCACACCGACTCGCCAAATAATTGCACCTGTCCCTCTGTCGGACGCAGCAAGCCTATTATTTCCTTTAACAACACAGACTTACCCGTACCACTACCACCAATCAGCGCAACCACTTCACCGCGCCGCACCGACATGCTGACACCGTCGTGTATGGTATTGGTGCCGAATCGCGTCACGATATTGTCAACGGCGATGAGGGTATCGTCGCTCATCTCAAATACCCAGCTTCACTAACAAAATCGCAAAAATTGCATTCAGCAGTATGACTGAAACAATACTTTCCACTACTGTTGCCGTGGTGTTCAAGCCTATGCTGCGCGCATCTCTGGCGACATTAAAACCCATATAACAGGCAATCACACCGATAAATACCGCAAATACCGGCGCTTTCAATAAACCTATCAATACAGTTTTTAGTTCCAGCACCTGATTCAAGCGACTGATAAAACTGGCGGGGGTAATATCCAATTGTTGTGCAGCAACCAGCATACTCCCCAGCAAACCGGCTACATCGCCAACGAATACCAGCAAAGGCAGCGCAATAACCAGCGCCAGAATCCGCGGTATCACTAACACGGCATAGGGTGACAAGCCCAGCATACTGATCGCATCGATTTCCTCGTACACCTTCATCGTGCCCAATTGTGCCGTAATTGCCGCCCCTGAGCGCCCCGCCACCAATATCGCCACTATCACCGGTGCCAACTCGCGGCACACCGCCAATGCCGCGCCATCGACCACAAAAATATTCGCGCCGTATTGCTTGGCCTGTATGCCCAATAGATAACTAAACACCAGGCCGAGCAGGAACATCATGGCGAATGCCAGCGGCACGGCATAAACCAGTATCACCTCAATCTGATTGGTAAACTCTTTAAGCCGAAATCGATGCGGATAGCGCAGCAACTGCAAGAATTCAGTGCTCAACACTCCGACAAATGCCAGCATGCCGTGCGCACGCCGCCAGCCTATCGTTACTATTTCACCCAATTTGGCCAAGTAAGACCCTTGTGCATGCTTGGTGCTGGTCAAACTGGCGTCAAAATTCTGTTTTACCAGATCCAGTATCGCCAGATGCTCAGTACTAAAGCCCGAATAATTTGCCGTATCCAGCGCCACCCCACCGTCATGCATGGCGCGCAATAGCGCCCAGGCGCCACTGGTATCCAGATAGGTAATTGCACTGCCATCCACCACCACAGGCAAGGATGCAGAAGGTAATTCGATAGGGACAAACTCGCTGAATGTACTCAAACGCCATGCCCCGGCGACGTCCAAGCGCAGGGCTTTATCTGTCGGAGTGGCTTGTAGCGTTGGGGTCATGATTAGTTACGTTCAAACCGGTAAACGGCAAGACTACCAGTCAGGTTTTGCATAAAATGCACCCGCTTACCTGCTGTCATGACGACCCGTTCGCAAATGCGAATATTCAGCTTGGCGCACAAGGCTTCAAAATCATGCATAGTACACAGGTGCACGTTAGGCGTGTCGTACCATTGATAGGGGATATCAGCAGACACGGGCATGTGCCCACGAATGACTTGCAGGCGATTTTTCCAGTAGCCAAAATTAGGAAAAGTGACGATACCCGCATGTGCCACGCGCAGCATTTCGCGCAATATGGCTTCAGTGTGATGCATGGCCTGCAAGGTTTGCGACAGCACCACGTAATCGAAACTATCGTTCGCAAACTCAGCCAGACCCGCTTCCAGATCGCGCTGGATCACATTCACGCCATTTTGCACACACGCCAGCACATTTGCATCAGACAGCTCCACACCATAGGCATGCGTCTGCTTGGTATCCTGCAAATGCTTCAACAATTTGCCATCGCCGCAACCCAGATCCAGCACTTTCGCACCCACAGGCACCCAATCAGCAATAGTTCTAAAATCTTGCCGTATCATCCGCTCACCCTTTCCATATAGGCTCGCACTAAGGCATGGTAATGCGCATCAGGCATCAGAAACGCATCATGCCCATGCTTGGAAACGATCTCAGCGTAACTCACCTGCTGGCCATTATCCAGCAGCGCTTTAACGATTTCGCGCGAGCGCTCGGGCGCGAAACGCCAGTCGGTAGTAAATGAAATCACCAGGAAAGCCGCCTGTGCAGGCGCTAATGCCGCTGACAAACCAGCTTCAGGCGCGACATGAGTAGGGTCAAAATAATCCAGCGCCTTGGTCATCAGCAAATAGGTATTCGCATCAAAGCTGTCAGCGAACTTATCGCCCTGATAGCGCAAGTAGGATTCAATTTCAAAATCCACGTCATAGCCATAATTAAAGCCACCCTGACGCAAGATGCGGCCGAATTTACTGCCCATCACATCATCGGACAGATAAGTAATATGCCCCAGCATCCGCGCCAGCCGCAATCCGCGTCGCGGGTAGGTGTCATGCTGATAATAATCGCCACCGTGGAAATCAGGGTCGGTCAGTATCGCCTGCCGCGCCACGTCATTAAAAGCGATGTTTTGCGCCGTCAATTTGGGTGCAGACGCGATCACCAAACAATGCCGCACTCGTTCCGGATGCGCAATGCTCCAATGCAACACCTGCATACCGCCCAATGAACCACCCATAATCGCAGCGAACTGGCGTATGCCCAACCGGTCCGCCAGCCGCGCCTGACTGGCAACCCAGTCCTCCACCGTTACCAGTGGAAAAGCCGCACCATGGGCATGACCCGTCGCAGGATTGATGGATTTAGGCCCGGTAGAGCCATGACAGCCACCCAGATTATTCAAGCCGATTACAAAGAACCGGTCAGTGTCGATAGGCTTGCCCGCGCCTACCATATTGTCCCACCAGCCCGGCTTTTTATCGTCAGGTTCATACACACCGGCAACATGGTGGTTGCCAGATAAGGCGTGACATACCAAAATAGCATTACTAGCATCAGCATTGAGCGTGCCATAAGTTTCATAAACGAGGTCGTAACTATCCAGCACCGCACCACTCTTAAGCGTGAGCGGGGTGTCAAAATGCGCAGTTTGCGCGGCGACGACCATATTTTGAGTTGATAATGCAGACTGCATATTTATTCTAGACATTGAATGATAAACAAGATTATAGCGGTATTCCGCCCCGATCCCACAGTATTACGCGAACGCTTTTTAAGTCGATTTGCTGGATGCACAGTTATCGTCCACACCGGCTTAACTATAGGCTGGGTAAGTGAATTGGTAAAAGAAGCAGGCGGTGGCCGGCATTTCCGCATCGACGCCCGCCGTCCGCCCTCACGCCGCCCCACACCGATAGAATGGGTGGTACACCAGCACCTGATCACCCATCATCTACCCACGCCGTTTATTGTCAAAGTCATCGACAATCAGCTCTGGGTACGCCATCTGGTGCGCAACGACATGCCCGTCCACCCATCAGAAATCCACTGGATGCTTAGCGAATTTCCTGACAACTTCCATTTGAAACTCACCGCCGCAGGCAAAGGCTTCATCGCCGAACGCGGCATGTCCATTGCGGAGAACGCAATTAACCTCAACGCCACCTGGGCAGGCACAGAAACGGAGTTTCCGTAACCACTACGCCAACCTTAAAGCTGAGTCACCACACCATTAAGCCCACGCCAACATGCGTTATTTATCGGTCGCAGGTGACTCGTCTGTTTTCTTATCCAGCTTGTTGACAACACGGTGCGTCGTTCTTTTCGTCGCCTTAACACCTACGTCTATACCGTGCGCCGTCGCTTCGCCGCCGCGCTTGATACCCTTAGCTGCAGCCTTTCCCCCACGCTTGACGCCACTGACTGTAGCCTCTGCGCCGCGCTTGACGGCATGCTCTACCTTACCTACTACACCAGGCTCAGTACTTGAGCTTGTCTCGGTAGCAGTATTTTCACTGGCCTGAGCATGGCTCAGCAACATGAACGTGGTGGAAAGTGTCAGTATGGTTTTGATAATCGTATTCATGGTCACTCCTGTGTCTGTAATGTAACAGTAAAAGTTAGTCGCACTTGAAGCACAACCTAACCCGGAAAATTAGACCATACCACAAGCGACAGCATTCAGCATAACGACAGCGTGATCAGCTAAAACAACTTGCGCCCCTATTCTTGTCAACCTTAAGCATATCTTAAGAATGCGGGCGTAGAGTCCATCTCCAGCACTACCTTGTTAAGGAGAAAATAATGGAAACCATTACCTATGAACGCCACAAAGTATATGACGGCATGTTGCGGCTGATCCACGCCTGGAACGGCATCGCGATTCTGTTCATGATTATCACCGTGTTGATCTCAGAACTATTCGAGCACGGCCCCGGCGAAAAAACCCTGTGGCTGATACATATCTACGGCGGCTATGCTCTGGTCACCGGACTGGTCGCGCGCCTGGTGTGGGGTTTTGTCGGGCCCGCCCACGCACGTTTTTCCGATATGTGGCACCCAAAAAACTGGTGGCAGGCACTGCGCTCGTTCAATCTACGCAGCATGCCGCGCTTCGGTCACGACACGCTGGCCAGCGCTGCCTATCTGACGATTTACGCCGTGTTGCTGATGATGGCGGCTACCGGGCTATCTCTGGCGGCCATAGAACACAGCATCGGCCCGCTTACGCCATGGCTGGCTGATAGCGTTTGGCTCAAAGACCTGTTCAAGGAACCCCATGAGTTCGGCTACAACGTGATTATCGCTTTCGTGATCATGCATATCGCAGCCTTGATCTGGCATGAATGGAAAGACAAAACGCCCACTGCACAGTCCATGGTGAGTGGTTACCAGTATCGAATCCAACCCACCGAGGAGAAAAATCATGACTAAAACATTCTGGCTAATACTGCTGATGCTCAGCGCCAATGCGCAGGCGGCAAGCCCTGCCGAAGCACTGCAAGGCTATACCGCGCAGGCCAAACAGGAAAACCCGGCCTACAAAGCGCCGTCAACAAGCAAAGGCGACGTGTTTTTCCACGCCACCCACCAGCTTGGCAACGGCACCAGCGTCAGTTGCGCCACTTGCCATACTGCGAATCCGAAACAGCCAGGCAAAACCCGCGCCAACAAGGAAATCCTGCCGATGGCGCCCAGCGCCAATGCACAGCGTTTCACCGATGCGGCGAAGACGGAAAAATGGTTCCGTCGCAATTGTCAGGACGTGCTGGAACGCACCTGCACGGCGCAGGAAAAAAGCGATTTCATCGCATATCTACTCTCGGTTAAATAACAAGGAGCGATCATGTTTAAACGCAAAATACTACAATTAAGCCTGCTGTTCAGCGCAGTTTTTACCACCGGCTATTTACTCGCCGACGACCACGAAGGCGGCGGCAGCCGTTCCCTGGCGCCGGTCACCCAACCCAAGTGGCAGGCCGAATGCGCCAGTTGCCACATGCTTTATCACCCCGGGCTGTTACCGGAACGTTCCTGGCGCAAGCTGATGGGTGGACTGGATAAGCATTTCGGCGAAAATGCGAGTCTGGACAAACTGACGCAGCAGGAGATATTGCAGTTTCTGGTGGCCAATAGTGCGGATCACAACGGCTCACGCCGCTCGGCAAAGATCGCCGAGTCGATTCCAACGAAAGCCACGCCGTTACGCATCACGGAAACCGCGTATTTTCAGCATCAGCACGACGAGATCAGCGCTTCTGTATGGAAACGCCCGAAAATCGGCAGCCAGTCCAATTGCATCGCCTGTCACAGCGGTGCGGAAAAGGGTAATTTTTCCGAGGACTTTGTACGCATTCCGCGCTAACACTGTTAATCTACCCGGGTAGACTATCAACGGAACAGACATGCGCTTACTACTGGTTGAAGACGATGCAATGCTGGGCGACGGAGTTCGCGCCGGGCTCACTCAGGAAGGCTTTACTGTCGACTGGGTGCAGGACGGTGCAGCAGCGCAACTCGCCATCCGCACGGAACCGTATGCGCTGACGATACTGGATCTGGGGCTGCCCAAGCTGGCCGGACTGGATCTGCTCAAACAGTTGCGGCATGCCGGCAACACCATGCCGGTGCTCATCCTCACCGCCCGCGACACCATAGCGGATCGCGTCCAGGGGCTGGACAGCGGCGCGGACGACTACCTCATCAAACCCTTCGATCTGGACGAACTAGCCGCACGCATCCGCGCCCTGCTGCGCCGCAACACCGGCCGCGCCACACCGCAGATCCGCCATGGCGATATCGTGCTCGACCCCGCCGCCCATGCCGTCACTGCATCCGGTACGCCAGTTGAATTATCCACCCGTGAATTCGCGGTATTGCAGGCGCTGCTTGAAAGTGCCGGCCGCGTGCTGTCACGCGAGCAGCTGGAACAGCAGCTCTATGGCTGGAACGAAGAAGTGGAAAGCAATACAGTAGAAGTCCACATCCACCACCTGCGCAAAAAACTCGGCTCCGAGCTGATCCGCACCGTGCGCGGCGTAGGTTACATGATAGACAAGCCGCATGAGCGCTAAAACCAAATCGCTCTCTATTCGCCGTCGCCTGCTGATACTGGTAATGGCGACCGTCGTCGGGCTGTGGGCAGTCACGGCAGTGATGAGCTACATCAAGACGCATCATGAAATCGATGAACTGTTTGATGCGCAACTGGTACAGTCCGCGCGCGTACTGCTGGCTCAGACAGCGCACGACACCGAAGAAACTGAAATCGAGTACGATGATCAGTACCACAAATACGAAAAGAAACTCGCCTTTCAGGTCTGGAATAAAGACAACGAACTGTTGCTGCGCTCCGACAGCGCACCCTTATCGCCCCTGTCCACGAATACTGACGGCTTCAGTGATGTGCAGATTGCCGGCCAGCCCTGGCGCATATTTTCGCGCTGGGATGCCCGCCACGAATTGCAGATACAGGTAGGCGAACGCCACGACGTGCGCAACGAACTGGTGCAAGGCATTGCGCTACAACTGCTCTACCCCATGCTGTTCGCCCTGCCGCTGCTGGCGTTGCTGATCTGGATCAGCATCGGTCGCGGTCTGTCGCCCCTGAAACGGGTAGCCCGCGATGTCGCGCAACGGGCACCGCAGCATTTAACTACGCTCGACACCACCCACATTCCAGCAGAAATCCAGCCGCTGACCGATGCGCTGAATGGTCTGTTTTTACGCCTACAACAAGCGTTCGAACATGAACGCCAGTTCACCGCCGATGCCGCCCACGAACTGCGCACCCCGCTCGCTGCGCTCAAAATTCAGGCCCAGGTCGCCCAGCGCACCGACGACGATATCACCCGCCAACACGCGCTGAACCAGCTTATCCTCGGCGCAGACCGCGCCACCCATCTGGTGGCGCAACTGCTGACCCTGGCGCGACTGGACCCGGATCAAGGCCTGGTCAAGCGTGAGCCAGTCGATCTGCAGGCGCTGGCCGTAAGCGTGCTGGGACAACTGGCACCAGAGGCTATCGCCAAGGATATAGATTTAAGTCTAACGCCAGCCGCGCCTATCAATGTGATGGGAGACGGCGGCGCACTCGGCATACTGCTGCGCAATCTGGTGGATAACGCTATCCGCTATACGCCGGACGGCGGCAAGGTCACTGTAGACATCACCCAACAGGACAGCCATACCCAGTTGCGGGTGACCGACTCCGGGCCGGGCATACCCGAGGCAGAGCGCCAGCAGGTATTCAAGCGTTTTTACCGGGGGCTGGGCACCCGAGCCACTGGCAGCGGACTGGGACTATCTATTGCGCAACGGATAGCCGAACTGCATGGCGCGGTTATTGCATTTGATACACCGGAGCATGGCGCCGGTTTGTGTGTGACGGTAAGTTTCCAGCAAACCACGGAATAAAGCCGGAGCGGATGCCGTTCCCCATCCGGCGCTATTTCATCTTCGATGCCAGCTTGATCCTTTCACTGGCAACAATAAAATTGCCATTGCCAAAATGGTGTATGGTTTGCGGATCCTTAACTGCAGGATCTATCCATGCCTGGACAACCTCCAGGACAAACAAGCCGTATTTGTCCACCATGCTGGTATCGGACACCCTGCACTCAAGATTCGCATAACATTCGTCAATAAGCGGCGCGCCGACTTTCGCGGCAGGTTTTGGCGCCAGGCCGAACATCTTGAATTTGTCCGTATCCGCCCCCGATGTATTGCCGCAGCCCACCACTTTTTCAGCAATCTCGACCGTGGGAATGTTAATAACGCATTCGCCCGATGCCCGCAACATAGCGAAGGAATAATCGCGGTTGCTGACGATGCAGCCCACCAGCGGCGGCTCAAACTCGATCATGGTATGCCACGACATGGTCATGACATTCTGCCGTCCGTCGTAAGCCGTCGTTAGCATGACCACAGGACCAGGCTCAAGCAAGCTATAAACTTTTGCTAAGGGAAATGATTTTTTAGCCATATCAGACACCGACCTCGCGTGGGTTAATGATGATAGATTAACTATTTTTGGCAACGATGTGCGTCGGAATACCGTCTATGCTCATTTGGTTCTTCTCCTCCCAATACCGCTGCAATCCTTCATCCCCTTTTTTCGTGGCCCAGTCGGACAGCAACTCTCGATCTCCAGCGTGGGAGAAATAGGGAACAGCCATGCCACAGGAGGTTTGCACCAGCTCAATGGCAAGGTCAAAAATCTGGCGTGCGCCGGGCAACGGCTGGAAATGCGCGAACAGCGCTTCCCAATCATCATCGCCCTTATGAACGACTCTTGCGCTTCCATAAAGCCGAAGAATAAGCGGCGGCCCTTCGAATGCGCAAAACATGATGGTCATGCGCGGGTTCAGCTGAACGTGAGCTGCACTTTCGTTTCCGCTACCTGTCAAATTAAGCCAGATCACCCGTTTATCGTTTAAAACACGAAGCGTATCCATCCCCTTCGGGGAAACATTGACTCGACTATCATCCGTTGCCGTGCCCACGAAAAAGATCTTCTGTTCAGCGATAAACTTAATTAACGGCTCAGACAGTGATTCGTATTGCTTACCCATAAAACTCCTTAATGCTTATGCACACGGCTTCAGGCTAGTAACAGATGCCCGATTTTGCAAGTCCGCAGCCCCCAGCGGTGCTCAAAAATGCGACCCCGGTTGCTGCAGAAACGCTATTTCCTCGGCAGTTGAGCTTCGCCCAAGAACCAAATTTCGGTGCGGGTAGCGCCCGAAGCGGTCAATAATGGCTTTGTGCTTCAGCTCAAAATCATAATTAACCGGTGGCGCAAACTCGCGGTAAAGCTGTTCAGCAACAACATGAATTTCCTCAGATTCGCTATGCATATACGGCAGCAACAGGAAGCTACGCTCAGTTGGCGGCAACAGGGTGTGCACCTGAAGCCGCACAGCTTCCTGAGCCAAGACCAGAGCCATAGGATCCTGAGCAAAAGATGAAGGCGTGTTGCGGTAGATATTTCTTGAAAACTGATCCAGGACTATGATCTCTGCGAGTCGCCCTTGTGGCGTATCACGCCACGCATACAACTCACAGCGCATGGCTTGAACAAGCAGATCCCCAAAACGCAACCTGAGCAGCTCGTCAAAGGCCGGATCCGTTGCCCACCACATTTTTGGAGCCGTTTCCGTAAACCAGAACTTGAGTACTTGTTGGTACATGCTTGCTCCTAATTCGGGAGGGAAGGTCTAACATGGAGCGAAACGGCATGTAGAGCGTCCGTGTTTAGAGCGGGGTTGCGCGTCATATGTTCGGTGCGTGTTGCTTTGAACCACGCCACTTAAACGACGACAAAACGCCTTCAAGAATTTGCTGCAAGTGCTGAATTGATTCAGGTGATACATCGACTTCCCCATAGTGACCGTCGGACATAGTAGAACCATATCTTGAGCCGTTAAGACAGTTCAGCGCGAGCACTCCGCCGCCGGGTGCACTGACAAGTCCATTGTCAATTGGCTTGAGATCAAGGGGTTGAGGATTTCGACCCGCGCCTAGACCACGAGCGCGATCTTCGAGGTGCTGGGCCGTGTTGCGGACGCCGCGAAGATGAGGAAACACCTCAGCGACTTTCTCGTGATACGTCGTTACTTCCGCCGGAACGTTTGGCTCCTTCGCAAGAACACAGAGGAACTTATCGAATGTATCGAGTGCATAGAGAAACGCACGCGCATAAATGAACGGCAAGTTGTGTTCGAACTCCCGCGGCACGCCACCGTTCGACCACTTTTCTCTCTTAAAGCGGACTTCGGCTTCAAAGTAAATTTCGTCCCAGTCGTCCCGAGACTGGAATCCACCCCGCTCTTGTTCAATAGCGCGCTGTATCTCAGATCGACGTTGTGAGTCACGTTCCCAGTTCTCGCGATCTGCGAATGAGGGGCGAATAGACTGCGCGTTTGCGAATAGGTTTAACGCGGCGTTGGCTTCGAAGAATTGTGATTCAAGAGATCGAAGCTGATTCTGAATTTTCCATGACCAGTCCCGGTCGTCGTAGTCGAGCCAAGTTCCGGGTGTAACTATCTCAAATACGAACATGGGTGTACCTCGACGCATAACGTAAAGTTGAGGGGCACTGCGCTTTTTCGGCGTCCCGCTCGAATGTCGGATTAGGGTTTCGGATCATTCTTGTTCTTCCGTTTCACAGTTACCTTTTTGACCTTGCCACCCGATTCGCGCTGTTTCGGGACATGTTTTTTAGCTCGGTCGTTGATTCGTGCCAAAGCTGAACCCAATTCGTCTCCCGCCATCTGCCCAGAAAACATCAGGGTCAGGTTTAGCTAAGTAGCATTCATTCTGACCCCATTTTTTCTTGACCGTGTACGCAATAAATTGCGGTCTAAACATTACAGCATACGCACGGAACAAACTTATTTAGACTCGATTAAACGCTATATTCTGTTTCATGACAAGCTGCATCCACAGGAGATGTGGGCTGCAGAGGTGGAATCATTTTTGATGCATTTGAGGGTAGCGGGCAAGGTAGCCGAGCCCAGGCAGAACATCGGGGGCAGGTCTAATTAAGTAGCAGCTGGCCGACCCCATATCCATCGCAACTGGCAGCGTGCATAATAGTCATTTTTGCGGAAAGCGCTAATCATGCCCAGCTCCAGCCTGCCCATTCTTTCCCTGCTTGAAACACGCATCCTTGGCGTACTGGCCGAGAAGCAGCGCACTGTACCCGATACTTATCCCCTTACGTTGAACGCTCTGGTCTCCGGCTGCAACCAGAAAACCAGCCGCGACCCGGTCATTGAGGCGAGCGAGGCGGACGTGCTGACGGCAATCGACAGTCTCAGATCGCTGACGCTGGTGGTGGAATCGAGCGGCGGGCGAGTGCAGCGCTACGCCCACAATCTGGAAAAGGTGTTGCAAGTGCCATCCCAATCGGCAGCCCTGCTGGTAACGCTGATGCTGCGCGGCCCGCAAACGGCGGGTGAGCTTCGTCTCAGTAGCGAGCGGCTGCATAAATTCTCCGACATTTCGGCGGTTGAGGCATTTTTGCATGAGCTGGCCGAGCGTGCCGTCGGGGCGCTGGTGGTCGAATTGCCGCGCCAACCCGGCGCACGCGAGAACCGCTGGGCGCACCTGTTGAGTGGCGCGCCGGCCCTTGAAGATGCTGCGCAGGCGACGCCAGCTGGGCCAACCATGGCAAACGATATTTCGCTGGGTGAGATTGCCGCACTGAAAGCCAACATGGCCAGGCTTGAGGCCGAAGTTGACGAATTACGCGCGCTGGTTACCAAGCTGTATGCGGAACTGGGCGTATCAGCCTGAAGTATTAACCTGAACCGTATTCTAATCATGGGGAAAGCAAACGGTTTCAGGAATTTCCCTATAAGTTAGACCGCCCAATAACTAGCATAACGCGCAGTTAAGCCACCACGCTGACCATCCAGCCTACGCCGAAACAGTCAGTGAGCATGCCAAAGCGCGGCGACCAGAATGTCTTGGCCAATGGCGTCGTTACTTGCCCGCCATCGGCAAGTGCGGCAAAAACACGGTCTGCCTCGGCCTCCGTCGGGACGGCAATAGAAAGCGAGAAACCACTAAAGTGCTGCCCCTCCTGGCAACCGTCGGAAGCCATGAGCGTGGTTTCCCCGATACGGAAAGCGGCATGCATTACCTTGTCTTCAAACCCTGCCTGGAGCACGCCTGGCTCAGGTGGTTCCGGGCTGTCCTTGTAATGCATAAGCATGACTATCTCCGCGCCGAGCGCAGTGCGATAAAACGCCAGCGCTTCTTCACAACGTCCGCCGAAAAACAAATAAGGCTGGATGGAGGCACCAGGCAATGCTGGAATTTCTTTACGATCCGTTGCTGCCACCCAAATTTTGGCTTCTTCAAGCTTGCTAAAATAGAAATGCTTGATATTTGCCGCAACAAAGTGAGACACAAGGTTCTCGGCAACGCTACCGAGAGGCGAGTCGATAACAATGGCGATTTTCTTGATCTTGCGGTGATGGTCGCGCACAAAGCGAAAATGGTGAATCGCCGCAGCTACATTTTCCCACCCGGGAAATCGCGCCACTTCCAGTAGCAGACCATTAAGTCCGCCAGTTCGTTCTATAAATGGATCTACCGCCAGTGAGATCGCCTCAAAATCCGCATCCCGCAATGCTTCCTTGGGACGGACATGGAGCACAGAATTGGTTTCGTCCAGCGTGAAATCTATCATCACTTTTCTCCTCATATCCTAGAAGATAACCAGCAACCAGAGTACACCGCACGGATGACACCTAAAAACGAGACCTTGGTGCTATCAGACTGACAGGTTGGGCTAAATAAACAATTAAAAACTTGGAACACTTACCTGCAAGCAGGCAGTAGAACGCAACAAGCGACTTCATTTTTTCCGCTTTAGTTGTCAAGCAGATATCCTCAATCACTGAATCAAGACTAGCACCTGATTGTGTAAGGGCAAGTTTT
Organism: Sulfuriferula sp.; assembly: GCA_041651255.1. Classification (GTDB taxonomy): domain Bacteria; phylum Pseudomonadota; class Gammaproteobacteria; order Burkholderiales; family Sulfuriferulaceae; genus Sulfuriferula. The sequence continues at coordinate 39,721 of JBAZJP010000009.1, read as the reverse complement.
TTCTTCAGGAAGTTTTCACGCACCGTCATTTTTTAACGACGCCACAGCAAGCGTTACAGGAAACCTCTTTCGACCTCGATACTAGGCTGTGTAGTCATGTTGATAATTTCGGATTATCCCCGTCCATTGCCACATCATTTTCGCATTGGAAACTATTGGTGGGATCCCTAAATAAGATAACAATACTGGGACGGGACACTTGAACTGAATGGAGCCACTTTCCTTTGCTGCTATTGCTTAGAATGGGTTGAAGAGATTAAAGGGTATTATCGGTATGCGTTCTTGCATACCACTCAGCCAAGCCATCATCTTCAAGTGCGTAATAACCGCGAGATGGGTTCCATATCAAGCCTCGTTCTCTCAGAACTTCAATGGCGGACTGTATTGAAGCTGTTGAGATAGTGGCTTCTCCGGTGATTTTCTGATATTTCAGCATGGAATCTTCAGAGAATGGAGGGTAGGTCGTTCCTCGTTTAGAAATCATTACTTGAAGCACCGCTTTTTGTAATGGATTAAGCGAATTGAAGTCACTTTCCATTTCATACCACATCTGATCATGGAATTCTCTAGCCCTGTCCTGCAAAATACTGGCCAAGTTTTCAGACTCACCGGCTAATGCGATTTGCCCAATAATACTGCGAAGCATTTCAGGTCGATGACCGACTAGCTTGAATGCTTCGTAAACGGCATCAGGTGACAATCGATTGTCTTCAGCAAGACTCTCGTTAGCCCAATCGGTAAAGTATTTGGCAAAGTCAAATCCAAGCAAAGGGAATGGTGTAATACTCGCACCAAAAAAGGGCTGATCCTTTTTCAATACCAAGTGTGCAAGTTTATCTCGATGTGAACCCGTGAATACCAGCATGAGTTTAGCTGCTTCGTTGCTTCGATTTAAATGGTCTCTAGCCGCCTTTAATGCGAACATGAGGTTGAGACCTGCCGGAGTTGTTAAAGCATGCTGTGCCTCATCTACTATTAGCACTATAGGGCGTCCACATATCTCGCACAGCTTTTCAAGAGCATCTGCTACCGTAACACTGTCCGGTAAGCCAGCTTTACTTAAATCAAGGACAAAACCTCCAAAGTTGATTTTATCCAATCCGACTGACTTGGCTGTTTTAGCAATCACACCCTGATGAGATGCCAGGGCTGATTTAATTGCTTCAGCAATGATGATACCTGGATCAGCATCTTTATTCGCCCATAAGTCTACATATAAAGGAAACCAATTTCGGCTTATAATTTCAGGCACTAAATCTTCTCTTAGGAATGTGCTCTTACCTACTCTGCGTGGCGCTGCGAGGAACATCCCTGAACGAGCGTCAATAATGCCGCCGCCAGCCAGCGCATCGCAAAACTGCGTAGCTAGTTGAGGTCTATGAAAAGAAAATTGAGCCATGATAAGCGCCTTAAGCAATGGATTATGCATAATTATATAGCTTTACATAATTTATGTAAATCTACATAATTAGGCATAATCCGCGCTTAAAAGTTATTCGTTAAGAGTCTAATCAACACGATATTGCACGGCCTAGACCTGAATTTCGAGTTTTTGCATAGTCTCGAAACAGGAACGCATGGTGTACGCGAGATCAACACCAACCTGAACTTACTCCTGTCTGACTATATCGACCGAGATCTCCACTGCCGGAATCGTCCCTCTGTTCTCAAGCCAGTGTGTAGTGTTCCTATCCTCGGGCCAGCCCACTCCCGGCCCATAGTCCGTAGCGACGCCATTTCGATGATCAGTGATCGTTCCTTGCAGTATGTAGACGGTGCCGGGTCTGTCTTTATGGTCGTGAATCGGGCCGAAAACGCCTCCAGGCTCAATGGTCACCATACGCATTCGAAGTTGGCGCCCGGCCATGCCCTCGATCTCAGGACCAAGGTCAACCGTTGCAAGTAACTTCACCGTAACGCCTTTTGTCTCGGGTGCCACCTGTTCGTTGCTCATCGTGATCTCCTTTCTGTACTTCCAAGGTCTAACGTGTGACATAAGTGAATGCCTTGACCGCAGGGCTGGACATCACAGCTCGTTACCCCGGAATCTCTGCTTCTACCAGCTTAGCAAGAAGGGTAAGCGATTCTTGCCAACCGAGATAGCAGGCTTCAGGTGGAATAGCTTCGGGTACTCCGTCTTGCACTATGCTCAACTCTGCGCCGCAAGATACCTGCTTTATGGATATTGTCGTTTGCATTTCGCCGGGCAGGTTGGGGTCGTCGAACCTGTCGGTGTAGCGAATGCGTTCATTTGGCAGCAGCTCAAGATACTCACCACCAAATGATTCGCTGTGGCCGGTTGAAAAGTTGGTAAATGACATCTTGTAGCTGCCTCCAACTCTGACATCCGCGTGATGAACCTTCCCAGTGAACCCGTTAGGCGGAAGCCACTTGACCATTGCGTCGGGATCGAGAAAGGCGCGATAGATTCGTTCAGGCGTCGCACGGAGCACACGGTGAAGCCGGATAGTGTTGGTAGACATGATCAAATGACCTCTATATGTGTAGAAGATAGGCAATTTGACTTGGAAGCTGCGAAATAGTGCCGTATGAGGACTTCTGACGCTCAACGTGGAGTTCTAAGTGGCTGCGCGCTTCTGCGCATCCCGCTTGAATGTTAAGTTAGGCTGGTACATCGCAAAAATCATACGTTCCTCCGCTTTGGGTGAGCAGATATTGGGAGGCCCGAACCAATCTTATTTTTGATTTGATGGGACCTGGCAGGTGGAATGCAGATGCTTTGGCCGGGTAACAGGACCGCTTCAAAATTGTCGTTTTTCACTGTGACTGCGATTTTTCCGTTGAGACAGACAATCTGTTCATGCACCTGCGTATGAAAATGCAGGGGTGCAATTTCATGCGGCGCAAGAGACATCCTGCGGACAAGCACATTTTCTGTTTCAAGAAGTATTTCTGGTAACAAACTCATTGTATTGACCGTCTTCATGGGAATGCCTAACGTTTAAGATAAAGAACCCGCTGTAAGCCAGTCCCGCCTGAGCGTAATGTTAGAACTCAGCATGAATTATCCCCGACATAAGCTTTGCAACAGCGGCCTCGGTTTGATTATTTGATTGGCTCAATTCTTCAACCACGCGCTGCTGGTCTTCAAGAGGGCGGTTTTGGCTGAGTTTGAATTTGCCCTGAATGTCGGTAATTTCGATTTCGATGCCCACAATCATATTAAGAAATTTTGTGCCTCGTTCACCTGCAAGATTTGGCTTCCACGGGCTTGGTATTTGAGATTCATAAACATGGGTTAACCGTTCAACCAAGGCTTCAAGCTCGGACTCGCTTTCGATGAGCCGGGGTTTTCCTCGCAGATGAACCACTGCGTAATTCCATGTTGGGACGCCAGGAGACAAATACCACGAAGGGGAAACATAAGCATGTGGCCCTTGGAATACAACCAGAACCTCGCTACACGATGAAAGGTGCTGCCATTGCGGATTTGCCCGCGCCATGTGGCAGAACAGCTTGCCTTTGGCACCTGCGGCGCGGTCAAAGATAAAGGGCAGGTGACTAACGATCGGCACGCCATCAGGAGCCGTGACCAGCATTCCAAAGGAATTGCCCTCGATGAGCGCCGAGATACGTTCCGAATTTATTTCCTTGAAATGCTCGGGGATATACATGTCGGATCCTGGGTTCTAACGTAAAATTGAGGGGCTGCCCGCTTTTGCGCAGTCCATCTCGACTGATGGGTTGGGCTTTACATTCAATGCATGGCTCATCATTTCACCTTGGCACCCAAGAAACTTTTCCAAAACCACCGCAGTAATACATTACTGCAACACCCTTTTTGGCATCTTGCCATTGACAGAAATGCCAAAATGCATACAATGCATTGCGCACATACATTTCTATGTGTTTAATTTTATCGGAGCTCCATATGTCGAACAACCACCCTGTACCAGCCCTCTTTAGTCATTTAGGCATGCCCACAGTAAAACCAAGCGATGAGTTTACTATAACTTATAAGAATGGAATGCTTGAGGCATCCGTTAAACGCAGCACTGGAAAAGTTGAAACAGTGACTCGAACCGTGGGTTCTCAAGGTTTTAGCCAGATGACGAATTTTGACCCTGATGAAATGAACAGCTCAGAAAGAAATGAGCTAATTAAAAAGCTTCACAAAAATGGTAAGGGTGAAGCCCAATCTTCTTTAGGAAAAAAATTTGGTTTAACACAACCACAAATTTCAAGAATTGTTCGGGGGTAATGACGTGCCCAACGTAAAAGTGAGGGGCTGCACGCTTTTGCGCAGACCCTCTCAACTGCCGGGTTGGGGGTTTTCTCCGTCACGGCAATAACCTATTCAGCTTTGCGATGTACCATGGGAGAGGTAGGTCATCCACGATTTCAACTTCCTCAGATGTTCTAGCCGGAAGATCAACGCGCCACAAATATTTCTTGTAACCAGCCGAGATGTTCCAGAGGTTGGCGGCTCCAGGTGGAAATGGCTCTAGAACAAAAAAACAGTCATTTGGCCTATCTGGCTTTTGTGCATCGAACTTGTCCGCACACGTCATTAGAACGTAGGGCAAAAAGAAATGTGGCATGTTCTTTAACGACCAGACATCAACTGAGTTTGCCTTCTCAATTAGAGCAAGAAACTCCTTCCACGAAAGACGAGGCAATAGTTTGCGGCACTTTTCGTAGATCGCTACTGCGTTATCACGAACGTATTGTCTTGCAGCGTCCGCAACCGAGGGGTCACGGGGCAACGCCTTGAGTGACTCGTAAGGTTTGTGATTTGGTTCAATTGTGGGACACGGTGCGCCAAATTGATGTACGAAATGGGCAGCCATAGCTGCCGATTTTTCCGCACGGACTTTTATCGGCAGATTGCATATTCGACAACGCCCTTCTTTTTCGGGACCATACTTGACTAACCAATCATCAATCCCAATCAACGATTTTGTCGCGTCTGTCGGATGGTAGGCTCGATCATTTGACATTTCTTCTTCCTAAAAATCGCAATTATGGTGCGAGGAATGACACCCCCAACGTAAAGCTAACCGGCGGCGCTTGAGCGCCGGGTTAGCCAAGCAGCGCCAAAACCCCAGATGTTGCACTCCCGAGAATTGATGCAACTACAGGATTTGACATCAAATCTCGCAGGAGTCCTTTTGCCTCAGCTTTTTCCTGTGCAGGCATATTTGTTGATTCAATCTTCTCAACAAGCCCGATTAGGCTGCTTGCTATGTGCTGCACGTTGTGATCGCCGATTTGTATACCTTGGGAATTGGTTATGTTGATAGTTGTAGCCTGTGGAGGTTTGGGGCTATTAAGCATGGAACTATCCTTCCGAAGTTTGAGCTTCCAGTGCGGCGGAATCGAGTGCAAACCAGGGCTGTAGTTCGCCTCGAGAATGGTAAATATTTCTTCTTTGCCGCTTGGCAGCGGACGAATGAGTTTCCATCCTTCTTCAGCATCGAGGGTCGCTTCAAAGATGGTGGCAGATAATCCGTTTTTCGATCCGATCGCTGTCTTATAGGGAGCTGATCGTGTGCCTGTGTTGTTTTCTATATACACAGTGTCATTTTGTAAGCTTGCGAACGGATTCATTTCGATTCCTCAGAAGAATGATTTTCTAGTGGCTAACGTAAAAGTAAGGGGCTGTCCGCGCCTGACGCGCAATGAAGCCCAAAAAACGAACTATACCGCAGTCTTACCGAAACTGCATAAGTCCAGTCCCGCTTGACTGACAGGTTAGATGGTGTGAAATTTTTAAAATGCTTCATTGCACACCACCTGGCATTCCGTCATGACCTCCTCCGCCAAATGGTGGTTTCACTGGGCCACGTGGATCACTGTCGCTACGCTGAATAAGATAGACAAGCACAGCACCAAACACAGGAACTAGCCAAACAATGCAAGTTTGAGCCACTTTTTGCGCAGCGCTCAGCCCTTTTGACAACCAGATTCGCAGCGACACAATGCAATTGATTGCTAGTAAACTAGCAGCTCCTATGAGTAATGCTTTCATAGCTAATGACATCTAACGACAAGCTGTGGGGTGCGAGCCGCATCGCGGCGAAACGTCCCACACGAGCGACTTGTTATGGTGTGGATGGATAAATTTCTTTGTATGTTGATAGTAGTTCATTTGCCAGCCCATTATTGCTGGCTATACCAGCAATTTCAATTCCCGCTAGAAGCGATAAGCTAGATGATTTATCTAATAGCCATGCTATATGCTCAGGCCTATAATTTCCTATGATTTCATCCCCATAATTTCGAGCTTTAACCTGAACAGTTCCACCATGCGTATAGTCATTTAGCGAGTGCCAGAGTGATTCTTTTTGACGCATTAAAGCTCCGTGGTTAAATCCCGGTGTTTTTTCAATACCTTCTATTAGTTCCTTTATCCTTGGAGGCTCTTGTCCTGCAATAAATTTATCAATTTGAAAATCTGTAGCGCAGCGGTTATACCAAAGCCCCCTTGTGTAAGATTCAAATTGTGGCCTAAGAAGTGCGAATGCAGATCCATTGACATTACCGCAACCAACTAAAATGCATATTGCCCTTTGATGCTCTATGCTTAAATGAAGCAATGAAACTGCAACCCTACTTCTGCTTGAAGATTCAAAATCACGGCCATCTATAAGTACGTTAGATTTTTCCATCCACTCTACAGAATTATCATGACTCATTCTATGGCCCATAACGTTTAAATTGAGGGGCTGCGCGCTTTTGCGCAGGCCCTCTCGAATGCAGGGTTAGACCGTTTTTCAAAAACCTCGGTCTTGAGGTTTGAAAATTTTGGAGTACCAACCCCTGCCGACAGCGGGTAATCCTGTACGGTTCCAGTTTTTCGATAACCGCGCCGCAAATAAAAGGCGATGAGTTCACTTCTTGATGACACCACAACTATGATGAATTTCTCGGAGCTGAAACTTTCGTTTGCATATTTTTCTGCATGAGCGAGCATTTGTTTTCCGGCTCCCGCGCCTTGAAGTTTTGGATTAACGGCAAGCATTCCGATATGGCTATAATTTCCGTCTTTTTCAACATGGACGCAAGCCACAATTTCTGAGCCTTTGAGACCAACAAGAATAACGGAATCTGGCTTTGAGATAACTTCCTCAACTTGACCGACATTTGTTCTGTTCCCAGACACCAGATCTGATTCATGAGTCCAGCCAGCCGCGCCTGTTTCCGGACGATATGCCTTGTTGACGAGTTGCGCTATTGCCTCGGCTTCAGATTTATTAGCTGTGCGGAATGTATCCATGCTCATGGTCGGCTTACGGTCTAACGTTAAGTTGAGGGGCTGACGCGGGCTGCTTCGCAGCAGTCCCGCTCGAACGTTGGGTTAGCGGCTTTACTCCGCATGAACCATCACCATCTCTCCGCTCTCGTTACGCCGAAAAACAGCCTTGCCAATGTAGCAATGTGCGATTGGGGAAAGTGCATTGATCAGGTCTTTAAGATTGAGTAGGAATAAAGAATTCTTTTTGCTTCTATCCGAATTAAAAATAATTCCAGTAACCTGGTTTTGTGCATCGAACACAAACGCAAATACGAAACTATGTATGATTTGATTGATAACGAATGAAAACGGCTTGGGGGTCATTTCTGGAGCCTGTGTTTCGTACAACTCGTCAATTCTATGCAAACTCAGGAAATCAACAACTTTCCCGTTGCCCTTATAAGCGTACAACGCCACTGGTGCATTGAAGTTATCTGGAGTCACTTTGTTTGATTCAAATAGCTTACGAACTATATAGCAAGACAACATAATTCTTTTTTCCAAAGCACCAAAAGAAGCTTCTCGCCACACGCGCTGGTCAAGTTTTGAGTGGAAAAACTCTACATTTTTTTGTAAATCGCTTATCCAGTATTGTGACTCGGAAATCATAATATTCTTGCCGCTAACGTGGAGCTAAGGGGCCGGACGCAGCAGGCGGACGGTCCCGCTTGAGCGCAGGGTTAGAGCGCAAACTACACCTCAACCTTGAAACCCAACTCAACATCGCAGCCAGCTTGCCCGCCGCGAATGCCCCAATTTTCTTTCGCAATTTCTCTGAGCAGAATTTTTACATGGTCTTTGAGTATGCCGAATGGTTCAAGGTTGTTCACGATGGCTTTGTACAGATTTCGCTTCGCATCAAGCGAGCGGGCGGGTATGCGAAGCGGTGAGGCTCATGCACGATGAGACGGACATTTTTGTCACCGGGGACGATTTTGAATGCTTCACGCAAGGCCATGTGAACAGCCTCCATGAGCGCAATTTCTTGCTCTTGCGTGTATTGCCGCCGCACTTCAATTAAGACACTTGGCATTTCTACTCCTTTTTGGGTTTGCGCTCTAACGTGAAGTAGCCAACCTAAAAAATGCCATTATTAATAGCACCTTCAAGGTATATATTTTGATTTTCATGATGCAGTGCATTGTATTCATTGATGATAAATTCATGACACACCCTAGTTTTTCTGTAGATAACCCCACTGCACCCCCTCCTAAATTACTTGACCGTGTACGCGATAAATTGCGAGTTAAGCATTACAGCAGATGCGCGGAACAAACTTATTTAGACTCGATTAAACGCTACATTCTGTTTCATGGCAAGCAAGCTGACCTGACGTATTCAATGGCATATGCTACAGAAAAGGAGCGCTTTTTATGCAGATATTAATAGCCGGAATGGCTGAACCTGTGGAGGCTTGCACCAACGAATTGGATTGGTGAGTTGATAAGCATTTATTCTCAGCATATCAATCCACCAGCTTCAAATCTCCCACGGATCCACATCCAGATGCCAGCGCAGTTTGCTGGCTTTCATTTTATACACCCTGCCTATCCATTCCTGTAAAAATCCCTGTAACACGCGGCGGTTGGGCGATTGCACCAGTAGCAGCGCACGTTCGACGTTGGCTTTGCGGGTGAGTGCGGCTGGCGTAGGGTCGAACAGGCTGATGTGTTCGTTGACGGGTGCCTGTGCTTTGGCCTCGCTCAGAAATGCCAGCGCGTCCTGAACATGCTCGGCTTCGGCGCGCAGCACAGCCTGGTGGATGTAAGGCGGGAAACTGGCACTGCGGCGTTCGTTGAGCAGGGTCTTGGCGTAACCGATATAGTCGTGCTGTTGCAATGCGCGGTAGAGCGGGTGGTCGATGAATTCGGTCTGTATCAGCACTTCGCCTGCATGTTGCGCGCGCCCTGCCCGCCCGCTGACTTGCATGAGCTGCGAAAACAGCCGTTCGCTGGCGCGGAAATCCGGGCTGTACAGCGCGCTGTCTGCATCTATGACACCAACTAAAGTGAGATTGGGGAAATCATGGCCTTTGGCTAACAGCTGCGTGCCGATGAGGATATCGACTTCGCCAGCACGGATTTGCTGTTGCATGTTTGCCCAGATGTCTTTGCGCCGGGTGCTGTCGCGGTCTATGCGCAGGACACGGGCAGTGGGAAATTGCTGCTGCAGTTTTTCTTCCAGCCGTTGCGTACCCAAGCCTGTGGGCGAGATATCGACGTTGCCGCAATCAGGGCAGGCATGAGGAACGCGCTGGGCGTAGCCGCAATGGTGGCAGCGCAATTGTTTGTCACGCAAATGCACGACCAATCGCGCTGAACAGCGGGGGCAGCCTGCGTTCCAGCCACAGGCGCGACACACCAGCGTGGGCGCGTAACCACGTCGGTTGATGAAAATCAGGCTTTGTTGTTGCAAATCCAGCCGTTGCTGGATGGCGGCACTGAGTGCGGGTGAGATGCCCGCGTCACATTTCTGCGTACGCAAATCTATCAGCCGAATTTGCGGTAACGTCGCCGCACTGATGGCACGCTGAGTCAGGCTCACGCGCTGGTAACGCCCGGTTTGCGCATTGTGCCAGGTCTCCAGCGCGGGCGTGGCGGAACCTAACACGATAGGAATACTGCGCTGCTGGGCGCGGATGATGGCAACATCGCGTGCTGCGTAGCGCAGGCCGTCCTGCTGATAAAATGAGCTGTCGTGCTCTTCGTCTATGATGATAAGCGCTAACTGCGGCAGCGGTGTGAATACCGCCAGGCGCGTACCCAACACGATGCGAGCGCGCCCTGCGCTGGCGGCCAGCCAGTGTTGCAGGCGGTCGCCGTCATTCATGCCGCTATTCAGGGTGGCAATTTCTATATCAGGAAAGCGCGCGCGGAACACGCCGGTTAATTGTGGTGTGAGATTGATTTCCGGCACCAGCACCAGCACTTGCCCGCCCTGCGCTAAAGCGGTCTGCACCAGATGCAAATAGACTTCGGTCTTGCCGCTGCCGGTTACGCCGTGAAGTAGAAATGGCTGAAACTGACCCGCTGCCGCGCTGATTTTCTCAACTGCATTGGCTTGTTCAGAATTGAGCACAGGCGCGACATCGGCAACGACGACGCTATTATTTAATGGCGCTATGGTGGACAACAAACTGACCCAGCCCAGTTCCAGGCTATGCTTGAGTATGGTGCGGTAGCTGGCAGATGCCGCTGCGAGCGTCGCGGTGGGATGCACTGCGCCATCGGCCAGCAATGCAAACAACGCACGCTGACCACGAGCACGGGCGGGTATCTCGGCACGCTGGCCTAGCTCGGTTAATTGCCATGCGCTGGTGGTTTTGAGTGTGTAAGGCTGGGGTTTGCGCAATGCGGTGGGCAACGCGGATAGCACCGTCGCACCTAACGGATGATGATAATAATCGCTACAGAACTGCAACAGCTTAAGCACTTCCGCTGGCAATATCGGTGCGTCATCGAGCACCTGGTTAATCGGCTTGAGTCGCGCAACCGGATGGTCGGATTCATGCCCCACTGCCAGCACAATGCCGAGCAATTCCTTGCGCCCAAACGGTACGCACACGCGCCGCCCCACGTCCGCAGCGGTCAGCGTGGGTGCGAGATAATCGAATAAACGCGGTACAGGAAGGTCGAGCGCGACTTGGGCGATAGGCTGTGACATGTCTGCAAGTTTACCGTAAAAGCACATGCGCGATTGTCACTAAATATTCAAATACACGTCACGATATTGACTTGTGGCAGTTGCAGAATCGCCCACATGAACGAAGACCTCCTACTCCAGACATTCAGCTCTCCGACTTCACCTTTGCGTATAGCCCTGGTGACGGAGACTTACCCACCCGAAATCAACGGCGTTGCCATGACCTTGGGGCGACAAGTGGCTGATTTGCAACAGCGCGGGCATCAGATCCAACTGATACGCCCTCGCCAGAATGCTGCAGACACAGCTACGCAAAGCCCTCAGCTAGAGGAGGTGCTAAAAACCGGCGTACCGATTCCGCGTTATGCCGGGCTGAAAATGGGCTTGCCCGCCAAATCCGCACTGGTGCGCTTGTGGCAACTGAAGCGCCCGGATCTGGTGCATATTGCCACTGAGGGTCCGTTGGGCTGGTCAGCCTTGTCTGCTGCACACAAGCTGCGCTTGCCGGTGAGCACCGATTTTCATACTAATTTTCACAGTTACAGCAAACATTATGGCGCGAGCTGGTTACGCCGCCCGATATTGGCGTATTTGCGTAAATTTCATAACAAGGCAGCGGTAACCCTGGTGCCGACAGAAAGTTTGCGCCAGGAACTGCAGGCTCACGGCTATCGCAATGTGGAGGTGGTGTCACGTGGCGTAGACACATCGCTGTTCAACTCAGCCAAACGCGATGCTGCGCTGCGCAAGAGCTGGGGGGCAGATGCCCAGACGCAGGTGGTAATTTACGTTGGGCGCGTCGCGCCAGAGAAAAACCTGCCGTTGGTATTTCAGGCTTATACCGCGATGCATGAAATAAACCCGAATATGCGGCTGGTTATTGTCGGCGATGGCCCGCTGCGCACAAGCCTGCAAGCCCAGTACCCTGAAGTAGTGTTTTGTGGCATGCGTTGCGGGGAAGAACTGGCACGCCATTATGCGTCGGCCGATGTGTTCCTGTTCGCCAGCATGACCGAAACCTTTGGCAATGTAACCACGGAAGCGATGGCAAGTGGTCTGGCCGTGGTTGCTTATGATTATGCGGCGGCGCAGGCATTGATAATTCATGGTGAAAATGGCCTGGTTGCGCCATTTGACGATGCCCCAAAATTCATCGCGGCAGCCTGCGAATTGGCACGGCAACCTGCACTGGCAAAAGCATTAGGCCATGCTGCGCATCAAACTGCGCTCACTATCGCATGGGATCACATACATCAACGCTTTGAAAACGTCTTGCAAAGCATCATTGACAGGGAAGAATATGATGGAGAAATTGAGCTGGCAGTGGATGGGTGAATACGAGGCTGGGCTGACGCAACGCTTTAACCGCGTTGAGCGTTACCCCGCTGTGGTACGCGTATTTCAAGTCATCAGTCGTCTGGGGGACGGGGTGTTCTGGTATTGCTTGATGATAGCGATGTACGTCATCAACGGCAAAGCCGCCCTGCCCGTGATTTTGCAAATGGTCGCTGCAGGCCTGACTGCGACGCTGATTTATAAATGGCTAAAACAAAAAACCTTACGCCCGCGCCCGCATCATCAGTTCGGCTATATCCACTGCTTAACCGCGCCGCTGGACCGCTTTAGTTTTCCGTCGGGTCACACCCTGCACGCGGTGACGTTTAGCCTGGTAGCGATTTATTATTACCCGATGTTAGCGAGCTTGCTTATCCCGTTTACGCTTGCAGTTGCCGCTTCAAGGCTGGTGCTGGGGCTGCATTACCCGACTGATGTGCTGGCTGGTGTGGTGCTGGGTGGGCTGGTAGCGAGCGCTTCATTCATGCTGCTTTAATATTTAATATTTACGCAATCCCTGCTCAGTCAGTATCGCGTTCAGCGGTACATCCCAGCTATCGTGCGGCAATGCGCCTGCTATATGCTGACAGGCAAATGCGACTCCAATTAAATACGGCTTGAGATGCGCATGGCGCCGGTGTAAATAAGCCAGACTGGCATCGTAATAGCCACCGCCCATACCGATACGCGAACCGGCATCATCAAAACCCACTAGCGGCATAAACAGCACATCCAGTTGCCGCGCACGTACCCGCTGAGTGCCGCGATTTTCAGGGATGCCGAATTTATTCAAATACCAGCTCTGATTAGCCGCTATGCGATGAAACCACAGCTGCTTGCCTTGCCCAAATGGCAACGCCGGCAAATATACCGTTTTACCCAGTGCCAGTAAGGCATTCATCAGCGGCACGGTACTGATTTCCGGGCCATGCGGCAAATAAAGCCCGATGTGGCGATAACGCAAACCTATGCGCGAACGTAGCGCGTGAGCTGTCATTTGCTGTGCGGCATGCTTGCGATAGGCTGGCGTGAGTGCGCGCCTGCGCTTGAGCATCTGACTGCGCAATTGAGATTTGGTTGGAGGTGAATTCATAAAGAGGGAGCTCCCCGCAGATGCCGTCTGACCGCTATCTTGAACCTAGGGTTCAAGTGGTCACAGCGCAAGCACATCAGGCACATTAGCAAGTAACGCGCACACCAGTGCTTATTTAGCCGCAACCATTGCAAATTTATTGGTTCAAAGAATTCGCAATCTGGACGCGCACAGCAGGGAACATAGTGCTGTCAGGATGCTGGTGTATCCAGCACATCAAACAAAGTATCCTGAGGCCGCAATACTTGGTCTATCGTTCCCGACATGGTTTCGATTCTACGCTCCATCACGCTGATGTCAACGCCATTTTGTTTAGGTTTATTTTGCAACTCGAACGCAATGTTCAGCGCGGCCATCACTGCAATACGTTCAACACCGATGACTTTGCCCTGCTCGCGGATCTCGCGCATTTTTTGATCCAGATACTGTGCTGCGGTCAACAGCGCGTCTTGCTCGGACGCCGGGCAAGAAACACGAAACTCACGCCCCAGTATGGAAATATCCATACCCTTATTATCTCGGCTCATGCGTCACCCTCGGGTATATTTGACAGCAGGTTTTCCATGCGCGTACGCGCATAAATGACGCGCTCGCCAAGTTGCTTATTCTGATCATTTGCCACCGCCATTTGCTGGCGCAGCTTTTGATTCTCCGCACGCAGGTTCTGGCACAATTCCAGCAACTGCGTGAGCTTAATTTCGAGAGAGTTTAGTTGAGATTCCATAGCTGTACTATAATTTGAAAAATTCAGTTGCGTCAATGACTCATCACTACTATTTGAAAGTAATTACTTAATATATGGATAATATCAGTCAATTTGTTGATCCGAATGCAAATTTTGATGAAAACAACCCACTGCGCGAAGATGCGATATTCTATCGCGCCAATAATGCCCGTGGAAAAACTTGCGAACTCGTTGATAATACAGGAAATAATCTCAACGCTGCGGAATGCAACGATATTCTTAACAGTTTAGTCGAAAACGATGTTTTTGGTTTCCGTACCCTCTCTGCCAATGGCGGTGACGCCATCCGTATGGATAGACGCGAATCCACCCACGTGCAAGTCGGTGATGATCTCTATCGCCTCGTCGTATTCCGTTATCAGGCACGGATAGAATTGTTTTAGAAAGCCCAATATGCGCTTAGCGGATAATGAACAATTAGCTATTAACCAAGCGATACATCAAGCTGATGCCACTGCACGCATTTACCTATTTGGCTCTCGCATAGATGACAACGCACAAGGTGGCGATATTGATTTATTAGTATTGTCCAAAAAACTGAATATCATGGACAAACTTAACATTCTGGCACAATTGCATATGCAATTAGGCGAACGAAAAATTGATATTGCCATTTATCCCGACACACAACATCCTTTTCCACGCATGGTGGTGGCAACAGGTGTGCCGTTATGACTTCCGCCAAAATAGAATTATTACAGACTGAGCTACAAGGGCTACAGCTTGCAGCAGAACATTTACGTTATTCCTTGACTCGGTGTGAGGGCTTAACAGGTATAACCAACTTGCCACCCGAGCAACTCGAACGACTCGAATCATTGGCAAGTCGTTTTGCACGCCTTGCCGACTTACTCACTCAACGTCTATTTCGTCTGATTGATGATATTGAATTGGTAGGCAACAGTACGCTGCTTGATCGCATCTATCGTGCCGAAAAACGCGGCTGGGGTAATGCATCCGAGCTGATCAAAATACGGGAATTACGTAATTTAATCGCCCACGAATACAGCGGTGACCGCATGGTTGAAATCTACACGGCGGTTGCTAGCCTCACCCCATCTTTGTTAAATGTAGTGCCCGCTGTCACTGCCTACGCAAATACACTTATTCAACACTACTAACCCTATGGCCTACCTCCTCGATTACATCAAATCCCGCTGGGCACCCAAAGGTAGCGTGGTCACTGCAGGCGTGCCGCCAGAGCAGCGCGTAGAGCAAGTGCCAGTCACGCTGTCACTGATCCAGCGCCATCTGGCCGCCTCGCCGGCCATTCCGCAAGACAGCGATGCGACACTGTATGCCGCGCTGTCTGACCCATTTTTCATCCAGACAGGCCCACGCGTACTCGCGCAACAACTGATTGCCAACGGCTTGAACAGCGAACTGGAACCGCTGGTGAAGCTGCTCACCGTGCTCACGCAAGATGTCACGCGGCAGATGTATATCGATGCCGCACCTAGTCGTGACGGTGCAGTGGGCATACAACTGTTTCCGGTCTCCCCTGAGCATGATGCAAAAATTGCCGTACTGTGCAGCACCGACATGCACGGTTTAGGCAAGGGTGTTTATCCGTTCCACGCCGTTCCTGCCAATCCCACCCCAGGTTCACCCTGCGGCTTTTATATCCGTGTGGTCATCAAGGAATAGCGCTGCCGGCCCAATTTCGCTATAATTCGCGCACTTTATCAGGTGCGCTACGCGAGTAGTGTTAAACGGGAAACTGGTGCAATACCAGTGCTGCCCCCGCAACGGTAAGCAAGTGTGGACACGTCAATCCAGCCACTGTGCGTAAGCATGGGAAGGCGACGCGTCAAGTCTTGTGAGCCCGGATACCGGCCGGATAATGACGACGAAACATTGCGGGGAGGCAATGATGACGTGCATCCTCACCGCGCCAGCCGCATGAAGACCACTGACTGATTTAACTCTCCCGCTGTTTCATACTTATCCACCGCAAGCGGGGAGCTTGCGTTTATTTCAGGAATCAACATGCACCCACGTTACACCCTGAGCGCCATTGCGCTCGCTATCGCCTCTTGTTACGCTCACGCCGACACAACACCCACCTATTTACTCGACGATGTCATAGTCACCGCAACGCGTACGCCCACATCTGACTTCACCGCAACGTATGACTCTGATGTCTATACACAAGCGATGATTAAAGCTTCTGGCGCAACGACACTGGTTGATTATCTGACACAAAGCACCTCACTCACGGTCATGCCATCTTATGGCAACCAGTTCACGCCGCTACTCGACATGCGTGGTTATGGCCTCAGCAATGGCTTCCAGAACATGGTCATCAGCCTGGATGGACAACGCCTTAACAATATCGATGGCATGCCAGCACTACTGGGGAGCATCCCGCTTTCCAGCATAGATCGTATAGAAATTACCCCAGGCAGCGGTTCAGTCATCTATGGTGATGGCGCCACTGCGGGCACCATACAAATCTATACTCACCCACATCAGGGTGTCACTGTAGCCGCCAGCGCGGGTAATCATGGGCAATTGACGGGTACCGCAACCGCCGGTCTGACAACAGATATGCTCCAGCTTTCTGCCAGTAGTCACTATCAGCACATAGATGGCACTAGCCAGGCTGATATCACTGGACATAAAGACGCATCCACCCTGAACACGCAGACTGGCCAAATTAAATTTCGCCCACTCGCCTCACTCTGGCTCTCGCTCGATGGTTCCAGCTCCCGTGCCGACACCCGCTATGTAGGCCCGTTAACGCAGGCACAATTTCTATCTGACCCCTCGCAAAATGGTGGCAATCAATACAATCATCAAGCATTAAACAGCGATCAATGGCGTTTAGGGGCAGCCTGGGATATCACTAACCAAACCAAATTGACCATAAGCCATAATCAGGAAGACAAACTGTCCGATTATATTTCACCTTATCCCTATCAATCGAACTACGATTACACCACTGATGACATCGCGCTGATACACAATAGCGACACATGGAAACTCACCACTGGCGTGCAACGCTTTAATGGCACACGAGCAAGCGTCAGTTCATTTACAACACCCAACAACACCAGCAAGGATAATCTTGGTTATTACGTTCGTGGTGAGTACCACTTAAGGCAACTCACACTATCAGCGGGCGCGCGCCGTGAAAAAATCGACTACAACTATGCACCCGCTGGTGGCACCGCATTGTCCAGCGACCAGCAATTCAACGCCTGGGACATAGGCACGAATTACCAGTTCAACACTAAGACATCGGTATTCGCCAATTACAATCATGCATTTCTGGCACCTGACATTGATAGCTTTTTCAACACGTTCACTGGCAGTTTCAATGGCTTCATCGTGCCAGAAACGGTCAAAACACTCACGCTGGGCGTCAACCATACAGCGAATCAGCACAAAATAAAAATTGCGCTATTCCGCGCCGATCTTAACAATGAGATTTATTACAATCCGCTCACCTGGACCAGCACCAACCTTGATCAATCGCATAAATATGGCCTGGAACTGCGCGACATGTGGCGTATCAGTGAGCAACTCAGTCTGAACTCTCGCTACACTTACACTCGCGCTATCATTGATCAGGCCAGCAATGGTGTCGGGGGAACTTACAATGGCAGTGACCTGCCCGGCGTACCGAGACACGGCATCAATCTGGGCATGACTTATCTGTGGACGGATCGCAGCACGGTCAATCTTACCCACATGTGGCGCAGTAGTGCCTATGCGGCGAATGACTTTGCCAATAACTTTACGCAACGACAAGCAGCGATACAATCGACTAATATCGCGGTTCATTATCGTTATAAAAATTACGAGGCCAGTGCGGCAATTGATAATATATTTGCCCACAGCAATGGTCTATGGGTGCAGGATGATACAATTTATCCAGTTAATTTCAGTCGCAATTATCGCATCGGGCTAAAAGCCAGCTTTTGACCCGCTGCAACAGGGGGGGTAGACCAGCTACCCCTCTACTATTTGGAGCCAAATATGAACCTCACCACCCGTCAGCAAATCAACATCGGCCTTATTCTTACCCTGATCATGGCGCTCACGCGCAGCCACCACTGGGCCACGCTGAATGCCTTACCTGATGCGTCCTGGGCAATCTTTTTCCTGGTTGGCGTATATCTGCGTCCATTGTGGATTATGCCTGCCCTGATCGCAGCAGCGATGGGAATAGACTATGTCGCAATCAGTCAATTTGGTGTATCCGATTTTTGCATATCACCCGCCTACTGGCTGCTCGTGCCTGCCTATGTCTCATTGTTTATCGCTGGTCGCATCTATGCTGCGCATCACCGCATGAATTTAAGCGCACTGCCCTGGTTAGTGGGAACAGCCCTGATCGGTGCAGTGTCGGCGGAGTTATTTTCCAGCGGCGGCTTTTACCTCTTCTCAGGTCGTTTTGCCAGCCCTACCCTAGCTGAATTCGTACCACAGTTTTTCCAGTACTTCCCTATGATGCTGTCATCATTTGCGTTCTATCTGGGCGTAGCCGCTGTTGCTCACCTGTTAGTAAACAGCACTAACGGACAACGCACTGCATGAGTTTGACAGACGCAGACATCACGGAACAGAAGACGCGCCACGCTGCACGCATGGCGCGGAAAAAAGCCGTGATTGATGCCGCTATCGCCCGCGCCACCGACGAACGCAGCCTGCTCATCGTCATCACCGGTAATGGCAAAGGCAAAAGCACTTCCGCTTTCGGCACCATGGCACGCGCTTTGGGCTATGGCATGAAGGTCGGTGTCTGCCAGTTCATCAAAAGCCGCACCGATACGGGCGAAGAAGCTTTTTTCGGCAAACTGCCGAATGTGGAATGGCATGTTCTGGGCGATGGCTTTACCTGGGAAACGCAAAACCGCGAGCAGGACATTGCCACTGCCGAACGCGGCTGGGCCATAGCCACGCGCATGTTAAACGACCCCAGCTATCAGCTGGTCGTCCTCGATGAACTGACTTATCTGCTGTCCTATGGTTATCTGGATAATGACCACGTGCTAGATGCTTTAGCCAACCGGCCCAACATGCAGCATGTTATCGTCACTGGCCGTGGCGCAACTGATGCGCTAATCGAACTGGCCGACACGGTTTCCATTATCGCTGATGAAAAACATGCTTATCGTGATGGCGTCAAAGCCCAACCGGGCATAGATTTCTAAGGCTTTGCATACCACCATACAAATCATCGACACCATCACCGACATCCCCGCCGCACTCTGGGATGCGCTGAATGATGGCAATCCGTTCCTCTCCCACGCGTTTTTAGCCGCATTAGAAACGCCCGGCTGCGCTACACCACAGACGGGCTGGCAGGCACAATTCATTACGCTATGGCAGGATCAGCAACTCATCGGCGCGATGCCGCTGTACCTGAAAACGCATTCTTACGGTGAATATGTATTCGACTGGGCATGGGCCGAGGCTTATGAACGACAGGGATTGGCGTATTACCCCAAACTGCTGTGTGCGGTGCCGTTTAGCCCGACTACTGGATTGCGTGCGCTAGGGGCAACGGCCGAAATCCGCTCAACACTCATCAATGCCGCCTTGCAGCTGGCACAAACTCTGGGCGTTTCGTCCCTGCATTGCCTGTTCCCCGATGAGGCACAGGCGCAGACCATGCAGCAGGTGGGCATGATGCTGCGGCAAGGCGTGCAATTCCACTGGCGCAATGCGGACTATGCTGATTTTGATGCTTTTCTTGCAACCATGAACAATGACAAACGCAAGAAAATCAAACAGGAACGGCGCCGGGTACGTGATGCAGGCATCACTTTTGCTCACTACACCGGGCACCAGATCACGCACCAGCTTTGGGGGTTTTTCACCCGCTGCTATGACAGCACCTATATCCAGCATCGCTCTACACCGTATCTGAATCTGGATTTTTTCCAGCGCATAGGTATGACCATGCCAGATAACGTGTTGCTGGTTATCGCCTATCGTGACGGACTACCAATAGCCAGCGCCTTGAACATTTACACCGCCGATACGCTCTACGGTCGTTATTGGGGCGCGATGGAATTTCACTCCGGCTTGCATTTCGAGACTTGCTATTATCAGGCGATAGAGTTTTGCATAACCCGTCACATCAAGGTTTTTGAAGGTGGCGCACAGGGCGAACACAAAATCGCCCGAGGCTTTTTACCGGTGACAACGTGGTCAGCACACTGGCTGGCACACGATAAATTCAGCCGTGCCGTAGAGGATTTTCTTGCTCGCGAAACACAAGGGATGGCGCGTTATACCGATGAGCTGAATGAGCGCAATCCGTATAAAACACTGCCTGAGTAATGTTTGACGGGTCACGCTGCCCTGTCTACGATACTTTAGTAAACACCAGCAGCCGATTATTCGACGGCATGGCAATATCCCCGCGCAAGACCAAGCCATGCGCTGCAGCCAATTCGCCTATCGCCTCAAAATCTCGTATCCCGCTCTCGGGATCACGCGCCTTTAGCCAGGCATCAAATTCGGCGTTGCTGGCCGAGGTGTAAGCACCGTCATAATTAAATGGGCCGTACAAGCAAAACACGCCGTTAGCGGCTAACACCCGCGCCACGCCTGCGAACAAATTGCATGCGGCTGGCCATGACACGATGTGTACGGTATTAGCATTGAACACCGCATCTACCTGGGTCACGCCCCAATCTGGCTGATTCACGTCCAGCACCAAAGGCGGCAGTACGTTGGACAATTGCGCCTCTTCCAGCCAAGCCTGTATGCCTGCATGATGCTCTGGCAAATCGCTGGTTTGCCAGGTCAGGTGCGGTAGTGCACGCCCAAAATGCACCGCATGCTGCCCGGTGCCGCTGGCGATTTCCAAAACATTGCGACTGTTGGCAAATAGCGTTTGCAACTGTTCCAATATGGGTGACTGGTTGCGTGCACAGGCGGGTGAATTAGGTTTCATCATGTCAATGCCACTGTATTTCATAAGCTGTCTTCGCGCCGATAACGCAGGATTTCAGACTCTTCGGCATCACTGCCCGGGTAGGCGACAAGGCAATCCGCCCCGCCATGATTTCCGCTTCGGATTGGGGGTAATGCGGCTCACTCCCATCAATATCAGCAAAGCCTTCGGGATAGACCGGCTGCAATTGCGCATCATATTTATCGGTTGCACCCAACGTGTGCAGCAACTCATGGGTGATCACCACATTGTTTTGCGCATTTTGCTGAGGTTGTGCGAATGCGTGCACCACGCCGATCAGACCCTTCTGCAAGCCTAACGAATGTTCTAACGCCACACCGTCTTCACCCTGATGATAAACGACAAACAGCTTGACCTGACCCAGACCCTGCCAAAACGGCGTGTTTTGCCACACGTACTGCCGCAGTTTCAAACTCCACAATGCAATATCGACTGCACCGGCAGGTTGCTTGGGCGGAACTGGCGGCTCCGTAGCGATAGTGTGCGCCAACTTTATACGCGGCACCGCGATAGGAGTAAGGCGATAGCGCGTGCTTTGCTGGTTAATAAACTGGCTAATCTCGGTAAAATCATCTAGCGTCAGCGCATCAATATACGCCTGCACCTGTTCGCTGTGATCGCCGTTAATCGGATAAACCACGACTTGCAACGGCCGCAGCCACTGTGCAACGAACCAGCGCTCCCATGAAGTAAATGCCGCCAGCATCACCAACACGCCCAATAAAACCGCAATCCGCACGCCCCGAAAAGTCATCACATCCCTTAATTTTAAGTATCTGCCGGCATCTTAACATTTAGCCTGCACAGTTTTTCAACTGCAAGCTCACACCATATCCCCGCTACATGAAAAAAAGCAGTAAAATTAACCACTAACCAAATATAAACTTGAGACAGCACGCTCTCCCATACCACTGTACCACTCATGCAAAAGCAGGAATGGCGCAGCTTGGCAAGCGTCCTACAGGCACACAACTATGAATTACGAAACTTACCTGGATGAAGTAACCACACTCATCGCCGAAAACTACAAATTGATTGATGCGGTAGCCATTGCATTGGTGATGAAGGCGCAAGATGCAGATTTTTTTATTGCACATGACGAAAATGCGGCATTACGTACCAAAGCACAAGCCAAGATTGATGCCAAAACGATCTATGACACCTACCGGGGCTAGATTTTGAACCGCAACGTCAGCCCACAAGGAAATGATTATGGCCGACCCAGCGCTGACTGGCGGCATAAGCTCTATGTCATCATCTTTGAAGCTGACACGCCCGCAGGCAAACGTTTTGACTTAATCCTGATTGCAGCAGTCTTATTGAGCGTACTCACGGTTATTCTGGATAGCGTAGCCTCCATCGCGCTGCAATACCAACCCATACTCAATGCGCTGGAATGGTTTTTCACCATACTGTTTACCATCGAATATATTGCACGACTCAGTTGTGTACGCTACCCGACTCGCTATGCCCGCAGTTTTTTTGGCATTATCGATTTGCTCACCATCCTGCCTAGTTATCTCGAATTATTTTTACCCGGCGCGCATTTCCTGACCAACGTACGTTTACTACGGTTATTGCGTATTTTCCGTATACTCAAACTAGTCTCGTTTATTAACGAATACCGCCAGCTCGGCAGTGCACTCGCCGCCAGCCGTCGCAAGATCATGATATTCCTCTCGGTCGTACTGATAATCACCTTCTTATTAGGTACTTTGATGTATGCCATAGAAGGCCCGGCCAATGGCTATACCAGCATTCCCGTCTCCGTATATTGGGCCATCACCACCATTACCACGGTAGGCTTTGGTGATATTTCGCCCAAAACTGATTTGGGCCGATTAATCACCTCCATGATGATGTTGCTAGGCTGGGGCATACTTGCTGTACCTACCGGGATCATCAGTGCAGAAATCAGCGCCCAAAAATTCAAACCCACCACCCGCACCTGCCCTGAATGTCTGATTGAAGGGCTAGATGCAGATGCGAAATACTGTAAAAACTGCGGTGCGGCATTACCGCCTTATGAACATATTTAAATTAATATAGATAAATCATCATGGGCTACCTCAAATTATTCTTTTCTCTGTTACGCAAACGCACATCAATGCCCAAAGCGCTAGAGCTCGACCCGGAAGATAACGAAGCGCTGCCGACCAAACGCCAAATTGAGCGTCGTAACAGAAAACGCCGCAATGCCATGAAAGGAACACGGGCACTGATCATTGATGATTCCGGAACTATCGTATTTGCATTAAGAAGAATTCTACAATCGTCTGGTTACACCACATTCGAGGCCTTTGATGCAGAAAGCGGCATAGACATGGCGCGTACGGAAATCCCTGACGTTATCTTCCTGGATATTGTATTACCCGGCATGAATGGTTTTGCTGCACTCCGCCTGCTGCGGCGTGACCCGATCACCAAAAATATCCCCATCATTATGATGAGCAGTAACGAACAAGCCACCGAACAGTTTTTTGGTAGCCGTATCGGTGCGGATGATTTTATGAAAAAACCCTTTGCCCGCCAGGAGGTATTTAGCCGTCTGGAGAACCTGGTTGGATCAGATTCGCATCTGCATCGCCCAAGCTATGCCGCTACACCAGTGCCAGACGCAAAAGTCGTTTGACTATGATGAACTGCGCTAACTCAGCAAACGCTGCGTGGCGCCCACTGGAGTATATCCAATGCACGCAACCAACCCGATATTAAGCAGCCCACAACTTCCACTCAACGAGGAGCTGGCCTTATACAAACGCTACCTCAAAACGCTTGAGCATATCGCCGGGTTGCTATTGGAAAAAACCAGCGAACAAAGTTTATCTGGGGTACTGCAATTGCTCTCCGAAACGACAGGGGTGGGTTGTTGTGCACTGTTTTTGAACAAGACCAGCGAAAACGACCAGCAAAGTGCCAAGTTACATTGCACCTGGTCGACAGGTGAAGCAGTGAGCCGTCTTGCCGACTTCGACCATTTTCGCGAAATTGAATTTCAGCATTTTCCGCTGCTGTTCGATGCCTTGCAGGTAGGCATGGTATTTTACAAACACTTGGCTGATTTGCCTCAAGCAGAAGCGGCCTTGTTCGCCACACAGAACATCCACACTGCACTCTGCGTACCCTTGCTGATGGAGGGTGAAATGGAAGGCTTTATTGGCTTATTCAGCCAACATAGCACACGCAACTGGCATGCTGTCGAGATTGATGTGGTCTGCGCCGTGGCGAACAGCCTGGCACTGGCGCTGACGCGCAAGCATGCTGAACAAAGCCTGGAAGTGAATGCCCACCGTTTAAGAACCCTGGTTGGCTCCACGGAAGATATGATTATCGAATATGATCACAATCATCACATACTCAACGTGTGGACAGATAATCAGGCATTTCCTATTGCACTGGACAATCAGGCAAAAGGGCTCGCGCTTGAACTCGCACTGCCCCACAATATGGCGCAAGCCATTCTCGCCGCATCACCCAAGCTGCGTACGCAACAGCATCGCGAGACGTTCGAGTTCACGTTACGCATTCATGATGAAGATCGCTTTTTTCTCGGACGGCTGCAAACCATACCCGCCGAAACAAGCGACATACGCAATACGGTCGCACTCATCCGCGACATCACCGATCTCATGCGTGAGGAAGCGCAACGCCTGTCAATGCTAGAAACACTCAATTTACTCGAAGAAGCCATCATCGATTTATCCACTGATGGGCTGCTGCTCAATTTCAGTGCGGCGTGGGGCAAGCTATTGGATGTCCCTAACGACCGGGAATATACACACATAGGCCTGCCCCTGAGCAGCTTTGTATGCGAGGAAGATCGTGCCGCGCTGACAACTGTCATCCAGCAACTGGCTACCGGTAAACAGCACTCTCAAGTTATCCGCTTTCGTCTGTTGCATGGGCAAGAACCAATCTGGATAGAAGCGCACTTGCTCGCACATCACGGCCATAAACATGAGATTACGGGATTACGCGGGGTGTTGCGTGACATCACCACGAGTCACTTGCAAGAACGTCGCATTACCCAACTCGCGCTACACGATGCCCTCACTCAACTTCCAAACCGGATTTTGCTGGAAGATCACTTGCAGCAAGCTATCGCGCGTGCAGCCCGCAATAATGACAAAGTGGCATTAGGCTTCATCGACCTTGATCATTTTAAGCACATCAATGACACCATGGGTCACAAAGCGGGCGACACCGTACTGGTCACACTCAGCCAGCGACTCTCCGCCGTGTTAAGAAGTGTGGACACACTATCGCGCTGGGGCGGGGACGAATTCGTCGTGCTCCTGCCTGAAGCCAATAATGAAGCTGATATCCGCAACATCGCAGAACGCCTGCGTGATGCAGCCCGCGCGAGCATTGACATCGATGGCAATGAAACCAAACTCACCATCAGCATCGGCTTCGCTGTTTATCCGGATGATGCCGACAGTGCCGAAACCCTCATGAGCGTGGCTGACCACACCATGTTTCACGCCAAAAGCGTGGGGCGCAATAATGTGCAGTTTTTCCAGGACATCCACGACAAAACTCTGGATCGCGAAAATGTGCTGATGCAAACTCGTCTCAGCCATGCCGTCCACGACAAGGCAATTCAGGTATTTTACCAACCCATCGTCGATACCAGAACACAACAAATCGTATCGTTTGAGGCGCTGGCACGTTGGCATGATGACCAGAACGGCTGGATACCGCCCGTCATTTTCATCCCCATGGCGGAACATCTCGGGATCATCCAGGAACTCGGTGACCAGGTGTTTGACCATACCCTGGAACGCTTACAAAACTGGCATCAAACTCATGGACATATACAGGCATCGGTCAATATTTCCCGCGCACAGTTATTCACCCCGGCTTTTGTGCAGAACCTGCTGGATAAGGTTCACCGTTACGGACTGAAGCCGAAAGATTTGATTCTGGAAATCACGGAAAGCGTTGCGCTGCTTGATTTATCATATGAATCCAGGCGCTTGCAAGAACTCCATGAGGCTGGTTTTAACTTGGCTATCGACGATTTTGGTACTGGCTATTCCGCGTTATCACAACTGCACGCGATGCCTATAGATATACTCAAAATTGACAGTTCATTTACCTCCCGTCTCGACACCAGCGATGGCCAGCGCATCGTGCAGGCAATTGTGCAAATGGCTGACGCGCTCAATCTGAAAATGATCGTTGAAGGTGTCGAATCCGACGCTACGGTGAAATACTTGCAAAGCATAGGCGTGCATTATATTCAGGGACACTTTTTCAGTGAGGCCTCACCTGCAGGCGTATGCCAATTATTATTGCAAGAGGATGTAAGCTTATTTAGTTAATCCAGATTGCCGCGTATCACAACGTTCGCAATGCTGTAACACGAAGTTATTAAGATGATGATATTTAGCTGAGGGAAATATCATCATGATTGATAGCCCGCATTTAGTCTATTGCAAAACCGCCAAGGGGCGCGACGAAGTAAGTAAGCGCCAACACAGCCTGCATCATCGTCAACGCAGCGCCCTCATCCTGATGGACTGCGCAAAAAGTCTGGGGTTGATAGCCACAGCAATCCCAATGCCCGAGCTGCAAAAAGCAGTGCCATTTTTGATGCAAAGCGGTTTTATCGTTTTAGCTCAAGATCAATTGCTGCAGGCTCAGCCTGAAATCAGCAAAACACAGCCTATCATTACCAATGATGCTAATTTGGTGTCGGCCAGTAACAAAACCCATCTTGTCACGACCCAGACAATCGGATTGACCGAGAATCCGGAAATCATTGCTGCCGTTAAACAACTCATGAGCACCACAGCAAATACCTATTTGGGTCTAATGGGCGCGCAAGTCATCAGTCGCATCCAGCGCTGTCACACTGCAGAACAAATTCTGGGCGCTGCAGCGCACTGGCACATGGCTTTACGTGAATCCAAAATCGGCACCGCTGTTGCTATGGACTTGCTGACAGAAGTAAAAACACTGCTGCAAGACCATCATTAAATTTGCCGTGCATCGAATACATTTACCTGTTGAATTCGGAAAATAATTTGCTACTATGATTAACACTCTCGTCGAATTATATGCACCGAGTATTGCTATATGCATGAGAGAACCGGCGAGTGGCCAAGGGCGGTTCGTGCGCCTGACAAGTCGCTACTCACAACATATCAAATTAAATTACTAAAGTGCGATTTCGAATATTTTGTCGTCAACCAGGAACCTGTGTTGATGATGATTTCGCTTCTGCACCGTTATATCAATGCCACCCCGGTGGCTGAAATATGATGATATTTTCGTAAGGAGATGAAGTATGAATCTAGCTACAGAAGTTGCCTCACTACAATCGCAACCGAACCGGATGGGCGATTATCAAACAGCCACACAACAGATCAGATCTATACAGATACAACGAGCGGATGAACCCTGTTTCGGCACTACCAAGCGCTACACATGCACAGAGGTATGTGAGTGGGGCAAGGAATGTCGCAAGCTGGTTGCACAATGGAAGCGCTAGTATTTGCACGAATAGTACATGACATAGTTATGTACTAACTTGCCTGTACTCTCGTGTAAGGTATGCAATTGCATAAGGACCGGTTGCATGCGTTATTGTCTAGTCCTGAAACCAAAAAGGAAAACTATCATGGCAAATTTAACTCCTTATGATCCGTTTGATCTGACCTTAGAACCTTTTGACAATCTATTCAGAGGCTTTATACAGCCTGTACGCTTCGACAATCAACCGCAACAATTACATATCAAGATGGACGTGAAGGAAACTGACAAGGCCTATACCGTTCATGCCGAAATCCCGGGTGTAAAAAAAGAAGATATTCACGTTTCGATTGATGGCAAGCAGGTCAGCATCAGCTGTGAAGTTAAAAAAGAAAAAGAAGAAAAGGCGGGCGAAAAAGTGTTACGCAGCGAGCGCTATCATGGCAAGCTCTACCGCAGTTTCACGCTCAGTCAGGATGTTGATGAGGCAAGCTCAGTAGCAAAATACACGGATGGGGTGCTTGATCTTACCCTGCCGAAGAAAAAGGCAGATACTGCCAAAAAACTTACCATCCAATAAGATAAAACATCATTGTAAGTAATACACGATGCCGCCATTGCACGGGAAGCAATGGCGGCACGCAGTTCAGGCAATACCCACATTCATTTTATTGCGCTTGATCAAACTTCTCGCGCAGGCTTTTCAGGACATCGGGTTCAGCTCTGACGCGGAAAAAAGCACCCTCTTCGTCTGCACGCTCCTCCAGTACCTTACAGTGCGCGTAAACTTCGCCGCGCAGTTGCTGTGCTGACCAAGGCAGGAACAGCTCGTCCTCAACCAGATCCTGCTGGAAAAATTCGACAATTGCTTTGTGCAGTTTTGCGACATCCTCAGGGCGGCGCGCACTCATCACTATGCAGGATGGATACTTTGCCTTTAGCGCAGCTTCACACTCCGCCTGCGCCGCAGCATCTCCCACATGGTCGATCTTGTTAAAGACACGTATGCGCGGGACATCCTGCGCACCGATCTCTTCCAGCACTTCGTTGGTGACTTCGAGCTGACGTTCAAATCCGGGGTCGCTGGCATCAATGACGTGCAGCAACAGGGATGCGTCCAGCGCTTCATCCAGGGTTGATTTGAATGATGCAACCAGACCGTGTGGCAGATTCTTGATAAACCCAACCGTATCGCTGACCAGCACACGTGGCACACTCTCGGGCTGGAGGACGCGCACAGTGGTGTCAAGCGTAGCAAAGAGCTTGTTCGCTACCAGCACTTCGCTGCCGGTGAGCGCACGCATCAAGGTAGATTTGCCGGCGTTGGTATAGCCGACCAGCGCCACAGAAGCCTGACTGCGGCGCTCTTGTCGCCGCGCGCGCTGTATTTTGCGATCAGCTTCCATCGCGATGATTTCCATCTGCAATTCAGCGATCCGGTCACGAATTTTGCGCCGGTCCAGCTCAGTGTGTGACTCGCCGGCGCCGCGACCACCAGTGCCGCTACGTTGCCGGCCCTGCGGCCCTGCAAGCTTTGCCATCTCGCGCAGACGTGGCGCCATGTAACCGAGGCGGGCAATCTCTACCTGCGCGCGTGCAGCGGGAGAGCGCGCATTGCGATGAAAAATCTCCAGGATAACCATAGTACGGTCCATCACCGAACAGCCAACCTCCTTTTCGAGATTACGCGCCTGTGAAGGTGATATCTCATGGTCGACCAGAATGGCATCAATGTAATCCTCTTCAGCTGCGTCAGCCTGCAGGTTCTCAGGCTCAAATTCGCTGTTCACATATTGATGTATTTCCTGCCGTTTTCCAATGCCCAGGTACGCCGTCCGGTCGAAGCTGAGGCGCTTCTGCGTAAAGGTCTGCACCACCTCGTAGCCTAGCGTCTTTGCCAGCTCACGCAGCTCAGTCAGCGACGCTTCAAACTCCAGGTCGGTCACGTTGGGCAATTGCACAGCCGCCACGACTGCGCGCTTGGGCTTGTCTTGGGTTTCTTTTCGCATTCGCAGATTGCTTCTTTTGGTTAAATAAAGAGATGTCCATTATCGTTGATAAAGGCTCACAGGAGAAGCGGACATTAAGACTGAAATTATGTTCGGTGGCGTACAGTTGCATGTCGAAATATAGACTATATTTTGCCGATAGGGATATTTTAATATCCGGATCAATTCGACACCCGACATTGGTGGCTTAATTTGATCTTCGCAGCTATGATGGGCTGTCGAATTGAACTACGACCAGCCATGAAGCTAATCGACCCCAGAACAACCTACATGCTAACCAACCCCGCCACTTTTGCGCTGCGGGTTTTAAAAGCCTTCCAAGCCAATCAGGGCCTGCTCCTCGCTGGCGCGGTTGCCTATTACGCACTACTCTCCATTGTGCCGCTGCTCATCCTCATGGTGATGGCGCTGTCGCAAGTAATCGACCAGGAGGTACTGTTGGCAACGCTGGTCCGGGCGCTGGAGTACGTGGCGCCGGGTGAAGGCCGTGCGGTAGTGATGGAGCTGAGGGCATTCCTCGATCACCGCAATGTGATCGGCTGGATACTGTTCATCACCATGCTGTTTTTCAGTTCGCTCGGCTTCAAGGTGCTGGAGAGTGCAATCTCGGTGATCTTTCTGCATCGCGTGGAGAAGCGCAGGCGACACTTCCTCGCTTCCATGCTGTTGCACTTCGGCTACATTTTTTTCATCGGTGTGGCACTGTTTGTGGGCACAGTCATGATCGTTGATCTGCTGGCGATAGGCGGCAGGAATCTGGTTATCCTGGGGCATAGCTGGTCACTGAGCGGCTTCTCATACTGGCTGATATACGTTGCTGGCGTGCTCGGCGAAATCCTGCTGTTTTCCGCAATCTACTATTTCATGCCGGTAGGCCGACTGACGGCGCATCACGCATTAATCGGCGGCGCCACGGCTGGGTTGCTGTGGGAATTAATCCGCCATGCGCTGGGCTGGTATTTCGGCACACTGTCGCAGGTGAGCGTGGTGTATGGCTCACTCACGACAGCCATCATCGTGCTGCTCAGCCTGGAAGTGGCAGCCACGCTGCTGTTGCTGGGCGCGCAGGTGATCGCAGAATATGAACGTATAGAAATCAGCAGCACTTGAGTAAGTCAACGCCGCTGCAGTCACTTGGTTTCATCCCTGGATGATGACAATAGCCTGTGACCATTTCCCATTATCAATAGTCATATTTTCTTTGTCTTTGCAAATATATAGTCTAGAATCAAACACAAACAAATTGCTGTATATTCACCAAACAGGTGAATAACAAGCATATAACTAGCCGTATAACCGCAATCAATAATAAAGCGAGCATATCCGAAAGACGGCCTATTAGCTTTTCAGATTTAGCCGCATCGTCGGACACGCAACGGTCTGTTAATGAATATGGAGGAACGCATATGATTGCAACGCATAGTCCCCAACAAAACCAGCTCCTTGCTGCACTTCCCAAAGATGTATTACAACGTCTGCTTCCGGCTCTGGAACCGATATCGCTAACGCATGGTGAAGTATTGTACGAATCGGGAGGACTGTTGCGACATGTACTTTTCCCCACCAGCGTTATCGCTTCCATCATCTATATTTCGGAAGATGGCTCAACCGATGAATTAGCAATGGTAGGTCATGAAGGTCTTGTCGGCGTGTGCATACTCACTGGCACTGACAGAACAAACAATCATGCTGTCGTGCAAAATTCCGGATATGCATATCGATTAAAAGCACAAATCTTGAAACAGGAACTGAATCGTACTGAGGGTTGCAGTGTCGGCGTGTTGCAAAATCTGTTATTGCACTACATGCAGGCATTGATTGCCCAGATGGGACAAACTGTGGTCTGCAGTCGGCATCATGCACTGGAGCAACAGCTCTGCCGTCATTTACTGCTAACCCTAGATCGTCTGAACAGCAACGAGCTGATCATGACACAGGAATCCATTGCCAATATGCTGGGCGTAAGGCGCATAGGCATCACCGAAGCTGCAGGGAAATTACAACGTGCCGGGTTAATTAAATATCACCGTGGTCACATCTCCGTGGTTGATCGGACGGGCCTGGAGGAGAGGGCCTGCGAATGTTATCAGGTTGTCAAAAAAGAATATGACCGACTGCTGCCTCACGTCAGCTCACATGTGATTGACGATGAACCAGCATACGCCCATCGTTTTCACCTCGAAGCTAACGGATAGCGGGCCATGACCTCTGGGATCAAAATGGCTGCAGCTGTGAAAGGCAACCGGGCAGCTACAGGCGCAGCCTAATTAAGGCACTCGGAGGTTCTGTTCTGCACAATTAAAGTCGTAAATTCAACCTCGATATTCATCTTACATTAGCATATACGACTAAATCCATTGCGCGACCCTAGGTAAATGCCCGCTGAACGATTCAGCCAATCTGTTGCATCGACCGGTTGAATCCGCAGGCCTAAGCTGCCTGTCAGCGCTGATTGAAAATAGCGCGCGTGAATGGCCGCTTAACCTCTACTTTTAACTACGGTTATTAATGGGGGAATTACCGGATGTGACTTTCACAATGACATTTTCGCCTATGTCCATTTTCTTATTGCTTCTTGGCAAAATCATAACTGACCAAACGATGTTCCTTACTTTTACAGAGCTATTTCTGTAAGTCTCTGCACCCAATGTAAGGCTACTTCTTCTTTGTGGCACACGACATATTTATCCATATTCTCTGCCTGCATTACCTCTGATACATCCAAAAACAATTTAATTTTCTGACTAAATTCAGTGTTGGGAATGATGATTCACTAGTCTGCGAATGAAATTCGGGTACTCGTTTTTTACGTATGAAAGCCTGTGTGGATGCGGGTTCACGGGGTGAATGCATATACAGGTATTAAATAATAATAAATTAATACAGTAAATATATTTAACTTTTATTAAATAAACATCTCTTGCAGAATAGTTTCAACCGTCGGAACCAAAATGACGGTTCCAACTTCATTTTTCAACAATAGTGCTAGGAGAGTAAACATGGCCGCAAAAAAGTATGAGGCAGGTGTTAAAGAATATCGGCAGACCTACTGGATGCCGGAGTACGTACCTTTGGATACGGACATCCTTGCTTGCTTCAAGATCACCCCGCAAGCAGGGGTTGATCGTGAAGAGGCTGCTGCTGCAGTAGCTGCAGAATCTTCCACCGGAACCTGGACCACAGTCTGGACCGATCTTTTAACTGATTTGGACTATTACAAAGGTCGCGCATATCGTATCGAAGACGTACCTGGTGATGATACCTGTTTCTATGCGTTCATTGCCTACCCTATCGATTTGTTTGAAGAGGGCTCGGTTGTTAACGTTCTGACCTCACTGGTAGGTAACGTATTCGGCTTCAAAGCAATTCGTGCGCTACGTCTCGAAGACGTCCGTTTCTCAGTTGCCTATGTGAAATCCTGTGGCGGCCCTCCTCAAGGTATTCAGGTAGAGCGCGACGTTATGAACAAGTATGGCCGTCCGATGCTGGGTTGTACGATTAAACCTAAACTGGGTCTGTCAGCCAAGAACTACGGTCGTGCCGTTTACGAATGTCTGCGTGGTGGTCTGGATTTCACCAAGGACGATGAAAACGTTAACAGCCAACCATTCATGCGCTGGCGTGATCGCTTCCTGTTTGTGCAGGATGCAACCATGGCAGCGCAGGCCGAAACAGGTGAGCGTAAAGGTCACTACCTGAACGTAACTGCGCCAACTTGTGAAGACATGCTGGAACGTGCTGAATTCGCTAAGGAAATCGGCGCTCCTATCATTATGCATGACTACCTCACCGGTGGACTGAGTGCGAATACAAGTCTGGCTAACTGGTGCCGCAAGAATGGCGTGTTGCTTCACATTCACCGCGCTATGCACGCTGTACTCGATCGCAACCCGCACCATGGTATTCACTTCCGCGTACTGACCAAGATTCTGCGCTTGTCGGGTGGTGATCACCTGCACTCAGGTACGGTTGTGGGCAAGCTGGAAGGCGACCGTGCTGCGACCCTCGGCTGGATCGACTTGATGCGTGAGTCATTCATTCCTGAAGACCGTTCACGCGGCATCATGTTTGATCAGGACTGGGGTTCTATGCCAGGTGTCATGCCTGTTGCTTCTGGTGGTATCCACGTTTGGCATATGCCAGCACTGGTAAACATCTTTGGTGATGATTCCGTGTTGCAGTTCGGTGGCGGTACTTTGGGTCACCCATGGGGCAATGCGGCGGGTGCTGCAGCTAACCGTGTCGCGCTTGAAGCTTGTGTAGAAGCGCGTAACGAAGGTCGTGAACTGGAACGCGAAGGTAAAGAGATTCTTACCAACGCAGCCAAGGATAGCCCAGAGCTGAAAATTGCGATGGAAACATGGAAAGAAATCAAATTTGAATTCGATACCGTGGACAAACTGGACGTGGTAAACCGTTAATTTTAAGGGAAATTTTACCTTAAATATGTAAATTAAAACTTTCGCTTGCACGCATTGCGCGTGCAGTGACTAAAAGAAAGGAACGGAAATGGCTGAAATTCAAGATTACAAATCAACCCCTAAATACGAAACCTTCTCGTATTTACCTGCGATGACGCCAGATAAAATGCGCCGCCAGATCGCTTACGTAATAAGCCAAGGGTGGAACCCTGGTATAGAACACGTCGAACCAGCACGTGCTGACGCGTACTACTGGTACATGTGGAAATTGCCAATGTTCGGTGAACAATCTGTTGATGTTGTTATTGCTGAACTGGAAGCCTGTCATCGTGCACACCCTAATAATCACGTGCGCCTGATTGGTTATGACAATTACTCTCAGAGTCAGGGTAGCTCCTTTGTAGTGTTTCGCGGTCGTTAAGCAGGGTGACCAGGTAGATCTGAAACAGACTATCCAGCAGAGGACCCTCGCAGCTATTGACCCGTGTGAGGGTCTGTCGAATACGGAAGGATAAGAGCATGAACGACGCTATGGAAAATAATACAGCAACGCCACGTTCGTCACGAGCCGCGGCGTTGGAAAGACGACGTGCATTGTCCCAGAACGGACGCACTGCGCTAGGCGTAAAACCGTCGCAGCCATCAGCATCTGTGGCTAAGCCTACAGTGCGCGCTAGTACAGCAACTGTTACCCCGCAAGTCACGTCAGTGCAGACCAATTCGGGAGCAGCCGTAATGCCTGTGCAAATGGCTACACCGGGTTCCATGACTGGCGCATCAGGTAAATCGTTGTCTAGAGCGCGACGAGTAGCCATGTCTCAGGGTGGAAAGTCAGCAATTGCAAAAAACAATTCGGTGATGTCAGCTGCATTCAGCCAAGTTAAGGTAATTGATACACCTAAACCTGCAACAGCCGAATCCCCATCCTCAGGTTGTGGATGTGGCTGTAAGGACGCAAAAGCGCCTGACACAACTGAATATGAGCAGGCAATTGAAGAAGTATGCGCGATTGTTGATGATGAACCGCTAGCGGTGTCTGGTTCTGTTGCTTCAGCAGTTCGTCAATTGTGTCAAGAACGCCGTCGTGCGCTTTCCAGCAAGGGTAAAACCGCCGCTAAAAACTTAGCTGGATCAGCTTCAGCTCGACGCGCTGCCGCTAGAAATGCTGCGATGAGTGGGTTAAGCGGTCGCGAAATAGCGAGAATTCGACGTGAAGAAATGTGCCAGCAAGGACGTGGGAGTGAGCCTGCATGCCGACCCAGCGGTCGGGTTCGTCCCAAGCCACCTGCTCCAGCAAAAGTGGAGGCTGGCACAACACTTAGTGGTACGGGTGTAACTGGTACCCAGGTAGAGCGAAATGGCAAGGTGACGGGTATAGAGCCAGGCAGCTGCCGTACGATTACGGGTACTGAATATATCGGTATGGAGCAATACACGCAGTTGTGTGCCATAACCCCACAGCCTGCCCCGGCAAAAGTAAACATTGGAACCACAAGTCGCGGTCAACGCGTAAGTGGTACAGAAGTTGGTCAGAGCATGAAAGTGACGGGTGACGATAACGGACTGTGCAAGAACGTGACGGGTACCGAATATCTGGGCGCAGAGCAGTTTGTTGCATTTTGCGACAGTAAGCCTAAACCTGCCCCAGCGAAGGTGAGTGTCATGCGGACAGCAGCGGGTCAGAACGTAAGTGGTGGCAATGTCGGACGCAGTAATAAGGTAACCGGTGATGAGACGGGTGCAAGTGCGAAACTGA
The DNA here is from genome assembly GCA_041651255.1 of Sulfuriferula sp. Taxonomy (GTDB): domain Bacteria; phylum Pseudomonadota; class Gammaproteobacteria; order Burkholderiales; family Sulfuriferulaceae; genus Sulfuriferula. The sequence continues at coordinate 4,045 of JBAZJP010000009.1, read as the reverse complement.
CTGGTAGCCAATATGTACAGGATGAATCCGCAAGTGTAAACCGTAGTGGTTCAGGTGCGCCGCATAAAGTAAGTGTGATGAGCACAGTGCAGGATAGAACTGTTACTGGCACTGATGTTGCCACGAGCGATTTGGTAACGGGTGCAGAACGTGGTGCCTGCGCAAGCGTGACGGGTACCGAATCAAATGGCCTTGCTCAGTATCAGGCGTGTAATCGTACGCCAGTAGCTGTTCCAGAAAAGGTAAACATGATGCGTACCTGGAATGAACAGCCAGTATCGGGCACCGCGCTGGAACATAACACAAAAGTAACGGGTGATGAATTAGGTGGCTGCCAGCAAATTTCTGGCACGGAGTACATCGGTCCAGATCAGTACACTGCATTTTGTGATCCTGAGCAACAAGCAGCTTCTCGCGCATTGATGAGCAGCCGCGGTGCACGTGCAGGAATAGCACTCCGTAGCGACAACAATGGTACTGGCAAAGTGACAGGCGCAGAACGTGGTGAAAGCCGGATACTAAGCGGCACACCGTACTCTGGCGCACATCAGCGTGTATCGCAACGCGGTGCTAATAATAACCCGCATCCATTGAGCCGTAGCCCGCTTGATGCTCCGCGTGAGGTTGCACCTGCAACGCAGGAACAAAGGGTGCAGGGGGATTTTAGTATAGCTACGCCGGCTCGCAGTGCGCAGGACAGTAGCTTAAACCGGGTCACGGGCACTGCATACGGCGCAATTGGTCGCATCACTGGGCCAATTAATATGGCGGCAGGTTTGGTGTCAGGTACACCCGAGTTTCGTTATCAGGAAGACACAGCACCTGTAGTCATGATGCAGACACCTGTAGTTGAAGAAATACGCAGTCGTCTGACGGGTGATGGTCGTGAAGGCGGTTTTGCTATCACGGGTGCAGCATGGCGTCGTAATGAAAGTGTCACAGGCACGGAAGGTAACTCAAGCCGTCGCAATCCTACTATACGTGGGGATCAGCGTGGTGTGCTGATAGGCGCTTCGCAACTGAAAGATCGTGACCGTCCAGAATTGCCGATGAGCAAAATTACCGGCAGCAGCGGTAATGATGCCAGAGGCTCAGCAATAACTTACTCCGGCGGTGCGCGCGGTTAATGTAAACGTAGTAATTGAGTCAACAGAAAAGCTAATTGGAGAGCGTGATGAATACGAGAAACCGTCCAGGGCGAGTCATTAGCCCGCAGCCAACAGCAAGCCGTCCACCTTATGGACTAGGCACGCCTGCTGGTGCGCTGCAGGTGCGGCCTCGGCTGGCGGTATTCGCACTCGATGATGCGAGCTTAGTTAACCCGGCATGTTCCACAGAAACAGGGCGGCCATGCCGCCACCCGCTGACTAACGAAGCAGAAAATCAGCGTTTGCTGGCACATGAGCTAAGCGTAAAAGGGGCTTTTGACGCAATTGTCCCTGTGCTGAAACGCATCGCAGGTTTACAGCATGAGCCGGATTTTGCTGAACGCGCACAGCGTATTGCGCTAGAGCAACTTGGTTTTGAACTGCCCGCTCAACTGTTAGCAGATGCCTGGATAGCCGACCTGGATATGCGTACGTTATATGGGGAGTGTGTTTTGCGCACATTGCGCCGCATGGCTGAGCAGTCGGAATTAAAAAATCCGCATCAGGGCACAGATGAAGCGGTCGCGTTCTTTCTCGACAGTGGTTACCACGCAGTAGATATTTCTCCCTGTTCAGATGGCCGTTTGAAGGGACTGGTTCGCTATATCCTGCGCTTGCCAGATGGAGCGGTTCGCAGTCGTAAGGCTTATGCAGGTGCTATGTTTGATGTGGATGCCAATGTCAAACGCTGGGTTGAAACCGAACTGATGCGTTTCAGGGAAGGTCGCCCAGTCACTGCAGATGCAGGGACACGTTACCTGAAAGTAGTGGTTTATCACTGGAGCAGTTCTGACCCAACGCATGAGGGGTGTGCTGCACATTGTAGCAATGTCACGCTGGCTGCTGAAGCAGGATTGAAGCGTCTGACTGAATTCCGTCAGGCCATAGAAAACAGTTTTTGCTGTGGTGCTTCTGTAGATATTTTATTGATAGGTGTGGATACAGATACTGACGCCATCAAAGTCCACGTACCTGACGCAAATGGTGACATCAACTTATACCGTTATGTGGACAACATTGAGCTGTATCGCGCCAGTGTCAATGATGATGCAAGCGCAGCACGACTCAAGGTATATCAGGCGATTCAGTCTTGCAGCAGCAGTACTGGCTGGGCTGAAGGCCAAGGAGAACCGCATGAAGGGATGCGGCGGCTTATTGCGACCTTGCTGATTAATAATTTATCGCAGATTGAATATGTATGCAGCAATTGGGGTGGGCGTTATGCGGATATAGGTCACGCTGAACGATTTATCAGTGTCGGCGAAGGTTTTGAGGAATTCCAATTGCGCAATCTTGCGTACTTTGCCCACCTGCATACGGTGGAAGAAGGTGCACCAGATATGGATGTAGGTATCAAGATATTTACCAAGCTCAACGTCAGCCACGGTTTGCCTGCACCCATAGCGATACATTTTCGCTATGACAGCCGCGTACCAGGATGCCGTGAACGTACGGTAGAACGGTGCCAACGAGTTAAAGCCGCAATAGAAGGGCGTTATCAGGATCTGGCACAAAAGGGCTTGATAGTGTGTGGGCTGACAGTACAGGACAAACGCCCAGGTAGCCCGATTGAGCTGATAGAAGCGAGTGTGAAATAGGTCGGTTTAGGAGAGCGTAATGAAGATTTGCCAAGTGGAAAAAACGCTGGTTTCGACCAACCGAATTAAAGACCTGGGACATCGCCCATTACTTGTAGTGCGTGAAAAAGTAGGCGGGCCACGACAGGTAGCAGTCGATGCAGTGGGCTGTATACCCGGGGACTGGGTGATATGTGTCGGTTCTTCGGCAGCACGCGAAGCAGCTGGCAGCAAAGAGTTTCCTAGTGATTTGACCATTATCGGCATCATCGATCACTGGTCGGAGGCTTGACATGGAAATTATGCGCGTGGTGTCAGACTTGGTGGCGACACGGCGTGTTCCGGGTCTGCAGAATGCATCGCTGAGAGTGTTGGAAGATGCTCAGGGCAAAATCAGCGTGGCATGTGATCCGGTGGGTGTACCACCAGGAAAATGGGTAATTACAGCAGGTGGTTCTGCAGCACGAATTGCCACAGGAGACAAGGCGACATTAACCGACTTGACTATCTGCGGAATTATTGATGCATGGGATGCCGGAAACGGCGATTAAGCAAGTTTTTTAATCTGAGAAGGAGTACTAAAAATGGCAAACGTAAGCGGAGTGGCATTGGGCATGATCGAAACACGCGGTCTGGTACCTGCAATTGAAGCAGCAGATGCGATGACTAAAGCGGCAGAAGTCCGTCTGGTAGGTCGTCAGTTTGTTGGTGGTGGCTATGTCACTGTACTGGTGCGTGGCGAAACAGGTGCGGTAAATGCAGCCGTACGTGCAGGTGCAGATGCCTGTGAGCGTGTAGGTGATGGCCTGGTGGCTGCGCACATCATCGCTCGCGTGCATTCCGAGGTGGAAAATATTCTGCCAAGTGCATCTGAGTAACAAGACATACATTAAGTCTGAACCCAACTGAATTTTAGAAGGAGTACTAAAAATGGCAAACGTAAGCGGAATAGCATTGGGCATGATAGAAACACGTGGTCTGGTACCTGCGATTGAAGCGGCAGACGCGATGACTAAAGCAGCAGAAGTACGTCTGGTAGGTCGTCAGTTTGTTGGCGGTGGCTATGTAACCGTATTGGTGCGTGGTGAAACCGGTGCGGTAAACGCAGCAGTTCGTGCAGGTGCGGATGCATGTGAGCGTGTGGGTGATGGCCTGGTAGCTGCGCACATCATCGCGCGTGTGCACTCTGAGGTAGAAAACATTCTGCCTAGTGCATCTGAGTAAGAAGACATAAATTAAGTCTGAACCCAACTGAATTTGAGAAGGAGTACTAAAAATGGCAAACGTAACCGGAGTAGCATTGGGCATGATAGAAACACG
>JBAZJP010000008.1:0-156630 GCA_041651255.1 Sulfuriferula sp. | reverse complement strand
GCAAGCTCCGTGCTGCCGTTCGACTTGCATGTGTAAAGCATTCCGCCAGCGTTCAATCTGAGCCAGGATCAAACTCTTCAGTTTAATACCTGTTGTGCTACTCACCACATAAATGCAGCTTTCGCTTGTCGCTTGCTTACATATTTCTATTTCAGCATGCGTATTTACTACTTTTAGTTTCGTTTCAGCACCATCCCAGTTACCCAGAATAGCGCCAAACTCACCGCAGCAAATACCCACACTTATCGATTGTCTGTTTGTTAAAGAGCGGTTACTTCCGGTTGGTTGCGACTTGCTTTGCTTCCAACGAGGTGCGAATTATACAGAGCTATTTTGACATGTCAACTATATTTCTTATTTATTTAATATTGATGTCTTATTTTCCACATCAACGCCATAACGCTCAGCAACATTAACACCCCCAATGCAAGCATTACATTCGTTACCGGATAGCTTGTCAAACCGCTATACCCTGTCACCAATACCAGCATCGTGACATTTTCAAATAGGTTTTGTATCGCCAATGCATGGCCGGCGCCTACAGTTATATGTCCACGCTGTTGCAGCAACGCATTCAGTGGCACTACGAATAATCCACCTGCCGCACCCAGTAGCACCAACAACAGTGCAACTGGATAAATCGCATGTTGTATCGACAGCAGCATGATAATGGGACCAATTAGCAACCCAGCTACAAACACTTTATTCACGTTATTTAATGTAATTGATTTCGCCGCAATAACCGCGCCAATCACTATTCCTATCGATAACACCCCCATCAGATTTGCAGGTGTCTGGTTATCCATGATTCCCAGCGCCAATGGTACCCAGATGAACAGCATTAAACGCAACGTTGCCCCACTCCCCCAAAACAGGCTTGTTCCTAACAGACTGACAATTGCAGCAGGATCTTTCACCAACCTGGATAGTGAATGCACAAACTCAGCTATCAATTTAAGGAATTTCCATTGCTGCATTTCATGTTCAGCCGCTATTTTCGGGATAAATAAGTTCAGCACCGCCGCTATCACATAGATGACAACCACGCTCAGCAAAGCCCCGCGCACTGATTGATCAGCAAGCCAGCCGCCTAACACTACGCCGAGCAATATTGCTGCGATAGTGGATCCTTCCAGCCAGCTATTTGCTTTCACTAATTTATCTGCATGAAAAAACTGCGTCAGTATTCCATATTTTGCGGGCGAATAAAGTGTTGCGCCCATCCCTACCATTGCGTATGAAAGAACCGGTGAGATATTCGCAATAACCAGCAGTGTGCCCATTAACTTAACCGCGTTGCCCACCAACATCACCCTACCCTTCGGGTACGCGTCGGCAACTGCGCCGACAAAAGGTGCCAACACAATAAATGGCAATACGAATCCAATTTGCAACCAGCTGATGTGCCCGGCCTGCCCAGCTGATTTCATTAAGGCAATAAGCGCTATTAGCAGTGCATTGTCCGCTAATGCTGACAAAAATTGCGCCGCCAATAATGCGGACATAGGCTTTGATTTTAATGCTAAATTTAGATTTCCTGCGCTCACACCCCTGCCCCCATTTGCTTGAGCGTTACGTAATCCACTTTGCCCGTGCCCAACAAGGGCAAGGCCTCAATGATGATGATTTTACGCGGCACTGCAATGTCTGACTGACCCAAGACTTTGGCTGATTGCTGCAATAATTCACGCGTTAATGTCGTATCCGTGGTGTATAACAAAATAGCCTCGCCACGCAGCGCGTCAGGCTGTGAAGTGGCGGCGTGCTGCTTATCAGGCGCAGCATTACTGGCAATGTGCTCGACCACTTCCAGCGAAACCATCTCACCCGCAATTTTGGCAAAACGTTTTACGCGCCCCAGAATACGAATAAACCCCTGCTCATCGCACTCAACGACGTCGCCTGTTTCATACCACCCCAAGCCCAATTCTGATTGTGGTGGCTCGAGCTGCCCCGGACGTTCAACGCGCAAATAACCCGACATCATGTTTGGCCCATGTACATACAGCATGCCACCTTGCTCTATACCCGGTACCGGCAAGATACGCGCATCTATACCTGGCAATAATTGCCCTACCGTGCCTTTTTTAAACGCCATAGGTGTATTAACCGCCAACACAGGCGCGGTTTCGGTTGCACCATAACCCTCCAATATCCGAATACCAAACTTTTCAAACCATGTATCGCGGACAGCGTCACTGACTTTCTCTGCACCCGCAACTACATAACGCAACCTATAAAAATCATAAGGGTGCGCAAATTTGGCATAATTGCCCAAAAACGTGCCCGTACCAAATAAAATCGTACAGCTTTTATCGTATATGACTTCAGGGATAATGCGGTAATGCAGAGGAGTTGGATAAAGAAACACGTTCATTCCAGTCAAAATCGGCAACAACGTCCCGCCAGTCAACCCAAACGAATGAAACATAGGCAATGCGTTAAACACTTTATCGGTAGGCTGCATATCGATTACTGCGCGAATCTGCGCAACATTTGATAACAGTGCACGATGCGACAACACCACCCCTTTTGGCTTGCCTTCTGAGCCTGAGGTAAACAGCACCACAGCCGGATCTTCCGGATTCCCACGCGGCAAAGTCTGACTGGGAAAATAAGTCGCGGCCATAATCCACAACTTATCGGACCAAGTCAGCGCAGCCTTAATGTCTTCCAAATAACGAAACTGCACCTGTGTTAATTCCTGCGCTACTGCAACTAAATTCGCTTTTTCCAGAAATACACGTGAAGTCAACACTAGCTGTATATCCGCCGCCTTGAATGCACTCGCCATCCCATCACGACCTGCGGTATGGTTAATCATTGCGGCAACCCGTCCACACGCCGACAAGCCAAACACTGCGGCAACGGTCGGTGCAAGGTTAGGCAACAACACCCCCACGCGCTCACCTCGCCGCGTATCATGCGACAGCACGTGGCCTATTGCCATAGATAATTTGAACAACGTACGATAACTCACAGGGGCTTGTCGCATGTCCTCCACTACTTTACGTCGCGCCCCGTAAATCAGCATGGTTTCACGCAACGCCTGCCACAAAGTCAATCTTGGTTGCGAATGAAATAACATTTCTTGCATCACTCGACGCAATGCTTCTCCCGCCTGTTTACGACGCAACTTTGCACTGGACAATGCTGGCATAGGAATATAAGTAGCGGGCTGGATAAAAATACGGATAGCAGGAAACAAACGATGCGGGTAATTACCCGTTAAGCGACTAAAATAGGAACGCGCAGGCCCATCCAGCCGCACTGCCACGACCGCCGCGCCAGTTTTAGCAGCAATAAATGCAGTACCGTCGTAAATTTTCATCAAGCTACCTGTCAGCGTAATTCTCCCTTCCGGGAATATCACTACAGGTCGACCACTTTCAACCAAACGCAAGATAGTTTTCATTGCCATTGGCTGCATGGGATTCACCGGCAAATAATCAACCAATTTCAACAAAATGCGTAACACTGGATTTTCTGCAACCCAACTATGCACGACGAATACCGGATTTATCGGCAAAAACAAACCTAGCAGCAAGCCATCTAGAAATGACTCATGGTTTGCCACAATCAAGGTACGAGGGTGATTAAACGCGCCTAAATCACCTTCGACTTTAACGCGAAAAATGACACGACACAGCAAGCGCAAACCATATCTCAATCCATTTCGTAACATAGCCACCTATACACTCCCAACAATATTAATTTAGCGCCACACGCCGCCAGCACCGATATAATACCGCGTAAGGAGAACAACCATGCCCATCATTTCACTCATCGCCGCCATGAGCAAAAACCACGTTATTGGCATTAACAATACGCTACCATGGCATTTACCTGCCGATTTGCAACACTTCAAGCAACTCACGCTGGGCCACACCATCATCATGGGACGCAAAACATTTGAGTCGATAGGCCGCGCTTTGCCTGGTCGCACCAACCTGATTATTTCTCGTAACGGGTACCCAGCACCAGCTAACTGCACCGTAGTCAGCAGCATCGAAGCAGCAATTAATTTATGTAAAAATGAAGCAGAAGTTTTTTTTATTGGCGGGGCACAGATATATCAACAAGCCATGCATGTTGCCGATCGCCTATATTTGACTGAAATCGATACTGAATTAGCTGGCGATGCGCATTTTCCTGAATTCGATAGCTCACACTGGCTAGAAACCGACAGGCAGCACCACCAAGAACCGCCTTTTGCATATGACTTTGTAACCTACAACCGCAAATAGCAGACGATAAAAAAGGCGCATAAAGCGCCTTTTTTAAATCTCTAAGAACTTAACTCCAAGAGCGATTACCATTACCGCGGTTTCCACCACCGTTACCAGTGTTACCACCACCGTTGCCGGCGCTATTGCCGCCACGGTATCCACCGCCAGCACCTTGACCATCACGACGCGCACCCGTGCTGCTTGCAGGGCGTGGCGCGCTATCACGGCGCGGAGCAGATGGTGCAGAAGTTGAATTACCCCAGCTATTACCATTTACAGCTGGTGCTGCACTGCGATCTGCGCCACGGTCATTGCCGCGGTTCGCAAAACCATTGTCGCGATTAGCATAGCCATTATCACGACCAGCAGAGTTAGTGTCGCGACTAGGGGCACCGCCATCACGATTAGCAAAACCGCTTTGACCACGATCACCGTCATTACGCTGATTATTACCGTAACCACTGCTACGACGCTGTTCACCATAACCACCGCCACCACCCGCTGGACGACCACCGCGACCTGCCCCATTGCTAGGACGACCACCGCTAGGTGCACTACCAGTACGTGGCTTGAGTTTAGGCTCAAGACCATCAATCACTTGTGCAGGAATCAACTGACCGGTAAAACGCTCAATACGCTTCAATTGCATGGAATCACGCGGGCTCGCTAGGGAAACTGCAATACCCGATGCACCAGCACGACCAGTACGACCAATACGGTGTACATAATCTTCTGGATTCTTAGGTAAATCATAGTTAATAACGTGAGTAATACCAGGCACATCCAAGCCACGCGCAGCCACATCAGTAGCGACCAGCAAGCGAATAGAACCTTGACGCATTTGGGTAATAGTGCGGTTACGCGCGCCTTGATGCATGTCGCCGTGCAATGCCGCAACTTTATGACCAGCAGTTTGCAAATCATCAGCCAAACTATCTGCATCACGCTTGGTAGCAGTGAAAATAATCGCTTGATTGATATCAGTATCATTCACCAAGTGGGTCAGAACACGATTTTTGTGTGACAAATCGTCTACATAGTGCATGTGCTGAGTAATGTTTTCATGACGCGCTTGCTGGTGCGCAACTTCGATACGCTTAGGTGATTTCAACAACTGCGTAGCCAGACGAGCAATATTGCCTTCGAAAGTCGCCGAGAACATAACTGTCTGACGAGTAGCTGGTGTCGCCATTGCGATACGCTCTACGTCATCAAAGAAGCCCATATCCAGCATACGATCTGCTTCGTCCAGAATTAACAATTCCAAACGTGAAAAATCGATACGACCGCGTTCAATATGGTCAATCAAACGACCTGGGGTTGCAACCAGCACTTCATACGGCTGCGACAACATTTTGTTTTGTACTGGGTAAGGCATGCCACCCAATACGCTGACCACTTTAACGCGGCGCAGATGTGAACCGTATTTTTGCGCAGCGGCAGTTACTTGCAATGCCAATTCACGAGTAGGTGTTAACACCAGAACACGTGGACCACGAGCTGCGATAGGGCTAGGGGTAGATAGTTTTTCCAGAGCTGGCAACATAAACGCGGCTGTTTTACCAGTACCTGTTTGTGCAGAAGCCAATAAATCATGACCTTCCAGTATCATTGGAATAGCTTGTTCCTGGATAGGAGTTGCTTGAGTGTAGCCAGAATCTTCTAACGCTTTGATAAGAGATTCATTAAGACCGAGAGATGCAAAAGACATGGTATTTCCTTATAAAAATGCAAAGCATAGCCAACGTTGGGGAGGCTATGCATATAAGCCATCCACTGCCGGCGCGGGAACATCGTCGCTAACCGGGGTGGAGACTGCACTTTCAGGAAATTTCTGCTGAAATGCTATGAGGTCAGGGATCGATGGCGTGTGACAATAATCAACACGCACCTGATTGCTATGTAAGCAACCAGAAGCCAGCATTCTACACCAACCTCATAATTAATCAAGTAATTTCTTAATCTTCATAAATCTATCATACTTAACATGGTATAATTTTCGGTTTATTAAATCTGGAACTTCATAAATATGGCTCGCGCGCTCCGTAACATCGCCATCATCGCTCACGTCGATCATGGTAAAACCACTCTAGTCGACAAACTCCTGCAACAATCAGGTACGTTTGCCGCGCACCAATCTGTGACCGAACGTGTCATGGACAGCAATGACCTGGAAAAAGAACGCGGCATTACCATTACCGCTAAAAACACTGCCCTGGAATACGAAGGCAACCACATCAACATCGTTGATACCCCAGGCCACGCCGATTTCGGTGGTGAAGTTGAGCGCGTGTTATCTATGGTTGACGGTGTATTGCTGCTAATCGACGCGGTTGATGGCCCTATGCCACAAACCCGATTCGTTACCCGTAAAGCACTGGCATTAGGTTTAAAGCCTATCGTTGTGGTAAACAAGGTTGACCGCCCTGGCGCACGTCCTGATTTCGCGGTCAATGCGACTTTCGATTTGTTCGACAAATTAGGTGCGACTGAAGAGCAGCTGGATTTCCCAGTGGTTTACGCTTCAGCACTAAATGGCTTCGCCATGATGAACATGAGCGAAACCAGCGACAATATGCGCGCATTGTTCGAAACCATCCTTAGCCACGTACCTGCGCCACCTGGTGACCCTGAAGCGCCATTGCAATTGCAAATTACCGCACTGGATTATTCCAGCTTCGTCGGTCGCATTGGCATTGGCCGTATCAGTAATGGTCGCATCAAACCAGGCCAAAGCGTAGTGGTCATGGCGGGTCCTGATGGCACACCTAAAACTGGTCGTATCAACCAGGTTCTCGGTTTCCAAGGTCTGAACCGCGTTCTGGTTGATGATGCTGAAGCTGGCGACATCGTTATTATTAACGGTATCGAGGACATCGGTATCGGCGTAACCATTTGCGACAAAGAAAATCCGCAGCCTTTAGAAATGCTCAAGGTGGATGAACCGACTCTGACCATGACTTTCCAGGTTAACAGCTCTCCATTGGCAGGCACAGAAGGCAAATTCGTTTCCAGCCGCCAAATTCGCGAACGCCTGAACAAAGAATTGCTCACCAACGTTGCGCTAAAAGTGGAAGACACTGACGACGCAGATACATTCCTGGTGTCTGGTCGCGGCGAATTGCATTTGACCATTTTGCTGGAAAATATGCGTCGTGAAGGCTTTGAAATTGCGGTATCCAAACCTCGCGTAGTATTCAAGGAAATCAACGGTGAAAAGTGTGAGCCATATGAAGCACTTACCATTGACGTTGAAGAAGTCAATCAAGGCGCGATCATGGAAGAACTCGGTCGTCGTCGCGGCGATTTACAAGACATGGCTCCCGATGGTCAAGGTCGTGTACGCCTGGAATATCGCATCCCGGCACGCGGTTTGATCGGTTTCCAATCCGAATTCATGACATTGACACGCGGCACCGGCATCATGGCGCACGTATTCGATGATTATGGTCCGATGAAAGCCGACATGCCTACCCGTCGTAACGGCGTGTTGATTTCCCAGGAACAAGGCGATGCAGTTGCTTATGCATTATGGAAACTGGAAGATCGCGGTCGCATGTTTGTTTCCCCAGGCGACAAACTTTACGAAGGTATCATTATCGGTATCCATAGCCGCGACAATGACCTGGTAGTGAACCCCATCAAAGGTAAACAACTCACCAACGTGCGCGCATCAGGTACGGATGAAGCTGTTCGCCTCACACCTGCGATGAAAATGACACTGGAATCTGCAGTTGAGTTTATCGAAGATGATGAATTGGTAGAAATTACCCCCATCTCTATCCGTATCCGCAAACGCTATTTGACTGAAAACGAACGCAAACGCAATCGTTAATATTTAGGTAGCGCAATAGAGGTGGAATCGCTAACGCGGCTCCACCTTTTGCGTTTATACCTAATGGGCTTAAGGCTTTATTTAGTCAGCTTTTCATGCTATTTTTAGCAAAATTTTTTACTTAAAAACTGGAGTATTAACATGGCAATTGAACGCACCTTATCTATTATCAAACCTGACGCAGTCGCTAAAAACGTAATCGGTCAAATCTACCAACGTTTTGAAGGTGCTGGCTTAAAAGTAATCGCTGCCCGCATGATGCATCTTTCCCGCGCTGAAGCCGAAGGCTTTTACGCTGTGCACAAAGAACGCCCATTCTTTAAAGACCTGGTTGATTTCATGATTTCAGGTCCAGTCATGGTACAAGCGTTGCAAGGCGAAAACGCAATGCAAGTTAATCGTGATTTAATGGGTGCAACCGATCCTAAGAAAGCTGACGCAGGCACTATCCGCGCTGACTTTGCTGATAGCATAGACGCTAACGCAGTTCACGGTTCTGATTCAGTAGAAAACGCTGCAATTGAAATCGCTTATTTCTTCCCAGCACTAAACGTTTACCCACGTTAATTTTACATGCCTGTTAATCTGCTTGATTATGACTTGCCTGGCCTAACCAGTTACTTCGCCGAACTCGGCGAAAAGCCGTTTCGTGCCAAGCAAGTGCTACGTTGGCTGCACCACTACGGCGCGGCTGACTTTGAGCAGATGACGGACTTGGCAAAATCTCTCCGCACCAAGCTGAATGACGTTGCCAGCATTGTTCCGCCACAAATGATGGCAGAACAAGCGTCAATTGATGGAACTCGTAAATGGCTGCTTGATGTCGGCAGCATGAATGGTGTGGAGACCGTATTTATACCTGATGACGGACGTGGCACATTGTGCATTTCGTCCCAAGTCGGGTGCGCGCTTGAATGCACTTTCTGCTCTACAGGCAGACAGGGCTTCAATCGTAATTTAAGCGTGGCCGAAATTATCGGTCAGCTCTGGTGGGCGAATCGCGCATTAGGGCACGACCCTAAAAGCGACCGCACTATCACCAACGTCGTCATGATGGGCATGGGCGAACCCTTGGCAAACTACGCCAATGTGGTCACCGCACTCAACCTCATGCTCGATGACAACGCCTACGGCCTGTCACGCCGCCGCGTCACGGTGAGCACTTCTGGTCTGGTACCTGCGATGGACAGATTGCGTGAAGATTGCCCCGTAGCACTCGCAGTTTCGCTGCACGCACCGAACGACAAACTACGCGACGAAATTGTCCCGATTAATAAAAAATATCCGCTAGCTGAGCTCATGGCAGCTTGCCAGCGCTACCTGGAAAAGGCGCCACGGGATTTTGTTACTTTTGAATATGTCTTGCTCGATGGCATCAACGATCAACCCATCCATGCGCATCAACTCGTACAGTTGGTAAAAGATGTTCCATGCAAATTCAACCTTATTCCTTTTAACCCGTTCCCAAATTCGGGTTATTTGTGTTCTAAAACGGACGCAATTCGTCGTTTCCGTGATATTTTGATGCAAGCAGGTCACGTTGTTACCACACGCAAAACACGTGGTGATGACATTGATGCCGCTTGTGGCCAGCTCGCAGGACAAGTCCAGGACAAAACCAAACGCGTATTACGACGTATCGAGGTGAATCAATGAACAAAATTATCGCCTTATTAGCATTAAGCAGCTTGATGTTATTCAACATTGTGGTACACGCCGACGATAGTCAACTTACCAATGAACAAAAACGAGCGCGCATCCATACTGAATTAGGCGCCGCTTATTTCAGCCGTGCTCAGTATGCCGTTGCACTGGACGAACTGCGAGAAGCGTTATCTTCAGACGATCGATACGCTACTACTTACGGCATCATGGGTCTGGTCTACATGGAACTAAAAGAAGAAAAGCCTGCGGAAGATAATTTCCGCCGCGCAATAGAATTAGCGCCAGGCAATTCTGACATACGCAATAATTATGGCTGGTATTTGTGCACACGCAAACGCTATGATGAATCACTAGTGCAGTTCAATATGGCGCTAGGCAATCCACTCTATACTACACCCGAACGCGCACTGACCAATGCCGGCATCTGTTCTATGCAAGCCAATAAAATTGAGCAGGCACAAGGCTATCTGGAAAAGTCCCTCAAATTACAACCTAACCAGGCACAAGCACTTACTAAGCTGGGGCAGATTTACTTCCAGCAAGGCCGATATTTTGAAGCGCATAGTTTGGTCGACCGCTTTTTCGCAAACAATCAAGCCACGTCCGAAGCGCTCTGGTTAGGTGTACGTGTAGCACGCAAACAGGGCAATAAAGACGAGGAAGCCAGTTTTGCACTGCAACTGCGACGATTGTTCGCAGATGCACCTGAAACTCAGTTGCTACTACAAGGGAAGTTTGAGTAATGCATGAGGATGAATTATCTGTAGATACACTTTCTGTCGGCGCACAGTTATGCCAAGCGCGTACGGCAATGCAGTTAAGCATGATGGATATCGCACAGCGTCTCAAAATTTCGCCCCAGCAGATAGCACTGATAGAAGACGATGATTTCAACACTATCGGTCTGGTATTCAGCCGCGGATTTGTCCGTCAATATGCCCGCCATGTCGGACTAGACGCGGACAGCCTTGTGGCTGCCATGTCAGGCAATTTGCAACGGAAAGCAGAATCACTCAGTGTGCATAACGAAGAAATTCCACTGAGTAAAGGCCTGTCAAAATACTGGCTAGTCCTATTCATCGGGGCTATTACCTTAGTCATTGGCATACCGCTAGCACTTTACTACTGGTTGTCTGGCGATACTGCGTCGGCAACACCCAAAAAAACCGTGATTACACCGCCCCCAATTATCGCACCAGCAAAGCAGCCTTTAACACCAGCTGCTGCACTACTAGTTACTCCAGTTCCAGCAGAAGGCAAGGAGGCGACAGCAAATAGCGATGTATCCAACGCAGTAACAACGTCTACTACGGACATAGCTACAGGACGCATGTCGTTTAAATTCGACACTGACTCATGGGTCGAAATCCGCGATGGTAGCAATCATACGGTGTTATCGCATTTATACCGCGCAGGTGAAACAGCCGAAATTTCAGGCACTCCACCATTGTCGCTAGTTATCGGCAATGCTGCAAAAGTCAGCCTGCAATACAACGATCAACCAGTTGATTTAACACCCCACACAGGCGTAACTGTCGCCAGAGTTACATTAAAGTAGAGACTATGTTTAATACCAAACTCCCTCGTCACGCTACCCGCAAAGTTTGGGTAGGCAACATTGCCGTTGGTGGTGATGCGCCTGTCGCTGTGCAATCCATGACCAACACTGACACTGCTGATATTGCTGGCACTGTCGAACAAACTTACGCGCTGTGGCGGGCAGGTTCCGAGATGGTGCGCGTTACTGTCAACACTCTGGAAGCGGCTCAAGCCGTGCCGCATATCCGCGATGCACTGGCGAAAATGGGCTGTGATGTACCGCTCATCGGCGACTTTCACTTTAATGGCCACAAGCTGCTCACCAGCGTACCTGAATGCGCCGAAGCACTGGCAAAATACCGTATCAATCCCGGCAACGTCGGCAAAGGCAGCAAACGTGACGAACAATACGCCGCGATGATAGAAACCGCGTGCCGTTATAACAAACCCGTGCGCATCGGCGTCAACTGGGGCAGCCTGGATCAAGCTCACCTGGCACGGATGATGGATGAAAATGCCCGGCGTGCGCAGCCATTTGAACCTGAATGGGTGATGCGCGAAGCGCTCATTACCTCGGCGTTAGAATCCGCACAGAAAGCTGAAGAAATAGGTTTGGCACGAGACAAAATCATCCTGTCGTGCAAACTCTCAGGCGTGCAAGACTTAATCAGCACTTACCGCGAACTCGCGTCGCGCTGCGATTACCCGCTACATTTAGGCTTAACCGAGGCTGGCATGGGCTCTAAAGGCATAGTCGCTTCCACGGCTGCATTATCCGTGCTGCTACAAGAAGGTATAGGCGATACTATCCGCATTTCCCTCACCCCGGCACCAGGTGGCGATCGCAGTCAGGAAGTCATCGTCGCCCAGGAAATATTACAAACCATGGGCTTGCGCTCATTCACCCCTATGGTTGTCGCATGCCCGGGTTGCGGACGTACCACCAGCACCGTATTTCAGCATTTGGCCCAAGACATACAACGCTATTTGCGCGACCAGATGCCCACCTGGCGCAATCAATATCCTGGCGTTGAAGCCATGCATGTTGCGGTGATGGGCTGCGTAGTAAACGGCCCTGGCGAATCCAAACACGCCAATATCGGCATTAGCCTGCCAGGCACAGGTGAAGTGCCTGTTGCACCTGTGTATGTAGATGGGCAAAAAACCGTCACCCTTAAAGGCGAACGTATCGCCGAAGAATTCCAAGCCATTGTTGAAGATTACGTCCACAGCCACTATGGCACGGGCGCACCCACAACAATCAATAAAACCATTCCTATATACAGTATTTAAGCATGAGCCAAACCATACAAGCCATACGCGGGATGAACGACATTCTGCCCGACATCACCCCTCGCTGGCAGCATTTTGAGGGTATCGTTGCTGATTGGCTCGCCGCCTATGGCTATCGCGAAATCCGCACACCCATCGTTGAGCAAACCAGCTTATTCAAACGTGCTATCGGCGAAGTCACCGACATCGTCGAAAAAGAAATGTACTCATTTGAAGATGCGCTCAATGGCGAACATTTGTCGCTACGTCCAGAAGGCACTGCCGCCTGTGTACGTGCGGTAATACAGCACAACTTAATCTACAATGCACCACAACGCTTGTGGTATGCAGGGCCGATGTTCCGTCATGAACGTCCACAAAAAGGCCGTTATCGCCAGTTTCATCAAGTCGGCGTAGAGTCACTCGGTTTTGCTGATGCGGACATGGATGCTGAACACATCATCATGACTGCGGATTTATGGAAACGTCTGGGCCTGTCCAATGTCACCCTGGAAATCAACTCCCTGGGCGATGCTGCCGCGCGCACACGCCACCGCACGCGACTTATCAGCTATCTGGAAGCTCACGCCGATCAGCTGGATGAAGATGCAAAACGCCGCCTGCATACCAATCCGCTGCGTATACTCGACACTAAAAATCCTGCCATGCAAGATTTGGTCGATGCCGCTCCCAGGCTCTACGATGATCTGGACGAAGCTGCCTTGGCGCACTTTGAACAGGTACAAACCATTTTGCGTGCGCACAATATCGAATACCGTATTAATCCCCGTCTGGTTCGTGGACTGGATTACTATAACTACACCGTATTCGAATGGATTACCGACCAGCTAGGCACCCAGGGTACCGTATGTGCCGGTGGGCGCTATGACAGTTTAATCGAACAAATCGGCGGCAAACCTGCACCTGCATGCGGTTACGCCATGGGCATAGAACGCCTGTTAGCACTGATTGAAGCCAACGATATCCCAGCCCCCACTGCCAAACTCGACGCCTACATCGTTCATCAAGGCGAAGCAGCCAATGCATACGCATGGCAGGTTGCAAGTGAATTGCGCGCTGCAGGATTAAATATAGTCATGCATTGTGGTGGCGGCAGCTTCAAATCACAAATGAAAAAAGCCGACGCCAGCGGTGCAGCGTTTGCCTGTATCATAGGCGACGACGAAGCCGAACAAGCGCAAATCAGCTTAAAATCTCTACGCAATGCCGCAGAGCAAATTAGCTGTTCCCCAGCGCAAGCCATTAGCCTATTAACATCAAGGAATTAACATGTCACTCGACTTGGAAGAACAAGAAAAACTAGACGCGCTCAAAGACGCGTGGAAACGTTATGGCAACCTGATCGTTGGTGCGCTTAGCATTGCTGCAATCAGCTACGCCGGATGGCAATGGTGGCAACACAACCAGCAGCAAAAAAATGCAGAAGCTGCAGCTTTATATAGCGCATTACAAACTGCGCAGAAGTCTCAGCAAACCAAAATCGTTACCGACAGCGCAAAAACCCTGACTGAAAAATACGGTAACACCGCCTACGCTGCCCGCGCTGCGCTGATTGCCGCTGCTAGCAACGTACAAGCGCAGGACAGTAAAACCGCTAAAGTCGAATTGCAGTGGGTACTCGACCACAGCAAAGAGGACGCGATTAAATCCGTTGCAGCATTACATCTGGCGCAAATTTTATTTGATGAAAACGACATGAACGGTGCATTAGCACTGCTCAACGCGGCACATGATGAAGCCTATGCGGATTTGTACAACGACCTCAAAGGCGACATTCTCGCCGCCCAGAACAAACAGGAAGACGCCCGTGCAGCCTATAAAATCGCATTGGCGAAATTAGCCGTCGACAGTCCATATCGCCAAGTACTCACCATTAAACTCAACGCTGTTGCTGGAGTAACGCCGCAATGAATATCCGTTTAAGTATACTAAGTATCGCTGTAATCGCTGGATTAACTGGTTGCGCTGGCGTAACCAGACACATGAATCCTATGAACTGGTTTAGCAGCAGCACGCCGGTAGAAAAACCAGCAGCACTCGTCGATTTCAAACCCAGTGCAATCATCAAGCCTAACTGGCACGCAAGTGTGGGCGAGAGTAAACAAATCGATTTTGCGCCAGCTATTGTGATCGACTCACTCTATGCTGCCAACGCCAAAGGGCAATTAACCCGCCTTAACCCCACCACGGGCAAAACAGACTGGCAAGTTGACACAGGCACGCCGCTCACCGCAGGTGTCGGTGCCAGCATAGATAATGAGTACGTTGGCACCTCCAGAGGTGACGTCATTGCCTATGACGACACAGGTAAAAAACGCTGGACAACACGCTTGTCCAGTACGGTACTCGGCGTACCTAAAGCTGCTGAAGGTATCGTTGTAGTACGTACTGAAGACGGCCATATTTATGGCTTGAGTGCCGACGATGGCGTACAAAAATGGATGTACCAGCGCGTGTTGCCTGCGCTTATCCTGCGTAGCCAAGCCAGCTTGTTAGTGACCAAAGGCGCCATCTTTGCTGGTTTCCCTGGAGGTAAATTAGTTGCCCTGGCACTCGACACTGGCAATGTAGGCTGGGAAGTCAACGTCGCACAACCACGTGGCGCATCTGAAATTGAACGTGTCAGCGATGTCACCAGCATGCCAGTTATCGATGACAAACAGGTCTGCGCAGTGGCTTACCAGGGCCGCGTTGCCTGCTTCGAGATCCGCACAGGCACTTTATTGTGGGCGAAAGAAATCTCCAGCACTGCAGGCTTGGCCATGGATATGGATAACATCTATGTCAGTGACACTAAAGGCAATGTCGTTGCCTTCGACAAAACCCGCGGCACCAGTGTGTGGAAACAGACACAATTACAAAACCGCCGTCTCACCGCACCGCGCCGTATAGGGAACTATCTGGCCGTAGGCGATTTTGAGGGTTACGTACATTTAATGGCGCTCGATGATGGTCATATGGTAGCCCGCGCTGCCACTGACGGCTCCGCCATCATCAGCCAGCCACAAGATAAAAGCGACAATATCGTCGTGCAAACAGCCAAGGGTGGAGTTTATGCCCTTACTGTTCAATAAGCGGGCAGATTACGCCCGTTTATTTAGTTTTTTAAGGTCAACATGAAACCCACTATAGTACTCGTCGGTCGTCCTAACGTCGGCAAATCAACTTTATTCAACCGCCTCACCAAAACGCGTGATGCGATTGTTGCAGACATTCCAGGTCTTACCCGCGATCGTCATTACGGCCACGGCAAAGTCGGTAGCAAACCTTACCTCGTCGTCGACACCGGTGGTTTTGAGCCTGTCGTCAAGGACGGCATCATGCACGAAATGGCGAAACAGACCTTGCAAGCCATTGATGAAGCCGATGTCATTTTATTCATGGTGGACGTACGCACTGGTTGCACCGCTCAAGACAAAATCATTGCTGACCGCTTACGCCGCTGCAGCTGCCCTGTGCATCTGGTCGTCAACAAAGCCGAAGGCATGCGCCGTGAAGTCGTTACCGCTGAATTCCATGAATTAGCCCTGGGCACACCAATGGCGATTTCCGCCAGCCACGGTGAAGGCGTCACTGACCTTGTAGAAATTGCGCTAGAACACATTCCCGATGCAGTCGAAGAAGAAGAAACCAAGCACCCAAGAATCGCCCTCATTGGTCGTCCCAATGCGGGAAAATCAACACTGGTAAACAGTTTTCTGGGTGAAGAACGCGTTATCGCATTTGATCAGCCGGGTACTACCCGTGACAGCATCCACATTGACTTTGAGCGCAACGGCAAACCCTACACCCTGATTGACACCGCCGGCGTACGCCGCCGTGGCAAAGTGTTTGAAGCGATAGAAAAATTCTCCGTTATCAAAACCTTGCAAGCCATCGATGACTGTAATGTGGTTATTCTGGTTTTAGATGCGCAAGCCGACATTTCCGATCAGGATGCCCACCTCGCTGGCTTTATCCTTGATGCGGGTCGCGCACTGGTGGTTGCTGTCAACAAATGGGATGGCATGAGCGATTATCAACGCGACAATGTCAAACGAGAAATTAGTCGCAAACTGCAATTTTTAGAATTTGCCAAATTCCATTACATTTCTGCGCTCAAAGGCACTGGGTTAAATCCATTATTAGTCTCGGTCGACGCCGCGTATGCTGCAGCCATGGCGAAACTCTCAACACCACAGCTAACCCGCATCCTCATCGACGCCGTTGCCGCACATCAGCCACCTAAAACTGGCCCATTCCGGCCTAAGCCACGCTACGCTCACCAGGGCGGCATGAATCCACCACTTATCATTGTTCACGGCAGCGCGCTGGACAAAATCAGCGACAGCTATAAACGCTATCTGGAAAAAACCTTTGTGCAGGCTTTCAAGCTACAGGGCACACCGCTGAAAGTACAGTTTAACGTCGGCCATAATCCATTTGCCGATAAAAAGCCCGCACCACTCACTCCCGCAGAAGAAAAAGCAGCCCACCGCAAACGTCGTACAGGCCGCAAGCTGTACGGTAAACAGCGCAAAAAAGATTAACATTCGCACATTGCTTTGCGATTACAATGGTTCATCTAATACCCAATGGATATTTAATGGACACAGCTACAGTCTGGTTTGTAATCGCAAGCATACTCATCATTTTTGAACTATTTACGGGCACGTTTTATCTGCTCGTCTTCGGTTGCGCGGCGCTGGCAGCTGCAGGCATTGCCTACACCGGCTTAGACTTGATCGCACAATGCGTTACCGCCGCACTCATCGCCACCAGCGGTGTACTTTGGCTACGTAGCCGCCCTGAATCCAAAAACAGCAGCACCAACAATCTGGATCAAAATCAGACAGTAGAAATCATCAGCTGGCTCAGCGACACGGACGCCCGCGTACGTTATCGCGGCACCGAATGGGATGCCAAGCTGATTGCTGGCTCCAGCAACACGGATACGCATTACCTCATCCACGAAACCTTGGGCAACACACTGATTATCAAACCTATAAATTAAAAGGAGCGCAACATGGAATTTGCCTTATTTCTGTTATTCGTCGCCGTCGTTTTCGCCGCCAGCGCAATTAAAATTGTGCCGCAACAGAATGCTTGGGTGGTCGAACGGCTAGGTCGCTACCACGCCAGCTTGCAACCTGGCCTAAACATCGTCATCCCCTTCGTTGACCGCGTCGCCTACAAACACTTGCTCAAGGAGGTCCCGCTAGACGTACAGCCACAAGTTTGTATCACCAAAGATAACACCCAAGTCCAAATGGACGGCGTTATTTTCTACCAGGTCACTGACCCACGTTTAGCCAGTTACGGCACTGCTAATTTCCAGCTCGCCATCATTCAACTTGCCCAAACCAGCCTGCGTTCAGAATGTGGCAAACGCGAGCTCGATAGACTGCTGGAAGAACGCAACGACATCAACCGCGCTATCATCGCCGCATTGGACGAAGCCAGCCCAAACTGGGGTGTTAAAGTATTGCGTTATGAAATCAAAGACATCACCCCACCCGATGCCGTATTGAAATCCATGCAAACGCAAATCACCGCAGAACGCGAAAAACGCGCCATGGTTGCCCAATCCGAAGGTAAACGCCAGGAAGAAATCAACCTGGCCGAAGGTTCCATGACCGCCGCCATCCGTGAATCCGAAGGGCAAAAACAGGCAGCCATCAACAATGCCCAAGGTCAGGCACAAGCCATCATCCTCACCGCCACCGCCACCGCAGAAGCCATCCGCAAAGTAGCCGCAGCACTGAGCGAACCAGGCGGCATGGAAGCCGTCAACCTCAAAGTAGCCGAACAATACGTCGCGGCCTTCGGCAATATCGCCAAGCAGGGCAACACGCTGATTATTCCGGGGGATTTATCCAACATGGGAAGTTTGGTTGCCAGTGCGATGGAAATTGTTAAACAAAAGCATTGATTTTATTACCCCTGATGCTTTGAGGCTAAGTAATTACACTCATTTAGCCGATTAGCTTAATCAGGAGACTTAATAAATGTTTAGCCTGTTTAATATCTGGATGCAGTTTGCTGCAAGCAATCTACTAGAAATTTGTAAATTAACTTACTGATTACTCTGTCTATGGATGGTCTCGTCTTCAGGCGTGACGAGATCATCGGCTTACTTAATCGACCTAATACACGCATGACTGGGTGAGCCTGTTCCTGTTTTCTCTGTATCTGCTGAATACTTACATTATTTATCTCTACGCTAACTAACTGGAAAATCGGGAATAGCGCTTACAAAGGATAGGACTATGGCGAACGAACCTTCACATACACAACCCCGCCCATCTCCCGCCTGGCATGGACTGTCAGCAGAAGAGACAATCCATCGGCTTGAAACCGATGCGCAAGCTGGGCTTGCTCCCGCAGAAATTGCTGCAAGGCTGGCAAGTTATGGCGCCAATGTACTGCTGGAAAAACCCAGGCGCAGTCTGTTGCGCATGTTATTCGACCAGTTTGCCGATTTCATGATACTGGTGTTGATAGGTGCGGCGATTATCTCGGGCATGATCGGTGATGCCAGCGACACCATTGCGATTATCGTGATTGTGGCTTTGAACGCGGTAATCGGATTTGTTCAGGAGTTCCGTGCAGAGCGCGCAATGGCTGCGCTTAAAGCCATGGCTGCAGTGAATGCCAAGGTAATGCGCAAAGGCGAGCCTGTGGTCTTGCCTGCCAGCGACATTGTGCCGGGAGATATAGTAATACTGGAAGCCGGCAATGTAGTGCCAGCAGATTTGCGCTTACTTGAGGCGGCTCAGCTTAAAGTGGATGAGGCTACCTTGACGGGTGAATCCTCGACCGTCGAAAAGCACACGCGCGCGCTGACTGAAAAGGATATGCCGCTGGGCGATCGCAAAAATCTGACTTACAAAGGTACTGTCGTCACCTATGGCAGAGGGCTGGGGGTGGCAGTGGCGACCGGGATGGATACAGAACTGGGCAAGATCGCTGCATCCCTGCAGGAAGACGGTGAGATCAAGACTCCCTTGCAAAAACGCCTGGCTAAATTTGGCCAACGCTTAGCGCTGGTGGTGCTGGCAATCAGCGCCATCGTGTTTGTGGTCGGCGTGATGCGCGGGGAACCGGCGATACTGATGTTCCTGACCGCGATTAGTCTGGCGGTTGCGGCGATTCCTGAAGCATTACCGGCTGTCGTCACCATCGCGCTGGCCTTGGGTGCGCGCAAAATGGTGAAAAAGCACGCGCTGATTCGTCGTCTGCCCGCGGTGGAGACACTGGGCTCGGTCACCTATATCTGCTCAGACAAAACTGGCACGCTCACGCAGAACAAGATGAAAGCAGAAGAAATATTTGCCGATGGCGAATTGCTGCGGGAGTGGCGTAAGCGCGACAACAATGATGTGTGGACGCTGCTGTTTAAAGCCTTGGCGCTAAGCAATGATGCAAGCCACAGCCAGCATGAAAAACCGGACGGAGACCCCACCGAAGTGGCTTTGTACTGTGCCGCGCTAGGCGCAGGATTTGAAAAAGCCGCACTTGAGATCGAATCACCCCGCCTGCTGGAATTGCCGTTTGATTCGGAACGCAAGCGCATGACCACCTTCCATCGCGACCCACAGGGCGCGATGGCTTTCACCAAAGGCGCACCGGAAAGCATACTTACACGTTGCAGCAGCATGCTCACTGCCAATGGCGAAGTACCCATGCCCGCAGCAGCTATGCTGGAAAATGTGGAGCGCATGGCGGCCGATGGTTTACGGGTGCTGGCCGTGGCTTACCGAGTCTGGCCTGCTCTACCAGATGCAGGCGACGCCGAGGAAGTCGAAAGCAAGCTGGTATTCCTCGGACTGATAGGGTTGATGGATCCGCCTCGGGATGAGGCCAAAGAGGCAGTTTCATTATGTCAGACGGCAGGCATTATCCCGGTCATGATTACTGGTGACCACCCTGCCACGGCACTGGCTATCGCCAAGCGTTTAGGTATTGTGTCTGATGATGGCCGAGTGATGACCGGGACTGAGCTCTCCCAGCTGAGTCAGGCCGCGTTTGAGGCACAAGTACTCGATATCCGGGTTTATGCGCGTGTCGATCCGCAGCAGAAAATCAAGATCGTCCGCGCACTGCAGGACAAAGGTGAATTTGTAGCGATGACCGGTGATGGCGTCAACGATGCCCCCGCCCTCAAGCGCGCCGATATTGGGGTGGCGATGGGCAAAGGCGGCACCGATGTGGCACGCGAAGCATCTGCGCTGGTACTGCTCGACGATAATTTTGCCACCATCGTGCATGCGGTGCGTGAGGGGCGGCGCATCTTCGATAACATCCGCAAGTTCATCAAATACACCATGACCAGCAATGCCGGGGAAGTATGGACTATTTTTCTGGCGCCGTTCATGGGCTTGCCTATCCCATTGCTGCCTATCCATATCCTGTGGATCAACCTGGTCACTGACGGACTGCCAGGGCTCGCACTGACTGCCGAACCCGAAGAGCAAGGCATCATGCGACGCCCGCCGCGCCCGCCACAGGAAAGTATTTTTGCCCACGGCATGTGGCAACATATGCTGTGGGTGGGACTGCTCATGGGCGGCGTGTCTCTGGTCACCCAGGCCTGGGCATATCATACCGACTCCGCACATTGGCAGACCATGGTATTTACCGTGCTGTGTTTGTCACAAATGGGGCATGTAATGGCAATCCGCTCCGAACAGGAATCCCTGTTTAAAATCGGCATTTTTTCCAATCCCTTATTATTGGGTGCGGTAGCGCTTACCTTTGCGCTGCAAATGGCGACGATTTATGTGCCATTCCTGCAACCAATTTTCAAAACGGAAGCTTTAGATGCCGATGAGCTGATTTTGTGCATAGGGCTTTCAACAGTCGTATTTTTTGCTGTGGAAATTGAGAAGTGGTTAGTGCGCAAAGGTGTGCTCTATCAAGACGAATCCAAGAAAATTCACCCAGCCTGACACACACCAGACATGGGAATTAAGCGCATTTAAGACCAGTCGAAATCATCGCCCCAGTTGCAACGCCTTTGCCAATCCAATGTTGGCATTAAGCATGCTCCGCGTGAGCGCTTTGGCCTCATTAACTTGCGCAGTGGTAAGTTGCTTACCAAGTTTATCCCGGTTGTCCGCAGCTTGATGAGCAGGGGCAGCTTCGGTCATAGCTGCGGCATTGTAAAGCGCATAAGCTGCAATTGTATTCTGTGGGATTTGCTCACCTTGTTCATACAGGCTGGCCAGGCTCATAAAGGCGGCCGTATTACCCTGGTCGGCCGATTTTATGTAATAGTCTAACGCGAGGCTGATGTTTTCCGGGACGCCCATGCCGTTGGCATAGATGTAACCCAGCTGATATTGCGCCATGGCATGGCCTTGCTTGGTGGCCATCTGGTAATAGCGGATTGCTTCCAAATAATCCGGCTTCACGCCATGCCCCTGGGCATACATTAAGCCCAGATTATATTGGGCTGGCGCATAGCCCTGCCTGGCGGATTTCTGGTAGTTGTGTTCAGCTAATTCACTGTCGGCGACTGTCCCTTGGGCATGATCGTACATATAAGCGAGCTGATATTGTGCGAGCATGTCGCCTTGATCGGCTGCTTGCCGGAAGTAGCTCAGCGCGAGTGGGTAGTTTTGTGGCCTGCCCTGACCGTAATAAGCCATGTAACCTAAGCTGGTCTGTGCATCGCTATTACCGAGTTGCGCGGATTTTCCCAGCCATCTGACTGCAATGGCATAATCCTGCGCTACGCCCTGACCATAAGCGTACAGCGTGCCAAGATTGTATTGCGCAATCGCGTTATCTTGCTCCGCCGCTGTTTGATATAGCTGCAATGCCGTCGTAAAATTTTGTGGAACGCCACGCGCGTTGGCATACATATAACCCAGATTGGTCTGCGCTTGCGCATTGCCTTGAGCTGCCGCCTTTTGCAACCAGGTGATAGCAGTAGCATAGTCAGTGTTACCCAATACCCCGTTAGCGTACATGGCACCCAAATCAGCTTGTGCTTGTGCGTTACCTTGCTCGGCCGCTTGCTGGAACCAGCGTGCAGCAACAACATAGTCCTGAGTGACGCCCAGCCCCTTGGCATACATCAGGCCCAGGCCAAATTGAGCGACAGCCAAACCCTGATTAGCTGCGCGCTGCAACCAATCCAGCGCAAGGTCATCGTTCTGCGCTACACCTTTGCCATTGGCGTACATTATCCCTAATTTATATTGCGCATTGGCATAACCACCCTCAGCGGCAGCTGTGTAGTAGCGGGCGGCACTGACATCACTCGCTTCCACGCCTTTAGCTGTTTCATAAAAATAACCCAGACTATACAGCGCCTGTATGTTGCCCTGTTCAGCAGCTTTTTCATACCAGCGTCGCGCCAAGGCATAGCTTCGTGGTACGCCTTTGCCATTGGCATGCATGAAACCCAGATTAGTTTGCGCTCGCGCGTCACCCTGATCTGCGGCTTTCTGGTACCACGACACAGCGCTGGAATCACTCTGAGGGACTAAGCGCCCTTGTTCACACAACAGTCCCATGGCGAATTGAGCCGATGCAACGCCCTGATTTGCGGCCTGCTGCAACTGTTGTAAGGCAGATTTATTACCTGCCGCCGCTTGCCTTACTGCCAATGAAATATCAGCAGGCTCAGCGGCCAGACTAACGCCTGTATATGTCGCCATATTTAGCAAAAGTGCCAGGCAGAATTTTCTAGAGTAGGTCATATCACACTCACAGCACGCGACTCCATCAGTTGAGCAGTGAAGATATTAGATAGCAATTAGCATCACTGTTGCAAGCACTTACTCGACTTCCACCTTTAGCCACACCCCACGCTGGCTTTGTTGCGATTCGCTGCCTTGCCCCAATAGCTGCCCTGTTGATTGCGTGTTGCTGCTGTTCGTACCGCCGATCTGCACCCACTCGCCCAGCCTGGTTTGTACGGTGGTGGTGAGGCGCTGGATGTTGCGGTTGCCATATTGCCCAGTTTGCGCGCTGGTTTGTTGCGGGCTGATGTCCAGGGTAACGCGCTCGCCAGTTAAGCGCGGAGTGGCATAGAAGCCTGAGCCCAGGTCTTGATAAACGGTGGCAGTAGAAATTATGGCGCCATTCATTCCGTACTGAATACTCTGCATCGCCATGGGCACTGACACGCCCGCATTGATGTACGCCGCCCCACCATCGATGACGCGCACCATTTGGTCAGCGGATTCACGACTGTTACGCTGGCTGTTTTGCACATCCAGATTGACGCTGCCATCGCTTAACCGTGCGCTTGGGCGCTGATAGTTGGGCACGGTGACGCTAACGCCACCTGCGTTGACCCGTCCATTAACATTAACACCACGATTTTGCTGTTGCTGGTTCATATGCTGCCGTACATAAATCACCAACTGGCGCGGCGCTTGATCAATACGCGCCAATACGGCTTTGATTTGTGCACGATTTTTGGCAGATGCCCGCAAAATCAACTGGTCGTCCATGCCGGTCAAAGTGCCGCCTGACTCAAGCAAAGGTTGCAGCACCGGCAACACTTCACTGACACTGCGGTTCTGTAATTGCAGCACTTCAATCTCATCGGCATGCGCCAGACTCACACTCAGCAATAAAATCAGCAGGCAGGATTTCATTGGCTTAGTGATTCTTTTTCCATGAGCAAATAAGTATTGTACGCATTCGCCCGATTCGCCTGCTCAAACGCAGGCATGCTGGCGTATTGTTTCCAGCTGGTTTTAGCATAGGCCTCATCAAATGGCACCAAATCGGCTACTGCCTGACCCATCTGTTTGCGCACATATACCAGATAATCACGGGTAAACTTCAAATCCCGTGCAGGCTTGACTGATGCTGCACCATGCCCTGCGACCATGACTCGCGGCTTAAGTGCTATCAGCTTGTTTAACGCCCCCAGCCATAATTTACTATCAGCATCACCCACAAACGGTATACGTCCACGGAACACAACATCACCCGTGTACAACACGCCATCTTCCTGCACCAGCATCGCCATGTCCTCGGCTGAATGCGCTGGGCCGACATAACGCAACTTGAAATGCACGCCGCCCAGTTCGAAATCAGTATCCCCATCCAGCCATTTATCCACTGGCAAAAGCTGGGTATGTTCATCTACCCAGGGGAATAAGGTTACCCGACGCTGTGCCAAACGTTCAGCCGCACCGTCGGTGGCAATCGCGCCCTGACCATTCTTGTGCGCCCAACTTTCTGCACCAAGGGCTTTGAACACCTGCAAGCCATAGTAATGGTCGGCATGATAATGGCTGATGATGACGTACTTAATCGGCAATGGCGTAATTTGGCGAATTTGTTTGACCAGCTCTGCCGCCAATGAGGGCGTGCCCAGCGTATCGAATACCACCACGCCCGCAGGCGTCACCACAAATCCGGCATTGGACATAAAACCTTGATTCTCAGACGACGCAGCACCCGCCATGCCCTGTACATAATAGCTATGCTTGCCGACTTTGATCGGCGTCATATGCACGCTCACTGCCGCATAATCCTCAGCCTGAGCGAAATTTATCCACGAAAGCAACAAAACCAGCATTAATTTATACACAATCACCCTCCTATTTGTTATGGCTGACTCATAGTACCGCGACAATGAGCGCCTGAATATGGTATCTTCACACCAACTTATCACTGACTCTAAACTCGCATGATGCAATTTATCAAGAAAAACTGGATGGCTTTTTTATTGGCTTTTGTTTTCCCCATCGTTCTGATCATTTGGTGGTGGGGCGGCTTCAGTCACGCGACCGTGACCGAAACCGAAAGTGAGCCGCTGTATTATGCTTACACCGAATATTACGGTGCTTATGGTAATTTAGGTGACACCCAGCAGAAAGTTTATACTGCATTAACCGCGCAAAACATCAAGCCTGGCAAATTTATCACCATACTCTACGCAGATCCACGCACCACCAAAAAACATGATCAGCATGCCCGTGTGGGTTATTTGCTACCAGCTAATACTGTAGTCAAACAGCCATTGCTCACTGATACGCTACCGCGCCGTCGTGTACTCCGCGCCAGCGCACAGGCCAGCTTGATGTTAGCACCCAGCATAGCCTACCAGGGACTGCATGACTATCTCAAACCGCTCGGCAAAGACATCCAGATGCCGAGCGTGGAAATCTATACAGCGGGATCAACCATTAATGAAATGGGTATATTGACCGTGGATATTCCTTACTAACTCGCACACCATGACTGCAATCCTCGCTGCGATTCTACTTGAGCATTTTCGCCCCTTGCAGTCATCCTGGACGCGCTGGTTAACACGCCCACTCCACGCGCTTGCGCATCATCTCAACGCAGGCACGCATCAACACGGCGTCATTGCCTGGCTGGTTGCCGTTTTACCGCTACTGATCATAACCAGCCTGGTATTCTTTACTTTAACCGCCATCAGCCCCTGGCTGGGCTGGCTCTGGCAAATAGCCGTACTCTATATCTGCATACGCTTCAAATCAGTTACGACGCCCGTACACGCCATTGCCAGGGCACTGAATCAAAACGACCTCGCCCAGGCGCAGGCACTCTATGCACGAGATCATCACGAGATTCCCACTACCGCTAACGGGCTTGCCCGCGTGACTGTAGAATGCCTGTTCAGCGATGCACTGCACTATTTATTCGGGGTATTATTCTGGTTCATCCTGCTAGCGCCATTGGGGCCGGTAGGTGCGCTGTTATACCGCCTTAGCCATCATCTTGCCCGCACCTGGCAGCCCAGCCAGATGGGTGAATTTGCGCATTTCTCTCAACGTGCCAGCCAGGTGCTGGATGCCCTTCCCGCCCGTCTGACCGCACTCACCTTTGCCATTGCAGGGGACTTTGAGGATGCGGTTTATTGCTGGCGTAGCCAGGCTGCAGACTGGGCTAATCACGGTATCGGCATAGTACTGGCCAGCGCAGCAGGCGCGATGGAAATCAAGCTTGGCGGCAAAATACAGCACCAGCAAGGCGAGACTTGGCGCCCCGAGCTAGGTTTGGGCAATGCGCCCGAATCCACCGACATCAACAGCGCCATCAGCCTCGTCTGGCGGGCGCTGACCATATGGCTGTTGCTGCTGTTTTTCTTTGCACTCGCCAAACTGGCAAGTTAACAATGCTCAATCTGATTTGGATAGGTTTTTTCTTGCTGGCGTTTGCTTTCGCCAGTGTTAACTGGTTACTGTATGGTCAAGCTGATAGCTATGCACTTATCATGCAGGCAGTGTTTACCGCAGCCAAGAGCGCAGTCGAAATCTCACTTGGCCTGATCGGCATCATGGCGCTATGGTTAGGCATTATGCGTGTGGGTGAAAAGGCTGGATTTTTACAAGGCCTTACCTGGCTGATGAATCCATTGTTTCGCCGCTTATTTCCTGACGTGCCTGCACACCATCCCGCACTCGGCGCGATTACCATGAATATGGCGGCTAACATGCTGGGACTGGACAATGCTGCCACGCCCATGGGGATCAAGGCCATGCAGGAACTGCAAACGCTCAATCCCGACAAAAAAACAGCGTCCGATGCACAGATATTATTTCTGGTCATCAACGCCTCATCGGTCACCCTGCTCCCTGTCACCATTTTCACTTATCGCGCTCAAGCAGGCGCACATGACCCTACCGACGTATTCATCCCCATCCTCATCGCGACATATTGCTCGACCATGTCAGGACTGCTGGCGACAGCCTTTTTCCAGCGCATTAACTTATGGGATAAAGTCGTGCTGGCTTATTTAGGCGCGATTAGCGTACTGGTATTCGGGCTAGTCGCTTATTTTGCACAATTGCCGACAGCGGAAATGCTGCGACAATCCAGCCTGATCAGCAACTTCCTGTTATTCAGCTTAATCATCAGCTTTATCGCAGGCGCAGCAGTTAAACGCGTCAATGCCTACGAAGCTTTTGTCGAGGGTGCAAAAGAGGGGTTCCACACTGCCATCACCATCATCCCTTACCTCGTAGCCATGCTGGTTGCAATTGCCGTGTTTCGCGCAAGTGGCGCGTTAGAGTTATTCATGCAAGGCATACGCCATGCCGTTCTGTGGCTAGGCTGGGATACGCGTTTTGTTGACGCGCTGCCCACCGCACTGATGAAGCCATTATCGGGCAGTGGCTCACGCGCGATGATGATAGACACCATGCACACCTTCGGCGCAGATTCATTTGCGGGCAGACTCGCATCGGTCATTCAGGGCAGCACCGAAACCACATTCTACGTACTCGCAGTTTATTTCGGCGCTGTCGGCATACAGCGCGTGCGTCATGCTGTCGCTTGTGGTCTAATCGCGGACTTAGGCGGTTTAATCGCCGCAATTGCTGTTACTTACTTATTTTTTGGTGCGCTGAGTTAAGCACCCGCTGTTAATTATGAATGAATACACCACCCTCGCCGCCGTTGACCTAGGTTCTAACAGCTTCAAACTCCAGGTCGCCCGCGTCGTTGATGATCAAATCTACCCGCTGGATGTGCTCAAAGAACCTGTGCGCCTTACTGCCGGCATAGGTGCGGACAAACTGCTGGACAGCGACTCACAGGCGCGGGGGTTGGCGTGCCTGGCCCGCTTTAGCGAAAGGTTGCGTGGCTTGCCACAAGGTGCGGTGCGCTGTGTCGGCACCAGCGCTTTGCGTGTTGCAGAAAACACCGATGTTTTTTTGCAACAGGCTGAAGTCATACTTGGTTATCCGATAGAAATCATCGCCGGACGTGAAGAAGCGCGTTTGGTGTATATCGGCGTAGCACACAGCTTGCCAGCAGCGGAGCACCCTCGTCTGGTCATCGACATCGGTGGCGGCTCGACCGAATGCGTTATCGGCACAGGCATGAACCCGCAATTGATGGAAAGTCTGCATTTAGGCTGCGTCAACTTCACACAGCGTTTTTTTAAAGACGGCAAAATCAGCAAAAAAAACTTGGATCTTGCCATCCTTACCGCCCGTACCGAAGCGCAGACTATCGCTGGAAATTATGCGGGAAAGTGGCATGAAGCAGTCGGCTCCAGTGGTACTGCGCGCGTCATTAGCGATGTGTTAGTACAAAACGGCTGGGCGGAACAAGGCATTAGCCATGAAGGTTTGGCAAAACTCTGTGAGCACATGATCACGGTAGGCGACCTGTCCAAACTTGAGCTTGCCGGAATGAAAGCGGATCGTAAACCCGTTTTTGTCGGTGGTGTTGCCGTCATGGCTGGCGTGTTTGCCGAATTTGGCATTACCCAGATGACCATCGCTGACGGCGCGCTGCGCGAAGGTGTGCTGTATGATTTACTCGGCCGGTTCCACCATAGAGATATGCGCGCGGCAACTGTGATCCAATTCATGCGTCGCTACCACGTCGATAGTAAACAGGCACGGCGCGTAAGTGATTTCGCCACCCAGCTATTTAACCAGACTGCGGCTCAACTTGCTGATGCCGAGGCCCTCAAGCCTTATCTGACATGGGCTGCGCAACTACATGAAATCGGCATTTCCATTGCCCACGCGGGCTACCATAAGCATGGCGCATACATACTCGCCAATGCCGATATGCCAGGCTTCTCGCAAAAAGATCAGGCGCGCATAGCTCTATTAGTCCGCACCCAGCGCGGCGGACTGGATAAGCTTGCATCCACCATACCCGACTCGCTTAAACCGCTGGTGCTGATTTTACGCCTGGCTATTTTATGCTACCGTAGCCGCGCCAATCTGAATTTGAACGAATTGGCGTTACAATGCCATGCCACCACAGCACAACTCACGCTGACCCAGAGCTGGCTCAATAACAACCCGCTGACCGCTGCCGCGCTCACCGATGAAAGCCGCAACTGGAAACAGATCGGTTACAAATTCACTATCAACGCTATCTAAATCATATGAACACGACCAATCAAAAAATCAAAATCTGGGATTTACCCACACGACTATTTCACTGGAGCCTGGTTCTCTGTTTAGCTGTCTCATGGGGCAGTGCCGAGCTTTTTGACGATGCCATGCAAATCCACTTTTACGCGGGTTACACCTTGCTTACCCTGCTCATATTTCGCGTGTTATGGGGATTCGTCGGCAGCAGCACTACTCGCTTCAGCTATTTTGTATCAGGCATGCACGCCACCAAAACTTATGCTCGCACATTATTCAAGCCGCGACCAAATGACAACATAGGCCACAATCCAGTAGGTGGTTGGGCAGTGATCATCATGCTCGCATTGCTGGCGCTTCAGGCGATTACCGGGCTATTTTCCAACAATGACTTACTCGATAGTGGTCCGCTTGCGCATCTCCTCAGCAAAGACATGAGCGATACCATCAGCGGCATCCATGAGGAAGCCTTTAATTTCCTGCTCGCCATCGTCGGCCTGCATATTGCCGCGATATTTTTCTATCGCTTCTACAAGCACAGCAACCTGATTACGGCCATGATTACAGGCTATAAAACGCTACCTAACACCCTCAACAGCAGCAGCTTATATTTTGCCAGCAACCGTCGCGCTATTGTCACGCTCATCATCGCAGCTGCCAGTGTCGCTGCGCTGGTTGTTTACGGTTAACCAAGATGGCACTCAAATCCACGATCTTCAAAGCGGCATTGCAAATCGCCAACATGGATCAGCACTATTACCAGGACCACACGCTGACCCTCGCCCGCCATCCATCCGAAACTGATGAGCGCATGATGATGCGTCTGCTGGCTTTCGCGCTCCACGCCAACGACGCACTCAGTTTTGCCAATGGCATTTGTGTGGATGATGAGCCTGATCTCTGGCACAAAGACCTAACCGGGGCAATTGCAACATGGATTAACGTCGGCTTACCCGACGAAAAACTGGTGCGCCGCGCCTGTGGTCGCGCAGATCAAGTTTACGTCTACAATTATGGCGGCCGCAGTGCCGAGATGTGGTGGGAACAGGCCAGCAGCAAACTGACCAAACTCAATAATTTGACTGTGTACAACCTGCCGCTGGACACCACGCGTGCGCTCGCCAAACTAGCCGAACGCAACATGCAGCTGACTTTTACCATGCAAGAAGGTCAGATATGGCTGAGCAATCAGTCAGAAACCGTTGAGGTAGCACTGATTGCGGTGAAGGCGTAGCGCCGTGGTTACTATTGCGCCAGCAGTTTGACCATATTGTTCATTTCGGCCATCTGATTAACAGGATGGTCATCGAATTTATCCACCACCGCAGACACCAGCAGCGAGATCACGGTGGCAAATACGAATACAACTATATTGCGGGTCATACCGTGGTTGATACCTTGTTCATCTAAATAACGTTTGATCCAGTAGGCTGCTGCGAAAAATGCAATGGTTGAGAGCAACAGGCTCAACATGCTATTTAACGAGGAATACCGCGAAATTGTTGATGGCACGATTTGCAACTATCCTCTACTGCGGCAAAATCATGTTGCACTTTAGTGAAATCACCCGTTTTTGCAGTACTGACGAGCAATGTGCTCGCATCCATAAAACGTTGTTG
The DNA here is from genome assembly GCA_041651255.1 of Sulfuriferula sp. Lineage (GTDB taxonomy): Bacteria > Pseudomonadota > Gammaproteobacteria > Burkholderiales > Sulfuriferulaceae > Sulfuriferula. The sequence continues at coordinate 125,630 of JBAZJP010000008.1, read as the reverse complement.
CGCCTGTTTGAACTCTGCAGGCTTATCCCAGACATCAGGCTTGGCACGGGTCGGAGCATAGTTGCTATCCGCAGTAAAATAGTGCCAGGGCTGGCTGCTTAGTCCCTGTAAAGCTTCGGCATACTTCAAGAATTCAGCCGCATTGTAAGGCTTGCGTTCACGCACCATCAACCCCATCGGTTCGAAAGAACGCAGCATTTCTTTGAACACAGCTTTACGTTTAGTAACAGGCTGCCCTTGATGAGTATCCTCATTGCTACTACATGAGGCTAACGCAAAACACGCCAATAATATTACGGGTAATTTAATCATCATTCTTTCTCTCACAAACACAGATTGGATAGTGCCACTGTACAACTGACAGCATCCTGAAACTAATACACGGCTTGCTTACTCTATAACACGTTACAATCAACCTACTCAAGTTTATCACCTTGTCGAATAAGCTATGAATTACACACCAGAATACTTAGAACGCGCATTAAAACGCATGACGCAAGAACCTGCGGATGATCAGCACGTATTGATGAGGCGACTATTTTTCCTGCTTCGTCCCAAAAACAGCAGCGATGTTACCCTAGCTACCCAAAAATTGGCAGATTTATTAGGTCTGATTGAACGAAATCCGGACTATGCAGCAGCCCTGCGCTCGCATTTACTCAGCCTGCTCAATCAAATGCAAATTAGCGAATTGCTGATGTCCGCAGACATCTTGCCTACCCACAGTTTTGCAGGTGAGTTATCCCGACGCTTTCAATACAAGCTGCTTCCCCCATTACCCCAAATACACTCACTTCGCGACTGGCTGGATGAAGCACTGCGTGCAAGCGACGGGGAATGGATAGGGAGCGTCAATCCCAGCCTATGGCAGCGCTTATTGATTGCGCTGAAAATAAATTCCCAAACTGAAGACATCCCGATACTAAGCACCAATTTCCGCGAGGCGATTAATGGCTTATCCCACCGTATAGCAGCAGCGGGACTTGAACCGGAGTTGCTTGATTTGCAACCCGAGCTAGGTCAGCATGCGTCCCCTTTTCTGGCGCAGCATGAAGAAATTGCCACGCAGATACTTACGCCGGACAAGCTTCCAGACATTGCTCATGCGCAAGTGCTGATTGCCCAATGTCAGGAAGTATTAAATCGCATCACCCGCAATGTCGCGCATCAAGGCACAAGTATCGAGCTCACCCATTTACGGGTTCGCCTGGAACAGCAACTGACTCGCCTGGATTTATTATTACGCATACTCAATGCCAGAGGGTTAGCACAACTGGATTTGATTATTAACTTGTTTGTAATTATCAGCCACAGTACGCGCGAACGTTATAGTATCAAACGGCTATTACGTGATACGACCCAGCAGCTTGCCTATCAAATCACCCAACATGCAGGCCACACAGGGGAGCATTATGTAGCAGAAGATCGCTCGGCATTATTCTCCATGTTTCGTTCTGCAGCCGGCGCCGGCGTCATTATTGCAGCCATGGCATTACTCAAAATATTCATCGCCAAAGCACATTTTCTGCCCTTGCAGGAAGCTGCGCTGATCAGCCTGAATTATGCATTTGGTTTTGTTCTGGTGTACATGCTGGGCCTGACTATTGCAACCAAACAACCGGCGATGACCGCCAGCTGGATGGCGCAAACACTCACACAACTACGCACGGAAGCCAGTCAGTTCAAGGCATTGCAGTCATTTATCGGACATGTATTCCGAAGCCAGCTAATGGCAATTTTGGGGAATTTGATATTTGCCTTCCTCACTGCATTCAGCATTATGAGCGTAGCCAATTACTACTGGCAGTGGCAACCCATTAGTCCTGAAAAAGCGCACACCCTGATAAATGAAGTATCCCTGCTTGCGCCAATGAATTGGTTATACGCCGCAATCGCTGCTGTTGGGCTGTTTCTATCCGGGGTAGTTAGCGGCTATTACGACAACAAAAATATACACGAGAAAATACCACAACGCCTGGCTTTGCTAACTTGGCCAACACACGTGGTTGGAAGCCATTTGTGGCGCTGGATGACCCGCTACGTTGAACATAACCTGGGCGCATTGGCAGGTAATTTCTTCTTCGGATTATATCTGGGACTGGTTTCCGCCTTCGGACATCTATCCGGTCTGCCGCTCGATATACGCCATATTGCTTTTGGTGCAGCCAATCTGGCTTATGCGCTCTTCACTTTAGGCTGGCAAGCTGGCTGGCTGAACATCACATTAGGTTCGCTCGGTGTATTAGCCATCGGCTTTATTAACCTGACTGTAAGCTTTTCACTCGCGTTTTACCTGGCGCTACGTGCATCCCGTATGTCACAACGCGATGCGAGACGCTGGCTAATCCAGGTAGTTACCGACTTATTGGCCGCACCTTGGCGATTCGTTGCCAAGTTATTTCGGTCTTGAAATTCTTGCAAATAGCCTTAAATTAACGCGGCTTAATGTACAATATCGCTTATATTTATTTTCAGGAGTTTTATCATGGCTATCTATGCATATAAATGTGCCGCCTGTGGTTTTGAGCAGGATGTAATGCAAAAAATGTCTGATGCAGAACTAACCACTTGCCCGCAGTGCCACAAGGAAACATTCAGCAAACAGATTACTGCTGCAGGTTTTCAGCTTAAAGGTGGCGGTTATTATGTGACTGATTTCAAAAACGGCAGCCCCAAGCAAGAAGCTGCCCCGGCGTGTGGCACGGGCACCTGCCCGGCCAGCGTATAACCTCACTCATTTATGAAGCGTTACTTTATTACCGGACTACTCATTTGGGTGCCCTTAGGCATCACCATTTGGGCACTCAACCTGATCATTTCGTCGCTGGATCAGAGCTTGTTATTACTCCCGGTGGACTGGCGACCTGATGCCTGGCTAGGTCATAAAATCCCTGGTCTGGGTGTCATACTTACGTTGGCCGTAATTGGTTTGAGTGGCATCATCGCGACTAACATCGTAGGCCAACGCTTATTGGCATACTGGGAGTCTTTACTTTCACGCATTCCTATCGTCAAATCGATTTACTCCAGTGTCAAACAGGTATCAGACACACTGTTTTCAGGTAATGGCGAAGCGTTCCGTAAAGTATTGATGGTGCGTTACCCGCACCCTGAGGCCTGGTCGATTGCATTCCAGACCAATCTGCCTAAGGAACTGCTTCAGCATTTGTCCGAAGAACACGTTGCCGTATTTATCCCAACGACGCCTAGCCCGGTCAACGGCTTTTATTTTTTCGTCAAAAAAAGCGAAACTGTAGAACTCAACATCAGTGTAGACACTGCATTAAAATACATCGTATCCATGGGTGTGGCGAGCGCATCCGAAAAACTTATTCCTTCATCACATACTTAAAAAATCATTATGCGTACTCATTACTGTGGCGCGGTTAACCGCGCACATTTAGACCAAACTGTTACCATCACTGGCTGGGCGCATCGTCGCCGCGATCACGGCGGAGTCATATTCATTGACCTGCGCGATCGTGAAGGCATGGTACAAGTGGTGTGCAATCCTGAACAGGCTGACACCTTCAAAATCGCTGAAGAAATCCGCAGCGAATACGTGCTTAAAATCACCGGCCTGGTACGTCCGCGCCCTGAAGGCACTGTGAATACCAACCTTGCTACAGGTGAAATAGAGATAGTCGCTGCCGACATCGAAGTACTCAATGCCTCCGCCACCCCGCCATTCCAGCTCGATGACGAGAATCTGTCCGAAAACGTGCGCTTAACGCACCGTTATCTGGATTTGCGTCGCCCGGTCATGCAAGCCAATATGCGCCTGCGTTACCGCGTTGCCAAAACCCTGCGCGACCATCTCGATGCCAACGGTTTCATGGAAATCGAAACACCGATGCTGACCCGCTCCACCCCTGAAGGTGCACGTGACTATCTGGTACCATCACGCGTACATTCAGGCATGTTCTATGCCTTGCCGCAATCGCCACAGCTATTCAAGCAATTGCTGATGGTGTCTGGCTTTGACCGGTACTTCCAGATTACCAAATGCTTCCGTGACGAAGATTTGCGTGCAGATCGCCAACCTGAATTCACCCAGGTAGACATCGAAACCTCATTCATGTCCGAAGACGAAATCATGGATTTAGTTGAAGACATGATACGTAAAATGTTCAAACTGGTGATGGATGTAGATCTGGTCACACCGTTCCCACGCATGCCGTACGCAGAAGCGATGAACCGCTATGGTTCAGACAAACCCGACATGCGCATTGCCCTCGAACTTATCGACCTCACCGATTTAATGAAAACGGTTGATTTCAAAGTGTTCCGTGGCGCTGCCGACATGGAAGGTGGCCGTGTTGCCGCGATGAACGTACCCAACGGCGCGAGCTTGTCACGCAAAGAAATCGACGACTATACCGATTTCGTCAAAATTTACGGCGCTAAAGGTCTGGCGTACATCAAAGTCAACGATGCCAGCCAGGTTACTGAGCCAGGCTTGCAATCGCCTATCGTTAAATTCTTGCCTGAAGCTGCTTTGGCAGAAATCATCAAACGTACCGGCGCAAAAAATGGCGACTTGATCTTCTTCGGTGCAGACAAAGCCAAAGTCGTTAACGACGCCCTCGGTGCACTCCGCCTCAAAGTTGGTCACGCCCACGGTCATGCTGTGAAAGAATGGCGCCCATTGTGGGTGGTCGATTTCCCGATGTTCGAATACAACGAAGATGAAAAACGCTGGGACGCACTGCATCACCCGTTCACCGCGCCTAAAGTCGGCCACGAAGAGCTACTCACCAGCAATCCAGGCGCAGCCTTATCCCGTGCCTACGACATGGTACTCAACGGCTGGGAAGTCGGCGGCGGTTCAGTGCGTATCCATCAACAAGCGATACAAGATGTCGTGTTCCGCGCCTTGGGCATCAGCGAAGAACAAGCCCGCGAAAAATTCGGCTTTCTGCTCGATGCACTCCAGTTCGGCGCACCACCGCATGGCGGCCTAGCATTTGGTCTGGACAGGCTAGTCGCATTAATGGCAGGCGCAGAATCCATCCGTGATGTCATCGCCTTCCCCAAAACCCAGCGTGCAAACGACTTAATGACACAGGCACCAAATAACGTTGATGAAAAACAATTGCGCGAACTGCATATCCGTTTGCGGAATCTGGAAGTAAATAAGGCGTAATGATTAGGGATGCCCTGATGTCGTGTAGCGGCATTGGGGGGTGCAAGTGTATTTTATATGTTGAAATACAATGCCTTATTTTATTAATTACAGAATGGACACCTTAAAGGTGCTTTTTATAGCATTTTTTAGGGTGTCTATTTTACGTTATGCATACAAACATTGACATCACCATAACAATTGACACTATAAAAGTACTAGCCGCAATATGCAGTATCATTGGCTCTGCGATTCTCGCCTATCGCGTAACAGGTATCTTGTCTGCGCTTTCTCTAGTAGCTAATTGTCACGAAGTAAATATTCAACAATTAATACCAAAATCCAAGCGCGATATGCACCTCATGGTTAATTCACCTGCACTTGTTGCGAAGGCTCAGAAAAAGGCGCTTCTAATTACTGGGTTTATTTTCCTTATTGCATCCGGTGTATTGCAGTTAATCGCTTTGGTGATGGCAAATGCATAACCATTCGGTCAAGCGGCAGCCCGCTTACCTTCAACGTTAGCCCTCAAGAGCCAATGGACTTTTTACTTGATCGCCCCAATGCGCTGAAATATCCCGATGATGCCATCCTGTCAGAGTTGCGTCGTGTCGCAGGCGTGTATGAACATCGTAGATTTACGAGGCACGAGTTCGATCAAGCATCTACGTACTGTAAGGGCACAGTTATCCTCAATCGTTTTGGCTCATGGCAGGCGGCACTTGATGCCGCAGGCCTTGTTCTTTCATCTATCAAGAAAGATCGCTCATTTATTTCAACCTCTGCACTTTTTGAAGAAATGGAGCGGGTCTGGAAGATAGTAGGACATAGACCATCTAAGGATGAATGGGAGGCCATCAAACCAGCCTATTCTTACTCCACATACAAAGCACGTTTTAATGGTTGGCTTAATGCTTGCGCGGCATACATTGAACATATTTCTGAACATGGCAATGATATTCAAAATGCACAGCCCGCTCCCACAAAGGTACAGCTAGAGAATTTGACAATTACTGAGCTTACGCCAGAAGATCGAAGGGGTGTTCCACTTAAACTTCGTTATCGCGTGCTAGTTCGAGACAGTTTTCGTTGCACACTTTGTGGTAGATCACCAGCCCTTGAGCACGGTGTGCGATTGCATGTCGATCACATTGTTCCATTTGCTCGCGGTGGTAAAACAAGCGAAGAAAATCTTCGCACGCTTTGTGAAATATGCAATTGGGGTAAGGGTGTTGAACAAATTGAGGGCTAACCCAGCGTTCGAGTGGGACGCCGCAAAAGAGCGGCGCCCCTCAACTTTACGTTATGCGTAAAGCTCTTTGCTGTGGCTAATAACTGGAACATCCCTGCTTGGCTAGAAACGGAAGTCCGTGCCAGAGACAAAGTGTGCGTGTATTGCGATACGCCATTTACTTCTTCCAAAGTTTCCCCAAAATCGGCTGCAGAACAACGGGGTCAGGCCTTACATTTCACACATAAATTTTAACTATAAAATCAATCAGTTAAAAAACCCATTAGAAAATATAGAGTTACAGCATTTCTGTGGATTAAAACTCCGTATGCAATCGCAAAGCCACTACATCCACAGGGCCACGGTCGGCGTTGTAGGCGGGGTTACGGATGTGTTGCCAATCTGCGGTCAGGCTTAGCAGCTTTGCTACTTGCCAGCTATAAAAACTTTCCAGTATCAATTCAGGCTGATAATTCAGCGCGCCGTCACCAATAAAGAACCCCAAGCCGCCAGCTGCGAGATAGTCTCTGTGAGCTTTAGACAGCTCATTCCGCGCAAAGGCTATGCCCAGCGTGTCTTGAGCCCGTCCCCAGGCCGCGCCCTGGATCAGGGTGCCCACAGACACGGATTGGTCTATTTCGGTAAATGCATAGGTTTCGGTTTGACCATCACCCCAGCCTGCACGAGCAAATACGCCGATATTGTCGCTGATGGCCTGCTCAGCATTCAGCCCAAAGCCGTATTTGATTTGTTCACCATGGCGCACGGCACTCAGGTCTGGTGTGGTGCTGGTAGCTGCTGCCAAATTCAAGGCATCGTCATAACGCGCCATGATTGCGCGATTACGAAATGCCAAAATACGCACCTTGCCTGGCTGGTTGGCAAATACATGACTATGCTCGACTTCAATTTGATCGCCAAAATGGGTAAAAACTGCGCTGTCCAGACTGGTTTGGTTCGGCTGGTTAGGTTGAATAAAACGTCCTGCGCGTAACGCCCAGTTGTCGTGATACCACTCAACGGCTGTCCCCCATGAGTAACCCCGGGCATCGGCAGCATAATCGAATGCGCCCTGATTCATGATAGACCAATTCATAAACTGGGTACGTGGATCGTGACTGTAGGCATTATTGTCAAAAATATCGCTAACAGCCAAATTGCCTATCGTCCAGACGATACGTCGCTTATCAACAGCACCTGCCAACTGGTTCATGTCCGATTCGAACTGTTCACTCCCGCCACCCAGACCCCAAGTCTGGCGCAAAAACAGTCGCGCCTTGTACAGCGCTAATCGAGGACCCGAAGTACGCGCCATTTCACCATTGGTAAAACCAGCTAAGCCAGTCAGATTTGACAGCGGCACGCCTTGCGATAGTTCAGGATTGAAATAAACTTCACCCCCTGCCCAGGGCCGAAAACCAAAGGCTGCCGTTGTTGTAAACGAATAACTTTTTTCATGTGCAGTCGTCAGGCTGTTTGCACCTGAATAAGCCGCTGAAAAAGCATCTTTGGCTTGCCATACGTAAGTGGATTGAAACTTGGCACTATACGCTTCGGTTTCATCAGCATAAGTGACAGGGACAACGGTAGATAGCACCCCACAAACCAACAGAGTGCTTATATCAAATGATGGCGTATACAAATTCATGGCTCGGCTAACTCATATACCAAAGCCGCGAATTGTAACAAAAAGCTAAATTGAATTTATGAAACTTTGATGATCTAGCTATGCAAACCCGCAAAACACATCACGCATCAAACTGATCAGCCGTAATGTACGGGTATCACCGACGCGATAATAGACTTTATTTGCATCTTTACGTGTGCGCAATACACCTTTATCACGCAAGATAGCTAAGTGTTGAGAGATATTACTTTGGGACGTACCCACATGATCAACAATATCCTGTACGCTGACTTCTCTGTCACCAAGTACACATAAAATTTTCAACCGTAAAGGATGCGACATCGCCTTCATTGCACGTGATGCTTGCTCAATGTGCTCGTCTTTGTCGATTAAATCAATATGCTCTAAATTAAGGTTATTAGCTGACATGACGTAGTAAATAAGTATATAACCTAATCATTATAATGCATCATCAAGCAAAATATACTAAAACGCCGTGGTAAAATAAATATATAAATTTAATTCCACTCTGCATGAAGAAAGACGCTCCTGTGACTCCTGCATTATTAATCATACTTGATGGTTTCGGTTGCCGTAAGTGCAATACAGACAACGCTATCGCGCAAGCACATAAGCCTAACTGGGATAAATACTGGCAGCAATATCCTCATACACTAATACAGGCATCTGAATCCGCAGTAGGCTTACCATCAGGCCAAATGGGTAACTCCGAGGTCGGACACCTTAATATCGGTGCAGGACGTGTGGTTTATCAAGAATTCACTCGTATCGACCTGGCAATTAAAGGCACATCCTTTTTTACCAATCCCGCACTCAAACGTGCAGTTGACCTGGCGCTGGAAAATGACCGTGCGTTGCATATTCTGGGTCTGCTATCTGATGGTGGCGTGCACAGCCATGAACGCCATATCTATGCGATGTTGGCGATGGCAGCTAATGCGGGTCTTAAAAAGGTCTATGTCCACGCCTTCCTGGACGGACGTGATACCGCGCCTAAGAGCGCCGAGCTGTATCTCAGCAATTTACAAGCCAAAATAAACGAACTTAAAGTTGGTCAAATTGCTTCCATCATCGGCCGTTACTACGCCATGGATAGAGACAACCGCTGGGCACGCGTGCAAACAGCATATGACTTAATCACACAGGGCAAGGCCGATTTCAGCGCAACCGATGCACTGTCCGGGCTGGCGCAAGCGTACGCCCGTGGCGAAACTGACGAATTCGTCAAAGCCACCAGCATTGTTCCCGCAGGAACGCAGCCAGTCCACGTAGAAGATGGCGACAGCATCGTATTCATGAACTTTCGCTCGGACCGGGCGCGGCAAATATCGCGCCCATTCATTGAGCCTGATTTCAACGAATTTGAACGCCCATACGCACCTAAAATTGCTGATTTCTGCACCTTAACCGGTTACAGCGATGACTTTAATGTCTCCGTTGCTTTCCCACCCGAAAAAATCCGTAATGGTTTTGGTGAGCACATCGCAAAACTGGGTCTGAAACAACTGCGCATTGCCGAAACCGAAAAATATCCGCACGTCACTTTTTTCTTTAACGGCGGTGAAGAACTGGTGTACGAAGGTGAAGAACGCATTATGGTACCGTCACCCAATGTAGCCACCTACGACATGAAGCCAGAAATGAGTGCTTTTGAACTCACTGACAAATTAGTCGAAGCTATCGAGAGTAAACACTTCGATGCCATTATCTGCAACTACGCCAATGCTGACATGGTTGGCCACACTGGCAACCTGCAGGCCGCTATTAAAGCTATCGAAGCGCTGGATGTCTGCCTGGGTCGAGTTATTCCAGCGATGCTTGCAGCAGGCGGCGAAGTGCTGATCACCGCCGACCACGGCAACGCTGAACTCATGCTGGATGAAGTCACTCGCCAGGCCTACACCGCCCATACTACCAATCTGGTACCTTTGCTCTATATCGGCAATCGACCTGCGCAATTAATCAACGCTGGCGCACTGGAAGATGTCAGCCCTACTTTACTCAACATCATGGGCGTAAAACAACCTGAAGAAATGACAGGCAAATCGCTCATCCAATACGAGTGAAATTCGGTCAGTTAATTTGCGCCAGCGCATGCGCCTTGAGCTTCAATCTGCATGCAGCTGACGCGCCACCCGACATTGCTGGCATACACGCCAAAATAGAACAACTACGCCAGCAAAATCAAGCCGTTGAATCCACACGCAATCAAGTCAGCGATGCGCTTCAGCAGTCTGAACGTGCAATCAGCAATGCTAATCGCAGCATGTATGAACTGGAACAGCAACGTACCGAGACCGAACAAACGCTCGTTCAGCTACGCAACCAGGGGAGCAATGCACGCACGGCGATTACTCAACAGCAAAATGCACTCATGCAGCTCATCCGCCAACAGTATCTTTCAGGCCAGAGTGACGCGACCAAATTATTGCTTAATGGCAACAGCCCCAATCAGACCACACGCAATTTAACCTATTTAAGTTACATCACTCGTACCCGCAATCAGCTCATCAGTAGCCTGCAACAGAATGTGATACAACTCGACCAGCTCACTGCAGAGCAACAGACTCAACAAGCCCAGCTCGACAAAATTCGTGAACAACGTGAGCAACAACGTAAAATACTTGAAACCGAGCGTAATAAAAAGCAACAAATCGTTAAACAGCTGGGTTCGCAAATCCAGCAACAGCGCCAACAAATTGCCAACCTAGAGCAAGATGAAAAACGCATGACTAAACTCATGCAAGATCTGGCTATCGCTCGTAAAAAGGCCGAAGCTGCAGCTGCTGCACGTGCAGCAAAAGCCGCCAGAGAAGCGGCCAAAATCGCCAAGCAAGCGAAAAAATCCCACACTAATCTACTTCCCCCGCCCGCACCGATCAAGCAACCTTACACGCCCAATATTGGCCTGGGTCAACTCAAAGGCCACCTCATCATGCCAACCCATGGGGAACTAATTCACCGTTTTGGCACTCCACGTGAACAGGGTGGTGCATTATGGAAAGGTTTATTCATCAAGGCAGCATCAGGACAACCAGTGCACGCAGTGGCGACAGGTCAAGTTGTCTTTGCCGACTGGATGCGCGGCTTTGGCAACCTGATTATTATCGACCACGGCGGTGGCTATATGAGCCTATACAGCAATAATGAAACCCTGTATAAACAAACTGGTGCAGCTATCAAAGCTGGTGACATTATCGCCAGTGTTGGCAATACCGGCGGCAGCAACGAAACTGGTTTATATTTTGAATTACGCTATCAAAGTCAAGCATTTGACCCCAGCCCTTGGATAGCAAAATAAACGCTAAATGACAAAGGAAAGACCCGCAATGCGCGACAAACTACAAAAAATTGGTTTAATTAGTTCTGGTGTGATTATTGGTGTCGCTATCTCGCTCAACCTCTCCGCCATCGCTGACCGCGAAGCCACACAACCATTACCACTGGACGAATTGCGTGCGTTTACTGAAGTGTTTGGCAAAATCAAAAGTGATTACGTCGAACCTGTTGAAGACAAAAAACTCATTAGCCAAGCCATCAATGGCATGCTGTCGGGCTTAGACCCCCACTCAGCCTATATGGATGCAGATGCATTCAAGGACTTGCAGGTCGGCACCCAGGGCGAATTTGGTGGTCTGGGTATAGAAGTCGGCATGGAAGATGGCTTTGTGAAGGTCGTCTCACCAATCGAAGATACACCTGCACAAAAAGCGGGGTTAAAAAGCGGTGATTTAATCATCAAGCTGGATGATGTTCCTGTCAAAGGCATGTCTATCAATGACGCAGTTAAGCGCATGCGCGGCAAGCCCAACACGCCGATTACGCTCACCGTCGTCCGTAAAGGCATGAACAAGCCATTTAACGTTACCCTGATGCGTGCTGTTATTAAAGTGAAGAGCGTCAAATACAAACTGGTCGAACCCAACTTCGGCTACGTACGCATCACCCAATTCCAGGAGCGCACAGGCGAAAATCTGGTTGACGCAATCAACGCCCTGTTAAAGGAAAATAAGTCGCCATTAAAAGGTCTGGTACTGGATTTACGTAATGATCCAGGTGGCCTGCTCAATAGTGCAGTAGGTGTATCTGCGGCCTTCCTCAAGCCAGGCAGTTTAGTGGTCTACACTGACGGGCGCGCTGAAGACTCCAAGATGCATCTCACCGCAACGCCTGATTATTATCTGCGTGGCAATCAGGATGACTACCTGAAAGCGTTGCCTGAATGGGTAAAAACAGTCCCTATGGTTGTACTGGTCAACAGCGGTTCTGCTTCGGCATCTGAAATTGTTGCGGGTGCATTGCAAGATCAAAAACGCGCTGTCGTGATGGGTACACAATCATTCGGTAAAGGTTCGGTACAGACCATATTGCCGCTAGGCAATGGCACTGGCATCAAACTGACCACCGCGCGTTATTTCACGCCTAGTGGCCGCTCTATTCAAGCCAAGGGCATCACACCTGATATCATTGTCGAAGAAGGTACGGTTGTGGGCAATAGTGAAGAAGACGGTTTCGGTGTGCGTGAAGCCGATTTGGAAAATCACCTGACCAATCCAAACAGCACTGTCACTACCACCACTACTATCGTTACTCCGCCCAAGGTGATCACACCTGAAAATACGGGGGACAAGACGAATAAAATGAACAAGGGCAGGAAACTTGAGCCTGGCGAGATCGTCTCCAAAGACGACTTCCAGCTTAATCAAGCGCTAGGACTGCTCAAGGGAATCAACATACTGAAGCCCATTGACACGCCGGTCAAAGCCACAGAAACCAGCATGGCGAAATAACATGCAAGATGCTGACCTGCTCCGTTATAGCCGGCATATCCTGCTCCATGATATAGGTATAGCAGGTCAGCAAGCGATACTCGATGCACGTGTATTAATCGTCGGCGCGGGCGGCTTGGGCTCTCCCGTTGCCCTATATCTTGCCGCCAGCGGAGTCGGCTATATCAGCATCGCTGATGACGACAAGGTTGATCTCAGCAATCTGCAACGCCAAATCATTCATCAGCATAATGCTATCGGTCAGAATAAGGCCCTGTCCGCCGCAACCAGCATTCAGCAGCTCAACCCCAACATCCGTATCAACCCCATTACTGAACGCTTATCAGGGGCATCTCTGGCGCAACAAATTGCTGAACACGATATCATCATTGACGCCAGTGACAATTTCGCCACCCGCCACGCCATTAATCGCGCCTGTTTCGCCCACCGTAAGCCACTGGTTTCCGGCGCTGCGGTCCGCTTTGATGGACAGGTAACGGTGTTTGATATGCGACAGGAAGACAGTCCCTGCTACCACTGCCTGTACCCAGACAATGGTGCAGACGACGAAGTAAGGTGCGCAGAAAATGGTGTCTTTTCACCACTGGTCGGCATCATCGGCGCCACTCAAGCCGCCGAGGCGCTCAAGCTCATCACTGGCGCGGGCACCACGCTGAGTGGACGATTATTGTTACTGGACGCACTCGACATGCAATGGCGCAGCATCAAACTCAAACGCGACGCCCATTGTGCCGTGTGTGGTACTAACGCTTAAATCCCAGCCCGCAATCCCGCCCATAACGCCGCAAAATCAGCATTCGGGCTACGCTTAAAACCACTTTTAGCAAACTGCTGCCAGCGCCCGATAACGATGCACAACAGCATATTCGCGGTGATATTGGCATCAGCTTTAGTTTCTTGTTGGCTGGCAGCAATACGCAGGCTTTGACGCAGGGTGGCTTCCAGTCGATCATGCAGCTGATTAATACGCGCTTGCAGCCTGTCATTTTCATTCACCAGCGCGTCACCGATGAGCACACGGGTCATGCCCGGGTTAGTTTCCGCAAAGCCCAGCAGCACGGTGAGTATGGCCTCCAGCTGGGCCATGCCGCTTTCTTGCTGACTGGTAATTTTGTTGATAATGCCAAAGACGGACTGCTCAATAAACTCTATCAAGCCTTCGAACATTTGTGCCTTGCTGGCAAAATGCCGATAGAGTGCGGCTTCGGATACCTGCAAACGCGCCGCCAACGCTGCGGTGGTAATTTTCTCGGCGGCTGGCATTTGTAACATTTCTGCTAATGTTTGCAGAATTTGTAATTTTCTTTCCCCTGTTGCTGCCACAGTTTCCCCTTTTATATTTGTGGATGAGCGCGCTCTAATTTATTGTACAAGCCATTCAATGCGTCCAAATAGGCCTCAGCTGACGCGACGACGATGTCGGTATCGGCGCCCTGGCCATTCACTATTCGCCCTGCCTTAGCCAGGCGCACTGTAACCTCCCCTTGCGCATCAGTACCCGTGGTAATGTTATTGACCGAATATAACTGCAATTCTGCTGCACTGTTGACCAGCTGCTCGATCGCTTTGAAGGTCGCATCAACTGGACCGCCGCCCGAGGCTTGAGCTGATTTCTCTTCACCATGCGCGCTGATGACGACTTGCGCCAATGGCGTTTCGCCGGTTTCTGAACAGACTTTGAGTGAAACTAATTTATAGGCTTCTACGCTATGCGATGCCACTTCATCGCTGGCCAAGGCATGCAAGTCTTCGTCAAAAATCTCATGTTTCTTATCAGCTAATTCCTTGAATCGGACAAATGCTGCATTTACGGCTTCTTCACTGCCCAGATCGATACCCAACTCGGTTAAGCGGGTACGGAAAGCATTACGTCCTGAGTGTTTACCCAGAACCATTTTATTCGCACTCCAGCCCACATCTTCCGCGCGCATGATTTCATAAGTTTCACGGTGTTTCAGTACACCGTCCTGATGGATGCCCGATTCATGAGCGAACGCATTGGCACCGACGATGGCTTTATTCGGCTGCACAGCAAAGCCTGTAATGCTGGCGACCAGACGTGACGCCGGGACAATTTGCGTGGTATCAATACGAGTGGTGCACTGGAACACATCGGAACGCGTGCGCACCGCCATGACAATTTCTTCCAGCGCAGCATTACCAGCGCGCTCGCCTAAACCGTTAACCGTACATTCAACTTGGCGTGCGCCGTTCAAGACCGCAGATAATGAGTTTGCCACTGCCAAGCCTAAATCATTATGGCAATGAACAGAGAAAATCGCTTTATCTGAATTAGGAATACGTTCACGCAAACTGCGGATGAGCTCACCAAACTGGCCTGGCACACTGTAACCTACGGTGTCAGGTATGTTCAACGTGCGCGCACCTGCATCAATAACTGCTTCCAGCACACGGCACAGAAAATCAGGATCCGAACGCCCGGCATCCTCGGGAGAAAACTCGACATTGTCAGTATACTGCCGCGCCCAGGTCACCGCTTTCACCGCCTGCTCAATCACCTGATCAGGCGACATGCGCAGTTTCTTTTCCATATGGATAGGGCTGGTAGCAATAAAAGTATGAATACGCGACGAATTCGCACCACGCAAAGCTTCACCCGCACGTTGTATATCGCGCTCCAGCGCCCGCGCCAGCCCGCAGACCGTGCTGTCTTTAATCGCATCGGCAACAGCTTTGACAGACTCAAAGTCGCCATTCGAAGCAGCAGGGAAACCAGCCTCAATAATATCCACACGCATACGCTCAAGCTGGCGCGCAATACGGACTTTTTCTTCACGCGTCATTGACGCACCAGGGCTTTGCTCGCCATCGCGCAAAGTGGTATCAAATATAATTAAATGGTCGCTACTCATGGCTTACTCCGAATTTTTCGATAATTTTGATGATGCTACGCGAGTTTGTCAGGTCGAAAGCTGACGCAAGCAGGTAATTATGGCTGAATTTTTGGTTTTTTCCGCAACATCGCCCACGCGCTCATGACGTAACCTGACAAAGCATACAATGCCACCACGCCAAACAACATTTCAGGCGGGCTATATGCGATCAACATAAAACCCATCGCGATCAGGAAGACCACCATGAATGGCACACTGCGACGCAGGTTTATGTCTTTGCCGCTGTAATAGCGCACATTGCTCACCATGGTCAGTCCCGCAAACAAAGTGACTGCAAATGCCAGCCATCTCGCATCGTTACCCGAGATACCATATTCGTTCATCACCCATACCAAACCCGCAACCAACGCCGCTGCTGCCGGGCTAGGCAAACCTTGAAAATAGCGCTTATCAGCCACATCCAGTTGCGTATTGAAGCGTGCCAGGCGCAATGCTGCACCCACGCAATAAACAAAAGCAGCCATCCAGCCCAACTTACCCATGCCTTTTAACGCCCATACGTAAGCAATGAGTGCTGGCGCTACGCCAAACGACACCATGTCGGACAATGAATCATATTCCGCACCGAATGCACTTTGCGTATGCGTCAGGCGCGCCACACGGCCATCCAGACCATCCAGCACCATGGCCACGAATATCGCCACTGCAGATAACTCATAGTTGCCATTCATCGCCTGCACGATGGCATAAAATCCTGCGAATAATGCAGCCGTGGTGAATAAATTTGGCAACAAATAAATGCCACGCCGTTGCGTAGCATTCCCTATCTGCGATTTGTAATTAGATTCTGACATAATTCACAATTCATATGATGCAGGACAAATATCAACCATGTACTGCAATTAAAAAACAATTAACCAACGAAAAACACCCAAAAGTGTTTTTCGTGGATTAGCTATTTGCTATCCACAAATTAAAACGAGGTCTAGGACCTCGTTTTCTGCCGCTTTAGTTTTTGCTTTGATCAACCAGCTTGTTAGCTTTAATCCAAGGCATCATGCCACGCAATTTCTCGCCGACAATTTCAATTGGGTGCTCTGCATTCTGACGACGCTTAGCGTGCATACCGGCTCCGCCTGCTTTGCTTTCCAGAATGAAGCTCTTAGCGTAATCGCCGTTTTGAATGTTAGCCAGAGCCACTTTCATCGCAGCACGCGCCTGGTCACCAATCACTGATGGACCTGTCACGTATTCGCCATATTCAGCATTATTCGAAATCGAATAATTCATATTAGCGATACCGCCTTCGTACATCAAATCGACGATTAATTTGAGTTCATGCAAGCATTCGAAGTAAGCCATTTCAGGCGCATAACCCGCTTCAGTCAAAGTTTCAAAACCAGCCTTAACCAATTCTACGCAACCGCCACACAATACAGCCTGTTCGCCGAACAAGTCAGTTTCGGTTTCTTCGCGGAATGAAGTTTCAATCACGCCACCTTTAGTACCGCCGTTTGCTGCTGCGTAAGACAATGCCAAATCGCGAGCTTTACCTGAGTTATCTTGATGCACAGCGATCAATGAAGGTACGCCGCCGCCTTGTTTGTAAGTTGAACGCACTAAATGACCAGGACCTTTAGGCGCAATCATCACTACGTCCACATCTTTACGTGGAGTGATAAGACCATAATGCACGCTGAAACCATGAGCGAAAGCTAAAGTTGCACCTGGCTTTAAGTTAGGCGCGATTTCGTTAGTGTACATTTCTGGCTGATTTTCATCTGGAACCAGAATCATAATCAGGTCAGCATTTTTAACTGCACTGCCGACTTCTTGCACTTGCAAGCCAGCCGTTTCAGCCTTACTCCAGGATGCGCCACCTTTACGCAAACCGACAATGACGTTCACGCCAGAATCTTTTAAGTTGTTAGCGTGGGCATGACCTTGTGAACCATAGCCGATAATGGCAACAGTTTTGCCTTTAATTAATGAGAGATCAGCGTCTTTATCGTAATAAACATTCATGTAAAACTTCCTTTTAATAAAAATCTTTTAAAAATAATGATGCAAATTAAACCTTAAGTATGCGTTCACCGCGCCCGATGCCCGAAGCACCCGTACGCACGGTTTCCAAAATAGCGGCTGCATCTATGGCTTCGATAAATGCATCCAGTTTCGTACCTGGACCCGTCAGCTCTATGGTGTAGGTTTTCTCGGTGACATCGATGATGCGCCCACGGAATATATCCGCCATGCGCTTCATTTCTTCACGATCTTTACCAAAGGCACGCACTTTCACCAGCATCAATTCACGCTCGATATGGCTACCATCGGACAAATCCAGTATCTTCACCACATCAATCAGCTTATTGAGCTGCTTGACGATTTGCTCAATGACGTCTTCAGAGCCACGCGTGACGATAGTCATACGTGACAATGTTGCATCTTCAGTCGGTGCAACCGTGAGTGATTCAATATTGTAGCCACGTGCTGAAAACAGCCCTGCCACACGTGATAACGCACCGGCTTCGTTTTCCATCAAAATCGAAATAATATGGCGCATGTTATAGCTCCTCCGCCAAAATCATTTCAGTAATGCCTGCACCACCTGGCACCATAGGGAAAACGTTTTCAGTTTGATCGGTAATGAAATCCATAAATACCAGACGTTCCTTCATTGCAAAAGCCTCACGCAACGCAGGCTCAACGTCTTCCGGCTTTTCGATTTTCATGCCGACGTGACCATAGGACTCTGCCAATTTCACAAAGTCAGGCAACGATTCCATATAGGACTCAGCATAGCGATTACCGTAGAAAAACTCCTGCCATTGACGCACCATACCCATATAGCGGTTATTCAGATTCACGATTTTCAATGGAATATGATACTGCTTACAGGTAGACAGCTCTTGTATACACATCTGGATACTGGATTCACCTGTCACACACGCAACATCAGCATGCGGGTGCGCTAACTGCACGCCCATCGCTGATGGCAAACCGAAACCCATCGTGCCCAGGCCGCCCGAAGTAATCCAGCGACGCGGCTCGTCAAATGGATAATACTGCGCCGCCCACATTTGATGCTGACCTACGTCAGTCGTCACAAATGCTTCGCCCTTGGTCACTTCCCACAACTTTTGCACCACATACTGTGGCTTGATAATTGCACTGGCGCGATCGAATTTCAGGCAGTCTATGCTACGCCACTCGTTAATCTGCGCCCACCAAGCCGTTAGTGCGGCAGCATCGCCACGCTCTTTGCTGGCTTTAATCAGCTTAATCAACTCGTCCAGTACCGCAGCGACATCACCCACGATAGGCACGTCAACTTTAACGCGCTTGGAAATCGAAGATGGATCAATGTCGATATGAATAATACGTCGCGCTTCGCGTGCGAAGTGGTCAGGCGAACCGATGACGCGGTCATCAAACCGAGCTCCTATCGCCAACAACACATCACTGTGCTGCATAGCCATATTGGCTTCATATGTACCGTGCATCCCCAGCATGCCGACGAACTGCTTATCTGTGGCGGGATAAGCACCCAAGCCCATCAAGGTATTCGTACAGGGGAAACCCAGCAAACGTGTTAATTCGGTAAGCTGTTTGGACGCGTTACCCAGAATCACACCGCCACCGCTGTAGATCATCGGGCGCTTAGCCTCAAACAGCATTTGTGCAGCTTTTTTGATTTGACCAGTATGCCCCTTCACCACAGGATTATACGAACGCATATCCACCGACATGGAGTAGTCGTAGGTATATGGCTGACCCGTAATGTCTTTAGGGATATCCACTAAAACAGGACCCGGGCGACCAGTAGAAGCGATATAGAAGGCCTTTTTAATCGTCGCAGCCAGATCCTTGATGTCTTTGACCAGGAAGTTATGTTTCACGCAGGGGCGTGTAATACCAACTGCATCGACTTCCTGGAATGCGTCCATACCAATTGCTGCAGTCGGCACCTGACCACTAATCACCACCATGGGGATAGAATCCATATAAGCGGTAGCAATCCCCGTTACTGCGTTGGTAATCCCAGGACCAGAAGTGACTAATGCCACGCCGACTTTACCAGTAGAGCGCGCATAACCATCAGCCGCGTGTACGGCTGCTTGTTCATGACGCACCAGCACATGCTTAAATTTATCCTGTTTGAAGATCGCATCGTAAATATTGAGTACCGCGCCGCCAGGGTAGCCAAATACAAACTCTACCCCTTCATCAGCCAGACACTTTACGGTAATCTCTGCACCATTTAATTCCATTGCAGTCGTCTATCCATTTAATTCGTTGAACATTCAATACTAAAGCTAAAACCGCTTCAGGTCAAAAAAATTACTTGCGCGCTGCCTGATACAGCGGCATCACCCGGGCAGAATACACTTCCAAATCCTGAATACGCGTTTGCGAGCTCGGATGCGTACTCAAGAACTCTGGCGGACTTCCGCCCAACTGGCTCATTTTCTGCCACAAACCTATTGCGGCACGCGGATCATATCCTGCACGTGCGGCCAATTCCACACCCATACGGTCAGCCTCGATTTCGTGGGTGCGACTATGTGGCAAGCCCACTCCGACTTTATATAATTGCCCGGCCGCATTCACCGTACTCTGTCCCAACCCGCCCAACTGCGCGCCTAGCATCCCTAGTTGCATCAAACTTTGTTCAGATGCCTGCTCACGCGCATGCTCACGTAATGCATGGGATATTTCATGCCCTAAAACCGCCGCAATTTCAGCATCACTCAACTTCAACTTGTCGATAATGCCCGTATATATCGCGATTTTTCCGCCCGGCATACACCAGGCATTAACCTGCGGTGAAGCAATCACATTCACTTCCCACTTCCAATTCACCGCATCGGGACGAAACACTGCGACTTGCGGAATCAAGCGGTTGACTATCGCCCGTACCCGCGCAGTTTGTGCTGGGTTAGGGTTGAGCGTGCCCTGTCTGGATTCCTTTTGCAGCAATCCGTTATAGCTCAACGTCGCCTGCTGCATCAGCGATTGACTCGACACTAGCGGCGACATTATCTGGGTTCTGTCTATCCCTACCGTGCCGCCCTGCGTCGTACGCACAGTCTGGCATGCGCTTAAACTCAACCCCATCAATGCCAGTATCAATACTTTACTAAATTGCATATACCGTCCTCTTACTGAATTTTGTGCAAAATGAACCTGCCGCATGCATTAATGCGCCGCTTCCCAATTCTTACCCACCCCCATGCCGACTTGCAACGGCACAATCAGCTGCACAACATGGCACATCAAATCAGATAAATTCGCCTGTACCGAGCTCAGCTCAGCTTGCGGAACCTCCAACACAAGCTCATCGTGTACCTGCATAATGATGCGAGTTTGCATCTGCTCACGCGCCAACCAACCCGCCACAGCTATCATCGCCAACTTGATCAAATCCGCAGCAGTACCTTGCATAGGCGCGTTAATCGCAGCACGCTCTGCGCCATCACGACGATGCTTATTGCTACTCCGAATTTCCGGCAACCATAAGCGCCGTCCGAATACAGTTTCCACGTAACCGAACTCATGTGCGGTTGCCCGGGTACGCTGCATATAGACTGCCACGCCAGGATAGCGGGCGAAATAGCGATCAATATAAGATTGCGCAGCCGCGCGCTCCACCCCCAACTGACTCGCCAGGCCAAACGCTGACATGCCATAAATCAGCCCGAAGTTGATAGTCTTGGCGACGCGCCGTTGCTCGTAACTGACTTCTGTTAATGCCACACCAAAAATCTCCGCAGCAGTCGCGCTATGAATATCGGCACCTTCCATAAATGCCTTAACCAGGCTCGCATCACCCGACAAATGCGCCATGATGCGCAACTCTATCTGCGAATAATCTGCCGACACCAGCACACAACCCGGTGCGGCAATAAACGCTTCACGCACGCGCCGCCCTTCAGCCGTTTTCACGGGAATATTTTGCAGATTCGGCTCTACGCTGGATAACCGCCCAGTCACCGCTACCGCCTGTGAATAACTGGTATGCACGCGCCCAGTTGCCGCATTGACCATGCGCGGCAGCTTATCGGTATAAGTCGATTTCAA
Organism: Sulfuriferula sp.; assembly: GCA_041651255.1. GTDB lineage: Bacteria > Pseudomonadota > Gammaproteobacteria > Burkholderiales > Sulfuriferulaceae > Sulfuriferula. The sequence goes on along the minus strand of JBAZJP010000008.1, from coordinate 103,900 downwards.
CTTTGCCAGGCTACGGTATTCCAGCAAGATTTTCGGCAACGGATAATCAGCTGCCAGTTGTGACAACACATCTTCATCCGTTGACGGCACACCGCCTGGGGTTTTTTTGATGACCGGCAATTTCAATTGGTCAAACAATATGCCCTGTATCTGTTTGGGTGAATTCAAATTAAACGGCTGTCCAGCCAACTCATAAGCCTGCTGTTCCATCGCCAGCATAGCTTGCCCCAGCTCATGGCTTTGCTGATCCAACAACCCACTATCCAGCAACACCCCGTTGCGCTCGATTTGCCACAAGATCGGCAATAACGGCATTTCGATTTGGCGATACACGTAATCCAGCTTGGGCACACTATGTATACGCGGGTATAAGTTCTGGTGCAGACGTAACGTAATATCCGCATCCTCTGCCGCGTATTCCGCTGCCAGTTTGAGTTCGACCTGATCAAAGCCAATTTGCGACACGCCCTTGCCTGTCACCGACTCATAGCTGATAGTCGCCTCACCCAAATGTCGCTGCGCCAGACTGTCCATATTGCGCGGCAAGTGTGACTCCAGAATATAGGCCTGCAACATGGTGTCGTGTGCCACGCCCGCCAACTGGATACCATGATTGGCCAATACATGCATATCGTATTTCAGATTCTGTCCAACTTTCGCCCGACCTGCATCCTCCAGCCAAGGCTGCAACCGCGCCAGCACCACATCCAGAGGCAATTGCACAGGTGCGTCAGGACCACGATGTCCCAATGGCAAATACGCCGCATGATAAGGCGTAATCGCAAATGACATCCCCACCAGACGCGCCTGCATCGGATCCAGGCTCGTCGTTTCAGTATCAAAACTCACTAATTCGGCCTGCATCAGCTTGCTGATCCATGCATCCAATTGATTCAGGCTTAATATCGTTTCATAAACTTTTGCTGCAGGGGGTGGAGCCAAATCCAGACTCGCCTGCCCAACTTCAACAGGCGCCGTAACCACACCGCTATCCTGCACTTCACGTAACCAGGTTCTGAAGTGGTAGCGCCCATACAGCTCGACCAGCGCAGGCTTGTCCGCAGGCCGCATCACCAAATCTGCTACAGTGCGGTCTAGTGGCACATCAGTATGGATAGTAATCAACTTGCGCGCCATGGGCAGCCAATCCAGAGCCCGGCGCAAATTCTCGCCAACAGCCCCTTTGATTTCATCCGCATGCGCAATAATCTCCTCCAGCGTATCAAACTGCGCCAGCCACTTCACCGCTGTTTTCGGCCCGACTTTTTCCACGCCAGGCACGTTATCAACGGCATCACCGATTAAGCTCAAATAATCCACAATGCGATTCGGCGGCACGCCAAACTTTGCCAGCACGCCCGCTTCGTCCATGGACTCATTGCTCATGGTGTTAATCAAACTCACATGGGCATCAACCAACTGCGCCATGTCCTTATCACCCGTAGAAATAATAGTTGCAATACCCTGCTGGCTGGCTTGATAAGCCAAAGTGCCAATCACATCATCTGCCTCTACGCCATCAACCATCAGCAATGGCCACCCCATCGCCTTGATTGCCGCATGTAATGGCTCAATCTGGCTGGCTAAATCAGCAGGCATGGATGGGCGATGGGCTTTGTAGTCTGGATACCAGTCATCACGGAAAGTTTTACCTTTAGCGTCAAACACACAGGCGCTATAATCAGTGGCATAATCTTTCTGCAAGCGACGCAACATATTGAGCACGCCATAAATCGCATTGGTAGGCTCACCCGCAGGGTTGCGCATATCAGGCAGCGCGTGAAACGCACGATACAAGTAAGACGAACCATCAACCAACAACAATTTTTTAGCCACAACATACCTCATGCATAAAGAAAAACTACCCCATCTTGCCGACCCGGAACTCGCCGCACACGCTAATTATAATGCCCGTGAATCATGGCGCATGTTCGAGATTATGTCAGAGTTTGTCTCTGCCACTGAACGTTTAAATGAAATCCACCCTGCCGTCAGTATCTTTGGTAGCGCCCGCACACCGGTTGATCACCCTTATTACGCACTTACCGAGTGCATCGCACGGCAATTATCTGATGCAGGATTTTCCGTCATCTCCGGCGGGGGGCCAGGCATCATGGAAGCCGCCAACAAAGGCGCATTTAATGGCACGTCACCCAGTGTCGGCTTAAACATCCAGCTGCCGCACGAGCAGCACGACAATCCTTACCAGGATATTTCACAAACCTTTGCGCATTTTTTCGTGCGCAAAGTCATGTTTGTAAAATTCGCATCGGCTTATGTCGTCATGCCTGGCGGATTCGGCACCATGGATGAACTGATGGAAGCGCTGACATTGGTACAAACCGGCAAAACTCGCAAAATCCCCATTATTCTGGTGCAAAGCAGTTTCTGGACAGGCTTGATCGACTGGTTCAAAGCCAGCCTGGTTGCCGAAGGCATGATTAACGCTGACGATTTAAATTTAGTTCAGATTATCGACAACCCCGAAGATGTCGTATGTGCAATATTCGATCATTACGAAAAACAAGGCTTTGAACCTACTGCCCGCGACCGTGAAATTCAACTTTATTTATAAGCAAGCCGTCAGCTAAGCGCTGGCTCTGCTAAAATCCTGCTAATACACTATTACGAGGTTCATCATGCGTAAAATCATCGCTGCAGCTTTGCTAGGACTACCACTCATCAGCGGTGCGGCTGATCGCCCTGCTAATTTAGAAGCCTTACCCGATGCGCCTCCGCCACCAGTCGTTAGCAACGACACGCTGGAACCACAAATCACCATCAAACAAAAAGGTAATGACAAATATGAAGAGTACCGCCACAACGGTAAACTTTATATGATCAAAGTCACACCAAAAACCGGCAAACCGTATTACCTCGTCGATGAACGCGGTGATGGTCAATTTAGCCGTCAAGACAATCTGGACTCTGGCGTACGCCCACCGATGTGGATTATCCATCAGTGGTAATTTAATTTGAATCCAGCCTGATGATAATGTCAGGCTAACACGACCACTTCACACCCATGTCTGTATTTACCACCGTCAGCGAAGACCAGGCCAGTGCCTGGCTAGAAAACTATTCCATAGGCCAGCTCACCGAATTACGCGGGATTGCGTCAGGTATAGAAAACACCAACTACTTTCTCAGCACCAACCAGGGCAAGTATGTACTCACCCTGTTTGAAAACCTGACCGCCGCTGAACTCCCTTATTTCTTGCATCTCATGCATCATTTGGCGAGCCTGGGTGTACCTTGCCCACTGCCGATGAGCAATCAACAGGGCGAGTTGCTCGGTACACTTAACGGCAAACCCGCCAGCATAGTCACCCGTCTGACCGGCGCATCGCTCACTGCACCGACCATCGCACAATGCGCGGCCATGGGTGCGACACTGGCGCAAATTCATGTCGCGGGCAAAAACTTCCCCATGCAACGTGAAAATGAACGCAGCGGCAACTGGTGGAAAGCTATCAGCCCGCAACTGCTGCCATTTTTAGATACCGATGCTGCACAGCTATTACAGGCCGAAATTAAATTCCAGGCCCTGCATCGCTTGCAGGATTTGCCCCGCGGCGTTATCCATGCCGATTTATTCCGCGACAACGTGCTGTTCGAAGGCGACACGGTCTCAGGTGTCATCGATTTCTATTTCGCCTGCAACGACGCCTGGCTGTATGACATCGCCATCACCGTGAACGACTGGTGCATCACTGCAACAGGCGAATTAGACGAAGCAGCCACCCGCGCCTTCCTTCAGTCATACCACAGCGTACGCCCGTTCACCGCGATCGAACGCGGTGCATGGCCGATCACTCTGCGCGCCGCTGCATTGCGCTTCTGGGTATCACGCCTGTATGACCTGCACTTCCCGCGCGCCGGCGAAATGACTCACGCCAAAGATCCATCCCATTTCGAACGCATCTTGCGCAACCGCATACAAGCCCAGTCCGCATTACAGCGGATGTGGGTTAATCAGGAACCATCATGACCCCACGCACCGTACCTGCCAGCCACGGCTGGCAATGGATTAAATCCGCATTTGGCATATTCAAGCAAAGCTACCTGCTGTGGATAGTATTAAGCCTCGCCATCATCCTTATCGGCGCAGTGCTCATGTCGGTGCCCGTCATCGGTGGGCTCATATTTACCCTCATTTACCCCGCGCTCATCGCTGGCTTATTATTAGGTTGCCATGCACAGCAACAAGGTGAAAAACCCGAAATCAGCCACCTGTTCGCAGCCTTCAAAACCCACGGCACGCAACTCATCACCGTAGGTGGCATCTACCTCACTGGCATGCTCATCATCGGACTGATAGTCGGACAACTTGGTGGCGAAGGATTAATCCGTGACCTGACCGCAGGACACTCCAACGCAGAAACCCTGGCGCTGCTTGCCAACTACCGCGTGCCCATACTCATCAGCGTCACTCTGCAATTACTCCTGATCTCAACCTACTGGTTCGCCCCCGCTCTCATCGTCTTCGGCAACCTCACCCCCATCAACGCCATGAAAGCCAGCAGCATCGCGATTCTGTCCAATGCCGGCGCATTTCTGGTGTATGGCTTCAGCCTTTTTGTGCTCTTTTTCCTCGCCACGCTTCCCCTCATCGGGCTCATCGTGATGATACCGATAGCGTTTATCACTTATTACACGGCGTTTATGGATGTGTTTGGTGGAGACGTAGACAAGGTTTAAAACAGGCTACAAGCCTTATAAGAAATAAAATACCGCCTGATTCAGCCACCCTAATCTCATCAGCACAGCACAAAAGCTGATGAGATTACGCAACACAACTGCGCTTTCACCACAAAAATGACAGCCTTTATCCAACATCAAAGTGCACTGACACTTTATTGCTCACCCCAAGCGACAAACTCCCTCACGGTTATTGCTAGCCATAAACATTAAGCCTAGAATCACACGGGCAATACAGAGCATCAGGATGCTCATAAAACAATTAAAAAACATATAACGCGAGGACACACGAATGAAGCAACCGGACCAAACGCGCCTAGAACAAATGCGTATTAATGGCAAACCCAAAGTTTAATTTTGGATGCAGCAAGCATGGCAATTACTCAACATACGTTTGCGCCCCATAATGCTTTTACCTTACACTTACCACACGTACCTGCCAGATGATTTTGTAGAAAAAACACACTATAAAAAGGGAAATCATGAGCGTTTATGAGTATGGCATTATTGACTTCCAATACATTGCTACAGGTGCCGCAATACTGGCAAGCGGGGGCGGCGGCAGCTACAACGATGCTGTTAATATCATCGAAGCACTAGCCAATAGCGGCTGGAGCAACACCGTACGGGTGCAGGATTATGACGGCAAAACCAATTGTGCAGTATTGGCATTGATGGGTTCGCCCGATGCTGCAGACTCGTTGACGTTGGCAGACATGGTCTACTCTATTGTGAACACAACCAATGCCTATCAATCAGCGACTGGATTTACCCTGGGTTGCATTATCCCCGTAGAAATTGGACCCATTAACTCGATAGTTCCGCTCATCGCAGCCGCCGTATCCAACAATGGCATTTGGGTCGTTAATGGAGATGGCGCTGGGCGCGCTGTACCCGAGCTGCCTCAAACAACTTATAGCGGCAATGCCACATTGGCAGTGAGTCCATGCGTACTGGCTAATGATGCGAAAGAGAGTGCCGCAATTGAATCTGCTGTGTTAAATTCCGCAACGGCTGCTCAAGTCGAAACTTTGGCTGGCGGGGTCGTTGCCGCATTCGGCAATTTCTCAGGCATTACGCTTTGGTCGTCGAACTCAACTAACAACTATGCATTGACTGGAAACTATATTCCCGGAACCTTGACCCAAGCATGGACTCTCGGCAAATTTCTGCTAACCGCCGCAACGCCGCCAATAACCAGCGAAGTAGCAGCGCAAATTACTGAGATTACCGGACGTTCGGCAGCAGCTATCGTCACCAATTTCTATATCACATCAGTGACTCAATCCACTACCAGTGCATCGCTGGACACTGGCATCATCCGGCTAGACAACACGCCTGACCCAGCCAATAGCACTGCAACCTACACCATATATAATCTGAATGAAAACCTGATTATGTATGCTAGCCTGAGTAACACACCCAGCATTATCGCGCCAGATTCAATTTGCTACTATTCAGAAAGCACTGGCTTGGGTTTTTCTAATGCCTCAGATGACTTAGCGGTTTACTTTGATGCAAACTCTGGCCTCAGCACAGGGAAAGCAGTTAGCATCATCCAGATCAATGCTGCATCAGAATTGTATAACGCACCTGGTGTCGTCACATCATTTGCAACGCTACTCCGTAACATTGGCTATGCTGGCGCACTACCTTACCCTGCCTAAAAGACATGATAGAACATGATATCGACAAAGATCGCCTGGAACTTGCTTTAGAGGCAGCGGGACTCGACCTTTGGGAAAATAATCTGGTCACTGGCGAGGTGACCCGCAAGGCAATAAAAACCTATGCAGAACTCGGCTACACCGAAGCAGAGGCGGCTTCGTTAGTTGACGACATGTTCGCCATCGTCCACCCTGATGACATTGCAACCATCAAAACCACAGTAAGCGAATATCTGGCTGGCGCCACTTCACAATATCGGTGCGAGTTCAGATTACGCAGTAAAGATGGTGCGTGGATATGGTATGCAAACTATGGCAGAAGCATGGATTGCCACAGCCAAGGTCAGCGCTTTATCGGTGTGACTTTCAATATCAATGACAGAAAAAACAAAGAGGAATTACTCGCAACCCGGGAACTGGAATGGCGCACCCTGGTCGAAAACTCCCCCAATACGATCTCGCGTTATGACCAGAATTGTCGACGACTCTATGTCAATCCCGCCTTCTGTGCGATAACAGAAGGCGGTAAAGATGCATTGTTGGGAAAAACACCTACCGAGCATCCTGGTGGGGAAAATGCTGCACGATATGAAGAAAAAATACGCATGGCATTTGCCACAGGGCAGAATATCGAGTTTGAGCTGCATTGGATGGGCAAGAACCAACAAGAATTCTGTACCCATATTCGACTGACTGCAGAATATGACTTGAACGGAGTAGTGACTACAGTGCTGGCGGTAGGGCACGACATTTCAGAAATCAATTCACAACGGCAACGTATCCATGAAATAGCACTTCATGACCCACTGACCCAACTGCCCAACCGACGCTTTTTCACTGATAGACTTCAGCACGCTTTAACAATCTGTAGCCACAGCGGCCAACATGGCGCGTTACTGTTCATTGATCTGGATAACTTTAAAAACATTAATGACACCTTGGGACATGACATTGGTGACCTGCTACTGCAACTGGTTGGTCAACGACTGACGCACTGCGTGCGTGCAGGCGATACCGTTGCCCGTGTGGGTGGGGACGAATTTGTCATCATCATGGAAGGTTTAAGTGAGGTTCCACAAGAAGCGGCTCATCAAGTTGAGGCTTTTACTACAAAAATAATGGCCAGCCTCAGCCAACCCTACCAGCTTGCCAATACCAATCGCCTGAGCACACCAAGCATAGGCGTCACTATGCTGACTGATCGCATCAAATCTATTGATGTACTGATGAAGCGAGCAGATATCGCCATGTATTCAGCCAAAAAATCTGGGCGTAACACAGTGCAGTTTTTTGATCCCGCTATGCAAGCTGCAATTGAACAACGCGCTTCACTGGAACTGCATCTGAGTCAGGCATTGAGTCAGCATCAGCTCCAGCTTTATTACCAGGCTCAGGTAAACAACATGGGCAAGATTGAAGGCGCCGAAGCATTGCTGCGTTGGCATCACCCTCTCAATGGCATCATCAATCCAGCGGATTTCATACCCATTGCAGAAGAAACAGGGCTGATTATCCCGATAGGTCTATGGGTACTGGAAACGGCCTGCCAGCAATTAAAAGCATGGGAAGCGGATACCGATAAAGCGTCCCTGCATCTTGCTGTCAACGTCAGCCCCCGCCAATTTCAACACACTGACTTTGTCGAACAAGTCACTGACGTTTTAAACAAAACGGGCATCAATCCAACTCGCATCAAACTTGAGTTAACTGAAAGCATGGTATTAGGCGATATCAATGAGATAGTCGGAAAAATGCAGGCACTCAAGCGACTGGGTGTCAAATTCTCGATGGATGACTTTGGTACTGGCCATTCTTCGTTATCCAGCCTGAAAAAATTACCGCTGGATCAACTAAAAATTGATCAAAGCTTTATTCACGATATCGCCCACGACTGTGATAGTGCGATCATCGTGCAAACCATTATCGCAATGGCAAATAATCTTGGCATGGAAGTTATTGCGGAAGGGGTGGAAACTGAGGAACAACGGAATTTTCTCTGCGAACATCACTGCCTGAGCTTCCAGGGTTATCTGTTTGGCAAACCAACGCCTGTGGATCAATTTGAACAAATACTAAAACACAGCACTATGCGAGCCTGACACATCACCCCATCGCCTCCAACACAAACCCGGCACCCTTATCCTGCCCCAACACATTTACCAGATACGGCATCACGGTTTTAAGCGTAGCATGCAACGTCCACGGTGGATTGATAATAAACATGCCGCTGCCATGCATGCCAAAGCCATCCACAGAAGGGGTTTGCACGGCAAGACTGACATTGAGCCATGATTTGGCGGGGACGCGCTTGAGCGCTTCGACAAAATGTTGCGACTCATGGCGCTGCAGTTGCGGATACCAGACCGCGTAAGTACCGGTTTCAAAGCGTTTGAGCGCATCTTTGAGTGCTGCGGGAACACGCTGGTAATCCTGCTTTTCCTCATACGGCGGGTCAATGAGAACAAAGCCGCGGCGGGGCGCAGGTGGCAACACCGCCTTTAAGCCAGTGAATCCATCTATCACCTGGATCTTTACCCGTCGCCCCGCGCTGGCAAAATTCTCATGCAGCAACTGGCTATCGGTCGGATGCAGTTCAAATAATTTCAACTGATCCTGACTACGCAACACCTGCATCGCTATCCATGGTGAGCCTGGGTAAACTTTCAATGCGGCATCCGGGTTCAGGCTACGCACCAGCGCCACGTACCCAGCCAGTGCTGCAGGCATATCATTGCGCGCGATAAGCTTGGCGATACCGCTTTGAAACTCTGCGTTTTGCGTCGCATAACCACTATCCAGCGCGTACAGGCCTGCGCCTGCATGGGTGTCGATCGCCCAATAGGGTTTATCTTTCTGATTGAAATATTGCAAAATTTGCAACTGGACGAAGTGTTTTAATACGTCGGCATGGTTGCCAGCGTGGAAGGCGTGACGGTAACTCAGCATGATATTTGACTCGATTTGCGGTATCTCGCATTGTAACTGATTTTGCGCATTGCCATTCCCGTGCGAAACCGCAATAATTCGGGGATAACCTTATTCCAAAACCACTATGCACACTTTTCTCTGGCACGATTACGAAACCTTTGGCGTGAATACCCGCAGTGACCGCCCCGCGCAATTCGCTGCTATCCGCACCGATGCGGATTTGAATGAAATCGGCGAAGCTATCATGTGCTATTGCCAGCCCACACCAGATTACTTGCCCGACCCGCAATCCTGTTTACTCACTGGCATCACCCCGCAAACCTGCCTGACACGGGGCATCAACGAAGCTGCATTTGCTGCGCAAATCGAGGCCGCACTGGCGCAAACCAATACCATAGGCGTGGGCTACAACACCATACGTTTTGACGATGAAATCACGCGCTTCATATTCTGGCGCAATCTTATCGACCCTTACGCACGCGAATGGCAAAATGGCTGTGGCCGCTGGGACATCCTCGATGTGGTACGTGCAGCTTATGCACTGCGACCTGATGGCATCAACTGGCCGACAGGAGCCGATGGACGCGTCAGCTTCCGTCTTGAGCTCCTCACTGCTGCCAACAACATCAGCCATACCGCTGCGCATGACGCGCTCTCGGATGTACGCGCGACCATAGCACTGGCCAGACTCATCCGCGCCAAGCAACCCAAGCTGTTTGATTTCTGCTTCAAACTGCACAAAAAAGATGCTGTCACCGAACAAATCAGCCTGCATGCACCGCGCCCATTTGTGCATATTTCAGGGATGATACCGGTAGAACAGGGCTGCATCATGGTGGCTTATCCGCTCGCCACACACCCGACCAATAAAAACGAAATCATCGTCTGGGATTGCGCATATGACCCCAGCGAGCTCGCCACACTGGATGTCGCCACACTGCGCACGCGCATGTTCAGCAAAACTGACGCACTCCCTGCAGGCGTCACGCGGCTACCGATCAAGACTATACACATCAATAAATCTCCTGTTGTCAGCCCACTCAAAACGCTAAGTGCAGAACAGGCTCAGCATTGGGGGGTAGATATGGACAACATCATGACCAACGCTGCTGCATGCCAGCAACTAGGCGACATGAGCGCGACCTGGCGGGAAGTTTATCAGCGCGAATATGCTGACACACTGGATGTCGATGAAGATTTATACAATGGCTTTATCGGCAATGACGATCGCCGCTTACTCACGCGCTTACGCGGTCTCGCCCCTGAAGCCCTGTCACAATCACGCCCCAGTTTTAGCGATGCGCGTCTGGATGAACTGCTGTTCCGCTACCGCGCACGCAATTATCCCGCGACACTGAATACAGAAGAAACCAGTCGCTGGCTCAGCCATTGTGCAGATAGATTATTCAACGGCAAACATGGCGCCCGCACGCTCACGCAATATAGCGAAGCCATCGACCAACTGGCTGAAACTGCCGATGAACGTGGTGAAGTGATATTATCGGACTTGTACGACTACGCTGACAGCATCACTCCTGACTATCCTGATTAGGCACGCCCATATGAGCATAGACAACTACCGTCACTACATCGGCATCGGTGGCGTACCAAAACATGACAAAGCCATTGCTTACCTTTGGGAACAACGCCTGCATCGCTTGATGCTAATTGTCGCCTTGCTCACGCTGCCTGCGTTCTATCTGGAAATCACGCAACAATCTGGCTGGTTCAGACATTTAGGTCAGGCACTGGATTTAATCATCCTCGTTGCCTTTATTTCAGAATTAGTCTGGATGTTATATCTGGTTGAACAAAAGTCATTGTACCTGCTGCACAACTGGCTCAATTTACTCATCATCCTTGGAGCGGCAATCAGCCTCACTGGCGTAGATGGCGAATGGCTACCGCTGGCGCGACTATTCCGACTGGCTTATGTATCACTAATGCTGGCGCGCGTTCTAGGTGCAATGCGCAACCTGTTCACCCCAGGTGCCATGCCCTATTTACTAGGCTGGGCAATGATATTATTCATGCTCTCAGGTGCTGGATTCTATTGGCTGGAACCAACAGTACACACTTACAGTCAGGGCTTGTGGCTGGCATTCACCACCGGCGCAACAGTGGGTTATGGCGATCTGGTACCGACTACCGATGCGTCACGCATATTCGCTGTCATCAATGTTTTATTCGGGCTGGCAATTCTATCTATCACTACGGCAAGTATCGCGGCGATGTTTATCGGTGCCGACGAAAAAAAACTGCGTGAAGAACTGCATCATGACATCCGCGCATTGCACGCGGAAGTGCAACAACTTCGCGCGGAACTCACGCAATGTCATCTCACCCCAACTGACGCACCCGCTCAAACACACACACCGCCAGCGCAGCCGCCGCGTTGAGCGATTCAACCTGCCCGGGCATGGGAATGCTGATGGCGCAGTTAGTTGCAGCACGCAGTGGTGCGGATAGACCCGCCCCCTCGTTACCCACGGCAAAACCGACTTTACCAGTCAGATCAGTTTGAAATAAGCTGTTTGGCGCATCCAGTGCGGTTGCGCAAATAATGCCATCAAACTGCTGGGCGACCTCGATTAAATCAGCGTGTTCGACAATCTGCGTCGCAAAATGCGCACCCATGCCGCCACGCAACACTTTGGGTGACCAGGCATCAGCGCAGCCTGCGGACAAATACACCGCATCCACCCCCGCCGCAGCCGCACTCCGCAACATTGCACCGAGATTGCCTGGATCCTGAATGGCTTCCAACAACACGATAAATCTGGCATCAGCAGGCACGACACCAAGCGGAATATCAACCAGCAACAGCAGACCCGTTGGCGTCTTTACGGGTGACAACGCATTAAACAGTCCTTGCGACAACACCAACACAGGAATGTTGACAAGTCGCGCTAACAGCGGGTGCTGCTCCGCCGACTCGGCAACGATAACCAGACGTGGCAACTGTCCGGTAGCGAGGTAACTCAAGAGTAAATGCTCACCATCAAGTAAAGTTCGCCCTTGCTCGCGCCGCTCGCTGGTGGAGTCAGCCAGTTTTTTTAAGGCTTTGTATTGCGTATTATGTACGGAACTAATCATTTTGCCGCCAAGCCGGGCAATAACACAATCAGGCCATCAACCATAAATTGCACCGCCATCGCTGCCAATATCAACCCCATCACCCGCGTCGCAATATTCAATCCCGCTGTACCCAAACGCTCGCCAATCGGCTCAGCCAGACGCAACACCAACCACACCAACAATCCTATACTGGTAATCGACACGCTAAACAGTATCTTATCCAGCAGACTCGCAGCCTGATGCACGTCAACAATCACCAGACTAATCGCGCCCGGGCCTGCCAACAAGGGGATAGCCAATGGCACAACGGCGATATCCAGTTTGGACTCAGCTTCAATCTCCTCCGCATCAGTATGCCGTGCCGGACTGACTTTGGCGTGAAACATGGAAATCGCAATCAACAGCACCAGCAACCCACCTGCAATCCTGAACGCAGGGATACCTATACCAAAAAATCCCAGCACACCATCACCTGCCCACACCGAAAACACCAGAATAACGGTCACAGCAATTGCCGTTTTTAATGCAGTGCGGTGCATTTCCTGCGGCCGCCGGTCACCCGCCATACTCAAAAAGATCGGAATTGCGCCCAATGGATTCAGGATGGCGAAGAGTCCAACCAGAAATTTAACCTGTTCAGCAAGGTGGAGTTGGGTAAGCACTATAGTTTTGTCTCGTGTATATAAAGATTAAATTGTAAAACCAAGGGGTAATTCCACATAACCCTGTGCGACCAGATCGGGCAGCACCTGCTTTAACGCATCCAGGCAATCACTGTCTATCGCCGTACCGCGCTCCTTTTCCATAATCGCGATTGCATCAGGCACCGGGATAGGGCCGCGATAAGGCCGATTGGCCGTAATCGCATCGAAGATATCAGCCACGGTGATAATGCGCGTTTCCAGCGTAATCTGGTCCGCACTCAGTCCATGCGGATAGCCTTTACCATCCAGACGCTCATGGTGCGCAGCAGCGACTTGTGCCAGTTCAGCAAACACATTCAGGCGCGATAAGATTTGCTCGGAATAAAACGCATGTGCTTTGACTTGCGCCCATTCATCTTCATCGAGCTTGCCTGGCTTGTCCAGCACCCCGTTACTCACACCCAACTTGCCTATGTCATGCAGCAACGCTGCGCGATATAACCATTTTTGCCGAGCGGGCGGTATCCCCATGCGCTTAGCCACTGCCAAGGTGTAAGCGGCCACTCGGCTGCTATGGCCGTAAGTGTAAGGACTTTTCGCATCGACGACTTTGGCAAAAGCTTCTGCTATGGTATCCAGACGATCTTCATCAATCTCTATCACCCTGGAGTGCGGCTCTAACTTACCCACCCTGCTCTGCAAATCGTCGCAAACAAAGCCATGCCAAAAACCGTCTTGCTGCCGGGCGATATTGAACGCCTCAACCAGCTCAGGATCGAACCAGGTGCCCGAACGCTTGTTCACCTCAGCGATGACAAACTCGACCCCGTTAGCTGCATAAAATACTTCTATAACCTGGGATAACAGGGCAATTCGCGCATTAACCGGTATTTCATCCCCTGCCAACCCAAACGGCTTACCTTTGCCGTTCCAGTGTTCGTCAAGATAACGTACGCCTAGCGCGACTTCTTCATCAAAACCCAGCTGACGTGCAATATCTGCACCGCGTTCGCAACGGGTGGAAACCAGCTCGTGGGCATATTCTTCCCCCCGTTCTACCAGCGCCAGCATCTTGCTCACTCGCTCATGCAAAGATTTACCCACACCAACGTGTGACATCACGAATTTACCCAACTGAAACAGACTGTCGGTATCAACCTGTTTAAAATCATTTTTCACCGTGCGGTCGTCGGTTTCATAGATTTCAAACAAACGCGCGGCATTACTGCTGCAACCAGCATCCTTGAGTAAAATCGTGTAGTACAGATGAGAAAGCGCACTCTGATCCATGCCATATTGCTGACCGATATGCATCCCTACCCAGCAACTGCGCAAGCAATGTCCCGGTGGCAAGCCTTCAGTCAAATCCAGTGCGTAACTTAACGACCCGATAATATCGGATAACAATAAGCTATTCGTGGAAGTGGTGTCAGATGCTTGCATTGCGCACTCCGGTGAAGAATCCTAACTCTGCCGCCAGGTCGTGCCCTGCGCGGTATCTTCCAGCACGACACCCATATCCAGCAATTGCTGACGGATGCGGTCACCTTCGGCGAAGTTCTTGGCCTTACGCGCTGCTACTCTATCAACTATCAATTGTTCAATTTGCGCCGCATCAACAGCACCTGCGGCACCTTGCAAATGACTGGCTGCATCATTTTGCAACAAGCCCAATAAACCACCCAGACTTTTTAACAGACTGGCCGTTTGCACTGATTTGGTTTTATTGGTTTCATTAGCCAAATCAAACAGCACAGCGACGGCTTCTGGCGTATTAAAATCATCGTCCATCGCTGCCTTAAAGCGCGCAGCCTGGGGTTGCGTCCAATCAATTGTGATCGCTGTCGTGGTCACTTCACGCAATGCAGTATAGAGCCGGTTGAGCGACTGTTTGGCATCATCCAGATGATGGTCAGAATAATTCAACGGGCTACGATAATGTGCACGGACGATGAAAAAACGCAGTGTCTCAGCATCATACTTTTCCAGCACTTCACGTATGGTGAAAAAATTGCCCAGCGATTTGGACATTTTTTCATTATCAACCCGCACAAAGCCATTGTGCATCCAATAATTCGCCATGGCGCAACCGTGTGCACCTTCAGACTGGGCAATCTCGTTTTCATGGTGCGGAAATTGCAAATCCTGACCACCACCGTGGATATCAAAATGATTGGACAAATAATGCTCACTCATTGCCGAGCATTCAATATGCCACCCTGGCCGCCCTTCACCCCAAGGTGAAGCCCAGGCAGGCTCACCGGGTTTGGCTGCTTTCCACAACACAAAGTCCAGCGGGTCGCGCTTATGCTGATCGATTTCCACCCGCTCACCTGCGCGCAGTTCATCCAGCGATTTACCTGACAGCTTGCCGTAACCCACAAAGTTGTGCACGATGTAATACACATCGCCGTTATCAGCAGCATAAGCCAGTCCGCGTTCTATCAATGTAGTAATCATTGCCTGCATAGGCGCAACAAATTCGGTGGCGCGAGGCTCGTGCGTAGGTGGCAACACCCCCAAAGCCTCCGCATCTTCGTTCATAGCGGCGATAAAACGGTTGGTCAATGCTGTCGTAGTTTCATGGTTTTCAGCGGCACGTTTGATAATTTTGTCGTCGATATCAGTGATATTGCGCACATATTCCACCGCATATCCCGACGCGCGTAACCAGCGCGTCACCACATCAAACGCCACCATTACCCGCGCATGACCCAGGTGGCAGTAGTCATAAACTGTCATTCCACATACATATAAACGAACTTGCCCAGGGGTAATTGCAACGAAGGGCTGTTTTTCACGGCCTAATGAATTATAAATTGTCAGCATAATGGTTCAATTCTAAGGTAATAGTTTGAATCAGCGCGAGTTCTTGTATAATTGAACTCCCTGATTAGTGGTCGGATGAGTATATCATAATGAAACGCACTTCCCTTTTAGCCCTGTTGTTCCTTGCCATCACCAGCCATGCAGGTTTAAGCCTAGCCGCAAACAGCTCTGAATATCAGGAAATCAGCAGCTTATTCAAACAGGGGCAATATGACAACGCACTCACCCGCGCCAATGCTTACATCGCCAAAAATCCACAGGACGCACAAACACGTTTTCTCAAAGGTTTAATTTTAACCGAGCAAAACAAATCCGCTGAAGCCATCAAAGTATTCACGGGTTTAACGGAAGATTTCCCCGAATTGCCAGAGCCATATAACAACCTGGCAGTGCTTTACGCTGCGCAAGGACAATACGATAAAGCCAAAAACGCACTGGAAATGGCTATCCGCACCCATCCAAGCTACGCTACTGCCCACGAAAACCTGGGTGACATCTACGCAAAAATGGCATCACAAGCTTACGACAAAGCGCTGCAATTAGATAACAAAAATGCGACCGCGCAAACCAAACTGGCTTTGATTAAAGAACTGTTCAGCAGCCGCAAAGGCAGCACAGTCATTGCCAGCGCAGCCAAACCTGTCGCAGCAGTGGCCGCTCCTGCCAGCAAACCAGCTGACACCAAGCCTGCCGTAGCTACTGTAGACAATACCGACATCAACAAGGCGGTACATGCCTGGGCGACTGCCTGGGAAGGCCAAAACGTCAACGCTTACCTGGCCAGCTACGCACCACAATTCAAAACCCCGAATGGCGAATCGCGCAGTGCATGGGAAACTACACGCCGCGAGCGTATCAGCGCCCCGAAAAAAATCGAAGTCAGCCTGACAGACATCAGCGTGACCAATGTAACCAATGATACAGCTACTGCAAGCTTCAAGCAGACCTACCAATCTGACCGACTCAAATCAAGCACCCATAAAGTATTGGCATTGGCAAAAATACATGGAAAATGGCTGATTACTGAGGAACGTTCACGTTAATTTTACGTCACATGTTTATGTTGAAATCACGCCTCGTCATCACTGCTGTTTGTTTGTTTACTGCGACTTACGCTTATAGTGATGAGAAAATCGCCATGGCGGGGCCCATATTTGAAAGCACACCCGTAACTCATTACGTCCCGCTCAAAAGCCAGGTTGATAATTTACTGGCGCAAGCGTTACTGTCTATACAGCAGAACCGTCTGGACGTCGCGCTGAAGCAAGTTGAGAGCCTGCTTCAACTGCATCCCGATTTCCGTCTGGCTCAGCTCATCCACGGCGATTTGCTCACTGCACGTATTAAACCACTCACCAACTTTGGCAATAGCAAAGTTGCTACCCCCGCAATTGCTGATTTACGTGACGAAGCACGTGCACGCCTCTCCAGCTACCTGGACAGACCGAGTGTAGGCATGGTGCCGCAGCAATTATTGCAGCTTGACCCCAGCATCCCCACCGCTGTCGTCGTTGACACTGACAAATCGCGTTTGTATGTATTCAAGAACCAGCATGGCGAATTGAAAAACGTCGCGGATTATTACGTCACCATCGGTAAAAATGGCGTAGAAAAAACCCGTGAAGGTGACAACCGTACGCCACTCGGCGTGTATTACATCACCCGAAAACTGGAAGGCAATAAGCTGCCAGACTTGTATGGAAATTTCGCTTTGACGCTAAATTTTCCCAACGACTGGGATGAAAAACTGGGCTCATTTGGACACGGCATCTGGTTGCACGGCACCACCAGCGAAACCTACAGCCGCCCACCCAAAGCCAGCAGTGGTTGCGTGGTACTCACAAATAATGACTTGGTCGAATTAGGCAAATACATCACCCCCAGCGTCACTCCTGTGGTCATTGCCGATCACATTAAATGGGTACCTGCAAAAAGCGCAGAAACCAGTAAAGACGAGTTGATGAAGCAAGTAGAATCATGGCGTCACGACTGGGAAAGCCGCGACACTGAACAATACATCAAGCACTACGCCGCCAATTTCACCGCGAACAAAATCAAATTCAGCGATTGGGCGAATGCCAAGCGCCGCGTCAATCAAGGCAAAACCTGGATTAAAGTGGCACTTTCACGCGTCAGCATCTTTGAGTACCCTGGCCAGAAAAACATGTATATGGTCAGCTTTGAACAAGATTACCGCAGCAACAACCTTGATAATGTCATGCATAAACGGCAATATTGGGTCAACCAAAATGGCAACTGGAGAATCGTCGCAGAAAACGGCGCATAATTTTTAACTTAAAAGGGAACAAACCATGGTCAAATTACATACCAACTACGGCGTTATCACTTTAGAACTGAATGCTGAAAAGGCGCCAAAAACAGTGGCTAACTTTCTGGAATACGTGAACAGCGGATTCTATAACAACACTATATTCCACCGCGTCATCGATGGCTTTATGATCCAGGGTGGCGGTTTTGAGCCAGGCATGAAACAAAAAGAAACCAATGCCGAGATCGAAAACGAAGCAGCTAACGGTTTAACTAACGATGCCTATACTGTCGCAATGGCACGCACACCTAATCCGCATTCAGCTTCATCACAGTTTTTCATTAACGTTAAAAACAACAGCTTTTTGAATTTCAGTGCGCCTACAGCACAAGGCTACGGCTACTGCGTATTCGCCAAAGTGGTTGAAGGTCAGGATGTGGTTGATACCATCAAGAAAGTAAAAACCGGCAACAAGGCTGGCCATCAAGACGTGCCAGTCGCTGACGTTATCATCGAACGCGCTGAAGTCGCTTAAGTAACATGCAGCACTCGCACAGCCTGTTTATCTCCGATTTACATCTGTGCGAGTCACGGCCACAAATCAATCAGCAATTTTTTGATTTCCTCACACAAACAGCCATCCATGCCGACGCGCTCTACATACTCGGTGATTTATTTGAGTATTGGCTAGGTGATGACACCCTGGACCAGCCACTTAACCAGCAAGTAGCCGCAGCACTCAGGCAACTGGCCGACACCGGCGTAAAACTCTATTTCATGCATGGCAACCGCGACTTTCTTATCGCGCAGAATTTCGCCACATTGAGCGGCGCCACGCTACTGCCCGACCCCAGCCTGATCGACTTATACGGCACACCCACACTGCTCATGCACGGCGATACCTTGTGTACCGACGACGTTAAATACCTTGCCTTCCGTGACCAGGTACGCAATCCTGCATGGCAACATCAGCTCCTGGCACAACCTCTCGCTACCCGTATCGCCCTCGCCCAACAAGCGCGTGAGCAAAGCGAATCCGACAAGCAAGGAAAATCCAGTGAGATTATGGATGTGAATAATGCAGCTGTAACCGCCGTGTTATCGAAGCACGACTACCCGCGTTTAATCCACGGCCACACCCACCGCAGCGCAGTCCACACCTACAACATTGATGGACACGTCTGCCAACGCTGGGTGCTGACTGACTGGTATGAGCATGGTGGTTATTTGCGTTGTGACGCTGACGGTTGTCAGCTTACGCAGCTTTAAATCTAATCGTTTGCGACGACCGTCATCCCTATCGGAGCTAACGCTATCATCGCCAGTTTCAAATGCTGGATGCCAAAAGGTATGCCTATAATTGTGATGAAACAGGCCAGCGCAGAAATCACATGTCCTATCGCCAGCCATATACCCACAAAAACAAACCAGATGACATTCCCCAGCATACCCAGCACCCCCGTACCGATATCATCCTGACCAGTCACTAACCGCCTGCTAACGACTTCTTTGCCAAACGGGAAAAAGGCAAACTGACCGATCACAAAACAGGCTTTCGCCCAGGGTATGCCAACGATGGTGATCAACGCCAACACACCCGCGAACCACCAACCCAATCCCATTAATGCACCACCTAAAACAAACCACAGCAAGTTCCCTAATGTCTTCATACCGTTAATTTCCTTATGTGCTGGATGAATATTGTCATGCCATTATCATGGAGCAGTGACGACAGGGTAATCAGGTGGAAGCACGAAGAGTCCAGCACGCAAGGGAACGACGCTGTCTGACTGGTAGCGGCGGCTGCGTCCATCGCTGGTCTCATCGCTCAGTGGCAAGCCATATTGAAATAGCAAAGGGATAGCAACAACATAACGCGCCAGATCACATGCGTTACGCATATCCGCAGGGGTGCGCTGCCAGGTTTGCCACTGACTCGTGGCAAGGGCGCGCCAGTATTGCTGTAGCGCGACTGCGGTGTCGGGCTGAAGTTTACTGGTGGCAGTGATTTGGCCGCAGGCTTTACCATTGACAGCCCAGTCAAAATGCCGCGTACTCGCATTGATTTGGCTGACTTGCTGAGTAATTTTCCATGGCTTGGGCAGGTCAACTATAGTCGGCCGGGTATCGTAACGATAAGCCTGATGTTCATCGCGGCTAACATTGTAGAGCTGTCCTGTGGCACGGTTGAGCAGGGCGAAATTATCGTCATCAACTCCTGCATCCATACGCAAAAAATCAGGCGTCACCAATATGCGAGTGCGGTAGGCGGGCGTGCCTGCGTCGCTGTCCTGATAATTCAGCTCAGTCATTGATGCTGCCCATGCATGCACGGACAGCATCGCACCGATGATGATGAGCTTATATCGCATCCAGACCCCGCGCCAAATCATTTTGTATGTCGCGCAGTGATTCCAAACCAACGGCCACACGCAGCAGTCCATCATTGATGCCTGCATTTGCCCGTTGTTCCGGTGTCATACGGCTATGCGTAGTGGTGGTCGGATGGGTAATCGTCGTTTTCGTATCACCTAAATTGGCGGTTATCGAAATCATTTTGGTTGCATCTATCACCTGCCAGGCTGCTGGCTGCCCGCCTTTGACTTCAAATGCAACTATACCGCCACCAGTGCGCTGCTGGCGCATGGCGATTTCATGTTGCGGATGGGAAGGCAAGCCCGGATAATATACGCGCGCCACATTCGGGTGCGCTTCCAGCCAGGTCGCTAAACTCAGCGCAGCGGCGGAGTGCGCATCCATGCGGAGTTTAAGCGTCTCCAGCCCTTTGAGGAACACCCATGCATTAAACGCGCTCATGGTTGGCCCTGCGGTACGCAAGAAACCATACACGCCTTCCATCAACTGGTTGCTACCCAGTACCGCGCCGCCCAGCACGCGCCCTTGCCCATCCAGATATTTGGTCGCGGAATGAATAACGATATCCGCGCCCAACTTCAATGGCTGTTGCAATGCAGGAGAGCAAAAGCAATTGTCCACCGCCAGCACCACGCCAGACTGTTTTGCCAATACCGACAACGCGCCGATATCGCTGACTTCAGTCAACGGATTGGATGGCGATTCCACAAAAAACAACTTGGTATTAGGGCGTAACGCTGCTTGCCACTCACTAATATCAGTCGGCGAAACATAAGTCGTTTCTACGCCAAAACGCCCGATAATGTTGCTGAACAGCTGCACGGTAGAACCAAAAATAGAACGTGACGCAATGATATGATCACCAGCTTTGAGCAAACCCATTACCGTTGCCAGTATCGCTGACATGCCTGAAGCCGTTGCCACGCAGCGCTCCGCGCCTTCCAGCGCAGCCAGGCGCTGTTCAAACATGGTGACGGTGGGATTGGTAAAGCGCGCATAAATATTGCCGGGCTGCTCACCCTTAAACCGTGCCTGGGCTTCCGCTGCATTGTTGAACACAAAGCTGGAAGTCAAATACAGCGCTTCACTGTGCTCGCCAAACTGGCTGCGCGTAATCCCTGCCCGCACTGCCAGAGTTTCAATATCGTAATCTTCGTTTTGCATGAACTGCTCCTAATAAAAAACCCGTTTTGCTGGATAGCTAAAACGGGTTGAAGTTTTAGCTGAATTTATAAAGCGCCCGCAAGTTGGAAATCGGCGCATGATTCATCTTAAACTGCGTGCAACTCATCGTCAACCGCTTCAGGTTCCACGTGCCAGATTCAAATCCAGCTGCAAGGAGGAAGACTTTGCTTTGTTATCTGAACCGCAGCGCATGGATTCGATGATATCCAGATACTCAGGGGTAATGTCACCAGTCACATAGTTGCCGTTAAAGCACGATGTATCAAAATGCTCTAATGCAGGATTGATTTCACGCACAGCTTCGATCAGCGCATCTATATCCTGATACACCAGCGCATCGGCACCGATTTCACGCGCGATTTGCTCGTCAGTCCGCCCTGTCGCCAACAATTCCTGACGCGTTGGCATGTCAATGCCATAGACGTTAGGGAAGCGTACAGGTGGCGCGGCAGAAGCAAAGAACACCTGACGCGCACCCGCATCACGTGCCATTTGCACGATTTCACGGCTGGTGGTGCCGCGCACGATAGAGTCATCAACTAACAGCACGTTTTTATCTTTGAATTCCATGCCGATGGCATTCAGCTTCTGGCGTACCGACTTCTTGCGCATGGCTTGCCCGGGCATAATAAAGGTACGGCCAATATAGCGATTCTTGATAAAACCTTCGCGATAAGACAAGCCCAGTGCATTAGCCAGTTGCAACGCGCTAGGACGACTGGTATCAGGAATCGGGATAACCACATCGATATGCAAGTGCGACCATTGCTGGCGGATCTTTTCAGCCAATTGCTCGCCCATGCGCAGCCGGGTTTCATATACGGAAACGCCGTCTATCACTGAATCCGGACGCGCCAGATAAACGTATTCAAAAATGCACGGGAAATATTGCGGATTATCCGAGCATTGCTGGCTGTGCATCTGCCCAGCTTCGTCGATATAAATCGCCTCACCTGGCGCGACATCACGCAGCACTTTGAAATCCAGCGAATCTATCGCCACACTTTCCGACGCCAGCATGTACTCGACACCGTATTCTGACTGACGGCTACCAATAATCAACGGACGGATGCCATACGGATCACGGAATGCCAGCAAGCCATGCCCTGATATCATTGCCACCACTGCATAAGCACCACGGCAACGTCTGTGCACACCACTCACTGCTTTGAAGATACGATCAACACTAAGCTGATGGGTGTTGCCGACTTCTACTAACTCATGCGCCAGTACATTAAGCAACACTTCTGAATCTGAGCTGGTATTGACATGGCGCAAGTCCAGACGGAACAAGTCCTCTTTCAGCTGATCAGTGTTGGTTAAATTGCCGTTGTGCGCCAGCACGATACCATAAGGCGAATTCACATAGAACGGCTGCGCTTCAGCGGTAGAAGCAGCATTACCTGCAGTGGGATAGCGCACATGACCTATGCCGGAATTACCCAGCAGATTACGCATGTCGCGAGTACGGAATACGTCGCGCACCAAGCCATTGGCTTTATGCATGTGGAACACATTACCCTCAGCGGTCACTATCCCCGCTGCATCTTGTCCACGATGTTGCAATACCAACAAACCATCATAGAGCATCTGATTGACGGGTGAATGAGAAACGATGCCAATTATGCCGCACATAGGATATCCCTAAAAGTGTATATATTTAACCAAACCATCAGGCAGCCAAGGCGTAGATATGACTGCCAACTTAACAAACATCGGGGTGATATAAGATTGCTGCCATAACTCGGTTTTCGGCAACGCAGTTAACCCTGCCAGCAACACCAAGGTGGTAACAATAAACAATCCGCGTATCGCACCAAATATGAATCCCAACAACCTGTCGATTAGTCCTAACCCCGCCGCTTTGAGCGACTCTGACAACAACAGAGTCAGCAACATGGATAGCACCATCACCGCAATAAACACCAGCAAGAATCCGCCTAAATAACGAATCGCGGGCGCGGTAATAAAAGCGGGTACAAACACTGCCGCGCTCTCAGCAAACGACTTGGCTGCAATGAATGCCAACACCCATGCAGATAACGACAATATTTCTTTGACACCACCACGAACCAGACCTAGCAGCATGGACAGGAACAACACCAGCAAAATACCCCAGTCCACACTATTCATCGGGTTATTTCAACGGGACAACTTGAGCTTGCACACCTGCTGCCTTAATTTTAGCGAGCACTTTATCAGCCTGTGCTTTATCCGTATAAGGCCCGACACGGACCCGCGTTGCGCCACTGGGTAATTTTTCCGTATAAGTGCTCACACCTACAGCGCTTAGCCGATCGCGCAACTGCTGGACATTTTCCGCATTGCTAAAAGCCCCCAATTGCACCACGAAATGCTGGGAACTCGCGGCATTCTTCTCGTGCGATGCATCAACAGGCAGCTTAGGCTCAACTTTTACCGCGACCTTAGGTTCAAGTGCAACCTTGGTCTCGACTTTTACTTCAGGTTTTTTAGTTTCTTGCTTAGGCTTGGCTTCCGCTTTAACCTCAGCTTTGATGACAGACCTGACCTCAGGCTTAGGCTCAGCTGCCAGTTTAGATTTTGGCTTGGCATCAATCTCAGGCTGGTGCGCAACATTATTTGACGCTTTTTCAGTCGGCGGTGTCGATGCCTTGGGCAAAGCGGCTGGCGTGTCCAGGCTATTTGCCACATCTTTCCCAACCGAAGGTCTTACGTCAGTCAATTTATTTTCCTCACCCTGCTGCGGCATTACCGATGGAATCGCTGCCGAATCAGGTGCTGCGGCCACATCTGCAATAGTCGTCACCGGCTTAACCGGCACATCTGCTGGCTTAACGGAACCGACCATGTCGATGATTACATCTGAATGTGGCTGTCGTGGGGTAGCGTCCAGCACTAGCGGCAGGACGATAGCTGCGGTGAGTAATAACGCACCCGCACCTAGCAAACGCTGGCGTGCACGCTTCTTAAATCTTAGCTGTTCTTCAGAGGTGGCTTGTATGGCCATTGCGCTTCCTATTTGACCGCATCTAAAACTGCGGCGACTGTGTAGAAGGAACCAAAGGCGCATATTCTATCATTTTCTGCCGCGTGTTCACAGGCATAAAACCAGGCCGATACAATATCCGTTTGAGTAACGATGACAGAAACTTGCAGCGCCTGCAATTGCGCTTGCAACAGCTCAAGTTTGGCGCCACGTGGCACATCCAACCCAGCAATCACCCACACGTCGATTACATCACGCATCGCAGCAATCACGCCCGCGATATCTTTATCAGACAGCATGGCAAAGACTGCATAGGTTTTACCGACGACAGGCAGTTGCGCCAAATTCGCCGCCAGCGCTTTGGCGCCGTGCGGGTTGTGGGCAACATCCAATATCCGTAGGGGTGCATGAGCTATTATCTGGAATCGCCCGGTGACTTGTGCCGTTTGCAAACCTTGCCGTATCGCATGCTCATCCACTGGACAACAGGCAGCAAAATAACTCAATGCAGCAATCGCCGTGGCCGCATTATTGATTTGATACGCACCGCGCATCGTTGGCAGGGGCAAGTTTAAATAATCCTGTACCCCATGATAACTCCAGCCATCTGAACTTACCTGATAGCTAAAATCACGCCCCAGCGTATGCCAATCAGCCCCGATCAATTCTGCGCTGCTTTGTAATGATTCAGGTGGCTGCGCATCGCCGCAAACCGCTGGACGCTGTGGGCGAAAGACACCCGCCTTTTCACGACCAATCTGCTCGCGATTGTCACCCAAATAATCAACATGATCGATATCGATATTGGTAACCACAGCCACTTGCGCATCAAATACGTTAACCGCATCCAGGCGACCGCCCAGGCCGACTTCCAATATCATCACATCAACAGCAGCTTGTTCAAACAGCCATACAGCAGCCAGCGTAGCAAATTCAAAATAGCTTAATGAAATATCACCGCGTGCCGCTTCTATGGCGCTGAATGCAGCGCAAATTGCTGCATCGTCGGCATCTGATTGATTTAAGCGTATGCGCTCGTTAAAACGCAAAAGATGAGGCGAGGTATATAAACCTACTCGATAACCTGCTGCGCTGAGCATAGCTTCGAGGTAAGCGCAGGTTGAACCTTTGCCGTTAGTGCCCGCCACGGTGATGATGGGTGCATGCAACTGGGGCAATAACACCTTGTGTACTGCCCCCACCCGCGCCAGCCCCATATCGATGGTCTGCGGGTGTAGGTTTTCTAAATGATTCAGCCAGCCGGCTAAATCCATTAAGCCGCCGCGGGCATGCGTTGCATCATGGACAACAAGCTAGACAAACGATCACGCATTTCGCGACGGTCGATAATCAAATCCACGGCACCATGTTCTTGCAAGAACTCAGCACGCTGAAAGCCTTCTGGCAAAGTCTCACGCACTGTTTGTTCAATCACGCGCGGGCCGGCAAAACCAATTAAAGCCTTAGGTTCGGCGATAATCACATCGCCCAGCATGGCAAAACTCGCTGACACACCACCCATAGTCGGATCGGTCAACACCGAAATAAATGGCAATTTCGCCTCCGCCAGCTTAGTCAGCGCCGCGCTGGTTTTCGCCATCTGCATCAATGAAAACAAGCCTTCCTGCATACGTGCGCCACCGCTGGCAGCGTAGCAAACGAATGGCACTTTATCCTGTATGCAAGCCTCAACACCACGCACAAAACGCTCGCCTACTACCGCACCCATAGAACCGCCCATGAATTTGAATTCAAACGCAGCAACTACTAATGGCACATTGCAAACACTACCCTTCATCACGATTAACGCGTCTTTTTCACTGGTTGCCCGTTGCGCTTCCAGAATACGGTCGCTGTATTTTTTACTGTCTTTAAATTTCAGTGTATCGACAGGCACCACACCCGCCGCAATTTCAACACGACCTTCCGTATCCAGCAACATATCCAGCCGAGCGCGAGCATTAATACGATGATGGTAGCCACACTTTGGACAGACTTCTGCATTCCGTTCTAAATCAGCCCGATACAACACCGTTTCGCAAGATGGACATTTGCTCCACAAACCTTCAGGCATGATTTTTTTGGCATCGTCAGCCATTCGACGATTGATTTTTGGACGTAATATTTTTTGAAACCAGCTCATAATTTATCCTTTTACCACTGCATTCATTGCGGCACGCACTTCAGCTACAAATTTAATTAAATTACCCACCACCTGTTCGCGTGGTGAATTTTCTATTTCTTCCACAATACGGCTGCCAATCACAACAGCATCTGCAAACTGCGCAATTTTCGCCGCAGTTGCTGCGTCACGTATGCCAAAACCCACGCCCACAGGCAAACCACAGCGCTCACGGATTACTGGAATATGCTGTGCAACCTCGACCAGATCAAGGTTAGCCGAACCGGTTACTCCTTTAAGCGATACATAATAAACGAAACCACTGGCTTTGCTGGCAACGAGGTTAATACGCGTATCCGGTGTCGTCGGTGACAACAGGAATATGGTATCCACTCCAGCCGCAGTAAATATTTCAGCGACACTTTCCTCGGGCGGTATATCCACGGTTAACACGCCATCCACACCCGCCAGATGAGCTGCTTGCGCAAAAGCCGCATAACCCATGTGCTCTATCGGATTCGCGTAACCCATCAATACGATGGGTGTGGCGGTGTTGGTGGTACGGAATTCGGCTACCATCGCTAACACATCACGTAATCCCACGTGGTGCTTCAGGGCTCGCTCGGATGCACGCTGTATGGTCGGACCATCTGCCATAGGATCAGAAAACGGCACACCCAGTTCGATAATATCGGCACCTGCCTCAACCAAACCGTGCAATATAGCGACCGTCAGTAGTGGGTCAGGATCACCTGCAGTAATAAATGGAATCAGCGCAGCCTTGTTCTGAGCTTTGAGTTGCGCGAATGTTTGTTGAATACGGCTCATAGTTGCTTTCTCTTATGCAGGCTTACAGCGTAATGCCCGCTAGTTTCGCTACGGTATTAATGTCTTTATCACCACGTCCAGACAAGTTGACTAACAATACCTGATCTTTACCCATAGTCGGGGCGATTTTAGCCGCATGAGCGAGTGCATGACTGGATTCCAGTGCAGGAATAATCCCTTCAAAACGGCATAAATTATGAAATGCTGCCATCGCTTCATCATCATTAATCGCCACATATTCGGCACGTCCGCTGTCTTTCAGCCAGGCATGCTCAGGACCCACCCCAGGGTAATCCAGACCTGCTGACACAGAATGGGTTTCGATAATCTGGCCATTATCATCCTGCATTAAATAACTGCGGAAACCATGCAACACACCAGGCGTACCAGCAGATAATGGCGCGGCGTGACGACCAGTCGATACCCCATCACCACCTGCCTCTACGCCAATCAAGCGCACGTTCTTTTCATCCAGGTAAGGATGAAATATACCTATCGCGTTGCTGCCGCCACCGACACAGGCGATGATCGCATCAGGTTGACGACCGACCATTTCCGGCATTTGTGTTAAACATTCATCACCAATCACCGACTGGAAATCACGCACCAGCATAGGGTAAGGGTGCGGACCTGCTGCCGTTCCTAAAATGTAGAACGTAGAAGCAACATTGGTGACCCAGTCACGCATCGCTTCGTTGAGCGCATCTTTCAAGGTTTTGGAACCCGACGACACTGGCACCACCGTTGCGCCCAGCAGTTTCATCCGGTACACATTAGGAGATTGACGCACAACGTCGTCAGCCCCCATGTATACCACGCACTCCATGCCGTAGCGCGCAGCAACCGTTGCTGATGCAACGCCATGCTGCCCTGCACCGGTTTCGGCGATCACCCGTTTTTTACCCATACGCCGTGCCAACAAGGCCTGACCAATGGTGTTATTGATTTTGTGCGCGCCAGTATGGTTCAAGTCTTCACGCTTCAGATAAATCTGCGCGCCACCCAGGTGTTCCGACCAACGCTTGGCGTGATAAATCGGGCTAGGGCGCCCTACATAATGTTTGAGTTCATGACGAAATTCCGCCATGAAAGCAGGATCTTTACGCGCCACATCATATTCCTGACGCAACTCATCTAGCGCTGCAATTAATGTTTCCGCAACAAAAATACCACCATAAGGGCCAAAATGCCCACGTTCATCAGGGAGTTCACCGATACGCATTGTTTACCTCGTGTATAAATTGAGCGACTTTAGTCGCATCTTTGATGCCTTTGCTCGCTTCTACGCCACTGGACACATCCACTGCCCAAGGCTGCGTTTGCTGTATCGCTGCACTGACGTTGCTCGCATCCAGCCCGCCTGACAATATCAATGGCAGCGGCAAGTCTGCGGGGATTAAATTCCAGTCAAACCTGTGACCAGTCCCACCCGCTTCGCCAGCAACACAGGCATCGAGCAATATGCCCTGCGCATCATGAAATTGCAAAGCGTATTGTACCAAATCTAACCCCTGCTTTACGCGTACGGCTTTAATATAGGGCAAATTGAACTGGCGACAGTACGCGGGGGATTCGTTACCATGGAATTGCAGCAGACCAGGCTTTACCTGCGCAATGACTTCCTTCACAGTTGCCACATCCGCATCGACAAACAGTGCGACGCTGCTGACAAAAGCTGGCACTGCTCTGGCAATCAACTGCGCTTGCGCTATCTCAACATGACGCGGACTGCGCGGATAAAACACCAGACCTATTGCATCTGCACCTTGCTCAGCCGCATAAACTGCAGCATCAACGCTGGTAAAACCACAAATTTTAATCCGTGTTCGCATAATATTTTACTCGCAAGGTGAACGACTGGAGGGCAAATTCCATTGAGCATCATAGGTCACGTGACACAAATGCAAACCCGCAGCTGCAAAAGTAGGGGCAGACTGGGTACGATCACGCTGCTGTAGCAAATATTGCATCCAGGCTGGCGACTGTTTACCCTGCCCGACACAAACCAGCGCACCGACGATATTGCGCACCATATGATGTAAAAATGCATTCGCGGTAAGGTTGAATATAATTTGATGCCCTTGCCGACTCACACGCAGCTCACTCATGAGTCGCACGGGTGTGTTGGCCTGACATTCAGCTGCACGAAAAGCACTGAAATCATGCTCACCAATTAAATATTGCGCAGCTTGCTGCATCAACGCGACATCCAGCGGCATATGATACCAACCAACCTGCCCTGACTGTAACGCAGGCCTGATGGGATGATTCAACAAGACATAACGATAGCTTCGTGTCAGCGCACTAAAACGCGCATGAAACTGCTCACTGACTGGTTGTGCCCACAGCACCGCGACACCGGCAGGTAAAAACGAATTCACACCCCGGACCCATGCGCTTAGCGGACGCGTCACATCAACGTCAAAATGCACCACTTGCAATGTCGCGTGCACGCCCGTATCGGTACGTCCAGCGGCCACCACTGCAACAGGTTGACCGGCAATTTGTGCCAACGCGAACTCCAGGGAATCTTGTACACCACATCCCTGTGGTTGATGCTGCCAGCCACAGAACTGTGCACCATTGTATTCCACACCTAAAGCAATCCGCATTTAAGGCATCCACCAAAATAAAGCCATTACCGCAAATAAACAAGCATAATCCAACCAGTCAAACGGGCGCTGCGTCAGTGTCACATCCGATGAAGGCACGATGAGCGGTTGGCGCAACTGCTGCAAACGTTGCTGCAATGGTACCGGCTCATTCATTAAAGCGTCGGCATAGGTTAAAGTCAATCCTATACGCGTCGCGACCTGCTGCGCCGAGCACCCCCAAAAACACACATAGCGCATGATGCTGTATAGACCCAGCAGCATGGACTCCCGAGTGAGCCTTGCCATTAATATCGCTAGTAGCGCTAACACTAACACCAACCGCCACATTTGCAACAACCCGCTTTGCATCCCGATAACACTGGGACTGTAAAGTGCCAAATGCGGCAATAAAGGGACACCCGGCAAGCTATAGGCGTGAACTAACAGCAGCACCAACAACAACCACCGACTTCTGCGCACATACCGCAAAAACAGCTTGAGCACTTGCCCATTAAATCCTAGCAACATTAGCCCACTCATGGCCAACAGCACCGTAGGTGGCTTATCCATCATCCACACCACAAAAAACAGCCACAGCAAAACTGCTGTGGCTGGATGGCAGGGATAATGTAATTTAACTCTAACTTGCATCAACCCGCTTGTTGTAAAAATGCATGCGCCTGCTCTTGCTGTTGCGCGTTACCTTCTTGCATCACTTCCTGCAAAATTTCACGCGCATTCTCGGTGTCGCCCATTTCCAAGTAAACTTGCGCCAAGTCCAGCTTGGTTTTTACTTCTTGTTCGGCTTCACTAAGCTCTGGTGCTGCAGATATTTCAGCAGGATGTTCGGCAACTGCTTCAGTCGCATCAATGGTTTCAGCTACTGCAGACTTATCAGACGATGCAGCAGCCTCAACCACTTCAGGTTCATCAAAATCGAAACTTATGCCAGAAAAGTCCAGCGCAATATCTTCTGTGGTGGCGACAGGAGTCGCTTCAGCTACCGTCTCTTGATGAGCAGGCTCATCTACACTGAAATCGAAGTTGAGCATATTTTCGTCATGAACTGATACTTCTGCAGCATTCGCCCCAACTTCTGCAGGTTGCTCAGCCTCAGCAGCAACTTCATGATGCGCATCAACGGCAGGCACATCAAAATCCATCACACCGGAGGTTTCCAATGCAACTGGCTCAAAAGTCGCCGGCAATTCAAATTCGCTCATATCCAGCATACCCTCTGTGGATATGCTGTCTGCAGCAACGGCTTTATCACTCACCGTATCATTCGCATCAAATGATTCACCATCAAAATCCAGTGCGCCTGACAAATCCATCACACCCTCATCAACTGGAGCGGTATGAATTTCTGCAGGTTCCTCAGCAAGCATAGCTGAGACCGCTGCTGCGGCAACCACGGGCTCAACCATTTTCTCTGCAGCAGGCGCTGCCGATGCCGAGCCACCATATAACGGATTATTTGGATCCAGGCTGCGACCCAACTCTGCCGCTTTTTCCCAAACTGGTGTGTTTTCACCCGCCAATGCTGAATACAATTCAGTTGCAATGGACTCAAAAGCCGGAAGGTTTTTACGACCGGCATAGATCTCCAGCAATTTCAGCTTGATTTCATGACGTGCTGGATCTTTAACCATCGCTTCTTTAAGTATTTCTTCTGCTTGCGCATCACGACCATAAGCCATATACACTTCAGCTTCTGCGATAGGATCCACATCATGTGTATCAAGGCTGCCCAGACCTGACTGGCTAAAATCAGTCAAAAATGACGTATTGTTGGTGTTAACTACTGCTCCGCCTTGCGTACCGTAAACCGTATTTGGCTTGGCTGCCACATTTGTCATGATGCTATTTTCAAACTTGGACAAGTTGGCACGACGACTTCGGCTCTTCGCCATAAATCCCAGCAATGCCAATAACAGCGCACCTACTGCACCACCTGCGGCATAGAGTGGATTGATATCTTCATACCATGCCTGCTCAGCAACTGGAACAGGAGCTGGAACAACTGGTTTTACTACAGGCTTTTTAACCACAGCAGGTGCAGCCTCTGGCTTGACCTCTGGTTTTGCTTCTGGCTTGACTGCAGGCGGTACTGGAATAGCGGCTGGCTTGGCGGCTTCTTTTTGCATATTTGCCATGCTCTGATTTTTCAGCTCTACCAAGCGCTGCATATCTTTGATATTTTTTTCTAGCGCTGCAGCACGATCATTCGCTTCCTTCAATGCTTTTTGTTTCGCAACAGCTTCATCCTGCGCCGCCTGCTTTAACTCAGCTGTAGTAGGCTTGGCTGGTTTCGCCGCGTTTGCTGCCTGAGTATTCGTTGCAGGTGCCTCACCCTTAGATAGTTTAAGTACATCCTGACCTGATTTAGCTGGGGCAGCCTTATCCTCAACTTTAGGCGTAATTTTTCCGACATTCGGTGTGGACTTAGTTTCCGCTGCAGGCGCAGCAGCTACCTCACCCGCCAGCTTTTGACGATAACTATGCCAGTCATTAGCTTGCAGCTTGATTTCGCGCACCGCATCAGCCTGGCTGATAGCCGCAACTTCCTCTTTGCTTGGCACTTTCAGAATCTTTCCAGCTTTCATCTGATTCATATTGCCGTCAAATGCGGATGGATTTTGACGATACAAACCGACCAACATCTGTTCCAGTTTCACGCCTTCAGGCTTAACTTCTTTTGCCAAGGAACTTAACGTAGAGCCACGTTTAGCAGTAATAGTTGCGGGCATCACAGCCAAATCATTGGATGGTGCTGCAGACTCTGTTTTTGCAGGTGCGACTTCGACAAGCTTGCTGGCGACAGGAGGGACCGTTTTAGGCTTGACAACAGTTTTCGGCACAAGCGCTTTTTCTGGCGCCACTTTAGTAGCCGCACGCTCATTCGACACATTATTAACAGAAGACTTTTCCGCTACCGGCGCAATTGAACTGGTAGCTGAAGTTGGTGTTGACGTAGTCGCTGGCGTCACAGTGATATTGTTATTGGTGTTGGCTGATCCCATGCCGGGTGGGTCTAGCAGCAGGGTGTATTCACGCACCATCTGGCCACCACCCCAATTTAACTCGATTAGCATGTCCACAAATGGATCGTTAATCGGTTTATTCGAACTCACTTTCAGTACTGAACGACCACCAGGCCTTTTCTCCAATACGAATTTCAAACTAGATAACACACCCGTCATATCAACGTTGGCATTGCGGTACGCTTCAGGACTTGCCATCCGCGCTTGCAGGGTCGCTAATTCAGTTGGGTCGGTTGCCAACACTTCAATCTCGGCATTCAAAGGCTGACCCAGCGCTGAGTTGATTGAAAGCTTACCTAAACCTGCGCTATATGCGGGTGCTTGCGCAAGTAGCAACATAGCAGCTGACAAACAACTCACCATCTTCTTTTTATGCATTATCTCGACCCCTTTATTTCGATATGCTTCAACATATCCATTGTTTTAAATTAAATTACATCACATCAAATCTTTTAACACATTAACAATTCGTACGCTATTTAACGCCACACCCGAGTGGATATTGTCGGCAACCAACCAGTAATTCAGACCAGATTGAGCTCCCATTGCACCGCGAATCCGCCCTACAAATACATCATCACATCCAACCACGTCTACTGGCGTAGGCCCAACACCGTCGTCACTATCAGCGACAAGAATACCAGCCTGCTGCTGCCACAAAGCGGTCGACAAACCCACACTGACTGGCTTTATTGTTGTTATCTGCACCGATTGACCATGCCCATAAAAAACAGGCACACGAACAGCCGTAGGATTAACAACCAACTCTGGAAGCGCTAAAACTTTTCGTGTTTCATTAACCAACTTCATTTCTTCAATACTATAACCATTATCCATCAAATCACCAACTTGCGGCAAAATGTTAAAGGAAATGCGCTTAGCATATACATTATTCTCAGTTTCATTGAGGCTAAAAATTGCTTTGGTTTGCTCAGCCAGTTCATCCACTCCAGCCTGACCTGATCCGGAAACAGCCTGATAAGTCGAAACAGTAACGCTCACCAAACCAAACTCACTGGCTATAGACTTCAAACTCAAAGCCAAGTGCATGCTAACTGCACATGGACTGGCTATGATAGGATCTTTACCAAACCCCTTGAGAGCTGCTTCATTCACACCAACCACTACAAGCGGCACAGCATCATCTTGACGAAATTGTGGGCTAGTATCAATCACTACACACCCCGCTGCCACAGCAATAGGTGCAATTCGCGCAGCCAAATCAGCATCCGCTGCGAGTATAGCCATCTGCGCTTGTGAAAAATCGAACGTATCAACATCTGTTACGATTTTATCCTGATATTTAAACCGAATCTCGCTACCGACAGCCTCACCTGAAGACAACAGATAAAGCTGGCCCAAATTAATCTCTGCTGCAGCCAAATGCGCCAGCACAGCTTCACCAACTAAGGTCGTTACACCTAAAACGGCAATATTCACTACTGCGGCGCTCATTTCGCCTCTACCAACATGCGCAACATGCGACGTAATGGTTCAGCCGCACCCCACAATAACTGGTCACCAACGGTGAACGCAGACAGGTATTCACCACCCATATACATTTTACGCATGCGTCCAACAGGCACTGTCAGCGTGCCCGTTACTGCAGCGGGGGTTAAATCAGTCATACTAATTTCCTTTTGGTTAGGCACGACTTTTACCCACGCATTATGGCCAGCGATAATAGATTCGATTTCATCCATAGGTACGTCTTGCTTGAGTTTGACCGTCAATGCTTGACTGTGGCAACGCATAGCACCGATGCGTACACACAAGCCATCAATGTTAATTTGATCGCCATTTAAGCCTAAAATCTTGTTGGTCTCAGCGCGAGCTTTCCACTCTTCTTTACTTTGACCATTGCCTAAATCCTTGTCGATCCAAGGGATCAGACTGCCAGCTAACGGCACACCAAAGTTAGATTTAGGGAAAGCATCGTCGCGCAACACACCAGCGACTTCTCTATCTATATCCAATATTGCCGAGGCAGGATCATCCAACAAACTGGACACGGTACGATGTGTTTCGCCCATTTGATTCAGCAGTTCACGCATGTTCTGCGCGCCCGCACCTGAAGCTGCCTGATAAGTCATAGCACTAATCCAGTCGACCATATTTTCACGGAACAAGCCACCCAATGCCATCAACATCAATGACACCGTGCAATTACCGCCAATAAAATCTTTGCCGCCTTTAGCCAGAGCATCCTTGATCACATGCTGATTCACTGGGTCGAGGATAATCACGCTGTCGCTTTCCATACGCAAGGTAGAAGCCGCATCTATCCAGTAGCCCTTCCAGCCCGCAGCACGCAATTGCCCAAATATCTCGGTCGTATAATCACCGCCCTGAGTGGAGATAATCGCATCCATGGCCTTAAGCTCATCGATATTACGCGCATCTTTCAATGCCGGAATATCACGCCCGATCTCAGGACCCTTGCCACCCACCTGTGAGGTGGTGAAAAACACGGGGTCTATCACATCAAAATCGCGCTCTTCGCGCATACGCTGCATCAGCACTGAACCCACCATGCCGCGCCAACCGACCAAACCCACTCGCATCATACTTCTATCCTTAATTAAAGCGCTGCAACAACAGCATCGCCCATCGCTGCACAACCGACTTTGGTCGTGCCCGCGGTATAAATATCCACTGTACGCAGACCGCTGCTAATCACTTTTTTCACTGCATTTTCGATACGATCTGCAACATCGTCACGCCCGAAGGTGTAACGCATCATCATCGCCGCCGATAAAATGGTTGCCAATGGATTGGCGATATCCTGCCCTGCGATATCAGGCGCAGAGCCATGGATAGGCTCGTACATGCCTTTGCGATTCTGGTCTAGCGATGCAGAGCCCAGCATACCGATCGAACCCGTCAACATTGACGCCTCATCAGACAAAATATCACCAAAGATATTGCCGGTGACGATAACGTCAAATTGCTTAGGGTTACGCACTAATTGCATCGCGGCGTTATCAACATACATGTGCGATAGCGCGACCTCTGGATATTCTTTAGCGGTTTCGATGACAACTTCACGCCACAATTCACTGGTTTCCAGTACGTTGGCTTTTTCCACCGAGCATAATTTTTTGTTACGCTTCATCGCAATCTGAAAGCCAATATGCGCGACACGACGCACTTCAGACTCAGCATAACGCATGGTGTTATAGCCTTCGCGCTCGCCATGTTCATTGATATGGATGCCGCGCGGCTGACCGAAATACAAGTCACCAGTTAATTCACGCACAATCATGATATCCAGTCCTGATACTACTTCCGCCTTCAAAGTAGACGCATCAGCGAGTTCGGGATAAACATTAACAGGACGCAAATTCGCAAACAAATTCAGCTCTTTACGGATACGCAGCAAACCTTGTTCAGGGCGCATAGGACGCGGCAAACTGTCGTATTGATAACCGCCGACTGCACCCAGCAACACCGCATCAGCCGCACGTGACAACACCAAAGTTGCTTCAGGCAAAGGATCGCCCGCAGCATCATAACCGGCACCACCGATAGCCGCATGCTCCATCTCGATTTTCAAGCCTTCGCTATTCAAAGCTTGTAACACCTTAACCGCCTGTGCAGTTACTTCAGGACCTATTCCATCACCCGGTAAAACAGCAATTTTCATTTTATGCTTTCAATATTCAAGTAAATAACCTTCAAACAAACAACCATGGCGCGGTTAGTTTGCGCTGCGCCTCATACGTGCGAATTTCAGCCACGTGTTGCAAAGTCAGCCCGATGTCATCAAAACCGTTTAGCAGGCAATATTTACGGTGCGCATCAACCTCGAAACCAAATACGTCACCCGATGGGGTAGTAACGGTTTGCTGATTCAGATCAACATGCAAACGATAACCAACAGTTGCTGCGGTTTCAGCAAACAGCTGGTCGACCACTTCTGCCGCCAAGACGATGGGCAACAAGCCATTTTTGAAACAGTTGTTGTAAAAAATATCAGCAAAACTCGGGGCAATGATGGCCCGTATGCCATAATCCTCTAGCGCCCAAGGCGCATGCTCACGGCTGGAACCACAACCAAAATTCTCCCGCGCCAATAACACTTCCGCACCTTGATACTGCGCTTTATTCAATACAAAATCGGGATTCAATGGACGATGGGTATTATCTTGACCAGGCTCACCATGATCCAGATAACGCCATTCATCAAACAAATTGGGTCCGAAACCACTACGTTTAATTGATTTCAAAAACTGCTTGGGGATAATGGCATCGGTGTCCACATTAGCCCTATCGAGCGGAACAACCAGCCCATCTAACTCAACAAATGGCTTCACTTAGCAGCACCTTTCAAAACTCACGCACATCAACAAAATGGCCAGCCAATGCCGCAGCTGCAGCCATCGCCGGACTTACCAAATGGGTACGACCACCTTGCCCCTGACGACCTTCAAAATTACGATTAGAGGTTGCAGCGCAACGTTCGCCCGGCTCCAACCGGTCAGCATTCATCGCCAGACACATAGAGCAGCCAGGATCACGCCACTCAAAACCAGCTGCTATAAACAGCTTATCCAGACCTTCTTGCTCAGCCTGCTGTTTGACCAGGCCTGAACCGGGCACAACCATGGCCAATTTAACATTCGCCGCTTTCTTACGTCCCTTAATCACAGCCGCAGCAGCGCGCAAGTCTTCTATACGTGAATTAGTACACGAACCGATAAATACTTTATCAATCGCAATCTCTGACATCGGTGTATTTGCAGTCAGCCCCATATAAGTTAACGCCCGTTCCCAGTCATTGCGCTTGACTGCATCAGTCGCGTCAGCAGGATCTGGCACACGCCCTGTCACTGCAACCACCATTTCCGGTGAGGTGCCCCAGGTCACTTGCGGTTGTATATCAGCAGCATTAAGCACGACCTCATGGTCAAACACCGCATCTAGGTCAGATACTAAAGTTTGCCACCAGGCCACGGCCTGGTCCCACATTGCACCCGTAGGTGCAGCCGGGCGGCCGCGCACGTAATCTATGGTCTTGGCATCCACCGCAACCATACCTGCACGCGCACCGGCCTCTATCGCCATATTGCATAGCGTCATGCGCCCTTCCATGCTCAAACCACGTATCGCCGAACCCGCAAATTCGATCGCATAACCTGTGCCGCCTGCAGTACCGATAGTGCCGATAATCGCCAAAGCCACATCTTTGGCAGTCACGCCAGCGCCTAGCTCACCTTCGACCAGCACACGCATGGATTTAGATTTCTTGCTCACCAGGCACTGTGTCGCCAGGACGTGCTCGACCTCGGACGTACCAATACCAAATGCCAATGCGCCAAACGCGCCATGTGTACTGGTATGCGAATCTCCGCACACCACGGTCATGCCGGGCAAAGTCAGGCCTTGCTCAGGCCCGATAACATGCACTATGCCCTGACGCACATCATTCATTTTGAATTCTTGTATGCCAAATTCAGCACAATTCTGATCCAGCGTTTCCACTTGCAAGCGCGAGATAGGGTCGGCTATGCCCGCTGCTCTATGAGTCGTCGGTACATTATGATCGGGCACAGCGATCGCCGCACCTGCGCGCCAAGGTTTGCGGCCAGCCAGTCGCAAGCCCTCAAATGCCTGCGGGCTGGTAACTTCGTGAACCAAATGTCTGTCTATGTAGATTAACGCAGACCCATCGGCTTCTGTATGGACCAAATGCGCCTGCCAAAGCTTATCGTATAGCGTTTGCCCGCTCATGACTCTAACCAATCTTAATAATCGAACAGGAAATTATACACAGACTCAAGCAAATTGATAAATCAGTGCGTTTTCGCCTCTAGCTTATTCAACTGACTTGCCACTAAAATCGCGCCCACAGCTGCACACGCGGCCGCAATACTGAATACCCAGACTGCTCCCCAACTATCCCAAACCGCACCTGCATATAAACCACCCAAGGTTCCTCCTGCACCATAAGTCACACTGTTGTACAGGCCCTGGCCTCGCGCTTGATTACGACCATGGAAGTAACGATGTATCAAAGCCACCGCCGATAAATGATAAGCACCAAAGGTTGCTGCATGCAGAATCTGTGCAAAGATTATCCAGCCTAAATAATCTATGCCCCAGGCTATGATAACGAAGCGAACCACAGCAATCAGCAATGTCGCCAGCAATATCCGCGCCATGGACACGTTCGGCAACCAACGTGGCAACCACAGGAACACGGCTATTTCGGCTATCACGCCAAGTGCCCATAACCAGCCTACTGCGCTTTTACTGTAGCCATGAGCAACCAAATCAATGGAATAAAAAGCATAATAGGGGCCGTGCGCTACCGCCATTAAGAAGCAACCCAATAACAAGCTCATTACCTCGGGTCGTCGTACCACATGCCAAATATTCACATGCGCACGCACTTGTGTATTAATTTTTGCATCGGGTATATAACTTGCCAGCCAGCCTATCCCGACCATCAGCGCTAGTACAGCCCAAGGCAAATCACTCACTGGTCGGGCATTCAGCCAATAACCCAGTCCCAATACCGCTATCACAAAGCCAACAGATCCCCACAAACGTATCTGGCCATAGCGATGCGTATGCGACCCTAAGTGCGACATCGTGGTTGCCTCTACCAAAGGCAAAGACGCACTCCAGAAAAAACTCATGGCCGCCATCACCACGAATAACCATGCGAAATGACTATCAAAAAACACACCGGCAAAACACAACACACTTACCCAGGCCGTTAACCGCACCATTGCTGCACGGCGCCCAGTTTTATCCGCCAGCCAACCCCAAATATTGGGGGAAAATATGCGAGTCACCTGCAACAACGACATCAGCACGCCTATCTGCCAGGCATTAAACGACAGCGACTGCAGGTACAAGCCCCAATACGGTGACATTGCACCGACAAAAGCAAAATAAAAGAAGTAAAACCCTGACAGCCGCCAATACGGTAAATTAGCCACGCACTTGCACCCATTGCGGAAAGTGCTGTTGAAATTTAGCCACTTTGGGCGCTACAACGTACTGACAATAACCTTGCTGTGGATGTAACGTAAAATAATGCTGATGCATTTCTTCAGCACGATAAAAATCAGTAGCTGGACTTAATTCAGTTACCACAGGACGATCCAGTTGCGCCTGCAATTGTGCCAATACTGCAGTAGCCGTCTGTTTTTGCGTCTCATCATGGTAAAAAATAACCGAGCGATACTGCGTACCGACATCATTACCTTGACGATTTAACGTAGTCGCATCATGAATGGTAAAAAACACATGCAATATATCCACCAGACTGGTCTGCTGTGTATCGTAGCTAATCTGCACCACCTCAGCGTGCCCTGTCGTGCCGGTACACACATCCTCATACGCAGGATTAGGCCGTGCACCCCCCATGTAGCCTGATTCGACGCGTACAACGCCATGCATTTTTTCAAACACGGCCTCCAAGCACCAGAAACACCCACCACCCAAAGTCACCGTCGATATTACGTCATTATTTCCAGTCAACATTCAACTCACTCACTTCCATATACCAAATACAAAAAAACAGGTTAAAATGTGATTTTTTACTATCATGAAGGACGTTAGGTATGTCAGGTCATTTCCCTTTCAGCGGCAACACTAACCGTGTAAGCGTATTCGGTTTTTACGATCGTCACAACC
Organism: Sulfuriferula sp.; assembly: GCA_041651255.1. GTDB lineage: Bacteria > Pseudomonadota > Gammaproteobacteria > Burkholderiales > Sulfuriferulaceae > Sulfuriferula. The sequence goes on along the minus strand of JBAZJP010000008.1, from coordinate 63,017 downwards.
TAAACACCACCATGCAAGAAAAGTATTATAAATGGTGGTATGACTGGGCGAAAAACTTTGTTATGAATGACCCAGATTTAAGCGCTGTTAAAGGTTATGAATTCAAAAACTACCCATACGGCCAACATTCCCACACTGACTTCCATTTACACCAGGGCTTATGGGCTACCACATTAATTGACTTAGGTGGCTTCATTACTGGCACGCTATTTGGTAAAATGTCTGACGAAGCTATGCATAAACTGGAAGAAGATCATCATCACCTCCTGCATAAGCTTGAAGAAGAAGCTAAACAAAACCCACGTCCAGCATCGCCAGATATTGGTTGGTTCCGTCATTTCTAAACTGACCAGTCCACAACGCCGCGAGATTTTTACCCGTTTCGCGGCCGCTAATCCTAATCCAACCACTGAACTCGAATATAACAGTACATTTGAATTACTGGTTGCGGTTCTACTTTCAGCTCAGGCAACTGATAAAAGCGTCAACATTGCTACACGTATTTTATTCAAAGTCGCAAACACCCCTGAGGCTATATTCGCACTTGGCGAACAGCATCTAGCTGAATACATTCAGCGCATTGGCTTATACAAAAGTAAAGCCAAACATTTAATCGCCACTTGCCAGATTCTGGTTGAACGACATAACAGTATCGTACCCGACAACCGCACCGACTTGGAGGCGTTGCCTGGTGTTGGTCGTAAAACTGCGAATGTCATCCTCAACACCGCATTCGGCGAAGCCGTTATGGCAGTCGACACCCATATATTCCGGGTATCTAATCGCATAGGGCTTGCACCTGGCAACACCGTGTTAATTGTTGAACAAAAATTAATGAAAGCCATACCCAAAGATTATATGGTCAATGCACATCACTGGTTAATATTGCATGGACGCTACACTTGCAAAGCGCGCAAACCGGACTGCACCCACTGCATCATTGCCGACCTCTGCAAATACAAAGATAAAACCCTATGATAGCCACCGGCATCGCAACCGGGAAAACCGCTGACCCAACTATTGCCGCACAGGCGGTTGCAATGGCGATGGATAAACTATCCGTTACTCACGCCAATAGTGTATTACTGTTTTTAAGCGATGCATTTGCACGCGATCCACAGCCTGCCCTGCTCGCTGCGTCACGCCAGAGTCAATGCATGCAAATTAGCGGCTGTAGTGCAGCCGGCATATTCACTGAACAGGACTGGGTGCTCGACGCCCCTGCCGCCGCAGCCATGGTCTTTAGTGGCAATCTGGGCTTAAATACGGCACACTCACCTGAAGCAGACGACTTACTGCTTGCGCTGACCGCACCTAACGCCATTAACCACAACTGGATTAAATCGCCAGGGCTGCGCTTTGGGGGCGTAGCAGGTGATGCCACAGGACATGGCTTATACAAAGTCTGGAATAATGGCAAAATCAACCCTGCAGGGCACTGTGAATTATATTTACCCAACACAACTGGCGCTATAGGTATATCACATGGTATCCGCGCTTTAACAGCCCCTGTAATGGTTACCGAAGCCAATGGCTATGATGTTCTAACTTTAGGCCGCCAATCCGCTCTCAATTTACTTGCCAGAGAGTTACCCCTAGAGATTCGGGAATTACCACGCATACCACTTCACCTCATCATGGCGGCAGAAGTTTACGGCGAGCCTGATTCGGCATTGATGGATGGTCGGTATCGGCTTATCCCTGTCATTGCCACGAATACTGACGACAGATCAGTCACTCTGGCATCGCGCCTGGATGTAGGCAGCCAAATGTTCTGGGCTATCCGCCAACCACTCGCAGCGGAACACAGCATGCGCGTCGCCGTCGACAGAACAGCACAGATTTTGGGACATGATCCGAAGTTTGCAATCATCGCCAGTTCATCTGGACGTGGCCCTGGCTTCTACGGTGGCATAGATAAGGATTTGCTCGCAGTAAAATTATGCTATCCCGATTTACCTTTTATCGGGTTTTATGACAGCGGTGAAATTTGCTGGCTTAATGACAGCAATCAGTTGTTAGAATATGCAACCGTTTTTGGACTTTTTGACTACAATGTTTAATCCTAGCAGACAAGACGCACGCCAGTTTTACTTCGACACCTGGCGCAAATACCAAGAGAAACAGCCCTTAGTGGGGGCTGAGCTGATTGCCATTGATATTATGCTGGCACATCCTGAATACCACGCACTACTGAATCAACCTGAGCGCTATGGTGAACAGGATTTCCCCCCTGAGCTGGGCGAAACCAACCCGTTTTTACATCTTTCCATGCATCTGGCGATAAGCGAGCAATTATCTATTGACCAACCCGTTGGTGTACGTGATTACTACCAAAAGTTATGTGCGCTATTTCAAGATGAAATGCGCGCACAACATGAGATGATGGATTGTTTAGCAGAAATGATATGGCAAGCACAACGACACCAAACAGTTTTTAATCCTGCCATTTACTTTGAATGTTTGGCTAAAAAAACCTTAACGCCGCCATAAATAGCGATAAACGAAACCGGGGAACGCAAGCACGATAAACATACTTGCCGTCACCGCATAAAATTCCCAGTTTTGGTGATGTGCAAGACCCGTCTTTTGTTCCAACAGGCGTCCTAATAATCCCACAATGAAATACCACACGAGCATTTCCAACGCATGCCAAGCCAACGACTTGTGTTCTGATTTTACTGGGATTAATAACATCACCCGATTAGAAAAGAACGGGACATTAGCAGCCACCAAAGCCACTACCAATAAGGCCAAGACGCTGGTATTCATAGCGATTGCTGAATAGCATACACGCACAGCGCCATGAGCGGCTGCGGCAGTATACCTAACGCTAATATACCCAAACCATTCGCACTCATCAACCAGGCCATGTCACCTTCAGCTTTGACCACATGAGTGTCAGTAGGCTTATCAAAGTACATTAAACGTACAACACGCAAATAATAGAATGCGCCTATCAATGAGAATATCACCGCAACCACTGCCAACCAGGTATACCCTGCATTAACAACTGCCTGTAACACAGACAATTTCGCATAGAAGCCAACTGTAGGTGGCACGCCAGCCAATGAGAACATGATAATCAGCATCATAAACGCATACCAGGGATGACGCTGATTCAGACCTTTCAAGTCGTCCAGATTATCGGCTTCGAAACCTTTGCGCGACAACAGCATGATCATGCCAAACGCACCCAAACCAGTCAACGTGTAAGTAACGATATAGAACATCGCAGCGCTATAACCATTGATGTCTGCAGCAAGCAAACCTAACAGCAGGAAGCCCATATGCGAAATGGTTGAATAAGCTAACATCCGCTTCAAATTGGTTTGTGCAATTGCGGTTATGTTACCGATTGCCATAGACAGCACAGCCATAATCATCATCATTTGCTGCCAGTCAGGCGACATGGATTGCAGACCCTGAGCCAAAATTCGCAACACAAATGCGAAAGCAGCCAATTTAGTTGCCGTAGCGATAAACAAGGTCACAGCAGTCGGTGCGCCATGATAAACGTCAGGCAACCACATGTGAAATGGGGCGACACCAAGCTTAAATGCCAGGCCCGCGACGATGAACACCAAACCGAATACCAGCACTGTGTTATTCGCCACGTCCGCCTGCAGCACTGTCGCTATCCGTGCGATATCCAGGCTGCCTGTTGCGCCATATATCATCGACATACCATAGAGCAGCATCCCCGAAGCCAATGCACCCAGTACAAAATACTTCATCGCTGCTTCACTTGATACTGCAGAATCACGCTGCAATGCAACCAGCGCATAGAGTGACAAACTCATTAATTCCAAACCCATGTACAGCGTAAGCATGCTGCTCGCAGAAATCATCACCATCATGCCCAAGGTAGCAAACAGCACCAATACAAAAAACTCCCCCTGGAACATGCCGCGCGCCTGGATGTATGAACGAGAATAGACCAGCACAACCGCCACGACAAAATACAGCATCAGTTTCAACGTATCCGATAACAAATCATCAATGAACATGCCGTGCATGGCATACGTTGGAATACCTGTTGCTGTGGTCAGTGTTAACCAGCCACAGCCTAATAAAGCGATCAGACTGAGTATGTATGTAATAAAACGCTGTTCATCACTCAAAAACAAATCGATAAGTAGAATTAACGACACCGCTGCCAGCATGAAAATTTCTGGCAACAATGGCAACACATCCGTAAAAGCGAGATTCATCCGTATTCCTTCTTATGCTTTAAGGCAATTTACTGATTGCAACATGCGCAAGCAGATTATTCACTGAGGTATGCATGACTTCGGTGTATGGCTTAGGATATAAGCCCATAGACAACACCAGTACAGCCAAGATTGCAAGGAAGCTAAACTCTCTCGCGCTCACATCTTTCATCTCATTTACATGTGGGTTAGTAACAGCGCCAAATATTACGCGCTTGTACATCCATAATGTATAAGCTGCACCAAAGATCAAAGTCGTAGCCGCCAAGAAGGCATACCAGAAATTAACCTTGATCGCGCTCATGATCACCATAAACTCACCAATAAAGCCACTGGTACCTGGCAAACCTGAGTTAGCCATCGAGAACAACATCAAAAATGCAGCGAATATCGGCATCTTATTTGCCACACCACCATAATCGGAAATTTGGCGAGAATGTAAGCGGTCATACATGACGCCAACACTCAAGAACATCGCGGCAGAAATAAAACCATGTGAAATCATCTGAATTAACGCACCCTCAGTTCCGATTGCGTTAAACATGAAGAACCCCAAAGTCACAAAACCCATATGTGAAATGGATGAATAAGCAATCAGCTTTTTCATGTCACTTTGCACCAGCGCAACCAGACCGATGTAAACCACTGCTATCAATGAGATAGTGACTATAAACCCTGTCATGTAATGGCTTGCATCTGGCGCGATAGGCAGGTTGAAGCGCAGGAAACCATAAGCACCGACCTTAAGCGTAATCGCCGCCAGTATCACCGAACCACCAGTAGGCGCTTCGACGTGTGCATCTGGCAACCAGGTGTGCACTGGCCACATTGGCACTTTTACTGCAAAGGACAGGAAAAAAGCCATGAACAACAAAATTTGTGCCGACATCGCAATGGGTAAACGATGGTAATCCAGAATCTCAAAACTGCCGCCTGACTGGAAATACAAGTACAAAAAGGCAACCAGCATTAACAAGGAACCTAGCAGGGTATACAGGAAAAACTTAACTGCTGCGTACACACGGCGTGGACCACCCCAGATACCAATCACCAGGAATAATGGTATCAACATCGCCTCAAAGAACACGTAGAATAAAATTGCATCCAAGGCAACGAACACACCAATGATCGCGCCAGACATAATTAAAAAAGCCGCCATGTACTGTGATACTTTGGTCTGGATAACCTGCCAACCTGCTATCACAACTAATATAGTGGTGAAACTGGTGAGCAATACAAATGGCATAGAAATGCCATCTATCCCCAGATGATAATTGATGTTGTAGGTAGGTATCCAAGGCAACAATTCTTCGAATTGCATATTGGCCGTCATGGTATCGAAACCAGTATAGAGCGGTATAGTGACAGCAAATGACACGATAGCGCCTATCAATGCTATCCAACGCGCCAAGTTCGCATTACGATCCGACCCTGTTGCTAATACTAATGCACCAGCAATAATCGGCACCCAAACGGCCAAACTTAAAAGTGGGTATCCAGCTAACATAAAATCCCTATTCTAATTGTATTGCTTTAAATATGGTCAAGCCACGCGCACAAACCAGGTTACCAGAGCAAATACTCCGATAATCATGGCAAATGCATAATGATAAATATAACCGGATTGCCATTTGCGGGTGATGGTTGAAAACCAACCGACTAAATGAGCAGTTCCGTTCACGAAAAAGCCATCAATTATTTTCACGTCCACCACGCGCCAGAAAAATCCACCTAACGCACGCGCACCACCTGCAAAGAACCAAGCGTTGAAGGTGTCAAAACCATATTTATTATCTAATATATTGTAGATAATAATAAAACGCTGTTTGATCGCTGCTGGAATATCTGGCCGCTTCATATAGAAAAACCATGACAGTGCTACACCAGATATCGCCAACCACAATGGCAAGCTAGTTAAGCTATGCAACGCCATTGCGCCCGCGCCGTGGAATTCTGTCTTCAACTCTTCCATCGCGGGGTGCAGTTCGTTATTAATGAAAATTGCACCATGGAAATAGTTACCAAACAACATAGGATCAATAGTGAAATAGCCTATTAATAAAGATGGGATGGCCAGCAATATCAGTGGAATAGTCACAACCAGCGGAGATTCATGCGGCACGCCACCGTGATGACCATGATCATCGTGACCGTGGTGATGAGCGTCATGACCATGGGTGTCAAAACGTTCTTTACCGTGGAACACCAGGAAGTACATCCGGAAAGAATAGAAAGCTGTGACAAAAACACCTGCCACTACTGCGAAATAGGCAAAACCAGCGCCTGGCAGACCATGTTCCATCGCAGCATGAGTCGCCTCAATGATACTGTCTTTGGAATAGAAGCCAGAGAAAAATGGCGTACCGATCAATGCGAGCGAACCTATCAACGAAGTAATCCAGGTAATTGGCATGTACTTACGTAAGCCCCCCATGTTGCGGATGTCTTGATCATGGTGCATACCCATAATGACCGATCCTGCTGCCAGGAACAATAACGCTTTGAAAAACGCGTGTGTCATTAAATGGAACACAGCAACTGAGTAAGCCGACGCACCTAACGCAACAGTCATATAGCCCAGCTGTGACAAGGTAGAGTAAGCGACCACCCGTTTAATGTCGTTTTGAATAATACCCAAAAAGCCCATGAATAAAGCAGTTATCGCACCAATAACAATCACAAAGGATAGTGCCGCATCTGACATTTCAAACATAGGGGACATCCGTGCCACCATAAAGATACCCGCTGTCACCATGGTTGCCGCATGTATCAGCGCGGATATAGGCGTAGGGCCTTCCATGGAATCAGGCAACCAGACATGCAATGGAAATTGTGCAGATTTACCCATGGCACCTATAAATAACAGGATGCAGATAACAGTAATCAATGACCAGTCCATACCAGGAATAATGCTGACCTGCGTTGCTGCCATTGCAGGTAACTGCGCGAATACTGATGCATAATCCAGCGTGCCAAAGTACGCCAACACCATGCCGATACCCAGCAAGAAGCCAAAGTCACCGACACGGTTAACCAGGAATGCTTTGAGGTTGGCATAAGTTGCTGTTGGGCGTGTAAACCAGAAACCGATCAGTAAATAAGAAACCAAACCTACCGCTTCCCAACCGAAGAACAGCTGCAGGAAATTATTCGACATCACCAACATCAACATGGAGAAAGTGAACAATGAAATGTAGCTAAAGAAACGCTGGTAGCCTGGATCTTCCTGCATGTAACCAATAGTATAGATATGCACCATCAGCGAGACGAACGTCACCACCAACATCATCATTGCAGTCAGACTATCAATTAGGAAACCAACTTCTAAGCGTATATCTCCTGTGGTAATCCAAGTATAAACCGTACCATTGAAGACATGTCCTGCCTGTACATCTTGAAATACCATCCAAGAGGCCCAACACGACACCGCCACGCCCGCGATCGTCACGATATGCGATAAGGTACGGCCGATAGCCCAGCCAAACAATCCCGCAATCACAGCACCCAATAATGGAGCAAGCGGGACTAATAGATAAAGTTTTTGAATTTCCGTCATGGTTGATTCCTGTCAGATGCGTAGCGCATCATTAGCCTTTAAGTTGATCCAAATCGTCCACGTGTATGGTACGCAGGTTACGGAACAGCACCACCAGTATCGCCAAACCTATTGCCGACTCTGCTGCTGCCACGGTCAAAATAAAGAACACAAATATTTGCCCTGCGGTATCCCCCATATAGTGGGAAAACGCGATGAAATTCATATTAACGGCCAATAGCATCAACTCGATCGACATCAATAAAATAATGACGTTTTTACGATTAAGAAATATGCCCAGTACGCTAATGGCGAATAATATGCCAGCCAACACCAAGTAATGCGATAACGACACCATAGCTGCTCCCCTTAAGACTTAGTAGAAGATGGCTGTTCAGCAGCCATGCTTACGAGACGCACGCGATCTGCACGCTTGATTCTGACCTGCTGAGCAGGGTCCTGATACTTGCTGGTTTTACGCTTACGCATAGTCAACGCAATCGCAGCAACAATTGCCACCAACAACACCACCGCAGCCAATTCAAATGGATATACATAGTCGGTATAAAGCAAACGGCCCAATTCCTTGGTGTTGCTGTAATCGGCTGCATGTAACGCAGGTGCAGGCACGATATCCAGGCCAAAGCTACGACTACCCAACACCACCGCCATCTCAATAACCAGCATAGTCGCTACAAAACCAGCCAATGGCAGATAATCCCAGAAACCTTCACGTAATCTATCCAGATTAATATCCAGCATCATCACCACAAACAGGAACAACACCATAACTGCACCGACATAGACCAGCACCAGAGTAATTGCCAGAAACTCCGCTTCCAGCATCAGCCACAAACCTGCCGCAGTGAAAAAGGCTAACACCAGAAACAGTGCTGCATGCACCGGGTTACGTGTAGTGATGACACGAAATCCTGCAAACAATAAAATTGCCGCAAAGCCATAAAATACAATAGTTTCAAAATTCATTTCTATATACCTTATCGATACTTAGCATCAGCGGCGCGCGCTGCGGCAATTTCGGTTTCATGCTTGTCGCCTACGGCCAACAACATCTCTTTGTTGTAATTCAAATCACCGCGTTTTTCACCGTGATACTCCAGAATATGTGTTTCTACTATGGAGTCCACAGGACAGGATTCCTCACAAAAACCGCAGAAAATACACTTGGTCAGGTCAATGTCATATTTTGTCGTGCGACGCGTACCATCATCACGCTGTTCTGACTCTATGGTAATCGCCATCGCTGGACAGACTGCTTCACATAATTTACAGGCAATGCAACGCTCCTCACCGTTAGGGTAACGGCGCAATGCATGCAAACCTCGGAAACGCACAGACTGCGGTGTTTTTTCTTCAGGGAATTGCACGGTGATTTTGCGCGCAAAGAAATGCCGCCCGGTCAGGCGCATACCTTGTAGCAATTCCAACAGCAACAAGCTGGTAAAAAAATGTTTTATCGCTTTCATCAAATCACTCCATTATTCCACGCTTAGTGGAATAAGTATCCGTAAGGGGTTTGCATCATCGCGCCGACAAACAGCAACCAAACCAGGGTAATGGGGATAAATACTTTCCAACCCAAACGCATAATTTGGTCATAGCGATAACGCGGGAAGGTAGCACGGAACCACAAGAACAAGAATAGAACAAAACCTATTTTGAACATCAACCACACGAAACCCGGTATCCAGTTAAACGGTGCAATATCAAATAAAGGCTGCCATCCACCAAGGAACATGAGCGAGGTGAGTGCCGCGATCAAGATCATATTGGCATATTCAGCCAGGAAAAATACAGCAAACGCCATACCTGAATACTCTACGTGGAAACCGGCAACAATTTCAGACTCGCCCTCCGCTACGTCAAATGGTGCACGGTTGGTTTCAGCCACACCCGCGATCAAATAAACGATAAACATGGGGAATAATGGCAACCAATACCAGTTAAACACCCCACCGGTTTGACCCTTAACAATCTCAACCAAATTCAGGCTCTGCGCTGCCATTAGCACGCCCACTAAAGCAAATCCCATTGCAATTTCATAGGACACGATTTGAGCCGCCGAACGCAAACTACCTAAAAATGCATATTTAGAGTTAGATGCCCAGCCCGCAATAATCACGCCATACACACCGATCGAAGTCATTGCCAAGATGTACAGCAATCCAGCATCAACGTTAGCCAGCACCAATTCCGGGCTAAACGGAATGACCGCCCATGCCGCCAGTGCAGGTGCAATGGTAATAACCGGAGCAAGCACGAATAACAATTTATTAGCCCCACTAGGGATAATAATTTCTTTCATCAACAACTTGATACCATCGGCTATTGGTTGCAATAAACCTTTAAAACCAACGCGATTTGGACCTATACGTACTTGCATGTAGCCAATGACTTTACGTTCGGCATAGGTCAAATATGCCACAGCCAACATCATTGGACCAACAATGGCAATGATTTTGGCCAGATTCCACACCAATGGCCAAGCAGCGCCAAATAAGTTTTCTAAAAAGGCCATGTTATGCGCGCTCCAACTTGATTTCACCCAACATTGCACCCAAACCAGCCGTCAATGGATGACTTGCGACCAAACGCACGCAGTCATCGGCTACCGCATTATCGAGCTCGCTACGCATGGTCAAACGCACACCAGCTTGTTCGACTACAACCAAGCCGCCTGAGACGACATTCAGCTTCTGCATCAAAGCTGCATTCATGCCGACACCGACAAACTCGCTATCTTGCGTTTTTTGCAACGATTCCGCGCGGCGCACTATCGCATCGGCTTGATACATAGGAACTGCACCAACACGGTATATGCCTTCTGCCACACTGACGTCACCGATATTAAGTGCAGATAGATTGTTATTTAATGCGGTTTGCGGCAAGCGACCTTGGGGTAACAAGGCTGCGCGCACAGCTTCTACACTATCCAAATCAAATCCATTCAGACCCAACATCGTGCCAAGCACACGCAATACTTTCCAGGCTGGACGAACTTCACCCAGAGGTTTTACCGCGCCATTGAAAGACTGGAGCTTGCCTTCTACGTTGACAAAGCTACCCGCTGTCTCTGTAAATGGCGCAATTGGCAACAGCACATCAGCATAATCCAATGCATTGTGTTTATATGCACTCATTGCAACGACCATATCGGCACTTTGCATCGCCTTGATCGCTTGTGCCGGATTGTTACAATCCAGTTCAGGCTCTACGCCCAGCAACAAATAGGCTTTGCGAGGATTCGCCAACATCGCATCAGCATTTAGACCAGTCTTGGTCCCCACTGGTGCAGCACCAGCAACATAAGCACCCACACTATTTGCCGCTTCGCCCAAGAAGCCTAAAGTAGCTTCAGCCATTTCTGCGATGCACTGTGCCAAGGCGTGTAAATCGGCATAGTTTTGATGATGTTGCGCCAGATTGCCCAGGAATACAGCTTTGCGGTCCCCACTGGTCAAACTGGTTGCAATCGCAACGCTATTAGCATCAGCAACCACGCCAGCTAACTGAGGCGCTAGCCCAACAGGTATTGCTTTACCTGTTTGCGCAGCCAATGCCACCAGAATTTGTGCCAGCGCATGCACCATCGCCTGTGGCGCAACAATAGCTTTATGCGCAACCTTCATCAATAAATCATCATCTACTGGATTCACCAGGCTAAACTGCGCACCATGCCGCACAGCATTGCGCAAGCGATGGGCCATCAGCGGATGATCCTGACGCAAATTGCTACCGATTAGCAATACTCGGTCCAGTACGTCCAGCTCTGCCACCGGCATGCCTAACCAGGACGCGCCAGTCACACGAGCATCAGCGCTAAAATCAGCCTGACGTAAACGCGCATCCACGTTACCCGAACCTAAACCACGCACTAATTTCTGCAATAAATACAGCTCTTCCAGCGTTTGATGCGGAGTTGCCAATGCACCAATACTATCGGCACCATGCAGTTCACGAATTTGTTTTAAACCGTTTGCAACGTACTGCAGCGCAGCTTGCCAGTCGACTTCTATCCACTTCCCATCCTGTTTAACCATAGGCTGGGTCAAACGCTGCGGGGAATTTAAACCTTCATAGGCAAAGCGATCTTTATCAGACAACCAGCATTCATTGATCTCTTCGTTTTCTAACGGCAACACACGCATCACACGATTGTTCTTAACTTGTACCGCCAGATTACTGCCTAAACCATCGTGCGGGCTAACCGATTTACGCCGTGACAATTCCCAGCTGCGTGCTGTGTAGCGGAACGGTTTGCTGGTTAAAGCGCCCACTGGGCATAAGTCGATAATATTGCCAGACAGTTCGGAATCTATGGTTTTGTTAATGAACGGCATAATCTCAGAATGCTCACCGCGCCCAACTTGACCCATTTCCATAATGCCCGCGATTTCCGTGCCAAAACGCACACAGCGTGTGCAATGTATGCAACGTGTCATATCGGTCGAAACTAACGGGCCTAAGTCTTTCTCTTTGACCACACGTTTTTCTTCTTGATAACGTGATGAACTACCACCATAACCCACAGCCAAATCTTGCAAGCTGCATTCACCACCTTGATCGCAAATTGGACAATCTAAAGGATGGTTGATTAATAAAAACTCCATCACCCCCTTTTGCGCCTTAACTGCATAATCCGATTTGGTGAATACCTTCATCCCTTCGGTTAATGGTGTCGCGCAGGCTGGCAAAGGCTTGGCTGCCTTTTCCACTTGTACCAGACACATACGGCAGTTAGCGGCTATCGACAATTTCTTGTGATAGCAGAAATGGGGGATATACACACCAATTGTTGCTGCTGCGTCCATAATCGTGCCGCCAGCAGGTACGGTTACTTTAGTACCGTCAATTTCAATTTCTAGCATATGTTCACCTAAACCATGCACTTGCCATGTTCGATGTGATACTCGAATTCATGGCGATAATGTTTGAGCATCGCTTGTACTGGCATTGCTGCCGCATCGCCAAGCGCGCAGATAGTCCGACCACCGATGTTATGCGCCACGTCAGCCAGCAGATCCAAATCTTCCGGACGACCCTGCCCATGTTCAATACGGTGAATAACGCGGTACAACCAGCCAGTGCCTTCTCGGCATGGCGTGCATTGTCCGCAGGACTCTTCAAAGTAGAAATACGACAAACGTTCTAAGGCCTCAACCATGCACACGGTTTCATCCATGATAATGACTGAGCCTGCACCTAATGCCGATCCGGCCTTAGCGATAGAATCGTAATCCATGGTGCACTGCATCATGATTTCAGCGGGCAATACCGGCGTAGATGAGCCACCGGGAATACATGCCTTGAAAGTATGCCCTGTACGTATGCCACCAGCCATTTCAAGCAGCTCGGCAAAAGGCAAACCCATCGGCACTTCATAATTTCCTGGTTTATTTACATGACCTGAAACCGAGAATATTTTGGTGCCGCCGTTGTTCGGCTTGCCCAATTCCAGAAATTTCTGTCCACCCTCACGGATAATGTAAGGAATACTCGCGAATGTCTCGGTGTTATTAATCGTCGTAGGCTTGCCATACAAACCGAAACTTGCAGGGAAAGGCGGCTTAAAGCGTGGCTGGCCTTTTTTGCCTTCTATAGATTCCAGCAATGCGGTTTCTTCGCCGCAAATATAAGCGCCATATCCGTGATGGTTGAACAGATCAAAACTAAAATCTGTGCCCATAATGTTATTGCCAAGGAAACCTGCCGCACGCGCTTCTTCTAAAGCGGTTTCCATACGCTCGTAGGTTTCCCAGATTTCGCCATGGATGTAGTTATAAGCCCGCTTCACACCCATGGTATATGCAGCTATCGCCATACCCTCAATTAACGAGTGCGGATTAAGCAGCATGATGTCACGATCTTTGAACGTGCCCGGCTCCCCTTCGTCGGAATTACATACCAGGTACTTATCGCCCTGATAATGACGTGGCATAAAACTCCACTTCAATCCTGTAGGGAAACCCGCGCCGCCACGTCCGCGCAATGCAGATTTTTTCACTTCAGCAATGATGGTTTCTGCTGACATAGGCTCAGTCAGCACTTTACGCAAAGCACTGTAACCGCCATTGGCAACATAGGTTTCCAACTTCCATGACTCAGGAAGATGGACTGTGTTAAATATGACTTCTCCGCCCTTAATAACCATATCAGTTCAACTCTTTAAGAATAGCGTCGATTTTCTCAGGCGTGAGAAAACCTTCCATACGATGATTATTAATCAGACACACAGGCGCATCTCCGCATGCGCCCATGCATTCACCCTCTTTCAAGGTAAATTTTCCGTCTGCCGTAGTTTCACCAAAATCACAATCCAGACGCTGCTTAACGTGTTGCACCAGCTCAGGCGCACCCATCAGCATGCAAGAAATGTTGGTGCATAAAGTAACTTTATATTTACCAACGGGCACGGTGTCATACATATTGTAGAAAGTTGCAACCTCGGCCACCGCAATAGCAGGCATACCTAAATAGTTTGCAATATAATCCATCGTTTCTGTCGCCAACCAACCTTTTTCAACTTGCGCAATACGCAAGGCTGACATCACCGCCGACTGGCGCTGATCAGCTGGATATTTAGCAATCTCACGATCGATTTGGGCTAGGGATGCTGGGCTCAACATTATCGGTCTATCTCCCCAAACACTATATCTTGCGTACCAATGATAGCAACTACGTCAGCAATCATATGACCACGCACCATTTCATCTAATGCTGCCAGATGTGGATAACCTGGAGCACGAATTTTTAAGCGATAAGGCTTATTAGCACCATCGGATACCATATAAATACCAAACTCGCCCTTAGGATGCTCTACCGCCGCATAAGCCTCACCTTCAGGCACATGCATACCCTCAGTAAACAGCTTGAAGTGGTGAATTAATTCTTCCATGTTTTGCTTCATATCAGTACGAGATGGCGAAGCAACTTTGTGGTTATCCGTAATCACAGGACCTGGGTTCTGCTTCAACCAACTGATGCATTGCTTGATGATACTGTTGGATTGACGCATTTCTTCCATACGCACCAAATAACGATCATAACAATCGCCATTCACACCGACAGGAATATCAAAATTCAATCTATCATAAACTTCATAGGGTTGCTTTTTACGCAAATCCCACGCGATACCCGAACCACGCAACATCGGACCCGAGAACCCTAATGCCATCGCTCGCTCAGGACTCACTACACCGATACCCACGGTACGTTGTTTCCAGATACGGTTATCCGTAAGCAGCGTTTCATACTCATCCACATAACCATCAAAACGACGAGTAAAATCTTCCAGAAAATCCAGTAAAGAACCTTGGCGATTCTCATTCATGCGCTTAATCGCAGTTTCATTATGAATCTTTGATGCTTTGTACTGCGGCATGGTGTCTGGTAAATCACGATATACGCCACCAGGACGATAATATGCCGCATGCATACGCGCACCCGACACTGCCTCGTAGCAATCCATCAAATCTTCACGTTCGCGGAATGCATACAAGAACACCGTCATCGCACCAATATCAATCGCATGCGCACCCAACCACAGCAGGTGATTCAGAATCCGCGTTACTTCATCGAACATCACGCGTATATATTGCGCGCGCTCAGGCACGGCAATACCCATCAACTTCTCAATCGCCATGACGTAAGCATGCTCGTTGCTCATCATGGAGACGTAATCCAGCCTGTCCATATAAGGCAGGGATTGAATAAAGGTTTTGCTCTCAGCCAACTTCTCGGTTGCACGGTGCAGCAAACCAATATGCGGATCTGCCCGCTCAATGACCTCACCATCCAACTCCAGCACCAGACGCAATACGCCGTGGGCAGCAGGGTGTTGTGGACCAAAGTTCATGGTGTAATTACGTATATCAGCCATTACGCACTTTCTCCATAATTCGCCACGCGTACAATACGCGGTGTAATTTCACGCGCATCAATACTAACAGGTTGATAAATAACACGTTGCTGCTCAGGGTCATAACGCATTTCCACATTACCTGAAACAGGAAAATCTTTGCGGAAAGGATGGCCTACAAAGCCATAATCAGTCAGCAAACGACGCAAATCAGGATGCCCTTCAAACACGATGCCGAACAAATCAAAAGCCTCACGCTCAAACCAGTTTGCCGCCGGCCATACAGGGATCATGCTATTTAAAATAGGGAAATCATCATCTGTCGCGAAAGCGCGTACACGTATACGACGGTTTTTAGTGATAGATAGCAAATGGTAAACCACGGCAAAGCGCTCACCTTGCCACTGACCTTCTTGGTAATCGGAATAATCCATACCGCACAGATCAATCAATTGTTCAAAACGCAAGCCGGGATTATCACGCAAGACCATCATGACATCTCGCAAATCCTGCGCACGCACTTCTATCGTTAACTCATCCAACGCGACCACCTGGCGAACCATTTTGGTTCCCAAGGCAGTCAACACGGTGACCGATAAACTTTCTAAAGATGGGTTCATAACAACTCGCTCTTAAATCTTAGCGCGCAATGGTATTAGTGCGCTTGATCTTGTTTTGCAACTGAATAATGCCATACAGCAATGCTTCAGCCGTAGGTGGGCAACCTGGGACGTAAATATCAACTGGCACGATGCGGTCACAGCCGCGCACAACAGAATATGAATAGTGATAATAGCCCCCGCCATTCGCGCATGAGCCCATAGAAATCACCCAGCGAGGCTCGGCCATCTGGTCATAAACCTTACGTAGCGCAGGCGCCATTTTGTTGCACAGCGTACCTGCGACTATCATCACATCTGATTGACGCGGGCTAGGTCTAAACACAATACCGAATCTATCCAGATCATAACGTGATGCGCCAGCCTGCATCATCTCTACTGCGCAACAAGCCAGGCCGAAAGTCATCGGCCAGAGTGAACCAGTACGAGTCCAGTTAATCAGTTTATCAGCTGTGGTTGTAACAAAACCCTGCTCTAAAACGCCTTCTATTCCCATTCCAGCGCCCCTTTCATCCACTCATATACGAAGCCAACAACTAAAATCGCCAAGAACAACACCATCGCCAAGTAACCAAACATCCCTATTTCTTCAAGCACTATCGCCCAAGGGAACAAAAATGCGATTTCCAAATCGAATAGAATGAACAGGATTGCGACTAGGTAGTAGCGCACGTCAAATTTCATACGCGCGTCTTCAAACGCTTCAAAACCGCACTCATATGGCGAAAGTTTTTCACTGTCAGGATGATTAGGCGCGAGCAACCAACCCAATATCATTGGGCCAATACCAACTGCCAATCCAACCAACACGAATAGCAATACAGGGAAATAATTTTCAAGCATGGAAACTCCTAGCCACTATACAGACACAGCCCATCAGTTTAATTGCCATAAAAGCACTGCGTCAAGCTTAAAAAGATTGTTTAGAAATACACAAACTTTTTCAAGCGATCAATCTAACAGCAAGCAACGGCGTCGCGCTTGCGTATAAATACATGTGGTGCCGACGGCGAGACTCGAACTCGCACAGCTTTACGCCACTACCCCCTCAAGATAGCGTGTCTACCAATTTCACCACGTCGGCCTATTTGACAGGACGGATTGATAATCCGCCCCATGGCACATCCTTATTTAGGAATTTCACCAGCTTTTGACTGGCTATTGCCTGGAACTACTGAACCCGCAGGCGCGGCAGGTGTTATTGCACTTGCTGGCGCCACAGGTGGAACTACTTGCAATTTTTGTTGCGATTGCATTACGCCTACAGACTTTACATGATGCCCTGAAAAATAGGTCAACACCAAACTGGTCACAAAAAACGAGGCTGCCAACACTGCAGTTGTACGGCTCAGAAAGTTAGCAGATCCTGACGACCCAAACAAACTACCTGACGCACCGCCACCGAATGACGCGCCCATATCAGCACCCTTACCCTGCTGCAACAGTACCAAAACGATGACTGAAGCCGCCGACAATAAATGCAAAACCCAAATTATAGTTTCCAAAACGAATCCTTAATAACGCGCCAATATTAAACCAAGAGTCAGGATTGCGCAGCTTTACATATCGCCACAAACTCGTCCGCTACGAGCGACGCACCACCAATTAAACCACCATCAATATCTGCCTGACTGAACAATTCGGCAGCGTTTGATGCCTTTACACTACCACCGTATAGTATAGTCAGGTCTTGTGCGACTAAAGCATCCAATCCAGCAATCTTCTGCCGAATAAATGCATGTATCGCCTGCGCCTGCTCCGGGCTCGCTGTTTTACCAGTACCAATAGCCCAAACCGGCTCATAAGCAACCACCGATTTTGCCAATCCTGCCACACCTGCTACCGCCAAAACCGCATCTAATTGGCGGGAAATAACAACTTCAGCCTGATTGGCTTCACGCTCATCCAAGGTTTCACCAACACACAGCACTGGGGTTAACCCAGCCGCTAACGCAGCCACAAATTTCGCGGCAACAATTGTGTCTGTTTCTCCGTACATCGCGCGACGCTCAGAGTGCCCTAATAATACATAGCTACACCCGAAATCCAGCAACATAGCAGGGGCAATCTCACCCGTGTAAGCGCCCTTGTCGTGCTCACTCACATTTTGTGCGCCCCATGCAATCTGGGATCCAGCCAAAATTTGCTGAACCTGTGCAAGATAAGGTGCAGGGGGAAATACGGCGCAGGATACGTTACGCAGCCCGACCAATTGCGCGCGCAAAGACGACAACAACACCTGGTTATCCACCAAGTTGCCATGCATCTTCCAATTACCAGCAACTAGTTTTTGCCGCATCCTTAATACCCCTACCCCGAAAACCCTAGATAGTACACATAACACCCCTCTTTGGTCAATCCTTAGTCATCGCTAAGAATTGATTAGACACATTCTTTGTTTCGTCATAATCTTGTAACATTCGCCGATTAATATGCTCGTCAGTAACAGCAAATGTCAGCAAACGATGCTTACCTCTGCTACTAACTTCATCAATCATCTTTATGGAGCACTATATGAAATTAAGTAATTCAACCAATCGCACTCTTGCTAGCGCATTATTATTAAGCGCAGGCTGGGCATTTGCTGCAACCACACAAGCGGCTGAAATCACCGGTGCGGGTGCAACATTCCCATACCCTATTTATTCAAAATGGGCTGAAGCTTATAAAGTTAAAACTGGCGTAGGTTTGAATTATCAATCTATCGGCTCTGGTGGTGGTATCAAGCAAATTAAAGCAAAGACAGTTGATTTTGGCGCATCTGACATGCCGCTCAAACCTGAAGTCTTGGCAAAAGACGGTTTAATGCAATTCCCAGCTGTTATTGGCGGCGTAGTGCCTGTAATCAACGTTGAAGGACTTGCCCCAGGTCAAATCCACCTTAACGGCCAAGTTTTGGCTGACATCTACCTGGGTAAAATTCTAACCTGGAATGATCCTGCTATTGTTGCACTGAACAAAACAGCAAAACTGCCTTCTACTCCGATTACAGTTGTTCACCGTTCAGATGGTTCTGGTACTACTTTCATCTTCACCAACTACTTGTCTAAAGTAAGTGCTGACTGGAAAGCTAAAGTAGGTAATGACACAGCGGTTGCATGGCCAGCAGGTGTAGGTGGTAAAGGTAATGAAGGTGTTGCGTCATTTGTACAGCGTATCAAGGGTTCTATTGGTTATGTAGAGTATGCTTATGCCAAGCAGAACAAAATGACCTACACCATGATGCAAAACAAAATGGGCAATTTTATTGCACCTGATGACACTACTTTCCAAGCTGCAGCAGCAGGCGCAGACTGGGAGCATGCACCAGGTTTCTACGAAATTCTGACTGACGAAGCTGGCAAAATGAGCTGGCCTATCACTGGTGCTACTTTCATTCTGATGCACAAAGCACAAGACAAACCAGAGAACGCTAAAGAAGTGTTAAAGTTCTTTGATTGGTCTTACGCTAATGGCGACAAAATGGCTACTGATTTAGATTACGTACCATTACCAGACAGCCTGGTTAAATTGATCGCTAAAGCTTGGAAAAATGATATCAAAGCAACAGACGGCAAAGCAGTCTGGTAAAATACCATTGTGGCATACTCTGCCACAATGAAATAAAGGGGAGCGAGTTAAACTTACTCCCCTTTATTTTTAGTGCACACTGGTGCAGCATCACGAACATTATAGACACGGTACCGCTATGAACAACAACTTATCTGATCGCCGAACCAAACGTTTCGTAATACAAGATACTTTATTTCGTAATGCGACTAAATTGTTTGCTTTTATCGTCTTAGCGTTGCTGTTCAGCATTATTGTTTCTCTCGTAATTGGCAGCATGCCATCCATTAAAGCCTTTGGCTTACATTTTCTAATCAGTGACGAATGGAATCCAGTGACCGAACAATTCGGTGCGTTGGTTCCTATTTTCGGCACCATCACCACTTCAGTTATTGCATTGCTTTTAGGCGTACCGATTAGTTTTGGCATCGCGTTATTTTTAACCGAGATATCACCCACCTGGCTCAAGCGTCCGTTGGGTATCGCCATAGAATTGTTGGCGGGTATCCCAAGCATTATTTACGGCATGTGGGGTCTGTTTGTTTTCGCGCCATTCTTCGCCGATAACATTCAGCCCTGGCTGATCGACAAACTGGGCCCCTTGCCCATGATAGGTTTCCTGTTTCAAGGTGCCCCGATGGGGATAGGCATGTTAGCTGCCGGACTGATACTGGCTATCATGGTAATTCCATTTATCGCCTCAGTCATGCGTGACATGTTTGAAATCGTCCCCCCCATGCTGAAGGAATCAGCATATGGTCTGGGTGCAACGAAATGGGAAGTGGTGCGCAACATCGTCTTACCTTATACCAAAGTCGGTGTCGCGGGCAGCATCATGCTGGGATTAGGCCGTGCTTTAGGCGAGACCATGGCCGTCACCTTTGTCATCGGTAATGCACACAACCTTAGCAGCTCACTGATGATGCCAGGCAACAGCATTTCGTCTGCCCTCGCAAACGAATTTACCGAAGCCGATGGCGTGCTTTATACCTCTGCACTCATAGAACTCGGTTTAATCCTGTTTATTATTACTTTCATCGTGCTCACCATTTCCAAACTCATGCTTCTGCAACTGAGCAAAAAAGAAGGAGCTAAGAGCTAATCATGTTTTCACTTTATCAACGTCGCAAACTGACTAACAACTTTAATTTATTTATCGCCTGGGTCGCAATGTTCATTGGCCTGGCCGCATTGGGCTGGATTTTGTGGACACTTATTAGTCATGGCGTACATGGCCTGCAACTCAGCCTATTCACCAAGAACACCCCAGCACCTGGCAGTGAAGGCGGCTTACTTAACGCCATTGCAGGCAGCTTTCTTATGTCCATGACAGGTGCATTGATAGGCACACCTATCGGCATTATGGCGGGTACGTATCTGGCTGAGTTTGGCGAGCGCGGCTGGTTGGCACCAACCACTCGTTTTATCAATGACATCCTGCTATCAGCACCTTCCATTGTTATTGGTTTGTTTGTTTATGCAGTTTATGTAGCAACTACCCATCACTTTTCGGGTTGGGCCGGCACATTTGCTCTGGCCTTGCTCGTGATCCCTGTCGTTGTCCGCACCACGGAGAACATGCTGCGCTTGGTCCCCAACACCCTGCGAGAAGCCGCTGCAGCACTGGGTGCCCCCCAATGGAAAGTTGTCACCATGATCACCTGGCGTGCATCCAAAGCCGGCATGATGACAGGCGTCTTACTTGCTATAGCTCGTATCACTGGTGAAACCGCACCATTACTGTTTACCGCATTAAACAACCAGTTCTGGAGCACCAATATGAATGGGCCTATGGCCAACTTACCTGTCGTCATATTCCAAATGGCCATGAGTCCATATGACAACTGGCATGATCTAGCTTGGTCTGGTGCATTGTTAATCACCAGTACCGTTTTATTATTAAGCATACTTGCGCGTGTACTCTTCCGCCAAGATCGCTCAGCCCATTAATCCCAATAGAAAGCACAACGATGGACATTAAACCAAAAATCAGTTTGCAAAATTTGAATTTCTTTTATGGCAAACATCATGCCTTAAAAAATATCAATTTAGAAATTCCTGATCATCACGTGACTGCGTTCATTGGCCCGTCAGGGTGTGGCAAATCAACCTTATTGCGCACTTTGAACCGCATGTACGACCTGTATCCAGGCCAACGTGCCGAAGGCAAAATCTTGCTGGATGGGGAAGACATTTTACAAAAAGATACTGATTTAAATAAATTACGCGCACGCGTAGGGATGGTGTTCCAAAAACCCACTCCGTTCCCCATGTCCATCTATGACAACATTGCATTCGGCATTAAGCTCTACGACAATCCTAGCAGATCCGAGCTAGATGACCGTGTAGAGTGGGCATTAAAGAAAGCTGCTTTGTGGAATGAGGTTAAAGACAAACTCAACCAAAGTGGTTACAGCCTTTCAGGCGGTCAACAACAGCGCTTGTGTATCGCGCGAGGCATTGCGGTCAAGCCTGATGTGTTGCTGCTAGATGAGCCGGCGTCTGCGTTAGACCCTATCTCTACAGCACGCATTGAAGAACTCATACACGAGCTCAAAACCGACTACACTATCACCATAGTTACCCACAGCATGCAACAGGCAGCGCGGGTTTCTGATTTTACTGCGTATATGTATCTAGGTGAGATGATGGAATTTGGTAAAACCGATGTGATTTTTACCAACCCAACCAAAAAAGAAACTGAGGATTACATTACCGGCAAATTTGGTTGATGCTTACTTCAAAAAAACCGCCAGGATTGGCGGCTTTTTTGTGACATTTTTATACCACAGCATTACGCACTGCGGTTGCAATTAGCTCTGCCTGTTGCCGCCCCTGATTCGCACACTGACTCTCTACCATCACTCTAATCAGTGGCTCAGTACCCGAAGCACGCAATACTACCCTGCCAGTGGTACCCAACACCTGCTCAGCTGACGCCACTGCGGCTTGAATGGCAGGCGCTGTTAAATCAACTTTTCCGGTCAGGCGCACATTCAACAACGTTTGCGGATATTGCTCCATATCTGCTGTATATTGCGCCAACGTCATGCCGGCTTCGCGCAGTGCCTGCAGCACTTGTAGCGCAGCTATAATACCGTCACCTGTCGTATGTTTATCCAGACACAAAATATGTCCAGACGCTTCGCCACCTAATTGCCAACCCTGCTCAGCCAGCATTTCCAGCACGTAACGATCACCAACCTTGGCGCGCATGAACGGGATATTAAGCCGTGCCAGCGCATGCTCCATACCTAAATTTGTCATCAAGGTACCCACCACGCCACCTTTTAACCGCCCCATTTGCTGACGATATTTAGCAATTACATAAATCAACTGATCGCCATCATAGATCACACCGTCACTATCCGCCATCATCAACCTGTCACCATCACCATCCAGCGCGATGCCGAAGTCTGCACGATGCGATTTCACCGCCGCAGCCAAGGTTGCCGTGTGCGTTGCACCACATTCACGATTAATATTCATCCCATTTGGTTGATTAGCTATCGGGAAGACTTCCGCGCCTAACTCATGGAACACGGGCGGAGCAACATGATAAGTTGCACCTTGCGCGCAATCCACCACAACACGCAGTCCACGCAAATCACTTTCAAAAGGGAATGTACTCTTGCAGAACTCTATATAGCGTGCTGCGGCATCATCTATGCGCTTTACACGTCCCAAATGCGCGGAGTCCATAGTCAACATCGGTTCATCCAGCATCGCCTCTATTGCCAACTCGGTTTCATCAGCCAGTTTTTGTCCCGTCGCTGAGAAAAACTTAATTCCGTTATCTTCATATGGATTATGAGAAGCGGAAATCACCACCCCAGCCTGCAAACGTAAGGCACGGGTTAAATATGCTATCGCCGGGGTCGGCATTGGCCCAACCAGACGTACGTTGACGCCTGCTGCACATAAGCCCGCTTGCAACGCAGCTTCCAGCATATAGCCCGAAATACGCGTATCCTTTCCTATCAGCACCACTGGATTCTCTCCGGCACTGAGGTGACTGCGATCACTTGCTAACACTTTACCGGCAGCATAACCCAGACGCATAACAAAATCAGGCGTAATCGGTGCATCCCCTACACGACCACGTATGCCATCCGTCCCAAAATATTTTCTGCTCATAGTACCTCCCCTATCATTTTCCATACCGTAAGTGCATCCTTACACGCGGCTACGTCATGTACTCTAATTATGTGTGCGCCTCGATTGACTGCATACAGATGCGCAGCCAAACCAGCGGCCAAACGATGTTCAACTGGCTTCCCTGTCATCAGGCCCAGCATTGACTTACGTGACATCCCTACTAACACTGGATAATTTAACGCCACAATATGATCCAGGTGTTTTAACAACTGTAAATTTTGTGCCAAATTCTTGCCGAAGCCAAATCCAGGGTCTATGACTATACGCCCACTCGCCACACCTGCAGCGAGTAACGATGAGACCCTCGACTGTAAAAAATCAGCCACTGTTGCCACTACATCATCATATTGCGTCAACGCCTGCATAGTTTGCGGGGTGCCAGGCATGTGCATCAAACAAACAGCCACATTGGACTGAACAACCGCTTCCAGCGCACCCTCTGCTTGCAAAGCCTCAACATCATTCACCATATGTGCACCGGCAGCTATCGCCGCCCGCATCACTTCAGACTTGCGCGTATCCACAGACACGATCGCACCACAGCCACGCAATGCTGAAATAACGGGTATTACCCGAGCAAGCTCTTCATCAGTACTGACAAGCGCAGCACCTGGGCGCGTAGATTCTCCACCGATATCGACAATATCCGCACCCGCTGCAATTAGCTCAAGCGCGTGACTAACTGCGGCATCGACCGTGTGATGATGCCCACCGTCTGAGAATGAATCTGGCGTTACATTAACTATCCCCATAATACGGGGCGAGCTCAAGTCCAACTGAATTTCAGCACAACATAATTGCATCACATCATCCATAAAAAAAGCCGAGGTAAACCTCGGCTTAATAACAACCCTGCTATTTATTACACTTCAGCTGCCGGTTTTGTAGTTGGGGCAACAGGCGCACTCGGTGTACCACCCTGAGGAGGCGCCGGTGGGACAGAAGCCAAGGGCTTAGGTGGCCGCGGTTGCAAACCATCCATGATATCCTTGATCTGATCAGCATCTATGGTTTCCCATTCAAGCAACGACTTTGTCATCATCTCGACCTTATCGCGGTTATCTTCAAGTATCTTACGCGCTATCGCATACTGCTCATCGATAATACGACGAATTTCGAGATCAACTTTTTGCATGGTCGCTTCAGAAACACTTTTTGTTCCCATTGAACGACCGAGGAAATCACCACCTTCAGTGTCACTATAAACCATAGGACCCAATGTTGACGACATACCCCATTGCGTTACCATCTTACGGGCCATATCTGTAGCTCGCTCGAAGTCATTCGATGCGCCTGTCGTCATGTTGTCCATGAACACTTCTTCAGCAATACGACCACCGAACAGTACCGATATATTTTGCAATAACTGTGATCTGTCCATACTGTAACGATCTTCGGTAGGCAACTGCATGGTTAAACCCAATGCACGTCCACGCGGGATAATAGTCACTTTATGTACAGGGTCTGTTTTATCCAGCAAATAAGCAACCACAGCATGACCTGACTCGTGATACGCCGTATTCTGACGCTCATGCTCAGGCATCACCATACCCTTACGTTCCGCACCCATCATGATTTTATCTTTGGCGCGTTCAAAGTCATCCATTTCAACCAGACGCTTATTGCTACGTGCCGCAAACAAAGCCGCTTCGTTGACCAAATTGGCCAAATCTGCGCCAGAGAAACCAGGTGTACCACGCGCCAGAATATCTGCACGCACGTCTGGTGCAGCTGGAATTTTGCGCATATGCACTAACAAAATCTGCTCACGACCACGTATGTCAGGCAAATTCACATAAACCTGACGGTCAAAACGACCAGGGCGCAACAAAGCTGGATCCAGCACGTCAGGACGGTTCGTTGCCGCGATAACGATAACGCCAGAAGCACCCTCAAAACCATCCATTTCAACCAATAACTGGTTCAATGTTTGTTCACGCTCATCGTTACCACCGCCCATACCAGCACCGCGTTGACGACCTACAGCATCGATTTCATCGATAAAGATAATACAGGGCGCATGTTTTTTCGCCTGATCAAACATATCACGGACACGCGCAGCACCCACACCGACAAACATTTCCACAAAATCAGAACCAGAAATACTGAAGAACGGCACTTTTGCTTCACCCGCGATGGCTTTTGCCAGCAAGGTTTTACCAGTACCTGGACTACCCGCCATCAATACCCCGCGCGGCACACGACCACCCAGCTTCTGAAATTTGGATGGATCACGCAAGAAATCAACTAGCTCCGAAACCTCTTCTTTAGCCTCATCACAACCGGCGACATCGGCAAAAGTTATTTGATTGGTTGATTCATCCAGCATTTTTGCCTTGCTTTTGCCAAACGAAAATGCACCGCCCTTGCCACCACCTTGCATTTGACGCATGAAAAATACCCATACACCAATCAACAACAACATCGGGAACCATGAGATGAATATTTGCGTCAAGAATGAAGGCTCTTCCTCAGGCTTGGCTTCGATTGCCACACCATTTTTCAGCAAATCCGAGACCATCCAAGGATCTGACGGCGCGTATGTACTAAAGCGCTTACCATCGTTCTTCACACCTTTGATGACGTGATTTTCAATCACGACTTTGGCAATTTGCCCCTGTTTGACTTCATCGACAAACTGCGAATAGTCCATCTGCGTCTGTGCAACTTGGTGTGAACCAAATTGATTAAACACCGTCATCATCACCAATGCGACGACTAACCAGATCGCGATATTTTTAAACATATTATTCATAAACTAGCTCCATAATGAGCAATCTTAGATACTTCAAAGACAATAACCGATTTTAACGCGTTTCCCAGACCTACGTCACCGTTGGGCGCAGATTTTTGCATAACAAATACACTTCACTACTACGATCTCTTGATGCTTTAGGCTTACGCGTTAATACTTGTTCAAACGAATCTCGCATTAACTTTACGTACTCTTGAAAACCTTCGCCCTGAAATACCTTGACCAGAAATTGCCCATTAGGTTTCAAATAAGCGCAAGCAAATTCCAATGCCAATTCACATAAATACATGCTACGGGCTTGATCTGCGGTCGCTACACCACTCATATTGGGGGCCATATCAGAAATAACAAGGTCCACTTTCCGATTATTTAACGCCAAGGCTAATTGCTCCAATGTCGCCGGCTCGGTAAAATCACCCTGAATAAAAGTAACGCCAGGTATGCTGTCCATCTCCAGAATATCCATCGCGATCACCTGTGCGCCCTTGCGCATCGCCAGCTGTGACCAACCGCCCGGAGTCGCACCCAAGTCAACAACCAGTGAACCGGTACGCAGCAAATGATCACGCTCATCGATCTCTGCCAGCTTAAATGCGGCACGCGAACGATAACCCTGCACCTTTGCCATTTTCACATAAGGATCATTAATATGCTCGCGCATCCAAGCTTTGCTGGTTCTACTAGGCTTCATCAGATAAAATACGGGTTTGGTTTAAGGATATAAAAAGACATGATTAACATTAACGCGCTACAACGTCGCTATTTACGCGCACAAGCCCATGCACTGCACCCTGTCGTCATGGTAGGCGACGCAGGCTTGTCCGAATCGGTCATGCGTGAAATTGATATTAACCTAAAAAGTCATGAATTAATTAAAATTCGTGTATTAGGGGATGACAGGGAAGCTCGCATCGCGATGCTGGAAACTATATGTAGCACATTGGATGCAGTTAATGTCCAGCACATAGGTAAACTGCTTGTGGTTTATCGTCCAGCAGAGAAGCCAAAACTTGTTTTGCCGAAATAATTACTTGGATGATTGCTTGAACAACAATACCAAACCAAGCAAACTCTCTATGATGTAGGCAATACGGGAAACACCATGCCAATGCGCAAAGCGATCGCTAAATATGCTTTGCATGACAGCTTTAGGCATGGCCTGTTCCTTCAAGCTTTCCATAATAGGCTGTATGCCAAACTGCATACCCAATGTAATTAACACCATCAAAAATGCGGCCCAAAAAAAAGCCTGTTTAAATGCCGCACCACCATACTGATTAATGCGGTACATCAGCAAATAAGCCCCACATGCCATGCCCACAAAAGCAATGACAGTGAACATGCTACCCGCCAGATTACCCGCAAGCTGCTTATCCCCCAACTGCATAAACAACACTGGCGCAGCTATATAACCTATCGCCCACAAGCCGCCCACCCACAGGGTAATGGCGATTTTTTCGAGCAACAGTCCTAATTTAAGCATTATATATACTGCACTTCCAGAATTTCATATTGGCGAACACCACCAGGTGCCATGACATCAGCAGTATCACCTTCACTTTTTCCTATCAAAGCGCGCGCAATCGGTGAGCCTATCGATATCTTGGCCAGCTTAATATTAGCCTCATCATCACCCACAATTTGATAAGTGACTTTTTCGCCCGTTTCCAGCTCTTCCAGCATCACGGTTGCACCGAATACGATACGACCTTCGGTATCCAAGGTAGATGGATCGATAATTTGCGCCGTTGATAACTTGCCCTCTAAATCAGCAATGCGCCCTTCAATGAAGCCCTGCTTTTCTTTTGCTGCATCGTATTCAGCATTTTCCGACAAATCGCCTTGTGCGCGAGCTTCAGCGATAGCCTGTATCACTGCATGACGCTCTACGGTTTTGAGCTGATGTAACTCATCCCGCAACATTTGTGCGCCTTTAACTGTTAATGGAGTTTTAATCATCATGTTCATATTACTTATCCTCAGGCACTAAGTTGCCCATGCAATCCCTGTAAATCATACACTTTCAGCTCACTCATCGCCTGCATACCAATACAAGCGGCGCGCGCACCAGCCAACGTAGTATAGTAAGTCACACGATGCGCCAAAGCAGCGCGGCGTATTTCAACTGAATCACGCACAGCCCGCTTATCATCGACCACATTGACGATAAAGCTAATCTCTTTATTTTTAATCATATCCACCACATGCGGCCGGCCTTCAGCGACTTTATTCACCACCGTCACCGCCATGCCACCCGCACTTAAAGCGGATGCTGTACCACGCGTTGCATACAACTCAAACCCTAATGCCAGTAACTGCGCACCGATTTCCAATATTTTTTGTTTATCTGCATTACGCACACTGATAAAAGCACGCCCATCTTTAGGCAGTTTCACACTGGCAGCAAGTTGTGACTTAACAAATGCCTCTGCAAATGTCTTGCCTACACCCATCACTTCACCAGTAGACTTCATCTCAGGCCCAAGCAGGGTATCCACGCCCTGGAACTTAGCGAAAGGAAATACAGCTTCCTTAACTGAATAATATGGCGGAACCACTTCTCGCGTAATGCCTTGTGCTGCCAAACTCACGCCTGCCATACAACGTGCTGCCACTTTAGCCAATTGCACGCCCGTTGCTTTCGACACAAAAGGTACAGTCCGTGAAGCACGTGGATTTACTTCCAGCACGTAAACAGTCTCACCTTGTAACGCAAACTGCACGTTCATCAGACCTACGACATTCAAAGCTTTCGCCATTGCCACGGTTTGACGACGTATCTCATCCTGGACATCAGCAGATAAGCTATAAGGCGGCAAAGAACAGGCAGAATCGCCCGAATGCACACCCGCTTGCTCGATGTGTTCCATGATGCCGCCGATGACTACGTCGACACCATCCGATACCGCATCCACGTCTATTTCAATCGCGTCATTCAAGAATCTATCCAGCAACACAGGCGAGTCATTGGAAACTTTAACCGCCTCGCGCATGTAACGCTGCAAGTCCTCTTCAGCCCGTACGATTTCCATCGCCCGCCCGCCCAGCACATAAGAAGGACGAACTACCAGTGGGTAACCTATCTCTGCCGCTGCCGCCATCGCTGCTTCTACAGAACGTGCGGTACGATTAGGTGGCTGCTTCAAACCCAGGCCCATCAACATTTGCTGGAAACGCTCGCGGTCTTCCGCGCAATCTATCATGTCAGGTGTCGTACCAATAATCGGCGTACCGAAGGCTTCCAGCTCACGCGCCAGTTTCAACGGTGTCTGACCGCCGTACTGAACGATCACGCCCACAGGTTTTTCGATACGCACGATTTCCAGCACATCTTCCAGTGTCAGCGACTCAAAATACAATCTATCCGACGTATCGTAGTCAGTGGAAACCGTTTCTGGATTACAGTTAACCATGATGGTTTCATAGCCATCTTCGCGCATCGCCAATGCTGCATGAACACAGCAATAATCGAACTCGATACCCTGTCCGATGCGGTTCGGACCACCACCCAGCACCATAATCTTTTTACGGTCAGTTGGTCGGGATTCGCACTCTTCTTCATAGGTCGAATACATGTAGGCCGTAGAAGTCGAAAATTCTGCCGCGCAGGTGTCCACGCGCTTATATACAGGATGAATATCCAGCTCCCAACGTCGTGCACGCACTGCGTTTTTATCGCTGTTCAGCAATTTAGCCAAACGACGATCGGCAAAGCCATTTCGTTTCAGGCGACGAATTTCAGTCGCATCCAAATCAGCCAACTGCTTGCCTTGCAATCCCGCCTCATCAGCAACCAGCGCCTGTATCTGCACCAGGAACCAAGGATCAATTTTGGTGAAAGCAAACACTTCATCCATGCTCATGCCGATACGGAAAGCATCCGCCACGTACCACAAGCGCTCAGGACCTGGATTGCCAATTTCCGCTTCGATGACATCGCGATCCAGACTCAGTGAATCCAGACCATCCATGCCGGTTTCCAAACCACGCAAGGCTTTTTGCAATGATTCACGGAAGGTACGTCCGATCGCCATCACCTCACCTACCGACTTCATTTGCGTGGTCAAGCGATCATTCGCCTGCGGGAATTTCTCGAATGCAAAACGTGGAATTTTGGTAACCACATAGTCAATGCTAGGCTCAAATGATGCCGGCGTAGCACCGCCAGTGATGTCATTCTGCAGCTCATCCAGCGTGTATCCCACGGCCAGTTTTGCAGCAATTTTTGCAATCGGGAAACCTGTCGCCTTCGATGCCAGTGCGGATGAACGCGACACACGAGGATTCATCTCAATCACCACCATACGCCCATCAGCTGGATTAATACCAAACTGCACGTTAGAACCGCCCGTTTCCACGCCGATCTCACGCAACACTGCAATAGAAGCATTACGCAAAATTTGATATTCGCGGTCAGTCAAAGTCTGCGCAGGCGCAACAGTAATTGAATCGCCGGTATGCACGCCCATAGGATCCAAATTCTCAATGGAGCACACTATGATGCAATTATCATTGCGGTCACGCACCACTTCCATCTCATATTCTTTCCAGCCTATGAGCGACTCTTCTATCAATAACTCTTTAGTGGGCGATGCTTCCAGGCCACGCTCACAAATCTCGACGAACTCTTCCCTGTTATAAGCGATGCCGCCACCTGTACCGCCCATGGTGAAAGATGGGCGAATGATCGTGGGGTAACCCAGCACGGCCTTAACCTGCAAGGCTTCTTCCATACTGTGCGCAATCATGGAATGCGGTGAAGCCAAGCCGATGCGAGTCATCGCCTGCTTGAATTTTTCGCGATCTTCAGCCATGTCGATAGCTTCACGCGACGCACCTATCATTTCAACATTGTACTTTTCCAGCACGCCATGCTTAGCTAAATCCAGCGCACAATTCAGTGCGGTTTGACCACCCATAGTGGGCAATACCGCGTCTGGGCGCTCTTTTTCAATAATTTTTTCCAACACCTGCCAGGTAATCGGCTCGATGTAAGTCACATCAGCCATATCAGGGTCAGTCATGATAGTCGCTGGGTTAGAGTTCACCAGTATGACTTTGTAACCTTCTTCACGCAGCGCTTTACACGCCTGCGCGCCAGAATAGTCAAATTCACACGCCTGGCCTATAACAATAGGGCCGGCACCGATAATCAGTATGCTATGTAGGTCTGTACGCTTGGGCATAATTTTTCTAGCAAG
This sequence comes from Sulfuriferula sp., assembly GCA_041651255.1. Lineage (GTDB taxonomy): Bacteria > Pseudomonadota > Gammaproteobacteria > Burkholderiales > Sulfuriferulaceae > Sulfuriferula. Next base: position 31,106 of record JBAZJP010000008.1, on the reverse strand, counting down.
ATTAATGTGGCGATACGCAAACAGCAGTTATCGCCACGAACAACATCAGCCGATGAACATTCATCGGCTATTCTGTAAACTACCGCGCCTGCATCAGCGCGATGAATCGGTCAAACAAATAATCCACGTCATGTGGGCCAGGACTGGCTTCAGGGTGGCCCTGGAAGCAAAACGCGGGTACATCGGTACGCGCAAAGCCCTGCAACGAACCATCAAATAACGACACATGCGTCACTTTCACGTTAGCTGGCAAGCTGTCCATATCCACCGCAAAACCATGGTTCTGACTGGTGATAGACACGCGACCCGTTTCCAGATCTTTTACCGGGTGATTCGCGCCATGATGACCAAATTTCATCTTCATGGTTTTCGCGCCAGACGCCAGCGCCAACAATTGATGACCCAGACAGATACCAAAAGTTGGAATGCCTGTCGCCACTAATTCCGTAATCGCAGCTATCGCATAATCACACGGCTCTGGATCACCAGGCCCATTTGACAAGAAGATGCCATCAGGCTTCAACGCCAATGCATCTTGCGCACTCGCTTGTGCAGGCAATACCGTGATTTTGCAGCCACGGCTCGCTAACATACGCAAAATATTGCGCTTCACCCCATAATCGAACGCCACCACATGATACGGCTGCGCCTCAGGTGTAACAAAGCCTTTGCCCAGCACCCATTCACCTTCTTGCCAAGCATAAGCAGTCGTTGTCGAAACCACTTTGGCCAAATCCATCCCAGCCAAACCGGGGAAGCCGCGCGCCAGGCGCAACGCTTCAGCATCATCAACATCACCCGCCATAATGCAACCCGATTGCGCGCCAGTTTCACGCAACACCCGAGTTAAACGACGCGTATCAATATCAGCTATCGCAACAATATTTTGCGCAGCCAGATAATCAGACAAAGAGGAAGTAGAACGAAAATTACTGGCTAGCAATGGCAAATCACGTATCACCAAGCCTGCGGCATGGATTTTTGTAGATTCAACATCTTCTGGATTAGCGCCAGTGTTACCAATATGCGGATAAGTCAATGTGACGATTTGACGGGAATATGAGGGATCAGTCAGAATCTCCTGATAGCCAGTCATCGAGGTATTAAATACCACTTCACCAACAGTTGAGCCTAACGCGCCGATGGAAACACCGCGAAAAACTGTTCCATCAGCAAGCACCAAGATAGCGGATTGAGCATGCGACAAGGGAGTACTCCGGTGTAAGGCTTATACAAAGAAGCGGGCAAGGTTCACACCACGCCCGCTTCTGCAAGAATTGCGTAATTTTACCGCAACTGGACGATAACTTCAATCTGCATTACGTTATGCACATGACTAGCACACCCACTACCACGCTTTTCCGCCAGCTACGGCACCACCCCGCACCATTAACCCTGCTCAGCAAATAAATTGAAATAGTGGATTACACCGCATCAACACACTTAGCCAAACTTTAATCAGCGCTATGCAATATTTATCACAAATTATTCAATTTCATGCGCTAAACTGAACACTTCTTTAACCGTCACACAAGGAGCACATCATGGGCTGTAATACAGGTGCAGTTGATCGCGCGCTGCGCGTTATCGTAGGTCTGGCATTAATCGCATTAGCTGCAACCAATACGATTGGTGTATGGGGCTGGATAGGTATCGTCCCATTACTCACAGGTATATTCAGTTTCTGCCCGGCTTACGCCTTGCTAGGCATTAACACCTGCAAAATTAAAAAATAAAGCCATATCCGCCGTCTGACCAGCACGTCAGGCGGCATCTTCCGTTACACCAGCCCCATTGCCACCAATGCAATAAATGCCGCAAACAAAGCGAAATGACTCACCCCCTCTATCGCATTCGTTTCACCATCATGTAAATTATTCATCACCGCCAACAAGGTCAGCAACAACATCCCTGCTTGTATCGGGGTCAATGCCATCTCGATACGCTCGCCACTGAATAGCGCAATCGCCTCAATCACAGGCAACGTCAACAGCACTGTTGCCAACGACGCGCCCAGCGCAATATTCACTGTGGTTTGCATACGATCTTTTTGTGCGGCACGCAACGCAGTCAAAATCTCAGGACTAGCCGAAATCAATGCCACCAGTACCGCAGGGATAGACTTAGGTAAACCACTACCTTTGAGTCCCGCATCCAGCAGCACCGACAACACCTCTGACAACAAGCCCACCAACACGATCGCCCCCAGCATCACCGACAAGTGCAGCGAATTGGGACTATGCGCAAGATCATGCGCCTCCTCTTCAACCGACGCATATTCAAAAAACCGCCGATGCTCCACTGTTTGCAAGCGCAAAAACGCCAAATACATCACTGCCATAATCCCAATTGAGAACACCGAGTAAATCTGCCATTGCGTTGCAGGCACGAAATCAGGAATAAACATGCCCACACCTATCGCCACGATCAACATCGCAATATATGAATTGGCCGAATCCAGATTGTATTTAACGCTACCATGCTTCAGCCCCGCCACTATCGCCGCTAGCCCCAATATGCCATTAATATCAAACATCACTGCCGCAAACACCGTATCCCGCGCCAATGTAGGATTGGGCTCACCTTGCAACAACACCACCAGTATCACCACCTCGACTGACACCGCAGCCAACGTCAAAATCAACGTACCATAAGGCTCGCCCAACCGCATTGCCAACACTTCGGCATGATGGCTAATGCGAAATGCCACCGCGATAATCGCCACCAGAATAATCGACAACCCGCCCCAAAGCACACCACCACCTTGCACCACCGCCGCATGCTCAAAAGCAAATCCCATCCCCAATACAATTAATGCCAATGCAATCGGCAGCTCTGATTTCAAATATTTCATCAATTTTTAATTCCCATTCCAAGCATTAACAGTGAGGATAAAACACACCAGAGCATATTACTCGGCATTATTCATGCGCTATGATGCCTGATATTTCATGTCTTACGCAAATACCAGTCACGCCTATTCTTGGGAATGAAAATCTGGACGCAATTACAGCATTTTCAGCCAAAATACATCCACTGCTCATTTATCTGTCTTTAAGGGTAGTAGAATGATTTTTTTGAATCTATAAGGAGTGAACTGATGAAAACGAAAGCTGCAATTGCATGGAAAGCTGGTGCGCCGCTCACGATAGAAGAGGTTGACCTCGAAGGACCAAAAGCTGGTGAAGTGCTGGTGGAAATCAAGGCTACCGGTATCTGCCACACCGATTATTACACGCTGTCGGGCGCTGATCCGGAAGGCCTGTTTCCGGCCATACTCGGCCACGAAGGTGCGGGCATAGTGGTCGAGGTGGGCCCTGGCGTGAAGTCACTAAAAAAAGACGATCACGTTATTCCGCTGTATACCCCGGAATGTCGCGAGTGCAAGTACTGCCTGTCGCGCAAGACCAACCTGTGCCAGGCTATCCGCTCGACCCAGGGTCGCGGTCTGATGCCGGACGGCACTTCACGCTTCTCTATCGACGGCAAGCCGATTTTCCATTACATGGGCACCTCGACCTTCTCCAATTACATTGTCGTGCCGGAAATCGCACTGGCGAAAATCCGTGAAGATGCGCCATTCGACAAGGCTTGCTACATTGGTTGCGGCGTCACCACGGGTGTCGGTGCTGTGGTGTTCTCTGCCAAAGTGGAAGCGGGTGCCAACGTGGTGGTGTTTGGACTGGGCGGTATCGGCCTCAACGTGATTCAGGCAGCAAAGATGGTCGGTGCCAACAAGATCATCGGCGTGGACATCAATCCGCGTCGTATTGAAATGGCGCGCAAGTTCGGTATGACCGATTTTGTTAACCCGAATGAAGTTGCCAATGTCGTCGATCATATCGTGCAGCTGACTGATGGCGGTGCCGATTACTCGTTTGAGTGTATCGGTAATATCACCACCATGCGTCAGGCGCTGGAATGCTGTCACAAAGGCTGGGGTCAGTCGTTTATTATTGGCGTTGCCGCTGCGGGCGAAGAAATCAGTACCCGGCCATTCCAGCTGGTGACTGGTCGCGAATGGAAAGGCTCGGCCTTCGGCGGTGCGCGCGGCCGTACCGATGTGCCGAAAATTGTTGACTGGTACATGGACGGCAAACTGAATATCGATGACCTGATTACCCACACCTTGCCGCTGGAGCGCATCAACGAAGGCTTCGACCTGATGAAGAGCGGTGAATCGATCCGTTCTGTGGTGCTGTATTAAGTGGGCGCTGCCATGCTTGAACTGATCAGCGAACATGCGTGTTTTGGTGGCGTGCAGCGTTTCTATCGCCACCATTCCGCAGCCATCGGTTTGCCCATGCGGTTTTCGGTATTTCTGCCGCCACAGGCGCAGACTGGCAAAGTCCCCGCGCTGTTCTATCTGGCCGGGCTGACCTGCACTGAAGAAACCTTCATGATCAAGGCAGGTGCACAGCACGTTGCGGCGCAGCTGGGCATGATGCTGATTGCGCCGGACACCAGTCCGCGCGGTGCCAATGTGGCGGGCGAAACCGACAACTGGGATCTGGGTGTGGGCGCGGGGTTCTATGTCGATGCGACCACAGCGCCGTGGAGCCAGCACTACCGCATGTACAGTTATGTGCTGGAATTGCATGAGCTGATAGTGCGGGAGTTCCCAGTGCAGGCTGAGCGCATTGGCATTACCGGCCACTCCATGGGCGGGCACGGCGCGCTGGTGATGGCGTTGCGTAATCCCGCTCTGTTCAAATCAGTCTCCGCATTTGCACCAGTGTGCGCAGCCAGCCGGTGTCCGTGGGGGATGAAAGCTTTTTCCGCCTATCTGGGCAGTGATCAGACGGACTGGCAGCAGTATGATGCGAGCGCATTGATGGCGTTGAGCACAACACCATTTCCGGGCGGTATCCTTATCGATCAGGGTCTGGGTGACAAGTTCCTGCCTGACCAGTTGTTACCGGAGGTGTTTGAAGCGGCCTGTGAAAAAGCGCAGCAACCCCTGGAACTGCGCAGACATGACAGCTACGATCACGGTTATTATTTCATCGCCACATTCATCGAAGAGCATCTTCAATTTCATGCTCGACAACTCATAAAGTAGTGGAAAAACGCTCACGGTACACCTTGGGCGTTACTCCTATTTTTTTCTGAAATACCCGCCGCATTTTTTCTTCGGTGTCAAAACCAGTTTGCACCGCTATAACTTTCAGCGGCGAGGTATTTTCTTCGAGTAGGCGTCGCGCAGCTTCAAAGCGCGCCCCTTCGATAAAGTCCGCAGGGCTTTCACCGGTTTCCCGATGAAACACTCTGGAAAAATTTCTTACGCTCATCGCCAGACGGGCAGCCAGTTTGGGAATGCTGAGGTCGTCGGCCAAGTGCGACATGATCCAGTTCTGCAATTCGCGGATGGTCGGATGGGTAGTCATCTGGCTGGCAAGATGGACGCTGAACTGCGACTGGCCGCCCGGACGTTTCAGGTAAATCACCAGATCGCGAGCCACTTCCAGTGCGATCTCGCGGCCAAAATCTTCTTCCACAAGCGCCAGCGCCAGATCCATACCGGCAGTGACACCAGCAGAGGTCCAGATATTGCCTTCGTGAATAAAAATGGCGTCTGCATCCACTTTTACCTTGGGGTAATATTTACGCAGGCGCTCTGCAAAACTCCAGTGCGTGGTAGCGCGTTTACCATTGAGCGCCCCACCTTCCGCCAGAAAAAAACTGCCAGTACATAAGGCCGCCAGGCGCTGCATTCGGGGCGCCGCCTGTACCACCCAGGCGGTGATTTCGGGGGAGTCCTGTAATGCCTGTTCTATATCAGGCGAACCGACTATCAGTGCAAGATCAGGCAAGTCGTGCAGACTGATCGCCTTGGTCGCCTGCAGCGACATCAGCGTGTCAGAAGGAATCAAGCCCGTTCGAGTTGAGGCAATCGTGACCGTGTAACCACCATTCAGCTTGCGTTGCTGTAAGCAGTTGTTGGCATAGTCAAACACCTTGAGTGGGCCAACAGCTTCCAGCGCCTTAAAACCAGGATAGACGATAATATCTACTGTACGTAGCCTGCTTTGCGACAAAATATTATTCATTTAAATAGCACTGACTCGGAAATTATGACAAATAATCATACAGGCATTCGCATCACTGGGGACAAGTCTGAACCTGCGGGTCAGGCATTACATTTACCCTTGAATACATAGCTGGGGTTCAAGCCTGTGGGTTTACCAACCATATTCACAAATCATTACCCAAGCAACCCCGACCAGAACCTGTGTATCTTAGTTCTTGACACTTAACTTGCACATGAAGTTTTGTAATCAATTAAATTTGAGATTAGAATTAATTTTCTGGTGTGAATTGTAAGTTCTGAACCTGCCTTTGCCAATTACCCACGATTTGCCAGCGCGCACCAATATCACCACACCATGTTACGATAGCTCATTCAGGTTCTTTGGTTGAATTTATGCATCCGAGCAAACTCAAATCCAGCACACTGGTATCCGCTACCCATGCGGATATAATGCCACCCGCTCAGATAACACTATTTGATTTTGACGAACAGCATGTACTGGAAAATGTGGTTCATAACATTGAAGACTGCCTGCCCTTTGTCAACGCTCAGTCAGTAAGCTGGATCAATGTTGATGATGTGCAAGCACCCGGCGTGGTAGATAGCTTCAGCAAGCTGTTGAAGTTTCATCCACTGATGGTGGAGGACATTATTCATACTGAACAACGTCCCAAATATGAAGATTACGGTGACTATATTTTCATCGTACTGAAAATGCTGGATGTAGATACTCGCACGCATGAAATCAGCATTGAACAATTAAGTCTGGTATTGGGGGAACATTACCTCATTTCATTCCAGGAACGACCTGGCGATGCATTTGCTCATTTGCGTGAACGCATACGCAAAGATGGCAGCCGTATCCGCAAATCACCCTCGGATTACACCGCCTATGCGTTAATGGATGCCGTAGTAGATCGGTATTTTGACGTGCTGGAACACATAGGCAACAAAATTGAATTGCTGGAAGCTTTATTAACCAAACACCCGAAAACAGACACACTACGCAGCATTCACAAATTGCGTCGAGAATTAATTTTTTTACGCAAATCAGTATGGCCGCTACGTGATGTCGTGGCGTCCATGCAACGCGCCGAATCTGTGCTGATTCATGCAGGCACCGAACTGTATTTGCGCGATTTGCACGACCATGTCATCCGGGTAACGGACAGCATAGATACCTACCGCGACATGCTATCAAGCATGCAGGATGTATATCTGTCCAGTATCAGCAACCGCACCAACGAGATCATGAAAGTACTCACACTGTTTTCCAGCATTTTTTTACCGCTCACCCTGGTTGCAGGCATTTTCGGTATGAACTTTCATAATTTCCCCGGTCTGGACGCAACTTACGGTTTGCACGTCACGATACTGCTCATGGTGCTACTCGGAATTGGTATGACGCTGTTTTTCAGGTATAAAAAGTGGATTTAATTTCATTACCGATACTGCCAAAAACCTGTGACTAACATTGCAATCCACCCTGATATTGCAATAATAACCACATACTCAATACACCACCGTCACCGCTGCATCACCCAGATAGGCGCGCAAGGCAGCAAGCAAATCATCATGTAGCGATACCCGCCAGTTGTCGCCTAAAATCAAATCCGTTTCCGCATCTGCCAGCGTCAAATGACAGATAACCTGACATGCTTCTGCATCACTGCGGAACGGATCCAGTTTGGCTTGCAACTGTTGCACACTGTGTGCGGGGCTGACCTGCAGCCGTAAATTCTTGGCATAGCGGGTGCGGGCACTGGCGACATCGAACAACTTGTCAACGTTGATACGCAAGCCGCCCGAATAATCATCTTTGCTTACTTTGCCTTCAACCAGCAATAGCTGGTCTTCCTTCAGGCTGTCACGGTAACGTTCGAACATTTCGTTGAATATAGGCACTTCAACTGCTGCAGTGCCATCGTCCAGCATGATAAACGCCATCTTGCCGCGTCGCGTCACTTGGGTACGCATGGATACAATAACGCCCGCCAGCAGCACGGGGTTATGACTCGGTGCCAATTTATCCAATCGCACTTTTAGCAGCGATTTTAATTCAGCAGCATAGGCATTAAATGGATGACCGCTGTAATAGAAACCTAATGCGGTTTTCTCTTGCAACAGCTGTTCTTTTTCTGACCAGCGCGGCACCTCGACCAGGCTCATCCGGGTTTCGGGATGGCTGTCAAAATCATCAAACAAGCCCACCTGATTGGCGTTCGCTGCTGCCTGATTCGCCATGTCCAGCGCCATGCCGACCGAAGCCAGCAATGACGCGCGATGATCGTTCAGACCATCCAGCGCGCCCGCGCGTATCAATGACTCCAGAGTACGACGATTGACACTGCGCTTATCCACCCGCAGGACCAAATCGAATAAATCGGTGAACGCGCCATCCGCTTCACGCGCGGCCACTATCGCCGCAATCGCGGCCTCGCCCGTGCCTTTAATTGCGCCCAGTCCGTAGCGTATTTGTCGATTATTTTCCGGGGCAAAACGGTAACCCGAGCGATTAATATCTGGCGGCAGAATTTCTAGGCCCGTTGCCAGCGCATCTTCGTAGAAATTTTTAACCTTGTCGGTGTCATCCATATCCGCCGACAAGGTCGCCGCCATGAATGCTGCTGGATGGTGTGCTTTCAGATACGCAGTATGATAAGCGACCAGCGCGTAAGCTGCCGAGTGTGATTTATTAAAACCATAGCCCGCAAACTTTTCCATCAAATCGAAAATATACGTTGCCTGCTTGGCATCGATATTTTTTGCCACCGCGCCGCTGACAAAAATATCGCGATGCTCGGCCATTTCCTCGGCTTTTTTCTTACCCATCGCACGCCGCAGCATATCCGCCGAACCCAGCGTATAGCCACCCATCACCTGCGCGATTTGCATGACCTGCTCTTGATAGACGATGACACCATAGGTTGGTTTAAGCGTAGCTTCCAGCGATGGATGCATGTAATCAACTTTGGCTTTACCGTGTTTACGATTGATAAAGTCATCAACCATGCCTGATTCCAGCGGACCCGGACGGAACAGCGCCACCAGCGCCACCACGTCTTCAAAACAGTCTGGCTGCAAACGTCGTATCAAATCTTTCATGCCACGCGATTCGAGCTGGAATACCGCTGTAGTTCTGCAGGCCTTGAGCAGGTTATAGCTCGCCCTGTCGTCCAGCGGCAAGGTTTCCAGACTGAACGGTGCTTTACCGTCCGCGGATAATTGCGCCACATAGCGCATCGCCCAGTCCAGGATAGTCAGCGTACGTAAACCCAAAAAGTCGAATTTAACCAGACCCGCTTTTTCAACGTCGTCTTTATCAAATTGCGAAACAGCGGAATCCGAGCCTTCTGCCTGATACAGCGGGCAGAAGTCAGTTAATTGCCCAGGTGCAATCAACACGCCACCCGCGTGCATGCCGACGTTACGGGTTAAATCTTCGAGCTTGCTTGCCAGCACAAACAGCTCGCGCACATCTTCTTCGTTGTCATAGCGTTCTTTAAGCTGCGGCTCCATCTCCAGCGCTTTCGCCAGCGACACGGGTTTCACGCCTTCTATCGGTATCAGTTTCGACAGCTGATCACACAGGTTATAAGGCAAATCCAGCACGCGCCCCACGTCACGTATCACCGATTTTGAGCCTAGCGTACCAAAGGTCACAATCTGCGAAACTGCATCGCGCCCGTATTTATCCTTCACGTAATTGATAACGCGGTCGCGGCCATCCTGACAAAAGTCAATATCAAAGTCGGGCATGGATACCCGCTCGGGATTCAAAAATCGCTCAAACAGCAAATCATAAGGCAGCGGGTCGATGTCGGTAATACTCAGCACATACGCTACCAGCGACCCCGCGCCCGAACCCCGTCCAGGACCCACCGGCACGCCATTGTGTTTAGCCCAGTTGATAAAATCCGCAACAATCAGGAAGTAACCAGGAAAGCCCATCTGGATGATGGTGTTCAGCTCAAAATCCAGCCGCGCCTCATATTCAGGGTAACGTTTCTCACGTTCCGCCGCATCGGGATACAGCACCTGCATGCGCGCTGCCAAACCTTCCGCTGAACGCTGGCGCAGGAAATCATCCAGCGTCATGCCATCAGGGGTAGGAAACTGCGGCAACTTACTTTTGCCCAGCTCCAGATTCAGTGAACAGCGTTTGGCAATTTCCACCGTGTTCGCACAGGCATCTGGCACATCGGCAAACAACGCCAGCATTTCCGCCTGAGTTTTGAAATACTGTTCTTCTGTAAACACTTTCTGACGGCGCCTGTCGCCGAGCAACGCACCTTCGGCAATACAAACCCGCGCTTCATGCGCCTTGAAATCATCAGCATCAAGAAACTGGATAGGATGCGTGGCCACTACCGGCACACCTAACTCTGCGGCCAATGGCAAAGTCAGATTCAGGCAGTTTTCCGCATCAGCCTGTCCAGTGCGCTGGATTTCCAGATAATAACGATCGGGGAACAATGCTGCCCAACGTTGCGCTGCCAGCTTTGCCTCATCCAGATTGCCCGCGACCAGTGCCTGCCCGACATCACCCAACTGCGCACCCGACAGCGCAATCAGGCCAGTCGTATCCATCTCGTTAAACCAGGCCAATCGTATCTCTGCCCGTCCACGCTCACGATTTTCCAGATTGGCCCGCGTCAACAACACTGACAATGCACGATAACCCGTGACATTCTGCACCAGCAAGCCTAGCCGACTGGGACGGTCGCGATCGGCCTCATTGGTTACCCACACATCGCAGCCAGTTATAGGTTTCACGCCCTTAGCCCGCGCGGCCTGATAGAACTTTAGCAAGCCGAACACGTTGGACAAATCGGTCAACGCCAGCGCAGGCATTCCATCCTGCACCGCACGTGCCACTGCATCGTCTATGCGTACGATACCGTCAGAAATAGAAAACTCCGAATGGAGTCGAAGATGAATAAATTGTGAAGAGGACATGGGCATATTTTAACCCAGAAACACTCACCGAACGCATACTCAATGTTCAGCAGAGGCCGCAACTTACAGCGCAAACCAAGATAAATACAATTAAACATGGACATCGACAATGCGCTAGAACTTAATGATTATGTATGCTGTCAGACTTTACGATTTTTGCTAAATTGCTACAGTGACAAAACTTATACCCCCCGAAAGGAGATCGCTATGGATCGAGCAGCTGGCGCCATTATGGGCGCTCTTATCGGCGACGCTCTGGGTCTGGGCTGCCACTGGTATTACGATCTCGCCGAATTACGCCGCGACTACGGCGTATGGATTAGCGATTACACTACGCCAAAAGCGGAACGTTATCATGGCGGCATGCGCGCCGGACAATTGTCACAGAGCGGACTCATCATGGTCATGCTGCTTGAATCTGTGGTTGAGCATGGCGAATACCGGGAGGATGATTTCACCCGTAGGCTGGATGAAGAGCTGTTCCCGTTGCTGAACGGCAGCCCGGTATATGGTCCTGGCGGCTACACCAACCAGTCTATCCGTGAAGCTTACCGACGGCGCGTGCAGCAACACAAATCCTGGCACGAAACCGGCGGCCATGCCGACACCACCGAATCAACAGAACGCGCCATTGTGCTGGCGGTCAGATATGCAAAACAGCCCCATTTGCTTGCCCAATTCGTCAGCGCCAATTGCCTGCTGACTCAGGCCGATGAAGCTATCGTCGCCATGAGCACGGCTTACAATGCCATTCTATCCCTGCTCGTTACCGGGGAAAAACTGACTCCGGACATCTCGAACAAACTCATGCATCTGGTGCACAGCAACGAACTGCCTTTTCATGCAGTAACGAAAAGCGATTTTTCCGCACCCCTGCGTGGCGATCCCGACCCACCGTTAGCTGGGCGCTTCTCTTCTCCCGACGCACTGTTAACGCCACATTACATGGCCCTGGCAGCGCTGGATCCGGGCATCAGGATCGAACCAGCCTGGAAAGCCGCCATCGTATACGGCATGCCTTGTGCGATTTACCATCAGCTCCCGGCTGCCTATTACCTGGCAGCCCGCTTTGCCGACGACTTCGAATCCGCCGTGTTGCACGCCATTAACGGCGGCGGACAAAACATGTCCCGCGCCATGCTGACAGGCGCGCTGGTTGGTGCGCAGGTTGGCCTGGAAGGTATTCCCCAGCGTTTCATTGACGGCCTCGACAACGGCTCAGCGTTATTGGCACTCGCAAAAAAACTGGGAAGCCAGCTTTAAACGTTATAATACTAGGTAATCAAATTGCTACATTCACCCATCATGACCCACATATTAAATATCGCTGCATATCGTTTTGTCGAACTCGATCAACTGCCGGAATTACGCGAACAGTTCCGCCAGCGCACCGCTGCGCATAAACTCAAAGGCACAATATTACTTACGCCAGAAGGTATTAATATGTTTTTGGCGGGTACTGCCGATGAGCTGGAGGCGTTTATCAGCTGGCTCACCGCTGACGCACGTTTTGCTGGCATAGAAATCAAGCGTAGCTGGTCGGACGAAATGCCGTTTAACCGTATGCTGGTAAAGCTGAAAAAGGAAATCATCACCTTCCACCAGCCCAATTTCGACCGCACCGCGAACCCTGCGCCACAACTGCCTGCCAGCGAGTTGAAAAAATGGTACGACGAAGGGCGTGAATTCGTTATCGTCGATACGCGCAACGATTTTGAATACCAGGTCGGCACGTTCAAAAATGCGGTTAACTTGCAACTCAACACTTTCGGCGATTTTGCTGCTGCTACTGAACGACTAAAAGATTACCGCGACATTCCTATAGTCACATTCTGCACGGGCGGCATACGCTGCGAAAAAGCAGCGCCATATATGGCAGGAGAAGGCTTTAATCAGGTGTATCAACTGCAAGGCGGGATACTGAAATACTTTGAAGAATGCGGTGACACGCATTATGACGGCGAGTGTTTCGTGTTTGACAAGCGTGTTGCGCTGGATGGCGATCTCAAACCCACCGCAACCAACCTCTGCTTCGCCTGCCGCACTGTGCTCACGCCGGAACAACAAACCAGCCCTGATTATGTCGAGGGTATATCCTGCCCGCATTGCATCAACAAATCCAAAATCGAACAGCAACAGCAACAGCAACAGCAACAGCAACAGCAACAAGCTCAATTGTGAGCTATTTCCCGAAGTCATCAATGACATCGACAAAAATCACCCGATAGAAACGACAATGGTGGTTGTGTATACACAGCCACCATTACCCCAAAAGCACTGTATTAACGCAATTATAACCAAGACTACCGCCTGTCGTCGCAGTGGTCATCTGTGGTTAATTTATTGTTATAGTCTGCATAATATCAGCACTGCCTCCACCCTCGCTTTATTCGTTAAGCTCTATCAGGTAGTGGCATAGTAATAAAGAACTACCATTTTTCCCAGCAGAATATGACAGACGGGCGCTTTTGGAAGGCAAACGGTCGCCTGATAGCGCGACATTAATCATCAATTGCGACTAAGTCAGGGAAAAGTACATCGGTATAACCAAAATTACGTATATCCTTAATCCGCATGGGGTAGAGTACGCCCCATAAGTGGTCAACTTCATGTTGCACCACACGGGCATGGAAGCCTGTTACAGTGCGATCGATGGCGTTACCATACTGGTCAAAACCCTGATAACGCAGATGCGTATAGCGCGGCACCAGACCGCGCATGCCAGGTACAGATAAACAACCTTCCCACGCCTCATCCTGAGCCTCATCCAGTGCGGTGAGCTGAGGATTAATAAGCACTGTTTCAGGAACAGCCTCTGCATCCGGGTAACGGGGATTATTGCCCACACTGAATATCACTACTTGCAGGCTCACACCTATCTGTGGCGCTGCCAGCCCAGCACCATTAAGCGCCACCATGGTATCGCGCAAGTCATTAATCAGACCATGCAGTTCAGGGGTATCAAATTCAGCGATGGGCGCTGCTTGTTGCAACAACAACGGCTCGCCCATTTTCAACGTCGTTTTAATCGCCAATTACAGCTCCACTTGCGTACCTAGTTCAATCACACGATTGGTTGGGATATGGAAAAATGCGGTTGCGCTGCTACCATTACGCGCCATACTGACAAAAAGCTTTTCCCGCCAAATCGCCATACCTGGCATTTTAGTGGCTATCAAAGTCTCGCGACTGAGGAAGAATGAGGTTTCCAAAAGATTAAATTCAACATTCTTAATCCTGACGTTGCTCAATGCTAATGGAATATCCGGCTCATCCTTAAAACCATAGTAAATAGTTGCCCGATAAAAACCATTTTTCAATGATTCCAAAATAACACGCTCAGTCTCAGTCACCCAAGGCTCATCTTTAATCTTTACGGTAAGGAAGATCACGGTTTCATGTATGACCTTGTTATGCACCAAGTTATGCAACATGGCATGTGGCACGCCGTCAGTATTCGTCGTCAAGAACACTGCCGTACCTGGCACACGTACAGGCGGATGGTCATTAATACCGCGCAAGAACGGGAGCAAGTCAATTGAAGCTGCCGCCTGACGTTCGGCCAGAATTTCCTTACCCCGTTTCCACGTAGTCATCAGCGTAAACACCAACACACCTATCGCCAGTGGGAACCAGCCGCCTTGTAAAATCTTGATGGCATTTGCACTAAAGAAAGCCAGATCTATGGTCAAAAAGAAAAACATCCCCGCCAGGGTCGCAGTCCAACTCCATTTCCACATACCGCGCACAACAACGAAAGCCAATATCGTATCTATCGCCATCGTTCCCGTTACCGCAATACCGTAAGCAGATGCAAGATTGCTGGAACTCTTGAATCCCAATATCAGCGCCACAATACCCAGCAACATCGCCCAGTTCATCATCGGCACATAGATCTGACCAATCTCGCGCGCAGAGGTGTGCACAATGTCCATCCGCGGCATAAAGCCCAACTGGGTAGCCTGGCGCGTCACTGAAAATACGCCGGAAATAACCGCTTGTGATGCGATCACCGTTGCCAGCGTTGACAGCCCGACCATAGGATACAAAGCCCAGTCAGGGGCCAGATTATAAAAAGGATTCACCGCCGAAGCTGGATCTTGTATCAGCAACGCGCCCTGGCCAAAGTAGTTCAACAGCAATGCAGGCAATACGAACAAAAACCACGCTGCACGTATCGGATGCTTACCAAAATGCCCCATGTCCGCATACAGCGCCTCCGCACCCGTCAGTGCCAGCACCACCGCACCCAATGCCAGAAAGCCATGCATTTTGTGAACAATAAAAAACTCTGCGCCATACATGGGGTTCAAGGCTTGCAATACAGCAGGGTATTCTATGATTTTATTGACGCCTAACACACCCAGGGTCAGGAACCAGCCTATCATGATAGGCCCGAACAACGTCCCCACCGTCGCAGTGCCCTTACGCTGAATGAAGAACAATCCACCCAGCACGCCCAGCGCAATCGGAATCACATAGGGCTTGAACGCTGGCGTTGCCATTTCCAGACCTTCCACCGCTGACAACACCGAAATCGCGGGGGTAATAATGCCATCACCAAAGAACAATGAGCCACCAAACAAACCCAGGATCAACAGTGGCCAGCGCAGTTTGGAATCTTTGTCCATCACCCGCTGCATCAGCGCGATGAGCGCCATAATACCGCCCTCACCCTTGTTATCAGCCCGCATAATAAACACGACATACTTGAGTGAAACAACGATCAGCAATGACCAAAACACCAGCGACAGCACGCCCAGTACATTTTCATGACTGGTACTGATTCCGTGTGCGGGATTGAATACTTCTTTCAACGTGTACAACGGGCTGGTACCAATATCCCCGTAAACCACACCGATGGCGGCTATAGACAGCGCCGTTAAACTTTGTTTATGGACAGCTTCGTTCGGATTTGCGGGTTGCATGGATAGTAGCCTTAACGAAATAAATTCAACGCGTCACGGCAGGAAGTGCGCGGCGTAGATAATAAACCATGGACCAGACAGTCAGCACGGAAGCCAACCAAATCAACCAGGTACCAATATACTGAATATCCAGGCCAAATAACGACTCATGAAATAACAACAGGGAAATCGCAATCATTTGCGCAGCAGTTTTTAGTTTGCCTAATACCGACACTGCGACACTTGCGCGCGCACCGATGTTCGCCATCCATTCACGCAGCGCAGAAATAGTGATTTCACGGCCGATAATAATCAACGCAATAAGCGCATCCACTCGCCCTAATTGCACTAACACAACTAACGCTGCCGCCACCATAAGTTTATCCGCTACGGGATCAAGAAATGCGCCGAAATCTGAAGTTTGATGCCACATCCGCGCCAAATAGCCATCTAACCAATCGGTCACCGCCGCCACTGCAAACATTGCCGTAGCAGTCATATTCACCTCATGCGCAGTCAGCCATCCCGCAGGTAAATAAAACACCGCGACCACTAAAGGGATAAGTAATATGCGCAACCATGTGAGTAAATTTGGTACGTTAAGCGGCATGAGGCAGCAATAAATTTAAGATAAGTAAGTATTCTAACCTAGAAAGTGCACATAGCCACAGACGGTTATCAGTAAAAGGCAGATTTAAACGTAACACCACCAAACCCGAGAAATCGTGCAGAAAACAACATCACTCCTCTACTTCATAAGGCCAATCTCTAAATCCACCCTCCAACGTCTGCACGTCGAATCCAGCCTGAGTAAGGCTCAATGCTGCAACCGAACTACGATTACCCGAATGGCAGTATATGATGTAACGTTGCTGCTGATCTAACTCATCCATGCGCTTTACCAACTCAAACAATGGGATAAGTTGCGCGTCCGGTAACCGACCATATTCGTACTCTTCTTCAGAGCGGACATCGATGAGTTTATAACCGGTTTCCAGCATGGTTTTAGCAACCTTAGCATTCACCGCTTTAATCATTTGTTTGCTGATAAGCCAGTCGAAATCAGCTTTACCCAACGTAAGCAAAGTGCCATCTTCCAGCATACGCACAGTCTCGTTACGGGTTTTACCAGAAATCAATGCCTCGCAGCCAAACCCATCACCTTCACCGATATCAGCCGTTTTTTGCAGCGTCCCATCAGTCAGATTGGGCTGCCAAACCTCAGCACACCCCGAAGTAATAATATAAAACGCATCTCCGTTTTCACCGCATTTAATAATCTCATCGCCAGCCTTTACCTTGACTGGACGCATACGTTCAAATGCGACCTCCACACTTTCCCAAGGCAAGCGGCGGAACACAAGTGAGTTACGCACCCGCTCCATGCGCTGACGCACTTCATGCGCCCCCTCCTGTATATTACTGGTGACCACATCCCATGAAATAAGCCGATCTATCATCTGCCGTTCAACATGACAGACAATAGAATTCTCACGCGCTACCAAGGTTGTAGCCCCGCTGTCCTTGGACAAAACCAGCGCCTGCCCAGGCGTGTGAGTTGATCTCACCAAAGTTTGAATAACGCCATCGCGGATAACATCCACATGGCCTTCCAACACGAACAGACAATCGCTACCTTTACCCGCCCGAATTTGGAAAAGCTCACCTGAGTGCAATTCAACAAAGCGGATTAAATTAACCAACTCTGACAAGCGCTCGTCAGACAGCTGATTAAATGGCGCATAATGACGGATCAGAATACCCAATATCCTGTCCATTTTTAAATTTTTTACCGCCACTGAACGAATTTTATTAGACGTTACATCTTGATCCACTTATTGCCCCCTGAAAAATCATCAAACGCACCGATACCGCGACTCTCCCCATCAAGTCGCTAGTCACTATACGCCCATAATCGGTCATTGAGAACAGACAGAATCAAGGAAGCACTACCGTAAAGCCTGATATATCTGCTCTGCAAGTTTCAGACTAACCCCCTCCACCTGCGCAATCTCAGCAACACCCGCATTTTTCAACTCACGCATGCCCCCGAAGGTTTCCAACAGCTTTTGCCGCCGTTTCGCACCCACACCGGGGATATCTTCTAACGATGAAGTCACGCGAGCCTTGGCTCTGCGGGCACGGTGACCTGTAATCGCAAAACGATGCGCTTCGTCACGGATTTGCTGGATAAGATGGAGTGCGGGATCGTCGGCGGACAGGCGTGTCGCGTGCCCGTCAGTGCTGATGAGTTGCTCCATCCCGGCTTTACGTTCCACACCTTTAGCTACGCCGATCAACATAATATCAGTGATACCCAGATCATCCATCACTGCCTTGGCAATGTTGAGCTGCCCCGTGCCGCCGTCGATAAGTATAAGATCAGGGCGCTTCGCCTCGGTTTGCTGGATTTTGGTGTAACGCCGTGTAAGCACATCGCGCATGGCCGCGTAGTCATCTCCTGGCGTGATGCCACTGATGTTGTAACGACGATACTGACTGTTTTGCATACTCTCCAGATCGTACACCACACAAGAAGCTACTGTTGCCTCGCCCATAGTATGACTAATATCAAAGCACTCTATGCGCTGCAAATTAGGCAGTTGCAATGCCTCCTGCAATGCCAGCAAGCGCGCGCTTTGGGTGGATTTCTGCGCAACCTGGCGAGTGATGGCGAGTTGCGCGTTATTAATCGTCATCTGCAGCCAGGTTTTGCGCTCACCTGTGGGTTTAGCCTGGATACGGACAGGGTAACCTGCCTGTTCACTTAACATCGCCGCCAGCGCAGGTTCATCAACTGCCTCGGAAACAATAATCTGTGCAGGTATCGCCCGCTCGCTGTAATGCTGAGTTAAAAACGCTGTCAACGCCTCTTGCGTGCCGGCATCTTGCGCGTTTTGCGGGAACATACTTCGATCACCCAAATGTCGCCCGCCGCGTATCATCAGCAAATTCACACACAGCAAACCATGAGCTGCGACCACCGCAATCACGTCGGCGTCAGCCTGACTCTGGCTGGTGACAAACTGCTTTTCGCGTACAGCGGTCAAACTCTTGATCTGGTCGCGGTACAGCGCCGCTTCTTCATAATGCATCAACTCTGCCGCATGCTGCATCTTGACGGTAATCGCCTGCAACACTTCATTTGCCTTACCAGCCAGAAATAGCGCGGCATTATTCACATCTGCTGCGTAATCTTCCGCACTGATTACACCTACGCATGGCGCAGTACAACGCTGGATTTGATGTAGCAAACATGAGCGTGAACGATTATTGAAAACGCTGTCTTCACAAGTGCGCAGACGAAACACTTTTTGCAGAATATGGATGCTCTCACGCACAGCATAACTGTTCGGAAACGGCCCAAAACAATTATCCTGGCGCTGCGGCGTACCCCGAAAATATGCCAGCCGTGGATAAGCATGACCAGACAATACCAAATACGGATAAGACTTATCGTCGCGAAATAAAATGTTATAGCGCGGCGACAAGGCCTTGATGAGATTGTTTTCCAGCACCAGAGCTTCAGATTCAGAGCGGGTCACGGTAATTTCTACCGCGTGGATTTTGCCCACCATCAAGCGGATGCGTGGCGATAAATCATTTTTCTGGAAGTACGAAGCCACCCGTTTTTTCAGATCACGCGCTTTACCCACGTACAACACTTCACCCGCCTCGCCCAGCATGCGATACACGCCAGGCAAATTCGGCAAAGTCAAAAGTAAGTGCGCACTATCAAATTCAGCCATTATCCGCCTTGATTTTTTCGAACACAGCCTGAAACATCTCAGTCGTCAGGCGGCGCGTATTGGTGTTATAGCGACTGCAATGGTAACTGTCGTACAAACGCTGACCACCGGCCAAATCATGCACCGCACCATGCCCGAATTTATGGGCTTTAGCAGGCAAGCCAGACGCCATCAGCACCGCCGCATGTGCCACAGCGCCCAATGCCAGAACGCTGGTTCCAGCGGGTAATGCCTGCAACTCAGAGCGCAGGTAGTGATTACATTGACGGATTTCAGCGGGTTCGGGTTTGTTCGCAGGCGGCAGGCATTTCACCGCGTTGGTAATGCGACAGCCATGCAATACCAGACCATCATCCACGCTCACCGATGTTGCGGCGCTGGCATAGCCAAATTGATGCAAGGTTTGATACAGCAATATCCCCGCATAATCACCTGTAAACGGACGCCCGGAACGATTCGCGCCGTGTAATCCAGGCGCGAGGCCGACGATAAGCAGGCGTGGCGCAAGGTCACCGAATGCGGGTACAGGGCGTGCATAATAAGTCGGAAAGTCAGTACGTACTTGCGCTAAAAACCCCGCCAAACGTGGGCATGCCGTGCAATTTTCATCAAACACTGCACTCATCTGCCACTCAAGCCGCAGCTATTACTGGCATCACTTGCCCACAAATCGCTGCTATCACAACCGATAGTGGCAACACGGTGTACCGCCTCGACGTAACGTGTCTGCTCACGTAGCGCAGTCATATCCAGCGGGTGCGATTGCCCGTGCAAACGCGCCATACGGGTTATGTTGGTAGCGGACTGCTGCCAGCGTAAACCGTGCAATACCGCATCGGCAGCCGTACAGTTGTTGCACACCAGCGCCATATCGCAGCCCGCATCCAGCGCAGCTTGCGCACGCTGAACGATGTCACCCGCGACGCTCGCGCCTTCCATCGACAAATCATCACTAAATATCACGCCACTGAAACCAAGCTGCTCGCGCAATATATGCTGTAACCACACTTTGGAAAATCCAGCCGGCATACTATCCACAGCAGGATAAATCACATGCGCCGGCATGATACCGGTCATACCATCCTCTACCAGACGCACAAACGGAAGCAAATCTGCCTGCTCGATTTCATGCTGACTGCGCTCATCTACAGGGATAGCCAGGTGTGAATCCGCACGTACATAACCATGCCCGGGGAAATGCTTGCCCACGCTGCCCATACCAGCCGCTTTCATTCCCAGCATCAAGGCATGTGCCAGATCAGCCACCACATCAGGCTGCGCATGAAAAGCACGATCACCGATGACACTGGATTCGCCATAATCCAGATCCAGAACAGGGGTAAAACTCAGGTCCACGCCATGCGCACGCAATTCTGCTGCCAGCACATAACCGCAGTCCTGAGCCAGATGCCGCGCTTGCGCCGGATTATGTTCCCATATCCGCCCCAGTTCACGCATCGCGGGCAACACGGTAAATCCGGTGCGGAAGCGTTGTACTCGGCCACCCTCATGATCGACCGCAATCAGCAAATGCGGATGCCGCAACGCACGTATCTCGCTGGTAAGCGCAATTAGCTGCTCAGGTGATTGAAAATTCCGTGCAAATAAAATCACGCCACCGACCAAAGGGTGCAGCAAACGTTGTTTATCATCTTCAGTCAGTGCCAAACCTGGCACATCCACCATGACTGGTCCTAAACTCATACACACTCCAATATCACAAATGCCACCACGTTATCGACCTCATCACTAATCGTTAAATGACTGGCGACTATCCCGCGCTGCGTCAGCCAATCCTGCAAGGGCGGCGCAAAACTCAGTCGTGGTTGCCCGAGCTCAGTGTGCGTTACCGCGATATTCGCAAAGCTCACGGGCTCGCGCAAACCCGTACCTGTGGCTTTCGCCAGCGCTTCTTTAACCGCAAAACGCTTTGCCAGCAATCGTGCCGGGTCCTGATGCTGAGCGAACTCCGCCATCTCGCTCACCGCCAACAACCGCCCTGCCGCACGTTCACCATGCCGTGCCAGCATCGCTGCAATGCGCGGGATGCTGACTATGTCTGTACCTATACCGTAAATCAAACACTCACCTTCACCTTCACGCCGCACGCAGAAATACGTGCTGCAAAATCATCCAGCCAGACCTGTGGCAATGCCGATAACCGCGCCGCTTCAGGCTGCTGCGAATCGCGTGCTATACCGTACAGCAGCACGCCCTGCAGATGCACACCCGACACCAATGCCTGCAGTATGAAGTCGACATAGGCCGCCTGCTCATCCGCCGAGGGCGGCTCACCATCCATAGCGAATACACAAGTCTGCAACCAGGTTGGGCACAGCTTTGCTGCGATTTGCAAATTCGCCAACATCCGTGCAGGCGTTATTTCGGTATCGTTAATTCGCCGCAAACCTGCACGCGTCGCGCTGTCCACCTTAAACCACACCTCACCACCCACCGTCGCCATCACCCGCAAACCTGCTTGCACATAAGCTTTGTCCATCAAGCTGCCATTACTGATCAACACCAGCTTGATTTTTCCTACCAGATCAAACGCCGCCATCACCCGCGCGATAAGCGCAACCACCTCGGCAAACACTTTGGCACTGGTGGGCTCACCATTCCCGGAAATCGCAATATCATGCAAAACCCGCATGCCCTCAGGCACCGACGTTTGCATAAAATCACCATGCACGATGCTCTTGAGCATAGTCGTCAATTCCTGTTCCAGTACCGTCAAATCTATCTCAGGCGCAGCGCCGCGTTGCAAGTTCGGCACCTGACAATAGGCACAGCGCCAGTTACACGCATTATTCGGATTCAGATTCACTCCCACCGATACCCCACCCGCACGCCGCGACACTACTGGATAAACGTAAGTCATCCCCACCACATCACGTGAATGCTGAGTTACAGTTAAAGTTTGAGGGGGCAGGGGCATAGTGGATGTGGGTACAAAATTCATCCCACATTATGACAATAAAAAAGCCCTTAATCAAAAAGGCTTTTTATAGCTTGATGGCTGCGGCATTGTTGCTCAGCCCACCTCAACATTCGACCCGCTTCAGTCCTTCAGGCTTACTCATGATGAAACCGAACCAAATTGCGTCCATCGGCCTTAGCCTGATACATCGCCACATCAGCCCATCTGAGAATATCATCCTGCGTTATTTTTTGCTTAAACAGCACTACGCCTATACTCGAAGTACAGTGATGCTCAATTACAGCCGCATGCTTTTTGGAGTGCGACTCGAAAAAATAAGGCTGTGCGAGGGCCGCTCTAATTTTTTCAGCGGCAATCCCGGCCCGTCTGGTTGACTCAGTTTTGCTTTCATTCAAATCACGCAGCAAGACCACAAACTCATCACCCCCGAATCGCGCAACCGTATCTACCCCCCGCACGCATGAGGTGATACGGCGAGCAACCTCAATGAGCAGCAAATCCCCCATGGCATGACCATGGGTATCATTTAACGACTTAAAATTATCCAGATCTATAAACATTAACGCAGCATAACAACCGCTACGTTTGGCTGCCACCAATACCTGACCCAATCTCTCCTGCAACAAAAAACGATTGGGCAGTTGCGTCAGCTTGTCATAGAAAGCCAAATTATGAATAATTTCTTCATTTTTTTTACGCTCAGTAATATCCAGGAAAGTAGCCACCGCACCCACCACGACACCGTCTCGAATAATGGGTTGCGACCAATACTCTACGGGTATCGCAACGCCATCCTTGCGCCAAAAAACCTCGTCAGCAACATGAATTTTCTGATGCTGTTGATAAGCCGCGTACATCCGGCACTCCTGGGCTGGATAGTAACTGCCATCGGGATGTGAGTGATGAATAAGTTCGTGTATATGTTTACCTACTACTTCTTCAGCGTGCTCATAACCCAGAAACCGTAAAAATGATTGATTTACAAATGTACAATTCCCATTGATATCAACGCCATAAGCGCCTTCGGCCATAGAATTAAGCAACGAGTTTAGTTTTTCATTTAACTCATGTAGCGCAAGCTCTGCCTGTTTACGCTCCGTCACATCATCATAAATCGCAACGATCTCCCCTGACGGCAGACGATAAACATAATTATCCCGCCAGCCCGTAATATGGCTGTCCTGATACAAGGCCGCAGGAAAATGCTCAGGCTGACCTGTACTCCAGACCCGTTGCAGTACTGCAAACAAACCAAACTCTCTCACAGCAGGAAAAATATCCGTCAGTCGCTTGCCAATGATTTCCTCTCGCTTAAAATCATCTGCCAATTCTGCGGCGTGGTTGAAATCAACAAAAATAAAATCTTCACCCCCATTTTCAGATGTGTAGATAGCCACGCAACTGCTCATATGTTCAAACAATGCACGGAATAAATCTTCATTACAGCCCAAACATTTTGCCGTCGATACTTCGAGATTTTGCATAAACGGAGCCCGCCTTTCTCTTGCAAAAATATCGTCTGGTTAAAACGATGGTTGAATCAGCAAGGTTTTGTTATTACGCAAAAACTCCTCAAGCTGCGCGACAGGAACGCCGGGGCTAAACAGGAAACCCTGAATCTCGTCACATTTCAGCAGCCGCAATAATGAAGCTTGCTCATGGGTTTCCACTCCTTCTGCGACTACCCGTAAATTAAGAGAGTGCGCCAGCGAGATAATGGCAGAAACAATACTCAGATCATCCGCGCTAGTCGTCATATTGATAATAAAAGCCCGATCTATCTTTAACAGATTGACCGGCAGCTTGGCGATATAACTGAGTGACGAATAGCCAGTGCCAAAATCATCAATCGCTATCTCCACCCCCATTT
Source organism: Sulfuriferula sp. (assembly GCA_041651255.1). Lineage (GTDB taxonomy): Bacteria > Pseudomonadota > Gammaproteobacteria > Burkholderiales > Sulfuriferulaceae > Sulfuriferula. Next base: position 6,649 of record JBAZJP010000008.1, on the reverse strand, counting down.
CCCGAATGGCATTCAGCTTCATTATGTTGGCTTCGATATCCTGCATGATCAAGCTCTCGGTAATCTCGATCTCCAATCCGCCAGACACATCACCTAACTCACTCAATACCCGCGCTATGGTGCTGACAAAATCACTTCTCTGCAGCTGTATCTGTGAGACATTAACAGCAATACGGGGTGGAGATAAATGCTTGCTTTGCAAATCTCGAAAATCTGTCATCGCCCGTGTCAACGCCCAGGCCCCCACCTCAACTATCATCCCGGTTTCCTCAAGCAGGGGAATGAATTTCGCTGGCGGCACCAGGCCACCATCGGGATCATTCCAGCGCATCAAGGCCTCGACACCTACAATCTGGTTGGTTTTGAGATCAACTTTGGGCTGGTAATGCAGCACCAGCTGATCTTGCTCCAATGCCCGACGCAGTTTATTCTCAAGCATCAGCGTTTCAGCGACCCGGGCGTTGAGTGCAGGTGTATAGAATAAATACCTGTCACCCAAAAGCTTGGTTTTTTTCAATGCGGCTTCAGCATTGCGGAACAACGTATCAGCATCCTTACCATCATCAGGGAAAATAGCGATACCCGCTCTCACAGAAATGCGCAATTCCTGACCTTCCAACTGAAACGGCCTATTCAGAGCCGCAGTGACCTGATTTTCAAAGAAGCGCACCATATCAGCACCTTCTTTGAGATCAGTTAAAGCCATCGCGAAACAATCCCCGCTGATGCGCGCCAGATGATCCACCCCTACCCCAGTGGATATCAGACGTTCGGCCACCTGTTTTAACAACTCATCGCCAGCATGCCGCCCGAACGTCTCGTTAATTCCCCGGAACCGTTCCAGATCAATAGCCAGCACGGCGATAGTTTCATCCCTCTGTGCATCTCGAAGATGTTGATCCAGCCGGTCATAAAACAGTGCCCGATTCGGCAGGCCGGTAATCACATCATAGTAGGCGAGGTAATTAAGCTTCTCTTCTTTTACGAGATTATTCATGGCAAAAGAAATATCGCCGGCCATTTCGATCAACAACCGCATCTCTTCGTCATCGAACACACCCGGCTCCGGCGCATAGAGCACGAACACACCGGCTGATTTCCCCTCCAGCACGAGAGGAAGCACCACCACTGAATGGTAATCACGCTTCAACGCCTCAGCCTGCCATTCTCCCATACGTCCATCAGCGGCAATATCATTGCAAATCACCGGTCTGGTTTCAGTCAACGCCTGAGCGAGCAAGGCGCAACTTCCCGATGCATCATTACGCGCAGTTAAATTAATTTGTGCCAGATAACCTTCGTCACGGCCTGCCTGAGCCACTGGCGTCACCTGCTCACTGGCTGCATCAAACTTGCCTATCCACGCGAAAACAAACCTGCCATGATCCACTGCGATGCGACACGCTTCCCTGAACAGCTCATCCTCTTCGTGAACACGCACTATCGTCGTGTTGATACCGCTGAGCACTGCATAAATCCGGTTAAGGCGCGCAATTTTTGCTTCCTGCGCCTTGCGCAGAGTGATGTCGCGAGCAATGCTGAGCAAGTAAGGCTTGTCGATTTTGGTTAATGTCGCACTGACTTCTACGGGGAACGTCGAACCATCCTTGCGCCGGTGCACAGTTTCGAACCGCGTACGTCCCGATTGCTGTAGTTGCGCCTCAATCACTTTCGCGGAATCCGCGTTGACACCTATATCAATGTCAAAAGCGCTCATGGACAGAAGCTCTTCTCGGCTGTAGCCCAAGACGCGGCATCCTGTCTCGTTTATGTCGGAAAAATGCAATGTAACCGGATCAAGCACCTCAATAGAGTCGTTAGAATTGTCCAGCAAGGTGCGAAATAGCCTCAGCTTCGCCTCAGCCTGCTTGCGCTCGGCAATTTCCGTGGTCAATGCTGCAGTTCGCTCCTCGACCAGCTGTTCAAGATGTTCATGCAGCCTGGCTCGCTCCATCGCCACTGCCACCTGGTTACCAACACCATGCAGCACTTTCAGCTCAGCCTCATCGAACAGCCCCTGCTCCACGCCGACCAGATTCATCAGTCCCACCGTGCGATCTCCGATCCACAACGGTACGGTAGCATGGTAACGCAGTCCATTGGTATCGCCCTTGGCTCTGGCGATACGTTCACACTCTATAATATTACTCATCGCACCGAGCTTGCCCGAGATCAGCTGTCTGCGGCACGCGCAATCGCCATCCATCGCGCCAGGAACCGTTAACGCCGGCGGCAGGTTGCGCGAGGCAACAATCTGAAAGCCAGTCTCGCCATCGCGCATGCAAACCCAGCCACCCTCGACCCCGGGGAGCTCCAGAGCACGTTCCAGCGCTATTTCCGCCACTTCACGCTCACTGGAAACCTGATTCAGCCCCTCTGCAATTCGGTACAGGCCATTCATCACCTGATAGGAATGCTCCAGTTCCGTTTCACGCAGCTTGAGCTCATTATTGATATGAACGGCCTGTTCGTATGTCGAAATCAATAAATCCAGGATTTGCTGCCGCTCTGAATTGATAAAATATTTCTGTCCGCCCAGATTAATTTCTACTCCCACCTGCATCTTGTGTTCCCTGCGCAAATCAAGGTTCATCAACAGGTAATTGATACGTGACAACAAATAGCGTTCTTCATAGGGTTTACGGATAAAATTATCAGCACCGCACTCCAGCCCGCGAATTACGTCCCGCGCATCAGAAAGCGTGGTTACCAGAATAACGGGGATGTCTTTCAGCTTTTCATCCGTCTTGATCGCTTTGCACAGCGCATAGCCATCCATCTCTGGCATTACCACATCACTGATAATCAGTGTCGGTTTTTGCTTCTGTGCTGCCAGCAATGCCTGTTTGCCGTTAGCCGCAATCGTAACCTGATAGTCATGTTGTTCTAACAGGAAACTGAGCTGCTCAGCCTGGGTACGGCTGTCCTCAGCGATCAGGATGCTGATGTTGTTTATACCTGGTTTCATTACTAACTCTCCACCTTATTTTTTATGTTTGCCAAACCTGTCAGTACTGCAGCAATTTTGTCTGGCGCCAGAATATACGTTGCCGCACCCAGCTTAATCGCCTCTCCTGGCATGCCATGTACAACAGAGCTATCCTTGTCCTGAGCAAAAGTGACCGCTCCTTTTTCCTTCAACAGCCGTAGCTCTTCCGCACCATCACGCCCCATACCTGTGAGCAGGCCAGCCACAACTTCGCTACCATATATCGCAGCCAGTGAGCGGAACAGATAAGACACCGAAGGACGCAGTCCATTTTCCAACGCATCTTTGGTCAGGGAAATTTTCCCGTCAGGCGTTACCTTCATCTGAAATTCATCGGGCGCAATGTAGACATGACCGGGCAACATGATTTCACCATGCATAGCCACATGCACAGCCAGGCTGGACGACTGCGCCAGCCACTCGGCGAATGAAGTGATGAAGCCAGACGACATATGCTGGACTATCAATATCGGTAGCGCAAATTCCTTGGGTAGCATCGTCAGTATTTTCTGTAACACGGGTGGCCCACCAGTCGAAGCACCTAAGGCGATCAGCTTCACCCTTGCCGATTTACTCACCAATAGCTGCGGTGCCGACGGCAAGAATACTGTATCGCGTTTTTGTGGCCAGCGCCGCACCACCTTCACCTCTGACATCAGCTTCACCGTTTGCACCAGTTCCCTCACGGCTATTTCATGATTAGGCTGGCCAATGCCGTCAGGTCGACGCAGCACTGCCAAAGCCCCTGCCTCCATAGCACGGAATGTCTTGGTATTCTCATGAGGATCAGCGCTGCCGCTCACGATGACCACAGGTACCGGTTCCGTTTCCATGATACGACGTGTCGCTTCCAGGCCGTCCATTTTCGGCATATGAATATCCATAGTAATGACATCGGGTCGATAGTGCTTCACAGCTTCAATCGCCTCCTCACCGTTACTTGCTGTACCTACCACCTGGATATCAGGATCAGCACTGAGTATGTAAACCAAAAACTCTCGCACCACAGGAGAGTCTTCGACCACTAAAACTTTAATCATATATCCCCTGCATCCCCGGTTTAACCGATTGAACCTTGACGTTTATACGATTACCTCATGCACGCTACTCAAAACCTTGCTTACCCAAGCTCGCAGCTTAAACGCAACAACAATCAAATCAGCTGCCGAACAATGTCCAGCAAATTACTCTGATCGAAACTGCTTTTTACAATATAAGCATTGGCACCAACATCAATGCCACGCTCACGATGTTCAGGAGACCCTAATGCCGTTACCAGTACCACAGGCAAGTTGGCAAGCTGTTTATCTGCACGCACCTTGGCAGTGAGGTCAAAGCCATCCATACGCGGCATTTCCACGTCAGACACGATCAAATCAAATGCGCCAGTCTTGAGTGTGGTATAAGCATCCACCCCATCTACCGCGGTAGTAACACGATAACCCGCTGATTCCAGAATATTCTTGAGCAATGATCTTGAGGTGATTGAGTCTTCCACTACCATGATGGAACGTCTGGTTCCCTCTGCGGTTTTCTCGGTAGCAACAGGCGCGGCTGGAGCCACAGATTGCTGCACAGCAGATTTCAGCAGATCAAGCACGTTGAGTACGGCGACCACCTGGCCAGTTCCCAGCACACTTGCACCAGCGACATTGCGCACACGTTTGAGCTGCCTACCCAGCGTTTTCACCAGCACTTCCTGTTCACCCAGTATCTCGTCCACCTGAAACGCAATATGCTTCTGACCCACACCCAGAACGACTACTTGCGCTGATGCATTGCCTGCGCTGTGCGCTACCTGACTCGGGCGCGGCAATTCCAGCACATCACCAAGACTGACCAGCGCTACAACCTGACCATCAAGCGCAATCGTCGCGCGATTTTCCACGGTCTTGATATCCTGTTGCGCCACGCGTGCCACCCGATCGATATTAAGGGCAGGGATGACGAAATGATGTTCCCCGATGCGAACCAGCACACCGCGAAAAGTAGCCAGCATCAGCGGCAGGGTGATGCGAAAGGTGGTCCCCTCACCCTGAACTGATTCAAGCACGATAGCCCCACCCAGCCCCTCGATTTTTTCTCGCACTATGGCAAGCCCGAGTCCACGGCCCGAAATGTCGGTAATGATAGGGCTAGTGGAAATCCCCGAATGAAAAACGAGCGCCTGCACCTCCTGCTCACTCAGTTTTTCCGACTCCTCGGTAGAAACCAGACCGAGCTTGCTTGATGCCGCTTTGACCTTGGCAACATCGATACCTGCGCCATCATCGGCAACCATGATCTCAATTTTGCCACCGTCTTTTTGTGCAATGGCGATAGTGATGGTGCCCTGCGGCGACTTGCCTTCACGCTGCCGGATGACTGACTGCTCTATACCGTGATCGATACAATTCCGCAGCAGATGCATCAGCGGATCTTTCATCTCCCCCAAAGTCCGCCGGTCGATTTCAATTTCACCACCTTGTATCACCAGCTCCACCTGCTTATCTTGAACGCGTGCAAGCTCACGGGTAAAGCGCGGATAAATTTCGAGTAACGAAGAAAATGGCAGTTGGTGCATTTCTTTTACATCACGCAACAAATTATCACTCATACCTGTCATGGCACGATGATCATGCGCAGCGAATTTGCTCAAACGCAGCAAGCGCTCCTCCAGCGTTTTCATAAACAAATGCTCTGCATCAAAATGTTTAAGCAACTTCGGCAATTCCTGCGCTGGAAATTTCAGCGGCCCAGTGGGCACTTGGCTATCCTTAGCACACCCATCAATATAGCGCTCGATCAAGCGTAGCGCAGGTCGTATTCGTGCCCGTTTTTTTCTCCAGATAACTAAAGAACCAGTCACTTCGCGTAACTCTTTGGCGCGCTGCGCCGCAGCCAGCCGTGGCGACAGCAACTCTTCTACCTGGCGCATCACATCATTCAGCTTCTGCGTGGAAACTCTGACGGTTTCGGCGGCGAGACCAGAAACGGGTAACGGCACGGTTACTTGCTCAGCCGTTGCAATCAGCGACTGATCCGATACCAACTCGGCTGACACCTGCGATACCGACGCGACAGGCTGTGTTATTTCAGACTGGGCATATCGCCCTTGCACAGCGTCATCAAGCCGCCGAATTAATAATGCCAACATGCCCTGGCGCGAATCAGGCACGCCCACATCTGCCACCAGCAATTCACCAAGAACATCAACAACCTGGTAAACGAGATCAAACAGTGGCTGGGACACAACGAGTTTTTTGCCTTTTAGTGCTGAAAACACGCTTTCCAGCGGCTGACAGATCGACACGATCTCTTTGAGACTGACTGCTTGCGCCGCACCCTTCAAGCTATGTGCTTCGCGATAAATGCTCTCGATGATTTCTGCATATTGCGCTGCTGCGGGACGCTTCTCCAGTGCTATCAGCCCCGCGGATATCGCTTGCAGGTGCTCGTCTGCCTCGACCCGGAACGTCGCCAGCAATCTTTTCAGAAAATCATCGTTTTGTTTGGACATGATCTAACACTAACTCCTCGGCCGATACCCAATATGTGCAGTCATGCTACCTTGCCTCCTATCATGTCACTCAGTCTTAGCCCGAGCTCATGCAGATTCTTTGCGGCAATCTCCGCCTGCCTGGTGCCGGACACATTCTGCACGCTGGCCTGCTTGATGTT
>JBAZJP010000007.1:0-164238 GCA_041651255.1 Sulfuriferula sp. | reverse complement strand
CGTATCCTCACGCCAGCGCGTCACTGCCAGGTCGCGCCAGCGGCTATAACCACCGCCTGCATGCGTCACCATGACATGGCAGCTGCCGTTAGACAACAGATGAACCTCAGGTATAACGGTATTCGGATTGGTGAACACGCGCATGACCCCAGCGGCTTCGGCGATAGGCGTGCGCGCAGCCGAGCTCACTTCTGCTGCATGGGGTTGCAGGGTGGCGCTCTTTTTCGGGATGCGCTCCTGTAACAGCAACTCGGTTGCCTGCACGTGCGGTGCGGACATGAACCGACGCTGCATGGGCTGGTCAAGCAAAACATGGGCAAAGGACAGCAGGCTCATGCCTTGATGATGCGCCATGAACGCACGCACAATGACATGGCTCTTGCCCCGAGGTACGCGTGAAGGGGTGTAGTCGATAGCTTCATAAAATCCATAAGTGCTGAGGAAGCCATGCTCAGCAAGCGTCTGCAAGTTGCGGCACGCAGCACTGGGCATTACCATCAGCGCCAGCGCGCTGGCATAGGGCGCAATCACCAGATCGTCGCCCAGTCCGCGTTTGAAACCCAGTCCAGGCACGCCGAATGCTCGATATTGATAGACCTGGCTGGCATCGGTAGCGTTGTAACAGGATTCGGATATTCCCCATGGCACCGCGCGTTGCCTGCCATATTCAATCTGGCGTGATACGGCTGCTTTGCAGGTTTCATCCAGCAACGTGTTCTCATAACTCGGCATGATCAGCTGTGGCATGAGGTATTCGAACATTGAGCCACTCCATGAAATCAGACTCACGGCACCGCCATAACTGGTCAGCAGACGGCCTAGTGCGAACCAGTGTTTTTGCGCTACCTGGCCCTCTGCGATCAGCAGGAAACTGGCCAGTCTGGCTTCCGAAGCCAGCAGGTCGTAGCAGGATGGATCACGGCGGCGTTCACCCACGTCGTAACCGATGGACAGCAAACCGCACGACGTGTCATACAGAAATTCAAAATCCATCATGGCCAATTTGCGGCAGCGATCAATCAGGTTGTCGATAGTTGCGATTTGCTCCGTTGCGATGAGTTTATTATCTGACTGCTCTGCTGCCAGCTCTGCCAGTGTCGGGATGTTACTGGCATGCCATGGTTCGGGCATGAGCACGGCAAGGCTGTCGCGTAGTGCCCGGCATTGCTGTTCGAATGCCTGCGCCCAGTAATAGGGCTCGCTATCGATATCTGCAGCCAGCCATACGGTCACCTCCGCGCTTGCGGGCAGTATCTTTTCCAGCAGCATGGCTATGCCTGCGGGCGTTTGCGGCAGCTGATTGGCAGTGCTCAGCATGTCCTGCAACAAGCGTATTTTTTGCGCTAAATGTTCTGCAGGCGAGGGTGCTACGTGCTCGGCCAGTACCTGTAACGTATCCTGCAACCCCTGCAGTGCGTTGGGTGACAGCACTGGCTGATTTTTTAATTCGGCCAGCCCGGCTTGTAAGGTAAGCAGGGCGCCAGCAAGATTGCCGCTGTCTACCGAAGACACATATTGTGGATGTAGTGTTTGCAGGCTGCGGGTGTCGTACCAGTTATAAAAATGACCACGGTAGCGTTCCAGCTTCTCCATCGTGGTCAATGTGTTTTCGACCAATTGCAGGCAGGTGCTGGTAGTAATGTAACCGAAATCATGGGCGGCCAGATCAGCCAGCAGCGCCATGCCGATATTGGTAGGGGAGGTACGTGTGGCGATGAGTGGCGCTGGATAGGCCTGGAAATTGTCCGGCGGCAGCCAGTTGTCCAGTGGCCCGACGAAATCAGCGAAATAGCGCCAGGTACGACGGGCGGATCCGCGCAGGAACGTACGCTGCGTCAGACTCAGGTTGGGTGTGTTCGACGGCAATGGTTTGCTTATCCAGTAGGCTACGGCAGGCGATAATAGCCACAGCAGCAAGACAGGCGCGCTGGCAAGCCACGCTGTCAGCTGATCGTCGCTCAGCCCCCACATTCCAACCAATGCCAGACTCAGTACTATGGCCAACACAGGTGCAATCCACATCTCGGCAAAAAAGCTGATCAATGTATGGCGCCGGTTGCGAACGGCATAGCTGGGTAGTTGCCACAGCAGTAATCCGCGCTGGGTAAACAGCATGCGCACGCCTGAACGCATAATCGCATCCAGACAAATCAGTGTGTCATAGGGAAGCAGGATCAAGGTCAGCGTTGCATGGGTGAGAGGATGCGTTGCGGATTTTCCAGTCAGGAACAAGTGCGACAGCCAGTCCCGTTGTTCAGGCTTGCGGATAAGCGCAATCAAAGTAGACAGCAAACTCGGCAGGAACAGTATGCCCATGACTAATAGTGTCCAGCGCCACGCAATATCCGGGCTGAGTAGCCAGCCGCCAGCCAGGAGGGCAAGCAAAGCCGGGGATACCAGGCTGCGTCGCAGGTTATCGAAAATTTTCCAGCGTGACAGATGCGACAGCGGATTTGGTAGCCATTTTGTCTTCGGTCCGGATGGCGTTGGTACGCGGGGGAGTAACCAGGCAGCAATTTGCCAGTCACCGCGTATCCAGCGATGACGTCGACTTGCCTCAATGGCGTAGCTGGCCGGATGCTCTTCTATCAGATCAACATCTGTTACCAGTGCGGAGCGTGCATATCCGCTTTCCAGTAAATCATGACTAAGTATAAGGTTCTCTGGAAAGCGACCATCGACCGCTTGCCGAAAGGCATCTACATCATAGATACCTTTGCCGATGAATGAGCCTTCCGCAAACACATCCTGATACACATCTGAAACCTCGCGCGTATACGGGTCTATGCCTGATTCACCCGCGAATAGTTTGGTAAAACGTGACTGGCTCGCACTGGTCAGGCTGATCGAAGCGCGTGGTTGCAGGATCGCGTAACCTGCGACGATACGGCCCTGGCTGGCATCATAGACCGGACGATTAAGAGGGTGGGCAAGATTGCCTACCAGCATGCGTGCCGCATCACGGGGCAGCTGGGTATCCGTATCCAGGGTGATGATGTACTTGATGCTGGCAAAAATCGACTGATCGCCGACTATGACCGAAAATGCAGTTTGCGCGCCGCCACGCAGTAAAGCGTTGAATTGCTCCAGTTTGCCGCGTTTGCGCTCATAGCCCATCCATATCTGTTCAACTGGATTCCACAAACGGGGACGGTGAAACAGATAGAAAATATTGGGCCGACCATCTTGATAAGTTTCATTTAGTGCCCTGACCGCTGCACGGGCGTAGTCGAGTATAGCTTTATCGTCCGGGAGCGTTTCCTCATGTGCATCACGAAAGTCGGTCAGCAAGGCAAAATAAAGATTGGCGTCGCGATTGCCCAGATAGCGTATTTCCAGTGCTTCGAGCAAGTTGTCAATTTCATGCGCCTTACTGAGTAAGGTGGGGACGATGACCATGGCGCGATGACTGTCAGGTATCCCCTGCGAAAAATCCAGTCGCGGTAACGCACGTGGCGACAATGTCAGGGTTACCAGCCAGTTTACCAGCGCGATCACCAGTGCCGAGAGAGCGATAGTGCCAGTGATGGCAAAATAGCTATAACGCCAGTCATGCGGGTGCAGTTCACCGATATTGCCAAGCATGAAGTACGTAGCTAATCCGGTGAATAGCACGATAGGCGTGAGGTACAGAAACAACCGGAAATGCCGGCCTATTCGGTTGATGCGAGATTTCCACGCTAGCTGGCAGCCGACAGCATGTTCCAGATTTTTTCGCCCTTCATCAATCAGGTAGTAGCCGACGTGCGCACGGCGATGGCTGGAACCCAGTTGCGTTATTGCAGTTTGCGCAAGCGTGATGGCTTCGCGCGCTACTGCTGATTCAGTGTGGGCACTGCCTTTTGTCACTTCTTCAATGACGTGACGGTAACGGTCGCGGGTAGCAAAATCCTGGGCGGCGTACATCCCTGCCGGATCTTCACTTAATATTTGCTCAACGACACTGAGCTGTTCAACAAACACTCGCCAATCGTTTGCGCCTATGAAGCGTAAGCTGCCTATGCTGTTGGCAATGGACAGCTGGTCGGTTGCGGCGACCCGGCTGGCTGTCTCGGATAACCGCGCTGCGGTCACTCCCTGCTCGAGCAACTGTTGTTCAACCCAGGTTTGAACGAACGCCATCACCGGTCCTTGAGCCTGGAGTCTGGAATAAAATTCTTCCACAAAAGCGGCGGTCAGCGACACATCCGCATTGACAAATTCTGCCAGTAAACGGATGAGCTGCTTGGGCTCTTTTTCGGCCGTTGCGAGCATGCGTTGTGCCCAGACGATGGCGGCATCACGTTCTTCCCGTCGTCGAGCGATACGCAAGCCTACTCGGCGCAGATTCTCCAGTAGCGCCAGCCGCAGCATGATAGGGAAGGCCCACAACTCCCCCAGCTTTAATGGCACCACGGTCTGATAAGCAGCAATAAATTGGGTGGTGTTGTCGCCGTCAATACGACCATCCATGTGTGAAATCAATTCCAACGCCAAATCATAGACGCGAGGAAAACCAAATGATGAACCATCACCCAGACGTGGCAACTGTCGACTGTAGCCACGCGGCAGATGTTGGCGCGCAAGCGTGATTTGTTGTTCGATCAGGTAGAAATTGTCGAGCAGCCAGGTCTCCGCTGGCATCAGTCGCTGCCCCTGAGTCGCAGCAGCAGTGACGACGTTATACGCCAGCAGCAGAATTCGCTCATTGTCTGCCAGTCGTGGCAACAGTTTATCTAACCCCAGTTGCGGGTCTATCAGGTGCTGCCCTGCCAGCAGTGCCGCATGTCGCTTCAATTGTTCAATGCTGAACAGTTCTGAGCTGAGCAAAGCCGTATCCCGGTCGTTATGCAGGGAGTTGCGTGTGTTTAGCGAAAAACCAAATTCCTTGATGATATTCTCCTCATGATTCTGTCAGACGGTATGAATTTCAGTCGATTTGCCAGCGTCATTCGGGGCCTGACTTATATGCTGTCCCAGGTTGGATGGACGAGCGTACGCTACGCTCCCAGGCTCAAGGTATTCAAGTGTAGGTTGGGGGGGGTGACAGGTCTGTACGTTAACGTACAAACCATACTGATAGTTCAGGGCGACGAGTGAGCGCTAATGCCCGTCACGACAAACTTGTCGAAAGTCAGCGTACGCTATAGCTTGTGTTTGTTGTGCCTAGTAATGTAGCAAACGTCGCTGCATCAACTGGCGGGTTGAAATAAAAACCTTGACCCTCTTCACAGCATTCGGCCTGCAGAAAAGCCAATTGTTTTTGCGTCTCTACGCCTTCTGCACTCACCTTGAAATTAAGGTTGTTACCCAGACCGATGATGGCACTGACAATCAGCGCATCATCGTTATCATTAACCATGTCACGCACGAACGACTGATCTATTTTCAGGGTGTCGATAGGGAACTGGCGCAGGTAACTCAGGCTGGAATAGCCTGTTCCAAAATCATCAATTGCAATTTGAACGCCCATCTCTTTTAGTGCTTGCAGGGTTGTCATGGTTGATTTGATGTCCTGAACCAGTGCACTCTCGGTCAGTTCTATTTCCAGAAACTGTGGATCCAGACCGGTTTCTGCAAGTGCGTGACGAATGCTATCAACCAGGCCTTCGTGACGGAATTCTACAGCCGAGATATTGACTGAGACAGGAATGGCGCGCAGACCTTCATGCTGCCAGCCCTTGGCTTGCTGGCAGGCGGTCTTCAGCATCCACTGGCCTATGGGTATGATGGATCCGGAGTCTTCCGCTATTTTGATAAATTGTTGAGGAAGGAGTAGCCCTCGAACTGGATGCTGCCAGCGGATTAACACTTCCGCGCCAGTAATCAAGCCGGTTTTGAAATTAACTTTTGGCTGAAAATGCAGGACAAATTCCTGACGGGTTAATGCCTGACGCAAACCATTTTCCAGTGATTGGCGTTCAACCGCTCTGTCATTCATATCCTGCTTGAAAAACTGGTAATTGTTACGTCCTTTTTCCTTGGCGTGGTACATCGCTGCATCGGCATTCTTGAGTAACGTTTCAGCATCGTCACCATCTTCAGGAAAGATGCTGATGCCGAGACTCATGGTCACACTGAGATCATGCTTATCGATATTATGCTGTTCCGATAATGCTGCAAGTATTTTAGACGCGCTATATCCTGCGGCAGAAGGATGGTCAATATCAGCAAGAAGCACGATGAACTCATCGCCACCCTGGCGACTGACTGTATCCGAGCTGCGTACACATGCTGTCAAGCGTTGAGCGACCGACTGCAGCAGTTTGTCACCTGTCAGATGACCCAGTGAGTCGTTGATGTTCTTGAAGTGATCCAGATCTATGAATAGCACGGCCAGTTGTTTATGGCTGCGGCGTGCTTGTGAAATGGCCTGGGTAAGCCGGTCATTTAATAATGGGCGGTTGGGCAGGTCGGTGAGGAAGTCGTGCTGAGCCAGATGTGACATTTTGAGTGCCATCAATCGCATTGCGCTGACGTCGTGAAACACGATCACCGCGCCAATGATACGACCACCGCGATCACGGATGGGCGCGGCAGAGTCCTCGATAGAAGTCTCAACCCCATCGCGCCGTATCAGCACGCTGTCAATGTTGATGCCGACAGTCTTGTTCTGCTGCACCGCCATGTCCATGGGATTGGGCAAAGGTTCGCGAGTAACACCATCAATGAGTTGAAACACCTTGGTGAATAGCTGACCTACGGCCTGAATCTGCGACCAGCCAGTCATACGTTCGGCTACTATATTCAGATAGGTGATATTGCCAGTGACGTCCGTACTGATTACAGCATCACCAATGGAGTTAAGCGTGACCTGAGCGCGCTCTTTCTCAAGAAACAGCTCATCTTCCACCAATTGGCGTGTTATCACGTTGCTGATTGAGCGCGACAGCGAATGAGCGCCGATGAGTCCAGTTAGCAGATAATCCTGCGCACCACATTGTATTGCCAGTTTTGCAACTTCTTCATGCTCCTGATCGCTCAGAATCAGGATGGGTGCCTGATTATCACTTGCATAAAGCTTATTAAAAGTCTCTATGCCCTGACTGTCAGACAAGAACATATTGAGCAGGACCGCTTTGGCTTTTCCCTTGCTTAGCCGTTCCAGTCCATCATGAAGACTCGCAACCCACTCTACGATGAACGGGCCATCCCTGGCGTCAACAAGTGCAGCACGAATAAACGCTGCCGCACTAGGGTCACTTTCGATAATCAGTATGCATTCGTCCTTCTTGTCCATGCTTATGTAGCCTTTGAGATTAGATGTGGCGGTTTTTCAAGTCGATTTAATAATCACAAAGTGTCATGCAGTACATAACGCTATCCTGATAATAATCAGTACAGACATGGTATTGAGGTAAATTGCGGCATTTTACTTAGAGCCGGTGGACTGGCTGCGCTACAAACTGAGTACCTACGGTTATTAATTTATCGGGATATTTATGCTGGGTCTGTGCGCTGGGACACAGAGCATGCATATTTCAGCTTCACTACCTACAAACATGCGGAAATCAAATTGGGCCCCGGTCAGTGCACTGCCAATTACGTCATTTTTCTTAGAAATGTCATGCTATGTTCGTCAGCGCACAGAACTGCCCGGCAATTCAACTTACGCTTGCCATAGCGTTGCTCTGACGAGGTAGTCGCAGGTCACGGCCCATGGGTGCGTTGTCCGATTATTGCCTCGTCACGACTTATATGCCCATACTGGGGTACGCAAATTCCTATCCATTTTAATAAGAGGCTACAACATGAAATATTCCATGCTACTTGTTGCACTGATAACCGCATTCGGATTGAGTGCTTGTGACAAACAACCAACTGTAGTTAATGTGCCAGTTACGCCAGTTCCAGTGCCTGTGCCAGGTCCAGCTGGGCCACAAGGTGCGACAGGTGTGCAGGGCGATACTGGTACACAAGGCAGGACTGGTGCACAAGGTTACGAAGGTGCTCAAGGCGACACAGGTAAAACCGGTTCACAAGGGTATCAAGGCGATCAGGGTGAAACTGGCAAAACAGGTGATGGCGCGGTGATTATTGTTCCCGTACCTACTGAGCAAAAATAACGTTATTACTGGACTGACAGGCTGCATGCACAGGCCATAATTCGGGATGGCATGCAGTGCCCAGAAATAGTTTATGTAACTAGGTGCGCTAGCGCACAGAGCGCTTTTGAAAAAAAGCAGATTATTCACTTAATGATTGATGATGATAGTTTCCGGATGGATACAGCCACGTAGCACGTTTCTGCTGCGACAACACGGCCTTACTGTTCTTTACTAGTCGTCTATTTTGTTACTGCATAAGTGGTCATAGCACTATGACTACATTATTTTTTATATTAAAGGAAAAACCATATGTCACCTACTTTACGTAATCTCGTCGCAATTTCATGCGTATTAATGGCTGGTTCAGCAGCGGCTGCAGATTTGGATACGCGCACTTATCTAACACCTAGCATCAGTTACACCACTCCTGACAACAACCTATGGGGATTGGATGATGGTTTTGGCTTCGGTATCGGCGCAGGTAAAGCAATTAACCAAAACTTGAATTTAGAGTTAAACGCAGGTTATTCAAGCCAAGATTTTAAAAATGGCGCTGGTCAGTTACAAGATGTTTCAGTAACGGGTGACGCCTTATATATTTTCAATCGTGATGCTTCTTTCTCACCCTATATCCTTGGTGGTATCGGTGCAATTCAAGGTCGTACAGAAGGCCACACACCTGGCGCGTCAAAAACACATTTCATGGCTGACTTAGGTGTTGGTGCAATGAAGTGGTTCAATGATATCGCTGTGCGTGGTGATGTACGTTACCGCTTTATTGATGGTAAAGGTGATGCAACCGTGGGTAACGACTGGATCGCCACCCTGGGCTTGATGATACCGCTAGGCGCTAAACCAGCTGCTCCTGCGCCAGAACCGGCACCAGCACCTTATGTTGCACCAGCGCCAGCAGCGGCTCCAGAGCCTACGCCAGCTCCAGCAGCGCAACCTGAAATCGCTCGTCCAGTAGCGCACACCAAGGTCATTTTTGATGGAACGAATTTTGATTTTGACAAGGCTACTTTGCGCCCTACTGGTAAAGCAAAGCTTGACGATAACGTGAGAAGTTTGACCCAGTATCCAGATATAGATGTTGAGATTACTGGTCACACAGATAGCGTTGGTAGCGACAAATATAATCAGAAGCTGTCTGAAGAGCGTGCGATGACAGTTAAGCGTTATATGGAGTCAAAAGGTATTGCCTCTGGCCGTATGACCACCAAAGGTTATGGCGAAACCAAGCCTATCGCCAGCAACAAAACCAAAGCTGGCCGCGCAGAAAATCGTCGCGTAGAAATTGAAATAATGAACTAAGTAGCAGGTTATAACTCTGGAGATGTCCAAGTGCTACACCCGGTGTGCTGACAGAGGCACCGTAGTCAAGTGTCTGGATACTTAACGGGAAATAAGGAGGCGGTGCTTTTTACAAGGCACCGCCTTTTTATTGTTGTGCCGTAACTCTAGTGTTTTTCCGCAGCCAAGGTGGCAATCTTTGTTGCCAGCTCAGGATTGGCTTCCAGACTCAATGCAAGGTTGGCGGCTGTTTCTGCATCGGCATAACGTTGTGCCAAAAAATGTTCCATCGCCGCTAACAGCGCTTTTTGACCTTGTTCCTGACGTTGTTGCAAACGGTAGGCACGAACCCGCTTGGGCAGATTCAAGGTGATATCTGCAAGGCGCGCGAATAAATCACCGACGACAACCAGAGCCAGAAATATTACAACCAGCAGGGTCAGCGACAATTCTATACGGTATGGCGGATAAACTAGCACCGCATAACCAGGATCAAACTTGCCAGCCAAGGTAAATCCTACCGCCAGGCCAAATATCAGCAATGTCCAGATCAGCGCACGCATTACTTCCGTCCCAGGCGACTGGTTTGCAGTGCAGTAATGCTTTCAGCCAAGGTGGGGAGCTGAATGCTGATTGAACTGCCGACTAATGCATCAATCTGTTTGCCCGCTTTGGCGGTGCGGTTGTCATGTTCGTTAAAGTAATTCTGTAACCAGGTTTTTGCCGCGATGAGATCGGTCTTGTAACTGGTTTCATCATGGGCTAATAAGGCGATGCGGGCGGTGAGTAGCCGCAATTTTAAATTTTGCCGTAGAAAATAGCTTTGTTCTGGTGCAAGCAGCGCGCTATCGGGCGTATCCAGGCGGCGTATTTGTACCAGACCCTTGATCTCCTGCCACATTTCCTGACCAAAACGGTGTGCTGCATCAACTGGTGTGGAATTGGGCGGTGTAGCGGATTTAACCGGGATTTCGTGGTCGCTTGCCAACGGCAGGTTATCAATGTTCGCAATAAGGCTGTCCAGCGTTAAAGTAATGCCGACGGTATCGATCTGTGGCAGAGATTGCAAACGCTGAATGTCCGCACTGAGTGCACGTCGCAGATTGGTGAATTGGGGTTTGTTGATACGTTGTAGCTGGGTGTCGGCGTTTTGCAGCGCGATGATGGCGGCTTTGACATTACCCGCTAATTGCAACTGCTGATTCGCAGAGAGCACAACCTGCTCAATATCTGCCAGCGTAGCTTCGTCACGGCTCTTCGACATGTCGCGGTACAGCGCTTCCAGGGCTAGCTGCTGATTTTGTGAATCGGCTAATTTGGCTTGTATTTCGCCCAGTCGTATTGCTATGTCGCGACTGTTTTCGGCAGTCTGCTGGCTCAAGGTGCGGCTGGCTTGCGCAGCATCATTGGCGGTGGTGAGGCGCTGGCTGACTTCTGTGCGTATGGTGTTCAGCTCTGTGCGTGTTTGCCACCATTGCCAGCCAGCCAATGCCAATGCCAGCAGCGCGATGGCGAGTGCGGGGTCGAAATAATCGCCGATTTTGTCGAGCAAATCGGGTTTGTCGTTGATATCAGACATGATGTTCCGCAAACCATGTGCTCATGCCTGCGATCAGGCCTTCATCACCTGATTCGGTTAGGATGGCATATTCCAGCCCTAGCTCTTTTGCGACTTCCAGAATGCGTTCATGCGGCACAAATACCGGCGTGGTTTTCAGCCATTGCCGCCCTAATTTGCCGAGTATGTCATAGAGATTGCGCAAGCCTTCGGAGCTGGTAATGGTGACCGCGTTGATTTCATTGCGTGACCATTGCCGCATTAAATTACCCGCGTTCACATCGGGACGGCTGCGGCGGTAGCATTCTGCGTACTCTATCAGTGCGCCGCGCTCGGCCAGGGTGTCACCCAATAACTCGCGGCCACCGTCACCGCGGAAAATGACAATGCGCTTGCCCGCTACGTCCTGTAGCTCAGGCATTTCCAATAAGTTTTCGCTATCAAAACGCGCAGTTGGGGCGATGATTTTTTCTATGCCGAAGTGTTTGAGCTCACGACTGCTGCCGCGGCCGATGGCGGCGATTTGCAAGGTTGCGGGAACCTCGCGGCGCGATTTGATCAGGTTCATTGCCTTGTTGACGGCATTCGGGCTGATGAAAATTGCCATGTCGACGGCGTCGAGTCGGTCGATTAAATCATACAGGGGCGCCAAATCGGCTGTATCCAGGATTTCCAGTACTGGGAATATCACGGGTTTGCCGTTTGCTGCCTTGATTTGCTCGGCAAGCTCTGCCGCCTGTTGCGCGGGGCGGGTGACGAGTATGCCTTTGTTGTGTAAATTGATATTCATAGTGACAACTCCGCGAGTATTTTATCCGCGCCCTGCGCGATGAGTTGTTCGGCCAGTGCTGCGCCCAAGGTTTCTGCCTGATCACGCGCGCCGCTGACATTGCCGTTGATAATACGGCTGCCATCCACTTCTGCCACAAAGCCGCGTAACTGTATCTGACCGTCAATTATTTCCGCATAGCCGCCCAGGGGTACCTGGCAACTGCCACCCAAGGCACGGCTCATGCCGCGTTCAGCACGCACGCAATCTGCGGTGTCGGCATCGTTTAACGGTGCGAGTAAGGCAATTAAATCTGCACGATTTTCCAGACATTCTATGCCCAGCGCACCCTGACCGACTGCGGGCAGGCTTTGTTCAGCAGGTAATTCGGCACGGATACGGTCGCCCAAGCCTAAGCGTTTTAACCCCGCTGCGGCCAGGATAATCGCGTCATATTGCCCTTCATCCAGTTTGCGTAGCCGGGTTTGCACATTGCCACGCAACGGTTCGATGATTAAATGCGGGAAACGAGCGCGCAGCTGGCTCTCGCGGCGCAAGCTGGAGGTGCCTACGCGGGCGCCATGTGGCAGTACATCGAGGCTGTCAAATTTGTTGGACACCAGCGCGTCACGCGGGTCTTCGCGCTGACCGATTGCCGCCAGGGTAAATCCCTCAGGCAAGTTCATCGGCACATCTTTCATGGAATGCACAGCAATATCTGCCCGCCCTTCATACATCGCGGTTTCCAGTTCTTTCACAAACAGGCCCTTGCCGCCGATTTTGCTCAGTGACACATCCAGAATTTGATCGCCTTGTGTGGTCATGCCCAGAATGCTTACGGCCATTTGCGGGTATAGTTCACTTAAACGTGCTGCGATATGCCTGGCTTGCCACATGGCTAAAGCACTCTCACGTGATGCAATGACTAGTGTCGGGGGGAGTTTTGGACTATTTAACAAAATATAACCTGTTGGTAGAATCGGTAATCAAGTGCTTATTTTAACTCAAATAAGCACATCACCATCAAACCCTGAGGTCAGGTCATGAAAAAAACACTTACCTATCTGCTGATTTGTTTGGCTATGTATGTTAATGCGGCGATTGCCAAGACCGACATCATCGCCTTTGCCACTGATTTGCAAAAAGACGGACGCATTGCTGCGCAGAAGCATGTTCCCATCCTTATTATCTTCACTAGTCGTGACTGCCATTATTGCGAAAGAGTGATGAATGGTTTTCTCATTCCTATGCAGCGTAATCCGGAATACACGCGTAAGGTCATGATGCGTCGTGTAGAAATCAGCAATGACAGCAAGTTAATTGGTTTCGATGGTGCAGTGACGACGCAAAAAGCCTATGCTGCCAGTCAGAAGGCTCGTTTCACCCCTACGGTAGTGGTTTATACCCCAAGTGGTGCGCCTGCTGCTGACCCATTGGTCGGTCTGGGTCCTGAGGAATATTACGGCAGCTACCTGGATGGTCTGATAGATGCGGGCCTAGCGAAAACCAATGCGCATTAAACCGCAGCTCTGAGTTGTCGCCGAACTGCACTGAATTTCATGCCTCACCCTGCCTGAACTGCTTCACCACGCCATACTGGCGGCGGCTGACAGGCAGCGCTTCATCGCTATCTTTAAGTAAAACAAACCAGCCGCTGTGTTCACCATCATCCTGATCTTTGAGGACAAAACCTGCAATGGCCGAGCGGGCAATAAGGGTGTTGCGGTGGATGCGCACAAAATAATCGGGGAAGGCCTGCTCCAGACTGGTGAGGCTGTCTTCGATAAGGTACGTGTGTTTGGCGGTGCGTGCAGCGACGTATTTTTGTTCAGAACGTAAACAGATCACCTCATCAATAGGCACGAGTAATACCCGGCCACGTTCGGTGGCGCTCAGATATTGTCGTTGTGGGGTGGTTTTGGCCGGGGTGGTCGTCACCACCTTGCGTAGCGCTGCCAATAACCGTTCTGCCCGCACGGGTTTGAGCAGGTAATCGCGCGCATTCAGCTCAAATGCTTGCAGTGCATGGGCATCATACGCAGTGGTGAATATCACTGCGACGGGATGTTCGCGTTGTGCCAGATGGTGCGCCAGTGCCATGCCATCCATGCCGGGCATGTTGATGTCCAGCAATACCACATCAACTTGAGCTTGTGCCAGTAGCTGCAAGGCCTGTACGCCATTTTCCGCCTCGCCGACTATCGTTAGCGGCAACTGCTCTGCGCAGTCGGTTAAGACGTCGCGCAGACGATTGCGGGCAGGAGCTTCGTCGTCAACTATGAGGATGCGTAACGGCTGGGTCATGAGGTTTGATAGGGAATGGTGATGTGTATCTGATAATAATCTTGCTGTACCTGCGTTTGCAAGCTGGCTTCCACATCGTAATGCAGCATGAGCCGGCTTTTGATATTGCCTAGCGCCATTTTGTTGCCCGAATGATGGTCGCCTGTATTCTGGTAGGGGTTGCGGATGATGATATGTATTTGATTCGCATTGCGGTAGATATTTACGCTGACTTCGCCTGGCTCTATTGCCGGTTCGATACCGTGATAAACCGCATTTTCCAGCAACGGCTGTAACACCAGTGGCGGTAACAATGCGTTGCTCGGCGCTTTATCGATATGCCATACCACGCGCAGCCGGTCACCCAGTCGCAGGCCTTCCAGTTCCAGATATTGACGGCTGATTTCGACTTCGCGTTTCAAGGTGCTGAGCTGGCGATTGTCCGCCATGACCACGCGGAACAAATCGGCCAGATCTTCCAGTGCACGCTCGGCGCGGCGCGGTTCGCTGCGCATCAGGCTGAGCACAGCGTTCAGGCTGTTAAATAAAAAATGTGGACGTATCCGAGCCTGCAAGGCCTGTAATCTGGCTTCGGTGAGTGCGGGTGAAAGTGCGCGTCCACGCAGATTGAAATACTTCAATATGATAGCGCTGATACCGATGACATTGAATGCGTCCCGCCAAGTCATAGCGATGTGGCTATCCAGCAGTAAATTGCTCAAGCCGTTCATAATCATGGCGGTTGTGAATAATGCGATGAGTATGCTGATTACCACCCCTTGAGGATAAGGCTGGCGTCGCAACTGTTTACCGGCCAGGCATAAGATGCCTAAAGTAAATAGCAGTGAGGGTTGCGCCACCAGCGAATAGCTCACAAATAAACCTATCATTGCGGACAGGTGAGGGATTTGTAGCCATGCAGTTATCCACACTAAAGCCTCGACTCCGAGTAAAATACGCATCATGATGCCCAGATTGCAAAAATCGGGTAAACGGTCAGGATAGTCGGTGGTGCTAGGCTTAGTCATCGTGCGCTTATTCTCTTCATCTCAACGTCATATTATCAGGTTATTGTCATGTCTAATTCCGTTACGCCGCAACTCTGGTCTGGTCGCTTTACTGAGCCTGTTTCAGAGAGGGTCAAGCGCTATACCGCCTCCATCAGCTTTGATTATCGTTTAGCTGAATTTGATATACAAGGTTCACTTGCTCACGCCAACATGCTCGCACATCAGGCCATTATCAGCCAGCAGGATTTGGCTGATATTCAGCGCGGCATGAGCGAAATACTTGCTGACATCCATGCGGGTCAGTTTGAGTGGCTGCTGGATTTAGAGGACGTTCACCTCAATATTGAAAAAGCACTCACTACCAAAGTAGGTGATGCAGGTAAGCGTTTGCACACTGGGCGTTCGCGCAATGATCAGGTTGCAACTGATATCCGCCTGTATCTGCGCCACAATATCGATGGCATTTTGCAGCTGATCCGCGCGGCGCAGACTGCGCTGCTAGACCTGGCGGAAATGTACGCCGATATCGTGATGCCAGGCTTCACCCATTTGCAAGTCGCACAGCCTGTTTCATTCGGACACCACTTGCTGGCGTATTTTGAAATGCTCAAGCGCGATGCTGAACGCCTGACTGATTGCCGTCGCCGGGTTAACCGCTTGCCGCTGGGTGCGGCTGCACTGGCAGGAACAAGCTACCCGATAGACCGCGAAATGGTTGCGCGTGAACTGGGCTTTGACGGCGTATGTGAAAATTCGCTGGATGCGGTTTCCGACCGTGATTTCGCTATTGAATTTACTGCCTGCGCCAGCCTCATCATGACGCATTTTTCGCGCATGTCCGAAGAGCTGATTTTGTGGATGAATCCACGCTTCGGCTTCATTGATCTGGCTGACCGTTTCTGTACTGGTTCATCCATCATGCCGCAAAAGAAAAACCCTGATGTGCCTGAGCTGATACGCGGCAAGACCGGGCGCATCAACGGCCATCTGGTTGGGTTGCTGACTTTGATGAAAGGTCAGCCGTTGGCGTACAACAAGGACAATCAGGAAGACAAGGAACCCTTGTTTGATACCGTTGATACGCTGATAGACACGCTGGCCATCGTTGCGGAAATGTTGCCGGGCATACGCGTCAAGCCAGAAGCCATGCGTAATGCCGCATTGCAAGGTTATGCCACGGCAACCGATCTGGCAGATTATCTGGTCAAAAAAGGTCTGCCATTCCGTGACGCACACGAAGCCGTCGCACTGGCTGTGCGCCATGCCGAAACGCAAGGCTGTGATTTGGCTGATTTACCACTGACCAGCTTGCAGCAGTTTTCCAGCCTGATTGCGGATGATATTTACCAAGTGCTGTCATTGGAAGGCTCAATGAATAGCCGTAATCACATCGGCGGTACAGCGCCTGCGCAGGTGCGTGCTGCTATCGCGCGAGGACGTGCCGGCTTGTGAATTTTATGTGGTTTGATGGCTGAGTTGGCTGCCAGGTTAGGCATGTTCACTCAGCGTCGCTTGTAAGCAATTAGTCATATAGAAGTAAGTTTATTGTCAGCATAAGCTGGCATGATGTGTTTTTTTTGCCCTATACGGGAGTGGTTTTTGAAAACACGTTTTGCCTTCTCTGTCTGTTTGTTGTTCGCCGTACCCGTTAGCGTTTATGCAGCAACTCCCGCTGCCGTAATCAGCACACCCGCATTAACTATACCTGCATTAACCCTGGCCCAGGCGCAGGCTTTGATGCTCACCCACAGCCGTGATTTGCTTGCGGCGCAGCGCAATGTGGAAGCGGCGCAAGCCACTGAGCTTACCGCCGCCGCTCGGCCTAATCCACAAATCTCGCTTAACACCTCCAGTATTAATCCGCATAGTTTCGGTGCGGGAGGTTTGTCGGATAAGCGCATGGACACGGTATTGCGCATAGACCAGGTCATCGAGCGCGGCGATAAGCGTGATTTGCGCATGAAGACTGCGCAACAGTTAGCTATTGCCAGCAATGCAGATTTAGCCGATACCCAGCGCCAACAACTTATCGCCTTATATAACGCATTCTACGATGTTGCCTACGCGCAGGAAAAAATCAGGCTGACGGCCGAGGCAGCAGATTTGGCGCAACTCGGGCAAAAAAAAGCCGAATTACGCTTGTCTGCAGGTGATATTGCCGCATCGGAAGTCGCGCGTATTCGCGTTGATAACTTGCGTGCGCAGAATGATGCTGAACAGGCAATTGCCGATGCCAGCAATGCGCGTATAGCATTGGCTTATCTGCTGGGTCTGGATGACCGCGCCAGTACTATCAGCGTGATCGCGGATTGGCCGCAGCCAGCTGCACCACTCACTCCCGTCGATATGAACGACATCATCAGTCGCAGAGCCGACGTGCGTGCTGCACAGGCACGAGTCGAAGCCGCACGACAATACAGGGAGCTGGCGCGTGCACAGCGTACCCGCGACATTTCCGTGGGTTTGCAAGCCGAGCATTACCCCGGGCAAACTGATAACACCATGGGTCTGGGGATTAGCTTTCCCTTGTTGCTGGGCAATAATTATCAGGGGGATATCCGCAACGCCGAAGTCGCCCTGAGTGTTGCTGAAGATAATCTGGCAAAGACCCAGGCGCTGGCGACAGGTGAACTGCAGCGTGCGCAAGCCATGTTATCCAGCAGCCAGGCGCGGTTACTGCGTTATCAAGTAGATTTGTTGCCATCTGCACGTCGCGCGATGAACGCGGCTGAATTTGGTTTTGCCAATGGCGCCATGTCCGCTGTCGATTTGCTTGACGCCCGCCGCACCTGGCGCGCTATCCAGCTTGAAGCGCTCAGCGCGCAATCTGATTACGCTCGCGCACAGCATATCTGGCAAACTCTAATCCTAGAAACCGCAATTGACCGCTAATTCATTAAGTTAACATCATGCTACTTAAGCCTTATTTCGATGATTTAACTGTCAGCTATAGTTTGACTGCGCTACCCGTTGAATTGCACGCCCCTCACGGCACATGGCGGCGTTGTTCCGCCGCTGAATGGAACAGCCATTCAGCGTTGTCGCGCCTTGCCCTGCACCGTAATGGACGCACACTTCAACGTGTCCAACTGCCGTTTCTAGGATTAACTACACAGAATTAGGAACAGACCATGAAAAAAACCGCACTTATTATCGCCTTGATTGCCGCCGGGTTGGCGGGCGCTTACTATGAGTTTGGTGCTGGCACGACCAAGCCGACACCCAAGCCAGTAACGGCATCCGCTGTACCTGCTGACGAATTGCATTATGCTGCTGGTGCGCCGCAATTATCCGCTATCCATAGCGAAATCTTGCCGCAGTTGCCTGTGCCGCTGGCGGATCCATTGAATGCCAAAGTCACTTATAACGAAGACGTGACCGCACGTATCAGCGCACCCATTAGCGGGCGAGTATTGAGCATTAAAACGCAATTGGGTGATGAGGTGAAAGCCGGGCAAGCCTTGTTGCTGATGGATTCACCCGATATGGGTAATGCTATTGCCGATGCGGAGAAGGCAAATGCTGATGTTCGACTCAAACAACTGAGCCTGCATCGCGCACAAACCCTGTATCAAGGGGAAGCCATTGCGCGTAAGGATTTGGAAGCAGCGCAGTCAGATTATGCTGCTGCAACGGCTGAATCACGCCGTGCAGCATTGCGGCTGAAGAATTTGGCGCCGCAAGGAATGGCTAATACCGCCGAAGGTTATGCGCTACGCAGTCCTATCAGTGGCGTAGTGGCGCAACGGCAAGTCAATCCCGGTGAAGAGATCCGCCCTGACCTGCCTGATCCGTTATTCATCGTCACCAATCCGGCCAAAGTCTGGGTAACGATAGATTTGCCTGAATCGTTGCTGGCTAAAGCGGAACTCGGTCATCCAGTGAGTATCAGCGTAGATGCCTATCCGGATCAGCATTTTGCCGGGCACATCGAGAAAATTGCGCCTGTGCTTGACCCGGTTACCCGCCGTATTACTGTGCGTTGCTCGGTGGACAACAGCAAAAACCTGCTTAAACCCGAGATGTACGCCAAAGTGACGTTGCTGGCCGAAGCTGACGAAACTGCTTTCCGTATTCCGAATGGGGCGATAGTCAGCAACGGCTTGTACAGCTACGTGTTTGTAGAGATTGCCCCCGGTGTATTGAAAAAACGTCGTGTTCCACTCGTTGCCCAGTATCGTGACTACAGTTATGCGAAGCAGGGCCTGACCGCACAGGACAAGGTTGTCACCGCGGGTGCACTGCTGCTCAATTCCGAACTCGGCGCGGCTAAATAACGAGACGATAATGTTAGATAAACTGATTACTTTTGCCTTACAGCAGCGCGTATTTATCCTCATCCTCACCCTGGCACTGGTGTTGTTGGGGATTAACGCGCTGGACAATTTGCCGATAGAAGCCTTCCCTGACGTGCAGGACGTGCAAGTGCAAGTGGTGACGCAAGCAATAGGTCAGGCGCCCGAAGAGGTTGAGCGCACTATTACGCTGCCGATAGAACGCGAAATGAGCGGAGTGGCGCATATTACTCAATTGCGTTCGGTGTCGATTACCGGGTTGTCGATAGTCACCCTGACTTTTTCGGATCACACCGACGACTATTTCGCGCGCCAACAGGTGCTGGAAAAACTGCAGAATGTCAGCCTTCCGCCTGGCGTGCAGCCTAGTCTCGCGCCGCTTACGACTGCGGTAGGCGAGATCTATCGCTATGTGGTTGAAGCGCCTGCCGATATGCCCATTTCTGAGATACGTGCCATACAGGATTGGCAGATTCGTCCTGCGTTGCGCATGGTGCGTGGCGTAGCGGATGTGGTGAGCTTTGGTGGCGTGATCCGTGAATATCAGGTCAATGCCAATCCCTATTTGTTGAAAAAATTCGGCGTGACGCTAGACCAGGTGGCAAGTGTGTTGAGCGTCAACAGTGCCAACGTCGGCGGTGGTTTGATGCGTCGTGGTGATGAGTCGCTGGTGGTGCGCGGCCAGGGTTTGTTTAACAGCCTGGACGATATTGCCCATGTGGTGGTGATTGCCAAAGACGGTAAAACCGTACAGGTGGGCGATATCGGCGAAGTCGTTATCGGTTCGCGTCCACGTTCGGGTGTGGTGGCTTTCAACAATCAGGACAACGTGGTTGAAGGCATCGTGCAGATGGTCAAGGCGCAAAACGCGGCGAAAGTGGTCGCTGACCTCAAACTCAAAATCGACGAAATTAACGCCAAATTGCCACCCGGTGTGAAGCTGCACACGATATACGATCGCACAGAGCTGATTAAACACACCGTGCACACCGTGACCGAGAACCTCATCATGGGTGCGGTGCTGGTGATTACCATATTGATCGTGTTTCTGCGCAACTGGCGTGCAGCGCTCATTGTTGCGGCGATTATTCCGCTGGCACTGATGTTCGCCTTTGTGTTGATGGATGCACGCGGCGTGTCGGCGAATTTGATTTCACTGGGGGCGGTGGACTTCGGGATTATCATCGACAGCGCGGTGGTGCTGGTGGAGGCGCTGATGGTCAGGCTTGCTGTCGGCGCGTCCAATCCTGCGCACAACACGTTGGCGTGGCGTACCCATGCGCTCAAGCAAACAGCTATCGAACTGGGTCATCCGATATTGTTCTCCAAAGCCATTATTATTCTGGCTTTCCTGCCTATCTTCACGTTCCAGCGCGTCGAAGGCAAAATCTTTACACCGGTTGCATTGACTTTGAGTTTTGCCTTGCTGGGTGCGTTGATATTGACGCTGACATTCATCCCGACCTTGCTGTCGTTCACGCTGAAAAAACCTGGTATGGAAGAAAAGCATTCCAACTGGATGCATGCACTGCAAAATCGTTACCGTGGCTTGTTAATCTGGGCGGCTGGACGTTACAAGATGATATTGGCAGGTTCGGTCGCGCTATTAGTTGTCGCCTTGGCCGGCGCACCCATGCTGGGCAGCGAGTTTTTGCCCAAGCTGGATGAGGGTAATATCTGGCTCACTATCAGTTTGCCGCCACAAACGGCGCTGGACAAAACCAAGGAAGTCGAACGCCAGGTGCGTGCGATTCTGCGCAGCTATCCTGAAGTCGGCAACATCATCACCCACGTCGGTCGTCCGGATGACGGAACTGACCCCAAAGGGCCGAACAATATGGAAATATTGGCCGACCTGAAACCGCATGAAACCTGGCGTTTTGCGACCAAGGAGGATTTGATAGCAAGCATGACGGCGAAATTGAAATCGATTCCGGGTTTGCCGACCAACTTTTCCCAGGTTATTCAGGATAACGTCGAGGAGGCGATGTCGGGTGTGAAGGGGGAGATTTCGGTGAAAGTGTTTGGGCCTGATCTGGAAATCCTGCAGGACAAAGCTGACCAGATCGCCTCGATTATCAGCAAAGTGCCCGGTGCGACTGACGTGGCGGCGATACAGGTGGGCGGGCAGACCGAGCTCAATATCGTGCTCGATCGCGCTAAAATGGGGCGGCTGGGCGTCAATGTCGCCGATGCCAATAGCGTGATTCAGACTGCGCTGGGCGGGCAGGTGGTGAATAATTTTTATGAAGGCGAACGTCGGTTTGATGTGACTTTGCGTATGGATAAGGCTTATCGCGAAGCTGTTGACGATGTGGCGAACCTGCAAGTGGCACTGCCTAATGGCGCGGGTACGATAGCGCTGGGTGATGTCGCCCATATCGGGGTGAAGCAGGGTGCGTCGCGTATCAGTCGTGAAGCGGGTGGGCGCAATGTGTCGGTGAAGTCCAACTTGCTCGGGCGTGATCAGGGCAGCTTTGTCGCTGAGGCGCAGCAGAAAGTGAAGGAGCAGGTGACTTTGCCGCCAGGCTATACTGTTACCTGGGGTGGGCAGTTCGAGAATCAGCAACGCGCCATGAAACGGCTTAAAGTCATCGTGCCGATTAGCTTGTTCATGATATTCGCGCTGTTATTCTGGGCGTTCAAATCCATGCGTCTGGCAAGTCTGGTATTGATGATGGTGCCGTTTACCTTGATCGGCGGCATCGCAGGTCTGGGCTTGGCAGGCTTGCATTTATCCGTCTCGGCCGCAGTGGGTTTTATTGCCGTGGCAGGTATCTCGGTGCAGAATGGGGTGATTATGATGGAGCAAATCATCGACATGCTGCGTAATGGCGCAGATATGCGTACCGCAGTGCTGGAAGGGTCGGTGCAGCGTTTGCGCCCTATCCTGATGACGGCGCTGATGGCGGGTCTGGGCCTGTTGCCAGCAGCACTTTCCCATGGCATAGGTTCGGAAACGCAGCGCCCATTTGCCGTGGTTATCGTCGGTGGTATCGTTTCTGCCACTTTGTTTACTTTGTTACTTCTACCGCTGGTATTCCAGCGAACTGCAACGCACCCTAAACCAAGTGAGGATTAAATGCGCGTATTAATTGTTGAAGATGATGATTTGTTGGCGGCGGGGCTGGTCCGCGCTTTGGATCAAACGGGCTATGCGGTCGATCGCGTCAATAGCGGTGAACGTGCGGATCTGGCCTTGACGGCGGAGACTTATGATTTGGTAGTGCTGGATATCGGCTTGCCCGGTATTGATGGCTTTACTGTGCTGAAACATCTGCGTAACCGCGGACAAACTTGCCCCGTGCTGATACTGACGGCGCGTGATGCCGTCAACGATAGAGTGCGAGGTCTGGATCTGGGCGCAGATGATTACATGATCAAACCGTTTGCGCTGAGCGAGTTTGAGGCCAGATTGCGCGCTTTGATCCGGCGTGGTGCGCAAAGCAATAGCCCGCAATTAAGCTGCGGTACGCTTATGCTTGATACCTTGTCACATCGGGCATGGTTAGGCGATACACCGTTGAATCTGACAGCGAGGGAGTGGGGTATATTGGAATATTTGCTGATGCGCCAGGGACAGGTGTTAAGCAAGGAAAAGATCCTGCAGGCGGTTTGCAGCTGGGATGAGTCCATCAGTCCTAATGCGATCGAGGTATATATGTCCCGGTTGCGCGGCAAGCTCGATCCTGCTGGCGTGTTTATACGCACCATACGCGGCTTTGGCTATTTGCTCGAATCCGAAAACAAGCAGCATGCTAGCGCCTAGTCTCAAGAAATCGCTGCTGACCTGGTTGCTCATCCCGCTGCTGGGGTTGTTGACTCTGGCATCGGTGGGCGCGTTTTATGTGGCCAATAAATCAGCGACCGATGCCTTTGATAAGGCTTTGCTGGATCCCATACAGGTGCTCAGCCAGCATATACAGTTACAAAAAGGTATGCCGGTTATCACTTTGTCGCCGGAGTCCTTGCGCTCGTTATTTACGGATGCTTATGACAGTGTCTATTATCAAATAGCGCCGCTAAATAGCAGTCGACACATAGGCACGCTCAATTTGAGCGTGCCACCTCATGTTAGTTATAAACCGCAGTTTTATTCTGCTACCTTAAAAGGCCGGGACATCCGTGTGGCCGTGATGCGGCTTAATCTCGATGGCACTGACGATGATGTCATCGTGCAAATCGCCGAGACGCTGACCAAGCGTGACCGCAATTTATATGAAACGCTGCTTATCATGATCATGCCCTCTATCGTGATTACCCTGGCAGCTATCGTGCTGGTGGGGTTTGGTATCAGTCGCGGATTGGTGCCGTTGCAAAAGCTGAAAAATGAAATTACTCAGCGTTCCCTCAGTGATTTGCGTGCCGTGCCTGAATCTAATGTGCCGATAGAAGTTCGTCCCGTGGTGCATGCGCTGAATAATTTGCTGGCCAATCTTGCTGCTGCGATCGATGGCCAGCAGCGTTTTCTGGCCAATGCGGCCCACCAGTTACGTACGCCGTTAGCTGGCCTGCAAACACAGGTGGAACTGGCGCTGCGCATGGACATGCCGGCTGATGTCCATGCTATTTTTACCCAGCTGTTAGATGCTACCCAGCGTGCCACCCATCTTGCCAACCAGTTGCTCACCCTCGCTCGGGTAGAGCCGGGCGCGATGCATCTGGCCAGTATGCAGCGTATCGATTTGTCTCAACTCATAGAGCCGTTGATAGGATTAGCCCTGGTTCAGACGCAAGCCAAGCATATTGATCTGGGTTTCGAGTTGTCAGAGACTGCACTGACAGGTGATAAGTTGTTGCTGACCGAGCTGATCACCAACCTCATCGACAACGCCATACGTTATACCCTGGAAAACGGCTATATCACCGTGCGCTGCTATCAAACACCGATGGGTGCGGTGCTGGAGGTTGAAGATAACGGCCTGGGTATCCCCGAGTCATTAAGGCAGCGTGTGCTGGAACGTTTCTATCGCGTCGATGGCAGTCCTGGTAACGGCTGTGGTTTAGGCTTGGCTATCGTTGATGAGATTGCCAAATCGCATGGCGCAACGTTAGAAATTCTGACGCCTGAACTGGGTCGTGGAACCCGGATGGTGGTGCGATTTTCGCCACCTGCTGGTGAGTAGAGACTTGCTTATTTCAACACCGCTCGCGCTACCACCCAGCAACTGACTTCACGCGCGCCTGCCAGTTTCAGACTGTGGGCGAGGCTGTGTAAGGTACTGCCGCTGGTCATTACGTCGTCGATGATGGCTATATGTTTGCCCACCACTTGCGGCGCGTCTGTAGTAAACGCATTTTTGATGTTCGCGTGCCGCTCGATCAGGGGTAGGCCTGTTTGTGGGCGCGTGTTGCGACTGCGTATTGCGGCGTGCGTTAACAGTGGAATGGCCAGCTGACGGCTGACAGCAGCGGCCAGGAGTTGCGCCTGGTTGTAGCCCCGTTCGCGCAGTCGTAGCGGGTGTAGTGGCATGGCAAGCACTGCGTCTGGACGGGAGGCTACACTGGCAAGCTCGAGCAAAGGGGCGATGAGCGTATCGACTAATGCAAATTGATGCTGGTATTTTAGCGCATGGATGAGTTTGTCTGCTGGAAATTCATAACGGTAACCTGCTACCGTATGTTGATAGGCGGGCGGGTGGCGTAAACACTGACCACATATCTCGCCTTGCGCTGTCGGGTAAGCGCAAATGGGGCAGGCAGCAGTTGAATGCAGCGTTAAATCGGTACGGCAGTCTGTGCATACTGGGTAGCGTCCTGCCAGTGCACCACACAAATAGCAGTTTTGCGGGAATAATTTCTGTGCAAAATTTAAGCAGATGTTTAATGTCGCGCTATTCAATATTGACTATCTCATGCAAATCCCACAAAATTAGGACTTTATTGTATCCGAGTACGCTCATGGCAACCAAAATAGTTACCGGAAAAAGTGCGTTATTTGCTGCACGGCTGTTCAATATTGCCAGTATTACAGCGACGCTGATTGCGCCGTTGATGATGATCTGGATAGCAGCGTCAATATTCGCCTACGCATCGGTCGCACATCACCCCAATCCGCGCACTGTATATTACAACCGCATTTCGGGTTATCGTTTTTACGGGGCAACCGGCGCAATGGTGATATTTGGACAGCCGTTGTATGGTTTGTTTGGGAATTGGCATGGCTTGGTAGCGGCGTGGTTAATCGTCGTTGTCGTGGTGGTGCCGCTGGGTATTTGGGACATTATTCGTGCTGGGCGCGAAAACTGGGAAGACTTAACCATAGAGGTAGAACAATGAACGATATGACACAACCTGTAACCGAATCAGCAAAATGGCGCGTAGCCGATATTGAGGCAATATTTGCCTTGCCGTTTAATGATTTGATTTTCCGTGCACAGACAGTGCATAGAGAACACTTTGATGCCAATACCGTACAGTTATCGACCTTGATGTCGATTAAGACCGGTGGCTGTTCCGAAGATTGCGGCTATTGCCCGCAAGCAGCGCGCTATGACACCAGTGTAGAAAATCAGGGCTTGCTCGATATTGCAACTGTGCTGGAAGCGGCGCGTGCAGCGAAAGCGGCAGGAGCGACACGGTTCTGCATGGGTGCGGCATGGCGCGGTCCCAAGCAGCGCGATCTGGAGCCGGTGCTGGACATGGTGCGCGAAGTCAAAGCCATGGGCTTGGAAGCTTGTGCGACCCTGGGTATGCTTAAGGATGGTCAGGCTGAGCAATTAAAAGATGCGGGGCTGGATTATTACAACCACAACCTGGATACTTCGCCAGAATTCTACGGCGAAATCATTACTACCCGTGATTATCAGGATCGCTTAGACACGCTGGATCGCGTGCGCGGTGCAGATTTGCACGTGTGTTGCGGCGGTATCGTCGGTATGGGTGAATCGCGTACGCAACGTGCCGGATTGATTGCGCAATTGGCCAATCTGTCTCCACAGCCTGAATCAGTGCCGATTAACATGCTGGTGCAAGTTGAAGGTACGCCGCTGCAAGACACAGAGGCGATGGATCCACTGGAATTTGTGCGCACTATTGCTGTGGCGAGGATAGTCTTGTCCAAGAGTTATGTGCGTTTGTCTGCAGGACGCACGCAAATGTCTGAAGCCGTGCAAGCATTGTGCTTCCTGGCGGGTGCGAATTCGATATTCTACGGTGAAAAGCTGCTGACTACGGGTAACCCGGATGTCGAACGTGACCGCGCATTGCTCGCTAAACTCGGCATAGTTCCGCAAGGCGCAGCCTGCCATTGATAGCCTGGTGGGTCGGGTTTTAACCCGGCCTTCCATCACCACATCCCGGCTTTTTCCCACATGACTGCCTTATCTCATCTGACTGAACAAATAGACGAACTCACTGAGCAAGGCCTGTTACGACAACGGCGTTTGCTGGAAAGCGCGCAAGGTGCTCAAGTGGTCGTTGATGGCCAGTCGGTATTGTCGTTTTGCAGTAATGACTATTTGGGATTGGCAAACCATCCAGATTTAGCCGCCGCTATTGTTCAGGCATTACCTGAAATGGGGGTAGGCGCGGGAGCATCGCATCTGGTGACGGGGCATCATGCCGCGCATCATGCGTTCGAAACTGCGTTCGCCGAGTTCGTTGGTTTGCCTGAGGCGCTGTTGTTTTCTACCGGGTACATGGCAAATCTTGCCGTGGTCACGGCGCTGGTCGGACGTGACGGTGAGGTGTTCGCGGATAAGCTCAATCATGCTTCGCTGAATGATGCGGCGTTGTTGTCGCGGGCAAAATTCAGCCGTTATGCGCACGGTGATTTGCTTGCATTGGAACGACTGCTCGCTGCCAGTCGTGCGCGGGAAAAAATCGTCGTTGTTGATGCGGTGTTCAGTATGGATGGCGATATGGCTGATTTGCCCGCGTTGCTGACTTTGTGCGAACGCTATGATGCCTGGTTGCTGGTTGATGATGCGCATGGCTTTGGTGTGCTGGGCGACGCGGGCCGTGGTGCATTGTCACATTTCCGGCTGCATTCCCCGCGTATTATTTACATGGCAACCCTGGGCAAAGCGGCAGGTGTGTTTGGCGCAGTGGTTGCGGCGGAAAAGGACGTGATTACCTGGTTGCTGCAAAAAGCCCGCACTTATATTTACACCACGGCTACTCCACCGCTATTGTCAGCTGCGCTGTTGGCGAGTTTGCGGGTGATTGCACAGGCTGACGATAAACGTGCCCATTTACAGCAATTGATAATACAACTGCGTGCAGGATTATTGCAGCGGGGATGGACCTTATGGGCGAGTGATACGGCGATACAGCCAGTGATCGTGGGTAGTAACCACGCAGCATTAACATTAAGTGAGCGTTTGCTAACACAGGGTATTTTAGTGCCCGCCATCCGTCCGCCCACTGTGCCGCAAAACACAGCGCGACTGCGCATTACTTTATCAGCGGCGCACACGACGGCGGATGTGACACGTCTGCTAGATGCGATAGGTGCAGCATGACGCCGGTGGCGTTATTGCACGGCTGGGGCATGCATAGTGGCGTGTGGTCAGCAACGGCACAGACACTGGGGTGCAGAGCATTGCTGGTGGATATGCCCGGTTATGGAGGTCGCGCGGCGGTAGCGCCCTATGATTTACCTACCCTGGCGCATGCTATTGCGGCGGACTTGCCGCCGGTGTTTGATCTGGTCGCATGGTCACTCGGTGGGCAAGTGGCAATGACCTTGGCACAGCTCTATCCTGAACGGGTGCGGCGTCTGGTGCTGGTTGGCGTCAATCCCTGCTTTACTCAGCGTGCCGATAATTTATGCGGTATTGCAGCTGAGGTGCTGACCCAGTTCGGCGCGGATCTGGCAGTGAATTATGAAGTAACATTGAAGCGCTTTCTTGCGCTGCAAGCGCGTGGTGATGACGACGCACGGGCGTTGCTGGCACAGTTGCGGCAACTGTTATTTGCGCGCGGTCGACCTGATGCGGCTGTGTTGCAAGCTGGTCTGGATATCTTGCTGCAGGCTGATTTACGTGACAGCGTGCGCTCGCTTACCATGCCGAGTTTGATTATTCACGGCAGCTTCGACCAGCTTGCGCCCGTGTGCGCCGCAGAGTGGCTGGCGCAGACTATGCCCAATGCACAACTGGCGATTATCGCAGGGGCATCACATGCACCATTTTTATCGCATCGCGCCGAGTTTGATAGCGTGTTGCTACCTTTTCTGGAATAAGTCATGACGGTAGATAAACAATTAGTGCGCAAAGCGTTTGATAAAGCGGCGACGACGTATGACGCCAACGCCGTGTTGCAACGCGAGATTGCTGACCGCATGTTAGAGCGTCTGGATTACATCAAACACCAGCCCCGCACGCTGCTGGATGCGGGCACGGGTACGGGCTACGGCGCACAGCATTTGCGCACGCGTTACCCTGACACTGCGATTATCGCGCTGGATTTGGCAGAGGCTATGCTCAAAATCGCGCGACCTCAGACTAATTTGTGGCAAAAGCTGCGTGGCACTACGTCGTTTCATGCGGTGTGTGGCGACATAGATCATATTCCGCTGAAGACTTCCAGTGTCGATATGGTGTGGTCCAGTCTGGCATTGCAGTGGTGTAATGATTTGAACGTGAGTTTTGCCGAGCTGTATCGCGTGTTGGCGCCAGGTGGTTTGCTGATGTTTGCGACCTTTGGACCTGACACCTTGAAGGAATTGCGTGCGGCCTTTGCTGAAGTGGATGGCTATACCCATGTGAACGAGTTTGTTGATATGCATGATATCGGCGATGTACTGGTGAGCGCGGGATTTAATACGCCGGTCATGGACATGGAATACATTACCTTGACCTATGCGGATTTGAAAACCATGTTGCGCGAGCTCAAAGGCATCGGCGCACACAATGTCACCGCTGGGCGTAATCCCGGGTTGATGGGGCGCGAGCGCTGGACAGCGCTGGAGGCTGCATTTGAGTGCAGACGTAAGGATGGGCGCTTGCCCGCGACGTATGAGGTCATTTATGGCCATGCCTGGGTTAATCAAAAAACGCGTACGCAGGATGGTTATCAAATCGTACAGATGAACATCCAGCGCCGCCGTAGCGAAAAAGGCCTGCTGTGAGTTTTTTTGTCACCGGGACTGATACTGATGTCGGCAAAACGCTGATAGCCTCGGCGCTGCTGCATGTTTTTGCCGCACGGGGCTTGCGCGTAGTAGGGATGAAGCCTGTCGCGGCAGGGAGTGTGGCAGGAGTCTGGCATGATGTTGCCGAACTGGAGCATGCCTCCAATGTCGCTGCGCCACTGGAGGCGCGTAACCCTTATCGCTTTCATCCGCCTATTGCGCCACATCTTGCTGCTGCACAGACGGGGGAAATTATTTCCTTGCCAGCGATACATGATGCATACAGGCACTTAAGCGGTCTGGCAGAGGTGGTTATCGTTGAAGGTGCAGGTGGTTTTTATGTGCCGCTAAATGATACGGAAAGTCTTGCCGATGTGGCTCAGCAGTTAAATTTGCCTGTCATCCTTGTCGTAGGTATGCGTTTGGGCTGTATCAATCACGCCTTGCTGACGGTAGCTGCAGTACAGGCGCGTGGCTTGGCCTTGGCAGGCTGGGTAGCGAATTGCGTGACTGCAGACATGGTGTTGCTGCAGGAAAATATACAAGCTTTGGAGCGGCGCATTGCTGCACCTTTGTTGGGCATCATACCTCACACACCAAATATCTCGTCTATGCAGGCGGGGCAGTATTTACATGTAGAGAAATTGTGCCTATAGTGGAATAAAAAACATAAAACCACATTAATAACAGGGGAAAGAAATATGCTGCGTATCTTAGGGCTATGCATGCTGTTGGGGGTGATGGCTCGTGCGCAGGCGACAGAACCCTTACAATTTGGGGTGCTGAATCAACGCTCCGTGTTATTGACCGCGCAACTATGGAATCCGGTTTTAAAGTATGTAACGGCAAAGACGGGTGTGCCCCTGGTGCTGAGGATGGGCAAAAGTGCAGATGAGACGCTGGTACTGACCATGCGTGGCGAGTTTGATTTTGTTTACACCAATCATTTGTTCACCCCCGAGCGCGATAAATTGGGCTATCACGTTATTGCCCGGTTTGATGATGAGGGTATCAGTGGCATGGTGGTGACTGCCGCAAATTCGCCTTATAAAAAACTGGCCGAGCTAGAAGGGAAAATTGTTGCATTTCCTACACCCAATGGTTTTGCGGGTTACTCCTTACCTGCGGATGGTTTGTCAAAAGCCGGCGTAAGTGTGCTGCCGGTTTTTGTGGGCAATCAGGAAGCAGCATTGTCTAATGTGCAGTATGGTAGGGCTGTGGCGGCCGGCGTGAACAATATCATTCTTACCAGCTATATGCAGCGTGAAAAAGCCAATTTCCGTGTGTTATATCAATCCCCCCGTTATTTCGATATTCCTGTGATGGTAAACCCGCGCGTACCTGCGGCAACAGCAGCCGAAGTGCAGCATGCTTTGGTGTCCATGGCGCAGGACAGTGAGGGGCGGCGCGTTTTAGCCGCGGCGCAGAAATTGTTGCGGCAGGAAACGCCAGTAAAGTTCATTAGCGCAAATGACCGTGATTATGATAATTATCGACAGTTTTACCGGCTGCAAATGCAGGATGGTGAGAAATGAAATATTGGCGGGATTTATCGATATTGACGCGTCTGCTCCTCGGCGTGATGAGTATTGTCGTTGTCATTGCGACTTTGATTCTGTGGCTGAGTGTAGAACAGGAGCGTGAATTAGGTAAAGCG
Source organism: Sulfuriferula sp. (assembly GCA_041651255.1). Lineage (GTDB taxonomy): Bacteria > Pseudomonadota > Gammaproteobacteria > Burkholderiales > Sulfuriferulaceae > Sulfuriferula. Next base: position 133,268 of record JBAZJP010000007.1, on the reverse strand, counting down.
CGTGCGCAGTTAATGGTGCACCAGATGCAGGTGTTGATGCCGCCTAATATAGTTGAAGGGGTGGTGACGGGGGATTACGCCAGTATTAAACAGAATTTGTCACTGCAGGCGAAACTGCGTCCCGAAATTTTGCAATTAGTGTGGCGTGATCAGCATGGTACCAGTGTGGTGGGTGATGATCCGGAACCTAAGCAAAATATCGCGCCACAGTGGTTTGTGCACTGGTTGGGATTACCCCCGTCGAAACTGGTTGCTCCATTAAGCTACAGCGGGCAGTCATATGGCGAGTTGGCAATGACATTCAATCCAGCAGAGAAAAACAATGCGTTATGGCATGATTTTTTGCGCTATGTCGAGCTGGTGTCCTTGGCTCTTATCCTGATTGCAGGGTTTGTGTATTGGGTACTTAAACGTAATTTGCAGGCCATTGCAGATTTAGTGAATGCTGTGTCCAAGATGCAGTCGGGCAATTACACGCATGTTGTGCCTGAACGGGGCGCGCCAGAGTTACGTGTGTTAGTGCGTGCTTTTAATCAGGGTAATGTTCGTTTGGGGGGGCTGATTAAAGCGCTGCGGCAGAATGATATGGATCAAGCTGAGCAGCTGGAAGAGATCAGTGCGATAAATTTCGCATTACAGGAACAGCATCGAGCGGTGAGTGCTGCGGCTGTTTTGGTGGAAACTGATCTGGCAGGAAATATTACCTATGTGAATGATAAATTCAGCGTTATATCAGGCTACAGCGCTGAGGAACTGTTGGGTAAAAATCATCGTATGTTCAATTCAGGTGTGCACCCTCACGCGTTCTTTCATGAATTGTGGACAACGATAACTGCCGGTAAGGTTTGGCGCGGTGAAATATGTAACCGCGCGAAAGACGGCCATTTGTACTGGGTAGATACGACCATCGTGCCGATGATGGATGTGGATACCCATAAACCATTGCGTTACAACATAATCCGTTTTGATATTACAGCGCGTAAGGCGCTAGAGGCTTCGCTGTATTTAGAAAAAGAACGCGCTGAAGTGACGTTGGCGAGTATCGGCGATGCGGTGTTGACCACTGATGAGCTGGGTAATGTGGTGTTTTTGAATCAAGTCGCGCAGCAATTGACCGGCTGGGCGCAGGTAGATGCGCTGGGCAAGCCGGTGGAGCAGGTATTCCATATTATTAACGAAAATTCACGGCAGATAGTGGATAACCCCGTGCGTGACTCGCTGCGTAATGCCACTGTGGTAGCGTTGGCGAATCATACTTTGCTGATAGCGCTGGATGGAACTGAATACCATATTGAAGACTCTGCTGCGCCGATAGTGATGAGTGACGGCAGTCTGCTCGGGTGTGTGCTGGTTTTCCACGATGTGAGTGATAAGTACAGGTTGATGACGGCAGTGCGTTGGCAGGCGGGGCATGATGCTTTAACCAATTTACCCAATCGGGCGTTGCTCAATGACAGATTTGTCCGAACATTAGCCAATGCGCGGCGGAGTAATACGCTGACTGCGGTTTGTTTGCTGGATTTGGATGATTTCAAACCGATTAACGATACTTACGGACATGAAGCGGGCGATGCTGTTCTGATTGAAGTGGCGCGCAGATTGACTATGGCTATACGCGGAGACGATACTGCGGCGCGTTTGGGTGGTGATGAGTTTGTGCTGTTGATCAACGATTTGCATGATGTGGATGAAATTGAAATCGCAATGTGCCGAATTTTAACCATCGTTGCGCAACCTTATCAGATAGGTGATGTGCAGGTGACGGTGAGTGCAAGCCTGGGGGTGAGTATTTACCCGTTAGATGACGCGGATGCGGATACACTTATGCGCCATGCTGATCAGGCCATGTATCAGGCGAAACTGGCCGGCCGTAATCGCTATAATTTGTTTGATGTAGAGAAAGACGTTGCAACGCGGACGAATCTGGAGCGGGTTAACAGAATTCGGCAGGCCTTACATGCAAATGAGCTAGTGTTGTATTACCAGCCTAAAGTGAATATGCGGACTGGTGTCATCCAGGGTATGGAGGCGCTGTTGCGCTGGCAGCACCCTGAGCAGGGATTGGTGCCGCCTTTGGAATTTTTGCCGCTGATCGAGCAAACTGACCTGATTATTGAAATCGGTGAATGGGTTATTGCTCAGGCGTTACAGCAAATAAGCAGCTGGTTAAAACTGGGTAAATCTTGGGAGGTGAGTGTTAATATCGCCGGCTTGCATTTTCAGCAGGTGAATTTTTCTGCCCGTATGGGACAGTTGTTGGCCCAGTATCCTGATGTGCCACCTAGTTTGCTGGAAGTCGAAATACTGGAGTCTGCAACGATAGGTAATCTGGATTATGCTCGCGATACGATAGTGCGATGCCAGGCATTGGGTGTGCGTTTCGCGCTGGACGATTTTGGTACCGGTTATTCGTCATTGAGTTACCTCAAACGCTTGCCAGCCGACGTACTGAAAATAGACCAATCTTTTGTGCGCGATATGCTCAGCGATAAGTCAGGTATTGCGTTAATAGAGGCGGTAATCAGTCTGGCCAAGGTGTTCGGCAATGAGGTAATTGCTGAAGGCGTAGAAACCAGTGAGCACGGGGTGTTGTTGCTGCGTCTGGGCTGTGATCGTGGTCAGGGTTATGGTATTGCCCGACCTATGCCTGCCGCCAATGTGCTGGATTGGGCACAGCAATATCAACCTGATAGCAACTGGCAGTTGTGGGCCAATGCACATTGGGATTTGAGCGATTTCCCGTTGTTAATTGCACAATACGACCATTTAACCTGGATTAAAAAGGTCATGTCTTCGATTTTCAATGAGCCGTTGGCGATGCCTGAGGCTGAGCTGGTTGATCATCACCATTGTCGTTTCGGGCGCTGGTTCTATGATCTGGGTAAGCGGCGTTATGGGCATCTCGCCGAATATGCTGCGCTGGAAACCGTGCATGCTGATGTGCATCAGGTGGGTTATGAGATTGTGCGGTTGCATGCAGCAGGTGAAACTGTGGCGGCCAAGCAGTTAAGTGAAAAATTGTTGTCATTAAAAGATCAGGTATTGGTGCTGTTGGCAGACCTGCAACGCAAGGTCGCTCGGGGGATAAAAACCGACTGACGCCGTAGCGGGAACAATTGTGTTTCGGTTTTAGTGGCTATTTCACCGGCGTCGGGAAGTTATGGATTAAATCCAGGCGGATTTTTAGTACCTCGCCCTGTTCGTTATGCGCAATCAAATATTCAGTGTCATTTTCTTCTATGGTATCTATCGGCAATAGTTGCGCAATATAGTGCATGTCTGTGGCTTCGTCCTGCCAATGCAAGTTCATGGTTTCATTGCAAAATGCGGCAATAGTTAGTCGTTCCAGATAAAAACGCGGTACAGGCTGATAAGGTTTGTGCATGATTTTGTTATACTTGCTGATTATCGATGCTTACTATTTTCGCATGACTTATCTTACGCGTGTCAAACTTGGCTTAAGTTTACTGTTGCTGGCAGGTTGTGCTGCCGTGCCACCGGTGACCAAACCTGTGCTTTGTCCTCCACCGCCAGTGGTTCCTCCTTTGGTCGAGCCTGCCGTCCTGCCAAATTTGAAACTAACTAGTTGGGATGCCCTGCCAGGTTGGGGAGATGACGAGCTGCTGGCTGCGTGGAGTAGCTGGATACAGTCATGTGCAGTTCTGCAAAGCAAGCCTGACTGGAAGCCGGTATGTGCCGCAGCCAGGCAGTATAACCCGGTGAATAGTGATGAAGTGCGCGCTTTTTTTGAAACCTGGTTTAGCGTATACCAATCGGTGCAGTCTGACGGTGCGACGAGTGGTTTGATAACAGGCTACTATGAGCCCTTGCTACGAGGTAGCCTCAAACCCAGTGCAAAAAATAGTGTGCCGCTGTATGGCGTACCCAAGGATTTATTGACGGTGGATCTGAGCGCGGTTTACCCGGAACTTAAGAATATCAGACTGCGTGGGCGCCTAGAGGGCAATAAAGTTGTGCCTTATCTGAGCCGTGAGCAAATCGACGGCAAACAACAGCCTTTGGCTGGCAATGAACTGGTTTGGGTTGATAATGCAGTAGAGGCCTTTTTCTTGCAAATACAAGGTTCTGGTCGGGTGCAGTTAGCTGAGGGCGGCATGGTGCGGGTGGGTTATGCCGATCAAAATGGCTATCCTTATCGTGCCATTGGTCGTGTGCTGGCAGACAGAGGGGAATTGCCGCTAGCACAAGCGTCCATGCAAGGTATCAAGGAGTGGGCGCGGAAAAATCCTGCCAAGTTGCCGAGTATTCTGGCGCAAAATCCGAGTTTTATATTTTTTAAAATATTACCCAATAATGATGCGGGTCCATTAGGTGCGTTGGGCGTGCCGTTGACCGCAGAACGCAGTGTTGCAGTCGATACGCGTGCTATTCCATTGGGCGCGCCTGTGTGGCTGGCTACTACGGCGCCTTTGTCAGATACCGCGATGAATCGCCTGGTGATGGCGCAGGACACTGGCGGTGCCATCCGCGGTAATGTGCGCGCTGATTTTTTCTGGGGTTTTGGTGACGCAGCAGGCAAGCAGGCAGGCATGATGAAGCAGGCCGGGCAAATGTGGGTGTTACTGCCTAAGGCAATGGCGGTGCCTGGTGTATTAGCGAAACGTTGAGATTTCTGTGGTTCAGGCTGTAGTCAGGTTTGAAGCTTTGTCAGTAGATAATAAAATTCCCGCTCAGGCGGGAATTTTATTTTTAGGTTAAGCGTCTATCCAGATCAACGACCGCTACGCATGGAGTCAAAGAACTCAGCGTTGTTCTTGGTGGCCTTGACTTTGTCCAGCAAGAATTCCATCGCTTCTAGATCATCCATAGGGTAGAGCAATTTACGCAGTACCCAGATTTTTTGCAGGATGTCATTCTTGATAAGTAGCTCTTCACGGCGTGTACCTGAACGATTGACGTTGATTGCAGGATACAGGCGTTTTTCCGCCATACGGCGATCCAGATGGATTTCCATATTGCCCGTACCTTTGAATTCTTCAAAGATCACGTCATCCATACGGCTGCCGGTATCGACCAGTGCGGTGGCGATGATGGTAAGCGAACCGCCCTCTTCGATATTCCGTGCCGCACCAAAGAAGCGTTTAGGGCGTTGTAAAGCATTTGCATCGACACCACCCGTCAGCACTTTGCCTGATGATGGGATAACAGTGTTGTAAGCGCGTGCCAGACGGGTAATTGAGTCCAGCAGTATGACGACGTCTTTTTTATGTTCAACCAAACGCTTGGCTTTTTCGATAACCATTTCGGCAACTTGCACGTGGCGCGTTGCTGGTTCGTCAAAAGTTGAAGCAACGACTTCACCACGCACTGAACGCGTCATTTCAGTCACTTCTTCAGGACGTTCGTCGATGAGCAGGACGATCATGGTGATGTCAGGGTGGTTGCTGGTAATCGCATGCGCGATATGCTGCAGCATCACAGTTTTACCTGATTTCGGGCTGGCGACCAGCAACCCACGTTGACCCTTACCGATAGGCGCTATCATGTCTATAATGCGGCCAGTGATGTTTTCTTCAGCGCGGATATCGCGTTCAAGCAACAAGGGTTCGGTAGGGTGAAGTGGAGTGAGGTTTTCAAACAGTATTTTGTTTTTGGCGTTCTCTGGTGCGTCGCTGTTAACTTTGTCGACTTTAACCAGAGCGAAATAGCGTTCTCCATCTTTAGGAATGCGAATTTCGCCTTCGATGGAGTCGCCCGTGTGCAAATTGAAGCGGCGTATTTGCGACGGCGAGATATAAATATCATCAGGGCTGGCAAGATACGACGTATTCGGGGAGCGTAAGAAGCCAAAGCCATCTGGCAAGACTTCTAGCGTGCCTTCTCCAAATATGCTGACGCCCTTTTTGGCCTGATTTTTAAGCAGGGCAAAAATAAGCTCTTGCTTGCGTAAGCGGTTAGCACCTTCGATGGAATTGGCTGTGGCCATTTCAACGAGTTCGGTGACGTGAAGTAGTTTCAGGTCTGATAAATGCATGTAGGGAAGCTCTAAACCTAATTAGTAGGCTGGATGTTATGAAGGGGTATGGTTTGCGCCTGATTGTCGAATGTTTAGATTTTGTAGCTATTCGACAAGGCTCAGGCGCAGAATAATGGAATTAAATGTTGCTGTCAACAAAAGCAGTGAGTTGAGATTTAGATAGCGCGCCAACTTTGGTGGCTTCTACGTTGCCATTTTTGAATATCATTAAAGTTGGGATGCCGCGGATACCGAATTTAGGTGGTGTTGCCTGGTTTTCGTCGATGTTGAGTTTGGCGATTTTTAAGCGGCCAGCATATTCTTTGGCGACTTCATCCAGGATAGGCGCTATCATTTTGCAAGGACCGCACCAGTCAGCCCAGTAATCAACTAATACTGGCACGGTGGACTGCAGGACTTCTTGTTCAAAGGTGTCGTCGGTAACGTAGTGAATATGTTCGCTCATGGATGCCTCGTAAGGTAAATGATTCGGATTGATGCGTAATGCTTTCAGCACATGCATATCTGTAGATAACGTATGCTAACTAAAAAATGGGTAAATGTGAAGTGATGTACGAAATTTGATTAAAATGAGATGGGCAATGACGGGGATATTAAATGAGTGATTTAGATTGGATAGCGCGCACGCAGTCGGCCGTATGGCATCCGTGTACGCAAATGAAGCAGCAGTTAATAACGCCACCTTTAATGATTACACGGGGGCAAGGCGTGTGGCTGTATGACGATGGCGGGCAGGGTTATATTGATGGGATTTCATCTTGGTGGGTGAATTTATTCGGGCATGCTAATCCACGGATTAATGCGGCGATTACTGACCAGCTCGGTAAAGTTGAGCATGTGATGCTGGCGGGTTGCACTCATGCGCCTGTGGTTGAGTTGTCCGAGCAGCTTGCGCAGTTAACCGGATTGGGTCATGCCTTTTATGGTTCTGATGGTGCGAGCGCGACTGAAATCGCGCTAAAAATGAGTTTTCATTACTGGCGTAATGTTGGTTTGGGTGGCAAAACCGAATTCATTAGCTTGAAGAATAGTTATCACGGTGAGACGCTGGGTGCGTTGTCAGTGACGGATGTGGCGATATTCAAAGACATTTATGCGCCACTATTGCGTCATAGCGTGCAGGTGATGAGTCCTGATAGTCGTTTGGCTGCGGCGAGTGAAACTGCAGCGGACTATGCACTTCGCGCCGCGCAGGATGTGGCAGATTATCTTGAGCAACATCATAAGCGCGTGGCCGCGATCATTGTTGAGCCATTGGTGCAAGGTGCGGCGGGGATGGCGATGTATGATGCCGCTTATTTGCGCCGCGTACGTGAGTTATGCGATCAATATCAGGTGCATTTAATTGCTGATGAAATCGCGGTGGGTTTTGGCCGCACAGGGACAATGTTTGCTTGTGAGCAGGCGCAGATCAGGCCTGACATGATATGTTTGTCCAAAGGCATCACGGGTGGCTATTTGCCATTATCAGCGGTGCTGACGACGAATGAGGTGTTTGCTGCTTTTTATGCTGATAGCACGGTGCGCGGTTTTTTGCATTCGCACTCTTATACTGGAAACCCGTTGGCGTGTCGTGCGGCATTGGCGACTTTGGCCATCTTTGCCGACGATGATGTGTTGACGCAGAATAGGCTGAAGGGCGATTATCTGGATAGTGTCGCACTGGCGCTGCGTCAGCATCCGCGTGTACGACATTGGCGACGCACCGGAATGATCTGGGCATTTGATGTGGTTGATGCACCAATTGATTTTGCGCGGCTATTTTATTTAGCTGCGTTAAAGCAGGGTGTTTTGTTGCGGCCGATAGGCAATACGGTTTATTTTATGCCACCGTATGTGATTAACGAGGCTGAAATAAGCCAGTTGGTTGCAGGTGCCTTGGCAGCGCTGAACTTGGCATTGCTTAATTAGTACAGGCCGGCGTGTTGCTGGCTGCGTCACCGCAAGCCAGGTTGCTGCCGTTGCTTTTGATGATGCCTAAGCGTGTTTTGATGGATGTTTCTGGTTCATTAAAACGGCGCGCATAAAAGACGGCGTTGGAAATGACTTTTTTGACATAGTCGCGCGTCTCGCTGAAGGGAATGTTTTCAGCATAAATTGCGCCCTCTATGGGGTGGTCTGCACGCCAGCGACGAGCACGGGTGGGGCCTGCGTTGTAGGCAGCAGTAGCGAGCACGTCAGAGTTATCCAGGCTTTGCTGTATGGTTTTAAGGTAATACATGCCGAATTGCATGTTGGTATCCATGTCATGCAAATCTTCTGTTTGAAAACGCTTGATATGAAGCTTGTTAGCTATCCAGTGTGCGGTGGCGGGCATGATCTGCATGAGACCAGACGCACCTACTCCGGATTTGGCATGGCTGACAAAGCGGCTTTCCTGGCGTATTAAACCGTATACCCACGCTTCATCCAGTCCGCTTTCCTTGGCATATTGCTTGGCTTTGTCGCGGAAGGGGGCCAGAAAGCGTAAATCGAAATTGTGGAGTTGTTGAGTGCGGTCAGCAGTGTTGATTGCGCGATCCAGCCAGCTATTTTGTCGGGCCAGTTCGGCGGCAGCGAGGAGGCGCCGGTCATCAAAGTCGCGCGTTGCCCATATCCATTCATTGTTAGCTTCTGTGCGTAAGTCCATTTGATACAGCGCCAAAGCGCGCTGTATCGCGGGGATGCGCTGGATGGCCGCGATTTCGTCGTTGCTGACATTAATGTTGATGGTGAGATTGCCTACTGTTGTGCCTAGTTCTTCGTCAGCGAGTAGGCCGTAGAAATTAAATTCTTTAGATAGCGTTACCAATAGCGTATTTGCGGCCAGCGTTTTGTTCTGCATTTTATAGGCACGGGCTAGCCAGTAACGCCATGTGGCTTCATTGCGTACAGTTTCAGGCATGGTGAGGATGCTGGTTTGTACGTCGCGCCAATTACCTTGCCAGAGGGCAGCGCGGGTGCGCCAGGCATATTGTTCATCACTGAGTTGCGCTGCGTCGCTGCGTTCAAACCAGCTATACGCATCTTTGAGATGCTGGCGTGCTGCGTGCAGCGCAATTTGTCCCCATGTGTATTGCTGATCGACTTTGGGAAATTCATCTTCGATGCGTTGCCACTGTTGGGCAGCTTGGGTTGCATCGCGCGTGGCTAGCCGGGTAACCGCGTAGATGGCGATTTCACGTTGATCTCTTAGCTTGAGATTGAGTTTGTCGCTGGTGAGCAGGCTGTCAGCGTTGCTATTGGCAAGGTTGAGTTGTTTGTCTGTTAAAGGAATCTCCAGGTATTCAGACCATGTAATTGCGCTAGCGCTATTGTTGTTTGCCAGCAATAGTCTGATGCGCTGCCAGATATTGTCGGTGCTGATTTGTTGTCCGTTTATGAGGCTGATAAATAGTGGGTTGCAGGTGTTGGGCAGGTCTTTGTTGGTGAGCCAGAGCTGTTTGGCTTCGACGATGGCAGTGGGTTGATTTTGCTGGATACGCCCTTGTAGTGCGTAGCATTGCAGGCTTAAGTCAGGATTGACGGCGAGTGGATATAAATCAAGATAGGTCGCCCAGTCCTGTTTCTGCGCGAGCAGGCGTAGCCAATCAACTCGAAGTTTGTTGGATAGTGGGGTGTCGCTGTTGCGGTCGATGAAGTAGCGTATATCGTCAGCACGTGCAGTTCTAATCTGCGAAGTGAGCTGCCAGTATTGTATGTAGGGTAATAGAGGCGAGTCTTTTAGTCGTTCAGCATAATCGGGCAGTTTTTGCAGTTGTCCGTTGCGGAATGCATCGCGTGCGGCGAGGTAGTCTTTGCTGTCATCGGCGTAGGTAAGTACGCTCAATGACAGCATGTAGATGATCAATAAATAGCGCATCAACTGAGGAACAATTGATAGGCGGGGTTATTCGTTTCATCCCAGTATGGATAGGCCAAATTATCAAGTGAGGCATGGAAGTGGTCGCGTTCGTGCGGCGGTACCTGAATGCCGACTAATACGCGTCCATAATCAGCGCCGTGATTGCGATAGTGGAACAGGCTGATATTCCAGTTCTGGCTGAGCGCATTGAGAAACTGCATCAATGCACCAGGACGTTCAGGGAATTCAAACCGGTAGAGTAGTTCATGCTCAACTTGTGGGGCGTGCCCACCAACGAGATGGCGTACATGTAGCTTGGCCATTTCGTTATCGGTTAAATCCAGCGTAGTGAGTTTATTCGCTTGTAGCATTTGAACTAAATCGTTGGCTGCCTGACGGTTGGATACTTGCAAACCGACGAAAACATGGGCGTCCTGATTGTTGGCGAAGCGATAATTGAATTCGGTGATATTGCGCGTGCCCAGTAGCGCACAGAAAGCTTTGAAGCTGCCTGGTGTTTCGGGTATAGTGACGGCCAGGATGGCTTCGCGACGCTCCCCGAGTTCCGCGCGTTCAGCGATATAACGCAGGCGGTCAAAATTCATATTGGCACCGCTGGCGATAGCAATTACAGTGGCATTCTGTACCTGTTCACGCGCACACCATAATTTAGCACCTGCGATGGAGAGGGCGCCAGACGGTTCCAGTATCGAACGCGTGTCTTCAAATACATCTTTAATCGCTGCGCAGATGGCGTCGTTATCGACGCGGATAATTTCGTCAACATACAGGCTGGCAAGGCGGAAGGTCTCTTCGCCGACTTGTTTGACCGCTACACCATCAGCGAATATACCCACTTGTGATAACAGCACGCGGTGCTTGGCAGTCAGCGAGCGCGCCATGGCATCTGCATCTTCAGGTTCTACACCGATGACTTTGATGCCGGGCTTGAGGCGCTTGATGTAAACCGCCATGCCTGCGATTAAGCCGCCACCACCGACGGGGATAAATACTGCATCTATGGGTGCGCTGTGCTGGCGCAGGATTTCCATGGCAATAGTGCCTTGTCCTGCAATCACGGCAGGGTCGTCATATGGATGCACATAGGTTGCACCCGTTTGTTCGGCGAGTAACTTGGCGTGGGCGTAAGCATCATCATAGGTATCACCTATGAGTATGGTTTCAGCGCCACGGGCTTTAACCGCGTTAACTTTGATTTGCGGGGTGGGGGCGGGCATGACGATAGTGGCATGACAACCGAGCTTCTGGGCAGCGAGCGCAACGCCCTGAGCGTGATTGCCTGCTGATGCAGTAATTACGCCGGCTTGCAACGCGTCGGCAGATAGCCCCGCCATTTTATTGTATGCGCCGCGTAATTTGAATGAAAATACGGGCTGTAAATCTTCACGTTTGAGATAGATTTGATTGCCTATGCGCGCCGATAAATTTGGTGCGAGTTCCAGCGGCGACTCTATCGCTACGTCATAAACGTGAGAAGTAAGTATTTTGGCCAGATAATCGGTGTCGCTATTCATGATGATGTCTTGTTCCGAAAGAGTTGCTAAGAGTAACAGACCTTGCGTGATTTGTGAAAATTCTCATTTATGGTTATGCTGTTTGTTTTGTATTTAGTAAGTAACGTGAGGATGATAATGACGCAAGATGAATTAAAGCAGGCTGTAGCCCGCGCGGCGATAGATTATGTGCCGCAAGGTATTATCGGGGTGGGTACGGGTTCGACTGCTAATTTTTTTATTGATGAGCTGGCCAAGGTCAAAAGTCGTTTTGATGGCGCAGTTGCAAGTAGTGAGGCTACGGCGCAACGCCTGAAGTCGCATGGTATTCCCGTATATGAGTTGAACGATGTGGGCGAATTGGAAATTTATGTGGATGGTGCTGACGAAATCACCAAGCACATGCACATGATTAAGGGTGGTGGCGGTGCGCTGACACGTGAAAAAATCGTAGCAGCGTGTGCAAAGAAATTTATTTGCCTGGCTGACGCGTCTAAATTAGTTGATTTGTTAGGACAATTTCCGTTGCCTGTTGAAGTTATCCCGATGGCACGCAGCTATGTGGCTCGCGAATTGACCAAGCTAGGTGGTCAGCCGCGCTTGCGTGATGGTTTTATAACCGATAACGGCAATGTGATCCTGGATGTGGTGGGTTTGACCATTATGAATCCGGTTGAACTGGAAACCAAGCTCAATCAGATCGTCGGTGTGGTCACTAATGGTTTGTTTGCACTGCGCCCTGCGGATGTGTTGTTGCTTGGGACGACAGACGGTGTGAAAACAATGAAGGCTGGCGACTAATTGAATGTTTCAGCGTCGCCCTGATCAGGTAAGCCTGAGACGGGCACGCTGTATTGTTCACTGCCCCATGCCCCGAGGTCAATCAGGCGGCAACGTTGTGAGCAGAATGGCCGGAATTGACTGTCTTTATTCCACTCTACTGCTGTTTTGCAAGTTGGGCATTTAACGACCAGGTTCATAGATTGCAGAAGGTCAGCTTGAATTCCAGATTTTCCGTGCAGGTTTTGGGATGGTCTGCAAGCGCTTCTAAAAATCGTATGCTCAGCGCGTATTTGTTTGCACTGGTTTCCGGGGTGCAGGGTTGATGCTGGTTGAGGCTGATTTTGATCAGTTGTGCGTTACGACCGTTGAGCATTTGCTGATAACTGCCTTTGATGGCAATCACTGTCTGTGGTGCGCCGCTTTCGCGTAATAGTTTTAATACTACGCTGATGCCCTGATAAATTGGCAGCATGGGTTTAAGCCAAAGGTTCAGTTGCGCACGTCGCTGTTCGCTCGGTGTATGCAACCAATAATGATAGGCAGGCAGATCAAATTCACACGTGCCGCCAGGAATGCTGGCACGTTGTTTGATATTCATTAACCATTCTATGTCTTTGAGATTTTGTCCAAGTTTACCTGCCAGCCCATGAATGGACTTCAGACACTGGCTGATTTCAGCCAGTACATCGGCTAATTTATCTTGGTCAATCGCGGTGTTGTTGCGCAGGTTTTCCAAACCTTGGCGCTGCCTTTCCAGCTCTTGCAGTATGTCCGATTTCAAATCCGCACGGCCGGCGACTTCTATGATTTCGAATAGTGCAAGCAGTGCGGCGTGATGTTGCAATGCATCCTCAAGCGCGACGAAATAGAATGCTTTTTGAAAAAGACTTTCTAGTCGTAGCAAAGTGCGTACACGTTCACTTAAGGGATATTCGTAATCTATCACGCGCGATTTGAATTCAGGATATTGATTCCGTTGATTTTGACATGGTAGTGCATGCTTGGCAAATGCTTAATATTAATTTCGCATACCGAGGTAACGCGCATGCAAGTTACTTACCTGCGCTTTAGTCATTATAAGTTCATTTTGATTGCTAATAACGTCGTCGGCATGCTGTAAACGCTCAGTCCGACTGATTTGGCTCGCCATTATTTTTTCAATAGCATCCGCTGAGAGGTGGCTGCGTGCCATGGTGCGACTGACCTGTTGTGCTTCATCGCAGTCTACGACCACGACGCGTTGTACCAACGCTAAGTATCGTGGACTTTCGATGAGTAGAGGTACAACTAACAAGATGTAGGGTGCGTGACTGAGCTGACTGATTTTATCGATTACTTGTTGATAAATTAAGGGATGTAAAATACTTTCCAGTTTACGTTTAGCGTCAGGGTCGGAAAAAACCAGTTCACGCATTTTTGCACGATGCATCGCGCCATTGCTATCTATAAACTCGGCGCCAAAAGCCTGTTTGATTGTCTCATTTGCAATTCCTTTGGGGGCTGTTATGGCGTGTGAAATGTCATCGGTATCAATAACGCATGCGCCGAGCTCGGCAAATAGGCGGGAGATCGTTGTTTTGCCACAACCGATGCCACCTGTTAAGCCGACTAGGTAGGTCATGAGAGTGTGGATAAATAGCTTTGTAATATATCCTTGCCCCAGAACAGCGCAATTAAGCCGCCGCCCGCGAGATAAGGCCCAAACGGAATGGGAATGGAGCGCCCTTGCTTCGCAACCATGATGAGTATTATTCCCACCACCGCGCCAACTGCGGACGAGAGCAGAATGACTATAGGCAGCATAGACCAGCCTAACCAAGCACCGATTGCAGCCAGCAGCTTGAAGTCACCGTATCCCATGCCCTCTTTTCCCGTTAATAATTTGAATAGCCAGTAAATAGACCACAGGCTTAGATAGCCCGCCATCGCACCTATTACTGCAGTATGTAAAGGCACAAAAGTGTTTTGCATATTAACCAGCAAACCTAACCACAGCAATGGTAGCGTAATGCTGTCAGGCAGTAGTTGGGTATCAAAGTCGATAAAAGTAAGCACAATTAGTGCCCACACAAATACGATGGCAGCTATAGCTGCAATGCCATAGCCGAAATAAGTAGCCGTGATGGCAGTTAATATGCCAGTGACGGCTTCGATAACGGGGTAGCGTGCGCTAATGTGGACTTGGCAGCCGCGACATTTTCCCCGTAACCACAAATAACTTAATATTGGGACGTTTTCCAGTGCGGTAATGGCGTGGCCACAACGAGGGCATGCCGAGCGTGGAACGGACAAGGTAAATGGCGCAAGCTCTGGTAAGGTTGTTTGATTCAACTCTGCGCATTGCATTTGCCATTCCCGTTCCATCATTTTTGGAAGACGATAAATAACCACGTTAAGGAAGCTGCCCACTAGCAGACCGATGATGCCGCAAGTAGCGGTAAACCAGAGGGGGTTGGTTTGCAATAATGTCAGCATGTTTAACTGCCGCCGACCACAGCGCCCATTTTGAAAATCGGCAAATACAATGCGACTACCATGCTGCCAATTAAGACACCAAGGACGACCATGATCATGGGTTCCATCAGGCTGGAGATGGCAGCAACCGCATCATCTACTTCACCTTCATAGAAGTCAGCGACTTTGCCTAACATAGAATCGAGTGCGCCCGATTCTTCGCCAATCTGTACCATTTGTTGCACCATATTCGGAAACATTTGTGTGTTTTGCATGGCAATGGTGAGACTGGTGCCTGTGGTGACCTCTGCTTTTATTTTCATGGTGGCGTGATAAAAAACAATATTGCCTGCGGCTCCTGCCACGGAGTTCAGCGCTTCAACCAGGGGTACGCCTGCGGCAAACATGGTCGCGAGCGTACGTGTCCAACGAGCGATAGCGGCTTTTTCTAAAATAATTCCAAAAACCGGCATTTTGAGCATCGCTCTGTCCATGATTTCCTGCATTTTGCGCGAACGTTTCCATGTGTAGAAGAAAAACCAGAAACTGCCACCTATAGATCCAAATACTAGCCACCAGTATTTCACAAAGAAATCAGAAATGCCTATCATGATAAGCGTGGGAGCGGGTAAGTCAGCTCCGAAGCTACTAAACAGGTCTTTGAAAGCAGGTACAACAAATATCATAATTACGGCAGTTATGACAAATGCCACGACAATAATGGACATGGGGTAGAAAAGTGCAGATTTGATTTTTCCCTTAATGGCAATAATTTTTTCTTGATAGGTTGCCAGGCGATCTAAAACGCTATCCAGAATGCCGGCTTCCTCACCGGCATTAACTAAGTTGACATACAGCGTATCAAAATAAAGAGGGTGTTTAGCAAATGATTTACTTAAACTGGCGCCACCTTCAATGTCGGTTTTAATGGCGATTAATAGTTTTTGTACGGAGG
Source organism: Sulfuriferula sp. (assembly GCA_041651255.1). GTDB lineage: Bacteria > Pseudomonadota > Gammaproteobacteria > Burkholderiales > Sulfuriferulaceae > Sulfuriferula. The sequence goes on along the minus strand of JBAZJP010000007.1, from coordinate 117,741 downwards.
GGTTTGAGTGCCCCTTAGCCACGATATCAAACGCCTGTAATAGTGGCACACCAGATTTCATCATGGTGGCGAGTTGTCGGGTAAATAAAGCGACATCTTTACCCGTAATTTTTTTGTTTCCTGCTAAATTACCCTTTTTTTTGATTTTTTTAACATTAATGCCTTGGCGGCGCAGAGTGGAGCTAACTACGGCTTCCCCGCCAGCTATCATCTCGCCTTTAACAGTCTTCCCTGACTTATCTGTACCTTCCCAGCTGTAGGCAACATCTTTGGTTGTAGGTGCTTTTTTCGCAACAGCCATGTTGTGTTTCTCCCATATTGATTTAATTATTCGTTGGTGACTGATTCGACTTCTTCTAGTGATGTCAGTCCTGTCATGACTTTATTTAACCCCGAACGTCTCAGGTCGCTAACGCCTTCGCGGCGTGCCTGATCGGCGATGTCAATAGCATTGCCGTTGCTCATGATAATGCGACGCATCTCATCAGTGATGGGCATGACTTGATAGATACCCAGGCGACCTTTGTAGCCAGTGCCTTTGCAAAGCTCGCAACCTACGGCGTGGTAAGGCCTCCAGCTACCATCTAGTTCACTTTCAGCAAAGCCGGCTCGTAATAAGGCTTCTTTTGGAATGTCTATAGGCTGTTTGCATTTGCACAATTTACGCGCCAAGCGCTGTGCGGTAATCATGATAACGCTGGATGCGATGTTAAATGGGGCGATCCCCATGTTCATTAAACGCGTTAGTGTGGATGGTGCGTCATTCGTGTGTAGTGTGGATAGCACCATGTGGCCTGTTTGTGCAGCCTTAATGGCAATTTCAGCAGTTTCCAGATCGCGAATTTCACCTACCATGATGATGTCGGGATCTTGTCGCAGGAATGATTTAAGGGCTGCAGTAAAGGTCAAGCCCGCCTTATCATTGACGTTTACTTGGTTTATTCCTGGCAAGTTGATTTCAGCAGGATCTTCGGCTGTGGCAATGTTGACACCAGGTTGATTAAGTATGTTTAAACAAGTGTAAAGCGAGACGGTTTTACCACTGCCTGTGGGTCCTGTGACTAATACCATGCCGTAGGGACGTTGTACGGCATTGAGCAGGAGCTCTTTCTGTTTCGGTTCATATCCTAAGGCCTCAATACCCAGCGTGGCGCTGGTTGGGTCAAGAATACGCATTACGATTTTTTCACCATACAGCGTGGGAAGTGTGCTCACACGAAAATCAATGGCGCGATTCTTGGATAACACTAATTTCATGCGTCCGTCTTGAGGGACGCGCTTTTCCGAAATATCGAGTTTGGATATGACTTTAATTCGAGAAGATAACTTGTCTTTAATCGCTAATGGAGGCTGCGCGATTTCACGCAATATGCCGTCCAAGCGATAGCGTATTCGGTAATATTTTTCGTATGGCTCGAAATGGATGTCGGATACACCATCGTTGATGGCATCCAGCAGGATTTTTTGCAGGTAACGCACGATAGGTGCGTCATCTACTTCCTGCGCTTCTTCGGCATTTTTAGTGTTTTGCGCGGTATCGTCAGTTAAATCAAGTTCGAAATCATCATCTCCTGCCAAATTGGCGATGGTGTTGTTATTGCTTTCACTGATTTGGGTAATGAGTTTGCCTAGCTTGTCATCTTCAACAACGATAACGTCGACAGTGAGCGATGTTTGAAATTTTATGTCATCAATGGCTTGTAAATTTGTTGGGTCAGATAAACCAACCGCTAGTTTGGTGCCTCGCTGATATAAAGCAACGACGCGTCGACTTTGCATCAGTTTGCCATCTAGTATTTTGCTTGGAATTACTTCTGGATCTATGGCATTTAAATCAAAATAAGGAAAGCCGAACTGGACTGCTGCAAACTCAGCTAGTTTTACCGACGTAGTTTTTTTGGATTTGAGTAGCTGTGTGACAAATTGCTCATTATTGGCTTTGGCTTCTTTCATGACGGCCTCTGCTTCATCATTAGTTAGCCATTGTTGGCTAACTAATGCGCGCGCAAGACCTGTCAATATGATGGGGTTTGAGTTTGATGCCATGAGTCTCGAAGTGTGGTTATTAATTGGAATTGATTTTAGCCAAGTAATAATGCGCTGTTAATTTTTTTTTGTAAAGACACTAAGTGATGGGCTGTTTTGGGTAGATCCGGGCAGTCTTAACCGCACGGTCATATATTTGCAAGATTTCGATGGGGTGATTGGCAATTTTGAGTGTAGTGCCAGGCTCTGGAATGTCTTCCAGATGTTCTAATATGAGTCCGTTGAGCGTCTTGGGGCCGATCTCGGGTAAGGTTAGCTTTAATCTGCGATTGATGATGCGTATAGGGGTACCACCTTCGACTAGCCAGCTGCCATCGGCTTGTGGGATGCAATCCAGAGAATGGCTGTGAGCAGTGTTGCCAAGCTCACCTATGATTTCTTCAAGGACGTCTTCTAACGTCAGCAGGCCGAGTAGCTCGCCGTATTCATCTACGATAATGCCCAGTTTCCGTTGGTTTTCCTGGAATTGCCGTAATTGGGTAAATAATAATGTGCCTGATGGAATGAAATAAGGGGCTTTTACATTTGCAAGAATGATCTCGCTGCTGATGTCCTGTTGGCGTAAATCGCGAGCGATGTCTCGCAGATGGAGGATGCCGATAATTTCATTGGGCTGGTCCCGGTATATGGGGATGCGCGTGTGGTGGCTGCTGATGAGGTATTTGGTGATGTTGGCTGCAGTATCATTTAATGCAATGGCTTCCATCTGGCTGCGCGGAGTCATGATGTCGTCAACGGTGATGTTCTCAAGGTCCAAAAGGTTAATGAGTATACTTTTATGGGTGGAGGGTAGAAGTTTTCCAGACTCATATACTAGCGTTCTCAACTCTTCGATGCCTAAAATGTGTTCTGTGTCGTTATTAGGCTTTAGTCGGAAAAGTTTAAGCAGGATCTGAACAAATAGATTTACAAACCAGACTATGGGGTAAGCCAGCGTTAATAGTGGGCGCAAAATAAAGCTTGCAGGCAATGCAATATGTTCAGGATATGAAGCGCCTATTACTTTTGGGGTAACTTCGCTGAATACCAGAATCGCAAATGTCACCGCTAGTGTCGCGGCACCTAATACCCATTCGCTGTTGCCAAATAGTCTGATGGAGATGATGGTGACTAATGTGGCTGAGGCAGCATTTATTAGGTTGTTACCCAGTAAAATCACACCTAATAGTTTATCAGTGTTGGCTAGTAGTGATGCTGTGCGTTTTGCATTCAGATTGCCTTGATTGGCTAAGTGGCGCAGTCGATAACGGTTGAGCGCCATCATGCTGGTTTCTGAGGCGGAGAAAAATGCGGAGAGTGCAAGTAAAACAAAAAGCGCCGCCAGTAGTATGGCAATAGGTATATCGTTCAAGCTGAATTAAAACGTGAATGCTGGAATGATTTAGTTTAGCGGTTGGTGAGTGAATGTCAAGCGGGTATAAAAAACGGCGAATAAATCGCCGTTAGTTGTGTTGTCGCTTATTTGCCCATATGGGGTGATGAGGAGTAACGCTCCATCATTGAACGGTCCTTCCAGACTTTCTCATCTAAGACAGCGGCTGGGATATGGAATTGATTTTCCGTCTCTACAGAAATTTCTTTAACGATTTTGGTGATGTCATCGTAAGCAATTTTGTATAAGAAACCTGCTTTGTCGGTCATGCGTGCAATCATCGCAGTTTCAAACATTTTGTAGACGTAGATGTTTGCTGGGCGAATTTTTCCATCTGTTGCACGCCAAGCTACTGTGTAACGGGTGTTTTCTTTAAAGTTGGTCTTGTCCACTGCTGCGCTCCTAAAGAGTAATTGCTAAGCGTAATGCTTGATTTTGAAAGAAAATGATACGATGCATCTAAGTGAAATGAATGCCAATCTCTCGCAAAATATAACATGGAAAGTTTGGGGCGTAAACTATTTGGTGCCGTCTGCATGCATTTGATAATATTTATGGCCCTATTAAAGATTATAGTTTGCATAAAGTGACATGCATGAGAGAAAATATGCGATTCTGGTGTGCTAACCCTAAACTTATTCCGATATTCAATATGAATGCTATCGTCAAAATAGAAAATCACGACAATCAAGAAATCAAATTCACCACGTGTTATATGTGCGCTTGTCGTTGCGGTATCAAAGTGACTTTGGAAGAAAACAAAGTCCGTTTTATCCAGGGTAATCGTAATCACCCAACTAACCAAGGCGTGTTGTGCGCTAAGGGATCTGCGGGAATAATGAAGCAGTATTCAGCTGCTAAATTACGCAAGCCTTTGATGCGCAAACCGGGTGCGGAACGTGGTACGGGTGAGTTCGTCGAGATTGAATGGGATCAGGCGCTGGATATTTTAACAGAGCGGTTGTCTGAGATTCGTTCAACTAACCCGTCTAAACTGGCCTTCTTTACCGGTCGGGATCAGATGCAGGCATTGACCGGTCTTTGGGCGCAGCAGTTTGGTACGCCTAACTGGGCCGCGCACGGCGGTTTTTGTTCAGTCAACATGGCTGCGGCGGGCTTGTACTCCATAGGGTTCTCATTCTGGGAATTTGGCGCTCCTGACTGGGATTATGCCAAGTACTTCATTATGTGGGGTGTGGCTGAAGATCACTCATCTAACCCAATTAAAATTGGTTTGGAAAAGCTTAAGCGTCACGGTGGTAAGTTTGTATCTGTTAATCCTGTGCGTACAGGTTATTCCGCGATTGCTGACGAGTGGATACCGATTAAGCCTGGTATGGATGGCTTGTTGGCGTTGTCAGTGGTGCATGTGTTGTTGTCGCGCGAGTTGTTCGATTGGGAATTCTTGATCCGCTATACAAACTCTGCCTGGTTGGTGGTTGATACCCCGGGGCAGAAGGGGCACGGACTATTCCTGCGTGACGAGCAAGGCAATCCTTTAGTCTGGGATATGGAAAAGGCCGGATTTGTAAATGCTCTGGACAAAGACATTACGCCTGCTTTGTTCGGTGATTACGTTGCGCCTGATGGTCGTCCGGTAAGAACGGTTATGACCTTGACTGCCGAGCGTTATCTGGATGAGCGCTATGCGCCTGAGAATGTCGCGCAGGAATGTGGTGTGTCTGCTGAAACGATAGAGCGTATGGCGTTAGAGATGGCGCATGTGGCGTTCAAGGAAACGGTAGAGTTAGATATACAGTGGACAGATAGCTGGGGGCGCCAGCACGATAAGGTGATAGGTCGTCCTGTGGCAATGTATGCAATGCGTGGTATCGCTGCCCACTCCAATGGCTTCCATGCGTGCCGTGCGGTTCACTTGATCCAGATTATGCTGGGTGCGTTGGATGGCCCAGGCAACTTCCGTGCGCGGGCACCATATCCCAAGCCGATTCCACCGCATCAACTGCCGGAAAACAATATTGATATAATTAACGCGCCGAATACGCCGTTGTCAAAAACGCCGTTGGGCTTTCCAACACGCCCAGAAGACTTGGTGATAGATAAGCAAGGAAATCCATTACGGATTGACAAGGCTTACTCCTGGGAAATCCCAATCGCATCACATGGTTTGATGCATATGGTGATTACTAACGCAACCAATCACGACCCATATCCGATTGATACGTTGTTGTTGTTTATGTCTAACATGGCTTGGAATTCAACAATGAATACCAAGAATGTACAGGATATGCTGCGCGAAAAGGATCCAGCGAAGCCTGATCAGCATAAAATCCCATTCCTGGTTGTGGTTGATGCGTTCCATTCTGAAATGGTCAACTTCGCCGATTTGGTATTGCCAGATACGACCTATTTAGAGCGTCACGATACAATTTCCTTGCTGGATAGGCCTATTTCGGAGCCTGATGCAGCTGCGGACGCGATTCGTTATCCACTGCTTAAATTGGATAGGGATGTGCGTCCTTGGCAAGAAGTGATGGTTGAATTGGCTGGTCGTCTCAAATTCCCTGCATTTACCAATGCGGATGGCACACGTAAATTCAAAGATTACCCTGATTTTATTGTGAACTATGAGCGTGCTCCTGGTATTGGTTTCCTTGCGGGTTGGCGTGGTAAAAATGGCGAAAAGTCACTTAAGGGCGAGCCAAATCCAAAGCAATGGGAAAAGTACATAGAAAACGAGTCTTTCTTTGCGCATCACTGGCCAGATAGTCAGAAATATAATCGTTTTGCAAATAAAGAGTATTTGGATATTGCTGCTGACGTTGGTTTCGTGGGTAAGTCTGAGCCGATTACCATGCAAATCTATTCTGAGCCGTTGCAGAAGTTCCGCTTGGCCGGACAAGGTTTGTACGATGGGCCGCAGCCTAACAATCCGGTAGATCGTGAACGTTTGGCGAAATATTTTGATCCTCTGCCGATGTGGTACAAACCACTGGAGCAAGAGCGTGTGGACGGCGAAGAATATCCGTTCTTCGCGTTAACGCAGCGGCCAATGTTGATGTATCACTCATGGGATTCACAAAACGTATGGTTGCGTCAGATTCTTGCGCAAAACTATATGTATATGAACCGTGGGCAAGCGACGCGTATGGGCTTAAAAGACTTCGACTGGATCTGGGTGGAGTCGCATAACGGAAAAATACGTTGCCAAATGCGCACTATGGAAGGCACGCAAGAAAATACAGTGTGGACATGGAATGCGATTGGTAAGCAAGGTGGTGCGTGGGGGCTTAAGCCTGAAGCGTCAGAAGCGAAAAGCGGTTTCTTGCTTAACCATTTGATTTCTGAACTTTTGCCTGCCAAAAAAGGCGAGAGACGCATTACCAACTCTGATCCAGTGACTGGTCAAGCAGCTTGGTTCGACTTGCGGGTGAAAATCACGAAAGCAGCCGAGGGTGAAGTGGGTAGTTGGCCAGAGTTCCCGGCTATTAAGCCGTTGCCTTGGGATGATGGCGAGCGTCCGGACGTGTTGCGCTACAGTACGCGCACAGATGATGACAAACAGTCTTAACATTAGGATAAGATAAATGAGATTAGGTTTAGTAATCGATTTGGATGTGTGCGTAGGTTGTCATGCATGCGCAATTGCTTGTAAAGAGTGGAATGCGTCGGGTACAACAGCACCCTTGACAGACTATCAGCCGTACGGAGCAAAACCGTCAGGGGTGTGGTTTAATCGCATACGCAGTTACGAGGTGGGCGAATATCCACATAATAAGACGATCAATTTCCCGATGTCTTGTATGCACTGCGAAGACGCAGATTGCGTAACGGTGTGCCCAACAGGTGCTTCTTACAAACGCGCAGAAGATGGTATCGTGCTGGTAGATCAAACCAAATGTATGGGCTGTAATTATTGCTCATGGGCATGTCCATATGGTGCGCGTGAATTAGATCGCGAATCTGGTACCATGAAAAAATGCACGCTGTGCATTGATCGCATTTATGACACTTTTATGCCTGTAGAAGAGCGTCAGCCAGCATGTGTATTAACCTGCCCCGCGCATGCCCGCATGTTTGGAGATATGGATGATGCGAATTCAGCCGTAAGCGTCGTCATTCGGGAGCGTGGCGGCTATCAGTTGATGCCTGAGTTGGGCTATAACCCGACTAATCACTATCTGCCAGTGCGCAAAGCTACGCCTATCTCAACGGAGAATCTGGGTAAGCTTGGTTTCAAAGGTAGATTGAAGGGTGTTGTTAACAAGGTAGTAAAACGTTAATTGCGTTTTACACATATTCATACTAAATGGAGTAAATAATGCATCCCGCATTTTCCGTGATTTTTTTTACCGTAAGTTCAGGTGCAGGTTTTGGCTTATTTGCGCTGCTTGTTTTGGCTGATTTGCTTGGTTTGGGTGGTGGACTGTCAATCGATCAAAAGCTGACGGCAGGTGGTTTGGCATTGTTCCTGGTGGCGGCTGGGTTGTCATCGTCAGTGTTCCACTTGGCCAACCCAAAAAATGCATGGAGAGCGTTTAGCCGGTATCGTACTTCCTGGCTGTCGAGAGAGGGTGTATTTGCAGTTATGTTTTACCCATTTGCAATTGCTTACCTGGGTTTGACATGGCTGGATATGAGTCAGTTAGCTGTACTGAAGGTGGTGGTAGGTGTTATGGCTGCAATCTTGGCGTGGGTAACCATATTCAGCACAGGGATGATATATGCATGCTTGAAAACAATACGGCAATGGAACTCACCGCTCGTGCCAGCTAACTATTTGGCGCTAGGCCACTTTTTAGGTGGATTGTTATTATTACTGATTGCGAATAATGGTACGGTAGAGATTGGTAGTTACGTTGCAATTAGTATAGGTTTGTCGGTTGTGGCCGGCATGCTTAAGGCAATTTATTATTTCTGGATTAATAAGCCTGGTGCGACATCAACAATTAATACTGCAACAGGGTTTACGCGCGGAACGGTGCGTTTGCTGGATACGGGGCACACACATGGCACATTCCTGACAGAAGAGTTTGGATTTCAAATTGCGCGGCAGTATGCAATCATGTTAAAGGTTTTTGTTATGGTGGTCGGGTTCGTAGTGCCGGTGCTAATGCTTGCAACTGGACAGGCTTCACAGACAGATATATATGTTGCAATCGCACTGGCATCGTTGGGTGTAGTGGCGGAGCGCTGGCTGTTTTTTGCAGAGGCGCGTCATGTGGTGAATTTATATCACGGCGCACAACGTACATAAAAAAGTAAAGAAAACTATTTGCTTGAATACCGCATTTTGGTATATTAGTGAACTTTGATAAATTTGAGGCGGTTATGTACGGATTTAAAGAAGTTGATGTGCAAGGTTTGGATGATTTGAAAGCCCACACTGGATGCATATTAATTGATGTGCGTACAGATGCAGAAGTTTCTCGTGGCGGTATAGAGGGTGCGATGCATTTGCCGTTGCATTTGTTGCCTTTGAAAGTGCAGGACTTGCCAACGGATAAGCCAATAGTATTTTACTGTCAGTCTGGTGGTAGATCTGCACAAGCTTCGGCTTTCGCAGCATCTAAAGGATTGGTTGAGGTATATAATTTGCAGGGTGGTATAATGGGCTGGATACGTTCAGGTCGGCCGCTTTCTGCAATATAGTTTATTGTTTGTTTTTATTTGAATCTTAAGGAGATAGTAATGAATTTTGATAAAGAATTAGATGCAAAAGGTTTGAACTGCCCATTACCAATTTTGCGCTGCAAAAAAAGCCTAGCTGATATGACTACAGGCCAGGTATTGAAAATTGTTGCAACAGATCCAGGCGCGATCAAGGATTTCGAGGCTTTTGCTAAGCAGACTGGCAATGAGTTGCTTTCATCTGCTCAAGCGGGTGCTGAATTCACATTCTTTATGAAGAAAAAGTAATCAAAATTAAGAACCAGACCATCTGCGTTTGGTGAGCTTCGAAATTTGAGGGGTAGACATGGAACAAAAGAAACTTGCAATTATTGCAACAAAAGGAACGCTTGATTGGGCGTATCCACCATTTATCTTGGCTTCAACGGCCGCGGCATTGGATTATTCCGTAGAGATTTTTTTCACATTCTACGGGTTGCAGTTAATGCGCAAGGATCTTTCCTTCCTCAGGGTTAGCCCATTAGGCAATCCTGGCATGCCTATGAAAATGCCGTTTGGTCCGAAGTGGTTCCGTGGTATTAACTGGAATATACCGAACGCAATTCAAGCAATAGTGCCAGGATACGAAGCGTTGGCAACAGTGCTAATGAAGCAGTCAATTGCTAACAATGGCGTGGCAACGGTAGAAGACTTGCGTTCAATGTGTCAAGAATGTGATGTGAAATTCTTGGCATGTCAAATGACAGTCGAGCTGTTTGGGTTTGACCACAGTGAGTTTATTGACGGTGTTGACTATGTTGGCGCGGCTTCATTTTTCTCATTTGCTGGCGATTCAGATATTTGCTTGTACTTGTAAACGAGCAGGGATTAGAGAGTCAGCGACAAAATCGCTGGTTTTCAATCAATAATGGCGCGGCAATCAGCTGCGCTGTCTAATTATCATTAGCATGGTCTAATTGATATCAAAATTATTAGTTGATTGAGATAGCTTAATGGTTTATCTTGATATTTTGTCAGTCTGGGCTATAACGACTATGGCTCCAGTTTTAATTTAATATAGCGGCACGACTAAACGAGAGGTGCATAATGGCAACTTACGCTGAAATGCGCGAAATTTATGATGATATACGTAGTGATTTTCGCTACGATCATGAATTGAATGGGTGTTTAAATTGCGGTATTTGTACTGCAACTTGTCCATCAGCGCAATTTTATGACTACAGCCCACGTGAAATTGTCCAGTTGTTGTGGACAGAAAACGTAGAGCAAATATACGACGCGATGCAAGAAAAAATTTGGGCGTGTGCCCAATGCATGACTTGTGCAGCACGTTGTCCATTTAAAAACTCACCAGGTGGATTGGTGATGATTATGCGTGAAGTGTCTATTAAGCACGGCATGCAGTCTGCTAAAGATGTGCTTCGTCCTTTCGGTCGTGTAATGCTGAAATTGATAACTACTGGTAACCAGTTGTCTCCAGACATGATTCAGCCAGATCACTTCCCTGACTGGGGTCCAAATATTCAAAAAGTTGAGGGTGACCTGAAGACATTGCGTAAAGCAATTCCGGTGCGCACACTGCAAACAACTGACACCGCTTGGGAAGTCTCGCTAAAGACTTCCGTTGAGATGTACACCATTTGGGAAATGACAGGTGTATTGAGTTCATTGGAAGCAATGGACGAGAACCTGTTTGACGTTATCGAAGATTTTATCGACGAAAAGCGTGAAGAGTATGAAGAATGGTTGGAAGAGCAGGAAGAAGACTGATTTATCAATTCTGTGAATTAATTTTAGGAGATTTGCCATGAGTAATGCAGGCAGTGAAAATGAAGGAATTGCTGGTCACGGATCGTTCTTCCAGCAAACAAATCTGTCCGGTGCTGAAGCAGCGACGGCAACAGAATGGGTTCGTAAACATGTGGACAAGCGCACAGTAGATCTTGGTGAGCGCATGGATGATATCCGTGACCATATGTGGGAGCTTGAAAAAGACGGTCAAATTATCGTTCATCGTATTACGGATGCACATAAACCGGTAGAAGTGAATACTTTGTTTGGTTGGGCTAAGAAAGTGCCAACTACACAATTATGGCATCACAAGTCATGTGGACAGTGTGGCAATATCCCAGGATATCCAACATCTATCCTATGGTTCATGAATAATTTCGGTTACGTGCCAGGTAAAGATTATTTGGACGAAACAGACCAAACATCTTGTACAGCATGGAACTATCATGGGTCAGGGATTGGTAACGTTGAGTCATTGGCGGCTGTGTTCATGCGCAATTTCCATCAGGCTTATATTTCAGGTAAGCAACATGGTTTTGAAGCTGGTCACTTTTTCCCGCTAGTGCATTGCGGTACGTCTTTTGGTAATTACAAAGAAATTCGTAAGTACTTGGTTGAGTCAGCAGAGTTGCGTGAACGTGTCACTAAGATCTTGGGCAAATTAGGTCGTTTGGTAGATGGCAAGCTGGTTATACCGGAAGAGATTATTCATTACTCAGAATGGGTACACGTAGTTCGTAATCGTATTGCATCAGAAATGCAGACAGTTGATGTGTCAAACATTCGCGTAACTATGCATGCTGCTTGCCATTACTACAAAATGGTTCACGAAGATGCTATTTATGATCCAGAAGTATTGGGTGGCAACCGTACCGCAGTAGGTAGTTCTGTTGCTTTAGCGTTGGGTGCTCAGCTGATTGACTATTCAACATGGTATGACTGCTGTGGTTTCGGTTTCCGTCATATTATTTCTGAGCGTGAATTTACTCGTTCTTTCACTATGGATCGCAAAATCCGTGTGGTACGAGAAGAGGCTAACGCTGACGTAATGCTGGGTATCGATACTGGTTGTATTACCACCATGGATAAAAACCAATGGATTGGTAAGGCGCATGACAATGATTTCGCTGTACCAATTATGGCGGATATTCAGTTTGCCGCTTTAGCTTGCGGAGCTGACCCATTCAAAATTGTACAATTGCAGTGGCATGCATCACCATGTGAAGAGTTAGTTGAAAAAATGGGTATTTCTTGGACTGAAGCTAAGAAAACATTTGAAGCTTACTTAAAAGAAGTAGAAGCTGGAAACATTGAGTATTTATATAACCCTGAGCTGGCATTAGGAGGCCGTCAATAAAATGTCTGATACCGTTTTAGTAGTGGGCGCAGGCCCAACAGGATTGTCCGCAGCAGCTGGCGTGGCATCTATTGGTAAGAAAGTAATCTTGGTTGAAAAGGAAGCTGTTTTAGGCGGCGCACCAATTCTTTCAGGTTACGCAAAATTGGTACCTTCCGGTGAATGGGCTAAGGATGCGATTGGCCGTATGGTCAAGCGCGTTGAAGATAGCGCGAACGTTACTATTCATAAATCAACAAAAGTAGTTAAGGTCGAGGGCGAAGCTGGTAATTTCACAGTGACACTTTCCAATGGCCAAGTTGCAAATGTTGGTAGCATTATCCTGGGTACTGGTTTTACTCACTTCGATTCTATTAATAAACCTGAGTGGGGTTTTGGTACGTATGAAGACGTATTAACAACGACCCAGATGGAACAAATGGTGGGAACTGGTAAGATTGCATGCCCATCAAATGGTCGTGTGCCAGAGCGCGTTGCAATTCTGTTGTGTGTTGGTTCTCGTGATCGACAAATTGGTCGTGAATGGTGCTCTAAGATTTGCTGTACCGTATCTACTAATTTGGCAATGGAAATTAAAGAAATTTCTCCTACGACTGAAGTATTCATTTATTACATGGATATTCGTACATTTGGTTTGTATGAAGATAAGTTTTACTGGAAATCACAAGAAGAGTTTAAGACTAAGTTTGTCAAAGCGCGTATCGCTGAAGTTACTAAATCAGCTGATGGTCGTCTGTTAGTCAAGGGTGAAGATACTCTGGTTAAGCGTCCTATCGTGATTCCTATGGATATCGTTGTACACGCTATCGGTATGGATCCAAACGAAGAAAATCCAGAGTTGGCTAAAGTGTTTGGTATCGGCTTGGAAAAACATGGTTTCGTAGATAAAGGTGAGCAGTACACTAGTAGTTTCAGCAGTACTCGCCGCGGTATCTATGTGGGTGGTGCAGCATTAGGTCCAGAAGATATCGATACCAGTATCTCTCATGGCTTGGCAATGGCTATGCGCGCTGTGGGTGACATGAATGCTTTGGTTCAAAAAGCAGCCTAATCAGGTAGCAGCTGAAAGTGAGCCGGATTTAATTATCCCGGCTGAACTTTCAGTACCGCTTGATGCGCGTCAGTTTCAGCAAAAGTTTTCTGCATTGCAAAAAAATGCAGAGGATGATGCCGGTGTTGATGCTTTTTTGGCAAGTTTACAAGCAAAACATGAGCTGTTTTCAAATTTGCTGGCTGAAGAAAAGCTAGCAGAGCTGAGTATGGAAAGTGTAGAAGCATTACTGGAAACGGTCTTTTCTGCTCGCCGCCGCGTCTATCCTTCAATAGAGATATTGGGAATAGATGATACGAGAGAGCGTGTAAGGAATTTGTTGTACGGTAAAGCAAATTTGCTTGACAGGCTTGATCTGTTCTCTGATGTTGTAGTGAGCGATGAAAGTGCTGACAAAGAGACTAGGAAGCTGGCAGCCAAAAATAAGCGTGCGGCATTCGATTTTGGTGCTGAATTATTGCATTTCAATAATCCGATTAAGTATCCATTGATGACTCGATGGGTGTGGGATCAAAATACAGTTAGCGGTGCTTTACGCGAATTTATTCGTGGTAACGATACAATGCCGGATGTGCCATTGGGCAACAGTCCGGAAATGTATGAGGGTGCCAGAACATGGCTAGCAACGCAACTTGCTGAACAAGGGCTTTACAAGGATGTGCATTTTTGGGTGGATTTAGTTCAAGCGCAAGCATATGCTGAATATTTCCGCTCAATGGCCGAGGGCATGTTAAGTGCGGATTTTGGCCGGGCGAGCGGGCCTAGTGATCATATCAAGAAGTTCTTGGGTATAGATGCACCAGCTAAGGTTGGTTTATCAAGAGTGCGGCGCGAAACTTTGGCTGATTAGTTAATCGCGAATGAAATTGTACAGGCATTGAGTAATAGACGGATTTTAGGAGAAAATTAAATGGCAATTCATGAAAAAACGCTGATTGACCCTAGTCGGTTAATCAGTAGTGATACGCTAGTAGTGGATGGAGTCGATGTTTCGGGTCACTGGAATACCATGATCCTGCCACGTACTTTAAAAGAATATGACGATGGTTTCGAGGCGCATATTAAAGAGTACGCAGGTGCTGAAAATGTACACCGCTGCTGGCAGTGTGGTTCTTGCACGAACTCCTGCACAATGTATGCTCAAAATACGGACTTTAATCCGCGTTATTGGATATACCTTACACGTTTGGGTTTGAAAGACGAAATTCTGAAAGACAAGGACATTATATGGCAGTGCGTATCGTGCAATAAGTGCACGAACATATGCCCGAAAGATGTGCGTCCTGAAGGTGTGATGAAAGCGTTGGCTCATTGGATCGAAGCTGAAGGTTTTGGTGAGAAATCAAATTCGACTATTTTCGATGAAGAGTTCGCTCGTCAGTGTATTGCGCGTGGCCGTATTGAAGATTCAGAAGTGATGACTAACTTCTATAAAAATACTAATCAAGACATTAAGGAAATGGCGTTAAATGGCTGGTTAGGTATATTTGTAGCGCGTATGAATAAATGGAATGAGTTGCGTAGCGGTAATGTGTGGAAATTCATTACACGCACACCTATCATGCATTCATTGCATATGGGTTATTCTATGTTCTTCAAGCCAAAAACAAAATCTTGGGGTCATACGGGCGAAGTGTTGAGTCAATATGTTAAAGAACAAAAGGAGTTAGCGCATGGCTAAGGTTGCATATTATCCAGGTTGTGCCTTAGAAGGTTCTGGCGGTCCTTATGATCGTTCGACTCGTGCACTTGTTAAAAGTCTTGGTATGGAAATGGAAACCGTGCATGACTGGAATTGTTGTGGCGCGATGGAAGTTAAAAATATCCATCCTATGCTGCAAACCTACATGTCGGCACGCGTTATGGCTATTGCAAGCGAGCAAATGGGCTATGACACCGTTATGGCGCCATGTAACGGTTGTTACCATAACCTGAAAAAGGCTGAGTACGAATTGGCAACCTCTTCAGAGTCTTTGGATACCTTGCAGGGCTTGGCTAAAAAATCTGAAGATCCAGTTTATAAAGGTGATGTACGTACAGTGCACTTGCTTGAATGGTTAATGGAAGATTTGGGTGCTGATGGAATTAAGCAAAAAATTTCTAAGAGTCTGAACGGTATTAAAGTCGCTAATTACTACGGTTGTATGTACACACGTCCACGCCAGATTTTCCCTGAAAAGGATCAAGGTCCAGGTAGTGAATCAAGCTACAAACCTCATTTTATGGATGATTTGTTGGGTGCGGCAGGTGCGATTAATGTTGATTTCCCGCTTAAAACAGCTTGCTGTGGTGGTGCTCATACATTGTCGGATGCGGATACTTCAACTCAACTTGTGTTGAATATCATACAGGCTGCTGAAGATGCGGGTGCTGAAGTCATTGCAACAGAATGCCCAACATGCCATTCTGGCTTGGAAATGCATCAAGTTCGTGCTGAAACAGAGTTTGGCATCAAAACCAATGTAAAAATCTTGTATTTCACTCAACTGCTTGGTTTGGCTATGGGCTTGTCAGCTCGTAAGTTAGGCGTGCATGAAAATGTAAGTGACTCATTAGACTTCTTGCATGCAAAAGGTGTGGTTTAACTAAGCCGTAATTGGGGTTGCTGTAAAATACAGCAGCCCCACTTGCTTTAATTGGTTGTGGTTAAAGCAAGCCATCTATCTTCAAGCACATGGAATAAAGATAAAGTTATGGAATGTAACGGTTGCGAATTTCGCCCTGAGTTATATTACGATGATCAATACCAAATATGGGCACGCCGAGAAGAAGACGGTACCTTGACTGTTGGTATGACTGATATTTCGCAAACTGTAGCCGGTAAGATTTTGCACGTTCGTGTTCGTCGTCCTGGAACCTTGCGTCCGATTGGTAAACCGGTTGCCACGATTGAGAGTGGTAAATGGGCTGGTCCCGTACCTAACGTCTTTGATTGCGTTATTGAAGATGCCAATCATGACGTTTTAGATGACCCTAATTTGCTTAATATTGAACCATACGAAGCATGGATTGCGCGGGTGCGTCCATCTGCAAGTGTGGATGAGGCCCTATCAGTTATGGTTACTGGGGATGCTGCTCAAGCAGGCTACTGTGAGCGTACTCGTAGGGAAGATATCCATTGTGAAAGAGGTGCGCGTTAATGGCTGATCATCACTATTTGGATAACGAAGAGAAGTCCGTAGTTATCGTGATGACGAGTGGCCCATCGACAGCACATCGTTGTGCTACGCCTTTTTACATAGGCGCAATATTGGCTTCTATGGAGGCTGACGTTAGCATATTCTTTACTATGGAAGCGGTGAAGTTGGCTCAAAAGGGAGTTGCTGAAAGTTTTGCGGCGATGGAGGGTGGTAAGCCCATCATTGAATTCATACGCGATGCTAAAGCAGCAGGCGTAAAATTATACCTGTGTAAGCCAGCAATGCCTGGTTACAAATTGACTGAATCGGATATAATTGAGGAAGTCGATGAAATTGCTAATGCTAGTAAGATGGCGGATTTAATATTAGCTTGTGACAAATCGATGTACTTTTGATTTGTAAAAATTTCGCGTTATTGCGGATTCTGCTTGTGACCGTATGGTCGTAGGCAATTTATTTGATTTGAGAAACTTTTGAGGAGAAAGAAATATGGCAACAGTCCGTGGTTGTAACCTTCCAGATGATTTGTACTACAACGTAGATAACAACGTTTGGGCGCGTCGTGAAGCTGATGGTACTTTGACCGTTGGTATGACAGCTTATGCATGTTCATTGGCTGGTGAAATCGTATCTTATACCCCTAAAAAAGCGGGTAAAGAAATCGAACAAAACAAATCTGTTTCTACAGTTGAGTCAGGTAAGTGGGTTGGTCCAGTTAAGGCTCCAGTAACA
This sequence comes from Sulfuriferula sp., assembly GCA_041651255.1. GTDB lineage: Bacteria > Pseudomonadota > Gammaproteobacteria > Burkholderiales > Sulfuriferulaceae > Sulfuriferula. The sequence continues at coordinate 100,660 of JBAZJP010000007.1, read as the reverse complement.
GGTGAAATCCTGGCTATTAACCCAGATGTAGCTGCTAAACCAGGCACGATTAACGCTGATCCATACGGTAGCGGCTGGTTGGTTAAAATGAAGCCTACTGACTGGGATGGCCAATCAGGTGCGTTGGTAACTGGTGGTGCTGTTGCAACTGGCTTTGAAACAAAAATGAACGCAGACGGCTTCGGCGGTTGCTAATAAATTAGTTTCAATGTAATGACAACAGGGGCGTTTATCGCCCCTGTTGTATTCTAAGACTACAAAACCCTTTTTATACAAGGGTTTCAGGTGATGTATGAGTGATTGGCTAGATATCGTCGGGCGTGTTGAACCATTGGATGGCATTGAGTTAGATGCTGCACTGGTGCACGAAATGCAAACCAAATTTAATAGTTTGCAGGGTGAGCGCGTGGGTCGCGTTAATTTCTACACGCCAACATTCAAAGCATTTGCCAGCTCAGAAATCACGGGTTGTGGCAAAAGTGCATGGCCAGCTGTATCTATTACGGGTGGTGACTGCAAATTGCAGTGTGATCACTGCAAGGCTAAAATATTAGAGCCGATGATAGGTGCACGTACGCCAGAAGAATTATGGCGTGTTGTTAATGAGCAAATTAACGGTGGCGCGCAAGGTATGCTGCTGACTGGCGGATCTAATCATCGTAATGAAGTCGAATACGATGATTATTATTCAACCATACGTCGAATCAAGGATACTTTTCCAGACTTTAAAATAGCCATGCATACCGCGCTCGTTGATATGGACATTGCGCGACGCATGGAAGATAGTGGTATTGATGCGGCAATGATGGACGTAATTGGATCGCAGGATACTATCACTCAGGTCTATCATTTGCGTCGCACTGTAGACGACTTCGAAAAAACGCTTGAGTATTTGGTTTCAACTAAATTAAAGGTCGTTCCTCATATTGTGCTTGGCTTGCATTATGGCCACTTGCTCGGTGAGTGGAATGCATTAGAAATAATTCAGCGCCATAAACCGCAAGCGGTGGTATTGGTCGTAGTTATGCCATTTTACGCACCAGAAAATCGTCCATTTGTTACCCCTGACAGTAAAGAAGTTGGTAGATTCTTCATGGATGCGCGTGCAGCTTTGCCTGATGTACCTTTGCTATTGGGTTGTGCGCGTCCACCCGGTAAAGTTAAAGTCGAGATTGATAGCTACGCTGTAATGGCTGGTTTGAATGGTTTGGCGCATCCATCAGATGGTATGGTTGAATTGGCCGTGCGTTTAGAGCGTGATGTGCGCGTGACACCTGCATGCTGTTCTATTGCAATTGGTGACGAAGTCATGGCGATAGAGACGGAAGATGCGGGACTGCAAGTTGATATCCAGAAGGTTATTGAACATGAACGTACTAAGCGTCCATCTTTTGCCAGCTCAAGTCTAGCCGGTATTAAAGTAGTCACGGCAGGACAGCCCGAATCAGTTGGTGGATGTTGCGGCTAATGTCGGTTGCTAAGCAAACATGGCGTTTGTTGGATACCGGCACCCAACCAGCAGCAAATAATATTGCGCTTAATCGAGCTTTGCTAGAGGCACGGCAGGCAAATCAGGCGCCCAATACATTGCGTTTTCTTGGTTTCGAACCTTGTGCTTTACTGGGTTTTCACCAAAGTGCCGCACAAGAATTAAATCTGGCCTATTGCGCTGAGCACGGTGTAGAAATCCAGCGACGTATTACCGGTGGTGGTGCCATTTATTTTGATACAACGCAAATAGGTTGGGAGTTGTATTTAGATAAGCAAACTTTGGGTACTGCTGATATGACGGCAATATCTCGTCGTATCTGTACAGCAGTTGCAAAGGGAATATCCTCACTGGGAGTGGCAGCAGAGTTTCGGCCACGCAATGATATTGAAGTTGATGGCCGTAAAATTTCAGGCACTGGCGGTGCGTTTGATGGTGATGCCTTGATGTATCAGGGCACTTTGCTTATATCGTTTGACGTTGAAAAAATGCTTCGTGTATTAAATATTCCTGCCGAAAAATTATCCGATAAAGCGATTTCTTCTGCACGCGAGCGCGTAACTAATTTGGAAACGTTGCTTGGCTATGTACCAGATCGAGCTATTGTTATTGCTGCAATACAGGAAGCTATTAAGAACGAATTTGATGTGGAATTTGTCGCCGGTGAATTAAACCAAATAGAGCATGCGTTATACGAAGATGCGATAAGGGAAATTAACCATCCTGACTGGATTGCGATGATAGACCTTCCAGTTACGGATAGACCGACACTTGCAGCGTCGCAAAAATTTGCAGCAGGATTGTTGCAGGTTAATGTTGCGTATGACCAAGTTAAACAACGAATTAAACAGGTTTGGTTCAGCGGTGATGTTTTCATTAGTCCGCGCCGTACCTTAGTAGATTTGGAAGCGGCCTTACGTGATAGTCATATTGATAATGTTGATGCGATCGTGCTTGATTTTTTCGCACAACGAAATGTCGATATGCTTACTTTAACGCCTGAGGATATTTTGGGCCTGATAAAAATGGCAATACAGCCTGCCGAGGTCGTAGCATGAAACAAATAGATGTATTGGTCATTGGATTGGGTCCCGCAGGTGCGGCAGCTGCGCTGGCAGCAGCGCAAGGCGGATTGAGCGTGATTGGCATAGACCGCCGTCAAGAGATAGGGATGCCAGTACAATGTGCTGAGTTTATACCATTGCCTATGGGCAAATATGCCAAGGCCGATGGTGTGCTATACCAACATATCAAAGGCATGAAGAGTTTTTTACCGTCAGGTGCCGTGGCTGAGACTGAATTCCCGGGCTTAATGATTAATCGTGCGGCATTTGATCAGGCTATAGCCAAGCAAGCAAGTGAGCAGGGGGCTGATTTGTGGCTTAATAGCCGCTTGGTTAGTCTTGATGCAGCTAATAACCTTGCTAAGATTCACACTGTAGCTGGTGAAATAGACATTGAATATCGTTTGCTAGTTGCAGCCGATGGCCCGCATTCCCCAGTCGCGCAAGCTTTGGGGTTGCCCGAAATGGAAATTGTCACCACGCGCCAGTACACCGTTCCATTGAAGCGTGAATATGTTGATACTGATATATGGCTGTCAGCTGATTATCCTGGTGGTTATGCCTGGTTATTTCCCAAAGGCGAATGGGCAAATTTAGGCTTGGGATTAGACAAACGCTTTACGTCGGACATGAAAAAGCCGTTGGATGAGCTGCATAGCCAGCTTGTAGCACAAGGTCTGGTCGGAGAGGAAATTACATACCGTACTGGTGGTGCAATTCCTGTGGGTGGATTGCGTGAGCATTTGGTCGTCGGTAATATTTTATTTGTGGGCGATGCCGCCGGTTTAACTCATCCTATTACGGGTGCGGGTATTGCCGCGGCTGTTATATCCGGTGAGCGTGCTGGTCAAGCCGCTGTTGCTGAATTAGTGGAGCATGATGCTGATGCCCTAGCTGATTTTGAAGAAGATGTACGTGATCAATTTGAAGTGGCAGTTAGTCGCGCAGTGGCGCGGCGTAAGTGGTTAGACCAGCAGTGGTTAACCGAAGCAGCACAAACCGATGGCTTGCACCGTAAAAGTTGGATAGCCTTCCCTGATTATTTTGTATCATAACCTAGCGATTAGCTTTATTTAAGGAGAGACGCATGAGCGCAGTCTTAGATCAACCTCAAGTTGTACAATTTTACCGCCCAGATTATCACGTCAAAACGCCAGAAATGCGTTCACCAGAATACGTGCAGATGAGTACTGCAGCGGCGATTACTTTGGGTCTTGTGCCAGGTAATATGCATCGTACTGCATGTACTAATTGCCTGAATTTGCTGGTTACCTATCCTGAAGGTTGTCGCGCGAACTGTACATATTGCGGCTTGGCGCGTCACCGCGAAGAAACCCGCGATTACGCAGACCGTAACTTCATTCGTGTCGAGTGGCCTACTGCCCGCTTTGATGATGTGATCGACCGCGTTAAAAAGGGTAATGACAAAGGCCAGTTCCAGCGCATGTGTATCTCCATGATCACGCACCCTAATTCTGATTCAGATACCTTTATCCTGCTGGATAAGTGGATGAAAGAATTGGCGCACATCCCGGTTTCTATTTTATCCAATCCAACCACCATGGAAAAAGAAGACTTAATTCGTCTCAAGCAGATGGGTGCGGATATCTTTACTGTGGCACTGGATGCTGTTACGCCTGATATTTTTGAGCGTACCCGCGGCAAAACAGTGGATAGCCCACACCGTTTTGAAAAATACTGGCAAGCCATCGAATGGGCAGCTGATGTGTTCGGCCCGGAAAAGTTCGGTGCGCATTTAATTTGCGGTATGGGCGAAACTGAACAAGAGATCCTTGAAGTCTGCCAAAAGATCAAAGACCTCGGTGGCCATAACCACATGTTTGCCTTCTTCCCAGAACAGGGCTCAATGATGGAAGACTGGCCAGCGTGTGATCGCGGTCAATGGCGTCGCGTTCAATTAGCACGATTCATCATTGACTACGCTGGTGGTCACGTCAGCAAAATGTTGTTTGATGCAGATGGCAAGGTTATTGACTATGGCGTAGCGGAAGATGAGCTGGCTGATTTGGTTAACTCCGGTAAGCCGTTCCAGACTTCAGGCTGTCCTGGCAAAGATGATGAAGAAGTTTCGGCATGTAACCGTCCATATGGCGATTCCAGTCCTACTGATATCTTTTCTTTCCCATTTGCTTTGGCACGTAAAGACGTAGAAAACGTCAAGCGCCAAATGGCTGGTGAGAATATCGGCGCTGGATTGTTATAAACTGTCGTTAATTTTTATTAGCTAAAATAGTAAGCAAAAGGGGAGTTAGCATAGCTAAACTCCCCTTTTCCATTATATTAGTAATCATTGGGTAGCATGAGATACGTACTAGGAGATTAATACTAGATAGCTTTGGTAATTAAGTTGCAAAAAAACAACATAAAACGACGATGCACGAACTTAAATATTGTGAAATGTGGCAGTTGCAAGTAGTATACGTTCACAGAATAATGACATTATTATTTTTGTACATAGTTTTAAATGACTTTATCTTAGGAGATAACACACAATGAAATTGAAGAAATTATTTACACTGATGGCTGTAGCCGGTATCACTTTACCAGGTGCAGCAATGGCAACTAATGGTATGTTTGCTGATGGCTACGGTATGGTAGCTGCTGGTATGGGCGGCGCTGCAACAGCGATGTCTGAAGATGCATTCGGTGGTGCAAACAACCCAGCATCTATGGCTTTTGTAGGTGATCGTATTGATTTCGGTGCTTCTGTATTTAGTCCACGTCGTGAAGCGACAAGTATGGATTTTGGTACGGGTAGTCAAGCAACTGTACAAAGCGATAAAAACTATTTTGTTGTGCCTGAGTTGGGTTACAACAAAATGATGAGCAAAGATTTATCTCTGGGTGTGACTGTATATGGTAACGGTGGTATGAACACTGACTATGCAGCAGCACCAAGTGGTGTAAACTTTTTTGGCAACACAGGTCGTTTGGGCGTAGATTTGGTTCAGTTAGTGATTGCACCTACAGCCGCTTACAAAATAGCATCTAACCATTCTATCGGTATTTCACCATTAATCGGATACCAGCGTTTTAAAGCTGACGGAGTTTTGGGAACTAACCCTGGGTACGATGATGCATTTGGTTATGGCGTACGTATTGGTTACATGGGTAAGTTGACATCAGATTTGACAATTGGTGCATCATATTCTACAAAAGTTAAAATGCAAAAGTTTGACAAATATGCCAATAATTTGCTTGCATCTGGTAACGGTGCTTTAGACTTGGCAGAAAACTATAGCGTAGGTGTGGCTTATAAAGTTATGCCAGATTTGACTATGGCTTTAGATTACTTGCGTATCAACTATGGTGATGTGGCTTCTATCGGTACAGCAACTGCTCAAGGTGGTTTTGGATGGCATGATATCGACGTATGGAAATTGGGTGCTGAGTACAAATACAGCAAAGCATGGACTTTACGTGCTGGTTGGAACCATGGCGATAACCCAATCAATTCTGCTGATGCATTCGTAAACATCATCGCTCCAGGCGTTATCAAAGATCATTTAACTATGGGTACTACCTACGTTACTTCAACTGGTGGTGAGTTAACCGTAGCTTATACGCATGGCTTTGAGAACTCAGTAACTGGTCCGAATGCAGCAGTTCCTTCTTCACCTACAACCATTAGTATGCACCAGGATATCATTGGCGTAGCTTACGGCTGGAAAATGTAATATCTGCTTAATAGTTCACACGACTATATGTAGTTAAAAACCGAGGGCATGTCCCTCGGTTTTTTTGTCTATGGATTAAATCTCCATTCTGGGTCAGATTCTCTGTATATGATGATTTGTTTCCCCTGAATTTTGTACAGGGAGATATGTTCGGATGCCAGAGGCAGCCGCCCGTAGGTTAATTTAGATAATATTAATGCTGCTATATATACTCATTGTAGTGAGTTGTTTGTAATAAATTTGTTCGGAGATGCTGCAATGAAATTGAAAAGATTAGTAACGATCATGGCAGTTGCTGCTGTTGCTTTGCCAGGGGCTGCTATGGCCACTAACGGTATGTTTGCATCTGGCTACGGGATGGTCGCCAATGGTATGGGTGGTGCTGCAACCGCTATGTCCGAAGACACATTTGGTGGCGCGAATAATCCGGCATCGATGGTGTTCGTAGGGGATCGTATTGATTTTGGTGCTGCATTGTTTAGTCCACGTCGTGAAGCTACGTCGAGTGGTGTCACTGTGCAAAGTGACAGTAATTACTTTGCTGTACCTGAGTTTGGCTACAACAAAATGATGAATTCTAATTTTTCACTGGGCGTTACTTTATATGGTAATGGCGGTATGAACGCTGATTATGCACCATTGCCTGGTGGGAACACCAACATGTTTGGTGGTTCAGGGCGTTTGGGTGTCGATCTGATGCAGTTGGTCATCGCGCCAACCGCAGCTTATAAAATCTCGGCTAATCACTCTATTGGTATCTCGCCTTTGCTGGGTTATCAGCGTTTTAAAGCAGAGGGTTTGCAGGCATTTGGTATCGTTGATGCTAATGGCAATAATTTGGGTTATGACGATGCGTTTGGTGCCGGTGTTCGTATCGGCTATATGGGCAAGCTAACTCCTGAGTTCACCATAGGTGCTGCATATTCTACTAAGATTAATATGCAAAAATTCAGCAAATATGCTGGCTTCTTTGCCGAGCAAGGTAATCTGGATTTGCCGGAAAATTATAATGTTGGGGTTGCATACAAACTGAGCCCAGATTTATTGGTGGCGCTGGATTACCAGCGTATTAATTATTCGGGTGTGGCTGCGATTGGTAATTCCAGCTTGATAGGTAATTATGGCGCAGATAATGGTGCTGGTTTCGGCTGGCATGATATTGATGTGTGGAAGTTGGGTGCGGAGTATCACTATGATAAAAACTGGACTATGCGAGCCGGTTGGAATCATGGCGACAATCCAGTTCAAGCTGCCGATGTGTTTTTTAATATCATCGCGCCGGGTGTTATCACTGATCACCTGACTTTAGGTTCTACTTATTTGACTAAGTCAGGTGGCGCATTGACGCTGGCTTATACCCACGGTTTCGAGAATTCGCTGACCAATGGCGCACAAACTATTCGTATGTATCAGGATATTTTAGGGATAGCATACGGCTGGAAAATGTAATCCGAATAACGCTGGCATACGCAAGTGCGATATCTAAAACCGAGGCCCAGTCCTCGGTTTTTTCATGTGGAAAGTCATTAAGATTATAGCGGCCATTGTTAACTTTATTCCGTGCTATTTCCGTTCAAAATATGACGTGATATGCAGTATGTTATTATGACCACTTTAACGCTTAACCCAAGGTTGGGCGCAGTCAATTCATACACAGAAACGGAGCAAAAGATGAGCGGTTTACCTCAATGTCCACAATGCGGTTCAGCCTACACTTATGAGGACGGAGAGATGTTTGTTTGCCCTGAGTGTGCGCATGAGTGGTCTAAGATGGCAGCAGTAGATGACGGTGAGCAAAAGCGCGTCGTGCATGATGCTAATGGTAACGTGCTAAACGACGGTGACACGGTAACGGTGATCAAAGATTTGAAAATCAAGGGCTCATCATCGGTGGTGAAAGTTGGCACCAAGGTGAAAAATATCCGCCTGGTTGAGGGTGACCATGACATCGATTGCAAAATTGATGGTGTCGGTGCGATGTCGTTGAAATCAGAGTTCGTGAAAAAAATATAATGTCGGAATCAATACGGCTTGCTAAACGTCTTGCAGATATGTTGCCTTGTTCGCGACGTGAGGCGGAACAATATATTGAAGGCGGCTGGGTTAAGGTTGATGGCGCAGTGGTGGAGGTGGTGGGTTATCGGGTGTTGCCCGAACAGACTGTAGAAATCATGCCCGATGCCTGTCTCACAACGGCCGATCCGGTGACCATACTGCTGCACAAGCCAGCGGGTGTGGACGCAAGTGCTGGAGATGATAATATCAACCCGCTACTGCAATTGATCAGCGCAGAGACCCGCGCTGCAGATGACAGGTCGTCGCTAACTTTCTTACAGCGACATTTGCGTGATTTACGTATGGTGATGCCGTTACCTATTAATGCTTCCGGCTTGCTGGTATTCAGTCAGGACTGGCGCATCGTTCGTAAACTGGTGGATGATGCAGACAAGGTTGAGCAGGAATATATCGTTGAAGTCGCAGGTGAGCTAGTGGCTGATGGTTTGGCATTGCTGCAGCATGGTATAACCTGGAGTGGGCGACCATTGCCCGCGATGAAAGTAAGCTGGCAAAACGAGCAGCATTTGCGTTTTGCTGCCAAAGGTGTGCATGCGGGACAGATCGTCGGTGCATGTGAAAAAGTGGGGCTGACTGCGATCAGTATTAAACGTATCCGTATAGGGCGTATGCCTATGGCTGGTTTGGCAGTGGGGCAGTGGCGTTATTTACAGGGTTATGAGCGATTCTAATGGGCGTGCTTGCTTGAAAGATGTTTGCGCAGTTCTAGAGGGCGCTATTCTATTGCGGTAAGGGTTCTGGCTTGTGGATTGCATAGCCTTGTGCATAATCTACATTGAGTTTGACCAAAGCTTGAAATATTTGGTCGTTTTCAACAAATTCAGCCACGGTTTTAATGTTCATTACATGCCCAATGCGGTTAATTGATTCAACCATTGCCATATCGATGGTGTCATTGGTCATGTTTTTCACAAATGTGCCGTCTATTTTTAGAAAATCCACTTTGAGGTTCTTCAGGTAAGCATACGATGACATGCCGCTACCAAAGTCATCCAGCGAAAACAGGCATCCCATCTGTTTGATAGTGTTGATGAAACGCATTGCCTGGCTCAGGTTGGAAATGGCGGCCGTTTCAGTTATTTCGAAACTAATCGTTCCTGCAGGTAGTTGGGCTTCAGTAAGTGCCTGCACGACAAATTCCAGAAAACGGTTGTCCCCTAAAGCATGGCCAGATAAGTTGATGGAGTAATTGGTGTTTTCTATTAAGGGATGTTTTTTTATCCATGCAAACATGTGCTGCACTACCCAACGGTCGATACTGGGCATCAAGCCGTATCGTTCTGCGGCCGGGATAAAAGCGGCGGGTGAAATCACATTGCCTTCATCATCCAGCATACGCAGTAAAATTTCGTTATGTGCCGGACTGGTTGAGTGAGGTTTGGTAGGCACAATTTTTTGGTAATAGAGTAGAAATCGATCATGCTCCAGTGCCCGTGTGATTTTCTGTACCCATGTGGCTTCATCCCGTTGACTATTCAGGGATGCTTCTCCTTGGAATATCTGGATTTGATTACGGCCTTCGTGCTTGGCCTTGTAGCAAGCTGCGTCCGCAGCGGCTAATGCCTCTGTTGCATTCAATGTATGCTCGTTTAGCATAACTAGCCCTATGCTCACGCCTATATCGAATAGCTTGTCTTCCCATGCGAATTTAAAAGTGGAGACACTCTGGCGTATGCTTTCTGCGATTGACATTGCGCGCTCTAATCCACAACCGTCTAACAGCACTGCAAACTCATCGCCGCCGAGGCGGGCAAGTGCATCGGTTGTCCTTACCTGAGTTTCGGCCATGCGGGAGAATTGTCGTAGGAATTCATCTCCTGCTAAATGACCACTGCTGTCATTGATCAATTTGAATTTATCCAGGTCAAGAAACAGCAGCGCTTGCTCGCGCTTGCGCATGTTTTGATCTTCAATAAAATAAGCAAGTTTGTTTTCAAATCCCCGGCGGTTGATCAGCCCTGTTAATGTGTCATGGGTCGCTTGCCACGATAACTGCTGACTTAAACGACGTGATTCGGTTACGTCATTGAATATGAGCACCGATCCTATGGTTTTGGCATTCTGGTTTCGGATAGGCGCGAGTGAGTCCTTGATTGCAAATTCATGGCCATCCTTACGCGTCAAAACACGGTCTTCCGTGCCTACTAGCGGGGCTTCAAGCGCCGAAATCTGATCTGTATAACTAACGTATCGACGTGTCGCTTCATTCATAATCGGGTAAACCAGGCTTAATGGCTGGTTCAGTGCGTGCGCACTATCCCATCCAGTGATGTTCTCTGCGACAGGATTAATATAGGTGACTAATCCAAACTGATCCGTGGTGATGACGCCATCAGCGATCGAGTGGAGGGTAATTTCAGCGAGTTCTTTTTCCGTAAAAAGCGCGGTTTCAATTTTTGTAATGCGACGAACGACAAATATTGCAATGATCAAACCCAAAAAAAACGTAATACTCATTACCAAAAATATCAGTCCATAAGCCGTTCTGGAGGTGTTGTGTGCATTTTCAATAGCTCTGCTTGCAATGCGGCTTTGCAGGTCAATAAGCTGGTTGTAGCTGTCCAGTAGTTTAACTTGTGCAGGAATAACGATATTAACCAATATTCTTTGGGCTTCGTGCAGTTCGCCGCTGCGGATTAGCTCAGCGACTTGCGCCTGTTTCGCAGACGTTGAATTAATCATTAATTCTGTACGGCGCAAGTTATCACTTTCTTCCTGGTTCAGACCTAGCGCGCGGAATTGGTTTCGAATCAAAATAAATTTTGTTGCAAGCTCGCTGACTTTGGTGAGTGCGTCATCCTGCTCAAACGGGTCGGTGTAGGTAATGGCGGTGAATAGCAGGCTTACGCGTTCTCGTGCGATATCACGCATGGAAACGAGCAATTTCAATTTGGTATTTTGCTGCAGGTGAGTGGATTCCAGACGATTGTTGCTTGCACTCATGCTATATACGCCAGTTGCCACGAGTATGACCACCAACAAAAAAAGCAGCATAAAGCCAAAAATGACTATGGCTCTTAAATTTAATGGCAACAATTTTTGCAATTTGTTATTCATTGGCGATTTGTCTTTTATACGAGAGTGTAGAAAACTCCCTGTGGTTTCGCTAATAAAATGGTGAATGATATAATATATGCTATGTTGTTATAGTTGGCTATAGTCCATCCGTCATGTGTGCACTTGGTAACGGGCGTGAATCAGTTTGTAGCGATGGTGGATAACGGTTCAGGTTTGTGGCACGCGTAACCTTGCGCGTAATCAACGCCTAATTTTACTAATGCCTGATAAATCGCATCATTTTCTACGAACTCAGCTATTGTCTGTATGCCCATTACGTGGCCAATGCGGTTGATGGATTCAACCATTGCCATATCAATTGGGTCGTTTACCATGTTCCTGACAAAAGCCCCATCTATCTTCAAAAAATCAACATCCAGATTTTTCAAATAGGCATAAGAAGACATGCCGCTGCCGAAATCATCCAGCGAGAACAGGCAGCCCATCTTTTTTAACGTAGAGATGAAGTGCATCGCATGACTAAGGTTGGCAATGGCCACTGTTTCAGTAATTTCAAAACTAATTGTGCCTGCAGGCAAATTTGCTGCATTTAATTGCTCGACAATGAAATCCAGTGAACGTGGATCACCGAGTGTATGCCCGGAAAGATTCAACGAGTAGATTGTCGGATTGGATGGTTGTGGTGGATGGTCTTTCAGCCATGACAGCATATTTATCACCACCCAGCGATCAATGCCGGGCATTAAGCCATAACGTTCGGCTGCGGGTATAAATGAAGCCGGGGAAATCACCTGGCCGTCGTCATCTACCATACGCAACAATATCTCATGATGCATGCTGGCAGTGGGCGGATGGGCGGCAGGTGTGATCTTTTGATAGTATAAACGGAAATGGTTTTCTTCCAGGGCGCGTGTTATCTTTTGTACCCATATGGTTTCGTCGCGCTGGCTTTCCAGGGCATCTTTACCCTGGAACACCTGGATCTGATTGCGGCCTTCATGCTTCGCCTTATAGCAAGCGGAATCTGCTGCTGCCAGCGCTTCTACTGCATTGCTGATTTGCTCATCAAGTACAACTACACCTATACTTACGCCGATTTCAAACGACTTGTCTTCCCAGGTGAATTTAAACCCGGCAACCATCTGCCGTATGTTTTCGGCAATTGCCAGCGCGCTGTCGATATTGCAGGTATCCAGCAGTATCGCGAATTCGTCACCACCCAGGCGTGCTAGCGTATCACTGGCGCGAACGCGGGTAGACAGAATGCGCGACAGTTGTCGCAGAAATTCATCGCCTGCAATATGTCCGCATGTGTCATTAATGAGCTTGAATTTGTCCAAATCCAGAAACAGCAGAACCTGTTGTCGTTTCTGGCTTTTTTGTGACCCCACTGCAGCGCGTAATTTAATATCAAACTCTCTGCGATTGACCAGTCCCGTCAATGCGTCATGACTGGCTTGCCATGACAACTGCTGAGTCAGGTTATGTGCTTCAGTAACGTCATTAAACACAATCACCGAGCCCATGGCCAAGCCATTTCTGTTTTTAATGGGTGCGGCAGAATCCTTAATTGAAAATTCATAGCCATCACGACGGATCAGCAGGTTATGACCCACACCCAGAATCGGACCATCAAGTTGGCTGAGCAAATCAGCATAATCAATGGCTGTTCGCGTGTTTTCACTGACGATGTTATAGATCAGGTTTAATGGCCGATTGAAGGCTCGTTTCGCATCCCAACCGGTCAGACTCTCGGCGACAGGGTTGAGGTAGGTGACCAGGCCGTGTTGATTAATAACAATTACGCCATCAGCAATTGAATGTAGCGTGATTTCAGCTAATTCTTTTTCGTCAAATAAGGCGTTTTCTATTTGTGTGATACGGCGTAGCACCTCTACCGCAATAATGAGACCAAGAAAAAAGGTCACCGCTACTAAAAACACCATGATTAAAAAAGTGCTGTCATTATCCCGCTTGGCTTCGGCTATGGTGTTGTATGCTACTTTTTTTTGTAATGAGATTAGATCGTTATAGGTTTCGGATATGGCGAGTTGAAGTGGAATAACATTATTTACCAATTCCTCTTGTGCTTGGGCGCGCTGACCATTTCTGATCAGCTCTATGACATCGCTTTGTTTTTTTGCGGTGAGCGCAATGATTTTTAATGCACGGGCTAAGTTAGATTTTTCGGTAGGATTCAGTCCCAAGGACTGGAATTTGTTTCTTGCCAGCAGAAATTCAGTAGCTAATTCGTCCACACGAATCAGGTCGGCTTCCTGATCAAATGGATCGGTGGATGAAATGGCGCTGAACAGCAGGATGACACGCTCTCGCCCTATAATGCGCATCGTGGTAAGTTGCTCAAGCTTGGCGTTTTGCTCATTAACTACTCGCGCCAATCGGTTGTCATTTTGCTTCATGCTGGACAAACCAATCACGATGAGGACTGCCATCAAAATAAATAGCAAAGCGAAACCCATCAGCACGATGGATTTCAAATCCCAAGCAGGTTTTTGGTTAGCTTTATTACTCATTGTGGTTGAGTGCTCGTTGTTATCCCCGTATTAGACAAGCAGCTACGGTTGATGCTAGGGTTTACGTGCCACTATATCAATCAGCGCTGACATCCCGCTATGATGTGCACCTTCATTTATTTCTTCGTCGTGTTGTTCCAGGTGCAGAATGTCCCAGTCGGAAAAATATGTTTGCAAGATGGCAGGTGTGTACATATTCTCCACACTTGGAGGTCCACCCGTTTTGTATTCTAGCTGACGCGGTGTGTAACCTTGTAGCAGAACTAATCCACCAGATTTAGTCGCGGCTTTCATGCCTGCAAACATGGCATCGCGCCCGGAACCTGTGGCAAACTGGATAAAGATCGCGACGACAGCATCGTAGCGCGCTTTACCCCAGTCCCAATTGAGCAAATCAGCATGGATAAAGTGAATATTCACATTCCGCGATTCGGCGAGTTGCTTTGCCTTGGATTGTGCTACTGCAGAACTGTCCACCGCATCGACAAGCAGGCCTTGCTGCGCCAGCCATACGCCGTTACGACCTTCGCCATCCGCTACCGCCAGCACGTGTTGGCTGGCTTGCAGGCGAGATGCTTGCTGTTGCAGGAAGGCATTAGGTTCAGTGCCGAAAATATATTCAGGCACGTCATAGCGTGCATCCCATGCGCCTAGCATTATTTTTTCTCAGCGAGCAGTTGTTCTAATTTTTCGGCAGGAACCATGCCGGGCACGCGTTCGCCATTGGCAAATATCAATGTGGGCGTACCTGTTATGTGTAATTTATTGCCCAGGGCGATGTTGGCATCAACCGGATTTTTGCAGTCGCCGCCATTTTTCGGTGCTGTGTTTTTGAGCAGAGCATTTTGCCAGGCTGCATTTTTGTCTGCCGCGCACCAGATGGCTTTGGATTCAGCAACAGATTGAGGATGCAAGCCAGCGATAGGGTAAGGAAAGATATACAGGGTGATGTTGTTGACTTTGGTCAGCTCTTGTTCAAATTTTTTGCAAAACGGACATTGTGGGTCAGAGAATATGGCTAATTTACGACTGCCATTGCCTTTTACAAATTTAATCGCTTGATCTAATGGCAACTCGTCAAATTTAATGGCATTGAGTTTCGCCATGCGCTCATTAGTCAGGTTGCGTTTGGATTTAATCTCTACCACGCTACCTAAAAATACATAAGTTGCGTTTTCGTCGGTGTATACGATTTGTCCATCAATGATGACTTCATATAAACCTGCATAAGGTGTTTTAGTGATGCTGCTGATATTCGCACCGGGGAATTTTTCGGCCAGCACGGTCTTGATTGACACCGGATCCGCATTGGCAGTGCAGGCTAATAAACTGCTGACTAACATCAAAGATAATATACTGCGTTTAAACATATTATTTCCTTAATTAAGCGCCTGACGCATGAGCCAGGATTTGAGTGGGGTAATCTGGTTAGTGAAATTCATTCCCGCATTACGCAGTTTCGCCAATACGGGATTGGTATCGCGGAAAATATGATGCAAACTGTCCGTCACCATTTGCATAGCTACTATATCAGCCTGACGTGCACGTTGATAGCGTTGCAATAACAATAGTTCACCACAATTTGTTTTGCCACGTTGTTTCAGGATATTTACCAGTTCGCGGGCGTCACGCAAACCGAGATTGACTCCTTGCCCCGCCAGCGGATGTACACCATGTGCGGCATCGCCGATTAAGGCCAAGCCAGCTTGTGCCAGACGCTCTACGCGGTTGATGCTTAGCGGAAATGCTGCAGTGCGCCCGATTTGCTGCAGCTTCCCTAATGTACGCCCGCCCGCCTGTGCGACTTCCTCCGCCAATTGTTCCGGGGATGCTGTCATCAATGCTGCAGTATGCTGGGTATCGGTAGACCATACCATAGACATGTGACGGTCAGGCAAGGGCAGCCACGCCAATACTCCAGTCTGGTTAAACCACTGATGCGCGGTACCTTGATGATCGCGTTCGACGATGAAATTCGCTACTACACCTGATTGTTCATAGTCGCTGCGTTTGGCGTTAATGCCGGCCTGCTTACGTACCCAGGACTTGCCGCCGTCTGCGCCGACAATCAGGCTGGCGGTTAGCGTGGTGCCATCTGTCAAATTGAGCTGGGCGCCTTGGGCAGACCAGCATAAATCTGCGCATTCGGTATTGAACAGCGTGATATTGTCCTGCGCCTGCATTGCCTGCCACAGCGCATGTTGTAAGCGCCCGCTTTCCATAATGGCCGCCAGCTGTGGCACGCCTGCCTGATAAGCATCGAATTGCAATTGTGCTGTGCTGTCACCGCGTATATCCATCGCGTAAACCGGCTGGATGCGGCTGGCCTCCAGCTGCTGCCATATGCCCATGCCACTGAGAAAATCCTGGCTGCCCGGGCTAATCGCATATATCCGCGTATCCCATTCCTCGGTTGGTACAGCAGGCGGATAGGGTTCTATCATGGCGATACGCAAGCCGCTATCGCGCATGGCAACAGCAAACGCCGCACCGACGATGCCTGCACCGATGATGATGATGTCAAATTCGCTATTGCTCATCCACGTGCTCCAAATATCATGCGCCGCGCAACCATGTGTCTGGCGGGTGGCGCATATTGTAATGCCATCAAGCCCAGGCTGCGCCCATGTTTGAGGATGGGGTTGTCATTAGAAAACAGGCGCACCAGCAGATCGGTAAAAAAGATGCTGCTGCCAGTGTCAGCGCGACGTTGCGCTTGAAAACCTTGCAGCATATTGCGGCTGCCCAAGGCTTCTTTGTTTGCCCCCAGGTCACGTATCGTTTGCGCTAATTCCCAGGCATCACGCAAGCCCAGATTAAAACCCTGCCCGGCCACAGGATGCAACGTCTGTGCGGCGTTGCCGATAAGGACTTGATGTGGAGCAACGGTGTCTTGCGCATAACGCAATACCAGTGGGAAGCTGGTGCGCCCGGTGACCGTCAGGAACTGCCCGACTCTATCGCCAAAATGCGTATGTAAAGCCGCGAGAAACTCAGCGTCTGGCATGGCCAGCAATTCCGTCACCCGCTCTGGCGTCCCTGTCCACACTAATGCGTAACCTTGCTGATGCGGTAATAATGCGACCGGCCCTTCAGGGGTGAAGCGTTCATAGGCACAGCCGTTGTGGGGTAATTCGGTAGTCACCGTCGCCAATAAGGCATGCTGATCATATTCCTGGGTGATGCGTTGTGCCTGACCTGCGCCGCCATCTGCGACGACTGCCAGACGTGTGGTCAGGCTGTGCGCAACGTCAGCCTGTGTCACTTGTACCTGAGCATAGCTCGCGCTATTGCGTATGTTACCTACCCGCGCACCCGTAACGACGGATGCTTTGGATTTGCGCAATGCAGCATGCAAGGCACTGTCCAGCTCGCCATAATCGACCACGTAACCCAGTGCGGGTAGGTTTTCCTCAGTCGCAGTCAGCTGGCTCATGCCCAAACCACCGCGCTGGGATATGTGGATATTGGTAATCGCGGTCACCTCACTCAGCTGCGCCCATATCCCCAGTCGCTCCAAAATCAGACGGCTGCCGTACGACAATGCCAGTGTACGTTTATATGCAGCGCGACTTAAATCTTCCCGTGCTTCCAGCACTTGTACGCTAAACGGCGTATCCGCCAATGCCAATGCCAAAGTCGCCCCGACGGGACCGCCACCAACGATGATGATGTCGCTATGTGATTGCATGTTAATGCCCTCGTTGCTGCATGAGTTGTTCTATGTCGATAACTGTTTTAGGCGCGGCAGCGGTGAGTACTTCTACCCCCGTGGTGGTGACGTGGACATCGTCTTCTATGCGTATGCCGATGTTCCAGTATGCCTCAGGCACATTATCGGCAGGACGGATATAGCAGCCAGGTTCTACCGTGAGCACCATGCCCGTCTGCAATGCGCGCCATTCGTCGGCCTGTTTATAATCGCCCACATCATGCACATCCAGTCCTAGCCAATGCCCAGTGCGGTGCATGTAAAAGCGGCGGAAATCACCTGATTCAATCACCCCATCTACACTGCCGTGACATAAGCCTAAATCGACCATGCCTTGTACCAGCACGCGGACGGCGGCATCATGACCATCATTCCACTTCGCCTGTGGGCGTACCGTGGCGATAGCAGCTGACTGGGCGGCCAATACAATTTCATATACTTCTTTTTGTGCGCCGCTAAAACGGCCATTGACGGGGAAAGTGCGGGTAATGTCCGCCGCATAACCATCCAGTTCACAGCCAGCGTCGATTAACAGCAAATCACCATCGAGTAACGGCGCGTTATTATCCACATAATGCAGCACACAGGCATTTGCACCGCCTGCAACGATGGAAGTGTAAGCAGGGGATTGTGCGCCATACTGACGGAATTCATGCAGCAACTCGGCTTCGACCTGATATTCATAGCCACCAGGCTGGGTTGCCAGCATGGCGCGGCGGTGTGCTGTACAGGAGATGTCTGCCGCACGGCGCATTAAAGCCAGCTCTATGTCGTCTTTGAACAGGCGCATTTCATCGACCAGCATGCGCACGTCACGGATTTGCGCGGGTGCATGCACACCGGTGCGCGCTAAATCACGCACCTGACTGAGCCAGCCCAATACACGAGTATCCCATGTCGCGTCTGCACCTAACGCATAATGCAAACTGGGCTGGTTGGCCATGAGCTTGGGCAGGCGCTCGTTGATTTCGCTGATGGGATAGGCTTCGTCAAAGCCGAATTTCTCTGCGGCAGCAATCGGTCCGTAGCGGAAACCATCCCAGATTTCGCGTTCCATGTCTTTTTCGCGGCAGAATAAAATCGCGCGCTGACTTTGTGCCAATAGCACGATGACGGCTTCGGGTTCGGTAAAGCCAGTCAGGTAATAAAAGCTGCTGTCATAGCGAAAAGGATAATGTGAATCGCGATTACGCACTTGCTCAGGTGCGGTACTGAGTATCGCTACACCTTCGCCTATCTGTTGCATTAGTCGTGTGCGGCGCGCGATAAAGTGCTCATGCATCATCATCTTCATCCTCGTTATATTGTGAATCCAGTAGCCCAGCCCAACGGTTTTCCAAATCAGGTAAATGCTCCAGCAAGCTTTGATGCAGCGCCAGCACACCTGCGGCGAATGCTGCATAATCCGCACCGCCATCGGCGTCCTGCGCAGCGCGTTCAAATTGCTGTAGCGCGTCTTTCAGGCTGTATGCGGAACCCAGCGCGTTCTTAACTTGCTCGCGCGGATGTGGTATCCAGGTTCTGTCGGCGATCAATGAGCGCATCTTTTCGCCGACTTCCAGCAGGCGCTTGCGCATACGCGAAGTCGCACCCATGCGGGTTGATTTCACTTCGCCCCATACTGCTAATGCCATTAAATTCAACCAGTGATCGCGTAATTGCGCAGACCATACCGGATCAATGATGACTGCTGCGGCGACTTCATTCGCGTCCATGTAATGCCTCGTCTAATTCGGTTAAGCGCTGCGGCGTGCCGATGTCATACCACTCGCCGGCATAATGTTCGCCACTGACTTGCCCGTGCTGCATGGCATCGCGTAACAATGGTGCAAGTTTGGCAGGCCGATTGTCAGTTAAATCGGCAAACAATGCTGGCTGGTAACAGCCTATGCCGCTGAAAGTGTATTGTGTAGCACCTGCGCTCACAACCTTACCCATATTCAGTGCAAAATCACCCGCTGGATGCTGCGGAGGATTGTCCACCAGCACCAGGTGAGCCAGGCGACCGTCCGTCCAATTTAGTTGCTGTAATGCAGTAAAGTCATAATCTGTCCACACATCGCCATTGACTACTAAAAAGGGTGTGTCATCCAACAGCGGCAAGGCGTGGCGGATGCCGCCAGCTGTTTCTAGTGCGCAGGTCTCGGGCGAGTAACTTATGGACACACCGAATGCTGCGCCTGTTCCCAAGGCTTGCTCAATTTGTGCACCGAGATGGGCATGATTGATGACGATCTGAGTGATGCCCGCCTGCGCCAGGCGCTTGATATGCCAGACGATAAGCGCGTTGCCGCCCACCTGTAATAACGGTTTGGGTGTGGTGTCCGTCAATGGACGCATGCGTTCTCCGCGTCCGGCGGCTAGGATCATTGCTCTCAAAAGCTGAACTTCACGTCGGTTTGTACTTCATGTAACTCATCGAGTAACTGCATCAGCGGGCCAAATTCACGGTAACGTCCGGCTGTACGCTGCACGTAAGCCAGTACCATAGGCAAATCCTTGAGGTAGCTATCTTTGCCATCACGATGATACAGCCGCGCAAATATGCCCAGTACCTTTAAATGCCGCTGCAGACCCATCCATTCAAAATCACGATAAAATTCGCCGAAATCGGTTGCCACAGGCAGACCGGCTTTACGTGCTTTTTCCCAGTAGCGGATGACCCAGTCCAGCGTCACTTCTTCATCCCAGGTGATATAGGCGTCTTTGAACAGTGACACCAGGTCATAAGTGATCGGACCGTAAACTGCATCCTGAAAGTCCAGTATGCCCGGGTTAGGCGTAGTTACCATCAGATTGCGGCTGTGATAATCTCTGTGCACATACACCTGTGGTTGCGCAGTGTTGTTGTCGAGCAGGGTGTAGCAGGCTTTTTGCAGTGTTTGTTGCTGCGCATCACTCAAGGTGATGTTTAAATGCTTCGCTATATACCAGTCGGGAAATAGCTGCAGTTCGCGTGCTAACATCGCCCTGTCGTAAACTGGCAGGATATCTGTTCTGCTGGCTAATTGAATTTGAATTAACGCATCGACCGCATCCATATATAATGCATGAGCGTTATCGACATTGAGTGCGGACAAGTAGGTTGTATCACCTAAATCGGTGAGCAGTAAAAATCCTTGTACCAAGTCCTGATGCAGCACCTGCGGCACATTGACACCTGCATTTGCGAATAATGTGGCGACTTGTATGAATGGTTTGCAATCTTCATACTGCGGAGGTGCGTCCATCACGATATAATGGTCACCATTACTGAGCGTCGCACGGAAATAACGGCGAAAGCTGGCATCGGCAGAAGCGGGTGTGAGCACTGGGGATAGCTGCGGGAATAATGTATTTAACCAAGATTGGATAAGCTGTTGACGTTGCATGACTTTCCTATAAATAACCGATTTGTACACAATATTCTAACACCATAATGTCTAACTACCGTCGCACTCGCCATTTTGCCGTTCCGCTGTTATTGCTCAGCGGTGTCGCTGTGGCTGATGATATGTCTACCTTACCGAGTACGACTGATTCGATACCGGTGGCTAAAACCAATCAGGATGGCACAGTTTTCATCAGCGCCGACCAAATGGATGAAAGCAAAAACCAGCAGATCAACGCGCAAGGTAATGTCGAACTGCGCCGCAACAAGGGAGTGCTGACCGCTGACGAAGTGCATTACCAGGCTGAAACCGATACTGTGCAGGCAGCAGGTAATGTTTGTTTGAAACAGCAAGGTTTGACGGTTACTGGCCCTGCGCTGGAATTACAAATGAGCTCGCAAATCGGCAGCATGACGCAGCCTGTGTTTAGTTTGGATAGTACGGCAGTTGCTGGTAAATTTGCCAATACGAGCCTCACTCCTCGCGGCAATGCGGATAGGTTGAATTTTGCGGGTGAAGATCAGTATCGTTTGAAAAATGCGGCTTACACCACCTGCCCAGTCGGCAATGATGACTGGTATTTGCGGGTGAAGGGTCTGGATATCGATAATACGCGCCAGGTCGGTACGGCGCATAGTGCCATACTCGAATTCAAGGGCACACCGATTTTTTACACGCCGTGGATGGATTTCCCTCTGGATGGAAGTCGGCGTTCCGGCGTTTTGGCGCCTACATTCGGCACTACCAGTAAGAGCGGTGCCGAGTTTAGTATTCCTTACTATTGGAATATCGCGCCCAATTATGATGCGACTATCACGCCGCGTTTGATGACCAAGCGTGGTGCGCAGCTTGGGGCTGAGTTCCGTTACTTAACAGGTACCTATCGAGGTATTCTGGATGGTGATTTCTTGCCTGACTCACAGACACAGACTAACCGCTGGCGTCTTTTTGGTACACATGACCAGACATTTGCACCTGGTGTGACAGGGCATTTCGTTTATCAGCGCGTATCCGATAATAATTATTTCCGCGATTTGTCCAGCCAGATCAGTACTACTTCGCTGACTAACCTGAATCAGGAAGCGGTGGTCAGCTATCAAGCTGATTGGTGGCGTGCTGCTGCCCGTGTTCAGCAATATCAAACCTTGCAGGATCCCAATGCGCCGGTAATCCCGCCGTATAAACGCTTGCCGCAATTGACCTGGCAGGCGGCGCAGAGCACAGATAATGGCGTGGATATTAATGTCAACACTGAACTCACTCGTTTTGACCACCCCACGCTGATTACTGGTACACGGCTGGTTGCTTATCCTAGCGTGGCGATGCCGCTGATTAATCAGTTTGGTTTTATTACGCCTAAAGTAGGTGTGCATTACACGGATTACCTGCTTAACTCTACGCCAACCAATCCGGCAGAAAATAGTTCACGTACTCTGCCGATCATGAGCGTAGACAGCGGTGTGTATTTTGACCGCAATGTTGACTGGTTTGGCGGGCATTATCAGCAAAGCATAGAGCCACGTGCTTACTACGTTTACATACCTTACAAGGATCAAAGCGCGCTGCCTAATTTTGATAGCGCGGAAATGGATTTGAATTATGCGCAGTTATTTACCGAAAATCGCTTTATCGGTAATGACCGCATCAATAATGCTAACCAGCTCACGCTGGCGGTGACTTCACGCTTGCTGGATACGGAAACAGGCCTGGAACGAATCCGGTTTGCGGTTGGCCAGCGTTTGTATTTTACCCCGCAGAAAGTTACGCTGCCGAACGGTGTTGCCAGTACGGATACCAGCAGTGATTTGCTGGCTTCGCTGGGCGGTCAGATCAATCGAGCCTGGCGCGCTGAAGCGGCTATTCAGTACAATACGCAGCTCAATCAAACTGTGCGTAACAGCTTTACCGCCAGTTATCGTCCAGCACCTGGTAAGGTGATGAACTTTAGCTATCGCACCATTAGCGGTGAAATCAACCAGATTGATTTATCTGCGCAATGGCCCATCGCACCACGCTGGTATGGCATGATGCGTTACAATTACTCACTTATGGACAAGCGCGTGGTAGAAGGCTTGGCAGGCTTGGAATACAACGGCGGCTGCTGGGCAGCGCGTGGTGTATTCCAGACGATTGCGACTGCTGCCAATGTCAGCAGCACTTCATTCTTCATACAATTGGAACTGAACGGATTAGGCCGATTAGGCTCTAATCCACTTGATGCTCTTAAACTTAGCGTGCCTGGATATACTAACTCCAATGAAATCAAATAAATTTAATTCTCTGATTGTTCTGTTTGCCTGTTTGCCAGTGATGGCTATCGCTGCAAATAATGCGCCGTTACAGCCCTCGTCCGAGCTAGGTGCCACACCCTCACCCAAGGTGGTAACGCTAGACCGCATCATTGCCGTTGTTAATGATGACGTGATTACTCAGCACGATCTGAACCAGCGTTATGAACGTGCGGTGACTCAGCTGGAGAGCCGTAAAACTCCACTGCCTCCACGTAACGTACTGGAAAAACAGCTGCTGGAACGTATGATTAACGACCGGATTCAGCTGCAACTGGCTGATCAAACAGGCATAAAAGTTGATGCCAGCATGCTGGATAAAGCAATAGATCGTATTGCAGCCCAGAACAAAATGTCGCTGGAACAATTCCGTGACGCATTGTCCAAAGAGGGGGTTGAATTTGGCAGCTTCCGTGAAGATATTCGTAAAGAAATCATCCTCAACCGTTTGCGTGAACGTGAGGTTGATAACAAGATCAACGTCACTGAATCTGAGGTCGATGCTTATCTGGATGCGCAAGCCAAGCAAGGTGCGGATATCGAGTACAACAGCGCGCATATACTGATTCGCATTCCTGAAAATGCGACCACCGAGCAAATCCAGGCTGCTCATGCCAAAGCACAGAAAGCACTGAACGAAATTCGCGCAGGTGCTGATTTCGCGCAGATTTCTGCCAGTTATTCTGATTCGCCTAATGCACTTGAAGGCGGTGCGATGGGCTGGCGTCGTGGTTCACAAATTCCAACCTTGTTTAGTCAGGTTCTGGTCAATATGAAACCTGGTGAGACTAGCGATATATTGCGCAGTAACAATGGTTTTCATTTAATCAAGCTCATAGACAAGCGCGGGCAGGCCGCTGCCACCATCATCCCGCAAACCCACGCACGCCACATCCTCATCAAGACCAATGAGGTTGTGTCTGAAAGCGACGCTAAAGCGCGTTTGTTACAAATCCGCGAACGTCTGGAAAACGGCAGTGCCAAGTTTGAAGATATGGCGCGGCAATATTCGAATGATGGTAGTGCATCCAAAGGTGGTGACTTGGGCTGGCTCTCGCCAGGGGAAACTGTGCCTGAATTTGAGCGTGCGATGAATGCCCTCAAACCAGGCGAAATCAGTCAGCCAATATTGTCACCATTCGGTTATCACCTAATTCAGGTGCTTGAGCGTCGCGATCAGGACGTGACCAAAGAGCGTCAGCGTCTGTTAGCGCGCCAGGCTTTGCGTGAACGTAAAATCGACGAAGCGCAGGAAGACTGGATACGCCAACTGCGTGATAGCGCGTTTATCGAATACCGCGACGGTACGCAATGACGCTATGCCTCACCGCTGGCGAACCTGCTGGCATTGGTGCTGATTTGTGCGTGATGTTGGCGCAAACTGCGCGGGAGTTTCCTATTGTTGTGCTGGTAGATCAATCGCTGATACGTGAACGCGCAGCCCAGTTGCATTTGCCGCTCCGCATAGTGGACTACGCGACAACCCCGGCGGTCACTCAATTAGCGGGTGAACTGAGTGTATTGCATATTCCCTTAAGCACCCCCGCACAAGCCGGCGTGCTTAACCCGGCCAATGCTCGATACGTGCTTGATATCCTGAGCCGAGCGGCAACAGGTTGCATGAGCGGCGAATTTGCTGGCATGGTTACCGCGCCCGTACATAAATCCGTGATCAACCATGCGGGTATCCCCTTTACCGGACATACCGAATTCCTGGCCGATGCGACGCAGACCGAGCGCGTCGTAATGATGCTGGTTGGCGGGGGTATGCGCGTCGCGCTGGCAACCACGCATTTGCCGTTGCGCGAAGTGGCGGATGCAATTACCGCTGAATCACTTATTACTACCCTGCGCATACTGCATCGTGATTTGGTGCAGCATTTCCATATTGCGCAACCGCACATACTTGTTGCAGGGCTCAACCCTCACGCGGGAGAAGATGGGCATTTGGGCGATGAAGAAATCCGCATCATTACGCCTGTGCTCAACCAGTTGCGTGCAGAGGGTATGAATTTGACCGGCCCGCTGCCCGCCGATACTCTGTTTAATCCTGATCGCTTAGCCACAGCCGATGCAGTATTAGCCATGTATCACGATCAAGGCTTGCCCGTGCTGAAATACGCCAGCTTTGGCGGGGGCGTGAATGTCACTTTGGGTTTGCCTATCGTGCGTACCTCGGTCGATCATGGCACCGCGCTGGACTTGGCTGGTACGGGTAAAGTTCATGCAGGCAGTCTGACGGCGGCGATTACTTTGGCGGCACACATGGGCGGATTGGAAAATGGCTAAACACATTGCACGTAAACGCTTCGGGCAGCATTTTTTATGTGATAACGACATCATAGATGCCATTATCCACGCCATACACCCACAAGCAGGTGACAAACTGGTGGAGATCGGTCCTGGTCTGGGCGCATTGACTGTGCCGCTGATGGCGAATATTGCGCATCTGGATGTGGTCGAATTGGATCGTGATATCGTCGAACGTCTGCGCCGCACCCATAGTGCCGATAAACTCACCGTCCATGCGGGCGATGCGCTGGCATTTGATTTTGCCAGCCTTGGGAATAGGCTACGTATTGTAGGTAATCTACCATACAATATTTCTACACCCTTGCTATTTCATCTTGCTGAATTCGCGCCGAATATTATCGACATGCACTTCATGCTGCAAAAAGAAGTGGTCGAGCGCATGACTGCGCAACCAAGTACACACGACTACGGACGACTCACGGTGATGCTGCAATATCGGTTTGAAATGGAATCGCTGTTTGATGTGCCGCCCACCGCGTTTGATCCGCCGCCTAAAGTTGACTCTGCCATTGTGCGCATGCTGCCACGTGCAGCGAGTGAAATGGGTGCGCACAACATAACGACTTTTGCCCATGTGGTCAGCAGCGCGTTTGCACAACGCCGCAAAACCCTGCGCAACACCCTGGCAGGCTTACTCAATCCGACTGATTTTGCCAAACTTGAAATTGATTCACAACGCCGCGCCGAAACCTTGAGCGTCGCCGAGTTTGTCCATATCGCCAATTATTTAACCAACAAGGAACAACCATGACCCAATTAATCGACATCGCTCAAGCCTGCCTGGATACCATGGAGTTGCCAAGCACACGTGTGCCGAATTTGCCTGTGATCAACCTGCCAGTCGATATCGAAAACGGCAAGCTCAATTTATTCATCCATAGCCATGAAGAAAGCCGCCGCGTATTTGTATATTCACGGCCGCAAGATATGTTAGTGCCTATTGACCGCATTGCTGCACTCGCTGATTTTCTCACCCGTGCGAATTACGGCCTGCCATTAGGCAATTTCGAAATCGACATGAACGACGGCGAAATGAATTTCAAAAACAGCATAGACATCAGCGACGGCGAACTTACCCAGAAAATGGTACAAACCCTTATCGTGTTTTCACTGGAATGCATGAGTCGTTATTTGCCAGGCATCCGCGCTGTCATTGAAGGCACAGAACCCAAGTTTGCGATTGAAGATATCGATGGCCCGACCAAGGTAGTGATTAAATAAATACGTAGTAAAGCCATTCCTGCCATCGTGGGAATGACGTCACCTCTGTTCACGTTTCGGCATGCAATAAAAGGCTAACCCCATGCAAGACCAATACGACCCGCTCGCGGCTTATCAAAAATTCACTCCCGTCGAATCAGCAGGCGCCTGGTTGTCGCGTCCGCTGGTACGGGCGGGGATAGTGTTTATTGCTTTGTTATTTGTCGCCGTGAGTGTGCTGTATGGGCATAGCGTCAATTATCCGTTTGTATTTGATGATGTGCCGTTCTTCACTGAGGCGGGTTTACACCAATATGGCACGTCCATGTTTCATTTTGACTTGCGCTGGTTGGCTTATGCCAGTTTTGGCTGGACTTATGAATTGTTCGGCATGGACATTGCCGCATTGCGCTGGGGCAATATCCTGTTGCATGGGGTCACAGCCAGTCTGCTGTTTATTTTTTTCCAGCGCATGATTACCCTGGCAAATATTGGTACGCAGACAGCAAGTTTTACGGCATTTCTGCTGGCGTTATTATTTGCTGTCCATCCTGTTGCTAGTTATGGTGTGGCCTATCTGGTTGAACGCAGCATCATCATGGCGACATTATTCAGCGTCGCCACCCTGTGGTGCTATTTGGAAGGTATTACCCGTCAACATGGCAAGCGCTGGTTAGCGGCTGCTGTGGTGTGTTATTTCCTCGCCGTGTTTTCTAAAGAACATAGCGTGATGCTGCCTGCAGTAGCCATATTGCTGTCGATTTGGCAAGGTACTACACTGCGCGATATGCTCCGGCGTTATTGGGGCGTGTACGCAGGCTTTGCCCTGATTGGTGCATTCATCATTTTGCGCAGCAAAGGGGTATTGGGTGCGCCGTACGAAATCTACGCACAAGCCATGCTCGCGCAAATGTCGGAAAGTCGTGGCGGGGGCATGCCTGAACACGTTTACGCGCTCAGTGTAATTTCGCAAGCCTATCTGTATTTCAAATATTTGTTGCTGTGGCTCATCCCCGCGCCCAACTGGCTGGCTATTGATCTGCGCCAGCATTTTCCTGCCCAAGCGCTGGCTTTTCCCGAGCTGGCTGGCTTTATTGTTTTTCTGGTTTATCCGTTTATTGCTTTTTATTGGCTGCGTAAGGGTGGACAACGCGGGTTGATCGGCTTCGCGCTACTCACACCGTGGTTACTATTTTTTACTGAACTTGCTACTGTGCGTTTGCAAGAGCCATTTGTACTTTACCGCAGCTATTTGTGGTTTAGTAGTTTGCCATTGCTCATCGTAGGGCTGATGGGTGTACTCGATACTCGTATTAAACAAATCAGCATTATTATTCTGTGTGTAATTTTTGCCAGCCTGGCGTGGGGGCGGATTGCCACATTCGAAAGCGCGATCAAATTATGGACAGATGCCGTCGCAAAAGATACCGATACCAGTCGCATCGGTGCAGAGCGGCCATACAACAATCTGGGCTATGCGTACATGCAAGCGCATCAAATGGCAGATGCCGAAAATAACCTGATGCAGGCGCTGCACATCAATCCCAAAGCCGAAGACGTCAATTTTAATATGGGTGTTATCCGCATGCTGCAAGGGCGTAGCGATGAGGCGTTTGGCTACTATGACCAGGCTATCGCTGCCCGTGATAATTACCGTGACCCCATACTCAATCGTGGTTATTTGAAATTTCAGCTAGGGCGTGCAGCCGACAGCATTGTCGATTACGATCGTGCGATTATGCTTAATCCTAGTGCTGTCGACGGTTATCTCAATCGTGGTTTGAGCTATGCGGCGTTAGGGCAGTTTGATAAGGCCTTGGCAGACGCTGATACTGCTGTTAAGTTAGCACCGGCTAATGCGCAAGCCTACCTCAATCGAGGTATCATTTATGCACAACAGCGACAATTTGAACCCGCATTGGCGGATATCAATTATGCCGTGCAACTTGCACCGAAATCGGCCGAGGCCTATTACAACCGCGGTTATCTGGCCTTGATACAAGGCAACCATGATGCAGCCGCACGGGATTTACAAATGGCGGTGGAGATCAATCCCAACTACCCGGAAGCGTTGACGCAGCTGGCAACGGTGGAAATCCTTGCAACCCATTATGAGCAGGCATTAGCCTTACTCAATCGCGCAGTCAGCCTGCAACCTAACGCCGCACCGTTGTATGTTGTGCGTGGCGCAGTACAGGCGGGTCTGGCACATAATGATGCAGCGCTGGCGGATTATGAGCACGCCGTGCAGCTGGCACCGAATAACACCAAGGCGCAACTTAGCAAGGGTATGCTGTTAATCGGCTTAAATCGCCGTGCTGAGGCGATGCCAGCATTGCAAGCGGTATGTCAGCTCGACCAGGCTGCGGCATGTGCTAAAGCCAGACAACTCATGGCAAATGGACGTTAAAGAATTCAACCGTATCGCGCTCACGCCTGAGCATACTGTAGTCGTGGAGGCGTGCGCAGGGAGTGGTAAAACCTGGTTGCTGGTGTCGCGCATTGTGCGTTTGTTGCTTGATGGCGTGGCCCCGAGCGAGATACTGGCGATTACCTTTACCCGGAAAGCCGCGCGGGAAATGCAGGCGCGACTGGATGAGTGGCTGCGGTTATGCGCAACGGCGGAAGATGATGTGGTCCGTCAGTTTTTGCGTGAACGTGCGGTGGACGAGTCCCAGCTTGAAGTCAAATTAACCCAGGCTCGTGGACTGTTTGAAGCTGTGTTGACAGCGCAGCCTGGCGTTACCATCAGCACATTTCATGCATGGTTTCTGGATGTTATCCAGCGCGCCCCGTTATCATCAGGTTTGATGGGTCTGGAGCTTGCTGAACAAACTCGACCTTACCAGAACCAGGCCTGGGCGCAACTCACCCAGGCCTGGATGCGCGAACCTGATGCGGCGACGGCGGTTGCCATGCAAACCCTCATCGCACAGCTCGGCCTGTTCAACACTCGTAAACTGCTCAATAACTTCATCCATAGACGCAGCGAATGGTGGGCGTATACGATGGGGGAGGCCGATCCTTGGGGCTACGCAATGACGCAGTTGCAAGATGAAATCGGTGTGGATGCCGACGCTGATATAGCGGCTGAGTTGCTGGCAGATACGCAGTTTATCGCCGACCTTTATGAATATGCGCGGCTGTTGGGGTTGAATACCGCTACCACGCAAAAGCGGGCGGATGCAATTATTACGTTACTGGGTGCTACGCTCACGACCGAACAACGCTATCATCAATTGCATAGCACTGTGTTATCGGCAAAAGGTGAGATGTACAGTCTCAAAGCCAGTGCCGCCCAGGAAAAACGGCTGGGCGCGGCGGTGCAAGACAGCATGATCAGTCTGCATGAGCGTATCGGCACACGCTTGATCGACGCGCATCAGCTACGCTTGGCGCAGGCCAGTTATCACTTCAACGCCAACGCGCTGCGAGTAGGCGCTGCATTACTCACTCAATATCAGCAGGTAAAACGTGAAGCAAGGGTGCTGGATTTTGCCGATGTGGAGTGGCAGGTCGCACAATTGTTGGCGAATTCGGACGATGCAGAATATATCCAGATGAAACTGGATGCACGTTATCAACAGATATTGCTCGATGAATTTCAGGACACGAACCCCATCCAATGGCAAATTTTGCAGGCCTGGTTTGAATCGGCACGCACTTCACACGTTATACCCAAGGTGTTTCTGGTCGGCGATCCCAAACAATCCATCTATCGTTTTCGTGGTGCGGAAGCGGGTCTGTTTGATCTTGCGCGGGAATATCTGCAACTTCACGGCAGCGCACATTACCTGCAGCAAAACAATACGCGGCGCAGCAGTCACGCCATCATCACCGGGCTGAATGCCAGCTTCGAACCTATCGCTGACTACCCGCTATTCCATGAGCATGGGGTATATGAAACGGTACGTCCCGGGCGTATCGAAGTGTTGCCGCTGGTGAGCACACCCGAAACTGACGGCAGCGGCGGGCAATCTGTGCGCAATCCGCTGCAACAATCGCGGCGTGAAGAGAACGAAGTTCACGCCCGCCAGATTGAAGCGCAGCAACTGGCTGCGCGCATACTGGATATGGTTCATCACTGGGTCATAGATGATACCCATAACGGCGAACAAATTACTCGACGTGTCCGCTTTGCCGACATCATGATACTGGTACGCAGCCGTACCCAGCTTCACCACTATGAGCAAGCGCTTACTGCTGCACACATTCCTTATGCCAGCGCGAGTCGTACCGGGTTATTGGAAAGCATGGAAGCGCAGGACGTACTCAGTCTGCTGCAATGGTTATCCACGCCGTATCTTGATTTGCCGCTGGCACAGGTGCTGCGTTCGCCGATATTCGCGTGCAATGATGACGACTTAATCCAGTTGCGTCTGGCGCGCACATCCACCGCCACCTGGTGGGAAACATTGCGACAGCAGGCCAGCACGCCAGCACTTGCAAGCGCCGCTGAGTTATTAAGTAGCTGGCTAGAATACGCCAATGTTCTGCCTGTTCATGACGTGCTCGACCGTATCTATTTCCAGTCCAATCTGATCGCACGTTATCAGGCAGTCGTTCCCGCTGCCATGGTTAAGCAGGTGACCAGCAACTTAACCGAGTTGCTGGCATTGGCCCTGAGTTTGTCGGGTGGGCGTTATCCAAGCCTGGCGCGGTTTTTACACGATATCAAACAGCTGAGCGGGGATAGCGAAAGTGCGCCCGAAGAAGGTCTGAGCGATGTCGGGGACACCGTCACCATCCATACTATCCACGGCGCAAAAGGCCTGGAAGCACCGATAGTATGGTTGCTGGATGCAGGGGCGCGACAAGCGCCTGCTGATACCTATCGCGTGCTGCTTGATTGGCCACTGGGTGCAGCGCGCCCTGGTCATTTCTCGTTGATGACCACGCAGGCTGAAGTCGCGGGCTATCAACAGCCTTATCTGGCACAAGATGCGCTGCATCAGCAGCGTGAAGATTACAATTTGCTCTATGTCGCCATGACGCGCGCACGGCAGGTACTGATGGTGTCGGGTGTTGCCAGTCGTCGCAGTGGTGGCTGGCATCAGCTTATCGGCAGTGGCCTGGGGGCCAATGCGGAGGAATCAGCCAATCCGGTTATTCACGGCGACAGTTTTATTAATCGCTCTCTGAGTACCGCGCCGATTTCGCCAGTAGCAGCGAATGTCAGACTGCCTGACGAGATGCGGCAAGCCTATCCGATCGGTCAGCGTATCGTCACCGATGACACGCCAGCCACGCTCTTTGGCAAGCTGGTGCATATGCTACTGGCCGAATTCGCACCGCCACAATTCAGCAGCGATGATTTGTTACGTGCACGCTTTGGTTTGCATGCAGAATTTGACCGGGCACTGCAACACGCTCGTCACATTATTCAACAACCTCAATTACAGCGCTTTTTTAACCCGCAGCAGTATCAACAGGCTCACAACGAATACGCGTATCTGCGCGCTGATGGTAGCACCCACCGCATCGACCGCTTAGTCGTATTTACAACCGAAGTGTGGATACTGGATTATAAAACCGACCAGATTGAGGATGTTGACACGCTCATCAAGCGCCATCGTGAACAGTTAGGCGAGTATTGTGGCGCGATGCAAAGCTGCTATCCCAAGTATAGTATAAATGGCGGGTTGATTACGCTAGCGGGGGAGCTGGTGGTGATTTAGCCCAAAATACATCGTTTTAATGATGGAGCCTAATAGTTTTGCAGTTAAAATGGTCAGTATGTTGTTTGCCATTCGGTCTACATAGCGAACATTTGTATTAAAGTCTTAATCTTTAAGACGAGAAATTCAAAGTCACTAATGCGTGGCGCACGATGGTATCGATTATGGTTGCTGCAGACAAAACTAAATACTATGTCTTTATTCTGGGCATAATCACTCTGCTGTTAGGCAGCACAGTTCTATTCGGCTGGTTGTTCAATTTTCCCTTGTTGACGCGCATATACGCCGACTGGAATCCTATGGTGCCAAGCACCGCGCTCTGTTTTATATTAAGCGGCTGGCTATTGCTGAAAAACCGTAAGCATTTGCAAGTGCCGGTTTCAGTTACGCAGTATATGCTTATCGGGCTGATTTTTTTGCTGGCGGCGATAAGAGCTATCGAGCTAGTGTTCAATCGTGAATTTGGTATCGAGTTTCTGTTTATGAGCTTGAATTCCCAAACTGGCGTCGTCGGGCATATGGCACCAGCGACAATGATAGGGTTTATGTTATTCGCCATTGGCATGCTGCTTATCCCGCGATCCAATAGCCGCAAGATTAAGATAGTTGCGGTTATCATGGCAAACATGCTGTTAATAATAGGGTTCGGCGGCATTGTCGGATACTGGCTTAATTTTCAGTATGTTTTTGAATCGCTATATGCCCAGACAGGTTTGGTATGGATGGCCTTTCATACTGCCATCGGCATGCTCGTATTGGGTATTGGCTTGCTGTGTCTTGGGTTAAATTGCAGGCAGGCACGGGAAACCGAAGCTATCGCGGTGCAACAAAAATTCGTTTTGATTTATCGGACGACAATATTGGTACTGGCTGCTGCTGCGGTTACCATAGGTCTGGCAGGGATATCGTTTATCGAGAAATCTGTCCTGGCTCAGGCTGTGACGGACATGACGCACACTCTGGATGGTATTCGTTTATATATAGATACCACGCTTGATAACCAGATCCAGCGCGCAATTTTAGCCAGTCTGGATCCTGAACTTATCGCTGATGCGGACAAACTTGGAAATAACGCAGACGATCCATCCTTGGCGCAGCAATCCAGAGTTGTTAACGATCTGCTCGCACATGGGTTTTCTGGCGTCAGTCTAGAGCGCGACGGTAAGCGCTGGTTAAGGGCAGGCGCTATGCTCCCTGATAAGACGTTGTATTCCAGGCTGAATGGTAAAATTGATGCCGCGCTTGCCTGGGACAAAGGCTATTATCTGCGGGTGCGCGTACCTGTGACTAGCTCAGCTCATGGAATGATTGGCAGCTTCCTGGTATTTGAACAGGCGCTTCCTCATCTGGATAATATTTTCGAGAATACCAATCATTGGGGAAAAACCGGCACGCTGCCAATGTGTGCCCACCTTGAACACGAAAAATTGCTGTGTTTCCCGCAACGGGAACAGACTGACTTGTACGTCATTCCAGATGGCTTCGAGGGCAAACCCATACCGATGGCTCTGGCGCTGGCAAATATAAGTGGTGTTAGCACGTCTACTGATTATCGTGGCAAACGTGTTCTGGCTGCTTATGGTCCCGTGATCGATACTGGTCTTGGTCTGGTCTTGAAAATGGATCTTGCCGAGATTTATGCGCCGATCAAGGACGAATTGCAGACTGCCATACCGCTTATTTTCCTTGTGGTTGCTGTGGGGCTATGGCTCGTTCGTTTGCGAGTCAATCCGCTGATTGAGGACATAGTCAGTGCTCATGCTGCCGAACGATTGGCGCGGTCTCGGTTTGATGGTGCCATGCAGAGTACCCCTGATGCGTTCATCATTTATGAAAGCGTCAAGAATCAAGCGGGCGATATTGTCGATTTTCGCTACGTTTATTCGAACCAGCAGGTAAGCGCGATGATAGAGTTCCCCGTTGATGAGCTGGTGGGGCACACATTGTTGGGGCTGTTTCCAGAACAAGATCATCTTTTCGAAAAATACAGAATGGTCGTGCTGACTGGGCAACCGCTGATTAACGAGTTGTCTTTGGTCAAGGACAACGATACGCAATGGTATCAGCGTCAAGCGGTCGCTATGCCGCTGGGCATTGCTGTTACTTTCAGGAATATCACTCAAGAAAAACATTTGTTTCAACAACTGATCTATTCCAACAAACTGCGTAGCGCGATCGTAGAGAGTGCTGCTTACTCGATTATTTCCACTGATGTAAATGGCACCATACTCTCTTTCAATCAGGCCGCAGAACGCATGCTCGGTTATCGCGCAGATGAGGTGATCGGCAAGACCACGCCAGGGATATTCCATGATATGGATGAAGTCATTAGCCGTGCAGAGGCGCTGAGTCATGAGTTAGGCTTTACGGTGGCGCCGGGTTTTGAAGTGTTTGTGGTCAAAGCTAAAACACAGTTTCAGGAAGACCGTGAGTGGACTTATATACGCAAAGATGGTTTGCGTTTTCCGGTGCAACTGTCGGTGACTGCACTGCGTGATGCAAATGACGTTCTGCTGGGGTATCTCGGCATTGCTTATGACATCTCGGAACAGAAGCGGGCGGATGAATACATCCGCCATATTGCCTTGCATGATGTATTGACTGGATTGCCCAACCGCGCCTTGCTTAATGACAGGGTGAAAGTGGCGATCGATCAGTTTCGCAGGAACAATACTTCATTTGCGCTGGCGATGATGGACATAGATCGATTCAAGCATGTCAACGATACTATGGGTCACCACACCGGCGACAGATTGCTCAAGGAATTCGTTGAGCGGATTCAATCCTGCCTGAGGCCAACCGATACGTTAGCGCGTATGGGGGGCGATGAGTTTGTCTTGTTGCTGGCTGACAGTGATGAGGATGGGGCGATAATCGTTGCCGAACGCATTCGTAATGCGTTGGTAGCACCAATCGACCTTGGCTTGCAGGAGGTGCATATTACCTCGAGTATCGGGATCAGCATTTGCCCACGCGATGGCCTGGATATGCATGAGCTGTTGCGTCGCGCAGATGTGGCAATGTACTGGGTTAAAGAGCATGGGCGTAATCAATACAAACTGTTCATGCCCGAAATGGATACTGGTACAGTCGATAGGTTGGGGCTG
Source organism: Sulfuriferula sp. (assembly GCA_041651255.1). GTDB lineage: Bacteria > Pseudomonadota > Gammaproteobacteria > Burkholderiales > Sulfuriferulaceae > Sulfuriferula. The sequence continues at coordinate 65,112 of JBAZJP010000007.1, read as the reverse complement.
GAAAAAGATCTGCACTATGCGCTTGAAAACGGCGAGTTCACCTTATTCTATCAACCTAAAGTAGATTTGAAATCGCACACTATCGTGGGGGTAGAAGCATTATTGCGGTTAAACAAAGACAATGGTCAGCATGTTGCACCTGCCAATTTTATCCCTTTGGCAGAAGAAACCGGCTTGATTTTACCAATCGGGCAGTGGGTGCTGAATACCGCCTGTTATGATGTGAGTCGTATGCGGAAATTACTGGGCGTGGCGCTCAAGGTCGCTGTCAATATCTCGCCACGACAATTCGTAAATGGCGATTTGTTGCATGTGGTTCAAAATGCGATTCAGCAGGCAGGCATCAATGCTGATCAACTGGAGCTGGAAATAACAGAAGCAGTACTTATGGATGAGCAAACCAGCGCGGCTGCAGATTTATCCGCGTTGCATGCGCTTGGTGTGAGTATCACCATAGACGATTTTGGTACTGGCTATTCAAGTTTAAATTACTTGAAACGCTATCCGATATCTCAACTCAAAGTTGATCAATCCTTTGTCAGAGATGTAACTCGTGAGGCCGGAGACAGCTCCCTGGTAGGCGCTATCATTGCGATGGGACATAGTCTGAATATTGTTGTGATCGCAGAGGGTATCGAAACTGATGAGCAGCTTAGTGTACTTGCGGCCAATAATTGCGATAATGGCCAAGGTTTTTATATTGGGCGTCCGATGCCATTTGATGCTCTGCAGCATTGGATTGTTGCAAATGGCGTGTGGAAACTGGAAAGCGCTTCAACAAAAGATTAAGTTGGCTGTAACCCGTTTCGCTGGCCTCTTGCAAAAACATAATGAACAGGCGGGGCATCGCCATACGCTCAACCCCGCCCGCATGCTACGTTGACAGCAGGGAAATATCTGCCACCTGATTCATCATTGCGCCCAGTGCTTGCAATAACGCCAGGCGATTATGGCGTACCGCCAGGTCATCAGCCATGACCATGACCGCATCAAAGAATTGATCGACTTCAGCGCGCACAGCTGCCAGCGCGGTTAGCGCAGCAGTGTAATCGGAATTCGCAACATGCTCAGTCACCACGGGTGCAAGCTGATTGATGCGTGCAAACAGTTGTTTTTCTTCGTCAGTTTGCAACAGGCTGGGCTGAACTTCGTCTATGGTTTCCGTTACTTTTTTCAAGATGTTGCGCACACGTTTATTCGCTGCCGAGAGTGCTGCCGCTTCAGGCAGTTGCTGGAATTCACGTACGGCATGAATGCGCGCCAGTATCAAATCCATCCGGGCGGGCTGGTTGGCTAATACTGCCTCAATTGCGCTGGCATCAAAACCTTGCTCCTTGAGATAGTGGCGCATGCGGTCCAGCATGAAGCCATACACATCCATATTGACGCTATCGCTGACTACGCCTGCGGGGAAAGCCGCTTGTGCATGTGCCAATAAATCGGGTAATGACAGTGATAGTGGCGTTTCGATCAGAATGCGTAACACGCCCAATGCAGCGCGGCGCAAGCCGAATGGATCCTTGTCGCCGGTGGGGATTAAGCCTATGCCAAAAATACCGATTAAGGTATCGAGCTTATCTGCCAGGGCCACGCTTGCGGCGATTGCACCTTGTGGGATGGCGTCGCCGGCAAAACGCGGCTGGTAATGTGTACTGATGGCTGCGGCGACATCTTCTGCCTCGCCATCATGCAGCGCGTAATGCGTGCCCATCATGCCTTGCAGCTCGGGGAATTCGCCGACCATGTCGGTGATTAAATCGGCTTTGGCCAAATATGCTGCACGGCTTGCTGCATTAGCGTCTGCGCCGAGCAGTTGCGCAATGCTGGCAGCCAGTTTTTGCAGGCGCTGCACGCGCTGCAACTGGCTGCCAAGTTTGTTGTGATAAACCACATGCGCGAGTTTTTCTACGCGGCTATCCAGACGGGTTTTGCGATCCTGATTGAAGAAGAATTTTGCATCAGATAGTCGCGCACGCAATACACGCTCATTGCCCTGGATGATGTGGTTCGCATCGGCTGTCTGCAGATTTGATACCACCAGAAAGCGCGGCAGTAACTGACCTGCGGCATCAACCAGCGGGAAGTATTTTTGATGCTGTTTCATCGACAGGATTAAACACGCCTGCGGCACTTCCAGGAAATCTGCGCTGAATGTGCCGGTGTAAACGACGGGAAATTCCACCAAACCCGTCACTTCGTCTAACAGCGCATCGTCCATCAATGCCTGGGCATCACCTGCTGTCGAGGTGAGTTGCTGGCGGATATCTTCACGGCGCATGGCGTAATCCGCCATCACATAACCATCTTCCAATAAACGCTGTGCGTAGTCATCGGCATGAGCGAGGACGATTTCGCCTTGTGACAGGAATCGATGTCCCAGGGTCATGCGGTCGCTGGTTAGGCCCAATACCTCACCCGTTATCACTTCGTTGCCGTGCAGCATGATTAAGCCATGTACAGGACGAACAAACTCAATCTCGCTATCTCCCCAACGCATCAGTTTAGCTACTGGCAGCTTTTTCAGCGCGTCGGCAACGATATTGGATAAATGCTGAGTTAGTGGCTCGCCTGCTTGCGTGCTGCGATACACATAGCATTCCTGTTTGCCGTCGTGCATGGTTGCAAGCTCTTCCACTGCTACGCCACATGAGCGCGCAAAACCGGTCAGTGCGGGTGTAGGTGCGCCGTCTTTCATTGCGGTTGCGACTGCAGGGCCTTTACGCTCGATTTGGCGTGGCGACTGGATAGCAACGACGTCGGGTATGCTTACCGCAAGGCGACGTGGGGTCGCATAGGACACCATGCCGCTGAGCTCAGTGACATAACCCTGCGCTTGCAGTGCATTGGCAATGCCGCTGCTGAATGCGGCGGATAGTTTCGACAGTGATTTTGGGGGGAGTTCTTCAGTACGTAATTCGATTAGTAATGTTGCACTCATGCTGATTCGCCTGATAATTTAGCCATAGGGAAGCCCAGTGCTTCACGGGAGTCATAATAAGCCTGTGCTACTTTGCGCGATAAGGTGCGTACACGACCGATATAAGCCGCGCGTTCGGTGACGGAAATTGCGCCGCGTGCATCCAGCAGATTAAATGTATGTGAACACTTCATCACCATTTCAAAGCCTGGCAAAGGCAGGCCCAAATCCATCAGTCGCGCAGCTTCGCGTTCAAAATCGTTGAACTGCTGAAACAGCCATTGCGTGTTGGAGTGTTCAAAATTATATTTGGACTGCTCGACTTCGTTCTGATGGTAGACGTCACCGTAGCTGACGCCTTCAGTCCATACCAGATCATAGACGTTTTCCACGCCTTGCAAGTACATCGCCAGACGTTCCAGTCCATAGGTAATTTCACCCAGTACCGGCTTGCATTTCAGGCCGCCGACTTCCTGGAAATAAGTGAATTGGGTGACTTCCATACCGTTGAGCCAAACTTCCCAGCCCAACCCCCAGGCGCCCAAAGTCGGTGATTCCCAATCGTCTTCAACAAAACGTATGTCGTGCACATTGGTATCTACGCCCAGTGCGCGCAGGCTGTCCAGGTACAATTCCTGGATGTTAGGTGGGCTAGGTTTGAGTACAACTTGAAATTGGTAATAGTGCTGCAGGCGATTAGGATTTTCGCCATAGCGACCATCCTTGGGACGGCGCGAAGGTTGCACAAACGCGGCCTGCCAAGGCTCGGGTCCGAGCGCGCGTAAAAATGTTGCGGTATGAAATGTACCCGCGCCCATTTCCATGTCATAAGGTTGCAACAACACACAACCCTGTTTTGCCCAGTATTGCTGTAGCGTTAATATAATTTCTTGAAAAGTCAGCATGATGCACGCTTAAAACGGTAAAAGCATAATTTTACCAGTGGAACGCCTTGCCGTGTGGGTTGATCACGCAGCAAGGCTGATTGATAGGTTACTTTCTGTGACGTGCGGCGTGGATTTTGCGGTGTTGCAGCTCTTCATAGGCTACCGTGCCCGCTGCAGCGCCAATGACAACTGCAAATTTGAGCATGTCAGGTACATGAATCTCAAATCCCAAGCCTAAATAAGCAGGGAGTTCTTCCAGCAGGATTACGCCACCCACAAATGCAACGATCACATAAGCGCAGGCTTCCAGCAGGTGGTAGCGCTTGAGCAGCTTCAGCACCAGTTTGGTGGTAAAAATCATCGCAATACCACCCATCACCGTACCGATAAGCACCACCATCAGTTTGGGTGACATAGCGATAGTGGCAACTATGTTGTCCACGCTAAAGGCAATATCCGCCAAGGTAATCGCTACAATCGCTGCACCCAATGCTTCTCGTGCATGGTGCGTACTTTCTTCGGCTTCGATGACAAAGTGTTTGTAAGCGATATAGATCAGGTACAGTCCGCCAATTATTTTGATAATCGGGTATTTGATAATAAAGCCGACGATGAACAAGGCGATTAAGCGGAATATTATCCCTGCACTCAGTCCAAAGATAATGGCCCTTTGCTCTTGATGACGCGGTAATTTATCAGCAATTGCTGCTACTACCAGGCTATTATCAAGTGAGAGTAACGACGATAAAATAATTACCGAGAAAATTGTCGGCAGGTCAGATATGTCTATATAACCCAAATACTGCATTACTTGTTCAAACATAGCTGTCAGTTAAAAATACAATTAATTCAACATTATAAACGTAAAGACAGGTTGTATTCAAATCCGCAATGTTGCTATTAGTCCTCCGCCTTCACGTGCAGCCAGGCTTAAATGCCAGCCCTGCGCCTGTGCTAACTGGCGGGCAATCGCTAATCCCAGTCCGCTGCCGCCGGTGGCGATATTGCGCGAACTCTCCAGGCGGAAAAATGGCCGGAATACCAGTTCCAATTGGTCATCTGGAATTCCAGGACCTCTATCCAGTACTTGAATTATTAATCCAGTAGCTTGAGTTTCACACGTCACTTCTACTGGGTGGGGTTGTCCATAGCGAACCGCATTTTGTATCAGATTGGTAACGATGCGCTGTAATGCATGTGGTGCAACGACGGCTTCGCAGGCTGCTGGTGCGCTTAAGCTTACGTTGCCGCCACCGCGGTTGGCATCATCGACCAGGGTTTGCAATATCGCCACTACATCGTAAGATTGCGGTGTCTCGCTATTCAGTCCGCGCGCCATATCGAGAAAATCAGCAATCAGCTGATTCATCTGTACCAGATCGCGTTCTATCTGTGCAACCAGTTTGGGGTCAGTCACTTCGGGCAGCATTGCCACTGCCAGGCGCATACGCGCAATCGGGGTGCGCAAATCGTGGGAAATCCCGGCCAGTAATGTGGTGCGATTCGCCAATAAATCTTGCACTTCATTTGCCATTTGGTTAAACGCTTGCGCCAGCGTTACCAATTCACGCGCACCGTGTTCTGGCAAAGGCTGCGGCATTTTGCCTTGCCCCACTTGCGCTGCGGCTGCGCTGAGTTGAGCCAGAGTGCGGGTAATGCGGCGTACGACGATGAGTGCGCTGATCCAGATCAGCAGTGCACCTAAACTCACCAGTCCTACTGCGGCGAGTGGGGCGCGAATGTTATAACGGTTTTTCTCGAATCCTACGCGGATAAAGTGGCCGCCCATTTTCAAATCAGCCCAGACCCACCCAGACTCACCACGTTCCAGCTGCACTATTTGTCCGGTACGTTGGGATAACGCCGTTTCTATATTTTGACTGTTGAGAAATCGGTCAGCTGGAATATCGCCGATGTCATTAATTTTGCTTAGTTGCAGATGGTGGTGTAGACGTAATTCTTGCTCAAATGCGGGGCGCGTCTCGGGTGGTAACTCCACCCAAGTTTGCGCAGACAGTACAATTAATGCCGCTAAATCATCGGCAGAACGCATTGCCAAAGGCGTGAGTATGGTGAATGACACCAGCACAATTGCGAGTGTCTGAAATAAAACAAACGCGAATCCTAAGGTTAGCGCAGTACGGCCAAATAAACTGTCTGGCCATAATTGGTGCAAATTCACTTGGTTGCGCCTTTGGGTGAGAATAAATAACCCTGTCCCCAGATAGTGCGGATATACACTGGTTCGGTAGGGTTAGGCTCGATCTTTCGGCGTAAACGCGTTACGCGGACATCAATGCTGCGATCAAACGGGTCTCTGTCATAACCCTTGAGCATATCCATCAGCTGGTCACGCGACAGTACGCGGTTAGGATGGCTGGTGAATATCTGCAGAATCGCAAATTCGGCCGTGGTTAAATTGACTTCCACGCCTGATTTGGTCAGGCGCTGTGCAGCCACATCCAGTTCAAAATCCGCAAATCGGGTTGATTCATTTACTGCATTCGCTACTGTTGGTACTTGCTTGCGCCGCAATACCGCACGGATACGCGCCAGCAACTCACGTGGATTAAAGGGTTTGGCCAGATAATCATCTGCACCTACTTCCAGCCCAACAATGCGGTCGATATCCTCGCCTCGTGCCGACAGCATGATAATTGGCACCGCCGTACTGGCTCGCAAACGCCGAGCAATAGACAAGCCATCCTCGCCCGGCATCATCAAATCGAGAATCACCAAATCCGGCTGTGACTGCGTCAATATCTCATCCATTTCGCTGCCGCTAGCTGCAAGACTTACGGTGAACCCATTTCCGGTAAGATATTGTTCGAGCAAATTCCGCAAACCATCGTCATCATCAACGACGAGTAAATGCGCATTGAGCGCTTCTTCCATTGCTTTGTCCTCACACATAATAAATGCACCTGATCCGCTTATATAAACAGATGCGCGCTGAATAGCGTAGGTACAGGTCAATGATAGCATACAGCATGATGTGATTAGCCGATTGTGGCATATCGGAAAAGTGTATCAATGTCAGAACTGACCCCATTCAAACGATTAAGTCCATAGTATGTATATTGCCTTTCCTGTGGTGTAATGAAATACTGAGTGACTATTAGCAAGATTAAAGAGCTTATGCGATTTAAAGGCAACAAACCTCAGTCAGTCGAAGTTTCTGTACAGGGAGATACCTTACACCCACGCAACCGGCATCAAGGGCGTTATGATTTTGAGCGGCTGATGCTTGTGGATGTCGTATTAACTAAGTTTGCCAGCGTGAATGCGTATGGTGAGCTAAGTATAGATTTTGCTGATCCCGCGGCGGTCAAAGCGTTGAATAGAGCCTTGTTGCAAGATAGTTACGGCATCAGGGACTGGGATATTCCGTCGCAAAACCTTTGTCCACCTGTGCCCGGGCGAGCTGACTATGTGCATAACCTGGCTGATCTATTGGCGGCAAGCAATCGCGGTGTGGTTCCTAAAATCGTACAGGTGCTGGATGTTGGCACCGGTGCGAATTGCATTTACCCGCTAATCGGGCACAGTGAGTACGGCTGGGACTTCGTTGCGAGTGATATTAATACAGATTCATTGGCTAATGCGCAGGTCATATTGAACGCTAATCCAGCGCACTCACAACACATCTCGCTACGTTTACAGCCTGATGCCAATATGATTTTTAAAGGCATTATTCATGAGCATGAATGGTTCGATTTGACTCTGTGCAATCCGCCGTTTCATGCTACTCCAGCCGAAGCCCGTGCCGGGTCGCAGCGGAAATGGCAGAACTTGGGTAAAGCAAAGAATCAGGACGAACCAGCTCTTAATTTCGGCGGTAAAGATGCTGAGTTATGGTGTGTCGGTGGCGAGCTGAATTTCATTCAGCGCATGATAAGTGAAAGCGCGCAGATACCTACTCGCTGTTACTGGTTTACCACGCTGGTGTCCAAATCAGCCAGTTTGCCCGGCATTTATGCTGCATTGAAACTAGCTGGTGTGCAAGAGTATAAAACCATCACTATGAATCAGGGACAGAAACAAAGTCGCCTGGTGGCCTGGACTTTTTTAAACTCGGTACAGCAATCGGCATGGCGTAAATTACGTTGGTGAATTGGAATTTATTTTGGCAGTCCAGCTACAATTGTGGGCAAAATGGGCGACGTAGCCAAGTGAACGATTAATTAGTGATAAAACTATTTTTTAAGTGAAAATCACCCAAGACCAAGGCAGCAAATTGTGCTTTGGTCTTGGGTGACAAATTACTCTGTTGCGTTTAGAGTAAAGTAAAATCAGCGACCTTATTTACCACCACCAGAACCGCCTCCAGAACCCATACCACCACCCATACCACCACCTGATCCCATACCACCACCCATTGCGGGAGGAGTGCTTGGCAATGTAACCCCGCGTTCTTTAGCTCTGACTTGCATTTGTTCGTGATGCTGATTGCGAATTTGTTCACGCTCCTGCTCAGTTTTTGCCTTGCGCATCTCATTACGATAAGTCGTACGCTCCTGGCGGGTCATTAACTGACTGCCATATATCTGGTCCTGTGTTTGTAGTTGAGTTTGGGTGCGCGTTTGATCTGCGGCTACTGCTGCCCGAAATGGTATGGCAATAGCAGTTAAAAGCACGGCGGAAATTAACAGTTTCTTATTCATAATTACTCCTTCACGGCAAAATTACAGACAAGGGTCAATCAGCAGGCTAGTCCAAGCTAAGACGCACTCGGACAGCAGCTGAAGTAAAACAGGGCAAGATAAATCTCGCCCTGTTTTTATTCTACTATTTTATTGCTTGAATCGGCGCAGCTAGATACGTCGCTGGTTCAATACAGCCATATTACTCGCTATGCGCTTCCAGAATGGCCGCTTGAACTGCCGCAGCACCAGCTGCTACTGTAGCGACATCTGTTGCTGACATTTTGTCGGTTAAACCAAAAATGATATTCAAGTTGGTTATGGTATCAGGTGATACAGCGGCACCAGCCTTATCTGCAGCGCCACCTATGAAGATAGCCAGTAAATCAAGATTGCTTAATCCGCTAAATTCTGTACCAGCAGCAGATACTAGTTTGCCATCTGTCAACAAATCCTTGTACAAACCAAGGTTTTGTAATGGCGAATCAATACGCACTATCGGAGTAGTCGTACCTGGCAAGACGCCACTCTTGATCGCAGCAATTACATCAGCCAATGTTGCTAATTTATATAGCTCAGGTGTGGCAAATAGCGTAACGAGCGCATCTTTATCCGCCTTATCAATTACTTTGGAAGGAGATTTAGCCACGTTCAGACGGCCCATTTCAACAGCGGAGTCGTAGCCAGTCACTGCAACGTCACCTGCGTAGGCTGGTTTGCCTTTCTTGCCTGCGGCTGACGAACCACCTTTGTAGTTTGGACCCTTTTTGTCAGAATCTGTCTCTTCACCACTCAGAACAGATTCAGTTGATTTGGATGCGCCACCATGGCCGCTTTCATGTGTACTGCCTTTTTTGGCCTGACCTTTGCCGCTACCACTGCCGCCACCACTTTCGCCAGTATGACCGCCTTCAGTACCCTCGGCAGCTTGAGCGACTGATACTAAAGAAACATGACTGGTGCTAATGATAGGCGCGGCCAACAATGAAAATACTGCGACACCACCTGCAATAATCAAACGCTTTAGTTTAAATTCGTTTTGCATAATAACGCTCCTCGTGTGATAGGGAAAAATTAACAGATACCAAGCGGATTTCCCATTCCGCCATGCCGAAACTTACGCCTCGGCATGGATACTGTTGGTGCTTACAAATATATGACGATATTGTCAGATTGTCATTGATAAAGCTCAATTTTCAATAAATTTTTAATCAGTCTTAGAAACGGTAGCCTAAACCCAGACGGAACAGGCTTTCGCTGTTAGCAAAGGTCATTGAGTCAGGCTGCGCCTGCGTGGTTACAAAGCTATATTTGTCATACACCGTGTAGGTATAGTCAAATCGTGTATAACCTGCACCTACGGGTATTTCAGCGCCAAGACCCAAGCGATTGCCCTTGATTTTATCATCACGGTCAACCCAGGCTGATGAGTTGCCACCCTTGACCCAAGTGGTATTGAACTTGGCATTCACTTCACCTACACGGCCGTATAACAACACGCCATTTGGTAAGGTGTAACCCACACGCACCGCATAGCCCAAGTCGCCTTTTTTGGCGGCCGAGAAGTCGCGGCCACTGGTTCCACTGATTTCATGCTGCCAATGTGGGCCATTAGCATCAGCCTCCAGTTCAAGACCTAAATACCAACGATTGAATGCCCAGCCATAACCACCAAACAGTCCAGCACTGCTGCCAATGTCAGCAAATGCACCAGTGAAATAACAGTTGGTACAACCACTGGAATCATTTTGTATGCCGTCGACCTGCGAATCCAGACTGCCGTGTCCCAAAGCCGCGCCTACATAGAAGCCTGATACAGGTGCTGCATATACTTTAGCTTTTGGTAGATGTCCGCCAAATTTCCAGCCCAAACCGAGTCGGAACAAGGTTTCTTCATTAGACATCTGTTCATTCACAGTGCCTCCAGTAGTAGCGTAGGGTGCGTTGAAACTGCCATAATCAGTGTAGGTATAATCCAGTCGCACGAACATATTGTTGCTCGCTGGAACATCAGTACCAATGCCATAACGGGTACCTGTTAATGTGTCGGTCTGGTTGTAGGCGCCAGCAGGTGCCGCATTTTCTCCGTAATAAGAATGCACATCAGTTCTAACCTGACCCAGGCGACCATAAATCACGCTGCCGCTTTGTCCTTCATAACCAACCCTGACACCCAGGCCAACGCTGTCTCCATTGCTCGCAGATGTGGTATTTGCATCTGACTTGTCTTTGGTGTGGAACCAGCTGGCATTGCTGTGTTCTACCTCCAGTTCAGGCGCGACTAACCAATGTTGATTGATCTTGAAGTTGTAACCAAGGAATAAGCCCGAGGTCAAACCAAGATCGCCCATGGGGCCAGTGTCAGTCGATCCACTACCACCGCTAGCACCTACCGTTTGTGTGCCGAAAGAGTCGTGTCCCAGCATTCCGCCGATATACAGGCCGCCAAAATTGGTGTCTGGCATCAGTTCAAGCAGTGACGCTACGACTTCATCGCTACCACCAGCCGAGCCAAAATTCCGCTTCGGACCATAGCCCAGTGTGAACATGAGCTGGTTACGGTAATAATCGTAAACCGCTTCATTGGAGTCGCGATGGGTGAAACGGTAATCCGCGCCATAGAAAACGTGATCGCTGACATAGTGCTTTATACCCACACCAGTCGATGTTGTCTTGTTTGTAAGCGTGCTCCCCTGATAATCACTTTCGCTATTGCTCACGAATGCATCAAAAACTGTTTTTGCTCCAATTTCCCGTTCAACCTTGCCAGTGACAGTTGTATCTACATAACTGGAGGCACCCGGCAGGGTAGTTTCATTGATGGAACGGTCCAGCAGGGCGCTGATACGGGTGCGGTTGTCTGGTTGCCAGGTAAAGCGACCACCGTAGTAAGGTTTGCTCACATCCGGCAGACGGGCATCGTCATAATTCTGGGTCATTTGGCCAACAAAGCCTTCTGCCTGCATGTTCGACGCGATTTTTGAACGTGCACCTACACTGACACGATAGCCATCGGAACTGCGCTGGTAGCCGTTGTCATCGACAGTTTGATCGTAGGTACGTTGGTCGGTGGCGGCCTGTGCAAACACTTCATTTTTCTCGGAAATTGGCACGCCAACTCGTACACCTACCGAACGTAAAGTGCGGTCACGGTCATTGTTAGTCGTGCCTGCCGTCATTCCTACTGGATTGTTGTAATCCAGCTTTTCTTCCACCACGGCGGTACGCAGGTTTATTTTATCGAAGCGGTGAGCAAAGCCCATATTGGCGTGCATGGTCGTGTAAGTGGTGGGTTCGCTCCCGCCGGCCAGCTGCGCTTCAGGCGATGCGCGGTCTTCGTGTTCTTGCGTGGCCCGTAATCCCCCAAACAGATTGGATCGATCGGACAGATCATAACGTCCATCAGTACCTAGCCACCAGTCGGTTACATTTTCGCTGCCATACTTGTCATAGTGGTCAGCAGACACGCCAGCGGTGAAGTTCAGACGGTGTTTTTCCCAGTTCGAGCGGGCAACTATAGATGGGGTTAGCGTGACGATCAGGTCGCGTGCTTCCTGAGTGCGGGTGCCATAGATGTTGTCATCAGAGATCAGGCTCAAGTCTACGGAAGGAAATAATAGGAAGCTGCCAGCAACAATACCTTCAAATAGCGGTTCACCCTTAATATTTCTTTGTGCTGGCATCATTTCAGGTTGCACCACATTGGTTGAAGTTGCTGTGGTAGTCGTTGTGTCTGGTGCGCCGATCCCAGTCCGGGCGGTGTCGGTGACTGAACCTGATCCAGTCTGGGCGGCTGTTCCTGCTTGGGAAGCTGTGCCTGCCGGCACAGTATCAGGTTGGGCTGCCATAACTGGCTGGCCTCCCCATGAAGCAAATAACAAACTTACTATCGCTGCAATAGGGCGTAATGCATATTTTTGACGTGTTATTTTCATTTCTTTTCCCTGTTTTGTCCTGAACATATTGTATGCCTTATCCGTTAAAAATTTACAACTCATTACATACTAGCTGATTCTGGATGATAATGTCCTGTTGCGTAATTCATGTCACGTATCATACGTGCGAAGCTACTACACGTCATTGACAAATATCAACCTAAATCCATGGCTAATCGCGCCAACTGGCTACAGTCGCAACTGACACACTGACCATGAACTTCACGTAGCCAGCCCTGACGTTTAAACTCGGCCATTACTCGACTGGCGGTTTCAGTGGTCACGCCAAGCATTGCGCCGATGTCCTCGCGGCTAGGTGCGAGGAACGGCTCATGATCTGCAGAGGCGGAAAGCTTAAGTAGCAGACGTGCTAATCTCGCAGTGGCACCCCCGGTCGAAAGCTGCAAAATAAAATCATCGGCTTCATCCAGACTCTTTTGCAGGCGCAACATGAGTTGCATATGCAGTTTTGGACTGTGTTTATTCAGGTCGCGAATGACTTGCATGGGGATGCGACAAGCATCAACTTCGTTCAGTGCGACAGCACTGTGGTGGTAATGTTCTCCCGTCAGCGCTTCCAACCCGACTACGTCCCCGACATGCAACAGGCGTACAACACGTAATGCCCCATTAGGCATGGATTGCTCTAGCTTGACTATGCCGCTACGGATGGAGAAAAGATCACTACCAGCATTTCCTTTCTCATATAGGTGGGCGCGAGGGTGGAAATGGTAATTATCAACTGATATTAAGAAAGGATTCAGTATTTCATCTGGTATGTCCGAAAACAGTAATGAATTACGTACGGCGCAGGTATTGCATTGTGGATGGCCAATCCATTCGACATCGAGACAGGCAGCCTTAATATTTTTCTTTTTCATTTATCATTGGCCAGTAATAAATTAAAGTACTTAGTTTAGTGACTTATATCTTTGAATTATAAGTTTAAAAAACATGTCTACACACAAAGCTGGCTCAAATAATCAAGCTAGTTCCTCCTTTGTGAATAGCACGCTCATACTAGCATTTTACCCAATGTTAAAGCAGAAATATATTGTACCCACGCATCTAGTTCATCTATGCGTAGATGCTGATGTTTTCTGGTGTGGCAGCGCATTGGCTGAAATTATACTAAGACGTATTGAAGTGAAATTTATTCTGATGTGAATACAACAGTGTGGTGAAAATTTGATGGATGTTAAACGTCTGCTGCGTGCTCAGATAAGCTTGATTAGGCGTATGGGATGCATCGTGGATAGTGACGGTAGGTAGCCGGATTCTCCAGAATTAGCCTATGCGCTATGCCTGGATTGTCAGATATGAGCGTATGCCTGTGAGGAGCTGGGTAGGGGAATCTAACATTCCCGCATCCGTTGTCTGGTTCACCCAAACAGTCGCGCCAGTTCCACTCCAGGTTCTTCCGCCCGCATAAATGCTTCGCCCACCAAAAATCCATATACGCCATGAGATTGCATTAGCTCAACATCGGCACGACTGTGGATGCCACTTTCAGTGATGACGATGCGGCTCTCATCTATTTGTTTGAGCATCTGTAATGTTGTGTCCAGACTGGTTTCAAAGGTGCGAAGGTTGCGGTTATTGATGCCTTGTAGCGGGGTGTCGAGTTGCAGCGCAAAGTTGAGTTCGCCGCTGTTGTGGGACTCGACCAGAACGGCCATGCCCAGATCGGTGGCGAGGGCTTCCAGGGCTTGCATTTGTTCCAGACTCAAGGCGGTAACAATGAGGAGTATGGCGTCAGCACCCATGGCACGCGCTTCATAGATTTGGTATGGGTCAATGATGAAATCTTTACGCAGTACGGGGATGTCGCAAGCGGCACGGGCGGCGATCAGATAATCTGCACTGCCTTGGAAATAATCGACATCGGTGAGCACAGATAGGCAGGCTGCGCCGTGCTGGGCGTAACTTTTGGCAATTTCGGCAGGTTGAAAATCGGCACGGAGCAGGCCTTTGGATGGGCTGGCGCGTTTGATTTCGGCGATGACGGCGGGGCGTTGTTGAGCGACGCGCTGGCGAATGGCGCCGACAAAGTCGCGTGGCGCAGGCATGGCCAGTGCGCGTGCCTTGATTTCAGCCAATGGAATTTGGCTGTGCGCAGCGACCACTTCACGGTGTTTGGTGGCAAGGATTTTATTGAGTATGTCAGACATGTTGGCTTAAATTTTTTAGTTGTTCGAGTTTGCGCAGTGCTGCGCCTGAGGTAATTTGTTGCATGGCCAGTTTCACGCCATCGGCCAGGATGGGTGTGATGCCTGCGACATATATTGCCGCGCCAGCGTTAAGCGCGACGATGTCGCTGGCGGCGCGGTGCTGGTTGCTGAGGGCGGCGATGAGCATGGCTTTGGCAGTGTCTACGCTGTCGACCGCGAGGTTGGCATGGTCTGCGCGCGCCAGGCCGAATTGTTCAGGCGTGATTTCGTATTCGGTGACGCTGCCATTGTGCAACTCGGCGATGTAACTCACGCCGCTTAAACTCAGCTCATCCATGCCATCAGCGGCATGTACTACCATGACATGCTGGCTGCCCAGGGTTTGCAGCACGTGTGCCAGCTTGCCGGTGAGTTCGCGGGCGAATACACCCATGACTTGATTGGGTGCGTCAGCGGGATTGGTCATCGGGCCGAGCAGGTTAAACAAGGTGCGCACACCTAGCTCGCGACGCACGGGTGCAGCGTGTTTCATCGCGCTGTGGTGATTGGGCGCGAACATGAAGCCGATGCCGACCTGTTCTACACATAGGGCGACTTGCGCCGGATTAAGGTTGACGTTGATGCCCAACGCTTCGAGTACGTCTGCACTGCCTGAGGTGGATGAGACTGAACGCCCGCCGTGCTTGGCGACATTTGCACCAGCCGCCGCAGAGACGAATGCGGCGGCGGTGGAGATGTTGAAAGTGTGTGCGCCGTCACCACCGGTGCCGCAAGTGTCAACTAGATGCGGCAGATGATGCAACGGTACTTTGGTCGATAACGCACGCATCACTTCCGCCGCTGCAGCCAATTCGATCACGCTCTCGCCTTTGCAACGCAACGCAATTAAACACGCGGCGATGAGTGCAGGCGAAAGCGCGCCGGTCATGATGGCCTGCATCAGGTCGTGCATTTGGTTGTGACGTAAATCATGCCCGGCGATGAGCTGGTTGAGCAGTGGCGTAACGTTCATGCGCGCACTTTCAAAAAGTTTGCCAGCATCTCATGCCCGTATTCAGTCAGTATGGATTCCGGGTGGAATTGCACACCTTCGACGGCCAGTGTTTTGTGGCGCACGCCCATGATTTCGCCGTCGTCAGTCCATGCGGTGATTTCCAGGCATTCAGGCAGGCTGTCACGCTCGATAACCAGGGAATGATAGCGTGTGGCGCGGAGCGGGTTAGGTAAACCCGCAAATACGCCGGTGTCCTTATGATGCACCATAGAGGTTTTACCATGCATAAGCTGTTGCGCGCGGATGATTTTGCCACCGAATGCCTGGCCTATGCTTTGATGCCCCAGGCACACCCCAAGGATGGGCACGCTGCCAGCAAAATGTTTTATCACCGGCACGGAAATACCCGCTTCATTGGGCGTACACGGCCCCGGTGAAATGACGATATGGTCAGGTTGTAATGCGCTGATGGCAGGGATATCAATCTCGTCGTTGCGAAATACGCGCACATCCGCACCCAGCTCGCCAAAGTACTGCACGAGGTTGTAGGTGAAGGAGTCGTAGTTATCTATCATGATCAGCATGTTATTCTCCCAACCCGGTTAAGCCTGCCTGCGCCAATTCCGCAGCGCGTATTACCGCGCGGGCCTTGTTCTGAGTTTCTATCCATTCGCTGTCGGGCACGGAGTCGGCGACGATGCCTGCACCTGCCTGAACATAGAGCATATTGTCCTTGATGACGGCGGTGCGGATGGCGATGGCTAAATCCATAGACCCGTTAAAGCTCAAATAACCCACCGCGCCTGCGTAAATGCCGCGCTTGCTCGGCTCTAGCTCGTCGATGATTTCCATGGCGCGTACTTTCGGTGCGCCTGAAACCGTGCCTGCCGGGAAGGTCGCGCGCATTACATCCATTGCGGTCAGGCCAGGTTTGAGCTTGCCTTCGACATTGGAGACGATATGCATGACGTGTGAGTAGCGTTCGATTTGCATGTTTTCCGTGACTTTGACGCTGCCAGTGACGGCGACGCGACCTGCGTCATTGCGGCCTAAATCCAGCAATTGCAAATGCTCGGCGCATTCTTTGGGGTCAGCTAATAGTTCAACAGCCAGTGCTGCATCGGATTCGCGATTTGCGCCGCGTGGGCGTGTGCCGGCAATGGGGCGCACGGTGACGGTATCGTCTTCCAGACGCACGAGGATTTCAGGCGACGCACCTACAACATGAAAACCACCCATGTCGTAATAGAACATGTACGGCGATGGATTCAGGCTGCGTAAAGCGCGGTAGAGCGTGAGCGGACTGGCGTGGAACGGGCGTGACATGCGCTGGCTCAACACCACTTGCATGATGTCGCCATTAAGGATGTATTCCTGCGCACGAATAACAGCCGCTTTGAACGCATCTTCGCCAAATTCCGAGGTAACTTCAGCGGGGGCGATGACTTCAATGTTCGGTGCTTTTAATGGTGTGCGTAACTGCTCTGTAAGCTCATTCAGTCGCGTGTAGCCTTTGCTGTAAGCATCGGCTTCAAGTGGATCGACATAGATGATCAGGCTTAACGTACCGCTGAGATTGTCGACAACGACCAGTTCTTCCGTGAGCAAAAGCAGGCTGTCCGGTGTGTGCAGGGTATCGACCTTGTGCGTGTGCGCCAGACGTTTTTCAATATAACGCACGGTGTCATAGCCGAAATAGCCCGCCAGGCCGCCTGAAAAACGCGGTAAATTGGGTAAGTCTGCAGCATTAAAACGTTGCTTGTAGGCTTCGATAAATGCCAGGGGATCTGGGCTGTCGTGTTGCTCGACTTTGACGCCATCAGTTTCAACCGTTACCAGATGCCCGTGCACGCGCAATACGGTGCGGGCGGGCAGGCCGATAAACGAGTAACGCCCAAATTGCTCACCACCGACGACAGATTCTAATAAATAAGAATAGGGCGCGTTGGCGAGTTTGAGGTAAATGGAAAGCGGCGTATCCAAATCCGCCGGTAATTCACGGGTCAGCGGGATACGGTTGTAGCCTAGTTTGGCGAGTTCAAAAAATTGCTGTTCAGTCATGATAATGCTTACCTTTTACGATGAATAGGAGGACGGTTGTGCTAGTTAAGCCACCATCGCCGCCATCGCGCTGCAAGTTTCATCGTAAGGGTAAGTGTCATCATTTAAGCGGCTTTCACAGTCAATTTTGCTGCGTCTAATAGCGTAGGTGTGACCGCGTCTAAATCCAGTTCCTCAACTGAGCGTCCGCGATTGTAGCCATAAGGTACGCAGAATACTGGACAACCTGCAGCGCGTGCGGCTTGCGTGTCATTCAGCGAATCACCGATGAGCAATAACTCATGAGGTTCTATGCCAAACAGCTTGCAGGCGTGAAGTAAAGGTAATGGATCTGGTTTGCGCTTAGGCAGGCTGTCACCGGATAAAACCAGTTCAAAATAATCAAACAGGCCAGTGTCTTTTAATAAAGGCACGGTGTATTTCTCGGCTTTGTTGGTGATGCAGGCGATGTGCACACCCATGGCTTTAAATGCTTCCAAACCCGCAACCACGCCATCAAACGGGCGCGAGTAGCGTGATACATTGGCACCATAGTGTTTTTCGTAAATCGGATAGGCACGCGCAAATAAATCAGCATCTGGTTCGGCGTCCATGTCACCGGTCAACACACGCTTGGCCAGGCGTGATACGCCGTTGCCGATGTAAGTTTTGATAGTGGCGAGCGGTACGGCAGGCAAGCCCAATTCGGCCATCATCAGTTCGGCTGCGTACGCCAAATCAGGTGCGGTGTTAAGTAGTGTGCCGTCCAGATCAATAACAACAGCTTTGATTGCAATAGGAAATTTCATCGATTAGACCTTTGCCAATTCAGCGCGCATGGCAGCAACCACGGTGTCATAACGGTTAGGGTCGGTATCTTTAGCCGCGCTAAAAATTGCAGAGCCTGCAACAAAAGTATCGGCACCAGCGCGGGCGATTTCAGCGATGTTGTCAACTTTCACGCCGCCATCCACCTCCAGCCAGATATCACGGCCTGATGCGTCGATACGCTGGCGTACGGCGCGGATTTTGTTCAGGGTTTCATCTATAAATTTTTGGCCACCGAAACCTGGGTTGACTGACATCAGCAATATCATGTCGAGTTTGTCCATGACGTGATCCAGGTAACTTAGTGAGGTAGCCGGGTTGAATACCAGACCCGCTTTGCAGCCTGATTCCTTAATCAGCGCCAGGGTGCGGTCGATGTGTTCAGATGCTTCTGGGTGAAATGTAATCATGTTCGCCCCAGCTTTAGCAAAATCAGGGATAATGCGATCTACCGGTTTAACCATCAAATGTACGTCGATAAACGCATTGGTCACAGGGCGCAGTGATTCACACACCAAAGGACCTATCGTCAAGTTAGGTACGTAATGGTTATCCATCACGTCAAAGTGAATGATGTCTGTGCCTGAAGCAATCACATCGGTTACTTCTTGTCCTAATTTTGCGAAATTGGCGGATAAAATACTCGGTGCGATGCGGAATTGTCTGGACATGATGGTTCCTTAAAAGTGAGGACAGTGCGTTAAAGTTTAAGATTTTACCTTGAATTGTGTGCCAGTAACAGCAGGCCAGAACAGAAAGATACTATGGGCGATAGCAGAAAAAATCATATTACAGTCACGGTGAAAACTACTTATTTGGCAGAGCAATCTGATCCTGATGTAGATCGATACGTGTTTGCTTACACAATCACTATCGCCAATACCGGTACGCAAGCGGCACAGCTGGTGTCGCGGCACTGGATCATTACCGATGCTGAGGATCGCGTACAAGAAGTGCGTGGGCTGGGCGTGGTCGGTGAACAGCCGATGCTGAAACCAGGTGAGGCATTCGAATATACCAGTGGTACCGCAATGAACACGCCAGTAGGAACGATGCGCGGGACTTATCAAATGATAGCTGAAGATGGCGAACATTTTGATGCAGAAATTCCATCGTTTGTACTGGCCATGCCGCGCACCTTACATTGATTGCAAGGCGGCTATGTCGCACCCCGCTACTCTACAAGAGCCTGAATTAAGCCCTGCCGCACGCCGTGTGCTGGCGGCTTTGTTGCTGTCATTGGGGTTGCATGCAGCCATCATCGGCTTGGTGCGCATTGTGCCGGCCAAAGTTGCAATGGGTGTGCCGGCGGTCATGCAGGTACGATTTACCCAGCCTGCCCCTGTGCAGACTATTCATCCAGTTACATCGGTAGTTGCATTGTCACAACCCGTGTTGCAAGCCACCGTGCCTTCTTCGACCAGCGTGCCTGTTGCGCCATCCCCTCAAGTTGCTGCGGCCCCCGTATCCATTACTGAGACTGGCCAGCAGGCGGTTGCACCGGTTGCAGCAATTGCGCCGCTCAGCCCGGATAAATTGCCGCAAATTGATTTGCCTCTGAATGTGGATACAACTTATTACACGGCAAAAGAAGTCGATGTGCACCCGCGTGCTTTATTAAATATACAGCCGATATACCCGGCTGCTGCGGCAGCTAATAACCAGCAAGGCTGGGTAGTATTGCGGATCAAGCTCGACGAAACTGGCAAGGTGGAAGAGGTTAAGGTAGTAGATGCCACACCTGCTGGTGTGTTTGATGAGTCCGCACTGGAGGCATTTAGGCAGGGAAAGTTTGCTCCCGCCCAAAAATCAGGGCGAGCGGTCAAGTCGCTGATGGAGATAAAAGTCTGGTTCAAGCTGGAATAAGGTAAAATACGCCCCGAAGCTGATCAAGCAATCGCCGCCTTGAGTAATCGGGGGGGAGGAAAGTCCGGGCTCCATAGAGCAGGATGCCAGTTAATGGCTGGCCGCCGTGAGGCGAGGAATAGGGCCACAGAGACGAGTAAATCCATCGCAAGATGGATGGATGTGAAACGCGGTAACCTCCATCTGGAGCAAGGTCAAATAGGCAGGCGTTGAAGCTGCTCGCTGAGCCTGCGGGTAGACTGCTTGAGCGTTTGGGTGACCAAACGCCTAGAGGAATGATTGCTCGCGACAAAACCCGGCTTATCGATCAGCTTCACCCTTTCTATACATTGCCCTCACTGTTTTTTGTGGGGGGTTAATGCCGTAATAATCTGCGTTTTTAACATTTTGATCAATGCGGCCTCGTCAGCGGGGACGCCCTCTGTCGCTACGCAGGCGCGATCGGCATAGATTAAACCCACTGCTTTGTTTTGTAATACCAGCGGCAACACGATAAAACTTGCAGCGTCGGGCAGGAGTGCGAGGTGCCAGGCAGGAATAAGTGCGCGCACGTTGGGTGCGGATGCGTCTGAAATTAATACGTCTGCATTATTTTCCATCGCCAGATGAAACAAATCCCGACTGGGAGCAGCAGGAAACACGAATCCAGCCTGACGCTCTGTTTCATCTTCACCGACACTCAGGCGCGCGCGGAACTGCTGGGTTTTGACATCTTTGACGCAGGCAGTAGCAAAGCGGAACCCCATGCTGCGATAGAGTATTTCCAGCACTAGCATGATGATTTCATTTGGCTTGCAGCGCCCGGAAGCGCTCATTTCGGTCACGTCTTGTACCCCGGACAAGAGCATGTCGCGTGCGTTCATTGGTTTGCCGCTGGGGTGACGCTGATTGCTGGGTATGCTGTTGATTTCTGGCGCGGCAAGCAAAAAATCATCCAGTGCGTCGGCGGATAAAAGGACTGCAGATGTGTTTTCTACGGGCGGTGTGGTGGCAGGTGCAGAAAAGATGGCATTGGTTAATGTGTGAGTTTCTTCTGTTACCCGTGTGAGTAAGGCGGTTAATGCGTGGTGGTCCATGCCAAATGCAGCGCCATAGCGTGCTAATAATGTTTTGCTCATCAGGTTGGGATCTATTTTCCCGGTTTGGGTGAGTAGTGTGGCCGCATCTGTACTGAACGCTGCGATTTGCTGTAAACCCTCCTGGCGTGTGGTGGCGGGTTTGAGTGTTCCTGTCGTCAGTGGTGTAAGTGCTTTGATAATGGTGTTGGGGATTTTCCATTGCTGCAGCACCGATTCTGTTAATCGGTCAAAACCACATCCCAATACCCGAATAGCGGCTTGTTCAGGGGAACAGGTGCCTGTGGCGCTGATGGCCATGATTTCATCATAAGCCGCCTGATCGTGCATGGCGACGAGCAGGCGCCCCAGATTTTTGAATAGCCCCACTACAGCGGCTTCTTCTGAATCGGAGTAAATTCCTAGTTTTGCCAGTTCGCGCCCCGCCAGACTGGCACCCAGAGATTTGAGCAATTCTGTGCGTATATTAATCGCGGATTTTCCAGTCATGCCCTCTACCAGCAACATCGCTAACGCGACATCTTTTACTGCATCAAAGCCGAGCAGAAATATTGCCTTGGACATGGTTGTGACGGTATTGCCTGATGCCGTGCGATAGCTGGCGGTATTGGCGATACTGAGGATTTTTTGGGTTAAGGCGACATCGGATAAAATAAAGTGCGCCAGACTGTATACCGCTTCGTTGCTTGACGAAGTGATTTTCAGTACCTGCATGACTGCACTCCCTAGCGCAGGCAGGGTGGGGTCATCTTGTATCTTTTGTAATAGCTGCGCACGTCGGGTGCCGGGTTCTTCAGCCAGGGTGTTGGACTGCATGGGTGTTCCTCTTTAGATATATTTTGCTGAAATCTTTAATTCTTCTGACAGGGATGATACCGTAATGGACGCATTTTTGTGTGGTGTCAGTACAGTACCGTATCGGTAAATCCAGTTTGGTCGTAGCTAATGCTGTTCAGTCTTAATGGCGCACTTTCACTGTGTGCGCTATGTGCTTAATTTTCTTCATATATTAGCATTCAATTATCGTTCTAAGTCCTTGTAATATTTAAAAAAATTCAGTTTCTTGCTTGACCCGTCCATTTTTATTATCTATAGTGGTAACAGGTGGTAAAAAGTGGTAAAAAGTGGAGAATTTCTCCATGGATTTTTGAAGGGTTAATCATGTTTCGTGGCGTTGCAACACTCAGTTTGGATACGAAAGGTCGGCTTGCTGTGCCGTCCAAGTATCGTGACGTGTTGTTGGCGCGGGGTGATGGCCGTGTGGTCGTGACGGCTGATCCGAGTAAATGTCTATTGTTGTACCCGCTGCTTGAGTGGGAACCTATCGAAAAAAAGCTGAACAGCTTGTCTGGTTTTAATGCCCAAATCCGTAGTTTGCAGCGCTTGCTAATTGGTAATGCGGCTGAGCTAGAGCTCGATGCGACTGGTCGTATTCTGCTGCCTGCGATGTTGCGTGAATTTGCGGCGCTGGAAAAAAATGTGGTGATGGTGGGTCAGGGCGCGAAATTTGAATTGTGGAATGAATCGCGCTGGCAGGAACAAATGGATATTGCGTTGACTTTCAAAGATGGCGGAATGCCTGAAGAGTTGGCGGGTTTTTCGTTGTGAGCATGGGCTTGCAACATGAAACCGTATTGTTAACAGCGGCAGTCGATGCGCTCAATATCAAAGCTGACGGCGTCTATGTTGATGCAACATTCGGGCGTGGTGGTCATAGTCGACTGATTTTGAGCCGGCTGGGTGAGTCGGGTCGTTTGTATGCGTTTGATAAAGACCCCAAGGCGATAGCGGCAGGTGCGGCTATCAATGACCCTCGCTTCGAATTAATCCACAGTGGCTTTGAGCATGTTGCTGCCGAATTGGCGCAACGTGGCGTTAGTGCGATAGATGGTGTGTTAATGGATTTAGGCGTGTCATCGCCGCAGTTGGATGAAGCAGAGCGAGGATTTAGTTTTCGTTTTGACGCGCCACTGGATATGCGTATGGATACCACGCGTGGCCAGACAGCCGCGCAATGGCTGGCGGTAGTCGGTGAGACCGATTTAAAAGAGGTGATAAGTCAGTATGGTGAAGAGCGGTATGCTAGGGCGATTGCAAGAGCGATTATTGCGCAAAGAACAATCGCGCCGATTACAACCACTAAGCAGCTTGCGCAGCTTATCGCGGCCGTTATCACTAGGCATGAGCCAGGGCAAAACCCCGCGACACGTACCTTTCAGGCTATACGGATTTACATCAACCGTGAGCTTGAAGAATTATCGATAGCATTGCCTGCGTGTGCGGGTTTGTTGGCGAGTACGGGACGGTTGGTGGTAATCAGCTTCCATTCTTTGGAAGACCGTATCGTTAAACGGTTTATGCGTGAATTATCGAGTTCACCGGAGCTGCCAGCCAGATTGCCGATTAAGGCAGCGGATATTCCTGCTGCAAAAATGAAATTGGTGGGGCGTGCAGTTAAGCCCGAGGCGGATGAAGTGGCGCGTAACCCGCGTGCGCGCAGTGCGGTGATGCGCGTGATGGAGGCGTTGTGAGTCGAGTGCATTTGTTTTTGCTGTTTGTGGTTATTGTCAGTGCGTTATCGGTAGTGACCAGTCAGCATAGAGCGCGCAAAACTTTTGTGGAATTGCAGCAGGCGCAGCTTAAACAGCGCGAACTGGAAGTTGAGTGGGGGCAGTTGCAATTGGAGCAAAGCACTTGGGCGATGCATGCACGGGTGGAGAAATTGGCAACGGAAAAATTACAAATGCAATTGCCTGATGCTGCGCATGTACAAGTTGTTTTCGCCGGCAAACCTAAGGATGGCGCGCAGTGAGTCGTATTGCGAGCAGGCCGATCAGTCATTTGCTGGAGATACACCTGGATAGCTGGCGCGGTTATGTCGTGTTGGGTGCGATATTAGGCATGCTGCTGGTGCTGGCAGGGCGGGCGATTTATTTGCAAAGTTTGCGCCACGAGTTTTTGCAGCAGAAGGGTGATGCGTTGGCGAGTCGTATAGTCGAGCTACCTGCGCATCGCGGCATGATAACGGATAGAGCTGGCGAGCCATTGGCAATCAGCACACCAGTAGAGTCATTGTGGGCGAATCCAAGTGCGGCGCAATTAAATGCGCAGCAATTAAAACAGTTGGCAGTTGTGTTGGGTATGCCGGTACAGGAGATACAGGCGAAGCTGGCACAAAAGGATAAGGAGTTTGTGTATATCAAACGCCGTTTGCCACCGAGTCAGGCAGAGGCGGTGACGAAGCTTGGTATAGCAGGTTTGGCGATGCAACGTGAATATCGGCGTTACTACCCTGCGGGTGAAGTGGCAGCGCATTTACTGGGTTTTACCGGGTTGGATGATAGCGGGCAAGAAGGCATGGAGCTGGCTTATCAAAATGTGCTGGCGGGGGTGCCGGGTAGTCGCAGAGTGCTCAAGGACAGGAAAGGCAATATTTTTGAGGATGTGGAAAGCATCTTGAGCCCGAAACCTGGGCAGGATTTAACCCTGTCCATTGATATGCGTTTGCAATATTTAGCGTATCGCGAGTTGCAGGCGGCAGTGGTGGCGAATAAAGCTAAAGCGGGTGCAATAGTGGTGCTGGATGCAAAAACAGGTGAGATTTTGGCGTTGGCAAATACGCCGTCATTTAATCCGAATAACCGTGAGGGCGTAAAGCCGTGGCAAATGCGTAACCATGCAGTTACAGATGAATATGAGCCAGGTTCAACCATGAAGCCGTTTACCATAGCGGCGGCGATGGACACGGGTAAATATCGCCCTGATACGCTGATTGATACTGAAAATGGCAGCTACGTTATAGGCACGAAACGTATTCATGATGCGCATCCGCACGGTATGTTGACGGTGTCGCAAGTGATACAGAAATCAAGTAACGTCGGCGCATCAAAAATCGCCTTGTCGATGACGCCTGAATATATGTGGACAGCTTTTCACAATGCAGGATTTGGTACTGTGCCACAGGTCGGTTTCCCCGGTGCTGCATCAGGCAGCCTGCGCCCTTATCAGAAATGGCGCACGATAGAACAGGCAACTATGTCTTATGGTAACGGGATATCAGTCAGTCTGTTGCAATTGGCACGGGCTTATACGGTATTTACCAATCATGGGGTTATGAAGCCGGTGACGATGCTGAAAATAAATGGCGCAGGTCAACCTGGTACGCGTGTGTTCAGTGCGAAGAGCGCGGATGCGCTGATACCGATGCTGGAAAGTGTGATTTCGCCAGAAGGTACTGCACCACAGGCTGAGATAGAAGGATATCGGGTAGCGGGTAAAACCGGGACGGCGCATAAGCCTGACCGCGGTGGTTATTCCGCTGACAAGTATATTGCTTCATTTATCGGCTTTGCCCCAGCCAGCAACCCAAGGTTGATTATTGCGGTGATGGTCGATGAGCCATCCGCAGGACAATACTACGGCGGTACGGTCTCGGCACCGGTGTTCAAAAAAGTGATGCAAGGTGCGCTACGTCAGTTGGATGTGGCGCCGGATAAAGAGATTACGCAAAAACCCATCCCTGCGACAGTTACCGGGGAGGACGAGTCCACATGAGCTTAATCGCACGTCAACCAGCCGCTGATATTTTAGCGGCTTTTGCGCATTTAGGTGTAACGGGCATCACTAGTGACAGTCGGCAAGTGCGTGCTGGAATGGTGTTTGCTGCTTACCCTGGTGAAGCAGGTGACGGCAGGCGTTATATCGCTGCGGCGATAGCAGCAGGCGCGGTCGCAGTAGTCTGGGAAGCGCAGGATTTTGTCTGGCCTGACGAGTTTGCATCAGTATCGAATTTTGCTGTGGCAGATTTGCGCGACAGTTTGGGTGACATCGCGGCCGCTGTGTATGGCGACCCCAGTGCAGATTTATGGGTGATAGGTGTCACGGGTACGAATGGTAAGACTTCGTGCACGCAGTGGATAGCGCAATGCCTGAATCAGTTATCACGTAAGACCGCAATTATTGGCACTCTGGGCAATGGTATTCCGCCAGATCTGTATTACACCGGCAATACCACGCCGGATGTGACTGTCGTACAAGCGGCATTGCGCGATTATTGTGTTGAGGGCGTGACCGCGCTGGCGATGGAAGTGTCATCGCATGGATTGGACCAGGGCCGCGTGCGTGGAGTGCGGTTTGATGTGGCGGTGTTGACTAATTTCACTCAGGACCACCTGGATTATCACGGTGACATGGCCACTTATGCGGCGGTAAAAAGCAAGTTGTTTAGCTGGCCGGAATTGCGTTACGCCATTTTGAATATAGATGATGCATTAGGCCGTGAACTGGCGCTACAGCAGTCAGCAGCCAAGGTCGTGACTTATGGTTTTGAGTCAGCGGACGTACAGGGCAGCAATCTGCAGTTGTCCCTGGCGGGTTTGAGCATGCAGGTCAGTACGCCATGGGGTACTGGGCGTTTGCAGTCGTCATTGTTGGGACGGTTTAACGCGCATAACTTGCTCGCGAGCCTGGCGGTGTTGCTGGTGAGTGATGTGTCATTTGCTGATGCGCTGCAGGTGCTGAAACAGGTTCAGCCTGTCGCCGGGCGTATGCAAACTTTGGGTGGCGGCAATTTACCGTTAGTTGTAGTGGATTACGCCCACACGCCGGATGCGCTGGAGAAAGTGTTGCAAACACTGCGTGAATTGAACCCAACGGGGAAGTTGTGGTGTGTGTTTGGTTGTGGTGGTGAGCGTGACGCAGGTAAGCGTCCGCTCATGGGCGCGGCAGTGAGTCGTTATGCCGATGTCGCGATGGTGACCTCGGACAATCCTCGCAGTGAACAACCGCAAGCCATAATCGACGCAATCTGCGCCGGGATGAATGGGCTGGAAATGGTTGAAATAGATAGAGTGCAGGCGATAAATAAGGTTATCAAGCTGGCGCAGGCAGGTGATGTGGTGCTGATAGCGGGCAAAGGGCATGAGGATTATCAGGAAGTGGCTGGTGTGAAATATCCATTTAGTGATGTGACTGTGGCGCAAGCAGCGTTGAAAGCGGGTGCCGCATGATGTGGACGACACACGCAGCAGCGCAGGCAATATCGGCCCGTGTACTCGGGGCGGATGTCGAATTTTCACGGGTAACGACTGACAGTCGCCAAATTCAGGCGGGTGATCTGTTTGTCGCCCTGCGCGGCGACAAGTTTGATGGTCACGACTATGTCACGCAAGCGCTGGCGCAAGGTGCTGCAGCGGTGGTGGTTGATGAGCAGGCTGGACAGGATGTTGCGCCTGCGCTGGTGGTTAATGATACCCGTCTGGCATTAGGGCAGCTTGCATCAGTCTGGCGGCAGCGTATGCCAGCCCAGGTGCTGGCCATTACCGGTAGCAGTGGTAAAACCTCGGTGAAAGAAATGCTGGCTGCAATTTTGCGTACAGCAGCAGGTGATGAGGCGGTATTGGCCACCCAGGGCAATTTGAATAATGACGTCGGTATGCCGCTGACTTTGCTGCGCCTGGAGCTGAATCACCAATACGCCGTCGTTGAAATGGGTATGAATCACGCAGGCGAGATTGCCTATTTGACCGAGCTGGCACACCCGGACGTGGCAGCGATCATCAATGCGGGCACGGCACACATCGGCATGTTGGGTTCGCAAGCCGCGATTGCAGCAGCCAAAGGTGAGATCCTGGCAGGATTGGCTAGCACAGGCGTCGCCGTCATTAACGCAGATGATACATATGCAGCTATGTGGCGCGAATTGGCAGGTAAACGCAGCGTTATCGATTTTGGCTTGGTGCATGGGCATGACGTGAGTGCAACTTACCGAGCAGAAGATTCAGGCAGTGAAATAACGTTGCAGATCGGCATGGTATCAGCTGTTGTGCATTTGGCAGTGGCTGGTGAGCACAATGTAATGAATGCATTGGCAGCAGCGGCGATAGCGCATGCGGTGGGCATTGATCTGGCAGCCATTAAGAATGGTCTGGAAAGTTATCAGGGTGTGAAAGGGCGGTTGCAGCGCAAACCAGCCAGGCGTGGTGGCGTCGTCATAGATGACAGTTATAACGCAAACCCGGATTCAACATTGGCAGCAATAGCGGTACTGGCTGACATGTCAGGTCGCAAGATTTTGGTGTTGGGTGATATGGGGGAATTGGGCGCCGACGCCGCAGTCATGCATACACGAGTAGGTGCAGCAGCAAAAGTAGCGGGGATAGATGCGTTGTATGCGCTGGGTGATTTGAGTGCGAATGCAGTCAGTGGTTTTGGCGCAGGTGCACAGCATTTTAACGACATGACTGAATTGGCCGATGCGGTTATGGCGCAAATGTCAGCAGGCGTGACGGTATTGGTTAAGGGGTCGCGTTTCATGCAGATGGAACGCGTAGTAAAAATTTTAGAGGAGCAAGCCTGATGTTGTTATGGCTATTTCAGCATTTAGCGGCAGATGTCAGGGCGTTTAATGTGTTCAATTACATTACGTTGCGTGCCGTATTGGCAACACTGACCTCATTAACAATGTCATTTCTGTTGGGGCCTTATGTTATTCGTCGTTTGACTGCGATGAAAATTGGGCAATCGGTGCGCGATGACGGTCCACAAAGCCATTTAGTCAAGGCCGGTACGCCGACCATGGGTGGCGCGCTGATACTGATGTCGATTGGAATTTCAACCTTCTTGTGGGGCGATCTGGACAATCATTATGTGTGGGTGGCGTTGGTGACGACGTTGGGTTTCGGTGCGGTAGGTTGGGTCGATGATTACCGTAAAGTGGTCTATCGCAATCCCAAGGGCTTGTCGGCTAAAGCCAAATATTTCTGGCAGTCGGTGTTTGGTCTGGGTGCTGCCTTATATATCGCATATTCCACTGCATTGCCCGCACAGACTGAGCTGATCGTGCCGTTTTTCAAGCACGTCGCAATTCCATTGGGCACGGTAGGTTTTGTCGTGCTGACTTACTTCGTCATTGTCGGTTCAAGTAATGCAGTGAATTTAACCGATGGTCTGGATGGTCTGGCGATTATGCCAACCGTGATGGTTGCGTCGGCTTTGGCTGTGTTTGCTTATGTCGCAGGTCATGCTGTGTTTTCCAAATATCTCGGTGTGCCGCATATACCCGGTGCCGGTGAGCTGGTGGTGTTCTGCGCGGCTATAGCTGGCGCGGGTCTGGCGTTCTTGTGGTTTAACGCTTATCCCGCTGAAGTGTTCATGGGCGACGTTGGCGCATTGGCATTGGGTGCGGCGCTAGGCGTGGTGGCAGTGATAGTGCGTCAGGAAATAGTGTTGTTCATTATGGGCGGTGTGTTTGTGATTGAAACCTTGTCGGTAATGATACAGGTGGGGTCGTTCAAACTGCGCGGTAAACGCGTGTTCAAGATGGCGCCGCTGCATCATCACTATGAGTTAAAGGGCTGGAAAGAAACGCAAGTCGTGGTGAGGTTCTGGATTATCACCATGATCCTGGTGTTAATTGGTTTATCAACCTTGAAAATCCGCTGATATGAACTGGTACGGTGAACATATTCTAATCTTGGGCTTAGGCAATAGCGGGCTGGCAGCAGCACGCTGGCTGTCGCACCGTGGAGCCGATTTGCGAGTGGCGGATAGTGCAGCTCAGCCTGCCAATTTGCCTGCATTACTGGCGATCAATCCGGCGATTAAGCTAAGTGCAGGTGAGTTTTTGGCGGAAGATTTTAGCTGGGCGGATCGCATCATTATCAGTCCCGGCGTACCTGTGCAGCAGCCATTGATACAAGCGGCAATAGAACGTGGTGTTTCGGTGTGGAGCGATGTTGAACTGTTTGCGCAAGCACTGCCGGAGAAGTCGCAAGTGATTGCGATTACTGGCTCAAATGGCAAAAGCACGGTAACCACTATGGTCGATGCGATGTGCCGTACTGCGGGCAAGAAAACCCTGATGGCAGGCAACATCGGTTTGCCGGTGCTGGATGCATTGGAAGAGCATCCTGAGACTGAGATATTCGTGCTTGAGTTATCAAGTTTTCAACTGGAAACAACTTACACGCTGCATCCAGTGGCGGCGACTGTATTGAATGTGAGCGAAGATCATCTGGATCGTTATACAGATATGGATGATTATGCCGCGACCAAAGCACGCATATTCAAAGCCGGTGGTGTGCAGGTATTGAATCGTGAAGACCCTCGCAGTATGGCGATGGCGCAGCATGATGTAGTGACGTTCGGCTTGAATGCAAGCGAGCAGGATAACGAATACGGTTTGCGTGATGGTTATCTGTGCCGTGGCAAGCAGCAGTTGATGGCGATGAAAGACTTGCCACTGGCAGGTTTGCATAATGCTGCCAACGCGCTGGCAGCCTGGGCGCTGTGCGCGGCGGCTGGCCTGCCGGATGCGCCGTTAGCAAAGGCGATGCGTGAATTCAAGGGGTTGCCGCATCGCGTGGAGTGGGTGGCAAAAATTGGCGGCGTGGATTTTTATGATGATTCCAAGGGTACCAACGTAGGCGCGACTGAAGCTGCGCTTAACGGTATGGATAAACCCGTGGTGCTGATCGTAGGTGGCGAAGGCAAGGGGCAGGACTTTACCCCACTTGCAGCCGCGGTGAAAAAATCAGCGCGTGCGGTGGTACAAATTGGCCGTGATGGTGAACTCATCGCGCAGGCGATAACGTCAGCGGGTGTGCCGATTTTGCGTGCAGAAAGCATGGAGCAGGCTGTTGCCATGGCTTATGCGCAGGCACAGGCGGGTGATGCGGTATTGCTATCTCCTGCCTGTGCCAGTTTTGATATGTTCAAGAATTATGCGCATCGGGCTGAAGTGTTTATAGCTGCAGTGAAAAACCAGGCTGAGGTGTCGCATGGCTGAAACGATGACTAATAGAGCTGCAGCACCCAGATTACGCCGCCATGTGGCGGAGTACGACTACGTGCTGATCTGGTTGACGCTGGCTTTGTTGTCATTTGGTCTGGTCATGGTGTATTCAGCCTCCATCGATATTGCCGAGGCGAATAAAGCTAGCGGCCATAACCCTACCTTTTTCCTGCAGCGGCATTTAACTTTCTTGCTGATAGGCGGCATGGCGGCATGGGCTGTGTTTCAAGTACAGATCGCGACCTGGCAAAAATATGCGCCCTGGCTGTTTGTGGCTGGATTGGCGTTGTTGGCGTTAGTGCTGATACCCGGCGTGGGCCGTAATGTGAACGGAAGTCAGCGCTGGCTGCCGATGGGCATTATGAACCTGCAGCCTTCGGAATTGATGAAACTGGCAGCCGTATTGTATGCCGCAGATTACACGGTACGCAAAGCGTCACTGATGCACAGTGTTAAGCAGGGCTTTGTGCCGATGTTGATTGCCATGCTGTTTACCGGCGCATTACTGCTGCGTGAGCCTGACTTTGGTGCGTTTGTGGTGATTATCGCGATAGCGATGTCCATTCTGTTTTTAGGCGGGCTGAATCTCAAAATATTCGGTGTGCTGTTGGTGGGTCTGGTAATCGGATTTATTGGTTTGATCTGGAGTTCGCCATATCGCTTGCAACGTATCGTCGGCTTTATGGATCCGTGGGCCGATCCTTATGGCAAAGGCTATCAGCTGTCACATGCCCTGATCGCATTTGGTCGTGGCCAGTGGACGGGGTTAGGTTTGGGGGGCAGTGTGGAAAAGCTGTTTTATTTGCCGGAAGCGCATACCGATTTCCTGCTCGCAGTAATCGCCGAAGAGTTGGGTTTTATCGGTGTCGCAGCGGTTATCGCACTATTTGCCGCACTGGTATTACGGGCATTCCAGATAGGACGTACAGCAGCAAAATTAGAGCGCCATTTTTGTGCATTAACAGCGATGGGAATCGGCGTGTGGTTAGGCGTACAGGCGTGCATCAATATTGGCGTAAACGTCGGGTTGTTGCCGACTAAAGGCCTGACGCTGCCGTTCTTGTCATTTGGTGGCAGCGGTATCGTCGCCAACTGCATGGCAATCGCGATTTTGCTGCGGGTAGATTATGAAACACGTTGCTTGCAACGTGGAAAAAAAGGCACTTGATGAAAACACGCACACTCATGGTCATGGCAGGCGGCACAGGCGGGCATATATACCCAGGTCTGGCGGTCGCTGCTGCGGTGCGTGATGCGGGCTGGAATGTAGTGTGGCTGGGGACTCAGCACGGCATGGAAACACGCATCGTGCCTGAGCATGGTTACACCATGGCTAATTTATCAATGGGTGGTGTGCGTGGCAATGGTTTGCTGCGCAAAATCAAATTGCCGTTCACGCTGTTGGTGGCATTTGCACAGGCGTTAGGCGCATTGCGTAAATTCAAGCCGGATGTGGTGCTGGGCATGGGCGGCTATCCCAGTTTTCCTGGCGGCATGATGGCGGTGTTGCTAGGTAAGCCTTTGGTCGTGCATGAGCAGAACTCGATTGCCGGGCTGACTAACCGGATACTGGCGTGTTTGGCGGATAAGGTAGTTGTCGGATTCCCGGCAGCATTTTCGAATCGTCAGGATAAGCCTATTCCTTGCGGCAAAGTGACAACGAGTTGGCTGGGCAATCCTGTGCGCAATACCATTGCCGCAGTGCCTGCCAAGCAAGTGCAGGCACAACGCCGTCTGCGTTTGCTGGTGGTAGGTGGCAGTTTGGGTGCAACGGCATTGAATGACATTGTGCCGCAAGCGTTAGCGCTGATCCCGGATGCGCAGCGACCTGAAGTCGTACATCAATCAGGCGCCAAGCACGTGGACAAGTTACGCGAGAATTATCAGGCGGTGGCTGTGAGTGCGGATGTGCGCGATTACATTAGTGATATGGCTGAGGTGTACGACTGGTGCGATGTGGCAATTACACGCGCAGGGGCGTTGACAGTGGCGGAGCTGGCAGCGGCAGGTGTACCTGCATTGCTCGTACCTTTTCCGTATGCGGTTGATGATCACCAGACCACCAATGCACAGTTTTTAGTGGCAGCGGGTGCGGCGAAACTATTGCCGCAGGCGGATTTGAGCGCAGCGCAATTAGCCGCGACCTTACAACAATTAGATAGCGCGCAGCTGTTAGTGATGGCGCAAGCAGCGAAATCACTGGCTAAGCCAGATGCGACGATGGCGGTAGCGCAACTATGCATGGGATTAGCGAAATGAAACATAAAGTAAAACAAATCCATTTCGTCGGTATCGGCGGCTCAGGGATGAGCGGAATAGCTGAAGTTTTGCAGAACCTGGGTTATGTGGTGACGGGTTCGGATATGGCGGACAACACGGTGACGCGCCGTTTACAGAGTCTGGGTGTGCAGGTGTTTGTCGGGCACGCCGCCAGCAACATCGGTGCGGCAGATGCTGTGGTGGTATCGACTGCGGTCAAGGCCGACAACGTCGAAGTGGTCGCTGCGCGTGAACGCGCGATTCCCGTCGTGCCACGCGCGATTATGCTGGCTGAATTGATGCGTTTGCGCCAGGGCATTGCGATTGCCGGGACGCATGGCAAGACCACCACAACATCGCTGGTCGCCAGCATTTTAGCGCAAGCTGGCATGGACCCGACTTTTGTCATTGGCGGCAGGCTGGAAGCGGCAGGTGCAAACGCTAGGCTGGGTCAGGGCAATTACATCGTGGTTGAAGCCGACGAGTCCGATGCATCGTTTTTACACTTGTTGCCAGTTCTGGCGGTGGTGACGAATATTGATGCTGACCATATGGAAACCTATGGCCATGATTTCGAAAAATTGAAAGCGGCGTTTGTCGAATTTGTTGAACATATTCCATTCTATGGACGCGCCGTGCTGTGTGTCGATGATGCCAATGTGCGTGCGATTATGCCGATGATTACCAAGCCGGTGACGGGCTACGGCTTGAGCGAGGGCGCGGATATACGCGCAGTGAATGTACG
Source organism: Sulfuriferula sp. (assembly GCA_041651255.1). Taxonomy (GTDB): domain Bacteria; phylum Pseudomonadota; class Gammaproteobacteria; order Burkholderiales; family Sulfuriferulaceae; genus Sulfuriferula. Next base: position 30,958 of record JBAZJP010000007.1, on the reverse strand, counting down.
TCACGTCGGTGGCCAGATGCATTTTGCTGTGCACAACGGCGGTGGTCGTCATGTGATGGATGTGGTGCTGAATTTACCAGGCGTACACAACGTGCTGAACGCCTTGGCAGCGATTGCCATCGCGTTGGAAGTGGGCGCGTCGGAAACCGCAATTGCGCAGGCATTGGCTGATTTTCGTGGGGTAGGGCGGCGTTTTCAGCGTTATGGTGAGGTTGCTATTGCAGCGGGCGGGACATTTACGCTGGTAGATGATTATGGACACCATCCAGTAGAAATGGCCGCGACATTGGCGGCAGCACGTGCTGCATTTCCAGGGCGGCGTCTGGTGCTGGCATTTCAGCCGCATCGTTACACCCGTACCCGTGATGTGTTTGAGGATTTTGTAAAGGTATTGTCGAGTGTTGATGTGTTATTGCTGGCTGAAGTCTATGCAGCAGGCGAAGCACCGATAGTCGCCGCAGACGGGCGCGCACTGGCGCGTGCGATACGGGTGACGGGTAAGGTCGAGCCAATGTTTGTTGAGCTGATGGCGGACATGCCGGCAACGATATTGGCTACGGTACAGGATGGCGATGTGGTGCTGACCATGGGCGCCGGGTCGATAGGTAATACGCCAGCGCAAGTGCTGGAGGTTGCGAGTGTGCGCTGACCTGAACACGGCGTTGCGTGGCGAGTTGCAGTATGACGCGCCTATGAGCAGCCATGTCAGTTGGCGGGCAGGTGGACATGCAGCACAGTTGTATGTGCCTGTCGATGTGGAAGATATGGCGGTGTATTTGCGCAGTTTGCCAGCTGATATGGCGGTGAGTTGCGTAGGCCTGGGCAGTAATTTGTTAGTGCGTGATGGCGGTTATAACGGTGCGGTAATTTTGTTGCATGGCGCGCTGCGGGAAATACGTTTAACTCGTAAAGATGACGCAACGGGTGAAATCTTTGCGGAAGCCGGGGTGGCGGCGCCGAAACTGGCGCGATTTGCGGCAGGGCAGGATTTGATCGGGGCGGAGTTTATGGCAGGAATCCCGGGTACGGTAGGCGGGGCGCTGGCGATGAATGCGGGCTGCTACGGGAGTGACACCTGGCGTATTGCGCGACGTGCGCTGACCATAAATCGTCAAGGCAATTTGCAAGTAAGAACGCGCAGTGATTATGAATTGGATTATCGCCATGTGGTGTTGCATGTGGCAGCAGAAGAATGGTTTGTCGGTGGCTGGTTTGAGTTGCCTGTCGGTGACGGTGCAGCATCGAAGCAGGAAATTAAAAAGCTTTTGCAGCAGCGCATTGCCAGCCAGCCCTTGGGACAACCCAATGCGGGGTCGGTGTTTCGTAACCCGGTAGGGGATTACGCGGCAAGATTGATAGAGCTGTGCGGTTTAAAAGGTAAGCAGCTGGGTGGCGCGCAGGTGTCGATGAAGCATGCGAACTTTATCGTTAATGCGGGTAATGCCAGTGCAGCGGATATAGAAGATTTGATCGACGATGTGGCAGCTACGGTATTGGCGCAAACAGGGGTCACGTTACAGCGGGAAGTGCGAGTCATAGGGGATAGGGGTTGAAGATGCAGGATTTTGGCAAGGTAGGCGTGTTACTGGGTGGCCGTTCAGCGGAACGCGATGTGTCGCTTAAAAGTGGCAATGCAGTGTTGGCAGCATTGTTGCGCCAGGGTGTGGATGCGCATGCTTTTGACCCAGCCGAACAGGATATGGCCGCGCTGGTCGCGCAGCAGTTTGATCGCGTGATCATCGCCCTGCATGGCCGTTTTGGTGAAGACGGCACGATACAAGGTGCGCTGGACTGGTTGGGGATTCCTTATACCGGCAGTGGCGTGATGGCATCGGCACTGGCCATGGATAAATGGCGTACCAAACTGTTATGGCAGGCAGCTGGCATTCCTACACCTGAGTATGCACTGCTGGATGCGGATACGGATTTTGATGCGGTGGTAGCACGTTTGGGTCTGCCGATATTTGTTAAGCCTGCACGTGAAGGCTCGAGCATAGGCATGAGCAAAGTTACAGCAGCTAAAGAATTGCGGGCAGCGTGGGAAAAGGCGGCACAGTTTGACAGTCTGGTGCTGGCGGAAAAATTTGTCGCTGGCGGCGAGTACACCTGTGCAATTTTGGCGGGGAAGGCATTGCCGATGATAGGTCTGGTGCCGAAAGTGGCATTTTATGATTTTGAAGCCAAGTATCTGCGTGATGACACTGAGTATCGTGTGCCGTGTGGCTTGCCGACTGAGCAAGAGTTGGCGATACAGAAACTGGCGGTACAGGCATTTGACGTGTTGGGTTGTCGTGGCTGGGCGCGTCTGGATGTGATGATAGATGCGGATGGGCAGCCGTACTTCCTTGAGGCAAATACGTCACCAGGGATGACTGATCACAGTCTGGTGCCTATGGCGGCGAGGGCGGCAGGAATGACGTTTGATGAACTGGTGTTGGAAATATTGGGGCAGGCCCGTGTGGGATAACGAAGCCCATCTCGCCAGACTCACAAAATTAATGTTGTGGGGCACGCTGGTATTGCTGGTGTGGGCGAGTCTGGTCTGGTTGTCGCGGTTGCCGATGTTTGATTTGCGTGAAATCAGGATTCTGGGTGCGCACCATGTCACTCAGCAACAAGTGGAGTTGGTGGTGCAACAGCGTTTGCATGGGAATTTTTTTAGTACGGATCTGGATGCGGCGAGTACGGCATTTACCAAGTTGCCCTGGGTGCGTGAGGCTGGGGTGCGGCGGGTATGGCCTGATGCTTTGGTGGTGACATTGCAAGAGCACGAAGCCGTAGCGCGCTGGAATGATGATGCTTTGGTCAATGGTTATGGTGAGGTATATCGCGCAGCAAGTGATGCGGTGTTGCCGAATTTGAGTGGGCCTGATGGCAGTGCGCCGGAAGTATTGCAAGCGAGCCAGCAGTTTGCTCAGATTTTACAGCCGCTCAAACTTAGCCCGGTGAAGGTGGAGTTGAACGATAGACGGAGTTGGTCGGTAGTGTTGAGTAATGGCATGCATCTGGCGTTAGGGCGTGAGCAAGCTCAGCAGCGACTAACGCGCTGGGTGGCAGTATATCCGCTGACGATGGCGCAATTGACAGCGCCTGTCGCAGAGATAGATTTACGTTACCCCAAAGGGTTTGCGGTGCATTTATTAGCAAGTGATAAGAAGCCGCCTGTCGTACAGGCGCAGGGGAAATCAGTATGAGTAGAGCTAAAGATAAACGCGATTTGATAGTAGGTCTGGACATCGGGACGTCCAAGGTAATCGCTATCGTTGCCGAGGTATCGCAAGAAGGTGAGATTGAAGTCGTCGGGATGGGTAGTCATCCATCACGCGGACTAAAAAAAGGTGTGGTGGTAAATATTGAATCCACCGTGAATTCCATCCAGCGTGCGCTGGAAGAAGCCGAGTTAATGGCAGATTGCAAAATAACCGAGGTTTATACCGGTATCGCAGGCAGCCATATCAAGAGCTTTAACTCTCACGGTATGGTGCCGATTAAGGACAAAGAAGTGACGCAGTGGGATGTGGATAAGGTGATAGAAACGGCACGTGCGGTGAATATACCGACGGATCAGCAAATATTGCATATCTTGCCGCAAGAATATCTGGTTGATGGACAGGAAGATGTGCGCGAACCGATCGGTATGAGCGGTGTGCGTCTGGAAGTGAAAGTGCATATCGTTACTGGCGCGGTTTCAGCTGCCCAGAACATTATCAAATGCGTGCGCCGCTGCGGTCTGGAGGTGGTGGATCTGGTGCTGCAGCCACTGGCTTCGGCAATGGCCGTATTGACTGAAGATGAAAAAGATTTGGGTGTGGCGATAGTTGATATCGGCGGCGGTACGACGGATATAGCGGTATTTACTCAAGGCGCAATACGTCACACCGCCGTGATCCCAATAGCGGGTGATCAGATTACTAATGACATCGCGTTGGCATTACGTACACCGTTGAAAGATGCTGAAGATATCAAGATAGCCAATGGTTGCGCACTGCGTCAATTAGCGGGCGCGCACGATATGTTTGAAGTGCCTGGTGTAGGTGAGCGAGGCGCGCGACAGATGTCCCGGCAGTTATTGGCTGAAGTCATAGAGCCTAGAGTGCTGGAGCTGTACGAAATGGTGCAGGCTGAATTGCGCCGCAGTGGTTTTGAAGAGTTGATGCGTTCAGGGATCGTGATTACAGGGGGCTCGGCAGCGATGCAGGGCATGGTTGAGTTAGGTGAGGAGGTGTTCCATATGCCAGTACGTTTGGGTTTGCCGCAATATCAAGGTGGGCTATCAGAGGTCATGCACAATGCGCGTTATGCGACGGGCGTGGGCTTACTGCTGGCAGGGCTGGATCAACAGGATCGGATGACGTCGAATAAGTTTTCAGGAACATCAATGCAGCAAATATTAGAAAAGATGAAGGGTTGGTTTAAGAGTTTCTAGTTGGTTTTTAAATAGGTCATTATTTAATTTAGTCGTAAATATTAAGGAGATAAATATGTTTGAAATCATGGATACAGTTAGCCAGGAAGCCGTTATTAAAGTAATTGGTGTGGGTGGATGTGGCGGTAACGCAGTAGATCACATGATTGCATGTGGTGTGGATGGCGTTGAATTCATTTGCATTAATACCGATGCGCAAGCTTTGCAACGCAATTCAGCAAAAGTGCAACTGCAACTGGGCGGTAAATTAACCCGTGGTTTAGGCGCAGGGGCAAATCCGGAAGTGGGTCGCGAAGCAGCGCTGGAAGACAGAGAGCGTATTGCTGAGCTGATCGAAGGTGCTGATATGCTGTTCATTACCGCTGGTATGGGTGGTGGTACAGGTACAGGTGCTGCACCTGTCGTTGCTGAAGTTGCTAAAGAGTTGGGGATATTGACGGTTGCCGTCGTTACCAAGCCATTCATTTTTGAAGGCAAGCGCGTACGTTTGGCAAATGCTGGCATCGAAGCACTGTCTCGGCACGTTGATTCGTTGATCGTTATTCCTAACGAAAAATTGATGCAAGTGCTGGGTGAAGATGTGTCCATGCTGGATGCATTCAAAGCTGCAAATAACGTATTGCATGGTGCAGTCGCAGGTATCGCTGAAGTGATCAACTGCCCAGGTATGGTCAACGTCGACTTTGCTGACGTGACTACGGTTATGTCAGAAATGGGCATGGCAATGATGGGTTCAGCAGCGGCGCAAGGTGCAGACCGTGCCCGTATGGCAGCTCAACAAGCCGTGGCAAGTCCATTGCTGGAAGATGTAAATCTGGCAGGTGCGCGCGGTGTGCTGGTGAACATCACGGCTTCCAGCTCTTTCAAAATGAAAGAGTACTACGAAGTTATGAATACCATCAAAGGCTTCACCGCAGAAGAAGCAACAGTGATCGTGGGTACGGTGATTGATGAAGAAATTGGCGATGAATTGCGCGTGACTATCGTTGCAACTGGTCTGGGTGGTGCGGTAACACGCCAGCAGCCTAAACCAGTTATCGTGATGAAAACCGGTACGGATGATTATTCAGCAGGCAATGCTGAGTACCATACAGATACCAACGAGCCTACAGTATTCCGTAGTGGTCGCAGTACTGGGAATAGCGCACAAGTAGAAGCAATGAAGAGTTCAGGGATGGATTACCTGGATATCCCTGCATTTTTGCGTAAGCAAGCTGACTGATGCGCATGTCAGGGATGGATGGTTTTGCGCTATAATGCGCGAAACTATCCATCCTGCTTATCATGATACAACAGCGTACCATTAAAAATACCATACGCGCCTCGGGCGTTGGCCTGCATACGGGCACTAAAGCCAGTATCGTGTTGCGTCCTGCTGCGCCGAATACCGGTGTGGTATTCAGGCGCGTGGATCTGGCTGAGCCAGTTGATATCGTGGTGAATGCAAATCAGGTGGGTGATACGCGTTTATGTTCGACGCTCGATAACGGGCGTGCAACGGTGGCAACGGTAGAGCATTTGATGTCGGCCTTGGCTGGATTGGGCGTGGATAATGTTTATATCGATATGGACGGCCCGGAAGTGCCGATTATGGATGGCTCTGCATCGTCATTTGTATTTCTGTTGCAGTCTGCAGGGTTTACCGAGCAGGGCGTGGCGAAACGTTTTATTCGGATTAAGAAATCCGTAGAAGTGGTTGAAGGTGATAAGCGGGTGCGGTTTGAACCCTATGATGGGTTCAAGATCGAATTTACCATCGATTTTAAGCACCCCGTGTTTGAAAAGTCCGGGCAGGCGATTAGTCTGGATTTTGCCAAAACTTCTTATATCAAGGAAGTTAGCCGGGCGCGTACATTTGGTTTCATGCAAGAAGTCGAATGGTTGCGTGCAAATGGCCTGGCGCTGGGCGGCAGTCTGGATAATGCGATCGTGATGGACGAGTTTCGCGTGTTGAACAGCGATGGCTTGCGCTATGAAGATGAGTTCGTGAAGCATAAAGTGCTGGATGCGATAGGTGATTTATACATTATCGGGCATCCTATTATCGGTGCGTTTTATGCGCACAAATCAGGGCATGCATTAAATAACAAGCTGTTGCGTACTTTGTTGCAAGATCAATCCGCTTGGGAATTCGTCAGCTTTGAAGATGAAACACTTGCACCTGCAGGCGTGAGGCAGTTGCATCCACAGGTCGCCTGATGTTTATTATCCGTTTAATGTTCATCCTCGCATGCATCGCGCTGATCATATCGGGTGCGTTGTATTTTTTGACGGGCGATAAGCGTTACTTGAAGTATGTGTGGAATGTGCTCAAGTTTGCCGTTGTTTTGGTGGCGTTGTTTGGTACTTTAATTGTGGCGGAGAGATTGTTGCTGGTTGGCATCTGATTCATTGATGTTTGCTGAGTAATTTCTCCAGCGCAGTTCGTAATTCTCCTGTTTCAATATCTTGCGTTAATCGCGCTATCTCTGAAATCGCCACGGCACTCAAATCTGGTTTATGGACGATACGTTCGCGTTGTGGAATGGCGTTGGTGCGGACTTTAACCAGTATCGCGGGATTGATAATGCCATGCTTGGCAAAAGCGGCGCTGATGCTGGGTGTGAGTTGGCGCAGTTTTGCCGCTGCCGCACCGTTGTCACAATAAATGCTTATACTATCCGCCTGAACTTGCCCGATACGGCTCACTTCTGCCAAGCCGCTTGGTACTACGCCGCGCCATATTTTTTGCCAGCGCATGATTTCATTGACGTGAGATTTTAGCGATTGCAGGCGTTCATTGCCGTCTATATAACGGTAGGCGAGTTGGCTAGGGCTAGAGAAGTTGGACATGTGTATGTAGCCGCTAAAGCATTTCGGAATGATAGGGCGAATATGTTACCATGTACGCATTTGCAAGTATTACCATCTTAATTAATTACCATGATTTCATCACTGTTGAAAAAAGTATTTGGTAGTCGTAATGACCGCTTAGTTAAACAATATGTTGCTAAAGTACGTGCGGTTAACGCATTGGAACTGCAGTTTCAGGCATTGTCAGATGCCGATTTGCGCGCCAAAACCGACGAGTACAAAACGCGCTATATCAAGGGCGAGAGCCTGGACCAATTGCTGCCCGAAGCGTTTGCTACGGTACGTGAAGCGGCGCGGCGGGTACTGGGGATGCGTCATTATGATGTGCAGTTAATCGGCGGCATGGTACTGCATGACGGCAAAATTGCCGAAATGCGTACCGGTGAAGGTAAAACGCTGATGGCGAGTTTGCCAGCATATCTGAATGCCTTGTCGGGCAAGGGTGTGCATATTGTGACCGTGAACGATTATTTGGCTAGCCGTGACGCAGCACAAATGGCGCGCGTGCATAATTTCCTGGGTTTGACCGTTGGCGTCAATCTGTCACAAATGCCGCATGATGAAAAACAGGCTGCATACGCAGCTGATATCACTTATGGTACGAATAACGAATTCGGTTTCGATTATCTGCGCGATAACATGGTTTATCAGACATACGAGAAAGTGCAGCGTAGTTTGAATTTCGCCATTGTCGATGAGGTGGATTCCATCCTGATTGACGAAGCACGTACGCCATTAATTATTTCCGGTCAGGCAGACGACAGTACTGAGCTATATTTAACCGTCAATCAAATCATGCCGGACTTGCATCGGCAAACAGTAGAAGACGGCGAAGGTGATTACTGGGTTGATGAAAAAGCGCATACCGTACTGTTGTCAGAAGCAGGGCACGAGCACGCTGAACAATTGTTAACCGATGCCGGACTGTTGCCAGTCGGATCGAGTTTGTACGAAGCTGCCAATATCGGGCTGATGCACCATGTTTACGCGGCGTTACGCGCACATGCGTTGTATCACCTGGATCAGCATTATGTGGTGCAGAATGGCGAAGTGGTCATCGTTGATGAGTTTACCGGGCGCTTAATGTCAGGCCGACGCTGGTCTGAGGGTCTGCATCAGGCGGTTGAGGCAAAAGAAGGCGTTGCCATCCAGAAAGAAAATCAAACGCTGGCATCGATTACCTTCCAGAATTATTTCCGCATGTTCACCAAGCTGGGTGGTATGACGGGTACGGCAGATACTGAGGCTTACGAGTTTCAGCAAATCTATGCCTTGGAAACAGTGGTTATCCCAACGCACAGACCTATGGTGCGTATAGATAAAATGGACCAGGTATTCCGCACCTCGCGCGAGAAGTATCAGGCCATTATCAACGACATCGCTGATTGTTATCAACGTGGACAGCCAGTACTGGTCGGTACTACGTCGATAGAAAATAACGAAAATCTTTCCGCTTTGCTTAAAGCAGCAAAATTGCCGCATGAAGTGTTGAACGCCAAGCAGCACGACAGGGAAGCGGAAATTATCGCGCAAGCGGGTAAACCCAAAGCCATTACCATCGCCACTAATATGGCGGGCCGTGGTACTGACATTGTGCTGGGTGGCAGTATCGAGCGTGAGCTTGAGGCTATCCGTCTGGATGAGCAATTGTCAGATGCGGACAAACAGACTCGTACCGAAGCGCTGAAAGCTACATGGCAGGTTGTGCATGATGAAGTGCTGGCAGCAGGCGGTTTGCATATCATCGGTACTGAGCGTCATGAATCACGTCGCGTGGATAACCAGTTGCGCGGTCGTTCTGGTCGTCAGGGTGATGCAGGTTCCAGTCGTTTTTACTTGTCCCTGGAAGATCCTTTGTTGCGTATTTTCGCGTCTGACCGTGTCGGCGCGATTATGGATAAGCTGAAAATGCCTGAAGGTGAGGCTATCGAGCATCCATGGGTTACGCGTGCAATTGAGAATGCACAGCGCAAAGTCGAGGCGCGTAACTTTGATATGCGTAAACAGCTGCTGGAATACGATGATGTATCTAATGACCAGCGTAAAGTCATCTACCATCAGCGTAACGAATTGCTGGAAACTCAGGACGTATCAGAAACCATCACTGCGATGCGTGCCGATGTACTGGCGCAGTTAGTGATGACTTACATCGTGCCGGGCAGTATGGCCGAGCAATGGGATATCGCGGGCCTGGAACGCGCACTGGCGGCGGAGTATCAATTAACCTTACCTGTGCAACAGTGGTTAGATCAGGACGCAGCACTTGATGAAGCCGGTGTGCGTGACCGTGTGGTCGCTGCTGCTGATGCTGCATATGCAGAAAAACTGGCTTCAGTGGGTGATACTGGCATGCATCATTTTGAACGTGCAGTGATGCTGCAAAATATAGACACACATTGGCGTGAGCATTTGTCCGCATTGGATCATTTGCGCCAGGGTATCCATTTGCGTGGTTATGCGCAGAAAAATCCCAAGCAGGAATACAAGCGCGAAGCGTTTGAACTGTTTTCAGGCATGTTGAACACTATCAAGCAAGAAGTGACTCAAATCACAGCCACTGTTCAGATACAAGCACCTGCAGATATAGAGGAACTTGATATACCAACTGGCTTGTCCAACGTGGAGTATCATCATGCTGACTATGAGGCTGTTTTAGCTGGCGAAGATACGCCAATAGCGTCGGAAGCCCCTATTGAAGCGCAGTATGCTAATGTTGGGCGTAATGATGTGTGCCCATGTGGTTCAGGCAAAAAATTTAAGCATTGCCACGGTAAATTAGCTTAATCAACCTGCGACGCTGCGGCACTCGTAGCGTCGCCATAATTGGGGATATCGTATGAAACGCCATCCCGTACCAGCCAGCTTGCATCGTGAAACGGCTAAATTGATACGTTTAGCCTTGGCGTTGCAAGAATCGGGTAGCCAGTTAGAAAGCCAGTCCTGGCAGGAGCAAATGCGTAAACATATCGCGCAAATGTTCCAGAAAAAACAAAATGAAACGTTGGAGCAAGCGCTGGATTATCTGTGGACAGAAAATCCGCCTGCATGTGAGTTATTGGCGCAGCAAATAGAGAACTATGCCGAGACCGTGACTGACGCAGCAGAAACTGATGCTGTATTAATCGCCATTCCATTATTAGCCTGGTCGCGTTATTCCATTCCTAGCGGGCAAATAAATAAAGCGCGTTTGCGGGAGTTGCGCGCGGCTCTGGCTAACTATCTGTTAGCTGATTCAGCCCGTATTACCTTAATTGACGTCCTGTACAGTCCTGAACAATTGCCAGCCGGTTTTATAGAAACGCGTGCATTATTACAGCAAATGCTCCCACTGGCAGCAGTGGCTGAGGATATGCATGTTGATGTGGCTGACTTGCTTACTTCTGGCGAGTATGTGGCAGATGTGCGCTATGTCTTTGCTGCGGTGGTGGTTGATAAGGGGGCGCCATTGTTCGCTTGGCAACAAGCCGAGATCACTCAGAATGAAGCCCTGCAAACCTGGCAGTTGCATACCAAGGATGTCATCGCAGCCTTGTTGCCCGGGTGTCATGTGCAGAGTTTGTTGCCCAATGCTTTTTTCAGCGCCTGGCGCAAACTGGAGTACGAAGCACGCGCTTTTTCATTGCGTGCTGCCGTAGCCTACTTATGCGAAGTGCTGGAAATCACCCCGTCAGGATTACGCGCAGTCATCGCACCTTTTTATGACAAAGTGCTGGAAGAATATCGCATAGGCTTTAGTTTGCCCAAATCCAGTCAGGTGTTACATGGTGTGACCTGGCCGCTAATCGGTGATGAAAGCGATGAGACCGATATCATCAGCCAGATCGAAGCCGAATTAGTTGGCTTGGGTAAAATCGTTGTGCTGACTACGTCCATGCCGATGGAACATTGCGATGATTGTGGCATGCCATTATTTCCCAATGCCGAGGGTGAACTGGTGCATCCGGAAATGCCAGAGCCAGCCACGCCGGTACCTACGCATTTGCATTAAATATCCAGTACTTCACAACCCGCTCAATAAATCCTGGCGTGTAATTATTCCTGCAGAACAGCAGGGTAATTAACACCTGGGATGCTCGACTAAGCCACACTTCTCGTTACGTCCCCGTAATTGCCGCAAATCATTGCTGCATCAATTTATGCGTATCTTGCCATATCGCCTATGTAATTCTGCAAAAAGATCCCCTCGCGTTATTTCGCTCTGTTATGTGCGCTATCGTACGGATGAGCCTGAGTTTGCACCTTATGATGAGTGCATCAATCGGTCCGGCAATGTGCTGTTACTGAATTGAAAATCGTTGTGCTCATAACTATGGCAACGGTTATGTTCAACGTTTAATTCAAGGGATGGAACAGATGATGAAAAAACTCTACCAAATTACATCGTATCAAATGCTGCGCCGAATTGGCGTGACTGCCGGGGCGGTCATTTTTATGGCTGGCTGTGCGAGTACCCCTGCGCCGACTGCTCAGATGGCTGTTGCCAAGGCGGCGGTAGTTGACGCCAACAGTGCTGGCGGGGCTGAGTTTGCGCCAATGCAACTTAAGTCTGCCATGGAAAAGCTGGCGGGCGCCGAGCGCGCAATGACGGACAAGGATTATGTACTGGCTCGGCAACTGGCTGAACAAGCACAAGTTGACGCTCAATTAGCCGGTGCAGCCGCACGTACAGCCAAGGCCAAGAAAGCAGCAGATGCTGTGCAGGAAGACAGTCGTGTACTTCGCCAGGAAATCAACCGTAAAACCAACTAATTATCAATGGAGCTTATCATGCAAAAAAAATTATATTTTCCTCTGACTCTGCTTGCGGTTGCGATGTTTTCAGGCTGTACTTCAATGCCGCAAAACTCATCGCTTACTGAAGCGCATAACAGTTATGACAGCGCACGCACCAACCCTGAAGTGGTCAATCTGGCTGCAGCGGAATTGCAAGTGGCTGGAAACTCCCTGAGCAAAGCGGATGCGGCACTGAATGACGGTGAAAGTGACGCTACTGTCAATCAGCTTGCTTATATCACCAAGCAGCAGGTTGCTATTGCCCAACAAACGGCTCAGCGTAAAACAGCGGAGCTGGCAGTCGCCGCCGCTAGCGCCAAGCGCAATGAAATTCAGTTGACCGCAAGAACTGCTGAGGCAGATGCTGCTCATCAGCGAGCTGATATTGCGGAGAATACTGCCGATCAAAAAACGGCTGAAGCCGATGCTGCCAATCGGAAGACGGCGATGGTACAGCAAACTGCTGATCAACAAGCCGCTGCATTGGTAGTCGCCAGCAATCAGGCTGAAAGTGATCAAGCCCTAATTGCGCAACAGGACGCGCAGCTCAAGGCGCTGAATGCAATAAAAACAGAGCGTGGCATGGTGATTACGCTGGGTGATGTTTTGTTCAGCACCAACAAGGCGCAATTGTCACCTCGTGGCATGCGCAGTGCACAAAAACTGGCTGATTTTCTGAAGCAGTATCCACAACGCAAGATATTGGTTGAAGGCTATACAGATAGCACAGGTAGTGACAGCCATAACCAGATGCTCTCAGAGCGACGTGCGAATGCAGTGCGCACAGCCTTGTTAGATATGGGGGTTAATAGTGACCGCATTGCTACGCATGGTTATGGTGAATCATACCCGGTTGCTGGTAACGACAATGCGGCTCATCGCCAGCTGAATCGTCGCGTGGAAATCATCCTTTCTGATGACCATGGTCACGTTATATCACGATAAGTTAACTGATGCCTGGGCACTATTGCCCAGGCAATGAATTGCTGGCATAACCCGAGGAGCTGGATATGGGACTGATTTTATTGATTATCGTAATACTGATGTTGGTTGGTGCATTTCCTACCTGGCCACATAGCCGTAATTGGGGTTATGGACCTAGTGGCGGTGTCGGGTTGATATTGCTCATCCTGATCATATTGTTACTTTTGGGCAGATTGTAATTTTAAGATTCTGCTCGTTATGTACGGTAGCGTACAGAGCGGAATTGGCAACAGGCGGATTATTCAACCTTAGACTTAACTTAATGGGGAGTGCTAAACATGCTTGAGACTATTGCAATTATCTTACTCATCCTGTGGTTGCTTGGTTTGGTCACCGCGTACACCCTGGGTGGATTTATCCACGTACTTCTGGTTATCGCAATTGTTGTGATACTGATCCGCGTCATACAAGGGCGACGCCTGTAGCAAGCTGAAATGTTTTAAAACTGCGGGGTAGCTGATAAACGAACTGGTCACGCACTGGATAGAGTCTGAATCGATTGTTTTCCAGTTACCTCGTTTAATAATAGGAGATGATGAAATGAATGCAGTCAGAATGTTGGCAATCGTACTGATTGTGGCAGGTGCCCTCGGATTGGCATATGGCAGTTTCACTTATACCAAAGATACACAACAGGCCAAGCTGGGTCCGATAGAGCTGTCAGTCAAAAGCACAGAAACCGTAAATATCCCGGTCTGGGCTGGTGTCGGCGCACTTGTGGCTGGCATGGTTCTGTTATTTGTACGCAAGTAACACATCTCCCAGCCAGCAATGCACAAGTGCAGCTGGCTGGGTACTTTAGCGATTAACCCCATCACCAGATTAGGAGCACACCATGAATGCAATTGAACGTACAACTCAACAAGGTTTGGACGCATTATCAGAGCAAGTCAGCAAACAACAACTGATTGCTGATTTCAAGGTTGTTATAGAAGATGCTGAAGCACTGCTTAAAGCGACTGCAGGCCAGGGTGGCGAAAAGCTGACAGAAATACGCACCAAGGCCGAGGAATCCCTCAAGATTGCCAAAGCCCGCATGATGGAAGCACAGGAAGCTCTGGTCGCCAGAACCAAAGCGGCAGCCAAAGCTACCGACGCCTACGTCCATGAAAACCCATGGAAAGCCATCGGCGCAGCTGCTGGCGTTGGCGTAGTGATAGGTTTACTTATCGGCCGTCGTTAAATCCTGCCCCATGACTGACACCGTAACAGGGGAACATAAAGGGCTGTTAGCCTCGCTGACCACGCTGGCATCCACTTTGGTGGCCATTGCACACACCCGACTCGACCTTCTGTCTACTGACTTGGAAGAAGATCGGGAACATGTGATGTCACTGCTGGTATTGACACTTATCGCCCTGTTTTGCCTGGGAGTAGGTGTTGTGCTGGCAAGTGTGCTGCTTGTGGTTGTATTCTGGGACACGCACCGCCTGCTGGTGCTGGGTGTGCTTGCTGGATGTTTTCTGGTGACTGGGGTAGTTGCATCGGGACTCCTCAAGCATAAAGTAAAAAATAAACCCAGATTATTTGCAACCAGCTTGGCGGAATTATCTAAAGATAGGCAGGAATTGATTGGCAGGTTATGAGTAAGAAACTAATATTGCTTATCGAGCGCAGGAACCATCTGGTGGCACGGGCGGCATCGCAACGTGTGGCGCTAGGGTACACCATAGCGCCATGGCATGCACCGCTGGCGCGAGTCGATCAAGGTCTGGCGGTGCTGCGTTATCTTAAGCATCATCCATTTTGGTTGGTCGGTGGTGGCTTGGTACTGGCGGCATTCCGACCTGGCCACCTTGGCGTTTGGCTGGGACGTGGCTGGATAGCCTGGAAAGTTCTGCGCAAACTACGCGATAAGTAGGGGCGCTGAAATGAATATAAAATCGGATAATGATGCGGGCACAATAGCCCCAGCCTCAGGCTCAGGCGCGGGGGAGGGTGCCCATACCTTCGTCGTGCACGTACCCGTTGATGCGAGAGGTCTGGCGCTCGGTATACTGGCCGGAGTCGCAGTGATTTTTGCGCTGGACTGGATGCAAACGTTTTTTGTACCGTTGTTGCTTGGTATTTTCCTGACTTACACGCTGAATCCCCTCGTCATACTGCTGGAGCGCATTAAAATACCGCGCATACTGGGTACCAGTATGGTGATAGTGGCGTTTGTATGCGCATTCGCGCTGGGTGCCTATGCATTGCGTGGGCAGATGCAGACTATTTTCATGCAATTGCCTCAGGCTGCCAGCAAATTATCTGCCAGTCTGGTCAATATGCGGGATGATCCAGGCGGTAGTCTGCAGAGAATGCAGACAGCTGTGGGTGAAATGGAACAAGCCGGGAGTCAGATAACGGCTGCTCCACTTACGCACAAGCAGCGAGTTACGCACATAGTCATTGATAAGCCTGGATTCAAGCTGGGTGATATGGTGTGGGCTGGTTCGGTGAGTGCATTAGGCTTTATCAGTCAGGCGACGATGGTGATTTTTCTGGCTTTTTTTCTGCTTGCGAGTGGTGATACGTTCAAGCGCAAATTGGTACGGCTTACCGGGCCGTCGCTGTCGAGGAAGAAAATCACCATCAACATACTTAGTGACATCAACAATTCGATCCAGAAATATATGTTCATGCTGTTGGTGACCAATATGCTGTTAGGTGCGCTGAGCTGGATTGCATTCCGCTGGATAGGTCTGGATAATGCGGGAGGATGGGCAGTGACGGCAGGTCTGTTGCATACAATTCCCTACATCGGCCCAATGTTTACCGCAGTCGCTACTGGGATGGTTGCTTACTTACAGTTCGATTCGTGGTCGGTGGCATTGTTGGTGGCTGGCGCTTCCCTGGCGATCGCTACGTTTGTCGGCACCTTTGTAACAACCTGGGTGACAGGCAGAATTGCCAAAATGAATGCCGCTGCTGTATTCATCTCTCTGTTGTTCTGGGCCTGGTTATGGGGGATATGGGGGATGTTGCTTGGTATACCGATCATCGTCATTATCAAAGTCATATCCCA
The DNA here is from genome assembly GCA_041651255.1 of Sulfuriferula sp. Lineage (GTDB taxonomy): Bacteria > Pseudomonadota > Gammaproteobacteria > Burkholderiales > Sulfuriferulaceae > Sulfuriferula. The sequence continues at coordinate 14,915 of JBAZJP010000007.1, read as the reverse complement.
GCATGTGGAGCAGTTGCAGCCCGTGGCGGAAGTTCTGGGTGAATAACAGCCGTCGATAAGCAAGATGCTTATACTATTTAAAACATATGCGTGTATGCTGTCAGCATTAAGCTCACGTTATTAAGATGGTTTTTCGGTAAATTACGTGGACAATCCCAATCAAAATCATCTCCTTGCCGCGTTGTCTACGGCTGAATTCGAGCGTATTACCTCTCATTTGAAATTAACTGCCATGCCACTGGGTGATGTTTTATATGAGTCTGGTGGTAAGTTGCAGTATGTTTATTTTCCGACGACCGCTATCGTATCCATGCAGTATGTGATGGAAAATGGCGCATCCTCTGAAATTGCAGGCGTAGGTAATGAAGGCATGCTGGGTATTTCACTGTTCATGGGCGGCAATACCACACCCAGTCGGGCTGTTGTTCAGACTGGCGGCTACGGTTATCGAGTGCCAGCGCCATTAATAGTGGAGGAGTTCAACGGTGCTGGGTTAATGATGCGATTGATGCTGCGTTACACGCAGGCGCTTATTACTCAGATATCGCAAACTGCAGTCTGTAATCGACATCACTCAGTAGAGCAGCAATTGTGTCGTTGGCTATTGTTAACGCTTGATCGATTGCCTGGCAGTGAGTTGACGATGACGCAGGAATTGATAGCCAGCATGATAGGGGTACGCCGCGAAGGTATTACCGAGGCCGCAGGACATTTGCAACGATCTGGGTGCATTAGTTACCGCCGTGGTCACATTACGGTATTGGATCGATCGGGATTAGAGTCACGTGTATGTGAGTGCTACATTGTAGTTAAAAAGGAATTCACTCGATTGTTGTGTGATGTACGAAATCGCTAGGGGTTAGTTGCTGTTATTCATGATCAGGCTTGAATGCTGTTTCATGTAATACATAGTTCCCGGCCGGTCTGTGCGTTTGCGCACAGACCGTGAATAGCAAGAAATTCATAATTTAGCCATCGTTTTTTTAAGTTTTATTCTCAGGTTTGATGTATTCCGCTGGTGTCGTCAGGTAATGGTATGCGCAGTTGGCATATGCGACAGCGTGAATTATTTGATCCGTCTAGTGCATTAACACAGGTATCCCATGTCCATAAAAAGTCGCGATTTCGACATTTACAATTCAGCAGATAGTGCAATAGAAGGCACTATAGAAGTTCGGCGACAGGAAGCTTTGCTGAAAACAGGTGCTTTGCAGAATGCGATTCTCAATAGCGCCAATTTCTCGATTATTGCCACGGACGAAAAGGGCATCATCCAGTTATTCAATATCGGCGCTGAACGCATGCTGGGTTATATGGCCGCTGAAGTGGTCAATAAAATCAATCCTAGCGATATTCATGATCCACAGGAAGTCATGGCGCGCGCGCAGGCGTTGAGCAAAGAGTTGTCTACCACTATCACACCTGGCTTCGAAGCGCTGGCGTACAAGGCTTCACGCGGCATCGAAGACAGTTATGATCTGACCTATATCTGTAAGGATGGCAGTCGCTTCCCAGCCATAGTGTCGATCACTGCGTTACGCGACGACTATGATGACATCATTGGTTACTTGCTGATCGGCGCTGATAATTCCGTACGCAAGCAGATCGAGACGGAGCTGACCTATGCGAAAGCCGCAGCGGAAAAGGCTAATCTGGCAAAATCCGAGTTTCTGTCCAGCATGAGTCATGAGTTGCGCTCACCGCTCAATGCAATTCTGGGCTTCGCTCAGTTAATGGAGTCAGGAACACCGTTACCGACGCCCAGCCAAAAAGCCAGTATCAATCAGATACTACAGGCGGGGTGGTATTTATTGGAGCTGATCAATGAAATTCTTGATCTTGCCCTGATCGAGTCGGGCAAGCTGTCGCTATCACTGGAACCTATTTCGCTGTCCGAAGTGCTGCTTGATTGCCAGGCGATGATAGAGCCGCAGGCACAAAAAAGCGGTATCCATATGAGTTTTCCTCAATTCGATAATGCGTATTTTGCCTATGCAGATCGTACGCGGGCAAAACAGGTAATCGTCAATCTGCTGACCAATGCAATCAAATACAATTCGTCAGGCGGAATGGTCGAGGTGACATGCTGTGTGAACTCACAGGAACGCATACGCATCAGTGTGCGCGATACCGGCGAGGGGCTGTCAGCAGACAAGCTCGCGCAACTGTTTCAGCCATTTAATCGTCTTGGGCAGGAGGCGGGTGTCGAAGAGGGTACCGGTATTGGCCTGGTCGTGAGCAAGCGGCTGATCGAGTTAATGGAAGGTGAGCTTGGCGTGGAAAGTACTGTCGGCGTAGGTAGTGTATTCTGGATAGAACTGAAAGTAGCATCACCGTTGGGTCTGATCCCCGGTACAGACTATCCGCTAGATCTGTTACAAATTCAGATGCCTCATGGCGCCAGATTGCGCACCCTGTTGTATATAGAAGACAATAAAGCCAATATGCAGCTAGTTGAACAGCTGGTAGCACGTCGTTCCAATATGCGTCTGTTGAGTGCCGGGGATGGCACACGCGGTATCATGTTGGCGCGTATCCATCAGCCAGACGTGATTTTGATGGATATCAACCTGCCCGGTATCAGTGGTATTCAGGCGCTAAAAATGTTGCGTGAAGATCCTGTCACGGCACATATCCCAGTCCTAGCCATCAGTGCCAATGCCATGCCACATGATATCCAGAAAGGCTTGAATGCCGGATTCTTCCGTTATCTTACCAAGCCGATCAAGGTTGGTGAATTCATGGAGACGCTTGATCTGGCCTTGGAATTTGCAGAGGCGGGATTTGAACATGCTATCCACTAGGACATATTTTGATGATTAATATTGCTGATATTCTGAACGCCAATATTCTGATCGTAGATGATCAGTTAGCCAATGTGGAACTTTTGGAACAAATGCTGTGTGAAGCGGGTTACCTTAGTGTTACCTCGACCATGGATCCATACGCTGTTGCGGTACTGCATGATTATAATCATTACGATTTGATATTACTTGATTTGCAAATGCCCGGGATGGATGGTTTTCAGGTAATGGAAGAGCTGAAAAGAATTGATATTGACAGCTATGTACCCATACTTGTCATTACTGCCCAACCTAGTCATAAGTTGCGGGCGCTGACCACAGGCGCAAGAGATTTTGTAGCCAAGCCGTTTGATCTGGTGGAAGTTAAGACGCGCATACATAATATGCTGGAAGTGCGGTTGCTGTATAAACAGCTGGCGCAGCAGAACCAGATGCTGGAGCAGACAGTGTTGGCGCGTACTGTCGAATTGCGTGAAAGTGAAGCACGTTTTCGCTGTTTGACTGAGCTGTCATCAGACTGGTATTGGGAGCAGGATGAGTTCGGGCATTTCACCAAAATACATGGTGCCGTGCTGGAAATACTTGGCGCACCCGTCGATACCATACTTGGTGAATCCCAGAAAACCAAGCTGACGCAATGGAATGAGAGCGAACTCACGGAGCTGAAAGAAAATATCGCCGCACGTCGCCCTTTTATTGACCTGATTTGCCGTCGACTGAGTACCAGTGGCGCATATCAGTATTTTCAAGTGAGCGGAGAGCCGATTTTTAATGTGTCGGGTCGCTTTACTGGCTACCGCGGTATAGGCAGAAATGTCAGTGAAATTGTTGGTAACATTACTCATCCGGATGCAGCCTGAGCAAAAAATAACAGATCCACTTCAGTCATAACCTGTAATACCAGTGATCAATTTGATATTTTTTGCATTAATTTCATTGTTTGTACAAGGATAAAGATTATGCACGTTTCGCACAGTTTGAAATTAGCGGGTATTTCTGTCGCATTGATCTTTGGTCTCAGTGCTTGCGATAAGCCTGGGCCAGCAGAAACCGCAGGTAAGCAGATGGATCAGGCTGCAAACACGGCTGGCAAAAAAATAGAGGAAACGGCCAGTAAATTAAATGAAAAAATGGATGTGGAGGGCGAAAAAACAGCTGTCGCCATCGATGATGCAACCATTACCACTAAAGTTAAAGCGGCTATTTTCGCTGAGCCTGGTCTCAAAACACTGCAAATCAGTGTCGATACTGTAAAAGGTGTAGTCACACTCAGCGGTTCTGTCAATTCTCTGACTAATAGTGATAAAGCTAAATTACTTGCACAGGCTGTTACAGGTGTTAAAGAGGTTGATAACCGTCTGCAAGTAAATTAAAACTTGTTGAATAAGTGTCTGAAAACGGTTAAAGACTGCCTGTAATGTGGAAAGACGCTACTCCATTGCCGGCGCGTAGTGCTGAAATTTACTAAAAACAAATTTGTTATGTTCGGTTCCGAACAGATGTATGTCGTTGACAGGCGCAATCTGTTCCCTTAGCAGGAGAGACACTGGGTGTTTCAAGTGTGATTGCTTCGGTCGGCGCAATGGCCGAAGCAGCTGTTTTTTGAAACAGCTAGGCATTGTGCCAATAAGGTCGAAGGTGACCATTTGTTATATTAGGAGATTCATCATGATTACACGTCGCGGTTTTACTAATCTGCTTCTCGTTGCAGCCACAACTTTCACTCTGGGTACAATGAGCAGCGTTGCAAATGCAGCAACTGCTGAAGACCTGAACAATGATGCTAATCAAGCATTGAACAATCTGTACAAGGCTCATCCTCTTGCGGCAGATATTTCGAAGAGAGCTAAAGCAACACTGGTGTTCCCGAATATTGTCAAAGCTGGACTGGTGTTCGGCGGCAGTTATGGCGAAGGTGTATTGTACAAGGGGACAGGCGTGAGCGGTTATTACAACTCTGTTTCTGCTTCCTGGGGCTTGCAGGCTGGCGCGCAATCATATGGCTACGTGCTGTTTCTCATGACCGACAAAGCCGTAAAATACCTGCATAAGACCAAGGGTTGGGAAATTGGTGTTGGCCCAACAGTGGTTGTGGTAGATGAGGGTGTTGCTAAAAATCTTTCAACATCGACCTTGAAGAAAGATGCTTACGCATATATCTTTGACCAACAGGGACTCATGGCGGGTATCAGTATCGAAGGTACCAAAATTTCCCCAATCAAGCGTTAAAATCTGACCTTAGTCTCGAAGCTGATCCGTGAAAACGGGTCAGCTTTTTTTGTGTCAGTGCTGCCTCACAGCTTCACGCTACGCCCACCATCCACGTTAATCACTTGTCCCGTGACATAAGGGGCATTCGCTACCAGGTAATGCACCGCCTGTGCGATGTCATCAGGATTGCCCGCTTGTTTGAGTATGGTGTGGGATATGATGCGTTGCCGCGACACTTCGTCGATTTGGTCGTTGTCTTCTGGCCATAAAATAGGGCCGGGTGCGATGCCATTGACACGGACTTCAGGACCTAGTTCGCGGGCCAGGGATTTGGTGAGGCCGTCCAGTCCCGCTTTTGCAATACTATAAACTACATAGCTTTTCATCGGGCGTTCGGCATGGATGTCGCTGATGTTGACGATGCAACCGTTCTGGCGACGCAGTTCTGCTGCGGCGGCTTGGGCGAGGAACAACGGTGCTTTTAAGTTAGTGCCGATCAGGTTCAGCCAGCTGTCTTCGTTAATGCTGCCGATAGGCGTGGCAAAGAAGCTGGAGGCGTTGTTCACCAGCGCATCCAGCCGGCCATAATGGTTAATCGTGGTGCTGATGATATTGGCAAAACTGGTGCAGTCGAGCAAATCGGCCTGGATGAGCATGGCTGATCCAGCACGTAAGCTATTTAACTCGGCCTGAAGTGCGCGTGCGTCTGTGGCTGATTGATGATAATGAATGACCAGGTTGGCACCCGCAGCGTGCAAGCGTCGGCATATCGCTGCCCCTACCCGTTTTGCGCCACCTGTTATTAATATCGTTTTGCCATCCATGAGATTTCCTTTATCCTTGCACTTTTACTGTCTTACACCGAGTTTATGTCATTACCCACGCCTACGCCTGAAGCATTATCCATTAGCCAACAGCTGGTGCAAGTAATAACCGAAGAAATTCAAGCGCACGGCTGGATATCGTTTGCACGCTATATGGAATTGGCCTTGTACGCACCCGGCCTGGGCTACTACAGTGCCGGTGCAGCGAAATTAGGCGCGGCTGGCGATTTTATTACCGCACCTGAAATCTCACCCCTGTTTGGACGCAGTCTTGCACAACAAGTTGCACAGATTTTGCGGGTGACTGGCGGTGATGTGCTTGAGGTGGGGGCAGGCAGCGGGCGTTTGGCATGCGACGTCCTGACGGAGCTGATGCGGCTGGAGTGCGCTCCCGATCACTATTATATCCTGGAAGTGAGTGCAGACTTACGTGAGCGACAGCAGCAGTTGGTCACCAAGGAGCTGCCAGACTGGTTAAATAAAGTGGTGTGGTTGAGTGAACTTCCTGTTGCTTTTACTGGTTGCATTATTGGTAACGAGGTGCTGGATGCAATGCCGGTACACATTATCCACCAAACGCAGCAAGGCCTGTTTGAGCGTGGCGTAGTGAGTCAAAATCAGCAATTTATCTGGCAAGACCAGCCACTCACAACGGGCGCGTTATTCGATACCGTAACTGCGCTGGCGTTAGAAGCCGATTACCTCACTGAAATCAATTTAAGCGCGCAAGGTTTCATCAGCAGCCTGGCGCGATGTTTGCAACGCGGCGCGATAGTGATGATAGATTATGGTTTTGGCGAGGGTGAGTATTACCATCCGCAGCGCAATCAGGGCACGCTGATGTGCCATTATCGGCAGCACGCCCATGCAGATCCATTTTATTTACCAGGTTTGCAGGATATCACCGCCCATGTTGATTTCACCGCTATGGGTGTGGCTGGCATAGAGGCGGGTTTGCAGTTGGCAGGCTACACCAGTCAGGCGCAATTTCTGATCAACTGTGGGATTACCGATTTGTTAGCACTCACTTCAGCTGATGATGTTGTTGCCTATGTGCCGCAAGTTGCGGCGGTGCAAAAACTTATGAGCCCGGCTGAAATGGGTGAGTTGTTCAAAGTAATGGCCTGGACGCGGGATGTGGAGATGTCGTTATTGGGCTTTACGCAAGGCGATCAAACGCGGCGTCTATGATAGCGAGATGGCTTTATAACTTGTTGATCTGGTTGCTGCTGCCGTACACGCTCATCCATCTGCTATGGCGTGGGCGCAAGCAGCGCGGTTATTTGCAGCATGTTGCTGAACGTTTTGGTTTTTATACTCAGCAAGTAACGCGTCCTGTCATCTGGTTACATGCGGTATCGGTGGGGGAAACTCGCGCAGCCAAGCCGTTAGTCGAGGCTTTGTTGGCGGCGTACCCGCATACTCAGATTTTGCTCACCCATACCACCCCAACCGGGCGTGAAACCAGTGATGGCCTGTTTGGTGAGCGTGTGTGGCGAGTTTATTTGCCTTATGATTTTCCGTTTGCAGTGCGGCGGTTTATACGCCATTTTCAGCCGCATTTGGGCTTGCTCATGGAAACTGAAATCTGGCCGAATTTAATCGCCATCAGCCATCAACATAAAATTCCGGTGATGTTGATCAATGCGCGTTTGTCGGTACGTTCTGCGCGGCGGTATGCCAAGCTGGGCAGCCTCATTCCTGATACCTTGATTCAACTTACTCACATCGCCGCACAAACCGAAGATGACGCCGTACGTTTGCGGCAATTGGGTGGAGAGGCGGTGAGTGTGATGGGAAATTTGAAGTTCGATAACGCACCGCCTGCTGAACTGATGGCGCTGGGGCAGCAATGGCGCAGGCAAATCGGGGAAAAATTGGTGTGGGTGGCAGCAAGCACGCGGGCAGGAGAAGAGTCGCTGATACTGGACGCCTGGCAAGCCTTGGCTGAGAAGCCCTTACTCGTCATCGTCCCGCGTCATCCGCAACGCTTTGACGAGGTCGCAGCATTACTGCAACAGCGTCAGCTGCGTTATCAGCGGCGCAGCAGTAATGAGCCTGTCACAACTGATACGCAAGTCTGGCTGGCAGACAGCATGGGTGAATTGTTTGCTTATTATGCGCTGGCTGATGTTGCCTACATCGGTGGCAGCCTGTTGCCATTAGGCGGACAGAATCCTATAGAGGCTGCGGCAGTCGGTTGCCCTGTGATATTTGGACCATCCATGTGGAATTTTGCTGAAGTTGCGCGTACCGCTGTTGCCAGTGGTGCTGCATTGCAGGTAAATGATGTGCCTGCGTTAACGCAAGCTGTGGCTAAATTATTGGCTGATGCGGCATTAAGACAAACTATGCGCACTGCTGCATTGACTTATAGCGCAGCACACCAGGGAGCGACGGCACGCTTGATGCAATTAATCCGGATTCAGTAAACTGCCATTTCCAGATCCACACTATGCGCCCAGGCATCTATGCCACCGCTGAGATTGTAAAGGTCAGTAAATTGATGGTGCTCTAATAGTCTGGCGACATGCATGCTGCGTACGCCATGATGACAGATGACTACGACAGGGGCTTGCTTATCCAGTATCTGCATTTGTTCAGATACGGTGTTCATGGGCATGAGCTGCGCATTGTTTAAGTGCGCAATCTGATATTCCCAGGGCTCACGCACATCGAGCAGGAGTGGTGGTGTGCGTGAGGGGTCGGCTAGCCAGGCGTGTAATTGAGGTGCGCTGAGTTGTCGCACTAAAATACGAAACGCTCAGGTTGTAATGCGTTCTTCAATGGCTTGATGTTGGTTTCAAACAGGGTGACAGTGTTATATGAACCTTCACCCATGCAGGTGATGAGTTGCGCGGACATGGCGGGCGCATCACCGGTAATGGCGAATAAACGGCCACCGATGTTGAGGTCTTTTAACATGGCTTCAGGCAATACAGGCAGCGAGCCGGTGACGATGATCACGTCGTATTTGCCGTGTTTAGACCAGCCTTTGGCCGCATCGCCAGTTTCCAGGTTCACATTTTTAATGCCATGTGCAGCAAGTTTGGCGTGTGCCTGCATTTTGAAGTCGGAAATGATATCGACGCTGTAAACACGTTTGGCCAGGTGGGAAAGCAGGGCGGTGAGGTAGCCGCTGCCTGTGCCGATTTCCAGTACTGTGTCGGTCGGTTGCACGGCGACTTCCTGCAAAATGCGCGCTTCGAGTTTAGGTGACATCATGACTTCATCATGGCCTAATGGGATTTCCATATCGACGAAGGCGAGTGTGCTGTATTGTGCAGGGACGAAATCTTCACGTTTGACCTGAACTAGCAGGTCGAGTACGGTTTGGTTGAGCACATCCCAAGGACGAATTTGCTGCTCTATCATGTTAAAACGGACTTGTTCAATATTCATTTTGACACCTATCTCACTAATATCTTGCGATTATTCCATATTTCCTATAATTTAACACCTCTGCTAGGGGTCTTCATTGAAAAAATGAAGTGAGATACACCCTTCGAACCTGATACGGGTCATGCCGTCGTAGGGAAGCATTCACCTGCTCCTTACGCTTTTTTATTGCTTGAGGACACCAAATGAACGCCAATCCAGAATTTCTCGCCGCGAATGCCCATGTTGATGAGGCCGCAATTAAGCCGTTGCCGAATTCACGTAAAATTTACGTGCAAGGTTCGCGCGCAGATATACAAGTGCCTATGCGTGAAATCAGTCAATCTGATACTTCTGCCTCGTATGGCGCTGAGCCTAATCCACCGATTTATGTTTATGACTGCTCAGGTCCTTATTCTGACCCTGCAGTAAGCATTGATATCCGTGAAGGTTTGGCTGGTGTGCGCACGCCATGGATAGAAGGTCGTGGCGATACTGAAGTGTTAACGGGCTTGAGCTCAGAATTCGGTAATGAACGTTTACACAACCCTGAACTGCAATCTATGCGTTTTCCAGGTCTGGTGCGCCAGCCGCGCAAGGCAATTGCTGGCAAGAATGTGACGCAGATGCACTATGCACGTCAGGGTATCATCACACCTGAGATGGAGTATGTGGCTATTCGTGAGAATATGCGTCGTGAAGAGTATTTGGAGTCACTCAAGACGTCTGGTCCTACCGGGCAAAAAATGTTTGAATTGATGGGACGTCAGCACCGTGGCCATTCATATGGTGCGGCATTGCCGGACACGATGACGGCTGAATTCGTGCGCGAAGAAATCGCACGTGGTCGGGCGATTATTCCTGCCAACATTAACCACCCAGAAATCGAGCCTATGATCATCGGGCGTAATTTCCTGGTGAAAATTAACGCGAATATTGGTAACTCCGCGTTGGGTTCGTCGATACAGGAAGAGGTCGAAAAAATGACCTGGGCGATACGTTGGGGTGGTGATACGGTAATGGATTTATCGACGGGTAAAAACATCCACGAAACCCGTGAGTGGATTATCCGTAATTCCCCTGTGCCTATCGGTACTGTGCCTATCTACCAGGCGCTGGAAAAGGTTAATGGCAAGGCAGAAGACCTGACTTGGGAAATGTTCCGTGACACCTTGATTGAGCAAGCCGAACAAGGCGTGGATTATTTCACTATCCATGCAGGCATACGCCTGGCGCATGTGCCGCTGACGGCGAACCGCATGACAGGTATTGTTTCGCGCGGCGGTTCGATTATGGCGAAATGGTGTCTGGCACACCATCAGGAGAGTTTCCTCTACACCCATTTTGAAGATATCTGCGAAATCATGAAAGCCTATGACGTCAGCTTTAGTTTGGGTGACGGCTTGCGTCCAGGTTCAATTTATGACGCCAATGACGATGCGCAATTAGCAGAATTGAAGACCTTGGGTGAGTTGACTCAGGTAGCGTGGAAGCATGATTGCCAGGTGATGATAGAAGGGCCTGGTCACGTGCCTATGCAGTTGATTAAAGAGAACATGGATTTGCAGCTGGACTGGTGTGATGAAGCACCGTTCTACACACTGGGACCGTTGACTACCGATATCGCACCAGGCTACGATCACATCACTAGCGCGATTGGTGCGGCACAGATAGGTTGGTACGGCACGGCGATGCTGTGTTATGTCACGCCGAAAGAGCATCTGGGCTTGCCTGATAAAAACGACGTTAAAGACGGCATCATGGCATACAAGGTGGCTGCGCATGCGGCTGACTTGGCTAAGGGTCATCCTGGTGCACAGATACGTGATAATGCACTGTCTAAGGCACGTTTTGAGTTCCGTTGGGAAGATCAATTCAATCTTGGCCTGGATCCAGATAAAGCCCGTGAATTCCATGATGAAACTTTGCCTAAAGATTCAGCCAAAGTAGCGCATTTCTGCTCGATGTGTGGTCCTCATTTCTGTTCTATGAAGATTACTCAAGACGTGCGTGATTACGCCTTGGCACAGGGTTTGACTGAGCAGGCGGCGTTGACTAAAGGGATGGAAGTTAAAGCCATCGAGTTTGTAAAGCAAGGTGCTGAGATTTATAGCAAGGCATAAGTTTTGCTTGATTTTTAAGTGCGACCAGCGCTTTGGTGCTGGTCGCATTTTTTATGTTTTAAGTAAACTGTCATGCAGTGCTGTTAACATGGTTCTTTTATAAACAATTATTACAAGTGGGCAATATGGACATCGTATTAGCGTTAAAAGCCTTGATTCTGGGTTTAGTTGAAGGGTTGACTGAGTTCTTGCCGATTTCCAGTACTGGTCATTTGATTATTATGGGCAACCTGCTCGGTGGTTTCAGTGATGCGCGCGGCAAGGTATTCGAGATCGTGATTCAGCTGGGCGCGATTCTGGCGGTAGTTTGGGAGTTTCGCGCCAAACTGGGTGTGGTAACACGAGGGCTGGTGACACGTGATCCGACTGCATGGCGTTTTGCCAGCAATGTATTGGTAGCATTCATGCCTGCCGTAGTGCTTGGCTTGCTGTTTCATGATGTCATCAAAACCTATTTGTTTAATCCCTATACTGTAGCAATGGCGCTGATTGTGGGTGGAGTGATTATTTTGTGGGTTGAGAAACGGGCTTTTACGCCACGCGTACACACGATAGAGGAGATGAGCTGGCAGGACGCACTGAAAGTTGGTTTTGCGCAATCGGTCGCCATGTTTCCAGGCGTGTCGCGCTCAGGCGCGACGATTATTGGTGGCATGATGTTTGGTATGAATCGTAGTGCAGCAACGGCATTTTCGTTTTTCCTCGCCATTCCTACCATGTTTGCGGCAACTGTTTATGACTTGTATAAAAACTGGGCTCTATTATCGGTCAACGATGTACCACTTTTTGTCATAGGTTTTGTTGCGGCATTCATCAGTGCCTATCTGGCTGTTGCTGCCTTGCTCAAGTTTGTTTCCAACCATACCTTCGTCGGATTTGCCTGGTATCGTATTATATTCGGCATACTGGTCTTGCTCAGTGCATATACTGGTGTGGTGAACTGGTCGACGAATTGATTTGTTACAATAAGCCAACAATAAAAAACCCGCTACAGCGGGTTTTTTATTGTTGGCAGATAATACTAAATTTCGCAGCTGGTATTGGCTAATTCCGCTATTTTTGCCAGTAGCTCATCCTCTTGGAATGGTTTACCCATATACGCATTCACGCCCAGGCTCATTGCATGATCGCGGTGCTTATCGGCCGTACGTGATGTGATCATGATAATAGGGATCTGTGCCATTTTGCTATCTGCGCGCATGACCTTGGTTAGCTCAAATCCATCCATACGTGGCATTTCGATATCCAGCAGCATGACATCTGGCTTTGCCGTTTGCAGCAACTGCAATGCATCCAGACCATCTTTTGCGGTAGTGACTTCATAACCCTCACGCATTAGGATGCGACTGGTGATTTTGCGTACGGTTAACGAGTCATCAACGATCATCACAGTTTTGGTTGCGGATTGATCACTATTCATCAGTGCAATTGGTGTGTGCTTGACTTGCTGACGTACCGTTTGTCCCTGGCGCTGTGCAAGTTGTACCGGGTTAAGGATGAGTACAATTTGTCCATTACCTAACACGGTCGCGCCTGCGATACCGAGTATGCGAGCGAGTTGCGGGCCAATATTTTTAATCACTAATTCTCGGTTGCCGATGAGCTTGTCAACCAGGATAGCTGCGCGCTGGTTACCACTTTTTAGCAGTAGCACAGGACTGTATTGTTGTTGTATTGGTTGTGCCTGGGTTTCGCCTAACAAGTGCGATAAATAGTAGAAGTCGTATTGATGATTCTGCCAACTAATGACGCCTTTTTCCAGTAGCTCGTTAATTTGCGCCGTTTTGTATTCTTGAACCTGCTCAACCATGGATGAGGATATGGCGAACAGGCGGTCTCCTGCGTGTACCAGTACTGCCTGTGATACGGCTAGTGTCAGTGGCAAGTAAACCGTAAATTGCGCACCTTTGCCTGTTTCTGATGCAATGTCGATTCGTCCACCGAGCTGGCTAATTTCGTTTTTCACGACGTCCATCCCGACTCCACGACCAGCCAGAGTGGTGACAGATTCAGCTGTTGAGAAGCCGCTGGAAAAGATCATCTGCATGAGTTCGTTTGCAGGGAGTTCGTCATTGGCATGCATGAGGCCATGACTGACAGCTTTTGTTCGGATCGCAGGTAAGTCCAGGCCGCGACCGTCATCGCGAAGTGCAATAACGACCTCATTGCCTTCCTGGCGTGCATAAAGCACAATTTCACCATACTCTGACTTGTCAGCATTGATGCGTTCTTGCGGCAATTCGATACCATGAGCGACTGAGTTGCGGAGCAAGTGTTCAAGCGGCGCAACCATTTTATCCAGCACACTGCGGTCGAACTCTACGTGTTCACCAATCAGTTGCAAACTGGCTTTTTTACCTAAATCTTTTGCAGCTAACCGCACGGTGCGATGGAGTCGATCAGATATGCTGGACAATGGCACCATACGAATGTGCATCAGGGCCTGTTGCAGATCTTTCGCCAGACGACCCTGTTGGGTAATCGCGGAATCTGTTTCGTTTAGCGCCAATGCCAAGTTTTGTTGCACGCTGCCTACGTCGTTTACGCTTTCAGCAATCATGCGGGTTAACTCTTGTAAGCGAGTGAACCGGTCAAATTCCAGCGGGTCAAATTGACTGTCTTCGCTTTGCATGTGCGACAGCGTGGATTGCATCTGACTTTCGGATTGAATTTCTAATTCGCGTAGCTGTGTCCGCAGACGTCCAACGTTTTCGTTTAGTTCAGTGATGTGGGTTTTAATGCCGGCAACACTACTTTCCATCCGTGAACGCGCAATGTTGATTTCGCCTGCTTCATTAACCAACCTATCGACTATGTCAGCACGTACGCGGAGTGTATGTGCACTGCTATCCATATCTGCCGAAATTGACTTCGCAACGGTTGATTGCGCTTGTTCTGCAACCATAATTGCAGATGGTATGCTTTCAACGGTTGGTACGCTGACTGCTGGTGGATTGCGCAGTTTATCTACAGCAATACTCAGTTGATCTATCTGTGCCTCAAAGTCAATAAAGGTTTCTGGTGTTAGTTTGTGGTGATTAATTGCATCAATGACAGCAGTTTCAAAAATGTGTGTTAATTCACCCAGATGCATTGCACCTGTCATACGGGCGCTACCTTTTAATGTGTGTAGTAGTCGCTGAATATTTGCTTGTTCTTCGCCTTCGGGAGAGCCTTGCCAGTTACGTACGGATTTTTCAATGGATGGCATTAAGTCGGCGGCTTCTTCCAGGAAGATGGGGAGCAATTGCTCATCAATGTCATCTGTGAGGTTATGTGTTCGTTGCGAGTCGTCTACAGGTAAACGCAAGGATTCCAATTTAGGTGTTTCTGCTTCTACTGCTTCTACTGCTTCTACTGCTTCAACTGCTTCAACTGCTTCAACTGCTTCAACTGCTTCAACTGCTTCAACTGCTTCAACTGCTTCAACTGCTTCAACTGCTTCAACTGCTTCAACTGCTTCTACTGCTTCAACTGCTTCAACTGCTTCAACTGCTTCAACTGCTTCAACTGCTTCAACTGCTTCAACTGCTTCAACTGCTTCAACTGCTTCAACTGCTTCAACTGCTTCAACT